>JAJDCB010000025.1 GCA_029261065.1 Candidatus Omnitrophota bacterium | reverse complement strand
GGGGAGACGGTTTTTGAGGGTGAAGGGTTGTGTGAATTATTGTGAGGTTCCTGCTTTCGCGGGAATGACAATATTAATTTTACTTGTTAACAAGGTGCTGCGAAATACAAAGCGTGTCATACCCGCGCCAAGCGGGGAACCAAAAATATTAATACTATAACTATTACGAGATCCCCGCTTGCGCGGGGAGGACACTATAATTTTTTTTATGAAACTTCATCACATTGGCATTGCTTGCAAAAATATCGAAGAACAAAAAGAAAAGTTGATGACGTATCATGATATTAAAGAAACGAGTGAGATTGTTTTTGATGAAGAGCAAGAATCGCAGTTGTGTTTGTTAACATTAGAAGATGGTTCGCGTCTAGAGTTGATATCTGGTAAACCAGTTGAAAAATTTGTTGAAAAAGGCATAAGTTATTGTCATGTGTGTTATGAAGTTTCTGATCTAAATAAAAAAATGATTGAATTTCAAAATGAAGGAGGCATAATAGTCTCTCATCCAAAACCTGCCAAACTCTTTAACATGCGCCAAGTCGCATTCATTTATTTATCTTATGGTTTAATCGAACTACTCGAGGAGTAACATGCAAAAGGTCGCTTTCCTAAGTAACATCAACATGGATCCGTTAAAGTCTCATCTACGTGATATGGGTATTGAAGATTCACATTTTAGTGGATACAATCAACACCTCATTGATCTAATTAATCCAAGCTCGATTGTTTATAACGATGACGTTGAAATTGTTTATATGCATCTTGATGCAGCAGAATTATTAAAAGATCAGTTTTATACGTTCCCTGATGTTGAGGCGGCTGTTGAGCGCATTGATGATGTGCTTAACGCCATAAAGACTTTTGTAACGCGATGTCCGCATAAATATGTCATTATTTCAAATATTGTTTTTCCGCCCCATTTGTTTTTAACCTTTCTTGATTTAAACACAGAATACTCTTTTACGAAAGTAGAAGAGGCTATGAATCAGCGCATTACAGACTTTTTAAAAGATCATTCCAATGTCATTATTTATGATTTTGATCGCATTGTTAAACTTCATGGGTATAAAGTCATTTATGATGAAAAATATTGGTATTTAGGTCGCATTAAATATTCTCAATTTGGTTTTCAAAAAATATTGGAAGAGCTCTTTCATCTTATTGCTACTTTTCGTGGAGAAACGAAGAAGGTTTTGGTGCTTGATTTGGATAATACTATTTGGGGTGGTGTTATTGGAGAAGATGGGTGTGGACGTATTCAGCTCTCCGAAGATGGGATAGGACGTATTTATCGTGATTTTCAAAAAATGATTAAAGCCTTAACGCGTACAGGTGTTGTTTTAGCCATTAATTCTAAAAATAATGAGGCAGATGCTCTTGAAGCCTTTAATAATGTTTCTATGATGCATTTAAAGTGGGATGATTTTGTTGTTAAAAAAATCAATTGGAATAATAAGGTTTTAAATATGCAAGAAATTGCTGAGGAGCTTAAGGTTAGTTTAGATAGTATGGTTTTTATTGATGACAATGCTTTTGAACGTGATCTGGTTCGTCAACATCTTCCAGAGGTGTGTGTGCCTGAGTTTCCAGATGACTTAGCCCAATTAAATTCTTGGTTTGTATCTGGTGTTGTTTATCCGTATTTTAGTAAATTGCATGTTACAAAAGAGGATTTGAAAAAAACAGAACACTATCAGCGCTACATGAGAAGAAAAGAAGAGGAGTACACTCTCGAGCTAAGTGATTTTATTGAAGCCTTAAATATCAAACTCACGCTTCATAAAAATGATCTTAATTTAAAAATCCGATTAACACAATTAACGCAGAAAACAAATCAATTTAATCTCACCACAAAACGTTATACGGAGATGGAGGTCACTTCTTTTATAGAAAATTCAAATTCTGATGTTTATGGATTAAATTATGAAGATAAATATGGAGCTGAAGGCACAATAGGTGAAGCGATCATTCATAGAGAGGGAGACGTCGCCGTTTTTGATACTTATTTGATTAGCTGTCGCGTGATTGGTCGTAAAGTAGAGGAACAATTTTTCTTTCTAATTTTAGATGATTTGAAAACGAAAGAAGTGAGATCAATCAAAGCCAACTACATTCCTACAAAAAAGAATATGTTGTCTAAAGATTTTTATAAACGCATTGGAATGCATGAAATAAAACCTAATGAATTTCAGGCAGATCTTGATGAGATATTATCCCATCGCGGAGAACTTTTGTCATTATCATGAGTTTAGAGAAATTATCTAGTCAAGTCTTATCCATCATTGCCGATGTAACGCGTCATGATGTGAGTACAATATTTTTAAATCAATCCTTTGATGAGATTGAAAATTTTGACTCCATGGAGCGTTTGAATTTATTTTTGAGAGTCGAAAATGAATGTCATGTGCAATTTACGATCGAAGAGATTATGAAGATGGAAACGATTAAAGCTTTGATCAGCGGTATTATAGAAAAACAAAAAATAAGTTCATGAAGCTCCTTAATCCTATCATTGGAAAAAATTTACAACTACGCTCAGCTGAGCCTAAAGATGCCGCTTTTATCCTTTCCCTTAGACTTAATCCTAAATTAAATCAATATATCGGTAAGACCGATCCATCTGTTAAAAAGCAAGAACAATGGATTGAAGAACGTTTGGGGCTTGAACATGATTGTCATATGATTATTGAAGATTTTAAAGAAAAGTCTTTAGGGACAATTGCGATTTATGATATTGATGAAGAGCGCAAACGTGCGGAGTGGGGCCGTTGGCTAATTGATCCAAAGGCTCCTTTTTTTGTGGCCTTTGAATCTGCGATATTGATGTATAAGTTTAGTTTTACAGACTTGATGCTTGAGTACGTTTATAATGGTGTTCAAAATGCTAATACCAAATCTCTCAACTTTCATCGGCAATTTGGTGGCGATATTATGAAAGCAAACGATCAAGAAACATGGTTTTCTTTTCGCACGGAACATTTTGAAAAAATTTTGACCCAATACCAACCTTTTCATAATATTACCTTAAATCCTATCCGCGGATGACATTAAACACTTCTAAAATCCCTGTCATTCCCGAGACATCGGGAATCCGTGCTCAAGTAGGTGGCAGGAAGGTTCCCGCTTTCGCGGGAATGACAAATAGCATTGTTGTGCTGCTTTTTTTCGTTTATTTTCTTATTGGCGTCATCATTTTCAAAGACTATGGCGTTTCCTGGGATGAGTATATCCAGAGGATAACAGGCCATGTTTTTTATCATTATGTAGCTGGTATTGATGAAAGGTTGTTAACCTTTAAGGTTCGTTATTATGGACCTGTGTTTGAAATTCTGTTGGTAGCGCTTGAGAAGCTCTTTAAATTAGATGATTATCGTCCCATTTATTTGTTACGACATTTTACGACGTTTTTAATTTTTTATATTGGAACCATTTTTTTCTATAAACTAAATCGATTTATCTTTAAAAGCTGGAAGCTAGGGCTTCTAGCGACTCTTTTCTTTATTCTCTCTCCACGCATTTTTGCCCATTCTTTTTATAATTGCAAAGATATTCCTTTTTTAGCGATGTTTATGGTGGGTGCGTATAGCATGGTTTGGTTTTTGGATCATAAAACTTTTTCTCGCGCTTTGGTGCATGCCATTGTAACGGCCTTGGTCATTGATATTCGCATTATGGGAATCCTGTTACCCTTTATGACCATTCTTGCCTTCTTAGCGGATACGTTATTTCTGAAAAATGAGAAGAAATCAAAGATAAGTCCTTACATACTTATTACAATTTATGCCTGTGTGACTTTTGGATTTATGATTTTGTTCTGGCCAACGATGTGGGTAAATACGTTTGAAAATTTAAAGAATGCCTTTTGGAATGTGGGGCGGCATCAGTGGGGTGGGACACTATTGTATATGGGTTCGATCAGAGATGCTTACCAAATTCCTTGGCACTATATCCCTGTATGGATTCTAATTACGACGCCGTTGTTATATATCGTGTTATTTGTGATGGGTGTTATTTCCGGATTAAAGTTGCTTTTGACAAATATTAAAGAATACACGAAAGAGAAAAGAAACATCGTCTTAGCCGGTTTCTGGTTTTTTGCGCCTGTGTGTGCCGTTATCTTACTTCAATCCATTTTATATGACGCCTGGCGGCATATGTTTTTTGTTTATCCCGGTTTTGTTATTTTAGCTATTTATGGATTAAAAGAGTTGTGGCGATACTCTAAAGAAAAGGGATATGATTTTGTTCGTTGGACAATAATAGCCTTACTCGTATTTCAGATCGGGCACATCACAAAAATCATGTTTGATTATCATCCTTTACAAAATATTTATTTCAACCGTTTAGCAGGTTCTTCCATGGTGAAAATTAAGCATGATTATGAATTGGATTATTGGGGTTTATCTTATCGAAAGGGGTTAGAGTACATTGTAGAAAACGATCCTTCGTTAGTTATTCCTGTATTTGTAGAAAATTCTCCTGGTCATAGCAACTCCTATATGATTCCATTGAAACAAAGGCAGAGGTTAAGATACGTCAAAGACATCCGCGAAGCTAAATACTTTCTAAGTAATTACCGCCATCATCGCAATGAGTACTCCTTTGACAATGAATTCTATGCTGTTGAGATTGATGGGGCGAAGGTTTTGGTGGTTTATCGGTTGTGAGATAAATAGGGGGCGGACACCTATTTTATTGATTCATATTTAAGACAATAGCGCCTTCTATGATGGCAACATCCGCTTTAGAGGGAACGGGAAAATTATCAGCTATATAAAAACCAGCAGCACTTATTCTTTTGGGGTATCCTCGATGAAGCGAGCCCCCAGTTATTTTCTTTAAATAGATATAGTCATTGGATGCTTGGCTGCCCCAAGAGTTATGAATGATTAAGATATTGCTTCCCGGTTTGTTATGTTTATTTAAACCGTATCCGACTAAGGTTACCCAATGACCTGATTTACGTGTATATTTGTTGTTATTTTTTTTATAAAACCCCAATCGTAACCAAGCCACCTTATCTTCTGTAATGCCTTTTTTGATCCAATTTATACTAGGAGATTTACGCGAGTAACTTTGGATGCCTTTATAACCGATGATATGGTTGCTATATCCTCTATTTTTTAAGTATTTTTCTAAGCCCTTTAACATAGGGCGTGTTTTCGTGCCTAGAGTAGGGATTGTATTAAAGTATTTTGTTCCAAGTGTTTTAGCTAGTTGAATTTGATCATCAAACGAATGGTTCTCACCTGGAACAATTTTATCGTAGCCAATTTTATCCAACCATAAAAGAGAATTCGAAATGGCCATTGGCCCGCAATAGCCAGAACCTCCACCTGGTAGCATGTTATTCAGCTGGGCGACATCAGGAATGTCATTCATTTTTTCAATATGATAATCATACTTTTCAGGATCCGGTAATGTCCCTGCAATTCTGGGGTATTTTTTGATATAGCGCGCTAAGCTGGCTTTGTAGAGTTCCACAGAGGCTGGGCCCGAGATCTCAGCAATCATTTTAAAAGGAGCAATTCTAATTCCAGTATCTGTTTGGATGGTTAAATCATTATCAATTTGCTCTAAAATCTTGCCCTCAATGACTTTACCGGATTTAAAGGTAATGGTATCAGCATAGGAAGGGGATTTCAGCGCAAGCAATAAGAATAGGACAGAAATTAATGGTAGGAGTGTCTTTTTCATAATATTACTAAGAGTAACATACTATCGTATGATTAACAAAATGGGCAGCGGGAGGGTAGCAAAAACGCGGGCCTATTCATTGTATTTTAAAGGGAGTGTCCATCGCTATGAGTGATGTCTAATATCCCTTAATTAATGCGTCTCTTTAATATTAATTCGGAGGTTTGGGTATTGATTTCAAAGATAAAATGATTTAAGAAGGACATGCCAAGGAGGCCGTCTTGAAGGTCCATGTTGTCATAATCCAGGACGATGGCCTCAATATTGCGAAGGCGAACGCGTCCCAAACGGACTTCTTTTAATGTCACATTTTTTCCAGAGATGATTTGGCCATTGGCAATGGAGGCCAGGGTGGGATCGCCTTTTCTTAAATTGATGTTTAATCGTCGGGCCATCGCGCGTGAGATCTGCATGTTTGAAGCCCCTGTATCAAGGAGAAATCTTCCCGTCATTTTTCGATTCAGCTTAACCTTAACATAATAACTATTTCCTTTTTTCTCAAGCGGAATAATCTGTTTCCCCTTCGTCATATAAACAACCGTTTTTATCCCCTTACTCGTCGCCTTAGTCGTATGATAAGCCGCCTTCGCCGTAAGCTTAGTCGCCTTCCAGCCGGTTTTTCCTACAAAGCCAACAACATCAGCTGTGGTTTCAACTGTTTTGCAACCAGACATACAGAAAATGAGTATTATGATTCCAAGAATGGATGTGTTTACAGAGCTATGCATATGTTAATGTTAGTAGGTAAGCTAGAGAGAAGCAATGTATTTTATGTGAGAGTTTAGCGTTAAGAATTGATAGCTTTAATAACCCCCTGAGGATTATTTTTAAGGGCCGTGATTAAAACGCGAGCCGGCCCTTCGGGGTTTGTTCGGCCTTGTTCCCAGTTTCTAAGGGTGGCAACTGGAATGCCGATGATGTCTGCAAATTGTGTTTGAGAAAATTTTAGCTCTTTTCTAAGCGTTTTTATATCTATGGGTGTCACTGTAAAATGACGAGAGGGCTTCTTTTTTCCATCGGAGATGTCTCGCGCTTCTTTAATGCTTTTTATTAAATCATTAAATAATGACTTTTTCATAAAACACCTTCTTTCACTAACTTTGCTAATTCCTTAAGTTGCCTTTTTGAAAGGTCGGTTGATTCATTTTTTTTGTAGGCCAGCAGCATAAATATTTGAGATCTAGAAAAATACCAATAATAAATAACGCGAATTCCTGCTCTTTTTCCTTTTCCGCGAGCCTTCCATCTAATTTTACGTAATCCGCTACCTGAAGGTATTACGTCTCCAGCCTCAGGCTGTTTCGTTAAATATACTTGTAAATCTGCGTATTCATAGTCTTTCAGAATTTGTGTAATCCGCTTGGTGAATACGGATGTTTCTAAAAACTCCATTTAGCTTTCTTCCTTTAAAGTATACGCTATTAGCGTATGTTGTGCAAATAATTTTTATAGATATGTCCGTCTGTTTTGGACATGTTGAACAGGAGGTTTTTTATTATTTTTTCTGGGGGGAAGAGTTATTTCTCTGGGGAAGATATTTATTATATCAGCTAAGATTCTTATGTCAAAAATATAGGCGACAGTGGAATCGCCTCGAATGTCATTCCAGCGAAAGCGGGGATCGCAACATAGTTATCACCGAGAATAGATTCCTACCCCGTGGGAGAGGGAATGACAGGAGGGACATGTACGCTACCCGAAGTATTAGGAAATACACATGGATGGCTCACTATTTATTTTTGAGCAACCTCGAACCTTCCCTATGCACAATCTTTAAAAAGTTCAACAATTCAGCCTTTGGCTCGCTAGATTTAATCAAATTGCCATAAGTCAAAATGGCAGCATTAAATCCTTCTGTGTGCCAATAGGCATTTTGAGGGAGTTTAAATTGGGTTAGGATTTCTGGTAAGGGGTAGGCGGTAATGTAGAAGTAAGGTTCGGCAACTGTTTCGTCTCCAAACGTAAAGCCAAAATTCATCTGCTCATCTGCGTATTCTTCATTAGCGGGATCTTGGCCTTCAATTAAACGTCCTGGCAACCATAACATGGCTAAATCGAAATGATGAGGCCAGAGTTGGACGGGGCTGCTTTCCTCGCGTAGGCTGGCTTTAAATTCTTTAAAAATGATATCGATCTGGGCAAGTGTTTGCCAAGCTTGAGCGATCGCTTGGTTGTCATAACTTAAGGCCGTATCATCTTCAAAGATAGTTTTATCGACTTGCGGTTGAATGCCTTCCTTCGTTAAGGCGGAGATAACCTCATCATAAAATTTTTTGGTAGACTGCCCGTTAAGGGGTTTCTTCCAAGCGAGTCCTTGATGAGTTATGAGTTTGACGGTGTGATCTAAGAAATTTAATTGTAATTCAAATATGTTATTTTCAATAGACAGGGGTGTCGTTGTTAAGCCATTAGCATGGGTATGAAGCGTAATGTGCCACCAGTGTTTTTGTCTGGGAGCCAAGGCTTGGCGAACTTTTCCTAAAACACGCGCATAGGCATGGATCGCGGTAAGGGTTGGTTTGATCTCTTCTGTATTAAGAGAAGGGAGTTGGTTTGTTTTGGTGTTTGGCATAATAGCTCCTTAATTGTAAGTGTGTATTAACACTCTTTTGTCGTGTTCGATAAGAATTCCTTACAATTTGTATTAAGAGCAGAGGAATATGGTTATGGGTTTTTCAAGGCTTAATGATATTTTTTATAGCGTTCGATGGCGAAAAGGATACTTCGAGGTAGAATTTGTGGTTTAATTTCCGTTTTTATAATGAAATCTTGAGCTCCGATTCTAGCGGCTTCAACGAATAATTTTGGGTCATCCTCGAGCGCTGATAAAATAATCACAGGTGTGTTTGGGGTTTTTGCTAACATTTTTGCTGCGGTGTCTAGTCCCTCACTATCAGGCAATGTTAGATCCAATAAAATAACGTCAAAAGTGTTTTCACTAACAGCATTAAGACCTTGTTGTAAATCTGCAACATGATTCAATTCAAAACATGTGCCTTCTTTGTTCTCCAAACAATCTTTAATCACCTTGGCTTGTAACGGGCTATCTTCTACTAATAAAATTTTTGCAATTTCTTGAGACATTTTTGTTCCTTATTGATTATGTTTTAGATGATGTATGTTTTTTCTCTACGTTAGTTTATTATTTATGCTTTAAGGTGCTGTGTCAACGTTAAAGGAGGATATTATGTCATTTATCAAAATTTCATGGTTGGGGTTATTTGTAAGGTTTCGCTTCTTTTATCGACTTACCCCAGTATTAACTAGTCCTATAATCAAGATTTTAGTCACAATAGAGTTTAGATCAATAAAAAAATAGACAAAAATTTTACATTCAATATAATACTTTAACTCATGGACAGCCAAACGTTCACAATTCTTGCTTTTTTTGTTCTTTTTTTCAGCCTTATTTCAGGGCGGATTCAAAAAAGTGTGATTACAGCTCCCATGATATTCGTCCTTTTTGGATTTTTAGCCAGTCCCAAGGGTTTTGGTTTTGTGACGTTTCATGCCCAAGAGGAAGCTGTTAAAATTCTTACCGAGTTAACCCTTATTATCATCCTATTTATTGATGCGGCCAGCATCGATTTTAAAACATTACGCAAACAAATGGATATTCCTTTAAGGTTATTAGGCATTGGCATGCCATTGACCATATTGCTTGGAACTATTATTGCGGCCCAATGGTTTTCGTTTTTATCCTTTTGGGAAGCCGCTGTGCTGGCTGCTATTTTGGCACCTACAGATGCGGCCTTAGGACAGCTTGTTGTCTCTGATAAACGGATTCCTGTACGCATTCGACAAGGTTTAAATGTTGAGAGTGGTTTAAATGATGGTATTGCTCTTCCTGTTGTGTTGATCTTTTTAGCTATTGCAGGTGCTTCTGGGACATCGGCACAATATTGGGTTAAATTTACAGCCAGCCAAGTTATATTAGGTCCATTGGTAGGTGTGGGGGTCGGCTTTTTTGGAGGAAAACTTATTGAATTGGCTAATATGAAAAAGGCGATGAACCACAGCTATGCTCAGATATCCGGAGTGGCTATTGCGTTGTTATCATATTTTTTGGCGGAATATATAGGTGGTAATGGGTTTATGGCAGCTTTTGCCGCTGGCTTAACGATTGGCAATACCACAAAGGCTGTGTGTGAATGTTTTTATGAATTTGCAGAAGCCCAAGGTCAGTTGCTTGAATTATTTACGTTTCTTATATTTGGAAACATTATGTTAAGTGAACATTTTCAACATATTTCTTTATCGATGGTTATATATGCGGTATTAAGTTTAACGGTTATTCGCATGGTACCTGTGTTGATTAGTTTGATTGGTTTAAAACTTAAGTGGGAAACGAAATTGTTATTAGGTTGGTTTGGTCCCAGAGGGTTGGCCTCAATATTATTTGGACTTATTGTTTTAGAACGTGTTAATATTGTGCATACGCAAGAAATTTACACGATTATTATTACAACGGTGCTCTTAAGCATATTTGCTCATGGCTTCACAGCTTTTCCGGCCGTTAGTTGGTATGCAGGATGTCGTGATCCAAAAAAATTAGAATTACCGGAATTTTTACCGGTTAATCCAATGCCTTCAGAGCAGCCCCGTATGGTTAAGCATGGGGTATAAAGGTTATTATTTTTTATAAGAAATGAAGAAAATGATGGGAGAGATGATATGATTGCATTAATAAGTTTATTTATGATCTTGATTATGTCAATTACGGTTGTCCGTATTGGGGCGATTGGCCTTGAATTAACAGGGTTATCAACGGAGGTGGCCTCATTTCAATCGCAATCGGCTTTTTCAGGTGCTGGGTTTACAACCACCGAATCCGAATCCATTGTTACGCATCCTGTTCGTCGTAAAATTATTCGAAGATTGATTTTAATTGGAAGTGCGGGTATCACATCAACCATTGCAACGTTTGTCTTAACATTTTCTAATGCCTCAGGCGAAGGTGTTGCTTTACGAAGCGTTTTACTTGTCGTTGGATGTATATTAATTTATTTATTGGCTCGATCTAAAATTATTTATAATATAATGAAAAAAGCTATTATAAAAGCGCTAAGCCTTAATAAAGAGTTAAAGCTTTATGACTATCAAGAAATATTAGGAATTAGTAAAGGGTATTCGATTACACGCATGTCCGTTAAGAAAGATAATTGGGCGGTGGGTAAACAACTAAAGGATCTTGGACTCAATGAAGAGGGGACCTTGATTCTTTCTATTCATCGAGATGTGAATGGGGAAGAGAAGTTTATTATTCCCGCTGGAAAAACGCAATTAGAGGTGGGTGATCGTTTAACGGTATTTGGCAAATGTACTAATTCTGAATGTTTGTTTCATCGTCCCCAAGGGGATGAGGGCAATAAGATTCATAAAATACGAAGTGAAGTGGAGAAGAAGTTAAAGGAAGTTGAACAGCTGTCTTAAATTCGGAGGAGGAGTAATGTCTTTTGAGCAAATTGATTTAGAAAAAGCGAAAGAATTAATTGAGCAAGGTAATGTAACTATTGTAGATGTGAGAAACGAGGAATCGTATGAAGAGTCTCACATCAAAGGTGCCCATTTAGTGGCTCAGGATTCTATTGATGCGTTTATTTCAAAATCGGATAAAGAAAAACCCTTGATCTGCTACTGCTATCATGGTTTTAGTAGTCAATCCGTTGCCAATTATTTTGTTGAAAATGGATTTAAAGAAGTTTACAGCCTTGAAGGGGGCTTTGAGGCTTGGCGTATCGAGCAGCCCACTTCATCGGATGGCTGAAATAGGTGAGTATTTCTATTTTTACAAAAATTTGAATTATTAATAATGTCATGATATATTGAAGCCTAATTAATTATGAATACTTCAACAATACAATCCAAAGTAAAGATACAAGACGCTCGTTTGGATGTTCTCTTAAAACGTTATCAAGTGATAAGGGCTTTTACAGATAAACTGTGTGAGAGTTTAGAGAATGAAGATTATGTCATCCAATCTATGCAGGATGTTAGTCCCACCCGATGGCATATCGCGCACACCTCCTGGTTTTTTGAAACGTTTATCCTTAAAAACCATTGTCCAGACTATCAAGTCTTTCACAAACGATTTAATTATCTTTTTAATTCTTATTACAATGCTGTAGGCGATCAACATTGTCGTGATCGTCGAGGTGTTTTATCAAGACCTACTGTTGATCAAATTTATAAATATCGATCTTATATTGATGAGTGGATTCTTGTGTTGTTTGATAAGTGTAGAGATAAGTTAACGGATAAGGTGTTAGACATTTTTGAAGTTGGTTTAAATCATGAACAACAACATCAAGAATTAATGTTGATGGATATCAAACATGTGTTTTCTTGTAATCCGCTTAAACCTATTTATAAAAACACGGAAATTAACGTTTCAGGTAATCCTCCTGCTGTTCAATGGATTGATTTTAAAGAAGGTTTACATGAAGTTGGTCATAGGGGTGAGGGTTTTGCTTATGATAATGAAACGCCAGCTCATAAGGTCTATCTTAATAATTTTCAATTAGCATCTCGTTTGGTCACAAATGGAGAATATAAAGAGTTTATGTCTGATAAAGGTTATAGTCGTGCGGAATTTTGGTTATCAGATGCGTGGTCATTATTAAAAAAGGAAAAATGGCAGACTCCATTGTATTGGGAGTTTAATGATGGGGAGTGGTGGCAGTTTACGTTAACAGGAATGAAAAAAGTTAATGACCATGAGCCTGTTTGTCATGTTTCTTTTTATGAAGCGGACGCTTACGCACGATGGGCGGGCAAACGATTGCCTACTGAGTTTGAATGGGAAGTGGTAGCTAAAGGTGTGCAGAAGACAGGTCATTTTGTTGAAGATGAGAATTATCATCCGATAGCTTTAAATAGTGAGAATGATGGCGACCCGATTAAACAATTATATGGTTATGTTTGGGAGTGGACGGCTTCTCCTTATATGGCTTATCCAGGGTTTAAAGCGGCTCAAGGGGCGCTGGGAGAATATAACGGAAAGTTTATGTGTAACCAAATGGTTTTAAGGGGAGGCTGTTGTGCGACATCCGTTTCACATATTCGTCCTACCTACAGAAACTTCTTTATGCCTTACAATCGTTGGCAATTCTCAGGTTTTCGATTGGCCCAATAATACTAAGAAATTATGATAAAAAAAGCAAAAATAATTCAAGAGTATGATTTTGATGCTCACAAAAATGACTTTCAAGAGGATGTAGTTAAGGGCTTAAGCCAAGATCAAAAATTTCTTCCAAGCATTTATTTTTATGATGAGAGGGGATCACACTTGTTTAATCGTATCTGTG
>JAJDCB010000024.1 GCA_029261065.1 Candidatus Omnitrophota bacterium | reverse complement strand
AGTTATCACCTCTGATTTGATTTATGATTACCAGCATCAAAAAATTGAATGGCCTGCTAATATTGATTTAAATAATTTCTTTACGCTAGGCTCTCCCATAGCGATATTTGCTCTTCGTTATGGAGTTGAAGCTTTTGCTAGTCCCATTTCATTAGAAAACCCTGATGGGCAGTGGATCAACATCTTTGATCGCGATGATCCTATCGCATATCCTCTTAAGCCCCTAAACGCATCCTACGATAATGCTGTAAAAAAAGATTATGAAGTCAACACAGGCCTTTTTGGCATTTCTCATATTATGTATTGGTCTAATAAACAAACCCAAAAAATTATGGCTGAAAAATTAGCCGAGGACTGGTTAAAGTTAAATTCCTAATTCTTACATTCATTTATATTTTATTGGCTCAAAATATTTTTGCCTTATAAGGAGGAAGAAAAAGATGAGTATAGCCGGTAAGCCCTTTATGACGCCTGAGAAGATGGATCGTCATGCCGAAATTTTATCAAATCGTGTGCGCACGCGGTTTCGTCATTTATCTCGTCGGTTTCGAAAACAAGATATCGAGTGTTTTCGTCTTTATGATTGGGATATTCCTGAGGTGCGAGCCGTCGTTGATTGGTATGCCGGGCATGTGGTCATGGCGGAATACGAACGAACGCAGACATCAAAGGCGTGGTTACCTAAGATGGCAAAAGCGCTAGTGGCAACGTTAGATATTCCTTTAGAAAACATTCATTTAAAACGCCGTCATACAGGTGAGGAGGGTGTTGCCCGTTACAGTAAGATGACTTCAAAAGCGATTCGTTTGAAAGTCAAAGAGAGGGACCTTAAGTTGTGGGTTAATGTCAGTGATTTTCTAGATACAGGATTATTCTCTGATCATCGTAACACGCGTGTTATTATTGGTAAGCTTGCAAAGGATACGGAGTTTTTAAATTTGTATGGTTATACAGGCGCTTTTAGTTGTGTGGCAGCTCTAGCAGGTGCCAAAAAAGTTGTTACTGTGGATCGATCTGAGACGTATTTAAAATGGGCTCAAGACAATTTCAAATTAAACGGTATTCCTGTAAAGGGTCATGAATTTGTTCGATCGGATGTTCAAAAATATTTACTGAAAACAGCGAAACTTAAGAAAAAATTTACATTAGCCTTTGTTGATCCTCCATCATTTTTTCAAGATCGTAGTACAAAAGTATCCTTTGATATTAATCGGGATCATCCAACATTACTCAGAGAAGTGTTTAAAGTTATGGCACCAAATGCATTGGTGTTCTTTTCTACGAATCATCAACGTTTTGAGCCTGTTTTTAAGGATCTTCCTGTCAAAGATTTAAAAGAACTGACCCCTAAAACAATCCCAGAGGATTATCGTAATCAAAATATCCATAGTTGTTGGCAGATGAGGACTCTATAGAACATAAAACGAAATTAATTGATAAAAAAGTCAAAATAGTCTTATTCAGATACTTTCAGTTTGTTCCATTGACCAATACTATTGGTGTGCTATAATTTTTTTATTAATTTTATAACCCCATATCTCTAAGAGGATCTATGAAAACACAAATCAACCCATTTGATACCAAGCGTTATCAGGAAGAAGGTTATTTTCATCTCAAAAATGTTTTTTCAAATGAAGAATGTTTAGAATTTAAGAAGCATTTATTAGATGAAATAGAAAAAGGCAAGAAGCAGTTAGAGGATGAAATTAATTCAGGCGTTGAAGGGGGGCACGATCGTGATAAGATTGCGGATGTCCCACGTGGGATTCATAAGGGGATGTTGCAAGACATTGCTCATCGAGATGCTTATTTTATGAATATAGCTAAAGATGAACGTATCTTAGAGGCTATCAAACCCATCCTAGGGGAAGATATTGTTATGTATCGCTCCTTAAGTGTTTTTAAGCCAAAAGGGTATCGTCAACCCGTCGGTTGGCATCAGGATATGGCTTATTGGAAAGGGGACGGGAATAAAGTTTCCGTTTGGATTTCATTGGATGATGTGGATAAAGATACAGGTGCTATGCAATTTGTTCCTGGAACGCATAAAACATTGATTGATGAAACAGAGGTGCAAAATGAAGTTTTTTCAATCACCTTAAAAGACAAGTATATTGATAAATCAAAATCAATTGTAGCTGAAACAAGTCGAGGCGATATGGTTTTATTTCATTCGACCGTTATTCACGGTTCCGGTCAGAATGAAACAGGTAAAGATCGCTATACTCTTATATTTACCTATCAATCGGCCGACGATCAATCCCACCATCGCGGTGGCCCACCAGAAACTATTTGCTAAAGGAAAATTAATTATGAGTCAAGACGTTGATAGTAATGTTCGTTTTCAATGTAAGAAAACAAGAGTTCGGTTGGATCACGATTATTTAAATGAGCTTGAGAAGTATTTTGGTCATGAGAATGAAGCCACTATAGAAAAGCTTCAAAATTTCTCCAAATACGTTCCTCAAAAAAATATCATTTCCTTTCTTTCCCGAAATGAAATTTTTAGAAAAATACTAGATGTGCACGGGAACATTGTTGAATGTGGTGTGCTTTTTGGTGGAGGCCTTATGTCTTGGGCGCATTTTAGCGCGATTTATGAGCCTATTAATTTAACACGTAAAATTATTGGGTTTGATACGTTTGAAGGTTTTCCGGGAAAACATGAAAAGGATGGTCCTGGAGAATTTGGCGAGAAGGGTGATTTTGCCTCGCATTCTTATGAAGATTTACAGGAGTGCGCGCGCATATATGATATTCTTCGTTTTAAAAATCATGTGCCTAAAATTGAACTTGTTAAGGGAGACTTTACAAAAACTGGAAAGCAATACTTAATAGATAATCCCCACACAACAATAGCATTATTGTTTTTAGATTTTGATATTTATCATCCTACCAAAGAGGCGTTGGATATATTTATGGAACGCATTCCAAAGGGGGGCATTATCGCTTTCGATCACTTGAATTACAAAGGGACTGCTGGCGAGACGGTTGCTTTTATGGAAAGCGTTGGTTTGGATAAATATAAAATACAACGATTCTATTGGGATCCTTTATTTAGTTATATTGTTAAAGAGTAAAGGAATTCTTCATTAAACATCACAATAAGCTCACCCCAAGATTATCCTAGGATAATAGGACTCATTTAAAAACTTGAGAGGCTAGAGATATGGTAGTAAATAAAAGTTTGATAACGAATATATTGGCGCTTCTCATCATTGTGGGGGGGTGTTTTTCTCCTGTGTATCGTGATCAAATTTTATCAGTTGGTTTTTTTGCCTTCTCAGGAGCGATTACTAATTGGTTAGCGATATATATGTTGTTTGATAAGGTTCCATTTTTATATGGTTCCGGTGTTATTCCCTCCCAATTTAAAGAATTTAAAGCCGGGATCAAACATTTAATCATGTCAGAATTTTTCACAGATGAAAATGTAGATCGTTTTTTTCAAGGTCAAAAAGATTCGACGGTCGCTCATATGGATTTTACTCCTGTCATAGATGCCATTGATTTTAATGAAGTGTTTGAAGGATTTATCGAAGTTGTTCAAAAATCAACTTTTGGAGGAATGTTAAGTATGGTGGGAGGCGCTGAGGCTTTAGAGCCGATGCGAGAGCCTTTTATTTCAAATATTCGAGTAAAGGTTTCTGATTTGACTAAAACAGAAGCCTTTTTAAAAGCCTTGGAAGACAATGTTCTTCCATCACATTTAAGTTCGGAGGTTGTTTCAAAGGTAGAGGAAATTGTTAATCAACGATTGGAAGAGTTGACGCCTAAGATGGTTAAAGAAATTATTCAAGAGATGATTCGGAAACATTTAGGGTGGTTGGTTGTTTGGGGTGGCGTTTTTGGAGGGATTATCGGTTTTGTTATGAGTTTTATTCATTGACCCAACCGAGAGATGTTGTCATGTCAGAATTAACATTAATAGCTTTAACAACGTTTGGTTTAGAAGCAGTCGTTAAGCAAGAGATTATGCAATTAGGGTATAAGATTTCTTGTGTTGTTGATGGCCGCGTTGAATTTTTGGCTGAGCTAAAAGACATTCCTAAACTTAATTTGTGGTTAAGAGTGGCTGATCGTGTTGTTATCAAAATCGCTGAGTTTAATGCAGCGGATTTTGATGAGCTTTTTGATCAGACAAAAGGTTTAAATTGGGATCAGTGGATTGAAGTTGATGGCAAGATGACGGTTGTCGCTAAGTCATCTAAATCAAAGTTAGAAGCGCCGCGTGCCATTCAGTCCATTGTTAAAAAAGCAATTATCGAGCAGTTAAAAGGAAAGTATCACAAAGAGTGGTTTGAGGAATCTGGTCCTGAATTTGTTGTCTCGTGTGCCATGTCTAATAATCGCGCCCTAATTACTCTTGATACCACAGGCGTAGGATTACATAAAAGAGGATATCGGACACAAACAGGTGAGGTTCCTTTAAGAGAAAATTTGGCAGCTGCGTTAGTTCTTTTAAGTTTTTGGAATAAAAAAAGGATGTTCATTGATCCGATGTGCGGCTCAGGAACAATCTTAATAGAGGCAGCCATGATGGGTTGTAATAGGGCTCCTGGTTTAAATCGAGAATTTATCTCAGAGAATTGGTCTTGTTTTGATTCACAGGATTGGTTGGGTGCTAGACAGGCGGCCTTAGAAGCCGTTGATTCTGCTGCAACGTTAAATTTAAGAGGCTATGATGTGGATGAAAGAAGGATTGAGGACTCGAAGAATAATGCACGTAACGCAGGGGTGGATGATTTAATCGAATTTCAACAAAAGGATATTAAAGATTTAGTCATCGAAGATGAGTATGGTATCATGATTACTAATCCTCCTTATGGCATTAAACTTGCAAGTGATGAGGATCTTAAACCCATTTATCGTCAATTAAGCAATGTTTTTAAACATCCCGCTTGTGCCTCATCGTATGTTTTAACAGCTGATAAAAGTTTTCCTCAAAGTTTTAATAGAGGAAAGCCTGATAGGACTAGAAAATTGTTTAGCGGAAATATTGAGGTGAATTATTATCAGTATTATGGGAAAAAACCAAAGGATAATTAGTGCAAGAGGTGCTTAAAGGTATTTATGAGCATTATAAGGGGAATCGTTACGAAGTTATGGGGATGGTTCGTCATAGTGAAACCGATGAATTTATGGTTCTCTATAAAGCCTTATACCCATCTGAATTTGGAGATGGGGCTCTTTGGGTGAGACCTTTGGCAATGTTTCAAGAAGATGTTACAATAAATAGTCAAAAAGTTCCTCGGTTTCGTTATTTAGAAAAGTCCTAATCAGTGATATGATATTTAAGTTGAAGGCATTAACATTATAAAAAAAGAGGTCATATGCAAAATCCACTAGAAATCACCTTTCATGATATGCATCAAAACGCAACGATAGAAACTATTATACAAGAGAAGTTTGAAAAAATAAAAACTATTAGTCCTGATGTAACCAAATGCCATGTGAGTTTAGAAAAATTAAGCAAACATCATCAATCTGGTAACACATCTTGTGCACGATTGGATTTAAAAGTTCCTCATTTTGAAGACATCTTCATTAATGAAAAATGTGTAGAAGGGGAAGGTCCGTTAATTACTGCGGTGAACAAAATTTTTAAACGTGGTCAAATTTTGTTACGCGAAGAAATTAAGCGTCGTCAAGATAGTCATCGTGTGGCCCGACCAGGAAAATATAGTGTTGAAGAAAAAATAGAAGAAGATGATGAGGACTTTGATCTAACGTAAATTAAGGAATTGTTATGGAAGATCTAAAGGTGAGTTGGGATGAGTATACATTTAAAAATTTTCAATCGATGCTTGAAAAAATCCCTATTGTTTTAAGAGCAATGGCTGAGAAAAATGTTAGTAAAAAGGCAGTAAGTTTGGCCACTGATGAAAAGCGAGTTGTTATTGGTGAAAAGGATCTCGTGGATGCCTTTTTTGCCGAAACACCATTTGGATTTCATGGGCCAATGAAAAATGATATGGATGAACTTAATATTGATTATACTCAATATGGTCATCCGAAATAATTAACTAGCAGTTTAATATCTATATATGTTAAACTTGCTGATTTTAAGAAAGGGATAAGTCATGCCAGATATTGTACACAAAATAAATATTAATGCTCCAGTAGAAAAAGTTTATGATGCGGTTTCGACATCTGAGGGGCTTAAGGGATGGTGGACGGAACATGTCGATGGGGAAAGTAAGGAAGGTGAGAAGCTTACTTTTCTTTTTCCTGAAACGGGACCTGTTATGGAGGTTTTAGAGCTTTATACGAATGAACTTGTCAAATGGAAGTGTACAGGTAGTGTCGAGGAGTGGCAAGATACTATTTTCACATTTGAAATGGAAGAAAAGAATGGCGGCTGCGAACTTCTTTTTGCTCAGTCTGGATGGGCTGATCAATCAGATTTTTTTGCGCATTGTAACACGAAATGGGCTGTTTTTATGCTAAGCATGAAAGAATATTGTGAAACGGGAAAAGGAAAAGCTTTTCCTCATGATATAAATATTGAAAAGTAGTTTTTAAAATGGAAGAAAGAATTATTGAATTAGAAAAAAAGGTCTCGTATCAAGAAAAAGTTATTGAAGATCTTAATGATGTGGTTGTTGGACAACAGAAAGAATTAGATCGTCTTAAAATACGTTGGGATGATCTTCAAAAGCAAGTTATGAGTGGATCTCTTGTTAAAAATCAAGAAGATGAAGAGCCTCCACCGCATTATTAAAGGAAAGTATGATATTAAGAATTATTAGAGAGCTGTTAGGCCGTATTATGGTCTGTGTCAATTTTTTAACAAGAGGTAAAAAGTTACAAAGATCTATTGAAGCTCAAAAAGAAGTAGATCAACAAATAAAATCTTTAAATTTATATCAGTTTTATGCCTGTCCATTTTGTATTCGAGTTAGGCGATGTATGCATCAACTGAATTTAGATATTTTGACACGAGATGCGCAGAACAATATTGTTTATAAAGAAGAGTTGATACAAAAGGGGGGCTCAAAGAAGGTTCCCTGTTTGCGTATTGAAGAAGGTGAAGACGTAAAATGGTTGTATGAGTCTAAAGAAATTATAAGATATTTAAAAATGCGTTTTAGCGATGAAAAAGTACCGCAACACGTATTGACTTAAAGTCATAAGGCCTACCTATTCTTGGATAACAAATACGAGAATTCTTTTCAAATACAAAAAAGTGACGAACGATTATATCTCTTTTGCACAACAATGCCCGAATTAGGTCGTGTTTGTGTTGATTTTTTAGATGAAACAAAGACGTATCGTCGTAAATTTGGAGGTGGACGAAGGCAAGCCCTTGCAAAAGCTGTTGGATTAAAAAAGGGGGCGAACCCAAGTGTATTAGATGCAACAGCAGGTTTAGGCTCGGATGCGTTTGTGTTAGCTTCCTTAGGTTGTCATGTTCATATGATAGAACAACACCCGCTTATTGCGGCTTTGCTTGAAGATGGGCTAAATCGAGCTAAAGAAGGCTCAGATATTGGTAGTTGGGTAAAGGCTCGCCTATCATTTTCTCACAATGATAGTTGCAGCGATGAGGTAATTCTTCCCTTTACGCCGGATGTGGTTTATTTAGATCCGATGTATCCATTTAAAAAGAAATCTGCCCTCGTTAAGAAAGAGATGCAAATGTTGCAGGTGTTAGTTATTGATAAGATTGATGAAAAAAAGTTGCTGAATGTTGCTTTAGAGCGAGCCACCAATCGTGTTGTTGTTAAACGTCCTATCCAAGCCCCATTTTTATCAAACCATGAAACGACAAATCAGGTTAAAACTAAAAACCATCGTTTTGACATTTACAGTATTACTTAAGAATTCATTTGAATAACCGCATACTGATAATAGAAAAAGATAAAGAAGCAGCCCGTTTAAGAAAAGATATCCTAGAATTTTCTGATTTTAATTATCATTGTTATATTTCAGATTCGATGCTTAAGGTAGGAAGTATTTTACAAAATAAATCCATTACAACGCTTCTTGTAGATAAAGATTTAGAAGATAGTAATTTTTATAGAGATATAAAAAAATTCAAAACGTCCTTTCCTCATATGCGTATTATTCTAATGGCTAAAACAATTTCTCCAGAAGAAGCCCTAAAAGCGCGCGAACATTATGTGGATGAATTTTGTGAAAAGAATGATGACTATCCGTCATTAATAAATGCTATAGAAGAGGTTATTTAAGTAAAGATAATTTTAAAAAAAGACTAAAAATATATGTCATTCCTTTTTTGAGTATGTTAAATTGAATCATTAGTTCAAAATATTTTTAATAATACAATTTAAGAGGCTCAATGGATATAAACACAATTGAATTTATCGTTTACGATGTTGAAACAACAGGATTATCCCCGCTTAGAGGCGATCGCATTATTGAAATTGCAGCTGTTAAACTTAAAAATAAACAAATCATAGATACCTTCGAAACATTTCTTAATCCCCAACGACTTATTCCTGAGGAAGCTTCTCGCATCAATCATATCACAGATGAAATGGTCTCAGACGCGCCAAAAGCGATAGAGGTGTTGCCTGATATTATAGATTTTATTGGGGGAGGCTGTTTAGTTGCGCATAATGTCAAATTTGATCTTGATTTTTTGTGTTATGAATTGGCAAGCATAGGTAGGAAATTAAACGAAAATATTCCTGCTGTCGATACCTTAAAAATGGCCCGTCGGTATTTACCTCATTTGGGAAGTTTTAAGCTTGGGAAACTAACGCAAAATTTTGGTATTATCAACGAGGACGCGCATCGCGCATTAGCTGATGTGAAGGCGACTGCTGCTGTTTTAATTCGACTTCTTGAGATGGGTGAGAGTCAAGGTCACAATACGTTTAAGAAAATTATTAAAGAATTTGGTGTCAATAAACCAAACTTTAAAATCCAACAGCTTGAACAAGCCTCGTTGTTCTAATATGTTCTTCAATATATTTTTCTTCAAAATATTTTAATTTAAAATTAATAAATTTATTTATACTGTATTTTTTAATCCTATTTCAAAATGCTAAGAGGTGTTTTAATTTTGACATTTACTGAACTTCGCAAAAGTAATAGTGCATTCCTTAATCGACTCCTCAGGCGGAGAATCAAAGCCCGAGACCGTCCTTTTACATTTACGAAGTTCAGTAGATTACAAATATTAATTGTTCTCATAAGCGCTGTAATGAGTTCTCCTCTTAGGGCTGAGATAATTGAGTTACACTCGGGTCAAAAAATTGTTGGAGAAATTATAGAAAAGCAGGATGATGAAATAAAGGTAAAGACGCTGTTAGGTGTAAACATTACATATTATCAAGATGAAATTAAAACAATATTGCCTGATGAACCGATAAAGCAAGAGATTCAGGAAATTGATGAGAGCGAGGTGTTGACAAAAGAAACTATAGAGCAAGATCAAAAGACAAAAAAGGCTTTTGATGAACATCTCACGCGAGGATTATTTTATTACAATAGTGGGGAGGGTGTAAAGGCCATTAGGGAATTCCAAGAAATCCTTCAACTTGACCCAACATATGCTGATGCCCATTTTAATTTAGGGATTATACATGGTGAGTCAGGTGATTATGAAAAGGCTATGTATCATCTTAAGTTGTGTGTAGAGTTAAATCCTGCTTCAGCAGAGAGTTATTTTAATATGGGTGTTATTGCAAGCGCACGAAAAAATTTTACGCAATCGATTACGTATCTAAAAGAAGCAACTAGCTTAAATCCCCTTTATGTTGAAGCTCATTATAATTTAGGCATCACTTACGGGATGTTAAGAGAATTTGAAAATGCAAAAATAAGCTTATTGCGCGTAATCGAAATAGACGATTTCTATCCTAAAGCCCATTATAACTTGGGAGTAGTCTGTGGAGCTCTTAAACAAGAAGAAGAGGCTATCCTTAACCTTAATTTGGCCATTAAAGAAGATCCTGAATTTGTTGAGGCCTATTATAATTTAGGTATTACCTATGCCGCGATAGACGACTATCATCAGGCTCGTGATGTTTTAAAACAGGCGATTATCCTAGATCCCAATCATGCCAAATCGCTTTTTAATCTTGGGGTGGCTTTAGGAACCCTTGATCAAAAAGATGAGGCCCGACCATTGTTTGAAAAGGCTCAAAAATTATTTTTAGCTGAAAATAATAAATTGATGTTAAATAAGGTTGATGAGATTTTAACTAAGCTTTATTGATCTCTCAGTGTGTTATCATAAGTTCTTCTAATATAAAGCTTTAGAGTTTATTTTTCTATTGGAAATTAATATTTTAATTCCTCATAGCATATCAATGACCTAATGGTATACTTTTATATATAATAGAAGGAGTATGCTTATGAAGTTTGAGCGATGTTTCACGCTATGTGTTATTTTGATGTTTTTGACAGTTGTGGCAGAATCTTCTGAATTTGATTATTCTATATTCGAATCAAATGACCCTTGCGCCCAAAAGAAAGAAATACCCGTAGATCTGTGGAATGTCTATACGATTGATCCTGAAACAGGTACCACCGTTGATCATAATGCCATCGCCCAACCTCCTATTATAGAATCCTTCTATAACATCAAATATGACCTCACCGAAATGGGTTGTGGGTATGATTCTTCACAACTGGTTGCCCACATTGCCGAATTAAATTCTGAATTTGTTGAAATTGAAGTATCTATTGAGGGCGTTCGTGTCGTTAACGAGCCTCTTAAGGAGTATATTCGTTTATTAAAACTTCCCGCTAAATATCTTTCAGAAGGGCGCGTGGAACCCTCCAAATATGTTCTTGATATCGTTCCAGATTTAGCTTTGAACCCAGAATGGATCATTAAAATTATTCGAAAAGAACATCTTGTGACAGAGCAGCAAATCATGCAAGAGAAAAATGATCGGGTTAGAGCAGATACGCTGGCTTCTGTCTTTGATGATCAGCAATATTTTGGTGGGGATGAAAAATCAGAAAGTATTTTACCTAAGAAATATGCCAAGGCACCGGCCAAGGCTATTGAGAGGATTAAGAATGTTTTAGAAGATGGATTTGGAAAAGATCCATTAGCGTATTTAAAAAATATTTCGGTCAATGAAAAATCTCCTTTGTCATTTAGTGAAATGTTCAATGATGAATACATACAAGATAGATTTAATAAAAATGAAGTGGAGGATATTTTAGGAGAAGAGCCGTATTTGATTGGTTGGGATTTTTACTTAGAAGGTGACTATAGAAAGGCGATTGAAACGTTTAAGCCGTATACAGAAAATTCTTCTATAAATAAAAAGCTGTATCACGCTCTTGCACTAGCTTATTTAGCTGTTGATGATAAAATTGAGGCTATGTACTATTTAAAAAAAGTATTAAATGATAATTTAGATGAGGCCTTAGCACATTCAAATGTAGGGGTTCTTTATTACGAAATGGGAGAGGATGAAAGGGCTCTTAAATATTTAAAAAAGGCATTGGGATTAAACTCAGCTATGGTTGGTTTGCATCAGTACATGGGCTATGGCTATTTGTTCCAAGGAGATTATCAAACCGCTCTTTATCATCTTAAGATGTCTGTTAATTATACGCCTGATGATCCGAGTCTATGTGTCGTTCTAGGAGATACCTATTCAGCCTTAGGTGATTCTAATAATGCGATTTTGCTGTTTAAGAGGGCTTTGAGAATTAATACTAAACAAATTGAAGCTTATGTCAGCTTGGCAAATATGTACAATCAAATAGGTCAACATAGGAATTCTTTAGAATTGCTTTATGCCGGCTTACAGCATCTTCCACGGTCACCGGACATACATGCTTATTTAGGATATACGCATGTTGCCCTCAAAGATTATAGAGAGGCGAAGGATAATTTTAATATTGCTAAGGATTTATATGCCAATCAAGGCAATCAGAGTATGGTTAATGAAATTGATCAGCAATTAAGCCTTATTCCATCTTAACGGAGGGCCTAAATATAATTTTGCTTTTATCTGTTGTATGGTATACTTGGCTTATAAGTAACTAGATTTAAGAAACAAAGTAACAAGATATGGATCAAAGTAAAATAAAAAGCATTCTTCAAAGCGCCATCGATCAAGACGCCTCAGATGTTCATCTCATTTCAGATAAACCTCCCATTATTCGTATTCATGGCCACCTAAAAACAACAGAATTGCCTTCTATTCCTGCTTCAGAAATGGAAGAATTGTTATATAACATGATGAATGAGCAGCAAAAACAGCTCTTTTTATCCATGCATGAGCTGGACTTTTCATTTATGTGTATGGATAATTATCAATTTCGTGTAAACGTATATAAAGAAAAATTAAAAATCGCTGCTACTATCCGTATCATTTCAAGTCATATTGGAACTCAAGAAGAGTTGGGGCTTTCTGAAGGTGTTATTAAACTAACGAAAAGACGTAAAGGTTTAATTATTCTTTCAGGTACGGCTGGAAGTGGAAAGTCCACGACGCTTAATTTTATGGTTGATCGTATTAATAGTGAGCGGAAATGTAAGATTATTACCATTGAAGATCCTATCGAATATATTCATACATCTAAACAAAGTTTGATCGTGCAAAGAGAAGTAGGCTCAGATACACAAACATTTTCAAATGCTCTTAAATACTCACTTAGACAAGACCCTGATGTGGTTGTTGTAGGAGAAATTCGAGATCTTGATTCCATTGCGATGGCTTTAACGACAGCAGAGACAGGCCATTTAGTCATTACGACTGTTCATGCCCCAGATGCCATAGAAACGATTAATCGAATCATTGATGTTTATCCAACAGGAATGAGAGAGCAGATTTGTATTCAAATGGCTGAAAATTTAGCTGGCGTCATTGGTCAAACGTTAGTTCCAGGAAAAGAGAGAGAAGAGCGCGTTCTTATTACAGAAATATTAATCGCCACGTTACCTATTCGTAACATGATTCGTCGTGGTGCTTTGGTAGAAATTCGTGGACAGCTTGATGCTGAGGATGGCTCAGGTATGCATACTTATGAGCGGTGTTTATCGCTTGCTGTAAGGAAAAATCTTATCTCGATTGAGACGGCACGAGAGTATGCTAAAGATCCGCGAATGCTGAAAGTATAACAAATTAGGAGAAAGTAAGGTATTGACAAAAAAAAGTCTTTGCTCATACTAAAATGAGTAGTTAAGTGGTAAATAACGGTTAAGAAGGTTCTTGTTTTCCAAATATTGTTCTTAAGGAAAGTGGGATAGCATTCTTCCCCTAAAAGTATTCTTCATTTGTAAGAAGTTTTAGGAGTACCTCGTAAGATAGAGGAGAAACAATACTCCCTGTAGGAGGCAACCATTATTTACTAGCAACACGTAGAGAAGAGGAGGTTAGTAATGGTTAAAGGAAAAATTAAGTGGTTCAGTAATCAAAAAGGTTACGGTTTTATAACCCCTGAATCAGGAGCTGATGTATTTGTTCATTTTTCTGCAATTCAAGGCGATGGTTATAAGTCATTAGCTGAAGGTGAAGACGTAGAATTTGAAATTACTGATGGTCCAAAAGGCGCACAAGCAACGAACGTTGTGAAAGTATAAACCAAAATGAACAAGATCTTTTATCAATGAGATGAAAGGTCTTGTTCTTTTTTTATTTGTCTTATCCAAAGACGTTACTAAGAATAGTTTTTTTGAGCGTAAATGGGTCCTTTCGTAATAAATTTACTACACTTTATAAAAACCAAATTAAGTCATTGAACGGGGAGATCAAAAAATCATGTCACATTTAACCTCATCTAAACCAAGTCACTGGAATGAAGATCAATTGAGTGTATGGGGCTCGTTGGAAGAGCATTGGGATCATTTGATTAATGGGCGTGTTGATGAATTTATTAAATATATTCATAATGATTTTTTAGGCTTTGGACATGAGAGTCCAATTAACATTGATCGACCTTGGTTAAATAAGTGGGTAGGTTTTTGGACGAAATCGACTAAAATTATCATATGTGAGCTGCGCCCTATCGATATCCGTCTCCATGGCGACATCGCAATTGTTCAGTACTTTATTTTTACGATCGAGAAAAATTCAGAAGGTGGTAAAAGAGTTATCCGCCGTTATACCATGACCTGGCAACGACAACCGGAAAGATGGGTTGTTATTGGGAGTCATAATAATCTTATGGACGAAACGATACGCGGGTAATTGTTTAATTTATGGCTGGCGCGGTGGCCGGGCCACACAGTACGCGGAAGCATGAGAGTATTTAGAGGGGCCCACTGTGGGCTCCTAAAGCTTTTTGTGGTCTCCCGCAATTCACACAACCATGAAAATTTGCTTTTGCATCGATATATGGTATACTTCCATTATTCTTCCTAAAAGATGTTCTTTTTAGTAAATAATTGAAAAAAATGAGAAAAATGATTAAAAAATTAAAAAATTGTGTTCTTTTTGTTGCTATTTTCGAATTCACAGCTGTAAGCTTATTATTTTCAAATGTTTATGCTGTTGAACTAATAGATAAAAATGCAAAAATTGATCAGGAATTCGGTTGTATAGCTAAACGTCAAAACGCTGATTTGGATTTGGACTGGAGTGATGTATGTTATAACGAATCTGAGATCATTTCTGATGAAATGACGGAAGAACCAGATGAATATGCATTTAACGAGTCAACTGACTATTATGCCGAATATATAGAGAAATACGATTCACCTGAAGAAGATCTAGGGCCCTCTATTATAGAAGAACAAGCGGCATATGCTGATCCTATCGATGATTTTCAAATAACCGTTTATCCAGATAAAGTTGTTGCTAATTATTCTGATGAGTATGATTCTGATTATGATTATGAATCGCCTGAAGAAGAATACGATGATTCTTATGTTGATTTTGAACCTCAGTCTGATATGGAAAATTATTATGAAGAGGATGTATCAGACTACTCCTATGAAGAAGATGTTGAACGTGAAGCTGAGATTGCTATTGAGAGTTTAGGCGAATACGATGAGGATATGGAGTGGGAAGAAGAGGCCTACAAACCTAGAAAGACGAAAAGTCGATTTACTAAAAGTAAGTATTCCTATAGTTCAGATGAATTTGATGGGATTGAAGCAAGCTTTGAAGCGACTGGCGGTTATCGTCAAGATGAACTCAACTGGACGATTGCTGGAACAAGCGCTGGCACCTCACCCAACATTCTTTCAGAATTAGAGTGGACAGATATACAAATATTTGAATTACAAGGAAAAGCAGAAGTTGTCTTAGCTGAACACATTGTGTTAGATGGTATTGGTGGATATGGTCAAATTGTCGGCGGGGATAATCAAGATTCTGATTTTCTTGGAGACAATAGAACGCTTGAGTTTTCTAGATCAAATAATAAGACCGAAGATGGTAATACCCTTGATTTAAGTGGAGGGGTTGGATTTCGTATTCATTTAGATCAATACGCAGAAATGCTTGAATCTGATAAATTGCATTTGACGTTATTAGGTGGTTATTCTTATCACGAACAAAATTTAGAAACAAAAGATGGGTTTCAATCGCTTCCTGGTTTCGGAGCGTTTTCCGGGTTGGATAGTCGTTATGAAACAGAGTGGGACGGTCCTTGGGCTGGCTTTTCGTTATTTGGACAAAAAGATAGATTTAGTGGTTTTGTTAGATTTGAGTATCATTGGGCTGATTATTACGCGGAAGCCGATTGGAATCTTAGAACCGATTTTAAACACCCTAAAAGCTTTGAGCATGAAGCTGAAGGAAGGGGTTATGTTTTTAGAACCGGTGGCGAATATTATGTTAATGATACCTGGAGCTTCAATTTTAATTGGGATATCCAAAGTTGGGAGACAGATGCGGGTGTTGATCGCACCTTTTTTAATAGTGGTGCTATTCTTGAGACTCAACTTAATGAGGTCAATTGGGACTCTTTTGCCCTCCGTTTAGGTGCTACAGCAAGGTTTTAAATCAAATAAATACCGCAGTTATGAGTGGTATTCCTACCATTTTCTTACCCTTTAAAAACAATTTACAATAATTTTTAAAAAATTCAAACACCTTACTTTTTAATTACGAGTTAAACTCTTTAACCTTACAATAGTTAGAAAATTTTTGTCTCAATGCGAGAAAACGCTTTCTCGTAGATATCATAACCTATTGCAAATACAACCATAAATGGCATATTTAGAGTGTAGTTATAAGCAATAATTGTGTCATTAAAAAGGACGTTAAACATGGAAAATAAAGCGAT
This sequence comes from Candidatus Omnitrophota bacterium, assembly GCA_029261065.1. Classification (GTDB taxonomy): domain Bacteria; phylum Omnitrophota; class Gorgyraeia; order Zapsychrales; family Zapsychraceae; genus JAJDCB01. The sequence goes on along the minus strand of JAJDCB010000024.1, from coordinate 202,195 downwards.
TATTTGGACCAAAATTGGTCTGTTTTGTGTGATGTTTCTTTTTTTGTTTGCAACGCTATCTTCAAGTCAGGTTGAGAATTTTAAAGAATATACGATAGAACAAATGACCTCTCTAAGGGATGCTTACGTGAATTTTGTTAAGGCGCCTATAGCAGAAAATATTGATTATGATAATCTAGAGTTTGCCTCAGTCGTTGAGACCAATACCATTGAAGACGTCATTCGTATATCTATTGTAGCTGTTGGCGAGGTTGATGAAGAAAATGAGAGTCTTTTTTTACAAACTACTAATGTTAAAGAGAATCAGCAAGATGATGTATCTGTTGATGTAACTTTTCAAAATATAGAAACGACACACTTTGATGATATAGAAGAAGATTTTGATAGTTTTGCGTTTAACGATGTTCAAAACGAAAATATAATTGATACCCCCACCCAAAATACTTCAAGCGTAACGAAAGTTTATTTCCAAAATAGTAATGAAATAGAAAATAAAAATGATAATACATTTGAGGAATTAGAAGTTGTTTCTATAACATCAAATGAAGGGGCTGTGGCATTGGATGTTGCAACGCAAGAATCAGAGAGCTTAGAATCCCAAGCAAGTCATTTAGAGCTTGAGGATAATACCGGATATGAAGAAGAATTTAGTGATTTTCTTGTTGATTATTTTGAAGACGTTGCCGAACAGACACAAGGTGTAATAGAGGAAACCCAAGAGCTTCAATCGCCAGCTTTAGAAATGGTGAAAGATGTTGTAGAGAGTATAGAGATTCAAGTTGAGCAAGAGGTTAAAAAAATTGAGGAGGTTGTATTGTTAGCGGATGTTAGTGAAGTAACCGATTCAATACCCGAGTTCGATTCCCAGCCATCAGTGGATCCTGTTGTCAGAGGGGGCGTTGGAGAACAAATGGGAGAAAGAATTTTAGATGAAAGTATAGAGGATGATGCCCAAATAGAGGAACCACAACAATTAAATCATGCAAAGGGACGATTTGTTATTAAGTTTAAGAGTGAAGGGGATCATGCTTTAAATGAATGTGCACATTGTCTACTAGCTAAAAATAAGAAATTTCAAGATGCTGTTACCGATGGCTCAGATTCGATTGATAAACTTAATGCGCATTGTAAGGTTAGTGGTGCTAAGGGGTTGTTTTTCAAGAAACATAATAAAACAACACATGAGGCAAAACAGCATTTAGATCAGATGATACAAACCGCAAAAACAAAATTTAGCGATAGATCTGAACGGATTGATCCAGGTGCGCAAACTCCTGATTTAACAAATACCTATGTTATGGAGGTTCCAGCGAATCTAGATATTGAGAAGGTTTGTGAACTTTTTTCCGATGATCCTCACGTTGAATACGCTCATCCAGATTATGTGATGAAAGCGGATTTAACACCTAATGATACTTTTTATAGCAGTCTATGGAATGTTACAAAAATGCAGATGGAATCGGCTTGGGATCTTGAGCAAGGTTTAGGAATTGTTGTGGGTGTTGTTGATACAGGTGTTGACTGGGTGCATTCGGATCTTGTTACTAATATTTGGTCTAATACGAGTGAAACCGTAAATGGGTCTGATTCGGATGGTAATGGATATGTTGATGATGTAAGAGGTTATGATTTTACAACATGTGTGAGCTATGATGCATTTGATAATTGTGTTACTGCTAAATCACCTGATAATAATCCAACTGATGTTCATGGACATGGAACACACGTTTCAGGAACAATTGCTGCGATAGGTAATAATTCGACTGGTATTATTGGTATTGCTCCGCAAGCGAAAATAATGCCCTTAAAAGCACTATCGGATGATGGTTCAGGTTTAAGTTCAGAACTTGCTGAGGCCATCGTCTATGGAGCTAATAACGGCGTGGATGTCATAAATAATAGTTGGGGATGTGTAAACCCTTGTCCATCAAATCCTACGACAGAATCTGCTGTTCAAACAGCGCATGGTTTAGGTGTTGTTGTCGTATTTTCTGCAGGAAATGAAACGGACGATGTTGCAAATTATAGCCCTCAAAATAAATCGACAACAATTACAGTAGCCGCTTCTGATCAAAGTGATAATAAAGCGACATTTTCAAACTATGGGAGTTTATTAGATGTTACCGCCCCTGGAGTTAGTATTTGGTCATCGACCCCCAGTAATACATACAGCTCATGGCAGGGAACGTCTATGGCAGCGCCACATGTTGCTGGCTTGGCGGCATTAATTTTAGCCGAATATCCTACATATAGTAATGAAAAGGTAAGAACCGTTCTGCGTAAAACAGCAGATGATGTTGAAACAACAGGTTTTGATATTAATTCAGGTTATGGGCGTATTAATGGACTTAATGCCTTAACTCTTACAACAGTATCTCCTGTGCTTACATCCGTTGGAAATAAAAGCGTTGTTGAAGCTAGTAATTTAGCCTTTACTGTCACAGCCACAGATCCTAATAGTGATACAACAACAATGACAGCTCTTTTATCCAATGCAAATCCGCTTTCAACGATTGGAGCGACATATACAGACAATGGTGATAACACAGCAAGTTTCTCTTGGACACCCGCTCTCGGACAAAGCGGAACAACTCAAACTCTTGTTTTTACGACGACAGACCCTGACACCTTTCTTGATCAAGAAACCATTACAATTTCGGTAACACCAGCTAATCTGCCTCCAATATTAACAGCCATTGGTTCTCAGTTCACGGTTGATGGAGATGTTTTAAGTTTTGCAGTTGCAGCAACAGATCCGAATGCAGATGCCTTAACATTATCGGCTTTGCTGGATAATGGAAATGCTTTAAGTAGTATTGGTGCGACTTTTACAGACAATGGGGATGGCACAGGGAATTTTTCTTGGACTTCAGATATTGCTCAATTAGGGGCTTCCTTTGGAATCGATTTTACGGTCACAGATTCAGGTAGTGCGACAGATACTGAACGTGTAACAGTGACCGTTGCTGATGTAGGAAAGATTACATCTCCTGTCGATGCGTCAACTCTTAGTTCCTCAAGCATCACATTTCAGTGGAGCGCTGGAACAAACGTAACACAATATTGGTTAGGAATAGGAACAAGTTTTTCAGCTGTTTCAACACCACCGTATTTTGATACTTACGGAGCAAGCCAGGGAACAAATACGTCGGTGACACTTTCTAATATCGTTCCTATTGACGATAATCCTGTTTATGTTCGTTTATGGACGCAGATTAATGGGCAATGGTATACCAGGGATTATATGTATTCAACACTTCAAGCAGATACGCCAGCAACGTTGACGGCGCCAGTCATAGGAACAACATTAAGTACGACAACAACAACGTTTAGTTGGACGCAAGGGAAAAGCGTGACAGAATATTGGTTAAAGATTGGAACCACATCAGGAGCAGGAGATGTGTATGATTCCTCTCAAGGAACTGCAACATCTGTCACTATTTCAGAGTTACCTTTACAAGGGAATTTATTTTATGTGACGTTACGTTCAAAAATTAGTGGCGTCTTTAATGATCAAGCCTATGTTTTTACAACCGCAATTGTTTCTCCTGAGATTACATCACCGGCGCCAGCATCAACAGTCTCATTACCGACAACAACTTTTCAGTGGTCAAGTAGCGTTGGTGTGACACAGTTTTGGTTGACGGTTGGAACCTCTCTAGGAGACTCAGATATATTTGCCCAGGCGATGGGGACAAGTACTTCAGTTGCCGTTTCATCTATAACGATTGATGGATCTCCTATTTATGTCACCTTACAATATTTACAAAATGGAACGTTTTCATCTGACGATTATGTCTTTCAAACAGCAATATCTCCTAATGCTTGCGGCGAATTAGTTGTTGTTACGGCTTGTGGAAATGCTACTTTGCCAGTTTCTCCAGTTGGAATCGTACCAGCAAGTTGCCCCACGGGATGTACCGGAAGTGTTTTTGCCTGGTGTAATGCAAATGGAACGCGTGATACCACGATTGATGGATGTGTTGTGATTCCTGTTTGTGGGGATAGTGTTGTGGGAAGTGGAGAAGGCTGTGATGATGGAAATACTTCAAATGGGGATGGGTGTTCTTCAAGTTGCCAAACTGAGGTTTGTGGTAATGGAACCGTTGATTCAGGTGAGGGTTGCGATGATGGAAACATCTTTAATAATGACGGATGTTCATCGGTTTGTGTTCTTGAGCCTTTTTGTGGAGATGGCATCATTGATTCGGGTGAGGCCTGTGATGATGGCAACTCGGTATCTGGTGATGGTTGTTCTTCACTATGTGTTGTCGAAGCATTTTGTGGAGATGGAAATCTTGACCCTAGTGAGTCTTGTGATGATGGGAATACGGTAGGTGGCGATGGTTGCGCCGCTGATTGTTCGTTTGATCCTTTCTGCGGAGATGGCAGCGTTGATTCCGGTGAGAGTTGTGATGATGGCAATACAGCCAATGAGGATGGTTGTAGTAGTGCTTGTGTTCTAGAAATTTGTGGAGATAGTGTTATCCAAGCAGGGTTAGGCGAAACGTGCGATTCAAACTCGCAATCCTGTACAACATCTACTGGATATGCAGGAACAGAAAGTTGTAACGGTTCCTGTACAGGGTTTGGTACATGTAGTACAACAGAGTTTTGTGGAGATTCCGTTATCAATGGTACAGAGGTTTGTGATGATGGTTCCTCATTGAACGGTCAGCCTAATCAATGTAATAGTGGATGTACAGGAACAACGGCATCTGTTTGTGGTAATAGTATTGTTGAATCAGGGGAATCCTGTGATGATGGTAATACGGATCCTGTAGATGGATGTGATAGCTCATGTCAGATTGGAGCCACTTGTGGAGATAATGTGTGTGAATCAGGAGAGACATTCTTAAATTGTTTCTCAGATTGTGTAGCTTTTTAAAAATAGCAAAGATTTTAATGGAGGAAATGAATAGAAAAAACTAAAAAAAGACAAATTTAACTTGCGAGCAAAGCATACACCCATACAATATAAATTAGACTAGTGTTATATACTTAGATTAATACTAGTAATTATTATGAAAAGAAAATGTCTAATTTATATGCTCAGGATCATTTTAATGATCTGCATTTTTGTACCATCAGTCCAGGCCTCAATAACTTGGCAGGATGTTGCTTATACCGACCTTGACAAAACGGAGGTTGAACGGTTTAAGAATGAGAATGTAAGCCGTGAATTAGATATGCTTGAGAGACGACACAATAAAGAACATGCGCGCGAAATGCAAGGAAGAGAGCCTATTGTCGATCCTATAGACTATGAAACCTCTTTTTCAACCCTTGAAAATCCCTACCCAGATTACCGACAAAATCAGAAAATTACCCCTAAACATATTTTCAAAAATTTATTTATAAAAAATGATGAATTTAATACCTTTGAGATTGGAACAGAATTCTCTGGAATTCTTTATGAAGAGTCTGATTCTATTGAAGAAAAGGGAGCGATGTTTGGCATTTTTGCCTCCTATACGCATCGTAAACATCGCAGTGAACATATCAAAAATTTTAAAGATGCCTTTACAAGTTTTAGTAAACCAAATGTCTTTAGATTTGAAGGAAAGTTAAGTTTAGGTCAGGTTGATTTTGAATCAGCCACAACAGGTGAGCTAGATGATAATTTTAATCTGATGACAGAATGGCGAGGTTTGCTTGGATATGACATTCCTTTGAGCAAGGAGATTAATAGCATGCTATATGGTGGCTTAGGTTATCGATTTCTGCGCGATGATTTAAATGGAACAACCACCACGAGTGCAACGGGTTTCTTAAGAACATCGGGTTATGTTTATTTTCCGATTGGAATTGAGGTTAATTTGGCCTTAGATCATGAGTGGTCTTTGATGGCTAATTTTGAAATTGATAAGTTGTTGTTTGGAAAGCAGGTCGATCATCTTGAAGACGTAGCGCCGGGTCTTGAAACCTTAAAAAATTCTCAGTCACGCGGTTTTGGGTTAAGAGGATCAATGCGATTATCGAAACATACTTATCAAGCCAACTTTTTTGTGGAACCATTTTTTAGATTCTGGAAAATTAAGGATTCCGAAACAAATCCTATCATATTTAATGGGGGTGTTATTGGAGTCGGTATTGAACCGAAGAATACATCCAAAGAATATGGTGTTAAGATGGGAGCTCATTTTTAATGGCTGAAAAAGAAAAAAATGTTGTAAATTTTTCAGATCCACTGTCCGTGCTAATTGTGGAAGATAATGAAGTTGATTATAAGATGTTATCTTCGATGTTAAAGGATGAATCTTATAAAATTTCTTATTCCCAAGTTACTGAAACTTTAGCGGATGCTGTAAAGGCCTTAAAAGAAAAATCGTTTGATGTCGCTATTGTTGATTTGAATTTATCAGATTCAAAAGGGGAGCTTACTTTAAAGGAAATTACAGAACAATTTCCTTTATTACCTGTTGTCGTTAATACAGGGGCTTATGAAGATGACTTAGGGCTTAAGACTTTAGGTTACGGTGCTCAGGACTTCTTGGTCAAAAGCAAATATACAGCGTACACCCTTATAAAAGCCTTGCGTTATGCAATTGAACGAAAACGTTTAGAATTAGAATTGAAAGATACTATGGAGCAATTATCGGTTACCCAGCGTCAACTGATTGAAGCAGAGCGTATGCGTATCATTGGTGGTTTGGCTAGTGGTGTTGCTCATGAAGTTAAAAATCCTTTAGCCACTATTCTTTATGGCGTGACGTATCTTACGGATCATGTGCAGGTTGATGATGAAAAATATCAGGTGGTCCTTGATAACATTAGAGCAGCGACGCATAAAGCGAATAATATTATTGTTGATTTATTGGATTTTGCTAGTTTAAGCCGTTTAAATAAAAAGGCAACATCCCTAGAAGATATTATTGAAAAATCTCTTTCTTTGGTTGGTCATGAAATTGATAAACATAAGGTGTCAGTATCTAAAGAAATTACAAAGGATTTGCAAGATATTGTTGTGGATAAAAATAGAATTGAACAAGTTGTCGTCAATTTGCTTCTCAATGCCATTTATTCTATAACGGAAGGCGGTAATGTTCATATTAGAGTTCATAACGGTTGTTTGTCTAGTGAGATGATAAAGTCGATGGGTTTAAGTGAACATTATTTTAAGAATGGGGATAGGTATTTGTTTATGCATATTGAAGATAATGGATCTGGTATCAAGAATGAAAATCTTGATAAGCTATGCGATCCATTTTTTACAACACGTCGAGCAAAAGGAGGGATTGGTTTAGGATTACCTGTATCAAAGAATATAATGGAACTTCATGAAGGTTCTTTATGTGTGCAGAATAAAGAAGATGAAGGGGCGAGAGCTACATTAATTTTTAGAACTTCATTATGAGAGAAGAGGAGGCCACCATGAATACAAAGAAGATCCTGTTAGTTGATGACGAAAAAGGATTCACTGATGTATTACGCTTAAACCTCGAATCAACAGGTGATTATGAAGTGAAAGTTGTTAACGATGCAAGAGAAGCTGTTAAACAAACCATTGCTTTTCGACCCAACTTAATCTTGCTAGATATTATTATGCCATTTCTTGAAGGTCCTGATGTTGTGATGGCTTTGCAAGAAAATGAATCCATTAAGAATACGCCAGTTGTTTTTTTAACAGCAACAGTGACACAGGAAGAAGTTGACCAACAACAAGGGATCATTGGCGGACACCCCTTTGTAGCTAAACCAACGAACTTCGAGGAGCTTGTTAGTTCCATTGAAAAAAATGCAGGGATGGTCTATTAGAAAATAATTAATCTATTGCTTTTCTAATAAACATTTTTGTTGTATTATATTTCACTATGACGACTAAATATTCCGGAGCAAAAAGAACCAAATCCATCCCCAATACGAAAAGTCCTTATGCTGTTGTGCGAATGTCTAGTATTCATAACAAGGGTGTTTTTGCAAGAAAAGATATTGAAGAAGGCACGCGCGTTATAGAGTATGTCGGAGAAAGAGTCACAAAAGCAGAGTCTGATCGTAGGGCTGATATCCCATTAGGTAATCATAAGCACAGTAAAGAAAATGGTGCGGTCTATCTTTTTCAATTAACGAAAAGACATGATATTGATGGGTATGTCAGTTACAATACGGCACGCTTTATTAATCATTCCTGCGATCCAAATTGTGAATCAGACATTATTAGAGGAAAGATCTGGATAGTTGCCATTCGGGACATTAAAAAAGGTGAGGAGCTTTCCTATAATTATGGGTATGATATAGATAGCTATGAAGACCATAAATGTCGCTGTGGAGCCAAGAATTGTATAGGTTATATATTGGGTGAAGAGTATTGGCCCAAATTTCGTCGAATGAAGGCTGCAAAAAAGAAAAAAAAGAAACAAAAATAAAAGTCTTTTATTACCAGTAGTTTACGTAAAAACCCTTCCCTTGAAACCTCACCAACTAAGTGCTATACTTTTACCTCTTAGAGTTAAATACTTAAGATGTTTAATATCATGAAAATACAAAAATCACACATTATTTGTCTTTGTTTGTGCCTTTCAGCTGTGTTACCTACGGTTTTATTTGCACAAGATGAATCGAAAATAGCAAATTCTTTTACAGCTCATGGTGAAAAGCTGATTAAAAAAGGAAAAATTGATAAAGCAATCAACGATTTTAGTCGTGCTTTGTTAGTTGAGCCAGCCAACAAAGATGCCAAAGCCCTTCTTTTAGACATCTCATCAAGGGATGATCTCAGTACAGAGCAAAAAATGGATCTCCTCCATTTTGAAGATTTAATCAAAAAAACGTCATCTCTTAAGAAAAAAATTGAAGAATACGAATTAAAGCGTAATCTGCTCGGACAAGAAGTCATAGAAAGCGGATTTATGAGTACTGGCCTTGAAGATGAACTTTTAAAAATAAAAAATGAAACCCTTAATGGGTTAAATATGAATATTGTCCTAACGGATGACCAACTTCTAGAACATACCGAGCCACTCAAAGCGGTAAATGACTCCCTAGATCATGACAAAGAAAAATTGGCCTTTAAGCTGAAATATTTGATTAAACAATATAATCATTTAAGAGAAGTTGTTCGTGGAAATGATGAAACAAGAAGTCGACTTCAATTGGCTCAAATAAAAAGCAATTCTAAGAAATCGGAAATAAAGAAAAATAATGCAGAGATGGACAAAATAGTTAAGGACATATCTAATGACGTTGATCAAACCAAGGATGTTGATAATAAACGTTTTAAACAAGAAATGAGTGTTGTTCAAAAGAAACTTGGTGAATTATCAGAAATTGTCGATCATAAAGATTCAAAAGTGTCGGAATTAACAAAGCAATTGGTGAGTTCAGCATTGAAGTTAACAGAGATGGACAGTATGCTTACCGAACGCACAGAAGAGGTTGAAGATCTTACAGAAAAAATGAATAAACTTTATGACCGATATGAAATAGGCCAAAAAATTATTGGTGAAAAAGATATCAGGATCGATGAATTGGAGACAGAAATTGAGGTTTCTAAAAAAGATTACGCAAAAAGAGAAAAACAATTAGAAGGCTTTATAGAAAATAAAGATAAAAGCATAGAAGAATTAACGCAGAAGGCCGATAAATATTACAAAGAGCTTAATGTGGCTAAAGAGCAAGTTGAAACTCAAGAAGTTGAGATGTTAGCTCTTAATCAAGAGTTTGACAATATTAAAACTAAATTTAGTAAGAGTAAAACGCTTGTTCAAGATAAAGAGATGAAAATTCTTACTCTTCAGTCAAATATCAAAAAAGTGCAACGACCATCCGTTAGAGAGAAAAAATTAGTTAAGAATATTAAAATAAGAAATCGACGCTTAAATGACTTAAAAGATACTTTAAATATGTATCGTAAAAGTATGGGTGCGGCCAAAGAAAGCATTGAGCAGAAGGATCAAGAAATTGTAAAAGTGAATGAAGAGATTATGAATTTAAGAGAAAGTTATGCTCAGAAATTTAATAAAGAATCGAATAGCGAGAAACGCATTACTTTGCTTACTCAAGCCTTAAAAGAAGCTAAAGAAAAACGAGATGTCTATAATGACAATTTACGTAACCTCGTTAAAGAGAAAGATGAAGAAATTGGTGAAATTAAAGGAATGATGCAAGCGTATAGATCGCAGTTAAACGATATTCGAACAGAAACGGCTGGCAAAGATGAGGCCATTAATAATCTAGAATCTCGATTAACATCTATTCAAGATGTATTGTATGAAAAAGATGATGTTCTTCAAAATGCAAAGAAAAGCATTTTTGCCTTAGAAACGCAATTATCTGATATTCAACAAAAGGTTACTCAATTAAAGACAGGCGAATCTAAAATTAATAATGCAAAAAACACAAAAGAAGATAAAGAGATAAATGCTTTAGAATTTAAAGTTAATAAAGTTAATGACTATGTGCAAGAAGAAATAAAACAACTCGATACGCCACAAGCTGCTGGCATTGATAGTTTTGATTATTTTAATCGTCTCAAATCTAATTGAATTCCTCCCAAAGTTATATCAAACCCCACCTTTTAAATCTTAGATTTCCTTTTACAAAATTATAAAAACACGTTACCCTATCTTTATGATTAAATTGATAAAATATCTCGTTTTATGTGTTTTAGTTTTTATACCTATCGAGGTGCAAGCCGCTCAAATAACGGATTCTGTAGTCAAAATTTTTACCACAGCCAATCCAAGAGATTTTTATAGACCTTGGCAATCCAAAGGCATTATGGCCTCTGGAGGATCTGGAAGTATTATTGAAGGTAATAAAATTTTAACGAATGCTCATGTTGTTTCCGATTATACCTTTATTCAAGTTAAAAAAGATGGTGATTCCAAAAAATATACAGCCCGTGTTGAGGCTATTGGTCATGAATGCGATTTGGCCTTGCTTGTTGTTGATGATCCTCAATTTTTTAAAGGTGTCAAACCTTTAGAGTTTGGTGTTCTACCTAAGTTACAAGATACCGTTTCTGTTTTTGGATATCCAAAGGGAGGCGGTAAACTTTCCATCACAGAAGGCGTTGTCTCACGCGTTGAGGTGACCGCGTATTCACAAAGTTCGCGCAATTTACTAACAGTTCAAATTGATGCAGCCATTAATCCAGGCAATAGCGGTGGTCCTGTTATTCAGGATGGTAAGATTGTTGGCGTTGCTATGCAGGTGTTGCAAACGGGTCAGAGTATAGGGTATATGATTCCAATGCCTGTCATTCAACATTTTTTTAAGGATTTAAAGGATGATAAGTTTGATGGATTTCCATTATTAGGTATTGATTATGTGAGTACAGAAAATAAGGCATTAAGGACATATTATAAAATAAATCAAAAAGAGGGTGGTGTTTTAGTAACGGGAATATTGCCTTTTTCATCTGCTGAAAATATCCTAAAGAAGGGTGATACCATTTTTTCAATAAACGGAGTCGAAATTGGTGAGGATGGCACATTTAAGTTTAGAGACAATGAAAGGTTAACGCTCTCACATTTGATCACTCAAAAGCAAGTGAATGATGTGATTAGTATTGAGATTAGTAGAGATGGAAAATTCTCCTCTGAGAAAATTAAGCTAACGTCTTTTAGGACTTTAGTTCCATATCCAAAGTATTATGATACGCCCACATATTATATTTACGGAGGCCTGGTTTTTACAATTTTGAGTACGGACTTTATGGCTTCTTGGGGCAATTATTGGGATAAAGCGCCTCTTGATTATCGTTATTACCTTATGGGGCATGGGCGTCGTAATAAAGAACGAAATGAAGATTTGGTCGTTCTCTTAAGTGTCTTATCGGATGACATTAATGTCGGTTATCATGGCGTGAATAATGCTCTTGTTGAAAAAGTAAACGGTCAGCAAATTAAATCATTTAAGGATTTAGTCAAGGCGTTAGATAAGGTTAAAGATTCAGAAGAATATACCATTATTGAAACAGAAAATGCCAATACTCTCATTATGGATAACACCAATATAGAAAATATTAATATGCGTATTCTTAAAAGAAATAATATAGGTTCTGCCTATTCTGAGAATGTTAAGGAGTGGCTTAAGAAATAAGATGTCGGATCCAATCACCTCCAATAAAAAATTAAGCGATTATTGTCTTCTTGTGGCCAAGGGTTTTTGCATGGGCAATGCCGATGTTATACCGGGAATTTCTGGTGGGACAATCGCGTTGTTGCTTGGTATTTATGAGGATTTTATTGAGTCTATAAAATCATTTGATGAAAAATTTATAAAGCGTCTCTTAACTGGAAAGTGGGGGGAAGCCTTTGATAACGTGGCTTGGAAATATTTAGGATCCATTTTATGCGGAATTGGATTGGCTGTTGTTGGTCTTTCAAAAGTTATCATTTGGCTATTAAATAATAAGCCCATTTTTATTAATTCTTTTTTCTTTGGTCTTATTTTTGCGACTATTTTTGTTATGAAACGTCTGGTTAAGAGATGGAATCTTTTATTGATTGTGATAGCGGCGCTCGTGTTTTATTTCACATTTCATTTAGTGGCCATGGTTCCTTTAAAAACACCTGAAGCCCCGTGGTTTATCTTTTTTAGTGGTGCGATTGCTATAAGTGCGATGATTCTTCCCGGTATCTCTGGGTCATTCATTTTGCTTCTTTTAGGAAAATATGAATATGTCTTACATGCCATTCATGAAAGAGAGCTTGGGACTTTAATGATTTTTGGCTCAGGAGTAATTTTAGGAGTTGTGACCTTTGTTCGCATTTTAAGTTGGCTTTTTCACAAGTTTCACGATTTAACGGTTGTGGTTCTCATTGGTGTTGTCGCAGGATCCCTAAATAAGATATGGCCATGGAAGGAGACGCTCGAATTTGTAACTTCAAGCAAGGGTAAAATCACACCGATAAGCCAAATCAATCACTGGCCCCAGCAATTTAATGGCGAATTTCTATTAGCTCTTGCCATTATGGGTTTGGGCTGTTTCTTGACCTTAGCCCTTAATGCTTCATCTAAAACTTCTGTTTTATCAAGAAAATAAATTCCTTGATTTAGAAAATTTGTTGACAAAAAATTGGGATAAAGTTATACTTTCTTTAACTTTTTAGGCATTGGTGTCTGAAAGTTCTTACAATATAAATTTGGTGGGCAATGACGTCCTTCCTCAATAAGTGCAGAAAACTGTAATTATAGGGAAGGATTTTTTATTGCCACCGTTACGGCATAGAAAAAATTAGCTCTGCTACGCCCAAATGTTTTTACGTTTGGGCTTCGCAGGAGCTTTAAACTTAACTTAATTGCTGCGTAGCTCGAACGAGAAAACATTCGAGCGAAGCAGAAAGGAGGATAAATGAAAAATTGGAAAAATGTAATGTTGTTGTTTTTTTCTTGGCTCGTTTTATGGCCGGGAATGGCCTTGGCAGCTGAAGGCACCCCAGATTCAGGGGCAACGGCTTGGATGTTAACATCAACATCATTAGTATTATTGATGGTTCCTGGATTAGCCTTATTTTATGGGGGCTTGGTGCGTACTAAGAATGTTTTAGGGACAATGATGCATAGTTATGCGTCTATGGCCATTGTTGGGGTTATTTGGGCTGTTTGTGGTTACTCAATGTGCTTTGGGCCAAACGTTCTTGGAGGTTGGATTGGCTGGGATCCTAATTTATTATTTTTAGAAGGTTTGGATGATGCGGTCGCAGATGGCGGCATCCCAGATTATGTTTTTGCTATGTTTCAGGGAAAGTTTGCCATTATAACGCCAGCTCTTATTGCAGGGGCCTTTGCCGAACGTGTGCGATTTAAATCGTATTGTGTCTTTATTACGTTATGGGTACTATTTGTCTACTGTCCGCTTTGTCATTGGGTTTGGGCGGAAGATGGATTTTTATTTAATATGGGAGCCAATGGGGCCATTGATTTTGCAGGGGGAACAGTTGTTCATATTTCTTCTGGTATCAGTGCTTTAGTTATTGCCTTATATTGTGGGGCGCGACGCGATTATCCAAAAACCGCCATGCATCCGAATAATCTTGTATTAACGTTGTTAGGTGCTGGATTGTTATGGGTCGGTTGGTTTGGTTTTAATGCTGGAAGTTCTGTGAGTAGTGGTTTAGATGCCGCGCGTGCTTTGGCTGTAACTCAAGTGGCTGCCTCCACAGGAGCGTTAGTGTGGATGATCATTGAAGGGGTGAAGCACGGAAAGGTGACAAGTTTAGGGTTGGCCAGTGGGATCTTAGCTGGCTTAGTTGCTATTACGCCCGCTGCTGGTGTTGTTAAAATTCCAGGAGCTATTTTTCTTGGAGCGATGGCATCGTTTGTTAGTTATTCGGCGATACAGATTAAATCCAAATTAGGTTATGATGATACGTTAGATGTTTTTGGTATTCATGGTGTATCCGGTATAGCTGGTGCCATTTTGTTGACTTTCTGGATTCGTGAGAGTTGGATGGTTGATGCGGCAGCAGCCACAACGAGCGGCACCTGGACTGTTTTTCAACAACTTCTTGTGCAAGTATCAGCTGTTGGAATTACAATTGCTTATGCTAGTGTTCTTACGTGGGTCATAATTATTATTATTGATAAGACCATAGGTTTTAGAATAAGTGACAAAGAAGAAATGACTGGTCTTGATCAAAGTTGCCATGGGGAACATGGTTATGGTCTTTTAAACTTAAATTAAGGGTATCCCATAATTATTATATATTGAGGAAGGATGGATCATTATGAAACTTATTACAGCTGTTATTCAGCCAGATAAATTAGATGCTGTAAGTGAAGCGCTAATAAAAAAGGATATTACACGTATCACTGCAGGACGTGTCACCGGACATGGACGAAAAGTTGAAGGAGATCTTTACCGTGGTCAAGAGGTCGGTATCGATTTAAGTCCAAAGGTTAGGATCGAAATAGCTTGTAATGATGAATTTGTCGATGTGATATGTGATATCATCATCAAAAATGCTCGGCATGAAGATGGAAAATTAGGTGATGGAAAGATCTTTATCTCATCTTTGGATGAATGTATTCGCATTCGTACAGGAGAAAAAGGGTCTGATGCTATCTAAGAGATTGTTTTAGAATAATTTTTTAGATTGTATTAATTGTTTTCTGTAAATTGAATGAGGTAATCAATTGCTTTTTTCATGGAATTATTGATCAATGTTTGCTCGGATGATGTCATTGTTCTATGAAAGGGTTTATTGATAATAATATCGGTAATAAAAAGGAGGGCTAAGGCTCTCCTTTTTATTTTTTGACTAGCGCTTAAAAAAGCACTACATTCCATATCAACAGTTTGAATGTTATGTTTTTCAAATAACGGAAGATTGTCTTCCTCCAAAAGCAGTGATCCAAATGAGGCGTTTGTTACGGGGGTTACAATGGGGTTATGATTTTTTAAAAAGTTATTATTTAGGGATTCATCTGATTGATAAGTTTTAATATCCTGAAAGTTTGATTCTAAAACTTGAGAAAAACTTTCAATGGCTAGAGTCTCCTTTACTAAAACTAAATCAGCTATATTGAGATTTTTAATGGTTGGCAGAATACCACAGGCGCCTAAAAAGAAGATATTTTGACAAGGGGTTTCTTTTAGGTGGAGAATGGCATCACCCACAAAGGTTGCTCCAATTCCAGAATGAATGAATGTAAAGTTGCTATGTTGGGCTGTAGTATAGGGTTTTCCTTTGCAAATTTTATCGAGTTTAAAGGTAGTTTTCCACCCCTTTGACAGAAATGGGGTTACCAATACATTTGTTTTAACCTCTTCTGGGGCAAGACCAAAGAGTGATTTAAAATTTGACATAAGTATTATATCCTTTAGTATGAAAAATGTATTATACCAAGAATAAATTAAGATACTATCAGTTTTGCAGTTAAGGGAATCGGGATGAAATATAACCAATTAGGTCAATCTGATTTGACGGTGTCACAAATGGGACTTGGAACTTGGGTTTTCGCTGGGAAATTTTGGCAAGGGGCTCAAAGAGAAGGTTGCATTGAAGCTGTTCATTGTGCCATCGATTCCGGTATAAATTTTATTGATACCGCCCCTTTGTATGGTAACGGCCTTTCTGAACAAATTGTAGGTGAGGCTATTAAAGGGAGGCGAGATAAGCTTATCATTGCAACCAAATGCGGTTTAAAAAATGATGCCGATGGGATATCTCATAATTTAAAGAAAGAACGCATTGTAGAAGAGCTTGAGCAGTCTTTGAAAAATTTAAATATTGAATGTATCGATTTGTATCAATGTCATTGGCCGGATGAAAGTACGCCTTTAGAGGAGACGATGTCTGCTTTAAGTCAGTTGAAAAATCAAGGAAAAATTCGTTATATAGGGCTGTCTAATTTTGATCTGTCTCAGATTGATGAGGCTTCTCAGTTTGGTGAGGTTATCTCGCTTCAATCGCAGCTTTCACTATTAGAACGAGGCCTTGAAGAAGAAATATTGCCTGGTTGCTCTGATAGAAATATCTCAGTCATTGCTTATGGGGTTTTAGCCGGTGGGGTTTTGACCGGAAAATATGAGAAGCAACCCTTTTTTAAGGATCCGGATGTACGGATGTTTTTTTACAAACATTATCGTGGAAAGTCATTTGAAAAAGCTTTAGAAATTGTTAAGATATTAAAGTCATTAGGAAAGCCAGCGCACCATGTGGCTATGAATTGGGTTAGGCAAAAACAAGAGGTTGGCAGTATTTTGGTCGGTGCGCGCAATGCTAAGCAGGTAAAAGATAATATAGAAGCTCTGCAGTTTGAATTAACTAAAGAGGAGCTTCTCATGATAGATAATACTCAGGTGCTTCAAACATGATTAGTACAAGTAAAGTAAAAACCTATATTGATCAAAACTTTTCGCAGTTTGGTGTCACGCGAAAGCAGGAATTGTCTCGTTTGATTTATGAAATTGCCAAGCGAGAGCAATGTCAGGTTGATGATGTCTTAAAAGATTATCAAGGTCAATCATTAGAGTTTGATCATTTAAAAAAATATCTAATGAGACGTCGATTTCCACAATTAACCAAAGAAAAGGACAATAAACGTTTTGCGTTGACCAAGTTAGATATCAATCCGGATTATCGCGTTGAATTAAACAAAAAAACGATAGATTTTAAGAATGTTTATATCGAAGAGGCAATCAAAGATACATTGCTTGCTCAAAATATTTCTCAACGTTGTCCCGATGCCAAGATTCAATATATAGAGAGTTATAAAAAACATGTAGGCAAAATCAAATTTGGGATTAAAGATTATAATGAGCGGATGAATAGTTTGTTTTTGATGAAAGAAAATTATGATTTTTTTAAGCAGTGCCCTTGTTCAAATAAAAGTGTTTTTTGCGGGTATCATGTGATTAACTTAGGAAGTGGATGCGCCTTTGAATGTCGATATTGTTATCTCCAAGATTACATCAACTCTCCAGGGATTATCATTCCAGCTAATATTGAAGATTTCTTCGATCAATTTTTAAAATACAAACAAGATATTCGTATCGGTTCTGGGGAGCTCACCGATTCTCTTGTGTTTGATCACATCACGGAGTTTTCGCCACGTATTGTAGAGTTTTTCCGAAAATTTCCAAAAAGTCAGTTTGAATTTAAAACAAAAAGTGATAATGTGAATTTATTACTTAACGCGAGATCTGCGGGTAATATTATTATTTCTTGGTCTATGAATCCGCAGGTGATTATTGATAGTGTGGAACATCTGACGGCAAGTTTGGATAAGCGGATTGAGGCGGCAAAGAAATGTGCTCAAGCAGGATATAAAGTGGCCTTTCATTTTGATCCGATCATTTATTTTAAGGATTGGGAAGAAGAGTACAAAGGGCTGATCGATCAAATTTTTCAAAGTGTTCCAAAGGAAAGTATCAAATGGATGAGTTTGGGCGCTTTAAGGATGACACCACGGCTTAAACATATTATTGAGAATCGTTTTCCTGATTCATCGATGTTAGATGAGGAATTTTATGTGAGTTACGATGAGAAGCTTCGTTATGATCAGAATCTACGTTTAGAGATGTATTCCAAAATTAAGGCATGGATTAAAGATTATGCTCCTCAATTAGCGATGTATTTATGTATGGAAGATAAATCGACATGTTCGGAATCTCAATCGTCACCTCTTAAACAATTTAGAAGTAATGAAAGCTTATGATTAAAGTTTTGATCGTTGGTTCTGGAGGTTTTATAGGGGCTTCACTTCGTTACCTTTCTGGTATCGGTATTTTACGTATAACCAACCAACATTGGTTTCCATGCGCTACATTTTTTGTCAACTTTCTTGGATGTTTTCTTATCGGTTTGATTAGCTCTTGGGTGAAAGCCAAGGGTGGTGCTAATCAAGAATTACATCTTTTTTTGATCGTTGGCCTTCTCGGTGGTTTCACCACATTTTCTTCATTTAGTTATGATAATTTGATTTTATATTCTGATGGAAAGATAGCTGCTGCTATTTTTAACGTCGTCCTACAAGTTTCAGTTTGTTTATTGGCTGTTTCTTTGGGAGCTTTTTTAGCCAAATCATAAAATTGTAGCGTTCCAATTTTGATTTCATAAGGATATTCTTAAATGAGTCTGTTATTGAAAAATTTTAGTACTTGGGTTTGGGGTGTTCCTTTGATGGTGTTGTTGGTTGGGACGGGTTTGTTTTTATCACTACGTTTACTGTTTATACAAGGGCGTGGATTCCTGCATGCTTGGCAGGTCGTTACGGGTAAGTATGATGATAAGAAAGATCCCGGTGAGATCTCGCATTTTCGTGCATTAAGTACCGCTCTTTCTGCAACGATTGGAACAGGTAATATTGTTGGTGTTGCCGCCGCCATTTTAGCGGGTGGTCCTGGGGCTGTTTTTTGGATGTGGATTACAGCGCTTGTTGGTATGGCTACCAAATTTGCGAGTTGTACGCTAGCGGTTCATTTTAGACGTATCGATGAACATGGAGAGACTCATGCTGGTCCCATGCATTTTATTGAATTGGGTATGGGGAAAAATTTTAAATGGTTGGCGATTATCTTTGCAAGTTTTACGGCCATGGCTAGTTTTGGAATAGGCAACATGTTTCAAGTTAATAGCATGGTGTCAGCTATGGGCTCATTGATATATAGCAATGGTATCGCTGTTCCTTTTGTTTTTAAAATAACAATAGGCTTTGTTATTGCTATCTGTGTGGGTTTAGTTATTTTGGGTGGTATTAAGCGTATTGCCGTTGTCGCTTCTTTTTTAGTTCCGGTGATGTGCGCCTTTTATATTATGGCGGGTTGTTTTATTTTAATTAAAAACAATCATCTTATTTTGCCAGGATTTAAATTAATTTTTTATCATGCTTTTCATGCTCCTGAAGCAGTTGCAGGTGGCTTATTAGGCGGTGTTATTCGCTCTGGTGTGGCTCGTGGTTTATTTTCTAATGAAGCAGGATTAGGGTCCGCTGCCATGGCTCATGGGGCAGCTAAAACGGCTGAGCCTGTAAGGGAGGGGCTAGTTGCGATGCTAGGTCCCTTTATTGATACGATCATTGTATGTTCTATCACAGCGTTAGTTATTATATGTACGGGGGCATATGAATTGATGGATACCAAGGCCCAATTAACAAGTTTTGCTTTTGAACGAGGTTTAAAAGGATCTGGTTGGCTTGTTTCAGTTGGTATTGTGTTGTTTGCTTTCTCTACATTAATTGCTTGGTCTTATTATGGGGATCGTGCCGTTGATTATTTGTTTGGTCGTAATTTTGTAGGGATTTATAGATGGGTCTATGTTGGTTTTATCCTTATCGGAGCCTTATGGCCGATGAATGATGTGATTAATTTTTGTGATGCCTTAAATGGGTTGATGGCTATTCCCAATCTAATTGCCTTAATGGCATTATCTCCCATTGTGTATCAGTTGACGCAGGCCTATTTTCATAAATATCTTTCTACCGACGGCAAGTAAAGCATGCAAAATGCCTTGCTATTGGTTTTTTCAATATTATAATCTTAATGATGAAGACAACGACGATTAAGTGTAAATCAGTCATTTTTGATATGGATGGCGTCATCACGCACACCATGCCCGACCATTATCGCGCTTGGAAAAAAGTGCTAGCGGATGAGGATGTGCATGTGAATTATCTTGATATTTACACTCGAGAAGGGCAAAGAGGATTGCAGAGTGTTAAAGAGTTATTTACCAAATATAAAAAGCCTTTTAGCGAATCGCATGCCAAGCGCTTGTTAACGAAAAAGGAAGTTTTATTTAAAAAGATTGTTCGTGCACGCTTTATTCAAGGGTCACGCAATTTTATTAAAAAATTGTATCGAAATCGTTTTCATTTAGGTTTAGTTACGGGAACATCACGGCATGAATTGGAACAAATTCTGCCAGTGCATATTAAAAAATTATTTTCTGTGATTATAACGGGAAATGATGTCACTCATGGTAAGCCTCATCCAGAACCGTATATGAAATCTCTTCTTAAATTGAATGTTCAAAGTCATGACGCCGTTGTTATTGAAAATGCACCTTTTGGAATAGAGTCTGCTAAAAAGGCTGGTATTCGGTGTTTGGCACTGGAAACATCTTTGCCTAAATCTCATTTGAAAGCTGCAGATATTACTTTTTCAAGTATTAAAGAAATGGAAGATTTAATGGAGTTTCAACTAGTAGATGGATAAAGAAATGAATGAGCATGGTAAAAATTGTTAAGGCATTGAAAATATGAAAATATTACCGAAATCTATTAATAAGGAGAGACAAAATGAGAAAATTATTCCTATTAGTTTCTTTTATGATGCTATTTATTTCATCATCGGTTGATGCAAAGGATTTATTAAGTGTAACAGAGCAGAATGTTGCATTAGTTGTCAAAATTGCTGTTGTTTATGATGATCAAGAAATTGAAGGTGATGAATACAAATTTTTCCTTAAAAATGAGCAAATTGGTGTTTATAAAAATGATTCACAGACACCTTACTGGCCAAAGCAAGGTGATCCGGAAGTCAATTATTTTGAAGAAAATATAGCCGTTAATGTAAAACCGATTGTTAAAGACAATTTGTTAATTGTAGAGTCCGAAATTGAAGGTTGTCTACACAAAGGGAGTAGTGTTCGGAATGAAATCTAAGTTCCGAATGTTTTCTGTTTTTCGCATAAAGGCTCTAGTATCATTGAAGGCGACGAATTCGTCGAAGCTTTCGATGGAAGTTTTGGTTTTGATAAAAAGAAACGATTGAAGATATTCATTAAGGCAATTAAACAGTAATTGTAAAGCATGATGAATTAATAAAGAGTAAGGAAGTCCATGTTGGGATAGTAGCTGAGCGTATAATGACTATGACTTTTAAAAACGTATTACTTCTCTATAAACGTAGTGCCTATAAAATCTATTTTCTTGATAAGAGGGGGTCGCTTAATCCTCGTAATGCCATTGTCAAAAAAGAAAGAAAGAGATTTGAAGCCTCGCATCAAGATCATTATGCAACACTTAAGAGTGTCTCGAGGTGTTTGTTAAGTCATGGGGTTAGATATACGGAATGTTATAGAGGTCGGAAGATTGACTACGCTAGATATGATCTTATTATTACGGTTGGAGGGGATGGTACGTTTTTAGAAGCCGCTCGGCATTGTTCGAATCAAGTTATGATTGGAGTCAATTCAGCCCCTAATCATAGTGTTGGTCGTTTTTGTATCGCAAATGCTGCAAATTTTGAAAAAATACTTAAAAGAATATTATCTAAAAAAATTCAAATAGCTCATTTTCAACGTTTAAGGGTTAAGGTTGATAAAGATGTAGAGCCTATTGATGCTCTCAATGATATTCTGATGTGTCATCAAAATCCTGCTATGTTATGCCGTTATTATTTAAAGATTAAGGATCGTGTTGAAGAACAAAGAAGTTCAGGCATTTGGATTTCAACACCTGCTGGAAGCTCAGGCGCCATTCATTCAGCGGGAGGAAAAATTATTTCTCAATTTGATAAGAAATTGCAATATTTGCCTCGAGAATTATATGCTGGAAAAAACGAAGATTATCGCTTAACGGGAGGGGTGTTACATCAGGGGGAAAAAATTTTGGTTACTTCATTAATGCGTAAAGGAGTCGTTTACCTAGATGGGGCCCATCACAAACATTTGTTTCCTTATGGTTCTGTTTTAGAAGTTAAATTCTCTCCTCATCCTATAAAAACAATTAAATTGTAGCTTACTATGCCTGAAGAAACCGCTATATTAGTTGTATCCCATGGAAGCCATTCGCCTCAAACGAAAGAAGAGGTTTCTCGTTTGGTTGAGAAAATTAAGGCGGAATCAAAATATAAATTTGTCGATTTTGCCTTTCTTGAAATTGAAAATCCTGATATCCCGCGTGGATTAAAAAATTGCATTGATTCTGGTGCAAAAAAAATTATCGTTCTTCTTAATTTTCTAAATTCAGGACGCCATGTTGATGAAGATATTCCAGCCATCGTAGATAAGATAAAAGCGGAGTACCCCACGCACACATTTGTCATTAGCCCGCCTATTGGTCAACATCCTAATATTGTTAGTTTATTTTTAGATTACCTATCATAGGAATTTCTTATGTCCGAATTTTCAAGAGAATTAAATCGATGGTATTTTAAAAATGCAAGAGATTTGCCTTGGAGAGAAACAAAAGATCCTTACAAAATTTGGATATCTGAGATCATGTTACAGCAAACAACTGTTAAAGCCGTTATACCTTATTATGAACGTTGGACTAAAAAGTTTCCAAATGTTCATTCTGCAGCAAAGGCCGAAGAGCAGCAAATTTTAAATTTATGGCAAGGCCTTGGTTATTATAGTAGGGCTAAGAACATCCATAAAGCTGCTAAATATATTGTCGATCATTTTAATGGGAAAGTCCCTTCAAAAAGAGAAGAGCTTAAAGAGTTACCAGGCTTTGGACCATACACGATAGGGGCCTTGTTAAGCATCGCCTTTGATAAACGTGAACCTATTATTGATGCTAACGTCAGACGTGTGGTTATGCGAGTGTTAGCTATAAAAGGAAAAGCTGATCTTAAAAATGATCAAACCATATATAAGTTTTTAGATCAAGTCATGCCGAAAAAAAATAATAGAACCTTTAATCAAGCTCTTATGGAATTAGGGGCACTTATTTGTAGGAATAAAGAACCTCTGTGTTTGTTGTGTCCTGTTAAAGAAAAATGTCTGGCGTATAAAAAAGGAATACAAGAAATTATTCCTGATAAGCAATCCAAAACGATAAAAAATATTGATGCTGTCATTGGGATTATAAAAAAAAGAAATAAATTTTATATCCAACAGCGTCCTTCAAAAGGTCTTCTTGCTGATTTGTGGGAATTTCCAGGTGGGAAGCTAGAGGCAAATGAAACGCATCCAGGTGCGTTATCTAGGGAGTTACGGGAAGAAATTGGGGTAAATGTGCGAGGGCATAAACATATGATGAATGTGAAGCATTATTATACGCAATTTCGGGTGAATTTGTGGGTGGCCTTCTGCGTGATTGAAAATGATCCTCCTGTGGACGAGAGGCATAAATGGGTTTCTCTTAAAGAATTATCACGCTATCCTATGCCTTCTGGTAGTGCTAAAATTGTCGAAAAGCTTCAAAGTTCCCTTACCTCTGTTTCTCACAAATAGTTATTGACAATAGTGTCATTTTATTGTATCTTTACTAATATAATCAAGTTAGTAGAGATTAAAAATGAAGATATCAGCAAAAATAGATTATGCGTGTAAAGCCTTGTTAGAGCTATCTTTACATTGGCCCAAAGAAAACCCACTGAGGATCAATGAGATTGCTCAGAATCAGAGTATTCCTATGAAATTTTTGACCCAAATCCTCATTCAACTTAAGAATTTGGGGTTTGTTAAAAGTGTTAGAGGGAAAAATGGGGGGTATTTATTGAGTAAATCCCCTCAAAGTATATTATTAACAGATCTTTTGGTTAGTTTTGGAAATGGTCAGATTAATTCCATCGAACGCGATCCCCAAAAAGGGGATGATGTCTTTGAATCGATTTGGTCAGGTATTGATCAAGCTGTCCTAAAATCAATGGAAAATATTACTTTTGAAATCATTTCTCAAAGGCAGATTCAAAGGAATAATGTGGTTACCTTTGATATCTAAAATGAAGACATGTTCTTTCTCATTTATATCTTAGCAACGTTTTTTGCCATAAACATGGGGGGCGCTAGCTTTGCAGCTGCGTTTGCGGCCAGTTATGGTGGTAATATTTTACCAAAGGCAAGAGCGGGTTTATTGTTTATCGTATTTGTAATTTTAGGGGCGCTAATTTTTGGTGACTCGGTTGCGACAACGTTGGGAAAAAGCATTGTTCCTTCACATCTTTTGGGTACAAAGGCGTTAGTAATTATATTTTTTAGCGCGGGCTTAAGCATGTTTGTTGCCAATTTAACAAAGATCCCGCAATCTACGTCTCTTGTTACGGTAGCAGCTATTGCAGGTGTGGGGGCTCGATTTTCTGCGGTGAACTTAGCCACGTTAGGTTTTCTTATACCTTTTTGGATAGTCTTGCCTTTAATTAGTTTTGCATTAAGTTATTATTTAGGCGGTTTTATTTATCCTCCACGCAAATCAAATTTTTGGTTGTATGAACGATTTATCAATCATCAATCTAAATTAAGAAAGTTTGTTATTTTTTGCAGTTGTTACAGTGCTTTTTCAGTTGGTACAAATAATGTCGCAAACGTCGTGGGCCCTTTATTTGGACGACTCGATATATCCTTAATTAATGTTTTTTTTATATACGCGATTATTTATGGTCTTGGCGCTTTTATATTTACAGGGCCCATTAAGACCGCTGGTAATAAAATTGTTCCTTTAGGTTTACCAACGGCATCGATCATTTCTTTAGTCAGTGGAACTTTGATGATTATTGCTTCTTGTTTTGGCGTTCCTCAATCTTTAGTGATGTTGCAGATGGGAGCCATTTTTGCGATTTCAAGTTTAAAAGATGGCGTTGCTGAAACATTCAAAAATAAATATATTATTAGAACGTTTTATACGTGGACAATTAATCCAATATTAACCTTTTTCTTAAGCTGGGTGCTAGCAATATGGTTCATAAAATAGTCAATGATGTGACAGAGTTAATTGGTAAGACGCCTTTGGTACGGCTAAACAAAATTGTAGCTAATCAGTCGTGTGCGGAAATTTTAGGTAAGCTTGAATCTATGAATCCAGGTGGAAGTATTAAGGATCGACCCTGTTTGATTATGATTGAGCAAGCTGAAAGAAAAGGTATTTTAAAAAAAGGTTCAACCATTATCGAACCAACCACAGGTAATACGGGTATTGGTCTTGCCATGATTTGTGCCGTTAAAGGGTATAGATGTATCCTAACAATGCCAGAAGATTTGAGTTTAGAGCGCATTTATTTGTTACGTAATTATGGAGCGGAGGTTATATTGACACCAGCGAAGAAGGGTGTGCGCGGTGCTATTGAAAAGGCTAAAGAGTTGCATGGCAATATAGGAAATAGTTTCATTCCATTACAATTTAAAAGTTTAGATAATCCGGAGGCGCATCGTAAGACAACAGCCTTAGAAATTTTAGAAGCTTGCGATGGTCATATCGATGCTCTAGTCGCTGGCGTTGGCACAGGCGGCACAATTACAGGCGTTGGCGAAGTTCTTAAAGAAAAGTATAAAGACATCAAAATTGTTGCTGTAGAACCAAAAAAAAGTGCTGTCCTATCAGGGAGGCCCGCTGGACATCACAAAATCCAAGGTATTGGTGCTGGATTTATCCCAGAGATTCTAAATAAAGATATTATTGATGAAATCATTTTAGTTGATGATCAAGAAGCTTTTAATATGTCTCGTCGCCTTGGCAAAGAAGAAGGCTTATGCGTAGGCATTTCATCAGGCGCGAACGTTGTCGCCTCATTACAAATTGCCAAAAGCTTAGGCCCCAATAAACGCGTAGTCACCATATTATGTGACACCGGCGAACGTTATTTTTCCATGGAGCAATATTTTGAAGCTTAGAAGCTTGCAAGGGGAGCCAGAAAGACAGAACAGGCTAAAGTCTGTCCGGCTCAGATATTCGCCTTTGCCTTCTGGGCAAATGCTCAAACTCGCCTGACAGACTTTAGCCTGTTCTGTCTTTAGGAAGAATTTAGCAGTATAACAATGTTAATTTTTAATGTTTTCTAATTTTTGTGAAATTTAGCTATATAGCGGAATACTAGACCCTGTCAGGCGAGTTTGAGCCCGGCCCAGAAGGCCAGGGCGAATGTCTGAGCCGGACAGGGTCTAGTATTCCGCTTGATATGTGAAGCTTCATTCAATTAGCTAATTTAAAACGTAAAGGAATAATATTATGACATTAAAAGATAAGCTTACAGACCTTCAAGAAAAAGCGACGGGGTTAAAGGCTCAGGAGATTATTAAGTTGGGGTTTGATGCGTTTGGTGATCGTTTAAGTTTTGCGTCAAGTCTTGGGGAAGAAGATCAGGTGATTACGGATATGATTGCAAAGGTGGCGCCTGAATTAGAGGTTTTTACTTTGGATACAGGGCGATTGTTTCAAGAGACTTATCAGCTCATTGCTAAAACGCAAAAGAAATATCCTATTACCTTTAAGATCTATTATCCCGATACTAAGGCGGTTGAAGAGATGGTTGAAGAAAAAGGGATTGATTTATTTTATGAGAGTATCGAAAATCGAAAATTATGTTGTGGGATTCGTAAAGTACAACCATTAAGGCGCGCATTATCAAAAGTTGATGCTTGGATGACAGGCTTAAGGCGGGAGCAATCTGTGACGCGAACAGAATTAAAGACATTTGAGTGGGATGAGGGGAATCAAAAGATAAAGATTAATCCTTTAGCAGATTGGTCGTTAGAAGATGTTCATCAATATATTAAAGAAAATGATGTGGATGTTAGCCCTTTGCATGATAAAGGGTTTGTTAGTATTGGATGTGCCAGTTGTACGCGTGCCGTAAAAGAAGGAGAAGATATTCGCGCAGGACGTTGGTGGTGGGAGTCTCCTGAGAAGAAAGAATGTGGACTTCATAATAATCCAAATAGACCAATTTCGAAATAGGAGGTTTATATGAAAGGAATTGATTCTAAACGGACTCGTAGCTCTTTTTTATTCATTTTTTCTCTGATTATGTTAGGATATATGCTTTATACGCCCCTGATTTCGGCGAATGATAAGTATGATCCGCTAAAAGATAACAACCGAGAATTTGATGTTTATTATCAAGTTGGCGAATTTGAAGTTCATAAATTAATTGAAGTTGAGGTCATTGGTGTCGAATATATCGGCGAAATCGCATTTTTAAAGCTTTATGGCGAACGGGGTGGCGTTTTTTCAAAAGAAGGGTATGCTTTTATACCTTTAAGTAATATTCAATCGATTAACTCTTATCTAAATCCTGTTGTGTATTCCCATAAAAAGGGAGATCACTCTAAAAGGAAATAAGTTATTATGCAACATATGACGAAATTAGAACATCTTGAAGCGCAGAGTATTTATATTTTGCGTGAGGCTTATCGTGAGTTTAAGAGTCTGGTTATGCTGTGGTCTATTGGAAAAGATTCTACCGTGTTAGCATGGCTTGCTCGAAAGGCATTCTTTGGTCATCTTCCGATTCCTTTTGTTCATATTGATACCAATTTTAAAATTCCTGAAATGATTGAATATCGTGATCGATTAGCTCTTGAATGGAAGGTTAATATGATTGTCGGTCAAAATACGGACGCCTTAAAATTAAAAAATACTTTTCCTGATGGCAAAGTTGATCGCATCGCCTGCTGTAAAGCTCTAAAGACAGAAGCCCTGAAACACACTTTAGCTGGAGATTGGCCAAGGAAGAGATTAAATTTAGAGAAGGGTGAGTATGAAATTGATAAAAATACCGAACCCTATACGGGTGTCATTGTAGGTGTTCGTGCTGATGAAGAAGGTTCTCGTTCGAAGGAACGTTATTTTTCTCCACGTGATTTAAATAATGATTGGGATATTGGTGATCAGCCCCCCGAACTTTGGAATCAATTTAAAACGGATTTCGCACCAGGTACTCATTTAAGAATCCATCCGTTACTTGACTGGACGGAATTAAACATTTGGGAATACATTGAGAAAGAAAATATTCCTATCACATCATTATATTTCGATAAAGGTGAGGGTAAGCGCTATCGTTCTTTAGGATGTTACCCATGTACCACGCCTGTTGAATCAACAGCAAAAAATGTTGCTGAAATTGTTGAAGAATTAAGAACCGGAAAATTTACGAATATAGCTGAGCGTTCTGGCCGTGCTCAAGACAAAGAAGATGGTGGTGGTCTTGAAACGTTAAGAGCTGATGGTTATATGTAATGGAAAGAAGTGAAAGACTATGAATCAAGAAACGCGTGAACAAATGAATGTTGTTATTGTCGGTCATGTCGATCATGGCAAGAGCACCCTAATTGGACGATTGCTTGCTGACACGGGATCGCTTCCAGATGGCAAACTTGAGGCCGTTAAAGAGAATTGTCGTAAAACGTCAAAGCCATTTGAATATGCCTTTTTGTTAGATGCCTTGAAAGACGAACAATCGCAAGGAATCACGATTGATACGGCTCGCTGCTTTTTTAAATCGGAGACGCGAGACTACATCATCATAGATGCCCCGGGACACATTGAATTTTTAAAAAATATGATTACAGGTGCGGCTCGTGCTGAAGCTGCTATGTTAGTGATTGATGCGCATGAAGGTATTAAGGAAAATTCAAAACGTCATGGGTATATGATGTCTTTTTTAGGCATCAAAAATATTACAGTCTGTGTGAATAAAATGGATATGGTTGATTATGATGAGAAGATTTTTGAGGATATTAAGAAAGAATATTCAGAATTTTTAGATGAAATTAATCTTATACCTTTACATTTTATTCCAATCTCTGCTCGTGACGGAGAAAATATGACAGAGACCTCATCAATGATGCCCTGGTATAAAGGCGTTAATGTTTTAGATGCTCTTGATTATTTTAAAAAAGCCCTGCCAAATTACGCTAAAGATTTAAGATTCCCAATTCAAGATATCTATAAATTTACCTCACAAGGAGATGATCGTCGCATTTTTGCTGGTCGTGTGGAATCGGGATCTATACGCAAAGGTGATGATGTTGTTTTTCTTCCATCAGGAAAAAAATCTAAGGTTACGAGTGTCGAAGGATTTAATATCTCTGAGACAAATGAAGCCTTTGCCGGTCAAAGCTCGGGGGTTTGTTTAGATACTCAAATTTATCTACGTCCCGGTGAGATCATGTGCCGGGCGGATCAACGCTTAGCTCATGTTAGTCGTAAGATTAAAGTAAATATTTTTTGGATGGGCAAACAACCCTTTGTTAAAAATAAAAATTACAAACTAAAAATTGCCACAACACAGGTGCCTGTTGTGTTATCTGAGATTATCAGTGTTCTAGATGCGTCCGAACTTTCTTCAATTGCGAATAAATCACAA
The DNA here is from genome assembly GCA_029261065.1 of Candidatus Omnitrophota bacterium. Lineage (GTDB taxonomy): Bacteria > Omnitrophota > Gorgyraeia > Zapsychrales > Zapsychraceae > JAJDCB01. The sequence goes on along the minus strand of JAJDCB010000024.1, from coordinate 172,773 downwards.
ATAGATCGTCATGATGTGGCTGAGTGTGTTTTAGAAACTTTAAAACCAATCACCTTTGATGATGTTAATCATATTGCTGAAACAGGTCGTTTTGTTGTTGTTGATAATTATGAAATTGCTGGGGGCGGAATTATTATTGCTCCTGTCTTTGAAGGGGCGTCGCAATTAACAGAGCATATAAAGAAGCGTGAATTTAGCTGGGAGAGAAGTGATATTACTCCTGAAAAACGAGGTTTTAAATATCAACATAAGTCTGCCCTTATTGTAATTACGGGTGAGACGAATGTTGGAAAGATAGACATAGCAAAAGCGCTTGAAGAAGAATTATTTAAGTTAGGTAAGTTTACTTATTTTCTGGGGATATCTAACGAATTTCTAACGCGTGGGGCCAATGCCAATGACAAGACGATTAATAAATTACAACACCTTCAACAATTGGGTGAATTGGCTCATGTCATGACGGATTCTGGTCTTATTTTGATAACGAGTGTTTCTGATGTGGATGTTTATGAAATTGAGATGTTAAAATCTTTAAATCGTCCCAATAAAACTTTTGTTGTCAATGTTGGTGATAATCAGTTGGCGGGAGAGGGTGTTGATCTTCAGCTAGGAGAGAAGGAAAAAAGCGATGTGGGGGTAAGAAAGATCGTTGATTTATTACTTAAGTCAATTTTAGTAGACCCTGATTATTCGATCTAAAAATTGTTATGCAAATATGGGATCACAATTTAATTAGTTTATTTCAAAAGGCTGGTTTTACGCGGTGGGCCTTATTATTTTGTTCGATTATTGCCATTGCTATTATTTTTGAGAGAAGTATTTTTTTTCTAAGCCTTAGACTCAACTATCAGAAGTTTTCAAACAAACTCTTTTCGTTTTTACAATCCAATCAAATATCTGATGCCATCAAGTTTACTCAAAATTATTGTCATCCTGTTGCTCATCTTACCAAAATTTATTTACAAAACTTAGATAATCGAAGTAAAAATAATGTCCTATCGAGAGAAGGGACGTTTGCCATGGAGCGCGTCGAATCTCGATTACGTGGATTGGCAACGATTACACATGTTGCGCCGTTATTAGGTTTGTTAGGAACAGTTGCTGGTCTTGTTGCAGCCTTTCATCAGATTGAATTATCCGTGGGCCAAGTTCAGGCTCAAAATTTGGCGGGTGGTATTTGGGAGGCATTATTAAGTACCGTCTTTGGGCTTATCGTCGCTATTCCTTGCATGGTTGCGTATCATAGTTTTGAAAGTCAGTCGGATGAAATTGCTAGAAGATTGCAATCTATCGTTTCTGAATTAGATGAGTTTTTCAATGAGCATTCCCAATTAAAGATTTCAAAAACAATTGATCAAGCGGATTCAGATAACAAAAATGCTGCTCAGTAAATATGGACATTATTCGCCTAAAAAAACCAAAATTAAGTATGGATTTAGCCCCTTTGATTGACGTTGTTTTTCAATTGCTTGTTTTCTTTATGCTCACATCTGCTTTTGCTAATCCCGCCATTAAGATGACTCTACCAAAAGGATCTACAGACGACAAAGTTGATAGTAAAATTATTGAAATAAGCGTTGATTCCAATTTATCTATTTATCTTAACGATCAAGAAATTTCAAAAGATAAACTTTTGACACGTTTAAATGTGCTATTGAAAAATCAAGAACAAAACTCCGTTAATATAAAAGGCGATGAAGCCATGCCTTATGCTTTGTTTGTGGAAATTATGGATTTGGCGCGTCAAGCCGGAGCTGCTCAACTCAACATTATTCACCAAAAATAGCAAATTATGTCTTTGTTTTATTCCTACAAAATTGATTATTTTTATCCTATTATCGTTATCTCTGTAGGCATCCATCTTTTGTTAGTTGCTTTTTCAGGATTTGCGCCACAAAAACAGGAACTTTCAATAAAACCAGCATTAAGTAGCTTAGAAATAATTTTTGTTGAAAAACAATTAACCCCAAAGGCTGTGATAACGAAACAAGAAAAAGCGATTCCAAATACGCCAATCGATCAAAAAAATATTATGTCTAAAAATGATGTTTTGACATCAAATAAAGGAAAAATAGTGGTTGAAAAGGGCGCTCTTGCTCAATTACCTGATCAAAAGTTGAAGTTTAAAGATATGAAATCATCTCTTAAAGATATTTCTCAGCATAAACCGTTTGAAAAGACGATTTCGGATACAATGGTATCACAAATTAAGCCTTATCAACCCTATAGCCAACCCAACACAAGTCATCCGGATGTGGGCGTTAGAGCAGAACCTAAAGCGTTAGAGCATTTAAATAATTCTCCTGTTTATCCACGACTTGCTTATAAAAGAGGGTGGGAAGGTCGCGTTTTGTTAAAAGTCGATGTTGCAGGAAATGGTCGTGTAATTGATATTCATATCCACAAAAGTTCGGGCTATCCCATTTTGGATCAATCCGCTTTAAAGGCTGTTCGTAAATGGCGATTTACATCAGGTGATAATATTTCCAATCATTACGTATCAAGCACAATTGTCCCAGTGCGTTTTAATTTGACTGATGAATGAAAAAATCTAATATAAGTATTATTAGACATTAATACAATATTAAAATAAGCTATATTTTATAGAAACTCCTTTCACATTATGTTATAGTGTTTGCGATATTCTATAAACCTTTACCAAATATTATACTTACAGCTTAGTTTGAAAATTCTATTAACTAACGATGACGGCATTCATGCCCCTGGTATTAATGCTATTTATGAGCAAATAAAAAAATTTGCGCATATTGATGTTATAGCTCCTGATTCAGAACGAAGTTCTGTCGGCCATGGTATCACTTTAGCGCATCCAATTGTGGCTCGTAAGTTTTATAGGAATAAAAAAATTTTTGGAACAGCTGTTAGTGGCACTCCCGCTGACTGTGTTAAATTTGCTATTGGTGTCATGCTAAAAAAGAAACCGGATCTAATTATTTCAGGAATTAATTTGGGCTGTAATGATGGCTGTAGCATCTTTTATTCAGGAACAGTAGCAGCAGCTCGCGAAGGGTCTCTTTTAGGAATTCCTTCAATCGCCTTGTCGTTAGATACCTTTGTCAATCCAGATTTTGCCTACGCTGCAAAGTGTGGTGCCAGAATAGCTAAACAAATTCACAAGTGCCCTATGCCAAAAGGTACATTTCTAAATATCAATATCCCTTCTGTTAAACATTCTCAAATTAAAGGTATTAAATGGGTCAAGCAGGGGACTATTCCTATTCATGGAAACTTTCTTAAACGAAAGGATCCTAATTTAAGGGATTATTATTGGATGTCGGGTAAGGTTCCTGTAAAGAAAAAAAACAATAGCGTTGATACTTTTGCCTTGGCCAATAGATATGTAACAGTAACACCTATACAGAGTGATGCAACAGACTATGATTATCTTGAGCAATTAAACAGTACTTTTAATGACTAATGTTATCAGAAGAACAAATTTATAATGCTAAGGTTTTAGTTGTCGATGATCAAGATGTCAGTATAAAATTATTGGATAGCATTTTACGTAAGGCTGGTTATAAACATATTACGGCTATTACTGACTCTCGAAAGGCTTTTGAAACATATAAACAGATTAGACCTGATATTTTACTTCTCGATTTAAATATGCCTGGTTGTGATGGTTTTGAAGTCATGAAACAATTGGCAAGAATTGATGAGGGAAGTTACTTGCCAATTTTAGTTATATCTGGTGTTGAAGATAAAAATTTAAGATTCAAAGCGTTAGCATCTGGTGCTAAAGATTTCTTAATAAAACCCTATGATCGTGTTGAGGTTTTAATTCGTATTCATAATATTTTGGAAGTACGAATGCTTCATGATCAAGTTGTTAATCAAAACGTTCTTTTAGAAGAAAAAGTTAGGCAAAGAACCCGAGAGTTACATGATACGCAGCTTGATGTTATTCAACGGCTTGCGCGAGCTGTGGAGTATAGAGATTCTGAAACGGGTTTACACATTATTCGTATGAGCCATTATTCAGCAGCTTTGGCGGCTAAAGTTGGTTTAAGTTTTCAAAAGTGTGACCAAATATTGACAGCTAGTCCTTTGCACGATATTGGAAAGATCGCCATTCCTGATAATATATTGCTAAAACCGGGAAGATTAACAGATGAAGAAATGGCGATCATGAAGACGCATACAACTATTGGCGCTGAACTTTTATCCGGTTCACAGTCTGAGTTTTTAGAAGCAGCGCGTAGGATAGCCTTAACACATCATGAACGATGGGATGGATCGGGGTATCCCAAAGGTCTTGTGGAAGAAGAAATTCCTATCGAAGGTAGGATTTCTGCGATATGTGATGTTTTTGATGCTTTAACGACGAAACGACCTTATAAAAAAGCGTGGGATGTCAGTGAAACGATCGAAGAAATAAAAAGTTTAAAAGAAAAACATTTCGATCCGAGTTTCGTCGACCTTTTTGTTGAAATTTTACCAGAAATTCAGGAAATTAAAAATCAATATAATGACCCTCAAAAAGCAGAAGATGATTAAAATGACAAAAACTTGTAGAGTTAGAATGATTGTTGTTTGTATGTTTATGCTTTCTATAATGGCGCAGACATCCTCTTTATCCGCAGAACAAATTCAAGGTGAGATCATTAATGTTAATTCTCATTACAAAATTGCATTTACAGATTTAAGTAATCAATTTTTGCGTGTTGGTGATGTCGTTGAAATACGAGATGGGGAGACGTTGGTGACCCATTTATTAGTATCTGAGGCAACAACCGCTATCTCAAAATTGGTTCCTGTTGAAGATAAGGGTGGTTTTTCCGATAAGGTAGATTTTACTCAAATTCATATTGGTCAAAAGGTATTAAAAGTTAATACGTCTCAAAGCTCTAGTGCAACGACTAAACCAAATCTACAAACCACAGAAGTTATTTTAACAAATTTAACATCAATTGAAGAGTTTCCGGAAGTTGCACAAGAAAATTCAAGCGATTATAAAAAATTGCACAAGAAATATGTAGAACTTTCTGTTAATTTAGCAGGTTTGATAAATAACAAGAAGGATTTAGAGACTGAGGTGCAATCACTTAAAGTTGAACTTAATGAGGCTCAAGATCGATTAAGCCATTTAGAGAGTGAGAATGGGTTGTTAGAAAATAAGGTTATGGAGCTCTCTTATATTGAAAAAACAGCAAATAAAAGTAAATCAAAAAAGGAAGTTGTTCAGCTTAAAAAAACAATCTTTCGATTAAAGAAAAAATTAACACGTATGGCCGATTTAGTGGCACAAAAAGGGTTTACAAATGAAGAATAGAAAGTATCCATTTTACAAAATAACATTAATCCTCATAACTTTTAACATATGTTTCTTAACGCCCCATTTATACGCGCAAAAAGATGACTCGTTATCCATTGCCGTTGAGCGAAAAAGAAATGTGGTTAATAAACTGCGTGATCAAAGAGATCAGCTTAAAGCGCAGATGATTGAACTTACTAATACAGAGCAGCTGCTAGAAAGAGAAATTATTGAACTCAAACGAAAATGGGCCAATGTTAAGCGAACAAAATTATCTGATGAAGATTTATTGCAAGAGGCGTTAACCGAAAAAGCACGGCTAACAAAAGATATAAGTCAATTGGGCATAGAAAATAAGAGATTAAAGTCTCAACTCGTCAAATTGAAAGAAAATTTACAAGATAAAGAGTTTGAATTTGTAAATAGGGTTAATCAAACGAAAGAAGGCATTGAAGGTGATAAAGAAGTTCTTAAAGAAGATATTAGGGCTCTGAGAGATCAATTATTTGAATATGAACAATTGTTTGAAAATCAGGCTGGAGAAATTGAAAAGTATGCAGGAAGAATTGAAAGTTTAGCAGGAGAAATCGAGAGTTTAAGAAAAGTTAAGTCAAAATTAACCTTAAAGATTGAGGATTTAAATTATAAGAATCAAAAATTGAATAATAGCTTAAGTAATGTGGATGATCAAGTGAATTTGACTCAAGAAAGACTTGTTGAAGAAACTCAGAAAGCAAAACTTCCCTTTCAAAAACGAATTTTTGTCCTTGAAGATGCTTTGGATGATACAAAAGCTGATTTAGAGGAAAAAAATAATGCAATAGGAATATTGTCCGCTAAAAGAATGGAGATGGAAGATAACATCAACAAGTTGATGGATAAGCGTGAGGTAATGCTTAGGCAAATCAATGAACTTAATCAAAAAATAGATGCGGATAATAAGGCCAATATCCTAAAAATGGATAGTAAAAATCAGGATTTGGCAAAGGTTAAAAAGGATTATCAAAGTGAAATAAAGGCTCTAAAGGAGTCAAAAGACTCGGAATTAAGCAGTATTACAAATAATTACAAGGCCGAGGTAGCCAAACTAGAAAAACAATTAAATACAACTAGATCAAAAGCCGACTCTTCACTTAAAACATTACATGACATTAAGAAGGATAAAGAGTTGTTGGATAAACAGATAAAAGGCGAACGGGTCAATAATGAGCGATTAGATGCAGAGGTTGCGAAATTAACATCAAAAATTAAAAATTTAGAAATAAATTTACCTAAAAAGATTGCATCAGCTAAAACGCCATTAGAAGAAAAGGTAAAGTTGTTAAATAAGGATTTAACAACGCTAAAAGTTTCAAATAAAAAGTTGCTTGAACAAAATGAGAGTAAATATAAAACGGATATTACCAAATTAAATGAAAATATTTCCAAAAAATCGAGTGAAGTAAGCGACTATCAAAAACAAATTGATAAATTAAAAAAAGAAATGGCACGCAAAAAGTCCATGACTCAAGTTTTAGAAGCTGATTTGAAAAATCTAAATGATAAACTTGCAAGGCAACAGCAAGCCCATTTTAAAGAGGTAGATAGTTTGGGGAATAAATTTTCTAGCGAACTTTTATCAGTAAAGAAATCGTCTGAAGAAAAGCAAGCCTTACTAATGGCCAAAAAGGAAAGTCTTACATCCCAATTGGTTGAGCTCAATGCCAGTATGGTGCAGCAAAAGAAAGAAGTTGTAGCGCCTTTAAATTTTCAAATCTCTGAATTGTCTAAGAAATTAAAAGAGAAAAAGAAGTCGCTGCAATCCAAAGAAGCTTTGATGGAAAATGATCAAAAAGTTATTGATCAACTAAGGCAAGAAAAAAATAATCTTCTAGCACAAAATGATTCTTCAGAAAAAGAAGTTAAAAACTTAAAAATACAGCTAAAAACAAAGACTGACGAAATTCCCCAAAAAATCGAGCTGGTTAAAAAACCTTTAGAAGCATCCCTTAAAGAATTAAAAACGACATTAACTAATCAAAAAGCTATAAGTAAAAGAGATAAGCAAGTCAATGCCCAACTTAATAACCAGATAGTTGAGTTAAGCAATGACCTTAAAGAATTAAATAAGCAACTTCTAACGGCAAATACGGAAAAAGAAAGGGTAAGCGGCGAATTTACAAAAAGTGAGATTTTCTTAAAAAAAGAATTAGAAAATTTGAAAAAATCAGTGGCACAACAACAAGAAAAACATAAGCTTGAAACGACTTCAAAAGGTAAAGATTATGATTCGTCTCAGGCAAAATTAAAAGCTGCAAATGAAAAAATTCAACGTTTAGGTAAGGATAGTGATGCACAAAAAAGCAAATTATCAACACTAAACGCAGAATTAGAAAATTCTAAAAAGCAATTTCAAATATTAGAAAGTGATGCTCAGAAAAAATTGAAAGTATCAAATACCGCACTTGAAAATTTAAAAAAATTAGTGGTAGAAGAACAAAAAAAACATAAGCTTGAAACGACATCGATAAGCAACGATTATGAAGCGACGCAGGTAAAATTGAAAGCTGCAAATGAAAAAATTCAACGTTTAGGTAAGGATAGTGACGCACAAAAAAGCAAATTATCAACATTAAACGCAGAATTAGAAAATTCTAAAAAGCAATTTCAAACATTAGAAGGTGATACTCAAAAAACATTGCAAGTATCAAATACCGCACTTAAAAATTTAAAAAATGAAAATATTCAGATAAAGAGTCAACTGAAAAGTAAAGAACAAGCTGTTCCTCAACTAGTGAAAGAGGCTAAAGCTCCTCTAGAAGAACAATTAAAACTCATTCAAGCATCTATGAAGGAATTAGAGAAGCAGCTTGCTTTAAAAGAATCGCAATTGTCCAAAGAATCGCAATCCAGAAAAGAGACTCTCAGCAAATACAGTAACATCCAAGCTAATTTTACAGCCCTTTCAAAAGAGATTAAAACCAAAGATTCTCAATTAAGAGCTCTAAAAGGGAATATTCCAAAGCAAATTAAAGATAGCAAAGAGCCTCTACTTAGCAAGATCTCTGTTTTAGTGACTCAATTAAAAGTACAGGGTGGTGCTCTTGAAACAAAAGATTCAAAGGTTGCTGCTTTAACTTCTGAAGTTAAAAAGTTACAAGCCTCTATTCCTGCTGAAATAAGTCGTGTTAAGAAACCTTTAGAAGAACAATTACAAAGCTTCCAAAAACAATTACTTGTTTCAAAAGAGAAAGAACTTTCTAGTTCAGCTGAAAAGAGTAAATTAGCGGCTATTTCAAATCAGAGAAAACAAGCCTTAGATGCAAGTAATAAAGAGGTTGTAGTTCTTAAAGATGAAATTAAACAATTAAATGCAGCGTTGCCTAATCAAATTCAATCTGTGCGTACGCCTTTAGTGAAAACAATTTCAGATCTTCAAAATAATCTTGATAATAGAAATACAGCCTTCCGTAATTCTGAGAATCAAAGAAAAGCAATTGTTAAAGAATTTGATCTGTTTAAGAAAAAATTACCTGTAGAGATAAGAAAAGCAACGTTACCTTTAGAGAAAAGAATAGCGGAGCAAAATAAAACGTTACAATTGAAAGAAGTAAGTTTTAAAAGCTCTGAGGAGAAACTTAAACAACTAAATACTGCAAAAGAAAATAGTCTTCTAGAGCTTAAAGATACGCTCATCAAAGTAGAGTCAGAGAGAAAAAAGCTCGCTTCAGAACTCTCAAAACAAAATCAAGCTTGGCCAGCAAAACTAAAAGAAGCCAAATTGCCGCTTGAAAACACTGTTGCTGATCTAAAAGAGACTCTGTCACAAAGAAATCTAAATTTAAAAAATTATAGCAATAAAGTTAATTCGTTAAATTCTGATAAAGAAAAACTTTTTACTTTGAGGAATAATTTAAATGCTGAGGTTAATCAACTGAGTAAAGAATTGGATGCACTAAAAAAATCTTTACCTTCAAAAGTTGAATTAGCGAAAGAGCCGCTTAAAGCTCAAATGGCTGAATTAAATAAGAAATTATCTTTAAGCGATGCGCAATTAAATAAAAAGGATGGACTCATTGTTGAGCTGGATAAAGGGAATAAGCAAAAGATCACAGAACTTCAAAAATTAAAAGAACAAAATCTTTTATTGTCAAAATCAAAGGGCGGTTTGGAACAAAAGAATGCTGAGCTTATCTCGAGCATTCCTACAGAAATTGAAAAAGTAAAGCAGCCATTAGAAGCCAGGATTAAAGAATTAACAAAGAGTCTTATAACAACAACGGAAAATTTAAAGAGCAGTCAAGTAAGTGTTCAAGAAATTGTAAATGAAAATAAGACTATGACGAATAGCTTTAAATCTTTAAAGGTGGCCAAAGATAATACGGAGAAGCAATTATATCAGTTGGCTAAGAAGTTCGAACAGTTAGAAGCAAGTATTCCTCTAAAAGTAAATGCGGTGAGAGATCCTTTAAATTCTAAAGTCTCTGATTTGCAAAAATCTTTAGCTGAAGAGAAGAGGACTTATGAAGGCAATAGTTCGCGCTTAGCTGATGCTTTGAAGCAAAGCAAAGCAAATGCCAAATCTATGGAATCCGAATATTTAAAAATTAATGAAGAAAACAAAAAACTATTAAAAAATTTAAATTTAGAGAAGGAAAGTTTAATAAGCCAATTACAAAAGTCAAGTGTTGAGATAAAAAAGTATGAGCAAAATTTAAATCTCTCGCAAGCAAAACTAAGCAATACTTTAAAGAATAAACCGCTTGAAATACAACAAGCCAAAAAACCATTGGAAGAAAAACTTCAGCAATTAACTGTGAATTTATCTGAAAAGGCATCGCTTTTACAAAAATTAAACGCAGATCAATTACGTTTAAAAGAAAGCTATACGAAATTACAAGAAAGCGAATCTTTTCTATCTAAAGCAAAGACAGCTCTTGAGAAGAAATTGGATGATACTGTTAAATCGATTCCCCAGCAACTTAGTGAAGCCACGCGACCGTTAGAGGAGAAAGCCTCACAGTTACTTAACAAAGTAAATACTCTAGATAATGCAAATAAAGCAAGGGAGAAGTCGTTAGTCTTTTTAAATAAAGAAAAAGAAACGTTAACTCAAAAAGTCTTAACGCAAACGGAAGTTATTAGCGAATATCAAAAAAAGTTAGATGCCCAGCTAGCAAGTTCTGATCGATTAAAGAAAAGCATCCCTCAACAGATTTCTTTGGCAAAGACACCTTTAGAGAAGGAAAATTCATCTCTAAATAGGCAGGTGAAACAACTTACTCAAAGTGTAGAAAACAAAGATAAATCAATCCGCAATGCTGAGCTACAACGCAATAGTTTAAAGCAAAAAATGGATGCTTTAAAAGAGCAGTCCGATCACTTTCAAACTAAGGCCTCTGAATTAGATAACGCCCTAGTTGTTGCCAATAAAAAATATAATCGTGATCTTCTTGCATCCTTAAAGCCTTTAAATGAGAAGATTGCTGCACAACAAAAACAATTAAGTGTTCTAACTGATGATATAGAAGATAAGAGTATTTCAATCTCTGAATTAAATAAACTTCTACAAGACTCTGAAGAATCCGTGATGAAGGTTTCATCAGTAAAGACTAATCTAGAGAAGAAAGTGAAGAATTATGCGAATATCATCAAAGAAAAAGAAGCGGCTTATCCATCACAAATTGCGCAAGCCAAGAAGCCATTAGAGAATAAGATTAATGGCTTAAATCAGAAGATAAATCAATTTGCTACATCTGGAAAGACCAAAGATGCTCTTATAGAGAAGCAAAGGGATGAATTATCAAAGAATAATACGGCTATAGAAACGTTAAGCATTCAGAATAAAAAGAAAATTAGCGATATTAATAAATTAACGGAAAATTTTAATAATCTGAAAATGAGTGTTCCACAACAGATTGCTAAGGTTCGTGATCCATTACAATTTAAATTAAAGGAATCAGATAACAAAATAGTTGAGTTAACAAAGGCTTTGGAGAGTTATCAGAACTCCGTCTCTGAAATGGAGAAACAAAAAGGGCGGTTATTAAGTCAACAAAAATTAGATGCGGCAAATCGAAAGAAATTACAAGATTTGTTAAATCAAAAGGGTGAAGAATTAACCTCTGTAAAGCAGACTATCCCTGCTCAGATAAAGAAGGCTAAAGAACCGCTTTTTAAAGAGATGGGGGTTCTTAAGGATCAAATTGTAAAAATAAAAAATGAGCTTTATGAGCGTAATGGGGCGTATGATTCTTTAAATGCTCAAAGCAAAGAATTAGTTAACAAGCTTAACGACACGGACAGTCAGCTATCAACGTCTAATGAGAACGTAGCAAAATTAACTGAAAATTTAAATACGACAAAGGCAAATATTCCTGGAATGATTGATGCACAAAAGGCTCCCTTATTAAGCGAAATTGCTCAATTAACAGAAGGTTTTAAGCAAAAAAATGTATTTATAAAGGAACAGGAAAAAACATTTTTAGTATTAAATAATAAAAATGCCGATCTTAATAACAAAATAAAAGATTTATCTGGTGCGATTAGTGAAAAAGACAACAGATGGGTTAAAGCAAACGCAGATTGGAAAAAAGATAAAACAGCTGCAAATTTAAAGTTATCGAAATTAGAAAAAGATTATCAGCTTCAAATTAAAAGTTTAAAGGATAGTAATGAGCAAATAACTAAGACTATAAAGAGTAAATCTAAAGATGTAGCCAATTTAAGGGATACAGTTACAAAAAAAGAAGTTGTGAATAAGGCACAAGCCAAAGAGTTGAAAAATCAAGCAAATGTTATTAATGATTTAGAAAATAAAATTGTTAAGATAAAAAATGAAATTCCAAAAACGATCGAATTGGTTAAAAAGCCATTAAATGAGCAGTTGTTGTCTTTTAAGAATTTATTAGAGGAAAAAAAAGGTGCTATTAAACAAAATACACAAAAATTTCAAGAGTTAACGAAGTCTTATGCTTCTTTACAGTCGAATTTAACAAATTTAAAAGTTCAACAAGAGGATTTAGTTAAGCAAAAAGTAGCTGTAGAGACCACCTTGAAAGCAACCAAAGAAGCTATGCCTGCTCTAATATCGAAAGAGACCACACCTTTGTTAAATGAAATTAAAACGTTAGAAGGGCATTTAAGGGGTGTTAATGAAAATTTAAACAATGAAATTAAGAACTCAAGAAATTTAGAAGAAAACAAAACAGATATTATCACAAAATTAGGCAAGGCAAATGATGCTGTTGCGCAATTAAACACAAGAATTGAAACTTTGAAGAAAGAAAATGTAAAGGCTTTTGAAGCATTAACCGATAAACATGAAGTTCAAAAGCAAACCCTTAGAGATAATATAAGTCAAAATGAGATGAAACTAAAAAATGCTGAAAACATTACTAAAGATAAAGAAGCTCATGTTGCGTCTTTAGAGAAGCAAATAAAGGGCTTATCAAATAGTCTAGAAGTAAAATCACAAAAAGAAACAAATTTATTAGCTCAAGTAGATGCCTTAAAGGCGAAAGTGGATCAAATTGTTTTAAAAAATCAGCAGCTTCTAGATTCAGCAAAATCGGAATTTGAGAAAAAATTGGGTAATATTAATACTCAGAAAAGTGAATTAAATGCAAACCTTTTAGATAAAACAAAGATTATTGCGCAGTTAGAGTCAGATGTTAAGAAGGCTTCGAATCAAGTGAACAGCTCTCAATTAAATTTTAAGAAATTAAATGTGACACTTGAGAAGTTAAATGAAAAATATAAAGAGCTGCAACTTACCTTTCAAAAGAAAGATCAGCAAAACTTAGCTCAAGAAAAGACAATAGATGCATTCACCAGTTCAAACAATAAATATAAAGCGGACTTAGGAAAAGTTGATCAGAGGCTAATTCAGTTAAATGAAAAATATAAAGAGCTGCAACTTACCTTTCAAAAGAAAGATCAGCAAAATTCAGCTCAAGTAAAGACAATACAAAGACTCACCAATTCAAATAATAAATACAAAACGGATTTAGAAAAATTAGGTCAAAACGTTATTCAGTTAAATGAAAAATTAGAAAATTTGGCCAAAGTTAAACAAGAAATTGAAAATAACATTCCCAAACAATTGGCTGAAGCTCGAAAGCCTTTAGAATTACAAGAATCCATTTTAGAAAAAAAAATAACAGATATAAGTTCGCAATTAAAAAATAAAGAGCTTGTAATATCTCAGAATTTAAAGGAAAAAGAAACGTTATTAAAACAATTTAAAGATAAGAGTATTGAATATACAGCCTTGTTTAATGAAAAAAATGAAATGGAGGCCCGTATAAAGAATATTAAGCAAAAATTTATAAGAGAAAAAGAAGAAGAAATCCAAGTTTTTAGTGCGCAGAAAAATGAACTTAAAAGTAATAATTCTAAACTTGTAAATGAAATTGCTTCATTAAATGGCAAAAATAGAGATTTTGAGTCTGAAATATCTCAATTATCTAATAAATTACAAAAAGCACAAGAGTCTATTGTGGGTTTGAATTTAAAAAGTAAACAATCTAAAGAGGCGTTAAATGAAGAAATTGCTCAATTAAAAAAGAATCTATTAAATCAGATAAAGGCCTCTAGTGAGAAGTTTGCAGGTGAAACTTCTCAATTAAATAGTCAAATTCAAGAATTAAAGAATAAAAATCAAGAAATTCAAAATTCATATAGCACGTTAAAAATTACCGAAGAACAACTAGTAGTCGAAAAAAAGGAGCTGCAGGGACTTGTTAGCACATTTGAAGAAGATCTTGTCAAGAAAAGTAATAATATATCTCTATTAGAAGAGCAGCTTAAACAAAGGGAAAGTGATATCCCAAGTTTAGTTGAGATGGCCCAAGCTCCTTTAAGAAAAGAAATTGAAGATTTTAAAAAGCAGAAAACGAATCTTTCGAACCAAATTAAAACAAATTCTCAAGAAATGTCACTGCTTAATGATGAGAACAACGATCTTCTTACTCGATTAAATAACGAAAAGGAAACGAATTCCAAATGGCAAACAGAGAACTCAAAGTTAGAAATAAAGTTGCGTGATGTCACTAGTGTTATACCTCAACGCATTAATGAGGAAAAGGCACCGTTACTCAAAGAAATAGAGGCTGGAAAGCTTAAATTAAACGATCATATGGCTGTTAATCAGGAGCTAGAAAACAAAAATCAAGATTTAAACTCTCAATTAAAGGAGACAAGTAACCGATTTTCTGCTTTAGAGAATGAAAAAACAAGTTTACTCGCGCGTCTTAAACAGTTGGAATCTAAAAATAATACATCTACGGTAGAATTTGGTGGGAAATTGGATAAGTTGAACAAACAATTAGTTTCTAAAACGACAGAATTAACAGAATTATCTCAAAATTTGGCAGTAGAAAAAGAAGAAAATAGAAGATATCAGGCAAGTCTTAAGGAAGCTTCTGATAAATTTGAAGAATTAAATAGATCCAATAATCTCGTAATGAGTAAAAATGAAAACTTACGTAATGATCTTTCTGAGCAAAGAAAAGAAATTGAAGAAAAGTACCGAGAAACTCTTTCTAATCTTAAATTGAGTTTGGATAAGAAGCTTCTTAAATCTGCTGATGAAAATAAAGATCTTCAAAATATTGTTAACAATCAGTTAGCGAATTTGACAGATTATAAATCAAAAAATTCGAATTTAATTAACCAGGTCTCGTCCTTGACAAAAGAGAATGAAAACTTAAATAACAGTGCTTCTAATTTACAAAAGGATGTCAATAATTTGAAGATTGGGTTTGCAGATAAAATAACTCTTATTGAAAAACCATTATTAGAAAGAATCAATGGTCTAAAGAGGAGTCTTGATGTTTTAAAAGAGGGTGAGAAATTAAACTCTGTACAGTTAAAAAATTTTGATAATGAGAAACAAGATTTAATGCGAAAAATTAGAGAGGCTGAAAATCAAAGTAATGACCTTAAAAGGACTAATAGTCAATTAGAAACACAGAATAATCAAATTCAAGACAAATTTGATCAAGAAATTGCGGCATTAAGAAAAGATTTAATATATCAACAAGAGAGTCTAAATGAGCGGCTAAAGGCTTCTAATCAAATTAATCTTGAACAAAAACAACACACAGATAAGCTTGTATTACAAAAACAACGATTAGAGGAAGAATTCAATTTATCTGTTATTGAAAATGATAAGTTGCAAAAACAACTTAATGGGATTGATGGCAATATGTCGAAGGTTAAAAAAGAACTTGAGACTAAGGATAGTGATTTTAAGGAATTAAGAAATAAAATTGCTGAATATCAGAAAAAGACAACAGAGCTTGAGAACAAAATTAGCGTATTGAATGATCAATCTGATATGAAGGTGTCTATCTTTAACAGAGAAAAAGATCAGTATTTGCAAAAGATTGTAGAGTTAAAAGATCAAGCTGCGTTGTTTGAAAAAGAAAATTTTAGGAATAAAGAAATAGTTGATGAGTTAAAAAGAAATCAATCAAAATTAAACAAGACTTTGGAGACAGACTATAAATTGGTTAAGGCAGAGAAGGAGGAATATTATAAGGAGATGTTGGATTTAGAAAGTAGACTTAAGTTAGCCCAGCAAGAAGTTATTGAAAATCAGAAGGTTGTTGCAGAATTAAAAACTGGTCAAACAAAATTAAAGACGGGATTAGAGTCTGATTATAAATTAGCTCTTAAAGAGAGGGATGAAGTATTAGTAAAATATCAAAACTTAGAAAATGAGAAGAATACAGAAGTTGCTTCTCTTAAAAGTGAAATTGAAAACGTTCGCCTTGATTTTATAAAAATCAAGGAACAAAGTAAGGGTGATGTTGATCAGAAAGTGCGATCCTTAAAACAATCTCTTATGGATCGGGAAGCTTTGATAGCTGAAAAGGATCGAAACCTCGATAATATTAAGAAACAATTAATAGATATTCAATCGGAAAGAGAGAATACAGAAGGTCTCCTTCAGTCAACGATATCAAAATTAAAAAATACAGAAGAGGCTTTACCTTCAAAAATTAAAGCTGCTGAATCAGTTTTAAGAAAAGAAATTGAGAATTTAACCGCAAAGTTAATCGAAAAAGAGAATGAAGTTAGAGAAATTGAGAGCTCTGGAGCCTTAAGCTTAAATGAAGAAATGAGTAAAATTAACAAAAAATTGGAAAAGTCTAAAGAATTGCTTTCTGAGAAAGATGAAATTTTGTCTCGTATGAAGCAAAAGTTAAATGTTTTAGAAACAGAATTGGCTCAAGAAGAGTCTGAAAAAAAGAGCCTTAAATATAAAGTGGATGATTTGACAAAAGAAGTAGATGCGCATGAAGGGGAGATTAAAAATAAAGTTATGGAGGCTCGAGTGCCTTTACAAAAACAGGTAAATGAACTTGAAGACAAAATGAGTAATATGGATGAAGCCTTTAAAAGTAAGGTTTTAACTAATGTGCGTCCACTACAGAAAGATATTGAAGAGTTTAAAAAGAAGATTAATGATACAGAAGGTCTCTTATCAGAGCAAAAGTCTGTTAATGATGAGTTGAAAAACCAGAAAAGAGTATTAGATAGTGAGCTTTTTTCTTTAATGAAGGAAAGATCCTCCTTACAGGAAGCGATTCACAATCTAACTAAAGATTTAGATGATTCAAAAAAGAAGTATGAAGAATTGCTTTCTCAAGAACGTGATAAAACAACCATATTTGATAAGCCCAGGGATCAAAATCCAGTTTTTCAAGAATTACAAAGTGAAATTAATAATGCTTTGGATCTTATAGAAGCTTACGAATAATACTTGTTAACCAAATGCATATGTATCGTCAAAACAGTATATTGCAATGCCAAATAAAAAAAATAATACATTTAAATTTCTTTTCATAATATACTGTTTCTTTTTTATTTGTGCCTTTTCTTCCATTACAATTCATCAACTCTTTATTCATCTTCAAAAAACTACCCTGCTTGAGAAAAAAAACTTAGATAATCTCGCCGTTTATTTAAATTCTAAATTAGATTCGCCAGACATTGATTTAAAAGAATTGTATTCAAAAAATGTTTTGGTATATATTACTGATCAAGCGACAGGGGCTATGATTCTTGATAGAGAGAAAAAGGACAATTATTGGCGGATGTATAAGAGCAAAATTGTTTTTGAAATGCAAAAGTTTAAAGAGGGCTGGATTTCATACCCAGAAAATACTTATGAGCAAAATTTTGAATCAGTAAGACATATTCGATTTCTGTATAATCGCCAACTGAAAAGTATTATTGCCGTTGAAAGTCTAATGCCTGGCTATTTTTATCAACTTAAAGAGATGGTTAGTATTAGATTTTTACTTCAATTTTTGGTTCTAATAGTCCTTGGTTTTATCGTTAATTATATTTTGCTTAAAAAATTTTATTATTTATTTAATAGGCCTAAGGAAGAGAAACCAACGCAAACTACTGTAGAAAAAAAACCAAAAGAGAATACGAAAATAAATGAAACTAAAAAGACAGTTGATAAAGAGGCTACAGCAGAAATTATGGAATTGGAAATACCTGATGATAGTGACGCCAATATTCTACAAATAGTAGATGATATCGAAAAAGGGAAAACCTCCCCAAAGCCCGTTGATGATGAAATAGATCAAAGTGAAAATTTGCCTGAAGTATCAATAGATTCAGATGAAGAAAAGCTACTATTACCTACTGGAGATGAAGAGTCTGTTGCTTCAGAGAATGATGCTCCTCTTTTTAATACATCATCAGATACGATAATTGGCCAAGCCTTTACAACTAAAGAACAAAACGAGCAGAATAATGAAGAGTCTTTGGTTAATGACGAAAATTTTCCAAATGCTAGTGTGGAGGCTTATTTTGAACAAATAGTTAAACCTGAGGAAACTGAAGTTGCAGCAGAATTGAGTGAGGATAAGGGGAGTGTTAAAGAGCCGAGCGATGAAGAAGACTTAGCTGAGAAGTCACAGGATGATTTGGATTCAGAACAATTAAAGAAGATGCTTGATGAAATGAAAGAGGATTAAATTTAAATGCTTCAACTGTTAAAGAATAAAAAATTTACAATTTTAAAAATCCTACTTATCGTTAATATTATTGTGTTTTGTTATCAGTTATTCCACAAAAATGTTTATGAGGCTAAAATCTTTTTATCACTTAAAAACTTTGAAGGTAGAGATCTTGATATCAATAAGGAAATACAGTTTATTAGAAGTTTACCTGTAGTCAATCGAATTATAACCAAAACACATGTGATGCCCGTGGATGAGAGGAATACACAGGATTTTGTCTATGATTCCTCTATATCCTTGCAATCTAATGTTAATGTTGAAAAAATTGCGAGCAATAAAGTTGCAATAAGTGTCATTTCCGATAATCCTAAAAAAGCGGCTTTGATGGCGGCTGCTTTTGGAGACGTGTTTGTCGAACAGAAAATGGATGATATTAACCAATACACCGTGGATAAATTGGATCGCCTTCAACATAAATTTTCTAAAAAAATTGATGACATTATCCTCAACGAACAAACGCTTTATATGTTTCCTTTTAATAAAAAGGTCTTAGTCCTTAATAAAGAGGATAAAGAAACTTTGGATACGATTTTGTTATTAGCATCTATGAAAATAGAGACAGAAATCAATAAGGTTATACGTGACATTAATAAATACAAAAATGTACTTCTTTCTCATAATACCCATCAACTTTTTGAGAGTTTAATAAAAGAAGTTTCTAAAGACAATTTTTTATATTTTAATTTAGAACGTCGTATTCTAGAGCTTGAATTCGAACAAAAGGTAAGCGCGATTTTAAGTTCAAGAAATGTGGAGTCGCAAGAAAAAACAAAAAAAATTAACAAGTATAAAACTCTTATTATTGATCAGTTAAAAGAACAACTTAAAAATAAGCTAACAATGGAGTTAGAACTTGATTTTTCTCTAGCTATAAGAAAGTTGTTTCTCGAAAATAGAAAACGCATGCTTTTATCTATAATGAATCATTATTATATAGATGATGTTACGGCATCTTTAAATGATAATAGCTATATAAAAATAAAAAAGGAAACCAATAAGTTAGTTGATACTTATTTAAAGGAATTAGAAGAATATAAGTTTGAATCATCGCAAATATCAACTATGATGAGTAATATGTTTACAATAGAAAAACCGAATATTACACCTGTAAACAATAGATGGGAGAAGCTAGTTTTACATTTGATTTCAAGTATTGCCGCAATTGCATTCATTTTTGTATTTTTTAAGCTAAAAAATGTAATAAAATTAAAAAAATAATGACTCCTGTGTGAATCATCTTGAATAAATGCTTTTTCATAATATAATGGTAATAGGAATCAGCGGAATGTGTTTTGATTTATTGTTATTCTGTTTCAAATCTATGTGATAGAACAAAAAAGTTAACTGTGAAGAACAAAACCGATTGATCCTTATCACAAGAAATAAACCCAGATCAACCTCTCAAAATTAAATGGAGTATATTTATGGATGAAAAAGTTCAAATTGTTATTGATGGAAAAAGTTACGACTTTCCTGTGATTATTGGTACAGAGAATGAAAAGGGTATTGATATAACGAAGTTACGTGGCGAGACTTCTTATATCACAGTTGATAATGGGTTTGGTAATACTGGCTCATGCACCAGTGCCATTACATATTTGGATGGAGAGAAGGGTATTCTACGCTATAGAGGTTATCCTATAGAACAAATTGCTGAACAATCGAGTTTTGTCGAAACAGCCTACCTGCTTATTGAAGGTGAGTTACCTAAAAAGGATGAATTATCACAATTTTCACAGTCTTTTACAGCCCACGCTGACTTGCATAAAGATATGATAAGCTCCTTTAGCGGTTATCCTCAAGGGGGGCACCCTATGGGGCTTTTATCTGCTATGATTTGTTCCCTATCAGGTTACTATCCAGAACTATTAGCGCCTGAACCCAGTCAGGAAGAGATGAAAAAAACAGCTGCACAATTGTTATCAAAGGTGCGTACAATAACTGCCTATACATATAAACAAAGTCTTAATCAAGATTTTGTCCCACCACGTAGTGATTTATCATATATTGCTAATTTTTTACATATGATGTTTTCAACAAAAGAAAAAGAATTTCCTATTGATGATATTATTGTTAGCGCTTTACGTTCAATTTTAATATTACATGCTGATCATGAACAAAATTGTAGTACTTCAACAGTACGATTGGTGGGGAGTTCTTGGGCGAATATGTTTGCTTCCATTTCGGCGGGAGTGTGTGCGTTGTGGGGGCCATTACATGGTGGCGCTAATCAAAAGGTTCTTGAGATGTTGGAGGAAATTCATCAAGCCGGCGGTGATGTTCAAAAATTTATTGATAAAGCCAAGGACCCTGATGATTCCTATAGATTGATGGGATTTGGTCATAGGGTTTATAAAAATTTTGATCCACGAAGTATCATTATTAAAAAGAGAACGCATGAACTATTCGATAAATTAGGAATCCATGATCCACTTTTGGAAATTGCCCTCAAACTGGAGGAGGCAACACTTAAAGACGAATATTTTGTTAAACGCAAACTTTATCCGAATGTCGATTTTTATAGTGGTCTCATTTATAAGGCTATAGGAATTCCAACAGATATGTTTACAGTCATGTTTGCGATTGGACGTATGCCAGGATGGATTGCTCATTGGAAAGAAATGAAAGAAAATCCAAAGTCAAAAATTGGTCGACCACGACAAATTTATACTGGGGCGACGGAACGTCCGTTTGTTCCTATAGATCAACGTTAATTTAATAAATAATTAAAAAAGAGAGAGGATATAAAGACGTGATTACTTTTCGTTCCAAAGCTCTGTATGATAAGCAGGCCTGTATTATTTTATTAAGTGAAGAACAGATAAAAAAGAATACGTTAACACATCTGCCCGCACAGATACGATCTCTCCTAAAACCTTTAGTTGATAATAAATTATTTAAAGCAGAAAATGGGCAGCTATGTCCTGCGGTCCATAAGAAACAAACGTTATTATTTGTTGGTGTAGGTAAAGACAATGAAAGAACACAGACATCTTTAAAGATTTCTGTAAAAAATGCCCTAATCTCATCATTCTTAACTCATTGTAATACATTAGAGTTAATTGCTCATCAACAAAAAGATTCTATTATCGTTCCCCTAATAGAATCCATCATGATAGGGAGCTATAAGTGGAATAAATATTTTTCGAAAAAATCAAAAAAAGAAAAAGAGGAACAAAAAAATGTGTTTCTTATTGCTCTTAAGAAAAAGCTTTATCAAGATGCGGTTACTATTTGTGAAGGAAATAATCTTGCTCGTGATTTAGTCAATGATAATGCCGATAGTGTTACATCAACTCATTTTGAAAAAGTTGTTCGGGCGCTTATTAAGGGAAAGAAAAATATTTCTCTTGAAATTTTAAATAAGAAGGAAATGAAGCAAAAGGGATTGGGCTTTCATTTAGCTGTTAATCAAGGTAGTGTCAATGAACCGAAATTAATCATTGTTAAATATCAAGGGTCAGCCAAAAAAGGAGATTTTACAGCCTTAGTTGGAAAGGGATTAACATTTGATACAGGGGGATTAAATTTAAAACCTACAGGCGGTATTGAATCGATGCGTATTGATATGAGTGGTGCGGCCGCTGTCGTGGGTGCTTTGAAAAATACATTGGATCTAAAATTAAAAAAGAACGCTATTTTTGTTCTTGGTGTAGCTGAAAACGTGACAGGATCTAAGGCGTATAAGCCAGGGGATGTCATCATAGGATATGCTGGAAAATCTGTTGAAGTTGCCAATACAGATGCTGAGGGAAGGCTTGTTTTAGCGGATGCTATTAGTTACACGGTTAAAAATTATAAACCAAAACGAATTATTGATATTGCTACACTAACAGGCGCCTGTGTTGTGGCCTTGGGTCATGATTATACCGGACTCATTACTACAGATGATAATCTTTCAAGAGATTTAGTTTATAGCTCCAACGAAACGAATGATCGGGTATGGCGATTACCTACTTATCCAGAACTTAAAGATTCCGTAAAATCCGAGATTGCCGATATTAAAAATTTAGGTACCCCCAGAGGAGCAGCAGGTACGTTAACGGCTGCAGAGTTTTTAAGACAATTTACAGAAGCTACCCCTTGGGCTCATTTGGATATTGCAGGGACTTCTTTTGTTGATGGCGCAGAGAGATGGTATTTCTCTCATGGCGCTACAGGAGCGGGGGTGCGACTTCTTACCCACTATCTTCAACATCATGCGTAGTCAATCGTTAAATATTTTATGACAAAAACTAAAAGCCAACGTTGTTTTCCGTATCTTCTTATCCTATGCGTTGGTTTATTTTTAATTTTTCTTTCAAAGCAAACACAAAGTTTACCCCAAAACATCTTTCATCTCATTAGCTTAGAAGATGATTCGATTAATCCTGTCACAGCTGAGTATATTACAGATGCGATTACATATGCTGAAAGTGATAATGCAAAAGCCCTTATCATCGAGTTAGATACTCCCGGAGGACTTCTCTCATCAACGCGTTTGATTGTTAAAAGGATGCTGAGAGCCAAGGTTCCTATTATAGTCTACATAGCTCCTAACGGATCTCGGGCTGGATCAGCCGGAGTTTTCATAACATATGCAAGCCACATAGCAGCAATGGCTCCATCAACCAATATTGGAGCTGCACATCCTGTTCAATTAGGAGGAGGAAAAGCACCTAAGGGCAGAGGAGATTGGTCAGAGCTTAAAGAATTGATTGATGAACTTAAAAACCAACGTCAGGGTTTAAAAGAAGATGTTGAACATTTGGAGGAAGAAGAAAATTCCGAAACAAAGAACATTTCAGACGATAAAGAAGATGAAACTTTCATCGAGGATGAGAATCCCATGGCTAGTAAAATCTTAAATGATACGGTTGCCTTTATTAAATCAATTGCAAATGAAAGAAATCGAAATGTAGAGTGGGCGGTTCAAAGTGTTACAAAAAGTGATTCGATTACGGCAGATGAAGCTCACGAAAAAGGTGTTATTGAAATTTTAGCCGCAAATCGAAATGATTTATTAGAACAGTTAGATGGATATCAATTAAAGGTTAACGGTGAGCTGATCACATTGGAAACGAAATATGCTGAGATAAAAGAGTCTAAAATGGATATGCGTCAGCAATTTTTTAATATATTGGCAAGTCCTAATATCGCATATTTTTTGATGATTTTTGGTTTTTATGGTCTGCTCTATGAAATTACACATCCTGGCGTTGGGGTTCCTGGAATATTAGGATCGATATTTTTAATTTTGGCTTTTTATAGTATGCAGACATTACCTACTAATTATGCAGGCCTTTCTTTAATGGTTTTGGGTTTAGTGTTATTAGTTTCAGAGGCCTTTATCCCAGGATTTGGTCTATTGACGTTAGGGGGATTAGTCTGTCTTGTATTAGGTTCTATGCTTTTATTTGAATCTGTTGATCCTATTATGCGTGTTTCACAATCAGCTATTTTTAGTGTCGTAGTCATCTCAGGATGTGTTGCTTTTTATTTTCTTCGTATCTTTGTCAAATTTAGAAAATTAAAAGTTCAAACAGGTGAAGCGGGAATCGTTGGCAAGAAAGGTGAGGCTTTAACTCAATTCTCAGCCTCCCAATATGGAAAGGTATTTGTTCATGGCACTATTTGGAATGCTATTGCCGATGACGGTGACATTAAAAAAGGAATGGCCGTTGTCGTTAAAAGCATCGAGGGACTTAACTTAACAATTTCTAAAATTGATTCTCAAAACAAGGAGAAGTGATATGCCAGTTTTTTTAATTATTGCAGGTCTTATTTTTACTTTATTATATAACTGGGTTAAGTTCCCAAGAGAATATGAGCGTTTGGTGGTTTATTTTTTAGGGCGCGTTGTTCCTGCACCTCGTGGACCAGGTTTAACGATTGTGGCTTGGCCTTTTGAACAAGCTGTTAAGGTAAGTTTGAGAATTATAACACTTGATGTGCCTCCACAGGATATTATAACGAAAGACAATATCTCAGCTAAGGTTAATGCAGTTGCTTACTTTCGTGTTATGGATCCCATAAAAGCGATTAATGAGGTTCAAGATTTTCAATATGCAACCAATCAAATGGCGCAAACTTCCCTTAGAAGTGTTTTAGGTGAAGTTGAATTAGATGATCTTTTAAGTCAAAGGGAAGCTATTAATGCAAAGTTGCAGGTTATTCTTGATAAGCAAACAGATCCTTGGGGTGTAAAGGTTCATAATGTTGAAATTAAACATGTTGATATTTCCGAAGATTTAAGGCGTGCGATGGCTCGTCAAGCAGAGGCTGAGCGGGAACGTCGTGCTAAAATTATTGCAGCAGAAGGTGAGTTTCAGGCTGCGGAGAAAATTTGTCAGGCTGCTGATTTAATGCAAAAGTATCCGATGGCTTTACAATTACGTTATTTGCAAACGTTGGTTGAAATAGGAAGTGAAAATAACACAACAACACTTTTTCCTATTCCGATAGATATTTTCAGTGCGATGAGCTCTAAATTAACTAAATAGGAGTAACCATGGATTCTCGAATTGAAACAGATAGTATGGGTGAGCTTAGTGTTCCCAATGATATGTACTTCGGGGCACAGACGGCTCGTTCACTTAAAAACTTTAAAATTGGAGGCGAAACATTTCCTCCTGAATTGATAAAAGCCTTTGGAATTGTCAAGAAAGCATCCGCTTTAGTTAATGCTCAATTAGGAGTTCTTTCTAAAGAGAAGGCGGATCTTATTGTAAAAGCAGCTGATGAAGTGATTGAGGGAAAGCTAAATGATCATTTTCCTTTAGTTGTGTGGCAGACGGGTAGTGGTACCCAAAGTAACATGAATTCTAATGAGGTCATTGCTAATCGTGCTATTGAATTAGCTGGTGGAAAATTAGGAAGCAAAGATCCTATTCATCCCAACGATGATGTGAATAAAGGGCAATCCTCCAATGATACCTTTCCAACAGCAATGCATATTGCAGCTGTAGAAGAAGTATTCGCGCGCCTTATTCCTTGTGTGTCTGCTTTAAAAGATGTCTTTGAGACAAAGAGTCACGATTTTAAAGATATTATAAAGATTGGACGTACGCATTTAATGGATGCTACTCCCTTAACACTTGGAGACGAATTTTCTGGTTATGCTACTCAGTTAGAGAATGCTCTTAAGCGCATTGAGTCAAGTTTGCCAAGCTTGTGTGAATTAGCTCTTGGGGGAACGGCTGTAGGAACGGGGTTAAATTCGCACCCTGACTTTGCTCAAACAGTTGCTCAAAAAATTGCGGAGTTAACAAATAGACCTTTTATAACGGCTCCCAATAAATTCGAATCGTTGGCGGCGCATGATGCCATAGTTGAATTTAGCGGAACGTTAAAAACAATTGCTGTATCTCTTATGAAGATCGCTAATGATGTGCGCTGGTTGGGATCAGGGCCACGATGTGGAATTGGAGAAATTACATTACCAGCAAATGAACCTGGTAGCTCCATTATGCCAGGAAAAGTGAATCCCACACAATGCGAAGCGTTAACGATGGTGTGTGCGCAAGTCATGGGAAATGATACAACCATTGGCATTGCAGGAGCTAGCGGAAATTTTGAATTAAATGTTTACAAGCCTGTGATGATTTATAATTTATTACAATCGATTCGATTGCTTGCCGATGGCTCTGATAGTTTTCGAGAAAATTGTGTTGAAGGGATTGAGGCGAATATTGCAAATATAGAGAAAAACTTAAGAAACTCTTTAATGCTCGTTACGGCTCTTAATCCCCATATTGGTTATGATAAGGCCGCAGAAGTTGCTAAAAAAGCCTATAAGGAAAACACGACACTCAAAGAAGCTGCAGTCACTTTAGGTTATATCAGCGAAGCTGATTTTGATAAGTATGTAGAACCTAAAGATATGATAAGGCCTAAAAAACAATAATTTTCTACATCATGAAAACAATATTTACATATTCACGTATTATTTTGTTTGTTTTAAGCATAGTATGTATAACTACATGCGTGCAAGCTAAGACAAACGATGAAGGAAGTGATATAAAAGAAGAATTCGTTTTTGATTTTGAAAATTTTTTGGGTGAAAAAATTTCTTTTTCGCACCCAATTTCAGCACGAGTTAATCAACTAAATCTTCAATTTTCGTATCCTCAAAATTATAAACCCTTATATGAGGCCTCACCACATATCGAAATTTATGATGATAAGGGGCGGTTTTATAAGAAGTTTATCATTAAAAAAAAGAAACAGAGTTTTCGTATAAAGCGGTCTTTTACTGGAAATAAAGTTTTTGCCCATATTAGTTTATTTTATTGTCGAGAAGGAGAGTTCGGTATTTGTTTATTTGACCATATCCTTTATGAAATTCCTCTTAAAGAAAATTCTCAATTAAGGGAAATTGATATTCGTTATGACATTAAAGAATTAAATGATATCTAACAAAGGCTATTTTAAAATTGCATTAAAGCCCTACATAAACCTTGACGAAACTTAGAGATACCTATATTCTATCATTATGGTTAAATCATCAAACGAAGAAAGAAGAGCAACAATTAGGGCCAAACGTGTCTTAAGTATCCAATATCGTCTGTCAAAATCTCGACGAAAAAAAATTGACAAATCTTGGCATCTTTCAACTACACATGATATGAGTTTAAGTGGTTTGTCGTTTTATTCCGAAATTGACTATAAGGCGGGTGAGACGTTAGAAGTAATTGTTGTAATGTCTGGAGTTTTACAAATTTTTAAAGGTATGGGCAAAATAATTCGTATAGAAGAAAAAACTCGATCCTCACATAATCTCATCGCAATTAATTTCCCCGATTACAAACGAAAAAGAACGGCCAAAAATTATACAGCTACAACGAGAAAGAATGCAACCACCAAACGAAGAAGTCTTAAACGCGTCTAATCTTTAAACTCTGCCACCAACCCTTGAATAGAAGCTTTAGCATCCCCAAATAACATCCGCGTATTCTCATAAAAGAAAAGTTCATTTTGAACACCAGCAAAACCTGTATTCATGGATCGTTTTAAAACGAAAACAGTTTTGGCATTGTCGGCATTAATGATGGGCATGCCATAGATAGGGGAGTTTTCATCATGGCGTGCGGCAGGATTGACAACGTCATTGGCGCCAATAACTACAGCAACATCCATAGTTTCCATTATGGGGTTAATATCATCCATTTCAAATAGTTGATCATAGGAAACGTTAGCTTCAGCTAATAAAACATTCATATGTCCAGGCATTCGACCTGCCACAGGATGAATCGCAAAGCGAACCTCAGCACCATTACTTTCAAGAAGTTCAGCTAATTCTCTCACAGTATGTTGTGCTTGAGCAACAGCCATACCGTAGCCTGGAATGAAAACAACACTTGATGCGGCTTCCAGAATAAAAAAAGCATCTTCAACAGTAATAGGTTTAACTTCACCTTCAATTCCCGTTGATTGTTTCGAACCCGTGGATCCAAAACCGCTAAATAAAACATTCGTTATGGAACGATTCATGGCTTTACACATGATTTGCGTTAAGATGATACCACTCGCTCCAACTAAAGAACCGGCGACGATAAGAATATTATTTTGAATAACAAAACCAGCGGCACAAGCGGCAATGCCAGAATAACTATTTAAAAGAGAAATAACGACGGGCATATCAGCGCCACCAATAGGGATGACAACTAATATCCCTAAGAGTAATGATAGGATTACGGCAATAATAAAGAGGGTATAGCTGCTCGCTGGATTTAAAGAATATAAAACGCCACAGCTTAAAATTCCCAGAAGGATAATGATATTAACAAATTTTTGTCCTGCATAAAGTATAGGTTTTCCTGGTAATTTTTCACTCAATTTTCCCCAAGCAACAATACTCCCTGTAAAGGTGACCCCACCAATTAATACAGAAAGAAAAATAGTAACACTTGTAAATAAATCGTTATCAGGCATGTAATGATAAACGGACCAACCAACACATAAACTTGCAATGCCGCCTGTCCCATTAAGGAGAGCTACCATCTCAGGCATCGCTGTCATTGCTATAAGTCTTGCTGAAAAAATACCTAGGAGGGCACCAACACCAAAGCCAATAGCAATCCATTGAAAACTTAAACCTTGAGTGAGTAATGTTGCCATCACAGCTAATAACATGCCTACAGCTGAAATTAAATTTCCTTGGCGAGCAGAGGCGGGTGATCCTAATTTTTTTAAACCAAAAATGAAAAGGACGGCTGCAATGATATAGGTGATGTTGATATAAATATCCATGTTATTTCTTATCTCCCGTGGATGAATCTTTTTTCTTAAACATAGCCAACATCCGATCAGTCACCATATAGCCTCCAACGACATTAATCGTAGCAAAACAAACGGCCAACGTGCCTAAAAGAATGCTGATCTGGTTTCCTTCACCACCAGCTGATGTGATTGCACCAACTAGGGTTATTCCAGAAATGGCATTCGATCCTGACATAAGAGGTGTGTGTAACGTTGCTGGTACTTTCGAGATGAGTTCAAAGCCTAGAAAAATGGAAAGGGCTAAAATAAAGAAGAGAAAAATAAGGGTATTTGCATCCATAAAGAAATCCTTAATTATTTGCTATAATGATTTTTTATCATCTCGTTTATGATTTGTCCTTCATGGGTAATGAGACAACCTTTAATTATTTCATTCGTTACATCCAGATTAAAAGTCTTTTTATCTGTGTCCCAGTAGCTTTCAATAAGATTGGAAAGATTACTTGAATACATTTGACTGGCATTGATTGCAACGCGGCCTGGTAAGTTTCCTAATCCAATGATGCGAACCCCATTGACATCAACCTCTTCATCTAGTTTAGATCCTTCAACGTTTCCGCCTGTTTCAACAGCCATATCAATAATAATACTTCCAGGTTTCATTTGAGCCACCATATCTTTTGATAAGATGACAGGAGCTTTACGTCCAAATAGTTGGGCCGTTGTTATAACGATATCGGAATTCGCACATACTTTGGCCATGCCTTGACGTTGTTTTTCAATTTGTTCAGGACTCAAGGCTTTCGCATAACCATCTTTTGTTTGACCCGTATCGCCTAAATCGATTTTAACAAATTTGGCTCCAAGAGATTGTACTTGTTCTTCGACAACAGGGCGTGTGTCAAAAGCTTCAACGCGAGCTCCAAGTCTTTTAGCTGTAGCAATGGCCTGTAAACCAGCAACACCGGCCCCAATAATGAAAACGCGAGAGGGGGTGATTGTCCCTGATGGTGTCATCATCATGGGTAAAATTTTATTTAGTCTTTCAGTGGCTAAAATTACAGCGACATAACCTGCTAGATTAGCTTGTGAGCTTAACGCATCCATTTTTTGTGCAATAGTTGTCCGAGGAATCATTTCCATACTAATGGCGCTGATGTTATGTTTTGCAAATTCTTCTACAAGCTTTCTTTCGTTAAAAGGATCGAGAAAGCTGATGTGTAGGACATTGGTTTTTATTTGACTAACTTCATCAAGGGCGGGTTTACGTAATCGAATAAGAAGTTCTGATGTTTTTAAGAGATTTTTTCTATCAGTGAGCTTCACCCCAACTTTAGTAAAAGCTGTATCATCAACACCAATACTACTTGCAAGGCCTGATTCAACTTGAATATCAAAACCTTTTTTGATTAATTTTTCAGCTTGTGTTGGGACTAAGGCAACCCTTTTTTCACCTGGTTGTGTCTCTTTGGGTACTCCAATAAGCATAATGTGACGTCCAGAAAGTTAAACATTTAGTAAAATTTAATTAGATTCAGATTAACAAAACACTCTTTAATGTCAAGGAATAAAACTATAATTGTGTGTTGACAATAAAGATTTGGGGTGGGAGGATAGAAAAGCTGTTATCGAAAAATTCTTATATTTTAGGGGCCTATCAACAAACAAATAAAACGTTGGAGTAATACATGCCAAATAATTTAGGAACGCCAGAGCGTCCTTTAAGAGTTGCTATAATAGGAAGTGGTCCAAGTGGATTCTATGCGGCAGATTCCCTTTATAAATCTGATTTAACCATTTCTGTGTCCATGTTTGAACGTTTACCTACGCCTTATGGTCTTGTCCGTTTCGGAGTCGCTCCAGACCATAGTAAGATTAAAAATGTCATAAAAGTATATGAAAAGACTGCAGCTCACGATCAATTTTTTTATTATGGTAATGTTGAAATTGGAGTAGATTTAACGGTTCACCAACTAAGGAAGTATTTTGACGCTTTGGTTTTTGCAAATGGAGCTGAGACCGATCGTAAATTGGGTATTCATGGCTCAGAACTTAAGGGAAATCATACGGCAACAGAATTTGTGGCTTGGTACAATGGTCATCCAGATTTTCAAGAAAACGTTTTTGATTTATCTTGCGAAACAGCCGTTATTATCGGTCAAGGGAATGTGGCGTTGGATGTGGCAAGAATATTGACGAAAACAATAGATGAACTTAAAGAAACGGATATCACTCAAAATGCTTTAGATGTGTTATCTAAAAGTAAAGTCAAGACCGTTCATGTCGTTGGGCGAAGGGGCCCAGCGCAAGCAGCCTTTACTCCTGTCGAATTAAGAGAATTTGGCGAGCTAGCCAATTGTGATCCCATCGTAAGAAAAGAAGATATGGAATTAAGTTATCCGAGTCAAATTGAATTAGAAGATCCCAAAAATGCACCGAAGAAGAAAAATTGTTCGATTTTAGAAGATTTTGCTCAAAGAGAAGAGCCTAAAAAGAATAAACGGTTTGTTCTGCATTTTAAAAAGAGTCCTGCTGCGATTTATGGAATAGATGATGAGAATAAAGTTGGGAAGATTTATTTGGAGAAAAATGTGTTAGTTGGAGAGCCTAATCATCAAAAATCAAAAGGGACGGGTGAAAAGGAAGAATTAAAGTGTGGCATTATTTTTAGAAGTATTGGTTATAGAGGTGTGCCGATAACAGGTTTGCCTTTTCAAGAGCAGGCTGGGATTATACCGAATACAGAAGGACGCGTATCTGATTCAGAGCAGATTTATCCAGGTTTATACACTGTTGGTTGGATTAAAAGAGGGCCTTCTGGCATTATTGGTACGAATAAACCAGATTCTGAAGAAACCATAAAGCATTTATTGGATGATCTCAAAGAATTGAATCCTTGTAAAAATCCTGATAATAAAATGCTTGAAGAATTACTAAAAGAGAATAATGTTCGTTACGTTAATTTTGAAGAATGGAAGAAAATTGATGATGAAGAAATAAAACGTGGTCAACCTAAAGGCAAACCGCGTGAGAAATTTGTGCATGTTAAAGATATGTTAGATTTTTTAGATTAATTTGTCCACATGTTATTAATCCTACCTAATAGTTTTAAATCAAATTATAAAAAAACTGATTTAACATTTGCCCGCTAAATATTATGAAGTATAATGAGTTACAATAAATATACTTCGAATGCTAAACTAAGTAAGAGTGTATATTCTGTAGTCATAATATAAGTGTTACTACACCCAAGGGAGATGTTGTGGCATCTTTAGTTGATAAACTATTAAAAAACCAATTAATAAGCGAAGAGCAACTTAAAGAAGCTAAAGCAAAACATTTAGTTTTAAAAGTGCCAGTTCATGAAGCTTTAATAGAGTTAGGCTATGTTAAGGAAAAACAGCTGTTAGACATTTCTGTTGATTTGTTTAAGATGCAAGTTTATCATATTGAAAATGGGAATCTGGATCCTGAAGTTGTTAAAAAAATGAATTACGAATTAGCCAAACGTCATGGCGTATTTCCTATTTGTTTAGAAGATGATAATTTAATTTTGGCCATGAGCAATCCTCACGATGTAGTTGCTCTTGATGATTTAAGATATATTTACGATGTCCCTATAAAACCCGTCTTGGCTCCAAGAAGCGAAATTAACACACATATTGAAGAGTATTATCAATCTAATGATAAATTATTTGATGCGATGAATGATGTTGTTGATGAGAGTGCTGAGGAAGAAGCTGAAGCTGCTGTTCAAGAAGAAGATCCTAGTGGTATTCATATTGAAATGTCTGGCGGTCAGACGGTTGATATTGCTGAAACAGAAGAAAATAGTAGTCCCACCGTAAAATTAATCAATTTAATATTAAGTGATGCGATTAAAGTAAGGGCCAGTGATATTCATTTAGAACCACGAGAAGGAAATGTTGATGTTAGGTATCGTGTTGATGGTGATTTAAAAAATATTATGAAGGTTCCTAAAAACGTGCATTCAAAGATGATTGCGCGTATTAAAATATTGGCAAATTTAGATATCGCTCAAGATGTGAAACCTCAAGATGGTCGCATTAATTTGCTTGTCCAGGGACGAAAGGTGGATTTTCGTATCTCAACGATTCCAACGTATTACGGTGAAAAAGTTGTAGCGAGAATTCTTGATGCTGCTGAAGCTAAGACGGATATGGAAAAAATTGGATTTAATGAAAAAGAGGCGAATGCTTTTCAAAAAGCGATTACTCAGCCGCAAGGCATGGTTCTTGTAACAGGACCAACAGGATCTGGTAAAACGTCTACGTTATACGCTGCTCTAAATTATGTAAAAAGTGAAACAACCAATATTGTTACGATTGAAGATCCTGTTGAATTTGTTAATGAGGGGATTAATCAAATTCAAGTTAATCCTGCTCGAGGTGTCACGTTTGCTTCTGGATTAAGAAGTATTTTA
Source organism: Candidatus Omnitrophota bacterium (assembly GCA_029261065.1). GTDB lineage: Bacteria > Omnitrophota > Gorgyraeia > Zapsychrales > Zapsychraceae > JAJDCB01. Next base: position 139,826 of record JAJDCB010000024.1, on the reverse strand, counting down.
CGTCAAGACCCTAACGTTATTCTTATTGGAGAAATTAGGGATTTAGAAACGGCTGAAATAGCATTAAAAGCTTCTATTACAGGTCATCTTGTATTATCCACTCTGCATACCAATAGCACCATTGCTACAATTTCAAGATTGGCTGATATTGGTATTGATCCTTATATGATTGGTTCAGCTGTTATTTTAATTGTTAGTCAACGGTTAGTAAAAGTTATTTGTAGCAAATGTAAGGTTGAATATACGCCTGATGCTGATTATTTAGAAGAATATCAAGATTTGATCGATGAGTATAATATTACAAAATTTTATAAAGGGGATGGATGTCAACAGTGTGGTTATTCAGGTTATTTTGGACGAACAGCCGTATTTGAGGTTTTAAAAATTACACAAGAATTAAAAGACATTATTGCAAAAGGATCGAATGAAGCTTTAATTAGAAAAACAGCTATAAGGGGTGGATTTAAAGCGATAAAAATTTCTGCGATAGAGAAAATTGCTCAAGGGATTACAACTTTTGAAGAGGTTACAAAATCTGTAGGGACATTAACCAAGGGGGCCGAGACATTGCCGCCTGTGGAGGAGGATGATTCTGAACTGTCACATAGAACTATGGAGGTTAACGACGATATTGACGATGAGTTATCTGAAGAAATTGAAGTGGTTAAAAAGAAAAAAGTGCCAAAAAGAACAGAACCTGTAGCGGAGTTGGAGGAAATAGAGGCGCAGGAAGCTGTTGAGGAAGTCAAAGAAGTAAAGAAAGCTAAAGTTGTTAAAAAAGTAAAAAAAATAGAACCTGTTGAAATATTAAAAGAAGATCAAACCATAGAACCTGAAGAAGCCGTTGAAAATCAAGAGGAAGATAAGGAAATCGAAACAAATGAAACAAGCAATGAGGTTGAGTTAGATGAAGAAGATGCTATAGATTTGGATGAAGAGCAATTAGCTCTTGAGGCTGCCCTTGAGTCAAAAATAGAAGTTTCAGAAGTACCGATTGTTTCGGAAGATGTGCCTTTTGTTGAAGCTGAAAAAGAACCTATTGTTTTTGAAACTCAAGAACCAGAAGAAAATATTGTTAAAGATATTATTTCGGAGGAGAGTGCACCAAAAGAAGAAATAATTGTCGAAAAGAAAAAGAAAATAATCAAGCCCCAAGTGCGTGAGAAACCAAAAAGTAGTGGGTCTCGAATCTTGGTTGTTGAAGATGATGAAGATGTCCAAAAGATTATTGTAAAAATCTTGGAATTTTCAGGATACAGTGTTATAAAGGCAAGTAATGGTAAAGAAGGTGTGGTGACTACTTTTAAAGAAAAGCCTGATTTGATTGTCATTGATTATGATATGCCGGGAATGAATGGAGTTGAAGCAATCAACATTTTGAAATCTCGCCTAGAGACAGCTATTATTCCCATAATATTACTAACATCACATACATCGTTAAGTCTTATTAATTCTGCTAAAAAAGCTGGTGCAGATGAACATCTTTCCAAACCATTTAATCGTGATGGATTATTATCCTGCGTTTCTAAATTATTAAAACAAGCAAATCTTAAAACGGACTAAATTAAGAATGTCAAATAGCGGATATAGCGCTCTTATTATTGGATCAGGCGATGATTGTAAGTCTCTGCTTGAAATTTTAAGTAACACAACAACCGTGCGTATCCTTGCTGTTGTTGCCTCCGAATTGGATACCCCCGCCATTGAATTGGCCAATCGATTAGGTCTTCAAATAGCTTCCGATTTTAATCCTTTTCTTAAAGATCCAACCTTAAATATCGTTTTTGATGTTTCTGGAAAATTAGATATTCATGAAGAATTAAAAGAGAAGAAGCCTGCTCATGCTGATATTTTAGGGAGTAATAGTGTCAATGTCGCGAGACTTCTTATTGAAGAAAACCTTAGTCTCAAAGGACAAAGTTTGCCACAGCCTCTCGATTATCAAATGATATTTAACCTATCCCCACAAGCAATTGTTGTGGTGGACATAAACGGAAAGATTGTGAAGTTAAATAATAAATTATCAGACTGGTTGCAATATGATATACAGGAATATGTGGGGAGAAATATTTTAATGTTACCCTTTATTCCAAAAGATAGCAAAATGAGAATATTAGAAAAATTTTCCGATCGACTCGAAGGCGAAGATTTAGAACCTTATGAAATAGAATTGCGAACAAAAGATAACTCCATCAAGATTGGTTTGGTGTCTGAAAATTTAATTAGAGATGAAAATGGTAAGCCTTCGAGAATACTGGTTGTCATTACGGATATTACAAATTTTTCTAATCGAGACAGAGAACTAAATCAAGTGGAAGTTGATGCAAAAGAAGCTGAGGAGCGCTACAAATTAATATTTGAAAATTCCGGCGTCTCGATTATGTTTGTTGATGATCAAGAAAGGATTGTTTCTTGGAATAAAAATACGGAAGAGCTTTTAGGTATGGGAAAAAAAGAGTTGTACTTGCAACAAGTGAGTTTGCTCTATCCACCTGAGGAATGGAAGAAAATTAGATCAGCGGATTTTCGTAAATCAGGAAGTCGGCATAATATTGAAACAAAAATAAAAAGAAAAGATAATAAGATAATTGATGTTGGATTAACTTTAAGTATATTAAAGAATGAAGAAGGTGTTGTGACGGGATCTATCGGGGTCCTTAATGATGTAAGTAAGCGAAAAATTGCTGAAAAAGGTATTGAAAAGGCATCAAAGATGCAAGATGATTTTTTAAATATGGTTGCCCATGAATTAAAAAGTCCAATAACAGCTGTTCAAGGGAGTATAGGTATAATTTTGGATGGTTCGGCCGGTGATATTAGCGAAGAGCAACAAGACTTTTTAAATACAGCAAAAAGAAATTTAGATAGATTGGACTGTCTCATCAATGATGTTGTTGATTATCAAAAGCTTGAAATGGGAAAAACAAATTTTAAATTAGCTCAAGGAAATATTAATGATTTAATTAAAAGCGTTAAAGATAAATGCGAGCCAGCAATTGTAGAGAAAGGACTTGAAATCACTCTGAAATTAGATAAAGAGTTACCAGTTTGCATGTTTGATGAAGAAAAAATTGAGAAGGTTTTGTTAAATTTGATTGAAAATTCAACAAAATTTACAAAAAAGGGTGGAGTTTCCATTATTTCTAGTGTGCAGCAAGGCATTATCTGTATTGCAATTAAAGATACAGGCGTTGGGATTAAAAAAGAAGATATTTCAAAATTATTTAGAATATTCGGACAGTTAACGACGGGTGCGAGAAGAGAGTCGGGAAATACCGGTTTAGGTTTGGTAATATCAAAAATTATTGTTGAACGTCATGGTGGCAAAATGTGGGTTGAGTCAGAACTTGGTAAAGGTTCAACATTCTTCTTTTTATTGCCTTCTACAAAAAGTTAGTGAAGTTGTGAAGAAACAATCTTTTCAAATTCTCATTATCGATGATGCCCCAGATCTTATTAAATTATTGGCATACATCCTTCGATCAAAAAATTTTGAAGTTTTAACGGCCTTGTCTGGCCAAGAGGCACTTGATGTCCTGCAAATGAATAAGCCTGATTTGGTGATTACAGATGGACAATTATTAGATATGGATGGATCCGCGTTAACAGCTAGAATCAAGGATCAATTTAAGGAACCTTTAATTCCGGTCATAATGCTTACAGGTTCGGTGGACGATGAATCGAAGGAAAAGGCGATGGATGCGGGGGTTGATTTTTATATGAAAAAGCCGTTTCAGACGCCAGAATTGCTTTCTGCCATCGAAAAATTGTTATATTAGGATAAATCTCATGTTTTAGATAATTTTTACTTTGTAAGCCTTTTAATTTCAACAACTTATGAAGTAATAATTGAATTGCTATTTTGCCTTTCGCATGTGTTAAATACGTATTATACTTATATAGTCTGCATTAAGGGTTTCATTCTCGGACTTTTTTATTTTCAGACTTGAAATCAAACCAATTTTAAAGGAGGCAAAAATGCTTTCAATTCAGTCTATCATGAGTACAAATATCCACACGGTATCAGCAAAAACACCGATTTATGAGGCTCTAGATTTGCTTTCTAAAAATAAAGTCAGCGGTTTACCCGTGGTTGACGAACATGAATCTATTGTAGGTATTCTTACAGAAAAAGATGTGTTACGTATTTTACTCGACAAAAATCTCGATATTAAAAACAACGTAGAAGATTACATGACTGTAGATGTTATCTCTTTTAACGAAAATGATGATGCCATTGATATTTGTAAGTTTTTTATAAGAAATCATATTCGTCGTGTTCCGATTACGAAGGATGGGAAATTAGTTGGTATTGTTAGTAGAGCAGACATTGTTAATGTTATTCTTGAAGCAAAAAGTAAAATGTCTGATTTTCGATTCGTCTAATTTAAAAAGACAAATAAGACTAGGAATTACCTACTTAAAATCCACTCATTGCTTTCTTTTCTTAAACAAAAAATAAACACAATAATTGTTTCATAACCATTTAGTTACGGTATAATTAATTATTATTAACTAACTAAATAAATTATGAATAAAACTATTCTTCGATTTTTACTATATTTTGTATTTATATTTATGATTGGTGTCACGTACATGTTGACACGTCCTCAATCACTCATCGAATTAAACTCAAGCCATCAAAAATTTGATCGTATTCGAGCACGATTAGATTTCTCAACTCAGCAATTAAATGGTGTCCAATCCCTAACAGATCAGGTATTTGAAAATTCTCCTCACTCTGGGTCTCACGAAAAAGTAATTGATAAAAAAATTAATCTTTTGATTTCTCATCTCAACGGCTTTCCTGAAATTGACTCAAAGAAATTATTAAAAATAAAAAGTGAGATAAGAAATATTGGTTATCTCGATAATAAAAGAAAAGCAGTTTTAGAGTTTCAAATCAATCAACTTAATCTAAAGTTTCCTAATCCAGAAGGTGAAGGTGGGGAAACACAAAAGATGTTAGATGCTGTGAATTTATTTGTTGAACAAAACGAAAGTTTGGCCCAAAAAGATCGTTTGTTGGGGTATGCGTTAAATGAACTTTCTCTAGTTGTTAATGCCGTAAACGGAATAGAAGAGATCGGAGCTATAAAACTTGAACTTATAGACAGGTTAGACAAGCTTGAGGTTTATGCCACAAAATTAAATAGTGAATATGAAAGGTCAATAAATAATTCTAAAAAGATTCTCGAGACTACATTTTTAAGTTTGCATTTAGGGTTAAGACGATTAGATAGCAAAAATCGACAAAATTATGATGCTAAAGTCTATTCTACAGTATTAAAAAATAACGGAAGCAAAACATTTCAAATATTAATTCTTGGATCAATTTTTATATTCTTGCTACTCATTGCTTACTATGTACGCAACATTTTAGGCAGTTATAAAGAATCAACAACGGAATTACAGGGTGAAACGAGAAGATTAACGCAATATGTTAAAGAATTTATCGAGTCTTTTTACATGGCATTAACATCCTATCACGATAGAAATGTTTTAACAAAAAACGTTGAGAACGAAATTACAAAATTGACAGCACAAATGGAGGGGAATCAAACTAAGATTAAAGAGGTCTACATTCAATATCAAAAGAATAAACAGATAATAAAAGATCAACACCAACAAGTTCAAGATGTCAATAAGAGCATCGTTGGTTATTATGCTCATTCCAATAACTTAAATGATTTAACGCAGACCATGCAAGGCGTTTCAAAACAGATTGAGAAAATTATTAGAAAAATTGAAAGAAAAGATAAACAAGCTCCTAAACGGACCAAAGCAAAAAAAGGTACTGACTCTACCTCGGACGTAAAAGACTTGCTTATTCTCTCTCAGAAAATGACTAAAGCCGTTAATATGACAAATGAGGGAATATTAAAAGGGGTAAAGCACTTTAACCATTACAAAAGTTCATCATTAAATAATTTGCAGGATTTGTCACAATATGTAGAGAGGTCGCAAAATAATTTTCAGTTTATCGAAGAGATATATTTGAGAAATTTAAAACAAATTGATCAACTTAATAATGTTTTAGATAAATTAAAGCAAAATGCCACAGATCCTTCGAAAGATGTTGTCAACTTTAATAATAGTATGAAAATTTCTCATTACCTTAAAGATTCTATCTTTGTACTAAACAAATTGGCATTTGATTTTGCAAATATCAACAAAGGGGAAATTCAAAAAACTAAAAAAGATGAAGTTTTAAGAGGTGAAAAAGTAGAAAGATTGCTTAATACGCAAATGGATAAATATTTTGATAATCTTTTATCAACGCAATCAGATATTGAAACGTTTGAATCAAGCCAAGAGGAAGAAGAAGCTGTTGAGACTAAGAGAAACACTTTAAGAGATAATTTACGTTTCGATGTAAGTAATGTTTTGAATGATTAACTAAATAAGGAGTTGTTTAAATAAATGAGTGAAGAAGATGTTATTCAAAATGACCCAATAATTAAAATTGTTATGAAAGCCGTTGAAGAAACCTGCGAAACAATGGCTAGCGCTATTTTCTCCCAGGATCCTGAATTTGAGGAAAAAGATATCATTGAATATGAAAGCCGCATGAGAGTTTTTGGTCTTCAGAAATTTAATGGACCCTGTTTTATTTCAGTTATTAATTTTTATGCTGATAAATCAAAATTTGACAGTAAAGATACCTGTGGAACTATGGTTTTTTATGTAGAAGAGGTTTATGCTCGGGAGCTATTAAAAGCCTTGGGGCAAACTGGGTTTGATGATGAAGATGAAGAGTTTGTTATGGATAATTGCGGTGAAATTCATAATGTTATTTCTGGAAAAACTAAAAATGATATCAAAAATGAAGGTTATGGTGAGTTAATTATTTCTGCCCCTTTAAAATATAGAAATGATGTGCCTGAGGGTGTGGAATTTAATTATAATGAAGAAAAGTTAACAGAAATGAGTTTCTTCATAAAGAAAAAGAAGGTTTTAGTTGTTGATTTTGTTTTGTTACCGATAGACAAAATTAAGAGCTAATAACTTTTATAATTATCCAAATAAAAGGGAGTTAAGAAATGAAAAAAATTCTAGTTATTGATGATTCAGGAGTCCAAAGAAAAATGATTGTTCAAATTATTAAAAAAGCTGGGTTTGAAAATGAAATCTTAGAAGCACCTGATGGGGCGGTAGGTATAGAAACCTTAGCAGGTAATTTCCAAGATGTTGCCCTAGTTTTGTGCGATTGGAACATGCCTAATATGTCTGGTATTGAATTTGTCGGTGCTGTGGCTAAAGTGCCTGCCGTTGCCGAAATACCTGTCATTATGGTTACAACTGAGGGAACAGATGATAAAATTGCAGAGGCAAAAGCAGCTAATCCAAATTTGGCTGGTTATATACCAAAACCCTTTACACCAGATCAATTAAAAGCAGCTATTGATCCAATTTTAAACGCAGCGGGTTAACATAAGGATATAGGCTATGTCCTATCATGATGATTTAATTGTAACTTTGAATGAATCTGTTCTGGATGTCTTTCAAACAACTATGGCGTTATCAGCCGAAGTCCTAGATGACACAATCTCACCTGTAGAGGAGAGCCTTATATGTTCTATTGGAATAGCGGGATCTCTTGAAGGCACTGTTTCTATTTATATGTCAGAAAAAATTGCCTGTGAGATTGTGTCTAAAATGTTGTATATGGAAATTGAGGAACTTAACAGTGATGTCAAAGACGGTATAGGCGAGTTGCTTAACATGATTGCTGGTGGGATGAAAAATCGGATCGGTGGACCAGATAAAGAACATCCTTTTGATATTAGTATTCCAACTACCGTTCGAGGTAAAAAAATTGTTAAGTCAAATAGTCAAGGCAAAACAATCGAAATATTAAAAAAGTACAAAGTAGATAATATAGAAATACTTGCTATTTTAGATTATAAACTAAATACAGCTAAAGTTGATGAAGCGTCCACTTCTGCATTAGACAAATTAACGGCTTTGGATGCTTCAGGGGATAGCTCTTCTCTTGAATTGAAAAAAGATGAAAAAAATATTGTTGATACGCCAATTATCAGCAATAATCAAAATGTATCTAGTGAAAGGAAATTTTCTGATATGGAAATTCAAGAGGCATTAAAAGACGCTTTAAGAGAAGCTGTCGTTGATACATTTTCAGCCACGCTTACTTTGAGTGTCGAAGAAACTGACGAGAAAATACTGCCTTCTGCTGATGAAGGGATTGTCAGTTCTATTGGTGTGACTGGTAAGGTTGAAGGAAATATCGCTGCTTGTTTATCTTCAAAAGCAGCGTGCCTCATTGTTTCAAAAATGTTATATATGGACATTGAGGAAGTTGATTCCGATGTTACGGATGGAGTTGGTGAATTAATTAATATGATTGCCGGAGGTGCTAAAACGAAATTAGGGGGGGCTGAAGGAGCTTATGGTTTTGACATAAGTATTCCATCTACTGTAATGGGCGTTGATCTAGAATTTTCTGGTGATACCGAAAAAACATCCAATTTAGAAATGAATTTTAAATGTGAGGATTTTCAATTTCTAATAATATTTACTTACAAAGTTATGGAAAGTAGTGAAGGTTCTGCAGCCCAAACACCAGTCAATGACTCTAAGTTACAAGCGCTAGATGCTTTGAGTAAAATTGCTCCAACTGACGAAAAGAGTGTACAAGCGAAGGAAGCTAATGCAGATCCTTTAGCGATGCTTCAAAATGCTGTTAATGATTCCAATAAGGCACCTGGTAATTCTACTGAAGACTCTAAAGAAGAAAAATCTGATCCTTTAACAGCACTTCAAAACGCGCTTGATGAATCAAAAACAAAATCTGATGATGAACCTTTAAATAAGAGCGATGAGGATAGAGACCCTCTTGAAGCCTTAAATAAAGCAGTAGAAGCTGCTCAACCAGAAAAATCTGATTCTAATGATACAAGTTTAGAAGATAAGAGTAATGAAGTTAATAGATTAGATGAGTTAAAAACAGTCAATGATTCTGTTGCTCAAAAAGCAAATAATGAAGAGGAAGAAAAAAAAGAGTCTAAAATCACATTGAAGATTGTAACTGTATCTGCTAAGGATGCGGCAAAAAAATTAGACGATGCGATGAAAAAAATCAAGACCTTTGAAGCTTAAATTTTAGATATGTCAATATTTTATGATCCAAAAAAGAAAAGAACACAATTATGGGTGGTTATATCATTTGTGATTATAGCCATAGTTATCGTTTCTCTTGTTATAATCTTGGCAAAAAATTTCAATAAAAATAACATCCAAGAAGATGATACGCAAAAAAGTTTAAATTTATTTTAATTTAAAATTAGGACAAATTTATGTCAAATGAAAATGAAAACAATGACTTTGATCTAGATAGTTTTCTTAAAGAAAAAAGTGGTGAGTTAAGTATTCCTGTAGATGTTTATAAGAGTATATTAATTTCTTCATTTACGCAATGTGATACTGACTTAATAGCTTTAGAAAAAGGAATTGAACAACAAAATCATGAAGATATACAAGCGATAGCGCACAGAATAAAGGGTGTGTATGCAAATTTAAGAATAGATCATGTTTCAAAAATTGCTGCTAGTATTGATGAACTTTCAAAAGCGGAAAGTGATATTGCAGAAATAAGTAAACTCTGCCCACAGTTAAAAAGTGCATATTTGGATTTTAAATCAAAGATAGCTTAAAAAAAGGATATCAAATTGGCAAAAATTTGTTTATTGGATAATGGCGAGTTCGCACTAAACAAGCATAAAAATCTTTTTTTAGAGTGTGGTGCTGATGTCAAAACAACATTAGATCCTGACGGGCTTTATGCTTTATTAGATAAACAAGAAAATTTTGATTTGATTATCCTTGATGATAATTTAGGCGCAGAAGATGGATTGACAATTTTAAAAAATATTAAAGCTAAATTTCCAAACCAAAAATTAATCGTAACTACTGTAGAAGCTACCGACGAGAGAGAGAAAATATTACAGGATAATGGCGCAATCTCTTTAATTAAAAAACCAATAACAGTTGAGATAGCAAAAAAAATTTTAGATTCGTTATAGCACCACCTATTGGTTCCCTAGTTGTTTTGTATAAGATGTGAAAAATATTGCTTTTTTATTGACTTACATCAACAGTAGATTATATTAATAACATAATCAAATAGTAAATAAGGATCATAAAATGAGCGAAAATAATAAGCAGCAAATTCTGTTAGAGGCAGGAACGAATGAGTTAGAAATTATTGAGTTTAAAATCGGAAATGAATATTATGGAATTAATGTTGCCAAGGTAAGAGAGATTATTCGGGCAAATATTGGTATTGTTCCTGTTCCTGATTCTCATGAATCCGTAGCTGGCGTCGTTAATTTACGTGGTAGAATTACGCCTGTTGTTACACTTGCTAAACAATTAAAAATTGATGTTGATTACGACCCAAAAGCCAGTCGTATTATTGTTACTGAATTCAATAAACTTCAAGCAGGTTTTTGGGTTAATGAAGTAACCCGCATTCATCGTATTTCTTGGAAGGATGTTGGTGCCCCGTCGGGATTAGTTAATTCTAAAATGGGATATGCTGTTGGAGTTATCAAAATAGAAGATCGAATACTATTTCTGCTAGATTTTGAAAAAATTGCTTCTATCATCAATCCCGAAGCTGGATTAGAAGGCGTTGCCGATGCTAAGCCAAAATCAACAAATCAAGTCGATAGATCAACTAAACAAATTTTTATAGCAGAAGATTCTGCATATATACGTCAATTATTGGTTGATTATGTTTCAACAGCTGGATACAAAGTTAAGGCTTTTACAGATGGTGAAAAGGCATGGAATGCCTTTCAAGACGAGGTAAAATCAGAAGGTTTTAAAGATGTAAGTGATTTTTGCAATTTACTTATTACAGATATAGAAATGCCGCAGATGGATGGATTGCATTTAATTAGTAAGGTTCGCGCAGAGAAAGACTTAAAGGATTTACCGTGCGTTGTCTTTTCTTCTATGATAACGGATGAGTTGGCCGATAAGTGTAGAAAAGTTGGTGCTAATGGGCAATTAACAAAACCAGAAATCGATTTGCTTGTTGAAACTGTTGATAAATTATGTCTATAAGTGAGAAAAGAAAATACAGCCGATTGAATAAACATTTTTCCTTAGATTGTCAAAGGCGAAATAATTTTAGCACTCAAGAAAATTCTAAGACAAAAAATATTAGTGTTGGTGGTCTTTTGTTTTATTCAAAAAAAAGCTATTCTAAAAAAGAAATTTTGAATTTAAAAATTTATATACCACATTTTAAAAAATATAGCTCTACTTTTTATAAACCCGAGGAGCTTTCTTATGAAAAGCCTTTAGAATTAATTGCTTGTGTTAAACGTTGCCAAAAGGAGCAACCAGGCAATTTATATGACGTTGCTGTTTCCTTTGACGGCATTGATGATACTGATCAATGGACGCTTACAAAATATATTAAATCTACAAACACAATTGGAGGTTCTTAAATGAACATTTTTAAAAAATTCAAAATTAAAACAAAATTGATTTTCTTTTTTATGGCATTGGGTTTGATTCCTTTGCTAATTGTTTCAATTTTAAGTATTAAATCGGCTTCAAAAATGACTTCGGACGTTTTACAAAAAAAATTAGAAGCTGTTAGTGCCATTAAGAAAAAATCTTTGGAAGATAATATGGCTTCATATAAGGGCCAGGTAAAAACTTTTTCACAGAATGGTATGATAGTTCAGGCAATGAAACAATTTTCGTATGCTTATTCAAAAATTGAAGATTCAGAAGGTGACTTTTATAAGGAAAATAAATCTACGATCGATGGGAAACTAAGAGACCGATATACATATCAACAGGCTAACACAGATGGTTCAGACACCAGTGCTGTTGATCGTTGGATGCCAAAAACAGTTGCAGCAAAAGTCTTGCAATATCACTACATTGCAAATAATTCACATCCTATTGGTGCCAAAGAAGCCTTAGAAAAAGCCAATGATAGTACAATATATTCTAAATTGCATGAACAATATCACGCTATAATTCGTTCTTATTTGCAAGAATTTGGTTATTACGATATCTTTTTGGTTGAACCTGTAAATGGGGCCATTGTATATTCTGTTTTTAAGGAAGTTGATTATGCAACTTCATTGTTTAATGGACCATATAGCAATACAAATTTTGCAAGAGCGGCGAAAGAGGCGTTGTTAAGTGGACAAAAAGATTTTGTTAATATTGTCGATTTTGATTTTTATGAGCCCTCTTACAATGCACCCGCCTCTTTTACAGCTTCACCAATATATGATGGAGACACGCTACTAGGAGCTTTAGTTTTTCAAATGCCTGTTGATGGGATTAATGAAGTAGTTCAAGAGCACTCTGGTATGGGTGAAACAGGTGAAAGTTTCATAATTGGTTCTGATAAATTTTTTAAATCGGATTCCAGATTTTCAGAAGAATCAACCATTCAAAAAATTAAGGTTGAAAATGAGTCTAGTAAAAATGCTGTGGCTGGAGAAACCGGTACAATAGAAGATGTAAATTATAAAGGAAAAAAAGTTGTATCTTCATATTCAACAATAGATATTGAAGGGCTAGATTGGTTTTTAATTTCCGAGGTTGAATTAAGTGAAATTATGGCGCCTATAAAAAGTTTAACCTGGCAAGTTCTTCTTGTCGCACTTATCATTGCTGGTATTGTTGCTGTAACAGGTATTTTTGTTAGTAAATCGATTACGCAACCAATTAATTATATAAATAAAAATATGCAGGATATTGCAGAAGGCGAAGGGGATTTAACAAAAAGAATACAGATAGCGAATAAAGATGAATTAGGAGACTTGGCTAATAATTTTAACAAATTTGTAACTAAAATTGAAGATATCATAATACAAGTGAAATCTTCATCTCAACAATTAAATTTAGGAACTGACGAGATTGCTACAAGTGCTAGTAAAATTTCAGATGGTGCGCAACAGCAATCTGCAAGTTTTGAAGAATTATCAAGTTCAGTCCAATCTAACTCAACCAGTGCATCATCTGCTGATGATTCGGCTCAAAGTGTGTCCAAGAAAGCGGAAAAAACGGCTGAAGGTATGGATAATACTATTGAAGCTATAGGCTCAATAGAAAAAAGCTCAAAGCAGATAACGGAAGCCGTAGAAATAATAACAGACATTGCAGATCAAACAAATTTACTTGCTTTAAATGCGGCCATTGAAGCTGCTCGGGCTGGTGAGCATGGTAAGGGCTTTGCTGTGGTTGCTGATGAGGTAAGAAAGTTAGCAGAAAGAAGTGCTGAGTCTGCTAAAGATATTAAGAATCTTATCGTTGAGAGTTCTAACCAAGTTGAACAAGGTGTTAATCTATCCAAAGAAGCTGGTGATAGTTTAAAAGAAATGCTTGTGGATATTACTAGTGTTGCAGAGCAGTTAAAAAGTATTTCTAATGCAACATCTGAACAAGCAGCTACCATGGAAGAAAATACAGCCATTACCGAGGGGAATGCTACCGCTTCTGAGTCATTGGCATCCTCTTCAGAACAAATGGCAGCACAATCGGCAACACTTATTGACCTTGTTGGTCGGTTTCGTGTATCGGAAGATGGTGGAGAATCTAGAGAGTCCACTCAAACAAAATCTAACGATACAACAGAGCTGCCTTCAAAACCTGTAACAATTACTGCTAAAAAAGGAAACACACAAACTAAAGCAAGAGCCAAAGATAATAATGATGAAGAAAAATTAAGTTTTGGTTAAAAACCTTCTAGATAAGGATTAACAATGGTAGAAGACTTAACAGTTGACAATATGTTAGACATTCAAAATGTGGAAGATTCTGATGATGTGGAGCAATTCGTTTGTTTTAAACTTGCAAACGAAGAATATGCCGTTAGGATTATTGATATTCAAGAAGTCAATCGTGTTCAAATGATTACGCACATTCCTCAAATGCCTAAGTTTGTCTTAGGCGTTATAAATATTCGAGGTAGCGTAATCAGTGTTTTTGATTTAAGAATTAAGTTTAATTTGGCGGATGTTGCCTTTAGTGAAAAAACAAAAATTGTTGTCGCTGAGGTCGGTAGTGTTTCTTTTAGTTTTATTGTTGATGAAATATTAGAAAACATTAAATTGTCAAAATCAAAAATAGACCCAGCCCCATCTGTTGCCTCAAATATTGATAAAGATTGCGTTGTTGGTATTGGCGAACTTGAAGGGAGAATGGTGACAATTATTGATTTAGGCAAGTTACAAGAAGATGTCATTAGAGAAATAGGAGTAGGTAATACTAAATAAAACCAATGGAAGATATTTCAGATATTGATTTTAAAAAAATTCGAGATTTGATGTATCAAAAAACAGGGGTCATGTTACGAGACTCAAAAAAGCATTTGGTGAGTGCTCGTATAGGCAAACGTGTTAATGAACTAAGTTTAAAAGATTTTGCTGAGTATATTGATGTTGTTAAGAAACCTAATAGTGAAGAAACTGAAGAATTTATAAATGCTATAACGACAAATGAAACATATTTTTTTAGACATTCTGTTCAAATGAATTATTTGTATGATGTCGTTCTTCCTACTCTTGCTGAAAAAAAGTCAAAAATTAAAATTTGGTGTGCTGCCTGTTCGACAGGCGAAGAGCCCTATTCCCTTTCTATTCTTTTAAAAGAATTTACAAAAAAAAATTCACGCATAACCTATTCTATTTTTGCCTCAGATATCAATACGTCTGTTGTTAGCTTTGCTAGAAATGCCGTCTATGATGAAAGAAGCTTAAGACAAACACCGGACTCTCTTGTGTCAAAATATTTTACTATTGAAGAAGCATCTAAAGGCTCGAAACCAGAATATAAAGTTATTGACTCTATAAAAAATAAGGTTCAATTTTCAAATCACAATTTAAAAAAGGCCTTTTCTGAAAAAGAATTTGATATTATATTTATGAGAAATGTTCTTATCTATTTCGATCAACCAGCAAAACAAGAAATTGTTTCAAATGTTGAAAAAAATGTTGCATCGAACGGTTATTTGTTTATAAGTTTGTCGGAAACTATCAATGATATAAATTCAAATTTTACACTCATTCGTTCGAGTATGTTTCAGAAATCAACTTAATATTGTATGACTAATGTACTTTTAGCAGATGATTCTGCTTTTTTAAGAAGTGTTTTAAAAGAAAAATTAGAAGCTACAGGAAAAGTTTCGGTTGTTGGTCAGGCCAAAAATGGCAAAGAAGCTATTGATTTAGTTAAATTAAAAAAGCCTGATTTGTTAATATTAGATTGCGAAATGCCTGTCATGAATGGTCTTGAAGCCTTGAGATGTATCATGAAGGATTGTCCACTACCTGTTTTTATGTTTAGTTCTTTGACGAATGAAGGCTCTAGAGTAACTATTAAAGCCTTAGAATATGGGGCTGTTGATTATCTTGTCAAACCAGCATCGGATGCCTTAGGCATTGATGAGATAATTCATACTCTTGTTCGTAAAATAGAGGGTATTATTTTACGTAATAAGTTTAAGCTTATTAATAAAACAGCACCAGATGGCAACATAACGAAAAAGAAGATATTTGATTTAAGCGTACTACCTAAGAGAAAAATTGATCTAATTGCACTAGGATCGTCAACAGGAGGGGTTCAGGCATCAACTGCATTTTTACCACATTTAGCAGAAGAATGTCCTCCGATCGTTTGGGTTCAACATATGCCTGAAAAATTTACAAAAAGTTTTGCTGAAAGATTAGACAAATTATCAAAAATTAATGTCAAAGAAGCAGAAGAGGGAGACAAAATAAAAAAAGGTTGGTGTTATCTAGCGCGTGGAGGAGTTCAAATGAGACTTAAATCTGGTTCCACGGGTCCTTATTTATCTTTAGCTGGAGAAGAAAAAGTTTCTGGTTTTTGTCCATCGTGTAATGTGCTATTTGACTCTGTAAGTGAAAATTTTAAAGGGAGTATATTAGGATTGATATTAACAGGTATGGGTGATGATGGAACAAAAGGGCTGGTCAAATTACATGAAAAAGGTGCCTATGTTCTTGGGCAAGATGAAGAAAGCTGTGTTGTTTACGGAATGCCAAAAGCTGCTAACAACGCTGGTGCTGTTGATTTAGAATTAGATATTCAAAATTTTAGTAAAGCCATCTCAAAAATCTGTAACCTAAACTAAAGGTTAAGGAAGGACTAAAATATGAGTGACTCAGAGATAGACGATGATAGAAGCGAAATTATTGCTGAATTCCTCTCAGAAAGTGAACAATATCTACAAGAGTTAAATGATAATCTTCTTAAAGCTGAAGAAATTCTTAAGAATGATGAAGAAGTCTCTGTAGATATGATAAACACAATGTTTCGGGCGGCACATACGATTAAGGGCACCGCAAGTTTTCTTGATTTTTCAAATATTTCAGGATTAACGCATGAGATGGAAACCATTCTTGATCGTGTTCGAAATAGTGAACTTGTGCTTACAATTGATATTATAGATGTTTTATTCAACGCTTTTGATACATTGAGTTCTTTATTGGACCGTTTAAAATCGGATGGTACGGATGAAGGGGACACCACTGATGTTGTTACTGAAATAAAAGCCGTTTTAGATGGAACATCAGGGAAAACAGATTCTGCTAAAACGACAAGTGAAGAAGCTGGTGTTTCTCAAGAAAAAATAACGCCGCCTGTAGAAGCCGCGACTGAAGTAGCTGCCCCTAGCGAGGATTTTTTAAAATATGTGGGAGCTTATTTAGATGATACATTTCAAAATATTGATCGTTTTAATGAAGTTATGATTCAACTTGAAGAAAATAAAGTTGATCCTATTGAAGCTGTTAATGAATTATTTCGAATTTCACATACCATCAAAGGCTCATCTGGCATAATTAAAAGAAACGATATTGAACTTGTTGCGCATAAAATGGAAGATTTGTTGTCAAAATACAGGGAAGAAAAGCTAGTTCCTGAATCGGATATAGTTTCTACATTATTTATAGGGATTGATTGGATAAAAAACTCCGCAGCTCAAATTCGCGAAACAAACTATGCCCTTTTGAATAATACTGATGTCATTCAAAAGCTTCAAAAATGTATTGATAAATTAAAACTTGAAAAATCAACTAAATCTCTTAATGAAACGACAGGTGACTCTGTTGATGTTTCACAATTATTTAGTGATTTGCCTGAAAACTTGACAGCTTTAAAAGAGAATGCAACAAAAGATGGATTAAATGTGTTTCGAGTCAGTTATGCTGTTGATGCAAATTGTGTAACAAAAAACATTAAAGCAAATGTTTGTAATGAAAAATTAGCCATGCTAGGAGAAATTATTCATTGTAAACCTGATGTCGAATTAATCGATGATAATGTAGAAACGGCCGTATACGTTGGTGTCATTTTGACAACCTCAAAATTGTTAAAGGACATTGATATTGCCATTAGCATTGATCAAATTGAAGTAATTAATATTGAAAAAGAAGAAGTCTCTTTAGTTCAAGAAGTTGCTCCTACGACAAAAACGGCAAATCCAACAAAAACTGTAAAAAAAGAGGTTGCTATGAAAGAAAAAGAAACACCATCAACAACCAAAACTGCTGGCGTTGAAGTGACAACAATGCGTATCGATACTAGGAGGCTAGATAGCCTTATGAATTTAGCAGGAGAACTTGTAATTACGAGAGCAAAATTTGCACAGTTGGTTAGTGAGGTTAAACATGAAGTTTCACAATCAAAGGAAAATGTTACGCGTTTAAGTCAAGTTGGTGGAAAAATTGCTGAATTAAAGATGGCGTTAAGAAAAAATTCATCCCAATCACTCGGGGATGAGAATGCAAATGCAAATAGATTGAATAAAATTTTTGGCTTACTGGAATCTGAGATGTTTAATTTATCGAACAAACTTTCAATGAAAGAGGTTAACACAAAACTTTATAGTCTCGATGAGGCGACCAGCGCTTTGAGTAAATTATCAAGCGACATCCAATCAGGTGTGATGTCAACGAGGATGGTTCCTATTGAGGGCGTTTTTACTCGTTTTAAAAGGTTGGTTCGCGATATTGCTAAAGAATTAAAAAAAGATATTAATTTAGAGATTTATGGTGAAGAAACAGAGCTTGATAAAAAAATTGTTGATGAATTGGGGGACCCTTTAACACATATGATTAGAAATTCTGTTGATCACGGTATAGAAACAACCGAAGATAGAGCTCTAACAGATAAACCAGCAGCGGGAACAGTTAAATTGTCAGCATCTTATGAAGGAAATAATATATGTATCCAAATTAATGATGATGGTAAAGGGTTGGACTCAAACAAACTATCTGAAAAAGCTTTAGAAAAAGGAATACTGACACAAGAAAAGCTAGATCAAATGACAGAGAAAGAAAAATTTCAAATCATATTTATGCCAGGTTTTAGTACAGCTGCACAAATTACCGGTATTTCAGGTCGTGGTGTTGGTATGGATGTTGTGCGTAGAACTATTGAAGAATTAAATGGAACGGTAGAAATCGATACTGAACTTGGTCGAGGAACAAATTTTAGCATTAAGATTCCTCTTACTTTAGCCATTATTCAAGCTCTTTTAGTGGTTATCAATAATCAAGTTTTTGCTATGCCATTAGAATGTGTTTCTGAAATTATTAAAGTTGAAGACGACTCCATTTTCTCAGTAGAGGGAAATACAACAGTAAAATTAAGAGGTCATGCCTTAAGCCTAGTTGATCTAGAAACAATTTTAAGGATGAATACCAAAAGTAATGAAAATAAAAATTCAAGGAAAATCGTGGTTCTTACAGATGGGGATGAAACAATTGGAGTGGAAGTTGATCGGTTAATTGGAGAAGACGAAATTGTTATTAAATCTTTGCCGGACCATTTTTCAGATGTCCAAGGCATAAGTGGTGCGTCGATTTTAGGAGATGGAAGTATAGCTCTTATTTTAGATGCAACATCAATTATCCGTGAAGCGCAGCAAAAAGTTAATGTTCGCTAAACAAGTTTATCTTATCGAAATTCTATCTCAAATTCAAAACTACTAATTAAGACATGACAGAAAATAATAAGTTAGTCGTTGGTATAGGAGACTATAAAATTGGTGAAGCTCCATATGTTATTCGTACAACATTAGGTTCGTGTATAGCCATATGTTTATATGATGATAGTAAAAAAATTGGTGGTATGCTGCACATAATGTTACCGGACTCATCCGGTCATCATGAAAAACCCACTTTTAAACGTGCTAAGTTTGCAGATACAGGCATCCATGATTTACTAGAATCAATGAAAAAACAATACACAATCCCTAAAGACTCTTTGACGGCAAAGATTTTTGGTGGAGGAAAAGTTTTGAGGATGGTAACTAGTAATATAGGTGAACAAAACATTGATGCTACAAAAATTATTCTAAAACAACACAACATTCGTATCATAAACTCAAAAACGGGTGGAGATAAGGGTGTTCAAGTTGATTTTTTTTTGGATACTGGTAAGGTTCATTGTCGTGTTTTTGGTGAAGAACCAGAGGAATTTTAATTAAATGGAATCAAATGAAAATGTAAATCGTGCGGTACAGCTAGTCGCTGAACACAGCATTGAAAAATCCTCAGAAGTATTGACTAAGATGCTTAACACAACTGCAAAAATTGAATTAAAGAATGTCAATTTTGTAGATATTACAGAGATAACGGCTAGCGTAAATCAATCTGACTTCGAGGCCATTGGATCATTTATTTTGTTGTCGGGCGATGCGCCCTTTAAATTTTTATTTTATGTTCAACTAGAAGATGCTTTCATATTAACAGATCTATTTATAGGACAAAAGGTTGGTACAACAAAAGCATATGATGAATATGTTTCAAGTACTGTTCAGGAAATTGGTAATATATTATCAAGTGCCATCTCTAATGTTTTTGCATCAGACTTTCAGATAAAGATGTTACCTGAGCCACCTTCTGTTATACGTGATTTCTCTGGAACACTTTTCTCTGAGTTAATAATGGATATGGCTTTGCAGGAAGATAAAATTTTATTAATAGAAAGTTTATTTGAGATTGTTGAAACAGAATTAAACTGTCATATGTATTTACTGCCAATTGATGGGAGTGAACGCATTCTAGGTTTTGGGGCTGGAATTTGAAAACAAATGATTTCAATGTTTTAGTTGTAGATAACAATGTATTATTTGCAAAGTGCGTTGTTGATTATTTAAATCTTAATAATATTAGTGCAGATTTTGCTTCTAATGCTGATGAAGCTATGCTAATAATGAGTAAAAAGAAATATCAAGTTGTTTTAATAGAGCTGAGACTTCCTATGATCAATGGTATGTCATTGATGAAAACAATACACATGCGTAATCCATTGTTAACTACCGTTATGATGGCTGGTTATGCAACAGAATCACAAGTTAAAGAAGTATTAAGCAGTGGGGCTCTAGATTTTATATTTAAACCCTTTCATATGGAGATGTTTAAACAGATAATTGAAATAATAAAATTGAGAAATTCAAGGCTTAATGAATCAGATATTCAATTAGTGTAATTGAGCTACTAACAAAAATAGGAACCTATGGTCATTCTAAAAAGAAAAAAGAAAGATTACAAAATATTAGTTGTTGATGATGCCCAGGCTTCACGAGATCTTTACAAAGCGATGTTAGATGGGGCTGGGTATACGGTTTCAGTTGCTGGTTCTGGTAGTGAGGGGTTAAAATATTTAGAAAATAATAAGGTAGATCTCGTTTTATGCGACTATGAAATGCCTGATATAAATGGTGAAAAACTTTTAAAAAAGGTACGTTCGAACCCAGAGTTACAACATATTGTTGTTATTATGATTACGGCTAATGAATCACATGATGTGAGAGTGATGTTATTAAAAACCGGAGCAAATGATTTTGTTCAAAAGGGGACATCTTCTGAAGAATTAATAGCTCGTGTCAATACGCATCTTATTGCCATTGAAATGACATCTGCAAAGTCAATTTTAGATGTGGCAGGTGAGCATACGAATAAAATAAGTCAGCCCTTAGCAGTCTTAATGGGGTCTTTGGACGTTTTGGAAGCTAAATTAAATCAATTCAAATCTGATGAGGAGAGGGAGGATTTAAAGCCTCTTGTAAAAAATCTTCAGTTATCCGTCAATGAAATGGCAAAAATTATAGAACAAATTCGATTATTGGGGATATCTACCACTAAATTTTATGCGCAAGAAAAGTAGAAAAATGGAGCATAGTTATGTCAAAAAAATTATTATTAACTGATGATGCGCCAATCATTCGTTTAAAGTTAAAGAATATTGTGACAGAACAGGGTTATGAGGTTGTAGGTGAGGCGAACAACGGTGAAGAAGCTGTGAAGTTATACAAGGATCTAAAGCCTGATTTAGTTACAATGGATATAGTTATGCCTGAGAAAACTGGTATTGAAGCTTTAGAAGAAATTCTTGCCTTTGACAAGGCTGCAAAAATTATAATGGTTACAGCCATTGACCAAAGAGAATCCTTAATGAAAGCAATTCGTTTAGGGGCTGTTGATTATGTTGTTAAACCATTTGATGATGCAAGAGTTCTTGAGGCGATTTCTAAGGCGTTAACTTGATTGGAACATTTTTTTATGATATTACGTCATTAAAATAGAAGAAAATGCAGATGCTTAAAAAAATCAAATAAATATGTTATTTACATACAATTAAGGTATTAATCGGATAACTTCATTTCATTAGAGTTATCCTTTTTTAATAAAAATGTTTAAAATTGAAAACAGTATATTAGTGGTTATTGATGTACAAGGTAAGCTTGCTTCGTTAATGATTGAAAAGGGCGAGCTCTACAACAATATTATTAATCTTGTAAAGTCGGCCCGTATCCTGAAGATACCAATCATTTTTACAGAACAAGTACCAGAGAAGATCGGCAAAACCATTGATCACATTTCACATTATTTTGATGAGGATGAACCTATCAGCAAGACATCTTTTAGTTGCTATTTAAATGATACTTTTAAAGCTAGATTAGAAGCTCTGAAACGTAAAGATATTATCGTATGTGGTATTGAAACACATGTATGTGTTTATCAAACGGCCTTCGATTTATTAAATGCAAAATATAATGTTGCAGTTGTTGAAGATGCCGTTTCTTCTAGATCAATATTTAACAAAAAAAGTGCCATCAACCGTATGAAATCAATAGGCGCTGGCCTAACAAACACCGAAATGATTATATGTGAGTTATTACGAAGTTCCGAACATAAACATTTTAAGAAAGTTTTAAGTCTCATTCGTTAGATTAAATTTGTAGTTTGATATTTTTAAAAAATAGGAGTCGATATGTCTGATTCTAAAACCAAACAAACAGTTGATGTGTTATTAGAAGAAAATCGAAAATTTGTACCATCAAAAAATTTTCAGGCTCAGGCTTTTTATAATAACGATTCGGTTTATAAAGATGCGGATTCAAATTATGAAGAATACTGGGCTCAATGGGCAAAAAAATTAGATTGGATATCTCCATGGGAGAAAATTTTAGAATGGAAGGCGCCGTATGCCAAATGGTTTATAAAGGGAAAATTAAATGCTTGTTATAACTGTGTGGATCGTCACGTCAAAAATGGAAAGGGTTCTAAAACGGCCCTGGTTTGGGAGGGGGAACCGACCAATGACCAAGGAAAACCTAAAGATGTATTAACGATAACATATGATGATGTTTATCTTGCGGTTAACAAGTTGGCTAATGTCTATAAATCTTTGGGTATTAAAAAAGGAGATCGCATTGCTATTTATATGCCTATGATTCCTGAGGCTATCTATGCGATGTTGGCAGCTGCACGGATTGGCGCAATTCACACGGTTGTTTTTGGCGGGTTTAGTGTTGATTCTCTTAAAGGTAGAATTAATGATGCACAAGCAAAATTATTAATAACGGCAGACGGTGGCTTCCGTCGAGGAAAAATTATACCGCTTAAGAGCACGTGCGATGAAGCTGTTTTAGACTGCCCTTCTATTGAAAATGTTGTTGTTGTGAAGCGATGTGACAATTCTATAGAAATGAAATCAAATAGAGATTATTGGTATCATGACTTAGTGACTAACGTTGATGACTTCTGCCCGCCTGAGGAGATGGATTCGGAAGATATCTTATTTATTTTATATACCTCTGGTACAACAGGGAAACCAAAAGGAATTATTCATACAACAGGTGGATACATGACATCTGTTTTAGCCACATCAAAGATGGTGTTTGATTTAACGGATGATGACATTTTTTGGTGTACGGCAGATGTGGGTTGGATCACAGGTCATAGTTACATCGTATACGGGCCTATGGCTAATGGTGTCACACAGGTGATTTATGAAGGAACGCCGGATTATCCTGAAAAAAATCGCTTCTGGAAAATTATTGAACGACATAAGGCCTCTGTTTTTTATACGGCACCAACAGCCATTCGTGCTTTTATGAAATGGGGTGTCCAATGGATTGACAATATTGACTTGTCTTCATTAAAGTTATTAGGAACCGTGGGCGAACCGATTAATCCTGAGGCTTGGATTTGGTATCATAAGGAGATTGGTAAGGAAAAAATTCCGATTGTTGATACGTGGTGGCAAACGGAAACAGGAAGTATTATGATTTCACCACTGCCTGGTTTAACAGCTACCAAACCCGGTTCAGCTACAAGACCTTTACCTGGCATCAAGGCTGTCGTATTAAATGAAACCGGTGAAGAGCTTACAGAAGGAGGAGGCTATTTAGCCATTACGCGGCCATGGCCTTCGATGTTGCGTGGGATTTATGGAGATGATCAAAGGTTTAAGGATACTTATTGGAGCAAATGGGATGGTACTTATTTTCCAGGAGATGGGGCTAACAAAGATAAAGAAGGGTATTTTTGGTTGTTAGGAAGAGTTGATGATGTCATGAATGTGGCTGGACATAATATTGGAACTATGGAGGTTGAAAGTGCTTTGGTTGATCATTCATCTGTAGCTGAGGCGGCTGTGGTGGGGATAACAGACGAAATAAAGGGCCAAGCGATTGCTGCTTTTGTTATTCTAAAAGAAGAAATTTCAGCGGAAGAAAGTCTGGAGTCAGAACTAAAAGAACACGTTGCAAAAAAAATTGGTGCCATAGCTCGTCCTAAAATTATTATTTTTACCCCTGAACTTCCTAAAACAAGAAGTGGAAAAATTATGAGACGATTATTACGTGATGTTGCAGAAGGTCGCGCATTAGGCGATGTAACGACTCTTGCAGATCCAAATGTTATTCAGGCTTTAAAACAAAAATATGAAGATAAGTAATTGGTATACAATGAAATAGCTTTTTTCTACTTCTGGTAATATTATGAATTTTACTTTTATTTAATAGTATTTCCGTTACTATAATTATAAACATGAAAAAAATCTGACAGAGGGAGAAGAAAATGAAAATTAAGGAACTAAAAAATATAGATTTATTAAAATATATTATCTGTTTAATACTTTTTCAATATTGTTTTGTATCACAGCTTGCTGCAGAAGAAGTTCAGCCACAAGCTGTGGAGTTAAAGGTTGTTGTTGAAAAAACGCCTGAAGAAATACCTGAAGCAGTAATTGAAATAGTACCAGAAGAAATATCTGAAGCAACGGTTACACCTCCATCCCCAGAGGTTATTGAACCTAAAGCTGAAGAGCTGGCGACAATTCCAGAAGCTGTTGCACCCATTGTTGTTGCCCCTCCAGCGCCCGTCCTGGAGATTAAAATGTTTTCCAAAGAACAATTTGCTCACACCCTTAATCTTGCTGGTCGACAACGCATGTTATCTCAGAAAATGGCTAAAGAAGCGTTATTTGTTCAATCAAACATTGATATCCAATCTAATCGTGATCAATTAGATAAAACTTTAAAGGCCTTTAAGAAAACGCTTGCGGCTTTAAAAGAGGGGGATGATTCCCTTGCCCTTGAAGAATGTTATAGTAAAGAGATTAAGCAACAGTTGGAGGTTGTTGATGGACTTTTTCAAAAGATTGAACCCATTTATTTAAAAATTGTTCAAAACAATAAATTAACCCAAGATGAATTAGTTCGTATAAGTATCGAAAGTGTTACCCTACTTAAAAATATGAATAAAGCAGTTTTAATGTATGAAAAAGATTCGCAATCGTTATCTGAGGAAGGTAACACAAAAGATTCAAGTAAACTCAATTTAGCTGGAAAACAACGCATGCTGGCTCAGAAAATTTCTAAAGAAATTCTATTGGTTTACCTCTCAATTGATATTGAAAAAAACCAAAAGTCATTAAATGCTTCCAAAGATTTGTTTTCTGATACTTTGTTTGGTTTTCAAAAGGGAAGTAAGGATCTAGATTTAACGCCTCTAACAGACGAGAATCATTTAAAACAAATTAATACGATCCAGATGGTTTGGGATTTTTTCTTACCGACAATAGAAAATATCTCTATTATGGGTAAAGGCGGTATTACCCGTTTTGAGATGACTTATGTGGATGTTTTTAATATGCCCTTACTAAAAGAAAGTAATAAGCTTGTTGGAATGATTGAACAAACACTCGTTAAACATTAATTGCTGTTTTAGGAGACTTAATGGAAAAAGATAAAGCACTAAAAAAAATTAAAATACTTGCTGTAGATGATGTGATCGCAAACTGTGAAGTTATCAGTGCCTACATCGATGTTTTAGGATGTCAATGTGATTTAGCCAATAGTGGGATGGAGGCCATTAAAAAAATTAAAGAAAATAATTATGATATTTGTTTTATGGATTTGCTTATGCCGGAAATGAGCGGATTAGAGACTACCCGATTTATTCGTAAAGAATTAAGTAAAGATTTGCCAATTGTTGCCCTAACAGCTTCTACAGAAAGAGGCGTTAAAGAAAAATGTTTTGATGTTGGGATGAATGATTTTATTAATAAACCCATTGAACTTATGAAAATGAAAGAAGCTATCTACAATAATATTCCTAAATTGAAAGCTAAAACTAAAAATATATGATCTTGCTATGAATGTGTTTCTAAGATCTAGTTTCATCTTCCTTATCTATACTCTTCCATTTGTAAGCCTCACTTATGCGTCACCCTTAGATAAAATTAAACTTCCCCATGGTTTTCATATAGATTTTTACGCTAAAAATGTTTTTAATGCAAGAAGTCTAAGTTTGAGCGATTCCGGTGTCGTTTTTGTAGGAACACGAAAACTAGATAAAGTTTATGCCATTGTTGATAGAAATAAGGATAACAAAGCGGATCAAATATATATTTTGGCCGAAGGCCTAAATTCTCCAAATGGTGTGGCTTATAAAAATGGAGATTTATATATAAGCGAAATTAGTCGAATAACGAAATTAGTCAATATTGAAGAACATCTGTCAGCACCGCCTAAACCTATAGTTGTTTATGATCAACTCCCAAAAGAAAAATGGCATGGATGGAAATTTATTCGTTTTGGACCTGATGAAAAACTTTATGTTCCTGTGGGGGCCCCTTGCAACGTTTGTGAAAAAAAGGATGATCGTTTTGCTTCGATTATGCGAATGGATAAAACGGGTCAAAATCAGGAAATATATGCAAAAGGAATTCGTAATTCTGTTGGATTTGACTGGCATCCCAAAAATAATGAGTTGTGGTTTACGGACAATGGTCGCGATAGGCTAGGAGATGAGCTCCCACCAGATGAACTAAACCATGCGCCGAAGAAGGGGATGCATTTTGGTTTTCCTTATTGTCATGGTAAAAATATTGCGGATCCAAAGTTTGGAAAAAAAGAAAAATGTGATGAATTTACTCCTGCAGCCCAAGAATTGGGCCCACATGTTGCTAGTTTAGGAATGAGATTTTATACAGGAGAGATGTTTCCAGAGAATTATCACAATCAAATTTTTATAGCAGAACATGGATCATGGAATAGAAGTAAAAAGATTGGATATCGCATTACATTAGTAACACTTCAAAACAACAAGCCCGTAAATTACGAAGTTTTTGCTGAAGGTTGGTTAGAAGGAGAAAAGCCTTGGGGACGCCCAGTTGATGTTTTAGTTATGCCTGATGGGGCGTTACTTATTTCAGATGATTATGCCAATGCCATTTATAGGATTTGGTATGATCCAATAGAAAAATAATGATGTTTATCTTAAGATTCTATTAGCCTTATGATATAATATTTCTATTCATAAATGAAAGAGTAAAGTTATGTCCAATTTATTATCTTATTTCAAATCTTCTATCGGAAAAAAGCAAATTGTTGCTGTCACAGGTCTTATGCTTATTTTATTTATCGTTGGGCATTTAGCTGGCAATTTAATTTTCTACCTAGGGCCTGAAGCCTTTAATAAATATGCTAAAAAGTTGAGTGATTTACGTCCTGGATTCTATGTGGTTGAATTTGGATTATTAGTTGTCTTTGTTGTTCATATGACGTTGACAGCCTCTATAGTTTTAGAAAACATAAAATCACGTACGGTAAATTATAACGTAAAAAAATCTTCTAATCAGCGCTCATTATCCACACGATTAATGCCTTTTACGGGTACTATCTTAATTGCATTTGTCGTATGGCATTTACTTGATTTCACGTTTACCGATAAACATGGAGATGCAAGCGTTTTGCAAGATGGCATGAGTTATGGTCTTTATGGTGTTGTTTATAATGCTTTTACGGATCCCATTCATAGTGGACTCTACATCATCGCGATGTTTTCTTTAGGTTTTCATCTTAATCATGGTATACAAAGTTTTGCACAAACCTTTGGATTTAGTAGTCCAACGTATACACCGCTTATAAAAAATATAAGTCAGTGGACAGCTATTGTTATTACATTATCGTTTAGTTCAATTCCTGTGTATGTCTTAATTCAATTTTTGTCATCTTAAAAAGGTATATCTTATGCTAGATTCCAAAATTCCTGAAGGACCTATGAAAGATAAATGGACAAATCATAAGTCCAAAATCAAATTGGTTAATCCAGCGAATAAAAGAAAATATCATGTAATTGTTGTTGGCACAGGTTTAGCGGGAAGTGCGGCTGCCGCCACTCTTTCTGAATTAGGTTACAATGTCAAAGTATTTTGTATTCAGGATAGTCCAAGGCGCGCTCACAGTATTGCTGCTCAAGGCGGAATTAATGCAGCTAAGAATTATCCAAATGATGGCGATAGCATTCATAGATTATTTTATGATACCGTTAAAGGTGGTGATTATCGCTCAAGAGAAGCGAATGTGCATCGATTGGCTGAGGTTAGTAATAACATTATTGATCAATGTGTCGCTCAAGGCGTTCCCTTTGCGCGTGAATATGCCGGTTACTTAGATAATCGTTCCTTTGGAGGCGCACAAGTCTCAAGAACTTTTTATGCTAGAGGTCAAACAGGTCAGCAACTTTTACTTGGTGCCTATAGCGCTTTAATGAAAGAAGTTGGTAAGGGGGCTATTGATCTTCATACGCGTTGTGAAGTTTTAGATATTGTTGTTGTTAAGGGTGTTGCTCGCGGAATTGTTGTTCGTAATCTTTTAACAGGAGAGGTTACATCTCATTCAGCGGATGCCGTAATTTTAGCGACGGGTGGCTACTCTAATGCTTTTTATTTATCAACCAACGCCAAAGCTTGTAATGTAACGGCTTCTTGGAGAGCTCACAAAAGAGGCGCGTTACTGGCCAATCCTTGTTATACCCAAATTCATCCAACCTGCATTCCTGTTCATGGTGATTATCAATCGAAATTAACATTAATGAGTGAAAGTTTAAGAAATGATGGGCGCGTTTGGGTACCGAAACAAGCCAAAGATGACCGATCACCTAAAGATATTCCAGAAAATGAAAGAGATTATTATTTAGAACGTAAATATCCAAGCTTTGGGAATTTGGTACCAAGAGATCTAGCCTCGCGTAATGCCAAATATGTGTGTGATGATGGCTTCGGGGTTGGAGCAACAGGGGAAGCTGTTTATCTAGATTTCGCTGATGCTATTAATCGATTAGGTAAAGATGTTATAAAAGCGCGCTATGGCAATCTTTTTGAGATGTATGATCGGATTACAAATTCTAGTCCTTACCAAGATCCGATGATGATTTATCCTGCCCTTCATTACACCATGGGCGGGTTATGGGTTGACTATAATTTGATGAGTAACTTACCCGGGCTTTTTGTATTAGGGGAGGCCAATTTTTCTGATCACGGAGCCAATCGTTTAGGCGCAAGTGCATTGATGCAGGGATTAGCGGATGGCTATTTTATTATTCCCTATACAATTGGGGATTATTTAGCGCAAAACCCTTCTGGTCAAATTGATGCGAATCTTCCTGAATTTAAAGAGTCCGAACAAAAAATCAAAGATAAGACACAAAAAATATTAAAAATTGAAGGTAAAAAAACGGTTGATGATTTTCATAGAGAATTAGGAAAGTTACTTTGGAATAACTGTGGGATGTCGCGTAATGAAAAAGGATTAAAAGAAGCGTTGGAGAAAATCCCTGAAATTCGCGATGAGTTTTCCAAGAATGTGAATGTCCCCGGATCAGATGCAGATCTCAATCAGGCTTTAGAGCGTGCTGGTCGTGTGTCAGATTTTCTAGAATTTGGTGAAACCCTTATTTATGATGCCTTACACCGTAAGGAATCCTGTGGAGGACATTTCCGTGAAGAATCTCAAACGGAGGAGGGCGAGGCCCTAAGGGATGATGACAATTTTGCTTATGTAGCGGCCTGGCAATATCAAGGCGTTGGAAAAATTCCAAATCTTATCAAAGAACCTTTAACCTTTGAAGAAGTCCCTTTAAGTCAAAGAAGCTATAAATAATATGAAAAATACTATTGAACTCACGTTAAAAGTCTGGCGACAAAAAATTTCAGAAGATAAGGGTAAATTTGAAACTTATGAAGTGAAAGATATCGATACGAGTATGTCTTTTTTAGAGATGCTTGATGTGCTAAATGAAAAGCTAACCCTTGAGGGGGATGAGCCTATTGCCTTTGATCACGATTGTCGTGAAGGTGTTTGTGGCATGTGTGGGGCCATTGTTAATGGAGAGGCGCATGGTCCACAGAAAGCAACTACGCTATGTCAGTTGCATATGCGAAAGTTTAAGAATAAAGATACTGTTGTTATTGAACCTTGGCGAGCTAAAGGATTTCCCGTTATCAAAGATTTAGTTGTTGATCGAGGTTCTTTTGATCGTATTATTGCAGCAGGTGGTTACATTTCTGTTAAAACAGGCTCTGCGCCTGAGGCGAATAATCAACCTATCAAACATGAAAACGCTGAATTAGCTTTTGACGCTGCTGCTTGTATTGGATGTGGGGCTTGTGTAGCGGCCTGTCCTAATGCATCTGCGATGTTATTTACATCCGCTAAGATAAGCCATTTAAACTTGTTACCTCAAGGCCAATTGGAGGCAAAAGAGCGTGTGGTTCAAATGGTAGAGAAAATGGATGAAGAAGGATTTGGAAACTGTTCGAATGAATATGAATGTGAAGCAGCCTGCCCCAAAGAGATAAGCGTCTCAAATATTGCTCGCATGAATCGAGAATACAGAGATGCCAAGTTTTCTGTTTAAATTCTCAATGATGTTTGTTATCCTACCTTTATTATTAATAGTCATTTACCGTCATTATGTCCATATCTCGAGAATCCATAAAAAAATATAATATCCCTGGGCCACGTTATACCAGCTATCCAACAGCGCCTGTTTGGAGTGATGAGGTTAATGAATCTGTTTATGGTGAGAAATTACGCTCATTCGGGCAATCTAATAAGACGTTATCTTTATATATCCATATTCCCTTTTGCCAATCGTTATGCACTTTTTGCGCTTGTAATGTTGTCATTCGTAGGCAGGAAAACAAATATGGAGATGAATATCTTAAATATCTTTTTACAGAAATTGAGCTGATTTCTAAAGAAATCGGACGAAAGCCCTCTATTAAGCAACTTCATTTTGGAGGGGGAACACCGACTTACCTAAATACCCAACAATTAAGATCCCTTTTTAAAAAAGTTCAAGAGCATTTCGATGTTGATTTATCCAGTGAAGTAGCCATAGAAATTGATCCAAGAACCATTGATTATGAAAAATTAGTGACGCTAAAGGAAATTGGTTTTAATCGCATATCCTTTGGTGTTCAAGATTTTGATCAAAAAGTTCAAGAAGCTATCAATCGGATTCAACCTCTTGCTATGGTCAAAGAAGTGAATCAGTGGTGTCGGGACCTTAAATTTCATTCGATTAATTTTGATTTGATTTATGGTTTACCCTACCAAACACAAGCAAGTTTTTCTCAGACAATTAAAGATGTTATCAAGTTAACACCCGATCGTATTGCATTATACAGTTTTGCTTATGTCCCGTGGTTGAAAAAACATCAAAATAAATTGTCACAAATCACTTTGCCTGATAATGAATTGAAATTAGATTTATTTTTATTAGCAAGAGATGCGTTTATTGAGAATAATTATCTATCCATTGCAATGGATCATTTTGCACGGAAAGACGATGAATTAGCTCAAGCTTATAATGAGGGTGAGCTTTATCGTAATTTTATGGGCTATACCGTTAAGCCAGCAGATGAATATATTGGATTAGGTCTGACCTCTATTGGTTTTATCGGAAAAACTTTTATTCAAAATGTAAAAGTATTGCCCGAATATTACAAAATGTTAAGTGAAAATCGATTGGCGGTTGAGCGCGGAAAGATACTGAATGAAGATGATGAAATACGTCAATGGGTTATCAGAGCTTTGATGTGTCAATTTCAGCTTAGAAGGGATGTTTTTTATAAAACGTTTCACATTCCTTTTGATGAGTATTTTAGAGATGAGCGAGATCATATTGTGTGGTGTATAGAGGAAGGGTTACTTCTGGAAGACGACAAGGGTCTAAAAGTAACCGAAATGGGCAAAATCTTTGTGCGCAATATTTGTATGGGATTTGATCAATATTTTCAAAAACAACAAACCAAACAACAATTTTCCAAGACAGTCTAATGCAAGAATCACATCTTCTAGAAGCCTTTAAAGGAACAAATACCAAGATACCGCTATGGTTTATGCGCCAAGCGGGTCGTTATTTGCCTGAATATCAAGCGCTCAAAAAAAATCATAGTTTAGAAGCTATGTTTCAAACCCCTTCACTTGCCGCTGAAATCACCTGTATGCCTATTGATATTTTAGGTGTTGATGCGGCCATTCTTTTTGCCGATATCTTAACACTTCCCATTGCTATGGGATTTGAAATAAGATTTGATAACAAAAAGGGACCTCTCATCAATACAGAATTTCAAATAGAAAAAATAAAAGAATTTAATGAGTTACCATATTTAGGGGAGACAATTGCGCTTATTAACAAACGATTACCTTCCCACGTTCCTTTAATTGGCTTTGCAGGATCTCCCTTTACGGTTTTAACATATTTGATTGAGGGAGGAAGTTCCGTTCAGTTTACAAAGACGCTTAAGTTTATTCACACAGAACAAGAGATGTTTCATCGCTTAATGAAGAAAATAACTCAAAATACCATCTCTTATTTACAATTTCAAAAACAAGCAGGCATTAAAGCTTTTCAATTATTTGATTCGTGGGCTGAGATATTGCGTCCAGATGATTATGCGAAATGGG
Organism: Candidatus Omnitrophota bacterium; assembly: GCA_029261065.1. Classification (GTDB taxonomy): domain Bacteria; phylum Omnitrophota; class Gorgyraeia; order Zapsychrales; family Zapsychraceae; genus JAJDCB01. Next base: position 107,245 of record JAJDCB010000024.1, on the reverse strand, counting down.
TGTTACCTTACGTTCAAGACATTTTTCAACATATAGATTTACCTTCTATTTATTATGTGCGTAACTGTCATCATTTACTTGCATTCATGGATCAATCGGGGAGTGATTTTTTATCAGTGGGGCATAATGTCAACATAGAAGATAATCAAATCCTTTTAAATTCAAAAAAGGGTATTCAAGGAAATTTATACAATGGTCTATTATATGCTGACGAAAAACAAGTCGAAGCTGAAGTCAATAGGATTTTGACAGCAGCCCAAAAATATAAACGTTACATATTTAATCTTAGCCATGGCGTATTTCCCGATATCAAAGTGGAAACCTTAAAAAGAATTGTCAAGCAAGTACACGACTTTCGGTAATTTCCCATGAAAAAAAATATTGTCATAATAGGTGGGGGCATTAGTGGGCTTAGCGTTTTACATTATTTGAATGGAAAATATGATTTTAATAATGATATAAATGTCAGCTTGCTTGAAAAAAAAGGTCATCTTGGTGGTACGATTCAGACATTAATCGATGGGGATGCGAGATTTGAAACGGGGCCTAATGGATTTCTTAACTCAAAACCAAGAACGCTAGAATTTATTGAAGAGCTTGGGTTAAAAGATGAATTGATTAAAGCCAATAGAGAATCCCAGTTACGTTATGTCTGCAAAAATAATAAACTTTATGCGCTTCCCACATCACCCCAATCACTCATAGCAACGCCATTATTATCAACGAAAGCAAAATTTCGTTTATTAGCTGAACCATTTAAGAGAAAAGAAGATATTGATCAAGAAAGCGTATATGACTTTGGAAAACGTAGGTTAGGAGAAGAATTTGCGCAATATTTTTTGGATCCCATGGTTCGTGGTATTTATGGAGGGGATGCCAGAGAGATTATTCTAAAAGAAGCTTTTCCTAGAATAAAAACGTTAGAAGAGCAGTATGGCTCCTTAATTAAGGCCATGATAGCTTTAAAGGGCAAATCATCTGCAGGTATGCCAAAGGGGCATTTAACCACTTTTAAAAATGGCATGGGAACGCTTATCCATGCGTTAAAAATGAAATATCAAAAATTTATTTTTTGTAATCAAACTATTACAAATATTACTTCTCAAGATGATCAGTATGTTATTCATGAAAAAGATCGAGAAATAGTCGCTGACGAACTTTTTTTATCTACGCCAGCTTATGTGACAGAGCTATTATTAAAAGAATGTTTACCAGAGTTATCATCTATTTTAAAATCAATATCTTATGCCCCCATCGCTGTTTTGGGTTTTGTCTATAAAAGGAAAGATTTAGAAAATTTACCTAAAGGATTTGGGTATCTTAATACAACGCGTGAGAAAACAGATGTATTAGGTGTTCTTTTTGAAAGTAATATTTTTGAGAATCGTTGTCAATCGGATGACGTTTTATTAAGAGTCATGTTAGGAAAATCTCAGAAAAATTCTGTTTTAACCCATAATAAAGATGAAATGAGTGATCTCGTTAAGCAGGAATTACAAAGGACTCTTAATATTAAGGCTAAGCCTTACGCTATTCATTATGTTAGATTTGAGCATGCGATACCGCAATATAATGCTCAATGCAAAGAAGCCAAATCCAAGATTATTAAAGTCTTAAGCCAAAATCCTCATCTGCATTTTGTTTCCAATTATTTTAATGGGATTTCATTTAATGATTGTATCGAACAAGCGTATTTGAGAGTTAATGAATTACAACTTAAAAATGAACCCACAGGCGTTACGATATGAAAAATAGAACAGTAACATATTGTATATTAATTCTTTTGATAGTAACTATCATTTCTTGCGATGACAAAGGCAAGATGCGGGTCTATCATGAGCTAAATGACAATTTAGAAGAAACAAGGAGCCCAAAGGATCCTGAAGTTCCTTTAAAAGCTTCTATGCAAAGTGATGATCCTAATATTCAAAAAGCTTTAAAAGATTCTGTTGTTAAGACCGACATTAAATGGCAAACACCAGAAGGTTGGGTTGAGAAGAAGGGCAGTGGTATGCGCGTGGCCTCACTTACGGCCCCATCCGTAAGTTCAAGTATGGAGTGTTCTATTGTTTCTTTAGCTGGTAATGCTGGAGGGGAGCAAGCCAATCTCATGCGTTGGATGCGTCAAATTGATATTAATTTAACTTCAAAAGAGTTACTCAATTTTGTAAAAACCCAGGAAAAAATAACATCCAAAGGTGGGTATGAAGTAACGATTTATGATTTTTCGAAATTACAAATCAATCAATCTCCAGAAACACCTTCAATGATGGCCACGATTTTGTCACTCGAACAAAAATCAATATTTATTAAGATGAAAGGTACAAAATCAGATATGTCTGTTTTTAAAAATTCCTTTCGCAAATTATGCCAATCCATTAAATAAAGATTATGTCGCAACTTAGAAAAAGCTTAAAAGCTAATCCAATTATTAAATTTTTAGCATCGATTAAGATTACAGTCGTGTGTCTCATTTTATTATTTATACTCACGCTTTGGGGAACGATTGCGCAGGTTGAGGCGGGGCTCTATGAAGCTCAGCAGCGGTTTTTCTACTCCTGGTATTTTCTTGTGTTAGGATATTTGCCTTTTCCCGGAGCAAGATTAGTTCTTTGGGTTTTATTTATAAACTTAACTGCAAATACAATAAAGCGTTTTGTGTATAAAATGTCTCAAATAGGTATTTTGATCATCCACTTTGGATTAATGACTTACTTTTTTGCCGCTTTTGTTACCTTTCATGAAGTACAAGAATCTTATTTAATGCTAAAAGAGAATCAATCAAGTAATGTTTCTGTTTCGTATCATGAGTGGGAATTGGCTTTGTGGAAAAAGACAAAGGAGGATAAAAGAGAGGTATTGGCATTTGATAGTAATCATTTTAAAGCTTTAGAGATGTATCCCTTTTTACCGTTTAATATAGATGTTCAAGTTAAATCTTATTATCCCAATGCGCAAGCCTATGTTAATCAAGAGGGAAACAACGAGTATCTCAATGCTTCAGGCATTCAATCCTTGCAAGCTATTGCCAAAGATAAAGAACCTGAGAAAAACATAGCAGGTGGCTTATTTGAGATATTTCATAAAGGAAAAAAATTACACACCATTATGTTGTATGGCGGAGAGATTCAAGGAACGTCTTTTATTGTTGAGAGGGATGAGTATTTCTTGATGTTAAGAAGAAAAAAATATGAATTGCCCTTTACGATACATTTAAATAAGTTTGATATGTCCGTTCACCCCGGAACAGAGATCCCAAGACATTTTCAAAGTTTTGTTGAAGTTGAGCATCAAGGACTTAAACGGGAAGTCCTCATTTATATGAATGAACCCTTAAGATATAAAAGCTTTGCCCTATACCAAGCCTCATATAGTTTAGGACAAAATGGGGATAAGTATTCAACGCTCGCAGTTGTCAAAAATCGAGGGCATTTATTACCCTACATCTCGAGTCTTATTACATTTTTGGGTTTAGTTATTCATTTTATGTTTATGGCCTTTAAGAGAAAAAGATGATGATGAAGAAATTAATAACGACAATTTTGGTTTTTATTTTACTAAATATTTCTACATATTGCTTAGCACAGACGGATGCTTTTTTCAATTTTAGTCAAATAAAACCAAAAACGGTGGCTAACGTTGATGAATTAAAAGCGATTCCAATTTTAGATAATGGTCGGATTAAGCCGCTTGAAACTTATGCAAAAAACACGTTAATTCAATTTTCAGGACGATCACGATTTGAAAAGAAAGAGGCTATAAATTGGTTATCTAAGTTAATTTTTGCTCCAGAGTCAGCACGATACGATAAGGTGTTTTTGATTAATCATCCTGGAATCGCTACTTCTCTTGGCATATTGCCTGAGAAGAAAAGAAGGTACAGTTTTTCTCAATTACAGCCTAAATTTGAAAAGTTGCGTGAACTATCTAATGCTGCTTTAAATATTGACCCCAAAGAAAGGGATATTGTAGAAAATGAAATTATTCGCCTTTATCAGAATATGGAAAGTTACGCGCATTTAAGTATTTGTTTTTCATTTGCTTTTCCTCATCCGGATTTTGCCATAACCGATCCTCATCTAAAAGAAGCGTTAGGTTTTAAAGAGAAGGTCCATCAGTTTAGTTTTTTAGAAGTTGCTCAGAAAGCCGATGAATTACAAGTGTTATCAAAGCCACTAGAGACATTACCCGAAGATCAATGGAGTGAGACAGAACGGCAAACGTTTCGTGTTATTTCAAGTTTGTTTGATTGGTCTCTTTTGTACCGTGATTTGAGCTTTACCATTATTCCTACGTATCAAAATGATGAAAAATGGATTAGCCCTTGGGATGCTATTGGAGCGGCTGTAACGAGAGAAGAAGGGCGTCAAGAATATAAGGCATTAAGAGAATTGCTTATCAACTACTGGAATGATCAACAATTAGAATTTGATTTAAATGCAAGACTCTTTAAACAATCCATCTATGAAAGATTAACACTCAATCATCCTAGATTAGCGAATCTCGTTGAACTTGAGCTAATCTACAACCGTATTAAAGGTTTCTTTTATGCCCAAATATTGTATTTTGTTGTATTTTTATTGTTTTTTATTTTCTTAATTTTTTCCAAAAATTGGCTTTATAAAATATTGTACACCTTACTTATCTCCGGCTTTGTTTTACATGCCGTATCCATTGTCATGCGCATTATCATTTTGCAAAGACCGCCCGTCTCAAACCTCTATGAAACATTTATATTTGTGAGTTTTATTTGTGTGTTAACAGGCCTTATTATTGAACGTATTCAAAAAAATGGATTGGGATTTATTATTGCTGCCGTTTGTGGATATGTCTTTTTGGCCATAGGGGGAAAGTTTAGTGCTGAGGGAGATACGTTGCAGATGTTAGTTGCTGTGTTAAATTCAAATTTTTGGTTAGGGACACATGTTTTAAGTATCACGACCGGATATTCTGGAGTTTGCGTGGCGGGTATTGTTGGGCATGTTTATCTCATTCAATGTATTGTTAAACCTCAAGATAAAACGTTATTAAATTCAACGTACAAAGTTCTTATTGGTTCACTTGGGTTTGGGCTAACCATGACGTTTTTAGGAACGAATCTTGGAGGAATATGGGCTGATCAGTCTTGGGGACGATTTTGGGGATGGGATCCAAAAGAAAACGGAGCTTTGTTGATCATTCTTTGGATAGCAATTTTATTTCACGCGAAAATTGGTAAAATTATTTCTCAAGTGGGCTTAGCGGCTGGAAGTGCTCTTGGATTATTAGTTGTTATGTGGGCATGGTTTGGTGTTAATTTATTAAGTGTTGGATTGCATTCCTATGGATTTACATCTGGACTGGCCACCAACTTAAGTATTTATGCTGTATGTCAAATTTTGATTGTTATTATTTTAACGCCATTGGCAAATAAAAGATTGAAGGTAAAAGGATGATTAGTGTTTTAGAGGCCTTAAAAATAGTTGAAGAAAATATTCAAAGTTTTAAAACAGAATGTGTTGATTTGTATGATGCCTTTGGCCGCGTTTTGCAAGAAGAAATTCGTGCAGATCGAGATTTTCCTTCATTTGATAAGTCTTTGATGGATGGTATTGCTATTTGTTTTTCTGCTTGGAACAAAGGTGTGCGACATTTTAAAATTATTGGAACACAGCCGGCGGGCGTAGAGGCAATAGATCTTGAGAGTGAATCAGATTGTGTTGAAATCATGACGGGTGCTGTTGTATCTCAAAAGGCTGATTGTGTTATACCCGTGGAGGCAATCAAAGTTTTAGAGGGGTATGCTGTTGTAGAAGATGATTGTGATCCTCGTCAATTTCAATATATTTCACAACAGGGATCCCATCAAAGAGAGGGTGACCTTTTATTAAAAAAAGGGACCAGCATGTTGGCTCCTCAAATATCTATAGCTGCCTCTGTTGGTCGGTCAAAACTTATGGTAAGCATAAAACCAAAAGTAGCTGTCATTTCAACGGGTGATGAAATTGTAGATATCGATAAACCTCTTAAATCTTTTGAAACGCGAAAATCAAATTCTTACTTTTTAAAATCCGCATTTGATGGAACAGGACTCCTTCAGTCGAGTATGTTTCACCTTAAAGACGATAGGGAAGAAATGTTAAATAAACTCTCAACTATTTTAAAAGAATTTGATTTGATCGTTTTATCAGGCGGTGTATCGATGGGAAAATTTGATTATGTTCCGGAAGTATTGTCAAAGCTTGGTGTTGAGGTGTTATTTCATAAAGTAGCTCAAAGGCCGGGAAAACCATTTTGGTTTGGAATCTCAAAAGAGAAGAAAGCTGTCTTTGCTTTACCAGGAAATCCATTATCGACACAGATTGGCGCCTATCGATATATTCTACACAATGTTCGTAAAGCTCTAGGAATAAATAATTTAAAAAAACAATTTACGAGTTTAAAAGAAAATGTTACATTTAAATCGAAGTTAACATATTTCGCACCTGTAAAAATTGAATATAGTTTAGACGCTTGTCTTTTAGCACATGTTTTGCCAACAGGCGGATCTGGAGATATTGCTGCTGTTGCCGAATCTGATGGTTTTATAGAATTGCCTGCGCATCTTAATCATTTTGAATCTGGTTTTAAAGCAGAATTTTTCCCTTGGTAAAAAAAGGAATAGTTTCATGAAAAAAAATCCATTTTATGGTTTGGTCCTTATTGGGGGCAAAAGTTCTCGTATGAAGATGGACAAATATGATCTTGAGTATCATGGGAAAATGCAATTTATGCATAGCTATGAAATGCTTAAACCCTTTTGTGATGAGGTCTTTATTTCTTCGCGTTTAGATCAAACAGATGACACGAAATTAAAAAATTATCCTCAAATTTTTGACCTTGATCCCTTTGAAGGTATAGGCCCCATGGGAGGAATATTATCAGCGATGACGCAGCATCCTGAGGCGACGTGGCTTGTTTTAGCTTGCGATTTACCTTATCTAACAGAGAATCATCTTAAGACGCTCATGGATAAACGAAACAAAAAGAAATTGGCAACAGCCTATATAAGTAAAACAGATGATTTGCCAGAACCTTTATGTACAATTTATGAAACGAATAGTCTTGATTATCTTATTCAATATTTCAAAAATGGAAAGAATTGCCCTCGTAAATTTCTTATGAAGCATAATGTTGAGTTGATAAATCAACTTGATAAAATGGGATTGCTCAATGTTAATGTTCCTGAAGATTATCGAAAAGCGAAATCCTATTTTTCAAAATACCAATAGTTTAAGTTGTGGACACCCCAAAAACCATATTTGTTGCCTATTTTGCTGTTCTTAAAGAAGAAAGGGGTGTAGCTGAAGAAACACTCCAAACTCATGCCCAAAATGCTCTTGAGCTGTATCAAGATTTACAAGCCAAGCATAATCTTACCTTAAGCCCTGACAGTCTAAAAGTAGCTATTAATGATACTTTTTGTTCCTGGGAATCCCCTATTCAAACGAATGACCATATCGTTTTCATCCCACCTGTTTCAGGAGGCTAGATACACACATTTATGTGGATATAAAAAGTCATTTTTGTAATTTTTTTTCAATACAAAATACTCGTAAGTGATTGTAATTAATATGCTTAAATCTCAAAGAAGTAAATCCTGTTGCCTCCGTTGGTCTTGAACCTCTACATATGCTATACTTAACATAACCTTAGTAATAAGGTTGTGTTAGCGAATTACTGATATGAAAATAAAGGTAACTTTAGGTCGCGATTGGGGTTAGGACTGCTCGATTGAAAGCAAATTAACTTCACCTCCACATTAGTTTCGTTTGACCCCTCATAGGTAATACCATAAATAAATATCTGACTTAATTTCATCATTATTTTCATTTGAAATGAGTCAAAATTTTTGAAATGAGGAGATATCCTATGAAAGAGTATATAAAATTTCGTATTGCTAAAATTAATACCGCAATGCCCAAAGATGATCAATTTTCAGCCATGCATTCGATATACAATGATCTTGAGGAGAGAGGATATAAAACTTATCAGATTAAAACGCTTATTGATGAAGTTATATTTGAAAATCTTCGATCTATGTATACAGAGCTAAATAGTCATTTAGATGAAATAAAGAAGGATTGTGAAGATTTAGCTGATAACATGGACGATAAATAAGCGGTTAGTTACATCTTACGAAAAGAGATTAGGCCCAAAGCCTGATCTCTTTTTTTTTGAAAATTAATGTTTTAACTCTAAAAGATCCACTATAATATAGAACTCATTATGACAAATTCACTCATCATTGGTCACAGAGGAGCCATGGGGCATGCTCCTGAAAATACATTAAAATCATTTCAAAAAGCCTTAGATTTGGACGTTGATATGGTTGAATGTGATGTTCATCGTAGCAAAGATGGTAAGATTGTGTGTATTCATAATGCCAAGTTAGATAAGACCACAAACGGGAAAGGCTATGTGATTCGAAAAACCCTTGAACAGCTAAAAACGTTTGATGCTGGAGAGGGTGAAAAAATCCCTACCTTAATTGAAGTTTTAGATTTGATTGACAAACGTATTTCTATCAATATTGAACTAAAGGGGAAGAAAACCTTGTACCCTGTTTTAAAAATTATTGAAAGATACGTTAAGGAAAAGGGCTGGAAGCATTCCGATTTTTTGATATCGTCTTTTTTAAGAACCAAGTTAAGAAAAATTGACAAGAACAAACGTAAAATTCGGGTAGGAGCTTTACTAGCGTATCGTCCATTTGGATTTTTAAAATTTGCTAAAAAGATACGTGCTTATTCTGTTAATATCAATTTGAAATTAATAAATCAAACGCTTGTCGATGATGCGCACGCCATGGGATTTAAAGTTTTTGTATGGACAGTTAACGAAGCTTCTGATATCAAATACGTCAAATCTCTAAAAGTAGATGGTATTTTTTCAGACTTTCCTGAAAGAGTTTCACAATATGGGTAAGTATAATAATATATCGGAAGATCAATTACGCGCCTTTGCCAAAGAGCATCTTTATTATGAAATATCAATGTTGTATTATGATTATGATCAATTAAAAGTCACTTCAAATAGAGATTTTTTGTTTTCAGCTTTGCTTGAATCATTGATCATTCATACAACCGTATTGTTGGATTTCTTTTATAAGCCTCAGATGAAGGCCGATGATGCTAAAGCCATTCATTATATGAAAGATATTGCTGCTTGGAAGAAGGTCCTTCCAAATCTCGATCCGTATTTTCGAAAATTTTATACACGAAGAAGTAAAGAAGTTGTGCACTTAAGTTATAGACGTTTAGATGTTTCTCAAGAAGAGAAAAGCTGGCAGGGGGATAAAACAACACAAAATTTGAAAGAAACGATTAACATTTTTCTCCATAACGCTGACCCTGGCCGCCTAGATCCTATTCTAAATGAGTTTAAATATTAAATCGTAAATAGTTAATGAAATCATTGAATCAAGGTTTTTTCTTTGTTATACTCGCAACTATATTTACCAAAATAACATTATGAAAAATTTACATACCATAGGAATTAATCACAAAACAGCCCCCATTGAAGTGCGAGAGCAGTTTTTTTTAAATGATACGCAGCAAGACTTGTTTTTAAGTGACTTAAAAAATCAAGCTGCTATTCTTGAAGCTTTTGTGCTATCTACCTGCAATAGGACTGAGGTGTATCTTCGTTGTCTTGAAGGAATGGAGCCTTTGGAGCTTATATTAAGCATATTTGCTAAAATCAAAAAAATTAAAAATATCAATTCTTATAGAAAATACTTTTATTTCTATCTAAGTGAAAAAGCTGTTAAACATTTATTGCGTGTGACAACAGGGTTAGATTCACTTGTATTAGGTGAAAAACAAATTTTAGGACAAGTTAAAAGTTCATTAAAAAAGGGGAAAGAGCAAGGGATGTTTAGCCGTCATTTTAATCTGTTATCGAATCTGGCTTTGCGAACGGGGAAAAAAGTTTATTCTGAAACACAAGTGAGTTTCGGTGGATCTTCAATAAGTTGGGCTGCTTTAGCGAAAGCGGAAAGGGTTTTAGGATCGCTTGAATCTAAGTCGATACTTATTATTGGGGCTGGAAAGATGGGTGGGCTTGCAATAGAACAAATTCATAAAAAAGGTATTAGCAAAATTTATTTAATGAATCGTAGTGAAGACAAAGCACATCTGTTAGCTCAAAAGTATAATGCGCAAGTCTCAAATTTTTGTGACATCAAAGAAATCTTAACGGAGGTAGACATCTGTATTTGTGCTGCTGGAGCGCCGCACTATGTATTAGAAAAATCAACCATTACAAAAATTATGGCCTTACGCAAAGATAAATCTTTATTATTGATTGATATCTCTATGCCTCGTAATATTGATCCTAAAACCTCCCAAGTTGATAATGTTCATCTTTTTGCCATTGATGATTTAAATGAAGTGGTTGATGCAAACATGCAGATTCGTCTTAATGCCAAACGAGACGTTGAAGACATTATCAACAATAAGCTCAAAGAATATTCCAAGAAAATCCATACAGTCACGCATAGCCATTGCGCTTAATCTCTCAGTTTTCAATCAATATTGATAACCATTTTTATTTAAACGATTTATATGTTAAAATCATACTATGATTCCGTCCCTATTTTCAAATTCGCCCTATTTAACCTTGTTTTTCTTCTCTTATGCTATTAATATCCCCTTAGGTTATTTAAGAGAAAACTCGCCTAAATTTTCCTTTAAATGGTTTCTTTGGATTCATGCCTCAATACCCTTCATTATTTTTTTAAGACATAGTCTTGAGACCTCAAAGTTATTTATTCCCGTTAGCATAACTTTGGCTATTTACGGACAATTGTTGGGGGCTCGATATAGAAAAAAACGAATGACGATAGCTCAACAAGAGACGCTGGCCCAACTTCCTGATTTCAATCTTAAACCGACAAAAAAAGCAGAAGACTCTCAAGTTTTGGTTGCCTTATTAAACATGGGTGGCCCAAGGTTAAATAAAGATGTCAAACTTTTTCAAAAATTATTGTTTGAAGATCCATTACTTATCCGATTTCCATTATCTTTTTTATTTCAAAAGTTTTTTGCTTGGACCCTTATTAAATTTCGAATTCATGAAACGGAAAAAAGGTATCAGCAGATGGGGGGAGGCAGCCCGATTTATGCATCCACTCAACGCCAAACACGTGCTTTGAAAGCAGAATTGCAAAAGCGAGGGTTTAATCCTCTTATAACGTATTCGTTCAACTATAGCCCGCCGTATTCCCATAACACGATTGACCTCGCCAAAAAACAAAAGAAAAAATATTTATTACCTTTAAGTTTATATCCTCATTATTCAAAAGCGACAACAGGATCCAATATTCATTATTTGAAAAAGGCGGCTTCTGAAAAATATTCTCAATTAGAAATTTTACCTTCACCCAGCTATTATTTACATGATGGTTATATCCAAGCTTTTATCGACAGAATTTATGAATCGCTGAGTCATAAAACGGATCTTGACGATTATTATCTGTTATTTTCAGCCCATGGGTTACCTCTTTATTTTTTGACGGAAGGGGATCCTTACCCATTTCAAATTTCACAAACCATTGCCCAAATTTTAAAAGGTTTAAAACGAGATAACAATTGGTCCATTTCTTATCAAAGTGCTGTTGGTCCTCTGCAATGGCTAAAACCATCAACAGATGATTCCATAAAAGGATTATCAAAACGCGGTATTAAAAAGTTGTTGATTGTACCCGTTTCTTTTGTTGGAGATCATATTGAGACATCTCTAGAAATTAATGATGAGTACCGGGAGATGGCCATAAAGGCGGGGATAGAAGATTTTCGAATGTCCACGGCGATTGAAGATCATCCCGGTTTTATAAATGCCTTAGCCGATTGTGTCGAAGCTTCTTTAAAAGAAGCACCTAATAATCAACCCAAAGAAGAAACAAAAGGAGTGGTTTATGCCAGCCAATAGTATCATTTTGACAGTTTACGGAATATTATTAATAGGGGGCGGGATTATGGGGTTTTTGAAGGCTAAGAGTCAAATGTCTTTGATTATGGGAATCCTATCCGGAGTGATTGTCCTTTACGGTGTTTCTCTAATCGGTAATAATCCGGCTTTAGGATATAAAATTATAGGAATCACAGCGCTATTATTAATTGTCGTATTTCTAAAACGATATCTAAAAACAAAAAAAGTCATGCCAGCTGTTCCTTTAATGGTTCTTAGTGTGATTGCTGGCATCATCAGTATATTACAAATTATCTAAAGGTTATTTTTATGCCAACACTCAGCGAACATGCCGTTTTTATTTTTGTTTCCCAATTAGGCGTCATCCTTTTATTTGCCCGTATTTTTGGTGAAATTGCAAAGAAACTAGATCAACCTATTATAGTTGGCGAAGTTTTAGCGGGTATCATTTTGGGTCCTTCCTTTTTTGGTCATTTTTTCCCACAACTACGTGAAACTCTTTTTCCAATCCACGGAACAGCTCCTTATTTACTACAAGGCATCTCTTGGTTGTGCGTTATTTTTCTACTGCTCATCACTGGCTTAGAAATTGATTTGCGCGCAGCATTACGCCAAGGCAAACAAAGTGTCTATATTTCTCTCTTTGCGCTTATTCTTTCTTTGTTAGGAATTTTTGCATTTACATCTTTTTTGCCAGGCGCTTTTTTTCCTGAAGGGACAGAGAAGCTTTATGTAAAGTTATTAACAGCTCTAGCCCTTTCTGTTGTTGCGATTCCTGTTATTGCCAAGATACTTTACGATTTAAAAATTCTTAAATCAGAGGTGGGTATTAAGATTTTAACAACAGGCGTCTTAAGCGATGTTTGGGGATGGACGATTCTTGCTGTCATTATAGCCCTTATCTCAGGTGAGACTGTTCAAGCCTCGACTATCATTAAACCTTTGTTGACGATGATCCTTTATCTTACCCTAACATTATCCATTGGACAAAAAGTTGTTGATCGTTTTTTAAATGTCATTGGGTATAAAGAAATGGATACCTCAATGTCGTTATCGTTATTATTTTCATTAGCTTTAATTAATGGAGCGATCGCGCATATGATGGGCATTCACGTTATATTTGGAGCCTTTATTGCAGGTGTTATGGCTGGGGAGTCAGAAAAAATTACGCCCTATGTTCGACAATGGACCAGTGATTTTATCTTTGCCATTTTTGCGCCTATCTTTTTTGTTCTTATCGGTATGCAACTCCAATTTTCAGGATTTAATCATTGGGGCGTATTTATATTATTATTTATTGTTTCTTCAATATTAAAACTAGCCGGTGTTTATTTTGCTTCCATCATGACAGGTTTTGGTAAGAAAAATGCCTTTGCCCTTGCCTGTGGGCTAAATACACAGGGAACAATGGGTATTGTTATCGCTTTAATAGGTTATGAAATGGGTGTTTTTAACGATACGTTATTTTCATCGATTGTCATGATATGTGTGTTGACTTCTTTAGGTGTTGGCCCCTTATTAAAGTGGGCGATTCAAGGTGTGAAAAGGCCGCTTGCAGATTATTTTGATAAAAGTTATATTTTTCTTGATGTGGAGGGATCCAATAAAGGTGAGATTATTCATAGCATGGTCAAACATATGGCGCAGCGAAAAATTATTAAAACACAAAAGGATGTTGAGCATGCCATTTTAGAACGTGAGGCTGTCATTAGTACAGCTATTGGAGATGGAATAGCATTGCCACATGCGAGACTTCCGAATATAAAGAAACCTATCATTTGTTTTTTTCGTCTGAAAGTGCCTATTGATTATGGTAGCCCTGATAATAAACCAGTATCGATGTTATTTTTAGAATTAACAGATAAGAAAGATGATGGGATGCAGTTAAACATTATCGCTCAAATTTCACGTATTATCTCATTTTCAAATAATAGAGAGCGGTTATTAGCTGCCCAAAAAGAAGAAGATATTTATAACATTCTCAGTTTTGATGACAAAGCCTAAATCCGACAATCCTCTAGAAACCAATCAAGCTAACAATAAAACTCCAGGTTCTTTATCCTCCTTGGGTACCAATATTGCTGTGGGCATGCTTTTTTTTGGATTTATAGGATATAAACTTTATCAGAAAATGAATCACTATATTTGGCTGATTATTGGGGTGCTTTTAGCCCTTATTTATTGTGGATATGAGGTTTGGAAAGTCTCTCGTCAATGATCAATTTTTTTAAAAAAATAAACACGATATCTATTGCGTTTGCGGTTATATTTTTTATAATACTATTTATAGCTACAAAATTTTTTCTAAATGATTGGTATACATTAGAATGCGTTCTTGCTTTTTTTGTAGCTTTGGTGAATTATTTATCGGCCAAAACAATTAATGTTCGATTACAACAATTTAAAGAGGTCCAATTTTTAAAAGCTTTTTTTATATTGAATAGTTTTAGGATTGGATTTTTATTATCGACTATCCTTTTATTGGTAATCAAATCACCGATTAATGTTAAAGCTTTTGTTTTTTTGCTTGTTTTGTCAATTAGTTATTTCTTAATTTTGACGGTAACAGAAAGAAGCTTTTACACAGTAAAATCATAACCCATTATGAGCCAAGAGTTTGATTTTCCTACATATTTAATGCACCATGTATCCAATTCTCAAGAATGGAAACTCCCCTTTTTGCCAGCAATCCATCTTCCTGAGCCATTAAGTCTTCATGGGGTTATGCTTTTTATCTGTTGCGGAATTTTATTTTTAGTATTTTGCGTGCTCTATAAAAAAGATGATCGTGTTCCTTCCGGGTTAACTAATTTTTTAGAAATGATTGTTCTTTTTGTACGAGATAATGTAGCTATTCCTAATTTAGGAAAAGAGGATGGGCTCAAATTTACTCCTTTTTTGTGCACCTTGTTTTTTTTTATTTTGACGTTAAATTTAATGGGATTGATTCCCTTATTTTCAACAGCAACTTCGAATTTTAGTGTGACAGCAGCGCTAGCTTTGGTCACATTTTCTTTTATGGTCTTTGGGGCTATTAAAAAAAATGGACTAAAGGGGTTTTGTAAAGGTTTAGCTCCTTCTGGAGTTCCTGGATTTGTTTTGCCGTTAATTGTCATAATAGAAATTTTAGGCTTATTTATTAAACCTTTTGCGTTAACTGTTCGCTTATTTGCTAATTTATTAGCTGGACATATCGCCATTATTGCTATATTAGGAATTATTACTATGTTTGGGGCGGCTGCTATGCCATTATTGTCGGTTGTTTTATTTATTTATGGGTTAGAGATTATGGTGGCTTTTATTCAGTCTTATATTTTTACATTATTATCGGCTATTTTTATTGGACAAATGTATCATCCTGAGCATTAACTAATTTTTTTGCAACATAACTTTACACGTTGTTTGGCTAACACAATAATAAAATCTTATTAATAAAGTTAAATTAAGAAAGGGGATATTTATGGAAAGTGTTATTTTGGGAAATTCATTTGGAGCAGCTTTAGGGGTTGGTCTTGTCACCATTGGAGCGGCCGCGGGTATTGCAAAATTGGCTACAGCGGCTTTAGAAGGAATGGCTCGACAACCAGAAGCAGCTGGTAAGATTCAAGGGGCTATGATTATTGTCGCTGCCTTTATTGAAGGCGTTGCCATTATTAGTTGTATTGTATGTCTTTTAGTAATCGTTTTATAATTTTAAATGAGATCAATTATGACTAAGACAAATGAAACAATTGAAATTGATCCTCATGGTGAACACCATGGTAAGGCACATATAGGCTTTTTACAACCAGAAGGGATGATGACGTTATTAACGTGGATTTCCTTTTTTCTTATATTTAGTGTTCTTTATAAATTTGCATGGAAGCCTATTTTAGCTGCATTAGCAAATCGAGAAGACTATATTAAAAAATCTTTAGATGATGCCGATAAGATCAAGGAGGAAATGGAAAGCCTCCAAGAAAAAACACAGAAGATGTTAGAACAGGCTCAAGCGGAATCTAAAGAAATTGTAGATAAAGCACGAAAAGCGGCTGTGCAGGCAGCCTCTGTGATTAATGCCAAAGCCCGCGATGATGCTCAAATTCTTGTAGACAATGCGCGTCGTGAGATTCAAACCGAGGTTGAAAAGGCTCAATCAAACCTTCGAGAAGAAAGTGCTCAAATTGCCGTTGAATTAGCAGGAAAAATTTTGGAAGAGAATTTGGATCCTGAAAAAAATCGTAAACTGATTAATCACTATATTAAAGAGTTATAAACTTATGTCGATTATCATAGCCAAACGGTATGCTCATGCTTTGCTGATGCTTAGTGAAGAACAAGATAAGTTGACTCAAGTGCATAAGGATATGGCGTATTTAAAAGAAACTCTAATCAAATGTAGTGACCTACAGGCATTTTTGTCTAATCCTGTGATATCTTCTGAGATAAGAATAGACGTTATTGAAGATCTCTTTAAGAAATCATTGCAGAACACAACATTCCATTTTTTACTCCTATTAGAAAAAAGATCCCGATTAGGGGTATTAGATGTTATTTGTGATGAATTTGAGAAAATGTATCTTGAAAAGAATAACATTTTGAAGGTCACTGTTTACGCCAAAGAGACATTAAACGCCCATCAACTTAATTCTATTTCGCATCATCTTAAGCTTAAACTACGCAAAGAAATTCAAACAGAACTTACAGTAGATCCTAGTATTCTTGGGGGTATTAAAATACGTGAAGGGGATCTTTTTTATGATTATTCGATTAAGACAAAACTACAAAATTTCAAAAAAACATTAATACATCGCTAAAGGATACCAAAAGTATGGCAACTCATTTAAGACCTGATGAAATTTCAAGTATTCTCAAAAAACAACTTCAAGAGTTTGACAATAAAAGTGACACTTATGAAGTTGGAACGGTACTTAGTGTAGGGGATGGTATCGCACGTGTTCATGGCCTTAGCGAAGTTATGTCAGGGGAGCTTGTTGAATTTAATACAAATACGATGGGTATGGTTTTAAATTTAGAGGAAGATAATGTCGGAATTGCGATTTTTGGAGATGTGACAGAGGTTAGAGAAGGTGATGAGGTCAGACGAACGAAACGTATCGCATCTGTTGGTGTTGGAGAAGCATTACAGGGGCGAATTGTTGATGCCTTAGGTCATGCCATTGATGGTGGGGCGCCGATTGATTCAAAAGATATTCGTCAAATTGAGCTTAAAGCACCAGGAATTATTGATCGAAAAAATGTTCATGAACCTTTGCAAACAGGGATTAAAGTTATTGATGCCTTAACTCCTATTGGACGTGGTCAAAGAGAACTTATTATTGGTGATAGAAAGACAGGAAAAACATCTCTGGCGATTGATACGATTATTAATCAACGCGGCAAAGATGTTTTTTGTTTTTATGTGGCTATTGGTCAAAAACGATCAACCGTGGCCTCTGTTTATGAAACTTTAAAGAAGTATGGAGCGATGGATTACACAACGATTGTTGCAGCAACGGCCTCAGATCCAGCACCTATGCAATTTTTAGCTCCTTATTCCGGTACAGCTATGGCTGAGTTTTATCGTGATAGTGGACGGCATGCGTTAATTGTTTATGATGATTTAACAAAACAAGCGCAAGCTTATCGTCAATTATCTTTATTGTTACGACGTCCTCCAGGTCGTGAGGCTTATCCAGGGGATATTTTTTATCTGCATAGTCGTTTATTAGAACGTTCAGCTAAAATGAGCGATAAGAAGGGTGCTGGAAGTTTAACGTCATTGCCTGTTATTGAAACACAAGCAGGTGACGTATCCGCCTACATTCCAACGAACGTTATCTCCATTACAGATGGACAGATCTTTTTAGAAAGTGATTCGTTTAACGCCGGCCAGCGCCCTGCAATCAACCCTGGAATTTCTGTTTCTCGTGTGGGTGGGGATGCGCAAATTAAAGCTATGAAACAAACAGCAGGGACATTGCGATTAGACTTAGCTCAATTTCGTGAACTAGAAGCTTTTTCTCAATTCGCCTCTGATTTAGATGCCACAACTCGCAAACAATTGGAACGGGGCCAACGCTTGATGCAAGTCATTAAACAAGGCATTCATGTGCCCCTAGCTGTAGAGAAACAAATTGTTATCATTTATGCCGGTGTTAATGGTTATCTAGATGATATTGAAAATTCTAAGGTTCAAGAATTTGAACAAAAATTATTCGAGGCCCTAGATTCTTATTATGCAGATTTTGTCAAATCCTTATCAAAAGAACAAACTCTAACAGATGAATTAAAATCTGAGTTGGACAAAATTTTGACAGAAGTAAAGAGTAAGAATTAAATATGCCCAGCATTAAAGAATATAACAATAAACTCAAAAGTTTAAAGAACACTCAAAAAATTACTAAGACCATGAAAATGGTTTCGGCAAGCAAACTGCGTAAAGCCCACGAATCCCAAACAAATGCAAAAATATATGCTCAAAGTCTAACAGCTTTAGCCTCGCGTATTGCGAACTCTGCCGAATCAACTGACCACGTCTTTTTTAATAAAAAGGAAGAAACTCAAAAAGCTCTTATTCTTGTCATAACATCGGACAAAGGTTTGTGTGGGGCTTTTAATAATAATGCCCATAAACAAGTGACTCATTGGATTGGGGAACATAGATCTGAATATCAAAATATTGATTTGGCTTGTTGTGGCAAAAAAGGTTATGCCTTTTTTAAATCGCGAGAAAACGTTATATCGCATTATGAAAACATCACGATTAATCCTACTTTTGAGCACGCCAAAACAATTGGAGAAAATTTAAGTGAAAATTTTATCAATGACACTTATGATGAAATTTTTTTGGTTTATAATGAGTTTTTTTCACCGCTTTCTCAAAAATCAACATTTAAGAAAATACTTCCCATTGATCCCAAGGAGTTGATTCAAGAAGCTATAGAAGCTTCCCCTGAATATATTTTTGAACCGAAGGTTAATGAATTACTTGAGTTTTTAATACCTCATTATTTGTATTTCACAATTTATTTTGCACTATTAGAAAATTCAGCAGGTGAACATGGGGCTCGTATGTCCGCTATGGATAGCGCTTCAAAAAATGCCTCTGATTTAATGGCTAAAAATACCTTATTACGCAATCGAGCCCGGCAAGCGCAAATTACAACAGAATTAACTGAAATTGTCTCAGGTGCTGAAGCCTTGAAATAAAAAGAAAGGATACTCATGGCTAAAAATCAAAATACAGGCAAGGTCATACAAGTGTTAGGTGCTGTTGTTGACGTTGTTTTTACGGATGATAAGTTACCACCAATTTATACAGCACTGACTACAACCAATGCCTCGATTAATGATCAAAATGACAATCTTGTTTTAGAGGTTGCTCAACATCTAGGTAACAATGCTGTTCGTACGATTGCGATGGACACCTGTGAAGGATTAAGACGTGGACAAGAAGTGACTAATACCAATGAGGGAATGAGTATGCCTGTGGGTGAAGAAACGTTAGGACGTGTTTTGAATTTGTTAGGAGAGCCCATTGATGAAGCGGGACCTGTTAACACTAAAAAGCGGTCGCCTATTCATCGTGACGCACCAGCTTTTAAAGATCAGGATACGTCAGACGCTATTTTGGTAACAGGCATTAAGGTTGTTGATCTTCTTGCTCCTTATCGAAAAGGTGGAAAGGTTGGTTTATTTGGAGGAGCGGGGGTTGGTAAAACAGTTTTAATTCAGGAGCTTATTAATAACATTGCAAAAGAGCATGGAGGCTATTCCGTATTTGCTGGCGTTGGTGAACGAACACGAGAGGGAACGGCTCTTTTCCAAGAGATGAAGGAAGCGGGTGTTATTGATAAAACATCGTTAATTTATGGACAGATGAATGAACCCCCAGGGGCTCGCGCGCGTGTTGCTTTATCTGCTTTGACCGTGGCAGAACATTTTCGTGATGAAATGAAACAAGACGTATTATTATTTGTCGATAATATCTTTCGCTTTACACAAGCGGGTTCTGAGGTTTCCGCTCTTTTAGGTCGAATACCTTCCGCGGTTGGATATCAACCAACGCTTGGGACGGATATGGGAGAATTACAGGAACGTATTACATCTACCAAATCAGGATCTATTACATCTATTCAAGCGATCTATGTACCTGCTGATGATTATACCGATCCAGCCCCAGCCACCACATTTGCGCATTTAGATGCCACAACAGAATTATCTCGTCCTATTGCTGAGTTAGGTATTTATCCTGCGGTTGATCCTTTAACATCAACATCAAGTATTTTAGCCCCCGAAATTGTGGGTGATGAGCATTATGCCGTAGCGCGAGGTGTTCAAGAAATACTGCAGCGTTATAAAGAATTACAAGACATTATTGCTATCTTAGGAATGGACGAACTTTCAGAAGAAGATCGTTTAACAGTTGAACGTGCCCGAAAAATTCAGAAATTTTTATCCCAGCCTTTTCATGTAGCGGAACAGTTTACCGGTATGAAAGGATGCTACGTGCAATTGGAAGATACCATACGTTCCTTTAAAGAAGTATTAGAAGGAAAGCATGACAGTATACCTGAACAAGCTTTTTATTTAGTCGGTAGTATTGAAGATGTATTGGAAAAAGCAAAAAACTTATAATAACTTTAGTTTTAATTATTCAAAATAATGTCTCTTTTCCCTTTATCAATTATTACCCCTTTAGGAAAAATTTTTGATGAAAAAATTTTATCCTTGAAAGCACCTGGTGTTGAAGGTTCATTTGGTGTGCTTAATAATCATGCGCCCATGATTGCTGCGTTAAAAGAAGGAGTGTTATCTGTCACGTTCGAAGAAGGGGAACCTAAATTTTTTCTCATTAGTTCTGGTGTTTTAGAAGTCAGTCAAAACACAGATGTTTTAGTTCTTTCTGATACGGCAACGCTTATGAATAATCTTCAAGAAGCAGAAGATGAAATGAAAAAAATTAAAATTACTTGATTTCATTTTTAATTTTCGTTAAATTACCTACTCTTTATAAATTTCATTTCTATTTAAAATACCATTTTATAATCCTATTCGGTATGATTTGAATTTGTTTAAATAAATTTACAAAAATAAAACAAAAAATACTTTTTATTAATGTTTTGATTGATATAATTGGATTAGAATTTAATGAGTAACGAACCAAATGTGTCTGAAAATAAAGAAGATAACGCAGAGCAAGAGAAATCATTTTTTAGCGTTATCGTTCACTCGTTCTTTATCATACCTTTTCTAATTGCCATTTTTTGTATCCTTCTTTTTACAGCTATGAGCATGTTGACCAATGAATCAAAAACTGCTTATGACTATCTTGAAGATATAAAAACAGGGGGATTAAATAAAAGATGGCAAGGGGCTTTTGAGTTATCAAAAATTTTAGCCAATCCAAAATTATTGCCTGAAGATGATCGCTTTTATCAAGAAATTCAAAAAGCATTTGAACATTCTAAACATGATGATGATCGGGTCAGACAATATTTAGCCTTAGCGATAGGGCGAACGGAAAGACAAGAATATACACCGATTTTAATTGATGCCTTGACGGAAGCAAAGGAAGTAAATATTCCATCGCTTATTTATGCCTTAGGGATGCTAAGAAATAAAAAGTCAGCTAAAGCGCTTTATCCTTATATTTCGCATAAATCTTCACGCATTCGATCGATAGCTATGGTTTCATTAGGTAATATTCAAAATCCGGAGTCAATACCTGTTCTTAGAAAAGGCATACACGATAATGAACCCAATGTTCAATGGGGAGCGGCTATATCGTTAGCGCAGTTGGGGGATGCCTCTGGCAAACAAATTTTACTTAAACTGCTTGATCGTGAATATTTAATAAGATTTAATGAAGTCGATCCTGATGAACAAACAAATTTAGTTATTTCTGCTATCGAATCGGCAAGCCTTATAGAAGATAGAGATTTAAGAAAAGCGATACAAGAAATTTCAACAACCGACAAAAACATGAAGGTAAGGGCCACAGCGATGGAGGCTCTTAAGTAATATGGCTGAAGATCATTCCAACGTTACGAATCATAAAAGAACAGAAGATAAAAATGTACAACCGACATTAGATCAACCTATTGATAGACGTTCTTTTATTAAATGGGCTTCTATTGGCTGGGCTGCTTTTGCAGCAGGTCTCGCTGGTTATGGAACAATAATTCTACGTTATCTTTTCCCCAATGTTTTATTTGAACCCAAACAAAGTTTCCGCGCTGGTTTCCCGAAAGAATACACTGTTGGAGAAGTTTCTGAAAATTTAAAAGATAAATATGGTGTTTGGATTGTTCGTGATTCCGAAAAAATTTATGCCTTAGCAACAGTCTGTACTCATCTTGGTTGCACGCCTAATTGGATGCCAAATGAAAATAAATACAAATGCCCTTGTCATGGAAGTGGTTTTTACAAAAATGGAATTAATTTTGAAGGTCCAGCTCCAAGACCGTTAGAAAGATACAAAATCAGTCTTAATGATGATGGTGAAATCGTAATTGATAAAACAAAAAAATTTCAGCAAGAAAAAGGGGAATGGAAAGATCCAGACTCCTATCTTATGGCATAACGTGTGAGGACAATTTATGAGTGATAGTAACAAGAAAAAAGAAATGTGGGAAAAGATTCAAAAGAATCAGATTTTTCGAGCCATTTTTAGAACGGGTGGTTCAATTACGACACATAAACAGCGCGTATTAGTTACCTTAAACAATGTTTTTCTTCATTTGCATCCCGTTCGTCTTCCAAAACATGCAGTCAAAGTTAAATATACGTGGTGCATGGGAGGGCTATCCTTTTTTATCTTTTTAGTTCTTACCGTAACAGGTATTTTACTGATGTTTTATTATCGTCCTACTGTTGAATATGCTTATGGTGACATAGTGGATTTAAGCGAACAGGTGCCACTTGGGTTAATGCGAGAAATCCACAGGTGGTCAGCGCATTTAATGGTTATTACGGTGTGGTTGCATATGTTTCGTGTGTTTATGACTGGTTCTTACAAGCCGCCACGCGAATTTAACTGGGCGATTGGTGTTATTCTTTTAGTTTTAACAATGCTTATGAGTTTTACCGGTTATTTATTACCTTGGGATCAGTTAGCTATTTGGGCGATCACCGTTGGAGCCAATATGGCTAAGGCCACACCTTTTATTGGTTCAGCAGGCCCGGGTTCATCTTTATTGGCTATTGGTGATGTCAATTTTGTTCATTCAGCATCTGATGCTGGTTTTGCTATGTTAGGTGGTCGATTTGTAGGGGAAGGGGCCTTATTGCGGTTTTATGTTCTACACTGCATTGGTTTGCCCTTTGTAATCATGTTATTTATGATCGTACATTTTTGGAGAGTACGTAAAGATGGCGGCATCTCAGGACCTACATAATGGAACAAATTAAAGATTTTATAAATATTATATCCGCACCTCAAATTAGCTTTACAGCTATTATACTGCTATTCTTTTTCATTTTTCCGCCGAATGATTTATTTTACAAAATTCATCGAGGATTAAGGATCCACAAACTTTGGACAAAAGGTGGCGGTATTACCATCTTTAGTTTTTTGACAATATTTTTTATTTTTGGTATTACTGACCAAAATTTTAGAATGATTGTTACAAAGCCGGATAACGTTCCAATTGTGGCTTTGTTATATTTGGTTGTATTCTTTTTATGGTTTTCATTAAAACAAGCTTATGATAATGATAAAAGAATTGATGAAGGCAAAGGTCCAAATGAAGCGGAAGACGCCAAACAAAAAGTTCTTGTTTGGCCTGATCTTGTCTATATAGAATTGATTGCCATGGTCTCAGTTGCGGCATTACTTCTTGTTTGGGCCGTAGCCTTAGGAGCGCCACTTGAGGAGCCAGCTAATCCAACAGTATCCCCAAATCCTTCAAAAGCACCATGGTATTTTCTTGGATTACAAGAAATGCTTGTATATTTTGATCCTTGGATTGCGGGTGTTTTATTTCCAACAGTTATTATGCTCGGATTTATATCGATTCCTTTCTTAGATAACAATCGAAAGGGAAGCGGTTATTTCACATTTAAAGAAAGAAAAATGGCCATTTCCATATTTTTGTTTTTTTGGTTAGTCTTATGGATCTTCCTTATTACTACTGGCACATTTTTAAGAGGACCAAACTGGAACTTTTTTGGGCCCTTCGAATATTGGGACAAACATAAACTAGTTGCCTTAACCAACGTAAATTTATCAGAACTTTTTTACATGGTTTGGCAAAATAAGCAGCTACCTAGTAATATTCTATTGAGGGAAATGCCTGGATTTTTATTAGTTGGCGCCTACCTTGGTTTATTGCCTCTTATTTTAGCGAAAACACTGTTTAAAAAAGTCTATGAACGTTTAGGACCCATTCGTTACAGTGTGTTTATCATCTTTCTACTAATAGCCATAAGCCTACCGATAAAAATGTATCTTCGATGGGGTTTTAATATTAAATACCTTGTTTCAATACCAGAATTTTTCTTTAACATTTAAAGGATATCATTAGTGGGCAACCTACCAGAAAGCCATTATAAATTAGATAAACTCCATATGATATTTGCCCTATTAGCTTTAGTTCTACTAGGCTCCTTGGGTGGCTTATTTATGAAGGATTATTCGCGCGATTGGAAAGACTATCAAAAACGTTTTCGCGTGATGGAGATTGAAAAAGCACGCGTAAAACAAGATGCAGAATCAATTACTTTAAATGAAGATACGGCCTACCAAGATTTATTAAAATCTATTGAAGAATCAAAAAAGACTATAGAAGCAAACTGCTCTCATTTTGAAACAAATAATGAAAAATTAACAAATTTTCAAACAAAATATGACATTGAAAATCAAAAATATAAGCAAACAAAAGCAGATCTAGATGCCACACGTTTTTTACTTGAAGAATCCAAAAGCCACCATGATTCGGATCTTCAAATAAATCAACAAACGTTTGATACTTTAAATGAGCAAACAAATGCATTAGCTCTTAGCGTAGAAAACCTTGATACGCAAATCAAAAATGAGGAAGCTCAATACAAAGCCTGCAAAGCCGAACTAACCGAATTAGAACGTAATGCGCGAAGTATTATGGGTACACAAAATGTCATTCAAAGAAAACTAGATCGTATTGATCCAAATGAAATGAGTCTTGCTAATCAATTGGCCAATCTTATCCGTGATTTACCGATTATTGATTTATCGAATCCAAACAATAAAATTCAACAAATTGTCCTAAAAGATATTACAGATGATGTCATCTTTACTCAAATTCCAAAAGTAGATCGCTGTATCACATGCCATTTAGGTATTACCAATAAAGACTACGAAGATGCGCCTCAACCTTTTAAGACGCATCCCAACTTAGACCTTTTCATGGCTAATGATTCGGCTCACCCCATAGAAGAATTTGGATGTACCATTTGTCATCAAGGGCGTGGTCGAGGAACAAGTTTTAATTCAACAGCACATACCCCTCAAACCCCACAACAAAAAAGAGAGTGGGAGGAGAATTACAATTGGGAGCGTATGCATCATTGGGATAAACCAATGTTTCCTGTTAAATACAGCCAAGCCAGTTGTTTTAAATGTCATAGTGGCGAGGCTAACATTGCGGGTGCTGAGAAATTAAATACAGGTCTTAAAATTATTGAAAAAGCGGGTTGCTACAATTGTCATGAGATTGATAAATATACTGAGTGGCCCAAATCGGGTCCTGATTTAACAAAGATAAAATCAAAAATATCTAAAGAGTTTGCTTATAAGTGGATTAAAGATCCAACATCTTTTAGGCATAACACGTGGATGCCTTCTTATTTTAATCAATCCAATAATGATGACGATGTATCTAAAAAAAGATCTGAACAAGAAATTCTAGCCATGACGCATTTCTTATTTGCACAAAGTGAAGATTATTCTTTAGAGAAGGTTAAGAAGAAAGGAAAATTTGAAAATGGAGAGAAGTTGGTTGCATCCATTGGTTGTTTAGCGTGTCATGAAGTTAAGCCTCAAGCTGATGAGGCTCTTACAAGCGTAGATAGTCTTCGTCGTCAACACGGACCAAATCTTATTGGACTTGCTTCAAAGACCAGCAAAGAATGGATATTCGATTGGATAAAAAATCCTACTCGCTATCATCCAGAAACACGAATGCCAAACTTAAGACTATCTGATCAGGAGGCTGCGGACATTGTCGCGTACTTAACTCAAGAGAGAAATACAGAATTTGATAATCAAGTAGTTCCAGGGATGGATCCAATCATCCTAGATGATATCGCTTTAAATTTCTTAACAAGGGTCAATACAAAAGAGCAAGCAAACGATAAATTAGTTTCGATGACCAGTGATCAGAAATTGTTTTTCTCTGGTGAAAAATTAATTTCTCAGTATGGTTGTTATGCTTGTCATAATATTAAAGGGTTTGAAGATGCTAAAAAAATTGGAACAGAATTAACAGAAGAAGGTGATAAATCTGTTAACAAATTGGATTTTGGTTATATTCATAAAGAACACACGAAGATTGCTTGGTTTGAAGAAAAATTAAAAGATCCACGCATATTTGATAAACATAAAGAAAAAGCTCCTGGTGATAAACTTATCATGCCAAACTTTAATCTATCACAAGAGGAAGTAGAGTCTGTCACCACTGCTATCTTAGGTTTTGTAAATACAAAAACGGTAGCCAAAAAAAGTAAGGCTAGAACACCTGAGAATCTCTTTCAAGAGAAGGGCGCTGATCTTATTAAACAATTAAATTGTCAATCATGTCATATCATTGAAGGCGAAGGACGCACCATTGCACCATCCATTGAAGAGTGGCTTGTAAAATATGAAAAAGAAACAGAGGCAGATGCAGCAAAATATAAAGATAATATGTCACCACCAGATCTTCATGGCATTGGAAAAAAATTAAATACAGAATTCTTATTTAATTTCCTTCATTCGCCTGACCAGACAATTCGTCCTTGGCTTAGCGTGCGTATGCCAAGCTATACTTTTAATGTAGATCACTTAAATATGCTGATTCAATATTTTCAAACCATAGATGGAGAGACACGGCCTTATAGAGATCAAGTTAATACAGACTTAACAAAAAAAGAATATACAGCTGCGGAAAATTTATTTTCCGTTGAGAATCTTGATTGCCAAAAATGTCATGTCGTGGGTAGTAAAAATCCAAGTGGAACAAAAGACACTTGGGCCCCAGATTTATCTTTCGCCCAACAACGGCTTAAACCGGAATGGGTGATCGAATGGATTAAAAATCCAACATCCCTTATGCCTGGGACCAAAATGCCTACATTCTTCGATCCAGATGATTTTGAAAATTCAGGACCAGAAACAATTTTAGATGGTAATGAAAACGAACAGATACGAGTGCTTAGAAATTATTTGATGTCTTTGGCTGACAAAAAACCTGATTTAAAGGAAAAGAAAAAACAAACGCCCCCGCCACCAGTCGTTCCAATTGCTGTTCCAATTGTTGTTGAACCCCCTACTGAACAACAACCATAATTAGTAGTATGTCCTTATGTTGACAAAAATCACCTTACTCACCAGCCTCGTCTTCTGTATTATCTACCCACTATGTTTTTTAATCAGCATTAAAGAACCTTTAAAAGAAGGCTTTCATAAATTCCACTTAGGACTTCCTTGTGTTATAGGAGGAATGTATGTTGCTGTTATTGTGATGGGTGATTATTCTGTCCTATTGCAACAAATAACTTTACTTTGGGGCTCTGTCTTACTTATTCTTTCCTTTTATTATTGGAACAAAGATTTTCCGCAAGCAATGGCCTTTACTATTCCTTTCATTATCGGATTTTTGACTTTACTGTTACTGTTAAAAGAGATTGAATTGCTTTCATTATTTAATGTCATTTCAATCATGTTAGGTGGCTTTATTTTTTCATCATCTCTTTATGCGATGAATTTAGGTCATTGGTATCTTAATGTTCATGGATTACCCCTTAAACATTTAAGAAATGCGAGTTATGCCTTTTGGGCCTTTTTGGTTTTAAGAGCGATTTTTGATATCGGTATTGTTATGACACAAACCGTATTTTACAACTACGAACAAATGTCTCTACTCCATTTCATGATGTCTTTAGATGGTTTCTTTTTATGGATTGCATTTCTTTTTGGATTAATTTTTCCAATATTAACGATGTTTTTTGTTAAAGAGACAATTCGTCTCAAAAACACACAATCTACAACCGGAATTCTTTATGTTATACTAAGTGCGATTCTATTAAGTGATATGACTTATAAATATTACCTCATTAAATACGCTATTCCGCTATGAAACCAACTATTGGTCGTCATTGTCCTAAATGTAATTACTTTTCATCCCTTGAAGCCCATCAAGGGAACTACTCATGCCCCAATTGCACCCAACATTGGGGTAAACTTGAAAACCTGGATAACCTTTTTGACGAAGGGTGTCCTTTCTGCCCATGCCGCCAATTCTACCTTTCCAAAAACTTTAATCAGGCCTTAGGCTGCGCTGTTATGTTCTTAGGGATTATCTTTGTTCCCTGGACATATGGCTTAAGCTTACCTTTCTTTTGGCTAATTGACTTAGTGCTCTATAAACGCGTTAAATCCATCGTCAATTGCTACCGCTGCGGAACAGAATTCCATAACTTTAACTACCCCAAACGTTTAAAGACTTTTATGCATCATATTGGTCTTAAATATGATAAGTATAGATAATGTTATTAAACGAATTCTTCAGCCGGTAAATGGCACAAATTTAAGGGAAAATAGGAATGATCAGTCGCTCAAACAACTTCGCATACGCTTCGTAACTCGCTTTGTGATCATCCCTATTTTCCCTTAAACAGAAGCTTTCAAAAAAATTGAAATAATATTGTAACAAATCCTCAACTCACGCGTTAAAACTATAGACAAGAGCGAAAAAGATTATGGATCAAAATGACGAAGATATAATGGAAGATTACCAATCGGGTAATCACGAGGTTATTGAGATGATTTTTACGCGTTACAAAAATCGGATAATAAATTTTTCTCTGCGGATGCTTGGAAATCGAGCGGACGCAGAAGATGTGACAGGTGATGTTTTCTTGGCGCTATTTAAGAAAAAATACACCTTTGATCCTAAAGCCAAATTCTCCACTTGGCTTTTTACCATTGCTCGTAATTGTTGTATTTCCCGCATTCGAAAAAGAAAAAATATTGTCTCCATTTGGTTTACCCATAAAGACACCGGTTCGGTAGACCAATGGGAGATTGAAGATACCAAGGAATCCTCATCTGAGGCCTTGGAAGGACGAGAAAATGCTGTAGCTGTAAAGGCCGCCATTGCTAAGCTGCCTGTGGAACAACGTGAGAGCATTATCTTACGTGAATATCATGATATGTCTTATGAGCAAATCAGTCAGGTTCTTGGATGTTCAATGGAGAAGGTAAAAATTTTAATTTATCGTGCTCGAGAACGTTTAAGGGGCGAGTTGATGTCCTTCATTAAGGAGGAGGAATGATGAACGAACATGAAAATATTAAACAATTGATTTCCCAAAAATACGATGGGGAACATATATCACAAGAAGAGCAAAAGCTCGTT
Source organism: Candidatus Omnitrophota bacterium (assembly GCA_029261065.1). Taxonomy (GTDB): domain Bacteria; phylum Omnitrophota; class Gorgyraeia; order Zapsychrales; family Zapsychraceae; genus JAJDCB01. Next base: position 77,714 of record JAJDCB010000024.1, on the reverse strand, counting down.
GAGCTTCATATAAAAGAATGTGCCGATTGTAGAGCGTACATCAAAGACTGTCAAAAACTCTCACAAACGTTAAAGGTTTGGGCCGATGAAGATTTATCGCCTGATCTCGCACAAAAAATTCAAAAAGCTCTTCTTCTTGAAAAAGTCAAGGAGACGAAACAAATGAATGAAAAACCAACTAACTTTAGAATGGCCGCAGGAGTAGGTGTTCTTGTGGCTATTTGTGTATTGGCTATTACAATGCAACAATATTCAAAAAGAACTTTGCAAGCAAGGGTTAAAGATGCCGCTGTATACCTTCAAACAAAGACAGCAAGTTTAAAGTCCAATTCTAGTGAACCGTACTATTTAGATACAGATTACGCTGAGCAACGAGACAAAGGACTCATCACTGAGTTACCAAGTTTTGTTGTTGATGATCTTGAACAATACGCCAAAGCTAATGCCCCTGTCAGTAATTTTAAATCTAGAGTCTCTTCATCATTAGGTTCAGGCGATGAAGTCCAAACAGAAGCGATGAATTATAGAATACTAAATTCTCAACAGACATTTTGGGGTGGAAATACTGTTGATTCAAGCAATAGACCAAACGTTCAGTTAGCTCAAGTACGTCAGACAGGAAGGGTTCAAAAACCCGGTAGGCCATCGGGGTTTGATAAAGAAAGAAATGTTTCTTCGTTGGCTTCTCTTAAAAAATCAAAAAATGAGGGCATTGGTGGCCCTGCACAATATGAACCGTACTACTTAGAATCTAATTATTCCGTTGAAAATGAAAAGCAAGTTTTAGCCTCTCGAGGACTTTCAAGATCAGCCGATGGTTTAGTGATTGTGGATCAAATAGCGGCACATAGAGTTGGAGAAGATTCTCGTTATCGTCAAGAAATAGCCCCTGGCAAAAGTTTCAGACGGTATGATGATATTTATACTGAAAGAGAAGAGTTAGATTATTATGGAGATTATGATCAACCTCAAGATCTTGCCTATGGCAATCGAGAAGAATATAAACCTATTTATGAAAATGCCTTTTTAGCCGCCACACAAAATCCATTATCAACTTTTTCTATTGATGTGGATACGGCAAGTTACAGTAACGTCCGTCGCTTCCTTAATAACAATCAATTGCCACCAGAAGATGCTGTACGAATTGAGGAGTTGGTCAATTATTTTAATTATGATTATCCTAAACCTTCTTTCAATCAACCTTTTTCTGTGACGACAAAGGCAAGTATTTGTCCTTGGAACAGACAAAACTATCTCGTCCAAATTGGTCTTCAGGGAAAAATTCCACCAGCAAGAAAACTTGCCCCCAGCAACTTGGTTTTCTTAATTGATGTTTCTGGTTCCATGAATCAACCCAACAAACTTCCTCTTTTAAAACAAGGTTTTAAGATGATGGTTGATCAATTACGTCCAGAGGATCACGTCGCTATAGTCACTTATTCAGGTTCCGCACGTGTTGCCTTAACATCAACTTCTGGAAACAATAAACATGTTTTGTATCGTGCTATTGATAATTTGCGCGCAGGAGGAGGGACCTCGGGTGAAGCGGGGTTACGTTTAGCGTACAAACTCGCCCATGACAATTTTATCCGTAAGGGTAACAATCGTATTCTTCTTGCTACAGATGGTGATTTTAATGTTGGTGTCAGCTCTGATCAAGAGTTAGTTCAAATCATAGAAAATAAAAGACGCGAAGGTGTCTTTTTAAGTATCCTAGGATTTGGAACTGGTAATTTGAAAGATGGAAAATTGGAACAAATCGCTGATAAAGGTAATGGTCATTACAGTTACATTGATTCCAATGATGAAGCACACAAAGTTCTTGTTGCGGAACTTGGATCGACGCTGTTTACCATTGCAAAAGATGTCAAAATACAAGTTGAATTTAATCCTCAACAAGTTGAAGGATATCGATTAATTGGTTATGAAAATCGAGCGCTAGCCAATCGTGATTTTAATAACGATCGCATCGATGCCGGTGAGATTGGGGCGGGGCATACGGTGACAGCTTTTTATGAAATTGTACCAACATACAAAGGACAAACGCCTCATCAAGCAGGTGTCGATGAATTGAAATATCAAAAAAGAAATCCTTGGAGCAACCATGAGATGATGACCGTTAAGCTTCGCTACAAAGAACCAAATCAATCAAACAGTAGATTGATCAAAAAGATTGTTAAGCACAATGACATTACAAATCGACCAGGTCATGACTTTCAGTTCGCCGCGAGTGTGGCTGAATTTGGATTGTTGCTAAAAAACTCAGCCTACAAAGCTCACGCTTCGTATGATCGTATTCTTCATACCGCTCAACAGACAAGAGGCAAGGATGTTAATGGTTATCGAGGAGAGTTTATTGACCTTATCAAAAAAGCTCGATCTCTAGATCATCGACCCGTTCGATACCATCCAAATAATCAAAACCCAGAACCAGCTTATCCTGAGAATAATTCCAATTCTGGTTTCCATTTTAAATAAATATTACTATCTATGGATCCCCGCTTTCGCGGGGATGACATGTTTAAGATTTATTATCCTCGCGAATATTCCAGCCGGCTGGAGTATTCGCGGGGATAGTAAAAATATCTAAAACCTTTCTTGACAACGGATTGCGCATATAGTAGTTTAAGGGAAATTAAACTATTAGCCGTTTTTAAGGACAAAATGAATACAAAAAAATTAGTAAAGGTTGGAGTGTTTCTTGGGCTTCAACTTATTTTTATTTCTACAGCTTTCTCAGCAAGTATTACAGGTCAAGTGATTTATGATGGTAAAAAACCCAAATTACGTCCCATAAAGATGGATGCGGATCCTATATGTTTAACGCATCATTCGGGAGAGGTTGTTGGACAATCTATCACATTAGGTGAAAATAATGAAATGGCTAACGTCTTTATTCATATCGCTGAAGGCGTCCCCAATAAAGATTATCCGACTCCTACAGAACCTGTTGTCCTTGACCAAAAAGGATGTATGTACGATCCTCCTATTTTTGGCATTCAAGTCGGCCAACCTTTAAAAATTCTTAATCCAGACGGCACGTTACATAACGTGCATTGTTTATCAAAAAAGAATCCCGAATTCAATTTGGCCATGCCCAAATTTCGCAAAGAAACGACAAAAACTTTTAAAGAAGAAGAATTCATGTTTCAAATCAAATGTGATGTTCATCCTTGGATGGTCACATATGGCAATGTTTTGAAACATCCTTTTTATAACGTCACAGGCGATGATGGTAAATTTACAATCGATAATTTGCCAGCGGGAACTTATGTTATTGAGGCCGTTCAGCAACGTTTAGACCCAAAACGTGTTTCTGTAACTTTAGCTGAAGGGGAAACCAAGGAAGTCAACTTTTCATTTTCACGCCCAGGAAAAAAGTAAATAACTTATGAGTGATTCTCATCCTAAATTACCTTTTTGGAAAAAATATATATTTTCAACTGATCATAAAGTTATTGGTATTCAATATGGCATTACAGCCTTAGTCTTTTTGTTATTTGGTTTTGGATTAATGATGCTTATGCGTTGGCAATTGGCTTACCCAGAACAACCTTTGCCACTACCGGATATTTTACTCAAACTTTTTGGTGATGATCACACGCGTTTACCAGGTGGGATTATGCTTCCCGAATTCTATAACGAATTAGGCGCTATGCATGGAACTATCATGATCTTTTTAGGTGTTGTGCCATTGGCCGTTGGTGCATTTGGAAATTTTGTTGTTCCTCTACAGATCGGGGCTCCTGATATGGCTTTCCCGCGATTAAACATGGCCAGCTACTGGTTATATTTTGTGGGTGGATGTATTATGTTGTTTAGTTTTTTTCTGCCAGGAGGGGCGGCCAATTCGGGTTGGACGGCTTATCCACCGTTATCCGTCATTGCAACACAAGGACAAACCGTTTGGTTGTTTGGAATGGCCTTTCTCATTCAATCCTCGTTATTAGGGTCCATCAACATTATTGTTACTATATTTCAATTACGCGTCAAAGGTCTGACTTTCATGCGATTACCATTTTTTGTCTGGGCGCAGCTTATTACTTCATTTTTGCTACTTTTAGCTTTTCCACCTTTATTAGGAGCAGCTGTTTTACAAATCATGGACCGCTTAGCACACACCAGCTTTTTTATTCCTAGTGGTTTACTTGTTAGTGGCCAAGAATTAGTTGAATATAGTGGGGGAGGAAGTGTTCTTTTATGGCAACATCTGTTTTGGTTTTTAGCGCATCCTGAGGTTTACGTTTTGACGTTGCCAGGTATGGGTATTGTCGCAGAAATTATTGCTAATAATACACGTAAACCATTGTGGGGATATAAATCCATGGTTTATTCTGTTATCTTTCTTGGATTTATGTCATTTATCGTGTGGGCGCATCACATGTACATCACGGGGATGGGGACCGCTATCAGTTCCTTTTTTCAAGCCACCACTATGATCATCTCGATTCCATCTATTATTATTTTAACGGCTTTGTTTATTTCATTTTGGGGCGGATCTATTAGATTTAACACGCCGATGCTTTTTGCAATCACATTTTTACCTATGTTTGGAATTGGTGGTTTAACGGGATTACCTCTTGGTATTGCTATTACAGACGTTCACTTGCATGACACTTATTATGTTATTGGACATTTTCATTATGTTGTTGCCCCTGGAACAATATTTGCGCTTTTTGCTGGGATTTACTTTTGGTTCCCTAAAGCAACAGGACGAAAAATGAATGAATTTTTAGGTCATCTTCATTTTTGGCCATCACTAATTTGTATGAATATCATCTTTTTTCCTATGCTCGTCCAAGGATTAGCGGGGGTGTCAAGACGTCTTTATGATGGAGGCATTGGTTATGAACATGGACAAGAGATCTTTGCTTTAAATGAATTAATTTCTTGGGGCGCTTGGTTTTTGGCCATTGGTCAGATTCCATTTATCATTAACTTTTTTTGGAGTATGTTTGCTGGTAAAAAAGTTGAGTCTGATAACCCTTGGAATGCAACAACCCTTGAATGGCAAACACCAACACCGCCGCCTCACGGCAATTTTACAAAAGAAATGGTTGTTTATCGCGGTCCTTATGAATATAGCGTACCAGGGGCTAAAGACGATTTTACACCTCAATCAGAAGAACATATACGATAAAGGTTACAGTTAATGGACACGATTCCTTATACATTCGAAGAACGCGAAGACACAGGGCTTTATAATGCCAAATTTGGGATATGGTTATTTCTAGCTTCTGAAGTCATGTTGTTTGGGGCTTTGTTTTCAGCCTACATTTTAATGCGTGTTGGTGCTGTTTATTGGCCTGTTGGCTCAGAAACTCTAAATGTTCCTCTTGGTGCGATTAATACGGTTGTCCTTATCACATCAAGTGTCACCATGTTGTTGTCCTGGGCCGCTTTAAAACAAAATAATTTTGGTAAGTTTCGATTAATGTTAGGGCTAACGATACTTTGTGCGTTAGCATTTATGTGTATCAAAAGTGTTGAATATTCTGCCAAATTTAGCCATGGCATATTTCCGAAAGAAAACACCTACTATGCGATCTATTTTACATTAACAGGATTGCATGCATTGCATATCGTCGGTGGCATCATCGTGTTGGTTTATTTATGGGGCCCCGGAGCCAAGATGTGGAAGACAAACCCCATTCAGTTTACCAATCGATTAGAAGTTGTTGGTCTATACTGGCATTTTGTGGATCTTGTTTGGATATTTCTTTTTCCAGTTTTGTATTTACTATAAAAAGGTTTTTATGGCACACGACATCAACAAAGAGATAAAAAGGTTCTATCTGGTTTTTGTTGCTTTGATGGCACTGACATTCTTAACATTGAAGGCATCGGATTTGAATATTGGTGTTGCAGCGGCTGTTGTTGTTGCTTTGATCATCGCAACGGCTAAAGCCTCTTTAGTTGCTTCATTTTTCATGCATTTGATTGCTGAAAAAAAGATTATTTATGTCATTTTAATATTTACGGGCATTTTTTTTGTTGGAATGCTGTTGTTAACGGTTGCAGCTAAATATGATCTTCCCGAAGGGACTGTTTATTTTAAACAAGAGTTTAGAAATTCAAACCATGGCACAGGCAATCACCTTGAAGAGACAGAAGCGAATCATGACAAAATTGTAGAGGATCATCATGGATCTTAAAGGCTTTCATTTGATTTTCATATCAGCCTCGTGTTTGTTGAGTTTATTTTTTGGATTTTGGGCTTTTCAACAATTTGCTCAAAAATCTCAAACGGGTTATATCGTAACAAGTATTATTTCTATATTTATAGGGATAGGACTAATTGTTTATGGTTTTAAAACTTTTAAAAAAGTTATCGCTTAGTTGGTGTTATTTATTCACACTCCTATTTCCTGTTGCAGCTCAGGCTTGTAGCATTTGCTTTTATGGAGATCCTAATAGCTCCGCCAACAAGGCCTTACGACTAGGTATTATTGCGTTATTATTAGTTTTGATGGCTGTTTTTGCGTTATTTATTAAATTTTTTATTAATTGCGCTCGAAAATCAAAATTATCAATAAAATAAAATTCTATGGAAACAACTACTCTATTTCAAAAATTTCAAAATGCATTCTCTCCTGAAACGCTGAAGCTCTTAACGTTTCGACTACCTGAAGTCGGATCATCTCATGCTCAGGAAATTGACTTTGTTATGTATTTAGTTCACTATCTGATGTTATTTCTTTTTGTGGGTTGGGCAATCTTTTTTACTTTAACCTTAGTTAAGTTTAGGCAACAAAAAAACAAGGGTGCTAATTACCATGGCGTCAAAAATCATATATCTAGTTATATTGAAATTGGCGTTGTTACCTTAGAAGTTATTTTATTAGTAGGTTTTTCTATTCCTTACTGGAATAAACAGGTTAATAACTATCCTCAGAGAGATGATAAAGTTGAGGTGAGGGTTGTCGCCGAACAATTTGCCTGGAATGTTCATTATCCAGGTGAAGACAAAACTTTTGGTAAATCGTCTAATACTTATTTTGATAAACAATCCAATCCCTTAGGACTTGATCCAAACGACCCAAATGGAGATGATGATTTTACTACGATAAATCAACTACACCTACCAATTGGCAAACCCGCTATTGTACATCTCACTTCTAAAGATGTAATGCATAGTTTTGGACTTCCTACAATGCGAGTCAAACAGGATATTATTCCTGGAATGAGTATCCCCACGTGGTTTACACCAACCAAAAGTGGAACATCGGAGATTGCCTGCGCACAACTATGTGGTATCGGTCATTACTACATGCGCGGAAAACTTACCATTCATCATGAAGATAAGTTTAACTCATGGCTTGCCAGCAATGCATCGGCGTCATCTGGTGGATCGGGTGGTGGTGCTGGCGATGATGGATACGATGACTTTTGGAATTAATACGCACCATTTTCTAAGCTTACATTCATTTACTCAAGGTATTAAACCCAGGGTATGCTCTGGACTCAATTATCCGCAGCAAGCTACGGGTTATTAAACCAACCTGGAATTTCGTTAAAGCTTCGAAATTCCTAAATAAATTTTAAAAAACATCATTTTTATCATGTGGCTTAAACATCTTTCAAAATTTACCTGTTTTTCTACCTTTTTTCTCATATTTGTTGGAGGCATGGTGACAAGTACAGGATCTGGTCTTGCAGTTCCTGATTGGCCTTTGTCTTATGGGACATTATTTCCACCTATGATTGGAGGGGTCTTTTATGAACACGGACACCGTATGGTGGCGAGTTTTGTGGGATTGTGTATGCTTATCCTGGCCATTTGGATAATTGTGAAAGATCAACGTAAATGGTTAAAGATTGTGGGCGCTGTTGGTCTATTTGCCGTTATCCTTCAAGGTGTCCTTGGAGGATTAACTGTATTATTTTTTCTTCCTACAGCCATATCTGTTTCTCATGGCATACTTGCCCAAACATTTTTTTTAATAACCATTTTTATCGCTTACAGTCTTTCAGATGAAAGGTCAGACAGAGATTATTTAGAACGAAAGAGAAGTGCCTTGTTTTTAAAGGTGACTTTTAGCTTTCTCATCCTTATCTATATTCAGCTTCTCCTAGGTGCTATTATGAGACACACGCATTCTGGTCTTGCTATATATGATTTTCCGACAGTTGGAGGGAAATGGTTGCCGCTCTTTGATGATGAATTGCTCTATATTATTAACAGTTGGCGTTTTGATAATGATTTTGATCCCGTCAAAATGGGACAAATCATAATTCATTTTTCCCATCGCATAGGCGCTTTATTTATTTGTATTGCCATTTGCTTTGTCAATGTGATAGGACTAAAATACTATAAAGATACGACTATTAGAAAAACAATATACGCACTTGATACCCTCATTATTTTGCAAATTCTATTAGGGGTCATGACAATCTTTACATTAAAATCGCCCATTATTACAAGTCTCCATGTCGTTATAGGCGCTAGTATCTTAGGTGTTACATTTCTTCTAATTTTAAGATCTTCTCCTTTAACATGCTCAGGCTTTAAAAGGTTAGTTTCCCGTGTCTATTAATAAAAAAAAATTATTAGCGTATTTAGAATTAACGAAACCAAGAATTCTTCTCCTTGTGCTCATAACAACCGCCTTAGGTTATTATCTTGCCGCTCAAGGCATTCCTTCTTATTTACATTTCTTTTGGTTATTGCTTGGCTCTGGTTTGGTTTGTGGTGGGTCATCTACCCTAAACCACTTTTTGGAAAGAGAATATGATGCCAAGATGGACCGTACGAAATCACGGCCGTTACCAAGCAAAACATTAACTCCTTCAGAAGCCCTTAATTTCGGTGTAATTTTAGTTTTAAGTGGAATTATCATTTTACAAACACAAATCAATTTACTAACCGCATTTATCAGTCTTTTAACTTGTTTTTTATATATTGTCATTTACACCCCTTTAAAAAGAATGTCTTGGTTAAATACAACCGTTGGTGCTATTCCAGGTGCTTTGCCGCCAATGGGTGGTTGGACAGCGGCCACAGGAGAGGTGGATTATGGAGCGTGGGTCTTATTTACAATTCTATTTCTTTGGCAACATCCACACTTTTATGCCATTGGTTGGTTGTATAAAGAGGATTATAAAAAGGGAGGATACCAAATGCTTCCCTGTATTGATAAAAATGGTGAGATGACTTTCTTTCAAATATTTGTTTTCTCACTCTTACTCGTTCCTATTTCGCTCATACCTTCTTTTATTGGGTTAACCGGACGATTATATTTTTTTGGAGCTGCTATTTTAGGAATTGGTATGTTTTTTGTCAGTCAAATTTTTATTAATACACAATCAGATTGTGATGCGCGAAAGCTTTTAAGAGCCACTGTTATTTATCTACCTTTATTATTTATTCTCATTATTTGTGACGTTCAATTTTAAATCATGAAATCAAAAAAAATCCTTATTATTTCAGCAAGTATTTTTATCACCTTATTATTTGTTAGTTTTACTGTGTATTCGTTTGTCCAAGAGGTAAAACGAGAACAGATACCAGTCCTGGGTCAAGTTAATCCCTTTTCTTTAACCACGACGGAAGGGAAAAACTTTGGTTTAAAAGAATTAACTGATAAGGTATGGATTGCAGATTTTTTCTTTACAACGTGTGCTGATATTTGTCCAGTAATGACAAAAAATATGACAAAATTATATAAAACCTTTGAACACGTAGCTGGTGTCGAATTAGTTTCTATTTCTGTAAATCCCGAATACGATAATGTTGAGGTTATGAAAGCTTATGCACAAAAGCACAGAAAAGAGGATGGTAAGTGGCATTTTTTAACCGGTGAGAGGGAAGATATAAGAGATGTTGTTATTAATAGTTTTAAATTAGGATCCATTGAAAAACCTATTTTTCATAGTTCCTATTTTTCATTAGTTGATCGACATGGTTTAATACGCGGTTATTATGACGGTACAAATACACAAGCCCTAAATAAACTCTTTAAAGATGCCGCCCAATTAGCCAAAGAAAGATAGTATGCACCTGCCAACTCTTAACGCCTGCTTAAACCTTACAGCAGGTCTTTTTTTATTTCTAGGGTATTGTTCGATAAAAAGGGGGAGAAGGGATCTGCATCGCAACTTTATGGTTTGCGCGCTTATAGCCTCAGGTCTTTTCTTATGTTCCTATTTAACATATCATTACTTATCCCCTGGTCCGACCTACTATAAAAAGGAAGGGTTCTTACGCGTTTTATATTTTACTATCCTTTTAACCCACACACCACTAGCCGCCCTAATAGTACCAGCCTGCATTATTGCTGTTTATCATGCCATTAAGGGGCAATTTGATAAGCATGTAAGGATAACACGATGGTTATATCCGACGTGGATGTATGTTTCTGTGACGGGTGTCATTATCTATTTGATGTTATACGTCTTTTAAAGTAACGCGTGCTAAAACTTTTTTCATCAATAGCATTAACTGCTTTTCTTTTTCCCAAAAGAAAGAAAACTGACCTAAGAGTGTGCCAAAGATGATCAAGTTAAGTTGATAGAGAGGAAAGATAAGAGGAAGGTAAATAAAAATTTTAACCCATAATGCCCATTGGGTAATACCAAAGATATCAAAAACAAATCGACGTTCGAGAACAACTGTCATACCCGCCAATGCAAAAACAACATTTATGACAAAAAATTGCCAATTGCTTGTAATAGCCCATTTGTCTTTTAATTTTTTAAAAATTTCATTCATATCTTTAAAAGGTTGTAACGACAAAATAAATACCAACAACTAAGGTAAGTATCATAAGAAAAGCCAGGACATAAATCATCTTTAAAAACCCATCAGCGCCCGTGTCAAATTTGAGAATAGTTCGTAATTTTGCCATGTTGCTATTTTTTTAATAAAAATTTGTTTATACTCCAACCAAAAAAGAAAACTCCAATCCCTACACATAATATCGTTCGACTCATCAAATTAGGAAAGTTTCGTAAAAAATCAATGAGGATGATTGTTAGACCAGCAGCTTGGGCACATTTCGCTAATAAATACATTGAATTTTAAGTCGTTCCCGTAACGAGCGGTGATTTAATCCCGGACATCTCAAGAATGATTGCTGTGTTATCTTTAAAACATTTGTTTTGTATGGCTTTTATGCGTACATAATCGATAATGCAAAAGGCAAACAACACATAATAAATCCAACCTGCAATACGAAGGGTATCCACAGCACCAACGAGAACGAAGAGGATAATCATATAAAGCATATTCATAAGTAAGGGAGGATAGACTATTCTTTTAATAGCAATAGAACGTTTATGGAAATCGCCCTCTACTTTGTGATCACGCACATACTCCTTAACACTGACTCCCGTGCCGACGAAGAAAAAGATCACAAGCGTTTCTGTGAAGGAATAAATAATACTGGTTAAAATCATAAAGACCACATGATTAGCACTAAGGATGTGAAAATTTAAAAAGCTCTGAAAAAAACCAATACAAAGCATGAGCAATGTTAACAAACTCATCACATAACAACTAATCATGAAAAACCACATAATCTATTCTCTTAAATGATTAACCCCGCACAAATAGAATAAGTGATATCACTATTTATGCGGGGGAAATTGAAAATATTTGAAAACCTTACTTATCGTCTTTAGCTAACGGTTCTTTTTTCTCAGTAATAACAGGCAATTCAAGCGTTTTATCGGCATTTAATTTTGTATAGCTTGCCCATTGTTCGGGGACGTCTTCTTCGGTATAAATTGCTTGAACAGGGCATTCAGGGATGCAAGCACCGCAATCGATACAAACTTCTGGATCGATGACAAGCATCTCAGCATCTTCATGAAAACAATCAACAGGACATACTGTCACACAGTCCGTATATTTACATTTTACACAAGGTTCAGTAACAACATGAGTCATGAATTTTCTCCTTTTATGATTGGTAGGAATACTTTAAATCGTTATAACAAAATTAGTTCTTGATGTCAATTAAACGCCAACAGTTTCACATCTTTCTATTGATTCCGCTTGTTTTTCTAGAGCTGGTGTTTCAGGCATATCATGATTGTCAAACTTTCCTGAGAGCTTTTTATAAAAGTAATCGGTAAAAGCTTTAAAGCCGTGTATTTTTCTTAATAAATCGCCCACACTTCGAATGGAGATAAACATCTGCCATATTTGCTTAGGGCGTAGATAGAATTCTTTTAAACCGCGGTCGATATATTCATCAATATCCTGCGAGGAGAACTGAGGATAACTTAACAAAGTTCGTTGTTCTTTCTCAGCATTGAGCCATTCACGCCAATCATTGGCCCGCAGATATTCATTTTCTTTTGCCCATTTATAGATAGATGTTCCAGGATACGTTGCTACACCTGTAATCTGTATAGTATCCAGGGGAAGAGATTTAGCAAAATCGATAGTTTGTTGGGCTGTTTCGCGTGTTTCGCCAGGAGCACCAATCATAAAACATCCATGAATCGTAAAACCTAATTCATTGGCTTTATGCGCGTACTTAGCCGCCATCGCGACATCAACACCACCTTTAGCTACCGCTTTTAACCCTTCATCATAACCAAATTCAAACCCCGTCATAAGCATACGACAACCCGATTTACGCATAAGAGGTAAGAGATCAAGATTAGTATTCACACGCATATTACATGACCAACTAATTTTCTTATGTAATCCTCTTTTAATAATCTCATTACAAACTTCTGTCACATGCTCATCGTCAGCAGCAAAGGTATCTGTTTCAAACATGATTTCACGCACTTGTGGGTGTAATTTAATATCATATTCCATTTCATCCACAACACTCTGTGCCGTTCTATTTCGAAGACGATAGCCATACATGATTTGAGGGTCACGACAAAACGTACAACCATTATTACAACCACGACCCGTCATTAACGTTAAAAATGGAAATTTTTTACCACCATCTGGATACCATTCGGGTTCAATTAATTGCCAAGCAGGAAAAGGGAGTTCATTAACATCAATGGATTGACGTTGAGGGTTTGTAATAATATTTCCACCATCATTCCAGACCAAGCTCAATACTTTTGATGGTGTCAACCCGTCGGCAAGATCCCGTAGGGTGTAGTCATATTCCCCTAATAAAATGTAATCCACAACACCCTCACTAATCGTAATGGTATTTTCTGGTTCAGCACTCGCATGTTGACCGACAAAGGCAACCTTGCAATTGTTTTGTTCTTTAATAACCTTGGCTTGTTCGATATCGTTATAAATGGAGGGAGTTGTTGCATGAAGCATTAACAATTCAGGCTTAAAATCATTAACGATTTTATAGGTTTCTTCAGGTGTAAAGTTTCGGGCTGCGGCCTCAACATAAATAACGTCATGACCTTGATCAATAAGGACTTGTGCCGCTGTTAACATATATTCTGGATGGCGTTGAACCCGTCCTCTGGACTTTGCCGCCCAACGCGCCACACGCACAAAATCATCTCCAAAAGATGGATTTAGAATACATACTTTCAAGGTATTTCCCTTAAATTAGGTAGGATTTAGGTTAACGCTATAATTGACTTATATTAGGCATTGATTGAGGCTATTGCAAGAAAATTTTAATATATTTTTACCATTTATCTCTTAATTTTTAAATAATAACTAATTGCTCTGTTGACGCCCCATTAAGCATTCTATATAATACTCAGCATCTAATAAAATGTTCGATTTATTAATATTTTAAATTGGAGTCAATTCATGGGATCCACATTTCCTCAAAAAGATGTTAAAAAAACACTCAAATCTAAATCTTCAAGTTTTACAACTTATTCGTTACCCAAACTCGCCAAAGTAGGTTTAGGTGATCCATCGCATTTGCCTTTTTCCATCAAAATCCTCTTAGAAAGTGCCATACGAAATTATGATGACTATCAAGTTACATTAACAGATATCAAAAATTTATTAAGTTGGTCTCCAAAATCTAATAAACCAAAAGAAATTGCGTTTAAACCAGGACGCGTTGTTTTACAAGATTTTACAGGGGTTCCTTGTGTTGTTGATTTAGCGGCCATGCGAGCGGCAATGAAAAGGCTTGGAGGAGACATTAAAAAAATTAATCCACAAGTGCCGTGTGATCTCGTTATTGATCACTCCGTTCAAGTTGATGCTTTTGGATCAAAATCAGCCCTTGGAAAAAATGTAGCTTTGGAATTTAAACGTAATAAAGAACGCTATGAATTTTTAAAATGGGGGCAGAATGCCTTTAAAAATTTTCGTGTGGTACCGCCAGCAACAGGGATTGTTCATCAAGTCAATTTAGAATATTTAGCCAAAGGGGTTTTAAAGAAAAAGATTGGCAAAGAAACCGTTGTCTATCCTGATAGCCTTGTTGGTACCGATAGTCACACAACGATGATTAATGGACTGGGTATTGTGGGTTGGGGCGTGGGAGGAATTGAAGCAGAAGCTGTTATGTTAGGTGAACCTATTTACATGCTTATGCCCGAAGTCGTTGGTTTTAAATTAAAGGGACAACTCAAAGAAGGGATCACGGCCACGGATTTAGTTTTAACGGTTACTCAAATGTTAAGGGCCAAAGGTGTTGTTGGCAAATTTGTTGAATTCTTTGGTGATGGTCTTGCTCATTTAAGTTTACCCGATCGCGCGACCCTATCAAACATGGCTCCGGAATATGGAGCTACCATTGGTTTATTTCCTGTTGATCAAGAAACGCTAAATTACTACAAACTCACCGGACGAACACCGGCTGAGGTTGATCTTGTTGAACGTTACATGAAAGATCAAAATATGTTTTATTCGCCAACAGACAAAGACCCTAAATATTCCTCATCCATGGAATTAGATATCTCTACTGTTGAGCCTTGTCTAGCTGGACCCAAACGGCCTCAAGACCGAGTTCCTATGTCTTCGATGAAACAAAACTTTCAAAAAGATCTTATCGCTCCTGTAAAAGATAGAGGGTTTGGATTAAAAACAAATGAATTAAGCAAAAGCACTTTTGTTGAAAATGGAACAAAAGAAAAATTAGAGCATGGTTCCGTTGTTATTGCGGCTATTACAAGTTGTACCAACACGTCTAACCCTTCGGTTCTCATTGGAGCCGGCTTATTAGCCAAAAAGGCTGTTGAACGTGGATTAAGGGTAAAAAAATATATCAAAACCAGTTTCGCTCCAGGTTCTCAAGTGGTTGATGAATATATTCGCGCCTCAGGCTTACTGCCGTTTTTGGAAAAATTAGGATTTCATATTGTCGGATATGGTTGCACGACATGTATTGGAAATAGTGGACCGTTGCCAGAGGCGGTATCAACCGCTATTCAAAAAGTAGATCTTGTGGCGGCTAGTGTTTTAAGTGGTAACCGTAATTTTGAAGGCCGAGTCAATCCTCATACAAAAGCGAACTATCTAACAAGTCCACCTTTAGTTGTCGCCTATGCGTTAGCCGGTCGTGTTGATCAAAATTTAGATAAAGAGCCTATTGGACAAGATAAGAAGGGTAAGGATGTCTTTCTGAAAGACATTTGGCCAACACAAAAAGAGATTGGGGATTACATCGCCAAATATGTTAACGCCAAAGCCTTTCGTAAACGTTACAAAGATGTCAGCCGTGGCAATAAAAATTGGAATGCGATTAAAGAAACAAAATCGGATTTATATGCTTGGAAGAAAAAAAGCACCTACATTCAAGAACCACCCTTTTTTATTGGTATGAATAAAGAGCCCGATGATATTAAAGGAATTAATAGCGCACGCGTTCTGGTTATGGTGGGCGATTCGATTACAACGGATCATATTTCTCCCGCTGGCGCGATTGCAAAACTAAGTCCAGCTGGTGATTATTTAGAAGAAGAGGGGGTCTCACAAAATAATTTTAATAGCTACGGTTCTCGCCGAGGAAATGATCGCATCATGACACGCGGAACCTTTGCCAATATTCGACTGCGCAATCAATTAGCTCCAGGTACAGAAGGTTCATGGACGATGCATTTTCCTACCAAAGAAAAAATGAGCATTTATGCCGCATCCAACCTTTATAAAGAATCAAACACTCCGCTCGTTGTCTTGGCTGGAAAAGAATACGGGACAGGTTCTAGCCGTGACTGGGCAGCAAAAGGAACCGCACTCTTAGGTGTCCGCGCCGTTCTAGCCCAAAGCTACGAACGCATTCATCGTAGCAACCTAGCTGGCATGGGTGTGTTACCTCTAGAATTTCAAAATAATCAAAGTGCTGAGAAATTAGGCTTAAAGGGGGATGAGACATTTGACTTTGAAGGTGTTGATGATACGCTAAAACCACGCCAGACAATTAAGGTTACTGCAACCCCTCCTAAAGGCTCATCACAAACCTTTTCAATGACAGTTCGTTTGGATACTCCTGTGGAAATTGATTATTTCCGTAATGGAGGTATTCTGCAGACTGTTATTCGAAAATTGGCTTAAAACCTAAAGATGGTAAATATATTTTATAGATAATATGTTTGCCATCTTTATTATTACTAAACTAATGTCACAAAATAAAACTTTTGCCAATATCAACATTGACCTCGATACGCTTAACGATGATTTGCGTGAGCCTTCGAATAATCCTAACCTTTTAAAGGAAATTACTTATCAAAGGGTTGTACCACGATTTTTAAATTTTCTTAGAAGTGAAAATCTTAAAGCTACTTTTTTCTGTATTGGTCAAGATGTAAAGACATTTCCAGAAGTTATCAAATCTATTGATAACGACGGCCATGAGATTGCTAATCACACGATGAATCATCCTAAGCAATTTGCGCTTCTTTCCATGGTGGATAAAGAGCAGGAGATTGCGCTGGCGGAGAAAGAAATAGAAAGGATTACGGGAAAACGACCAGAAGGATTTAGAGCGCCTGGTTATACAATCGATGAAGATGTTTTTACAATTTTACGAAAACGTCAATATTCATATGATGCCTCGTTAAACAATTCTTTATTTTATTTCATCTTGAAAAGTATTTATAAACAATTGTTTATTAAAAATAAAAATTATTTGGTTTTACAGAAATTGAAACATTATGCTTCACCAGCCGTTCCCTATATTCCGAGGGCGGATGCCTTTTGGAAAAAAGAAGAAAATGATGAGAAATCTAGTTTTATAGAAATTCCGATTGGGAAAATGAAAGGAATCGATTTGCCCTTTATCAGTGCAGTGCTTCTTTGTTTTCATCGTTTTCTTCCAGCCTCATTATTTTATAATTTAAGCCGCAGACCTATGATCAATCTTCAATTTCATATTAACGAATTTACTCAAGAAAGTGATATCGCAGGAGTAGAAGAAGATTTTATTCTTACCAAAACCTATTGTTCGCTCCCCTTAGAAAAACGTTTAACTTCCTTTTCTAGTCTGCTAAATTGGATGAAACGCGATTATACACTCATTACCCTTAATGAGATGGCAGCCTCTTTAAAAGGAAAAAACGTTCATGCAGATGACGCCCCCCAACATTTCAAATTCTGATAAAAAATTGACTTGGAATGAGTATATCCAACACAATAACAACGCAACCATTTTTCATGATTATGGCTTAAAGCAACTCATTGAACAATATTATGGCTATAAAGGATATTATCTGACGGCAGAAAACAATGGTGTTATCAAGGGCGTATTACCCCTTTTTTTTGCAAGAACAAAACCTTTCGGAAAAATTTTAATTAATGTACCATTCGGCGCGAGCGGACTTCTAGCTGATGATAATGATGCTCAAGAAGAGCTAATAAAAAAGGCTCAAAAACTAGGAGATGAGTTAAAAGTTGATTTTCTCGAGTTTCGTCAGTTTTCAGCTATTCAAACAGCACAAAAGGTAACAAAAGAAAATGTCGAATTTATTTTACCTTTATCAACAGATACTGATCAAATCTGGAAAAATGCTCTTCAAGCTGAAGCACGAAATCTTGTGCGTAAGGCCATTAAATCAAAAATTATTGTTAAAGAAGATATCTCAGCTTTAAAAGATTTCCATACGATTTATGCACGCAATATGAGAGACATCGGTGGGCTAACGTATCCTATATCTTTTATGCAACAGCTTTGTAATATCTTTCCCTCAAAATTGTTTGTTGCTTATCACAACGATAAAATGATAGGAGGACTTCTATTATTTTGTTTTAAAGATTTAGCTTTTAATTTATTCGCATCATCATTAAGAGAATACTTCCGTTATAGTCCTAATTTTCTTCTCTATTGGGAGGCTATCAAAAATAGTGGCGAGGCAGGGTTTAAAAATTTTAATTTTGGTCGCAGTCAACATGGTTCAGGAACCTATTTATTTAAACGTCAATGGGGTGGCGCCCCAGAACAAGTTTACCATTCTTATTTTTTAAAAAATACCAAACATCCACCCTCAGTAGGAGAATCCAAAAATAAAATGGGGTTAGCCTTATCTCTTTACAAAAAAATGCCTGTCTTCATCACAAAAATTATTGGACAACATGCGATAAAACAATTCCCTCTTTAAGAAAAATAGCAGACGCTATTGTTAACATTGTGCAGAACAAAAATTTATAAATCAAATACGGGTGACTTTATTTGATTCGTTTTTCGTTGAATGGGCACACCTTGCTTTCTCCAACCAATATCTGTATAATCCCCCATCATGATGAATCAAACAAACAAGAAGATCTTTAATACATACTTTTTTTTCGCTCTGATTTGTATATTTAATCTTATTGTTTTTTGGCCTTCTTTAAAACACATTCCCCGTAGTGATCAAATCGCTTATCTATCTACAGTCGCTGATCAAACAAATTTCTCATCCTTAGTGCTAAAAAATATGGACTTAAATCGCGGCACATATATCTCCTCTGGTGATACTTGGCTTTTTCGTCCTTTTTTGTATGCTCTCTTAGGAACAGAGCGCTTTTTGTTCGGCTATTCTTTTCATCTTTGGCAATTAGTTGGAATTGGATTTCATTTGATATTTTTGTGGGTCTTATGGCGACTCTTAACCAGCATCAAGGAGAGTTGGTTAGCGCTTTTATTTACAGCGATGTTCTCGGTTATGCCCGTTAATTTGGACTTGGTCATCTGGACAAATATCAATGGCTATCTTGTATCGCTTATATTCGTATTTTTGGCCATTCGGAATTGTTTTTTATTTGTACGCCAACACATAACGTTAAAAAAGATGATTGTCACCAACAGCGTTATGCTGACAATGGCCTGTTTGTTTTGCGAATTTAGCGTGTTTATAATATTGGGGTTGATCCTTTATCTTTGGGCAACCTGGCCACAAAATAGAGAAGGAAAGAAATGGCTTGTTATGCTTTTTGTCCCCATTCTTGTGTTTATGGCGTTTAATGGTATCAACTGGTTCGCAAATTATTATTCAAGTCTTTCTAGTCAGCAAGGCTATGCCATTAAAGGAAAATTTTTGACAAAAGGCTTAGGCAACATCCCCTGTGTCTTTCTTCGATGGCTTAACTTAGGGATTTTCCCTTTTCAAAATCAATTTTGTTTCTTAGCAGAACGTTTTTCGTTTAAAATTATTACTCAATTTAATCCTTTAACTATCTTAAACATCATTCTCATTATCAAGGGTTTCTTAGTTCTAAAAAAAAGTCGAACATTGATGAAAGGGGAAACAGGGCTAAAAAATTTGTTTTTTCTATTTATTAGCCTAATTCTTTTGCTATGTTTTTTATTCTCCATTTTTCGCGTCGGCCCACGCAGCCTAAGCTATCTCAAACAAACCTTATACTGGGCCTACTTTTATTGGGCCTTCATGATGACAGCTATATATATACTCATTGCCCATGACCAGATAAATCCCTTTCCCAATTGGTCTCTATCAAATAAAATTATTGCAATAAATTGTCTAATCTTAACTCTCTGTTATGGCTGGATAGACTATGGAATCTTACAAAAAAGAGCCGTTTTCGATCAACCCTCGGCCCGGCTCATCGCTCACATAGAACAGTCACGACACAATTCAACTTATGACTCTTTAGACTTTAGTCAACTATTGACGGATCCAGGTAATCGAGATTACAAATATTTTGGCGACCAAACCTTAATAGAATTATTGTATCCATCGGCTTTTTAGAATAAAAATTAGACTCCTTTCTTGGAACTTAATTCAACACTATTTAGCCCTTTTTGTTAACTGGGGTCAGTATAAAACAATAAAGCCTATATCTTTTCTTAATTAACTGTTCGTATTCAAATATTGACAATAAGAAATGAATCATATACAATCTGAGCTTATTAATTTCCTAAAAAGTCTGTTCAGGCCAATTTACAAAAATATCTATACTATGCCAAAAACAATGTTCGAAAAAATTTGGGATGCGCATTTGGTGCGGGAGTCACAAGGGGATACTTCTATTATTTATGTCGATCTTCATCTTGTTCATGAAGTGACAAGTCCGCAAGCGTTTGAAGGATTAAGACTTACAAAACGCGGGGTGCGTTGTCCTGAGAAGACGTTTGCGACGATGGATCATAATGTTTCAACACGAACGAAAGATTGGTCGTTGGTTGAGGAAACGTCACGCATTCAAATGGATACATTGTCTAAAAACTGCAAAGAATTTGATGTCACGCTTTATGACTTTTCTCATAAAAATCAGGGTATTGTTCATGTCATTG
The DNA here is from genome assembly GCA_029261065.1 of Candidatus Omnitrophota bacterium. GTDB lineage: Bacteria > Omnitrophota > Gorgyraeia > Zapsychrales > Zapsychraceae > JAJDCB01. Next base: position 57,138 of record JAJDCB010000024.1, on the reverse strand, counting down.
GTCCTGAATTAGGGATTACGAAGCCTGGAACAGTTATTGTTTGTGGCGATTCACACACCGCGACACATGGCGCTTTTGGTTCTTTGGCTTTTGGTATTGGAACCTCAGAGGTCGAACATGTTTTGGCCACACAAACTCTTCAACAAAACAAATCAAAAACAATGTTAATCAATATCGAAGGCAACCTTGAAAAAGGGGTTACGCCTAAAGATATTATTCTTTATATTATTGGTCAAATTGGAACAGCTGGGGCGACGGGTTATGTGATGGAATACGCCGGAGGCGCTATCAAAAATTTATCCATGGAAGGCCGGATGACGATTTGTAACATGAGTATTGAAGCGGGGGGACGAGCGGGCATGATTGCTCCTGATAACACAACGTTTGCGTATTTAAAAGATAAAGAGTTTTCTCCCGTAGGTGAATTGTGGGAACAAGCTGTTGCTTATTGGAAAACGTTATCGAGTGATGAAGGAGCCTCTTTTGATCACAGAATGGATATTAAAGCGGAAGATATTAAACCTCAAGTGACTTGGGGAACATCACCCGGACAAGTGACATCAATCGATGGTGTTGTTCCAGATCCTGATTCATTCACAGATCCCGTCGAAAGAACAGGGGCTCGTAATGCCCTTGATTATATGGATTTAAAGCCCGGGACGCCGATGAATAACATCACAATCGAAAAAGCATTTTTGGGTTCTTGTACCAATGGCCGTATTGAAGATTTACGAGTCGCTGCCGAAATCGTTAAAGGAAAAAAAGTGCACGCAAACGTTGAAGCCATTGTTGTTCCTGGTTCTGGCCGTGTGCGTAATCAAGCTCAAGCGGAAGGATTAGATAAAATCTTTACGGAAGCTGGATTCCAATGGCGTTTTGCGGGTTGCTCGATGTGTTTGGGGATGAATGACGATCAACTTAAAAAAGGCGAACGTTGTGCCTCATCAAGTAATAGAAACTTTGAAGGACGACAAGGACCTGGCGGACGAACGCATTTAATGAGCCCTGAAATGGTTGTTTTAGCCGCCATCAATGGAAAAATTTCAGATATAAGAGAGATCCTTTAAGCAATGAAACCTTTTATCAAACATTCAGGAATCGTGGCCCCCATCGATCGTGTGAATATCGATACCGACGCGATCATTCCTAAACAATTTCTTCGCAAAATTGAACGCACGGGATTTGGAAAACATCTCTTTCACGAATGGCGTTTTTTGGATTACGAAGGCACTCAAGAAAATCCTGATTTCATCTTAAATAAAGAAGCCTATCGCCAATCAAGCGTCTTGTTAACACGTGACAATTTTGGCTGTGGATCTTCTCGTGAACATGCGCCTTGGGCGTTAGCCGATTATGGTTTTCTTTTGATCATTGCCCCCAGTTTTGCTGACATCTTTTATAACAATTGTGTTAAAAACGGAATTCTTTTAGTGACGTTACCAACTAAAGACATTGATGACTTATTTAATCAAGTCGAAGGCAAACCAAATACTGAAATTTCAGCTGATTTAGAAAAACAAGTTGTTATTGCTCCTAATGGTCGCGAACACTCTTTTGAGATAAATTCTTTTGCTAAAGAATGTTTATTAAAAGGATTAGATCAAATCGGATGGACCATGCAATTTACAGATAAAATTGACACTTTTGAAACACATCTTAAAACCAATCAACCTTGGTTGGTTACCTCATAATGGCAAAAAATATCCGCAAACATTCCTCCATTGTAACCGATGGTTACGATCGCGCCCCATCTCGTGGGATGCTTCGTGCTGTTGGTTTCAAAACGGAAGATTTCAAAAAACCTCAAATTGGTATTGCCTCCACCTGGAGTCAGGTGACACCGTGTAATATGCATATTGATAAACTTAGCCTTAATGCCGCCAAAGGCGCTGATGCGGCAGGGGGAAAGGCCGTCATTTTTAATACGATTACGATTTCTGATGGCATCTCCATGGGATCAGAGGGAATGAAATATTCTCTTGTCTCGCGTGAAGTTATCGCGGATTCCATTGAAACGGTTATGGGTTGCCAAGGATTTGATGGCATGGTTGCGGTTGGTGGATGTGATAAAAATATGCCTGGTTGTCTCATTGCTATGGCGCGTTTAAATCGTCCTTCTGTTTTTGTGTATGGCGGAACCATTTTGCCTGGTTGTTTTAAGGGAGAAGATCAAGACATTGTTTCTATTTTTGAGGCTGTTGGGGAATATGCAAACAAACGCATTTCTAAAAAAGATTTAACGAGCATCGAAACATGCGCCATCCCCGGACCTGGGTCCTGCGGAGGGATGTATACCGCCAATACCATGGCCTGTGCGATTGAAGCATTAGGAATGAGTTTACCCAATAGCTCGGCACAAGCAGCCACCTCAAAAGCCAAACGTGATGATTGTATCAATGCCGGTCACGCGGTTCTCAATCTATTAAAGAAAAACATTTGTCCTAAAGATATTTTAACGAAGAAGGCTTTTGAAAATGCGATTACGGTTGTTATCGCACTTGGCGGATCAACTAATTCTGTGTTACATCTTATCGCTATGGCAGATGCCATGGACATTAAAATCACAATTGATGATTTTACGCGTATTGGAAAACATGTTCCTGTATTAGCCGACCTTAAACCTAGCGGCCGTTTTGTTATGGCAGCATTAGTTAAGATTGGTGGTATCACACCGATGATGAAGATTTTGTTAGAGAAAGGATTATTGCATGGGGATTGTCTGACCGTCACAGGTAAAACACTAAAAGAAAATTTAAAGCAGGTAAAACCTTATCCAAAATCTCAAGAGGTTATTCGTTCGTTTGATAACCCCATCAAAAAAACAAGCCATTTGGTAATTTTATATGGAAACCTTGCAAAAGAGGGTGCGGTTGCTAAGATATCAGGTAAAGAAGGTGAATACTTTGAAGGTCAGGCTTGTGTTTTTGAATCGGAAGAAGAAGCGCTTAAACGTATTTTAGATGGCACGATTAAAAAAGGTGATGTTATTGTTATTCGTTATGAAGGACCTAAGGGTGGCCCTGGTATGCGAGAGATGTTATCCCCAACATCAGCGGTCATGGGAAGAGGATTAGGCAAAGATGTGGCTCTTATAACCGATGGAAGATTTTCCGGAGGAAGTCATGGATTTGTTGTTGGACATATCTCTCCTGAAGCGTATGAAGGTGGACCACTTGCGATTGTTAAAAATGGTGACAAAATAACGATTGATGCCAAGAAACGGGAACTCAATTTAGATATTCCTCAAGCAGAAATTAAAAAACGATTATCTCAATGGAAAGCACCAAAGCCACGTTATACTAGAGGGGTATTGGCTAAGTATATGCGGAATGTAACTTCGGCTTCACTTGGAGCTGTTACGGATCGTTAGTAAAAAGCGTATTAAACATCCAAGATAACAAGATACAAGAGACAAAAAAGAAACAAATACCAAAAACAAAATAATCAAACGTTTGTTTATTAATGTATTTGGTTATTGATTATTTTTTGCCCGCAACCCATATACGCGGGTACCGGCCAAAGGCTGGTATAACTTGCCTTGGCGTCGTCCAGACGCTCAAGGTCGGCCGAAGGCCGATAACTTGTAACTTGATTATTTTAATAAAGGTTAAAAATGGCAGGAAACTCATACGGCGACATTTTTAAAGTAACAACCTTTGGCGAAAGCCATGGGCCAGCCATTGGTGTTATCGTTGATGGCGTGCCACCCCAAATTCCTCTCTCTGAAAAAGACATTCAATTCGATCTTGATCGTAGACGTCCAGGTCAAAGCAAAATCACAACCCAACGTAAAGAAAGCGATACTGTTGAAATCTTGTCCGGTGTTTTTGAAGGACAGACAACAGGAACATCGCTTGCGATGTTAATTCGTAACGAAGATCATCGTTCCAAAGATTATTCTAATATTAAAGATATATTTCGTCCTGGACATGCCGATTATACATTTCAAAAAAAATACGGCATTCGTGATTATAGAGGAGGAGGCCGATCTTCTGGACGTGAAACAGCGTGTCGCGTGGCGGCTGGTGCCGTGGCTAAAAAAATATTAGATTTGCAAAACATTAAAATCATTGCCTACACGCTATCTGTCGGATCCGTTGAGGCTAAAAAGATTGATCATTCCGTCATTGAAAAAAACATTGTTCGAGCTCCTGATTTAGCGGCTGCCAAACGTATGGTAAAAAAAATTGATGAAGCCCGCAAAAACCTTGATTCTATTGGGGGTGTCGTTGAAGCACGTGTGCATGGAACACCTGTAGGATTGGGCGATCCTGTTTTTGGCAAACTCAATGCCAAATTAGCCTATGGACTGATGTCTATTGGAACGATTCGTGGCATAGAATTCGGCCTAGGATTTGATGCCACCGAAATGCTTGGATCAAAACATAATGACAAATTTTATTTAGATGGTGATCGTATCCGCACGCGTACAAATAATGCCGGAGGGACATTAGGTGGCATATCCACAGGTGAAGATATTTTACTACGTGTTGCTGTTAAACCACCATCTTCAATAGCCTCAGCTCAACAAACAGTTAATGCTTCAGGAGAAGATGCGACTATTGAAGTAAAAGGGCGACATGATCCCTGTATCTGTCCACGTGTTGTACCCGTTGTCGAGGCGATGATCGCCTTAACATTAGTTGATTGTCTTTTGCTTCAAAAAACAATTTCAACTTCTTAAAGTTTTAAACTCACTTCATGTCAGAATCACCAAACAAAAAAATAATTCTCATTACAGGTTGTTCCAGTGGTTTTGGAATGCTTTGTGCGGTAAGACTGGCCACTCAGGGACATCATGTCTATGCCACTATGCGCAATCTTGATAAACAAAGTGAATTATTAAGTGAATTAAAAATACGAGACACGACAGCTGAAATTTTAGAGTTAGATGTCACTGTTAATGAAACAATAAAGAAGGCCATGCATCACATTGCATCCAAACATGGTCACTTAGACATTTTGATCAATAACGCGGGTTATGGAATAGGGGGCGCTTTTGAAGATTTAACGGATGAAGACATCAGAAGTCAGATGGAGACAAACTTTTTTGGTGTGCTTAATGTGACACGCGAAGCTATTCCCTTAATGCGGCAGCGTCGTCAGGGAAAGATTATCAATATTTCAAGCGTCGCTGGCTTCTCAGCATCTCCTTTTTTTAGCGCCTATAATTGTAGCAAATTTGCCCTTGAGGCCTTTAGCGAATCTCTTAGATATGAATTACAACTCTTTGGCATCGATGTCCTTCTTGTGCAACCAGGCACCTATAAAACAAAAATATTCTATGAGAATCGCAAATATGCCAAAAATTTTGATAACCCTGAGAGCCCTTATTTTCCAATGTCTCAACATTTGAAAAATAAAGTCTCTGATTATGTTGAATCATCCAAAAAAAATCCTGAAGATGTGGCCGAACTTGTATCAAATTTAATTGTAGCGAATAAATCTAAATTTCGTAATATTCCGGATATAGAAACCCGTATTATGGCTATAATGAGAAAAATATTACCATTTTCTTTATATAGTTGGATCATCAAAACCGTAACTTTCAAAGGATTAAATAATTACTGAACTTCGCAAAAGTAATAGTGCCTTCCCTAATCGACTCCTCAGACGGAGAATCAAAGCCCGAGACCGTCCTATTACTTTTGCGAAGTTCAGTAGGCATTAGAAATATTGTTTTATGATTGACAGAATTTCATCAAAAATATAGCATAAGACTCCTAACAGCGTACTTGCGTCAATCAGCTTGGCAAAAGGTTTTTTAAAATATGATACCAGATTTAATTTTTGGATTACTAGGCGGCTTAGGTTTCTTTTTCTTTGGCATGAAGACGATGTCCGAAGGCTTAAAAAAGATAGCTGGTAACAAACTTAAAAGTTTCCTACATCATGTGACAAAACATCGTGTTTTTGGCGTTATGGTCGGTGCCTTAGTCACAGTTCTCATACAATCGTCATCAGCGACAACCGTCATGGTTGTTGGTTTTGTTAATGCAGGATTACTTGTTCTCAAACAAGCTATACCTGTTATTATGGGCGCGAATATTGGGACAACCTTTACCGCGTGGCTTGTTTCCTCAATGTCTGTATTTAAAATTTCGCAATACGCCCTTCCAGCCATTGGCATAGGTTTTGCCATTATGTCTTTTGCAAAAACAAAAAAAGTTCAATCCTGGGGACAAGTTTTATTTGGTTTTGGTATTCTCTTTATTGGTTTACATTATTTAAAAGATGCTTTTAGTCCCCTTAAAGAAAGTCAATACGTTAAAGATGTCTTTACTAGTTTTAGCGAACATCCTATGTTAGGCGTTCTTGCTGGAGTTGTTTTTACCGTCTTACTTCAAAGTTCCTCTGCAACAATTGCCATTGTCCAAGTTCTTGCCTTTAACGGCGTAATCAGCTTTGATGCGGCCATACCCATCATTTTAGGAGATAACATCGGAACCACGGTGACTGCTTGGATGGCCTCTTTGGGTACCAATCTAAACGCTAGAAGGGCTGCGATGTCCCATTTTCTCTTTAATACCTTAGGTGTGGGCTACATGCTTATTTTCGTATACACAGGATGGTTCATCCATTTTATTGATTTTATTATTCCAGGAAATATTACGACAGAAAATATTATGTTCTACATTGCGGTCTCCCACAGCACCTTTAATGTCTTAAACACGTTATTCTTTTTACCTTTTATAGGCATTCTTGAAAAAGCCTGTATTTGGCTGGTTCCTCAAAAAGAAGAGGGACTCGATTATGGAACGCAATATTTAGAAACACATCTCCTTGATACCCCAACGCTGGCTTTAGAACAAATTCATAAAGAAAATATTTATATGTTAAAAATTGCTAGAAAAGCCGTCACAAAAGGCATTGATTCTTTTTTATACGATGATTCTAAAAAAATTGCGGATGTTATTGAGTTGGAAAATATCACAGATAATCTTCAATCCTCCATTACGCAATATATCGTTGATTTATCGCAAAGGAACCTTTTAAAAGAAGAATCGGAAGAGTTACCCGTTTTAATACATAATGTCAATGATATTGAGCGTATTGGTGACCATGCTCAGAATTTGGCTGAGGCAGCAAGAAGAAAAATAAGTGAAAAATTAGTCATCTCCGAACAAGCCGTTTCGGAAATTAAACTGATGTGGCAGGAAATAAGCACTATGTTTGAGGAAGCTGATTATGCCTTGAGAAACAATGATACGGCTACGGCTAAAAAGATGTTGGAACGAGAAGAGACGATTAATGGCTTGCAAGAAAAAATCAAAGAAGCTCATATTCTACGGCTTAATAAAGGAAACTCTCACTTGGAAGCTGGTTTTGTTTTTCTGGAATATATTGATAATTTAGAAAAAATTGGTGATCGACTAACGAATATTGCTCAAAGTGTGCTTGGGAAAATGAAATGGAAAGTACATCATAAAAAGAAATAGAATAAAATAGTGATAAAGTTGTAGATAACTTTTAACACGCTAGCACTATTAAAACCCACCTTCCAAAATCACATCCTCGTTTCCAGAAATTCTTCCTTACTGCTGCATAACAAATAATGATTGGTTATTTTTTGATGCCCTAAGGTATCAAAAGGAGTTGGACCGTAGTTGTGGCCGGGATAGAGAAGAGTTGAATCCGGAAGTTTCATAACGATATCATAAAGCGTATCATACATAACGGCTGGATCCCCACCTGGTAAATCACAACGCCCACAACCATCAATAAAAATAGCATCTCCCGTAATAAGCACATCTTGATGTTTAAAACTCTGGCAACCAGGGGTATGTCCAGGCATTAAGATGCATTCAAATTCAATATTACCTACCTTTAAAATTTCTCCGTTCTCAACTTCTATAATATTTTTATGTTTGGGCATATAAAAGGGTGCTTCGTGTTTGGAGATGTAGGCAGGAACATCATAGCGCTTAAGCATATCATCCAAACCATTGACATGATCAGGGTGACCGTGGGTTAAAAACACATATTTTATCTTGTATCCTTTACTATCTGCTTGATCGCACAGATATTCGACATCCCAGGCTGGATCAATGACCGCAATTTCTTGGCTCTCAGCATCCCCTATAAAGTAGAGAAAGTTCTGTAAAGGACCTAATTCCATTTGATGGAGGATCATATTGGCAGGTATAGACATAGTGATTTTTCCTTAATTTAATGATTATTAACGTTCATATTATACATTTACAACTTTAACCTGCAACACAAAAATGCTATACTTGCTGTATGAAACACGCCTTAAAAAAGATTTTTTATGATTCTGGAGAGCTTAAAGCCCAGTGGCACGAACTTTATGGTAAAAAAGAAGGTGTTTATACGGAATTCTATAAAAGCGGCCAAATAAGAGAAGAAAAACCATATAAAGATGATTACATGGAAGGACTTCTTAAAGCATATTACGAAGACGGAGCTCTACGCTCAGAAAGGCTCTATAAAGACGGTAATCTTACAGATGGCACCCACAAAGATTTCTACCCAAGCGGACATCTCCATATGGAATGGTCTTTTCAAAAAGGGAGGATCATAGATGGCGTGCATAAAGAATTTTATGAAGAAGGTGGGCTACATTATGAACGTCATTATGTAAACGAAAAGCTTGAAGGCTTATCTCAAGAATTTGATAAACAAGGAAACCTTATTCATCAATGGCATTTTGAGAATGATAGGCTTAAAGATGGGATGCATACAGAATTTAGAGAAAATGGAACCGTTATTTTTAAAAAACATTATCTGAATATGGAACAACATGGCGTTACAGAAGAATATGATGATAACAATAATTTAATATATCAATGGAACTATGAAAAGGGATTTTTAAATGGATCCTCCAAAGAATTTAGAATAGAGGAGAAAAAAATTATCGAATGGCCCTATCAAAATGATACCCTTGAAGGCGAGGCCCGCGAATTTGATCAATCTAATAATCTTTTGTTTAGCTGGAACTACAAAAATAACCAACTTAGCGGACTATCAAATGAATATTTTCTAAATAGTCAACTACACTACCAACGCACCTATGATACTGATCAATTAAATGGGCTATCTAAAGAATTTTTAGAAAATGGAACTCTAAAAATGGAATGGCAGTATAAAAATAATGAATTAAATGGTTTAACCAAAGAATATTATGATGATGGAAAGCTGCATTATGAAAAGAATTATTGCAATGATAAGCTAAATGGGGCGAGTACGGAATATTTAGAAAGTGGGGAATGTAAGGCCATTTATCATTACAAAGACGACGTTCAAGATGGCCCCACAAAAGAGTTTTATGAAAATGGAGATATTAGAGTTGAATGGATTTATAAAAATGGTAAACTAGTCGCAACAAAAGAATATGATCAAAAAGGGCAACGACTTAACACAGAATAAGGAGTGATATGAGATTTATAAATAAATGTAAACACATTTTTCTTTCCATATTTTTATTCTCGATTTTGATTTTTACAGCACAAGGCTGTCTGTTTAAATCCCCCATTTACAAAGGTGATGGTTATACTATAATTTTTCCTGAAGGTTGGGAAGTTGTGGAAACGTATGAAGGTGGTTCTACAAAAAAGCCGTTTTATAGTAGTGCCAAACCACAAGAAGCAAAAGCATCAACACCACAGATAAATGAATTAACAGATAAACCCATCGCTCAGATGTCGGTCCTCGTTCATCAACTAACATCAGCAGCCTGGATAGAAGATGATTTTCCTCAGATTCTTAGTACTATTAAAAAATACGGTTATAAAATTATTGATAATGGTGAGATCAAAATTTCAAAACAACTCTCCAAATGGGTCTTTTTTCATAACTTAAAGGAAAAAAGATTATATATTGAGTTTTATATGATTACAGATAATAACAAACTTTACAAAATTCAATATCAAGCCGAAGATACGCAATTTAAAAATTTTAGGAAATTCTTCGAGCAATCAAAAGAATCTTTTAAATTCAAATTTACTTTCTAAGAGATAGGTCCCCTTAAATCTTCTTGACAGTCCTTAAGGTTTATCTATAATTAATCTTCAAATTCATCATAATTTAAGCATGGAGGCAACTAATGGCATTATTAGAATCTATTCTTGTTCCTTTAGGAACAAAGATGACAGACTTTGAACTTAAAAATCCAGATGGTCAAATAATAAAGGGATCTGAGCAATTCGGAGATAGAGGCCTATTGATCGCATTTACCTGTAATCATTGTCCTTATGCCATTGCAGTTTGGTCGCGTTTGGTCCGTTTGGCTCAATATGCCAAGGGCATGAGGATTAATTCAATTGCGATTAATCCTAACATTCATCCAGATTTTCCTGAAGACTCTCCAGAAAACATGAAACTTATAATCAAGGAACATGGGATTGATTTTCCATATTTAGTTGATGAAACGCAAGAGGTGGCAAAAAGTTTTCGCGCCCAATGCACGCCAGACATTTATCTCTTCAATAAAGATAAAGAATTGGTTTATCATGGCCGGATTGATGATAATTGGAAGGACGAGTCAAAAGTCACCCGTGAGGAGCTTAAGGAAGCTTTAAATAATCATGCTGCTGGACTTGCTGTTGAGGGGAAACAAATGCCATCTATGGGATGTTCGATTAAGTGGAATGCCTCATAATTCCTTTTATTTCAAGTATTTAGAACATTGTAAATTTATTAAAAAACAAGGGCTAAGAAAAAATTAGCTCTTGTTTTTTATTATATATATGATACACTGTCTCATATGAGTAAGCGCACACAAAATAAAATTCAAAAAGAAGAAAAACGATTTGAGAAATATCTTCTCAATAATCGTTTGCGTTATACAGATGGTCGAAAAATCATCTTCGATGAAGTGATGCATGCGCACGGTCATTTTGCCCCTGAGGAACTTGTTAAACAATGTAAAAACAATAAACGTAATATCTCACGCGCTACCATTTATCGCTGCCTTAAAGAATTACTTGAAGCAGGGATCATTCGAGAGACAGCTTTTGGCGATAAACACCATCATTACGAACACATTTATGATGAAAAACTCCATCATCACGCCCGATGTATCCGATGTCATGAGAACCTAGAATTTCCTGATTTAGGAGAACACAAAATTTATGAGGATCTTCTTAAAAAGAAAGGGTTTCTGATTTTGGGACACGAAATGCATTTTTACGGAATCTGTAAACAATGTAAAAACTAACTTAATTTAAATTAGAGGTTATTTATGAAAAAAACATTAATATTAAGCCTATCACTTTTCTTTTTTATGGTCTTACCCTTAGCGAGTGTAGAGGCACAGCCAAAGAAGATAAAAATTGTTTCAACCACCGGTCAAATAACGGACATTGTCAGAATTATTGGGGGGGATCATGTGCTAGTTCATGGTTTGATGGGACCAGGTGTTGATCCTCATTTATATAAGGCCAGTGAAAGTGATGTTAGAAAATTAGCAAATGCTCAAATCATTTTTTATAATGGGTTAAATTTAGAAGCTAAAATGAGCGTCATCTTTCAAAAAATGCATAGAAAGCTAATGGTCGTTGCTGTATCTGATAAGGTTCCTGTAAATTTTTTACTAGATAGTGTGGATTATAAAGGTCATTATGATCCTCATATTTGGTTTGATCTTCATTTATGGAAACTTTGTGTGGAGAAAATACGTGATTCGCTTATAGAATATGATGCCGATCATTCGGATGAATATGAAAAAAGAGCAAACGATTATTTAAAAGAGATTGATAAAACACATGATTATATTTCCAAACGTAGTCAGGAGTTGGAAGAAAATCAGCGCGTTTTAGTCACAGCTCACGATGCTTTTCGTTATTTTGGTAGAAAATATGGATTTGAAGTTGTTGGCTTACAAGGCATAAGTACAGAATCACAAGCAGGTGCAGCCGATGTCATGAGGTTGGCTGATTTTATTACGAAAAGAAAAATAAAAGCCTTATTTGTTGAAAGCTCTGTACCTGAAAGAAACATCAAAGCCGTTGTTGAAGCTGTTCGTTCACGCAATTGGGATGTAAAAATTGGAGGCGAATTATTTTCTGATGCCTTAGGTGATAGAGGAACAGTTGAAGGTACTTATTTAGGAATGGTCACGCATAATATTGATACTATCGTAGACTCCTTAAAGTAAGCGTTATTGGAGATGAATAAATGAATGCTAAAACAAAACAAAAAACTTTATCTGCCATTGATGTTCATGACTTAACCGTGGCCTACCGTGAGAAACCGGTTCTCTGGGATGTTGATTTTCAGGCGCCTCAAGGAAAATTATTAGCCATCGTTGGACCAAATGGTGCAGGGAAATCAACACTCATTAAAACCATCTTAGGATTAATTAAACCTGCTGCTGGTCAAGTTTTAGTAATGGGTAAAGAATATAAACCTCAATCTCGGCTTATTGGTTATGTGCCTCAACGAGGCACCGTTGATTGGGATTTCCCAACAAACGTTCTTGATGTTGTCATGATGGGGGGCTACGGTCAGTTAGGTTGGTTTAAGCGTCCTGGAAAAGAAGAAAAAAGATTAGCTTTTCAATGTTTAGAGAAAGTCGGCATGGCTGATTTCGTTAATCGGCAAATAAGTCAATTATCCGGCGGTCAACAACAACGTGTCTTTATAGCGCGCGCTTTTATGCAAGATGCCCCCATATATTTAATGGATGAACCGTTTGCTGGTGTAGATGCCACAACGGAGAAAAGCATTATCGAATTATTACGAGAACTTAAACAAAATAACAAAACTGTTATATGTGTCCATCACGATTTACAAACCCTTAAAGAATATTTTGATTGGGTCATGTTACTGAATATTAGACGTATTGCCTTAGGTTCCGTCACAACTGTCCTTACCCCGGAGAATCTACGAGGAGCTTATGGAGGACGAGCAGCGTTTTTAGCTGGCAAAGATGAAGAGGATGTTAAAAAGTGAATTTTTCCTTCATACATCAAATATTTAGTGATTACACCTTACAAGTTGTTTTATTAGGATCCCTCACAATTGGAATCTCCGCTGGAAGCTTAGGCGCCTTTGCCGTATTACGTAAACAAAGTTTACTAGGTGATGCGATAAGCCACGCCACATTACCAGGCGTATGTTTAGCCTTTATCATAACGCAAAGCAAAGCCCCTTTAATATTACTCATTGGAGCAGGAATTGCTGGTTGGATTGGTACACTTTTAGTCATGCTCATCACTCATCACTCACGCATCAAAAAAGATGCTGCACTAGGCATCATTCTGTCTGTATTTTTTGGATTTGGTTTGATGTTACTGACCATGATTCAACGGCTACCTTCTGCTTCTAAGGCGGGGTTAGATAAATTTTTATTTGGCAATGCCGCAACCCTATTAAAAGAAGATTTACACACGATGATGATTCTAAGCGCGATAGTTTTTGTCGTGCTTTTTTTATTATGGAAAGAATTTAAAATTATTGTTTTTGATAAAGATTTTGCTCAAAGTATTGGCTATCGGATCAATTGGTTAGACATTATTCTGACAACGCTTATTGTTGTTACCATTGTGATTGGATTACAAACGGTTGGTGTTGTCTTAATGAGTGCTATGCTTGTGGCTCCCGCTGCTGCCGCCCGCCAATGGACAGACAAATTAAGTATCATGGTGTTATTATCGGCAACATTTGGAGCTCTTTCAGGAATGGCAGGCGCTCTCACCAGCAGCCTTATTCCTAATTTACCAACAGGACCAACTATTGTAGTTTTTGTTAGCCTTATTGTTATGTTTTCATTATTTCTAGCACCCAACAGAGGTATCTTATCGGATTATGTCCGCATGCAGAAACATCGAAAAAATATCCGTCTCACATCAATGTTAAAGAATTTAATGTTATTTTCTGAAATTAATACAGACCCTTTTCATCCGCACGATATTGCAGCACTTGATGCGATAGGAAGGGGGGCCATCAATAAAACAATGATGGAACTTTCAAAAAAGGGGATGGCTCAGCAATTTGCAGATAGGCGTTGGGCTTTAACACCTGAAGGATTACGTATGGCCAAAAGACTTACACGAGAATTTGAGGATAAAATATATGATCAGTCCACAAGTTGAAATCATGATTTTAGCAAGTTTAACGGCAGTCGCCTGCGCGTTGCCTGGCGTGTTTCTTGTGCTCAGGCGCGTTGCATTAATGAGCGATGCCATTAGCCATGCCATTTTGTTAGGTATTGTACTTGCTTTTTTTGTAACAAAAAACCTATCTTCACCTTTACTCATTGTAGGCGCGACCATAACAGGATTGTTAACCGTAACACTCACAGAACTTATTATAAAAACACGTAAACTAAAAAAGGATGCAGCGATTGGAATTGTGTTTCCCTTATTGTTTTCCATTGGTGTCATTCTGATTAATCAATTTGCGAACACCGTCCATATTGATGCGGATTGTGTTTTATTTGGTGAAATAGCATTCACCCCGTTTAACCGACTTATTGTTGGAGGCGTTGATATTGGCCCACAAAGTATGTGGATTATGGCTGGAATATTGGCCCTTAACATAATTTTTATTTCACTCTTCTACAAAGAATTAAAGATTGCTACTTTTGATGTTGGCTTAGCAGCATCGCTTGGTTTATTTCCTGCTGTCATTCATTATGGATTAATGACGTTAGTTAGCATTACGGCTGTTGGTGCCTTTGAATCCGTAGGCTCCATTCTTGTTGTTGCTTTAATGATCGTACCACCCTCATCAGCCTATCTTTTAACGAACCGCCTTTCACACATGCTTTTTATTAGTGCAGGCTTAGGAGTTATTTCTGCCATCGGAGGTTACTTTACAGCACAAATATTTGATGCAAACATTGCTGGTTCTATGGCAACTGTTTCTGGTGTTATATTTTTCATCATTCTCATCTTTGCTCCTGAAAATGGCTTATTAGCCAAATTCATTGTAAAAAAATGGACACGTTGGGATTTTGGCGCATCAACGCTCTCTGTCCATTTATTACAAGCCGAGTGGTCCCATGCTGAAGCCACCGAACTTATCACTGGTCATATGGAGGATCATATGTCCTGGTCCAAACAATATACTTCAGAAGTTATTGCCCAAAGCATTCAAGAAGGTTTAATCAAAAAGCAGGGTGATAAGTTGATGTTGACTTCTTATGGCCGAGAGAAGGCAAAAAACTCGATATCAAAAGGATAACGTCATTTATTCTTATGATTCTTTCTTTCCCTAATATATAAATATCCGAAATAATGTTTGTATTGAGCCTGCCATTCCCATATATTTAAATCAATGCAAACTAAATTAAACTGCGCTATTATTATCATCTTTAGTATATTTCTCTTCGAATATTCCTTCTCTTCAGCGGAATTCAATCAAAGATATCAAAAACGACGTCATAACATCATAAACAATGAGCTTGATGAAATAGAAAAATATGAAGCCAAGCAGTTATATTTAGAATTAGAGCCGATCTATGTCGATGAAGAGGATACAACACAAAAATATAGACCAGACGATCCTGAAGAGTGGTTGGATTTAATTCTCAAGCATGTCGATTTTGGTCTTATCTATGATGATACCGTGAACCCTCATCCGCAATACTATATAGAAACCGTCCTGCCGATATATCAGTCAACTGACAAAAGGCATACCGTATTTACACATGATCGTGTTTCTAGTGAGGGCGATGGTGAGTTTAAGGGAAGTGTTGGTCTTGGCTATCGACGACTTGTCATGGATGAAGAATGGATCCTTGGTATTAATGGATTTTTTGACTATCAATCCCTAAATATACATTATCGTACAGGCCTTGGATTTGAGGTGTTAAGTGACAATATTGAAGGACGCCTTAATCTTTATAATGCCCACTCTGGAAGAAAGTTAGTTAAAAAAACGTTTTTTAATAATTTCTATGAAGAGGCTGCTGATGGTTTCGATCTTGAGCTTGGGGGGAGGGTTCCTTACGCACCATGGTTGAAATTATATGAAGGGTTTACACGATATTATTTTAAAAATTCAGAGGATTTAAGAACTTGGACACATCGAGCCGAAATATCAGCCAAAGATATATTTACAATCAACCTTCAAGCCTTTAATAATGAATTAGCAGAAACGAATTATCGCGTTGATGCGCGATTTAAATTTGCTATTAATAGTTTGAAACCTGCTGATATTCTCGAAGAGATCAAATTTTCAAAAACAGCTTATCCAAAAATTGATTTAAAAGATCTCTTATTGGATCGTGTTGAAAGAAATTTTAATATTGTTGTTGAGAAAAGTTCAGATAGTAAAAATGTTTTAGGCAACTTAACTAATATTCAACTCGCCACACGTTTTCCAGGGGTGAATTGTTCTGGTTGTCTGGATGTCAATGGTGATGGTTTCGTACAAGCAGGGGATGGTTTTGAGATCGATTTTCTTTTAGTAAATTTAGGAACAGTCACCTCCACGGGTATAAGCTATAGCAATGCGCAGGTATCCAATGGCTGGAGTTTTACGCATAATACAGATGCAACTCTTAGCAATGCCCCACCAGGAGGAACCACACAAACCGATAACGCTTCAGATATGGATCTAGATATACCTGCCGGAACAGCTAATGGCACGAGTTTTGATATTAGCATTGATGTCACAGCAGACGGCCAATCCGCAAGATTAAACTTTGGTCCTTTTGTTGTTGGAAGTATTGCGGATGGTCAAACTGTTAATTTGCGTTAGAAAAAAAATTAAGAAAATACTATAAATAAGTTTATAATTGACTTATTTATAGGGTGTGTTATATTTTAACTATGTCAGAAGAAAAACAAGAAAATAAAAATCAAGTAGAAAATCCAAATATTGTCTTAACAGATTCCGCTGTGGCGAAGATTAAATCTATGATGGCCAAAGAAGATAAGGTGGGCTATTCGCTTAGGGTGGCTGTTGTTACGGGCGGCTGTGCTGGATTATCTTATGATTTACGATTCCAGAAAAAACCTTATGATAATGATATTATCATTGAACATACTGATATTAAAATCTTAGTAAATCCCGAAAGCATTGCTTTTTTAAAAGGACTAAAAATCGATTATCTGGATACCTTAAAAGCAAGTGGCTTTCAGTACAAAAATCCAAATGCACAAAATAGCTGTGGATGCGGAACATCTTTTAGTTAATTAAAAAACACCTCGCCCATTTATTATGGATATCACCTTTCAAAGTGTCATCGATTGGATCAATACGCCGTTTATCCACATTGGTGAATCTCCTGTCACTGTCAGTGGCATAATTACATCTTGTTTTATTGTAATTTTTGCTATCTTTATTTCCAAAATTGTTCAAAAAGCTGTCGGCATCCAAATGGATAATAGGTTCAAGCTGGATAAGGGCATGAGCTATGCTATTCAACGCTTTATTCATTATGGTATTTTGGTAACAGCTGTCATGATCGCCGTTCAAGCGATAGGACTTAATTTAGGAAGTTTAGCTTTTATATTTGGGTTTTTAAGTGTTGGGATTGGATTTGGTCTACAGAATATAACATCCAATTTTATCTCAGGATTAATATTACTGATTGAAAGACCTATTTCTGTAGGAGATTTTATTGATGTAGGCGGACAAATTGGTACCGTCATTCATGTAAAAATGAGATCAACGATTGTGATGACCCTTGATAATGTTGCCATCATTGTTCCTAATTCTCAGTTAATTGAAAATCAAGTCACAAATTGGTCTATTGAAGATCAGAAAATTCGAATCCATTGTCCAGTAGGCGTTGCCTATGGATCTGATATCCCAAAAGTTAAACAGTCATTATTAAAGGTGGCCCAGGGGCACCCCAATGTGTTAAAAACGCCAGCTCCTGATGTTCGATTTGAAGAATTTGGGGATTCTTCACTTAATTTTGAACTGCTCTTTTGGATTCGAGACCCTAAAAAGCAAGATTCAATTCGTAGTGATATGAATTACAAAATAGATGATGCCTTCAGAGACGAGAAGATTACCATTCCATTTCCACAAAGAGATCTACACATTCAATCAACCCCGATATTAGAAAATGCACTTCATAAGAAACTTTAAGTTTTCCAATCACTTGATGTATCACCTTATTACCCTTATAATGATTAAAAATTAATTCAAAAACTTTTACTACAAAGGAACCCTCTATGATTTCTCAATCAGAGAAAGATTCATCACATATGCAGATTAGCTACACACCCCTTCCAGGGTCTCAAAAAATTTATAAACAAGGACAAATATTTAAAGATATTAAAGTTCCTTTTAGAAAAATAACTCTTTCTGACACGGTTGATTCCCAAAATAAAACAACTCCCAACGATCCAATCGAATTATACGACACCTCTGGCCCCTATACAGATCCACAACAAACATTAGATATAAATAAAGGATTACCCACCCTTAGACGTGATTGGATTTTGAATCGTGGCGACGTTGAAGAACTTATGAGTTCGTCATCCATGTATCGACAAGAACGAGAGCAGGATAAAAAATTAGGTTCTTTAAAATTTCCAAATCTTAAAAAACCCCTGCGTGCCAAAACAAATCGTAATGTCAGTCAAATGCATTATGCTAAAAAAGGGGAAATTACAGCTGAGATGGAATACATCGCCATCCGTGAACAATGTTCAGCAGAATTTGTTAGAGATGAAGTGGCGCGCGGAAGGGCTATTATACCAATCAATATCAATCATCTTGAATGTGAACCGATGATTATTGGAAGAAATTTTTTAGTTAAAATTAATGCCAACATCGGTAATTCCGCTTTGAGCTCAAGTATTACAGAAGAAGTAGAGAAGATGACTTGGGCGATTCGATGGGGAGGAGATACCGTTATGGATCTCTCCACAGGGAAAAACATTCATGAAACAAGAGAGTGGATATTGCGTAATTCTCCCGTACCTATTGGGACCGTTCCTATTTATCAAGCTTTAGAGAAAGTTGATGGCAAAGCGGAAGAATTAACGTGGGAATTGTATCGAGATACCTTAATCGAACAGGCGGAACAGGGGGTTGATTATTTTACCATTCATGCCGGTGTCTTATTACGATACATTCCTATGACCGCCAAACGTTTAACTGGAATTGTGTCACGCGGCGGATCTATCCTGGCCAAATGGTGTTTATCCCATCATAAAGAAAACTTCCTTTATACACATTTTGAAGATATTTGTGAAATCATGAAACAATATGACGTCAGCTTTTCTTTAGGTGATGGTCTGCGTCCTGGAAGTATTGCTGATGCCAATGACAAGGCACAATTTTCTGAATTAGAAACCTTAGGCGAACTAACAAAAGTTGCCTGGGAACACGATATTCAAACTATGATTGAAGGCCCAGGTCATGTACCTATGAATCTCATAAAAGAAAACATGGATAAACAATTAGAGATCTGCCAAGAAGCCCCGTTTTATACACTAGGACCTTTAACAACTGACGTTGCCCCCGGGTATGATCACATCACCTCAGGCATTGGGGCTGCAATGATTGGTTGGTTTGGTACAGCTATGTTGTGTTATGTCACACCAAAAGAACATTTAGGCCTACCGAATAAACAAGACGTTAAAGATGGTATCATCACCTACAAGATTGCATCTCATGCCGCCGATTTGGCTAAAGAACATCCACATGCCAAAGATTGGGATGATGCATTATCTAAGGCACGATTTGAATTTAGATGGCGTGATCAATTTGCTTTAAGTTTGGATCCTGAAACCGCTGAAAAATTTCACGATGAAACATTGCCCGCAGAAGGAGCTAAGGTTGCTCATTTTTGTTCGATGTGCGGCCCTAATTTCTGTTCAATGAAGATCACACAAGATGTGCGTGAATATGCCAAACAACAAGGTATGTCTGAAGATGTTGCTATTGATAAAGGTATGCTTGAAAAATCCCAAGAGTTTAAAGAAAAAGGGACTGAAATTTACTCTTAACGTTTGAATGGAATTACACAACGAGCATCGGTGGAAGAGAGTTTGAGAAGATGTTGGAGTGTTCGGAAAGAAACTCTTCTAGTTTCTTTTTATAGCTGTTCAGTTCTGTTAACGCCCGATTACGATAGTCTTGAGTTTCCTCTACCATCCTTGGAAAAAACTCTTTATAAAAATCAATACCCTCTAACATATTTATTTTAAATTCATTTAAATACTTAACTTGTTTTTCTGTTGGCTCAATAGCTATTTTTTGAACTTCCTTTTTAAAATAATCGATATACATCTTTAATTCATTAATAAACATATTGGGTCGATAGGTATTATTCAATAGATTCATTCGACCATAGATATGACTCACCATCTCACTAAAAGAAGTCACTTTCGTAAAATAAGCTAAATTTGGACCAGGGCATATTGCTGAAAACCGTTTGATATTTGGTTTTTGATCAATATCGTTTTTGATTAAAGCCGCCTCACCCAAGTCATTACAAATACAGGCCTTTTTTGTCATCTGCGTATATTTCTCATCAAAAGCAGCCTTTGATAAATTCATGGCTTTGAGTTGATCAAATTTTAGTTTCTGATATTGCCTTGAAGCCGTACAGATAGGTATTTTTGTAAACTCTGTATTAGAAATCAAATGCCCTTTTGGACAAGGACTACCAGGCTTGTCTGTCGTAGCTTTACGTTCTTTTTCGGTATCACTAAAACTTCCTTTTATGTTATTAAAAGGCACTCCTAAAGGGGAGACATCACTTAAATACAATTCTTTTTGAGTGGCTTCGGATAATTTTTCAAGTGTCGGCCCATCGACATTAGTAACCTCAGGAACAAGTAAAAAGGGTGTCGCCCAGCCTGTACCATCAATTTGAAAATAATTCATTAAGAAGTTATTTTCTTTGGCCGTCCCAATACCACCCTGAGCCGTAACCTTTAAAGCATGAGGTTGATCAAAAGTGTCTTTATTCTTAGCTTTTAAAGCATCATTATAAATTTTGTAAAGAGTTGTACATAATTCGTCTTTGCGTCGTCTAAATTCATCTAACATCGGCCCCATAAGATAACCATCAGAGGCGAAGGCATGGCCTCCACAATTAAGACCTGATTCAATACGGTATTCAGAGACCCACAAACCCTTTTTAGCGAAAAATCGACCTTGAATATAAGAGGACCGATAATCACTTACCTTTAATATAATTTTTTTCTTGATATGACCTGTGGCATCGGCATAAAAATCTTTAAATTTTTCAACATAACTATAAAGACGACGGTTAATACCCGCGGAGAAAACTATCGCCGAATCCAGAGAACTTTCCGCATAACCGCGAAGAGCCGCAAGGGCATCTGAATACTCAGAAGGAAGTTCTGTTCGATCCTTTGCATAATTCGTTTTATCCAGTTTTGTCATAATATTAACATCAATACTACCTGGCTGCATTTCGTTACGAAGTCTTTCTTGTAAGACCGCTTTCAATTTTGGATCAGTTACGTCTAACATTTTTAAATATTGTGCTTTAAGAATAGAATTTTCAGGCAGAGATTCAAAATATTTAACAATTTCGCTACCCGTTTCAAAGGAAGAATTTTTGACTTTTTCAAACTTTTGTTTAACGATGCGATGAACTAGATTCAGATATTCTTTAATGCGTTGCGCTCGAAAATCTTCATCATATTTCGTAATGGGCGTATACTCTTCACCGACCATTTTGGCATAATGTTGGCGCATTTGTTCAATAAGAGCATCATCCACTAAAGAAATAACAGAGGATATACCGTATTGAGCTACCTTGATCGGCGTATCAATAGAGAAAGCCGAACCCATAACAGGGATATGAAAGGAGTGAATTTTGACAACCATAATAATATTCTCTTTAAATTTATATCTCAAATATATATTAAAGCGCTGCTTTAAGAATTCAAGATATTTTTCATAAACTTTGGAATTTGTTTTTTTCTAGAAGAGTTTGCAAAACAAGCTTATTTATAATAGAATAGCATACATTTTACGGAGAGACAACCCTAGACGGGCCGTAGAAAAAACACCTAAATAATAGCAAATAATGGACTTATTATGAATCGATCCTATTACACAGATCTTACTGATAAAGCGATAAACTCTCAAACCATTGAGAAAAGCCTAGCCCTTGACATTTTGCAATCAAAGGACATTGAACTATTATCATTAATCCATGCAGCATATGATGTTAGGAAAAAATATTGTGGCAAAACGGTCACTATTCATATCATTAATAATGCCCAAAATGGCTTTTGTCCCGAAGATTGCCACTATTGTGCCCAGGCGAAAACGTCCGATTCAAAAATTGAAGAGTACCCTATAAAGAGTGAATCAGAAATATTGGCTGAGGCTAAAAATGCATATGAAAAAGGGGCGCATCGTTATTGTATGGTTTTTGGAGGAAGAGGGCCTTCGATGAAACGCGTTGAACATCTGGCGCAATTAATTCAAAAAATAAAATCGCAATATCCACTTGAAATTTGTGTCTCAGCAGGACTAATAGATCAGATGAAAGCAAAGGTGTTAAAAGAAGCGGGGCTTGATCGGCTTAATCATAATTTAAATACTTCTGAAAAACATTACCCTGAAATTTGTACAACGCACACTTACGAAGATCGTTTAAATACTTTAAAAGCCGCTCGCACAGAAGGTATATCTTTATGTTCGGGAATTATCGTTGGCATGAATGAATCGCTTAAAGACATTATCGATGTTGCCTACACGTTAAATGAAATGCAAGTGGCATCCATTCCTGTAAACTTTTTTATTCCCATTGAAGGTAACACGATAAAAAAACAAACTCCTTTAACTCCAGATTTTTGTTTACGAGTCTTATCTTTATTTCGTTTCTTAAATCCTAAAGCTGAAATTCGTGTTGCTGCTGGTCGAGAATATCACTTAAAAGATTTAGAGGTATTATCTTTGTATCCAGCTAACTCATTATTCCTTGATGGTTATCTAAATACAAAAGGATCGCACACCTTAAAAACACTTCGCATGATCAAAGAAGCTGGTTTTGATATTGAATCGTCACAAGATTTAAATCAACTTATTGATGCTGCATCAAAAATCAACTACCCTGCAACAGAAAAAAATCCCTCAGAGCTCTCCATGAAAGATCTTAAAGATTTAAGACCCACACTCTCCTAAACTTCATTTTTTCTATATAAAATATATAATTTTTATAAAAAAAAGATTACTAAAATAAAGTAGAATATCGTTGCTATTAGCCAAGCAAATGATATATTAAATTTATTTCAAAAAATTAAATTCTATTTGAAAAATTGACAAAGATTAGGTTTAATAAAACATTTTACTAAAAAGGAATCATGTCAAAAGAAAATTTGAAGGTCTCAAGATTTGAACTCTTGATGGATGCTGGATTCGGGGCCCAGAAGGCAGGGGATATTTTGATTCGCGCTTTTGCCCACATGGGAAAATATGTTTTTATTGAACCTATGATTCCAGCAGAAATCAGCCCGCCTGCACGTTCCCGTCCAGCCCTATCTGGTGTTATTGTCCGTACCGCCGAATTCGACCTTAAAAATATAGGGAATGATACCGACCTTATTATTGCCCAACATGAAATTGTCCTTGACCGCCGTTTAGATGATGAAGAATACAGTCCAGATTGTAAAATTTTATTAGATATGGGCTACAAAGCGTCTAACGAAGATTCTTATGAACAGGTTTGTAAAAGAGCCTCAAAAAATGGAATTAACGTTTATCCCTTTGAACTCTCTGCTGAAGCGCAAATGCTCATCAAGGCTTTAGGAGGTAAGGGGCGCAATATGTATTATCTTGGCATGCTTAGCGCTATTTATTGTGTGCCTGAAGAATTTATGATTGATGAAATAACAGCGATTTTTGGTAAACGTTTAGCCCCTGAAGTTTATGATAAAAACATCAAAATTTTTCATTACGGCCATGAACATGCCTCAACAAATTTTCAACACTCTTATGAAATTGCTGGAAAACCTTCAGATGATAAAGATCGTATTTTAATTGATGGTAATACCGCATTGAGTTTAGGTCTCATTGATGCCGGTGTTAAACTTTTAAGCGGTTATCCCATTACACCAGCATCGTCTATCATGCACACCCTCGCTAAAGTGTCTCCATCATATGGAGGGATGGTTCATCAAGCTGAAGATGAAATCTCAGCCATTGGAACAGCCCTTGGATCCTATTTTGGAGGCGTCCCCGCAGCCACAGCGACCTCAGGTCCTGGGTTATCCTTAAAACAAGAATTTATTGGTTATGCAGGCGTTGCCGAAATCCCCATCATTATTATTGACGTGCAACGTTCCGGTCCATCGACGGGGATGCCTACTAAAACAGAACAATCCGATTTAACCGCCGCCATTTTTGGAGCTCACGGCGATCATACAAAAATTGTCATTGGGGTTGGAAATGTTCTTGATTGTTTTTACGCGCCAGCTTTCGCGAGATACTTAACGGAAAAATTACGGTTGCCTGTTTTTATTATGAGTGATTTTATTATGGCCAATAGTTATAAAGTCATCGAGAAACCAAAAACATGCGAACTAAAAGATGTTGATGATATTCCTGACTACATCCTTGATCATTTCTGGATGGACCGGCTTCCTGATAATATTGAGATGGTTCGCGATATCCAAGCCAATCCAGGCACACCTGGTCAAATGAGACGTGTCACCGGTTTAAATACCGACAAATCTGGATCTGTTAATTATTTTGCTAAAACCAATCAACGCTCTCATGCTGTTCGTAACGAAAAAGTGCACCACGTCCAACGAGCCCTACGTGCTCCAGAGTTATTTGGAGGAGTTGAAGAAGGCGAATTGTTAGTGGTTGGTTGGGGAACAACGCGTGGGTCTATCGCTGAGGCCGTTCATTCTTGTCAAGATCAAGGCCTAAAGGTTGGAGGGATGTGTTTTCGCGTCGTGTATCCTTTGCCTTTAATGTTAAAAGAAATTTTTTCAAAATTCAAAAAAGTCGTTACCGTTGAAATGGCCTATGGTGATGAGTACAAACGAACACCATTAGCTATGTTCTTACGCTCAAAAACTCTTGTTGATATTGAACCTATGGTTTGTCGAGCAACAGGAAGACCCATTTCACCTCAGACTATTGAAAATGAAATAAAGGAGATTTTAAAATAATGTCCGCTCAAACAGAACCTTTGACAGTAAAAGATCTCAACACAGAAAGCCCAAGATGGTGTGCGGGTTGCGGTGACTTTAGTATTATTATGGCTGTTAAACGTTTTATGGTTGATGCTCAATTAACAGCGCATGAAACGGTGAATGTCTCAGGCATAGGTTGTTCAGGACGTGCTTCTTTTTACATTGATACTTACGGGGTTCATTCTATTCATGGACGAGCGATTCCCGTTGCTATGGGATTAGCCTTAGCACGCCCAGAACTTAATCTTTTTATTCACTCCGGTGATGGCGATGCGATGAGTATTGGGGGATGTCATCTTATTCATGGCGTTAACAAAAATTTCAATTGTGTATTTATTATGTATGACAACGAACTTTATGCCTTAACCAAAAGTCAAACATCTCCGACAACTCGAAAAGGTCACAAAACAAATACACAACCAGCCGGTTCTTATTTAGATCCGATTCATGCTGTTAGTTTAGTTTTAGGGATTGGCGGATCTTTTGTCGCAAGTACAGCGGATTGGATGCCAGATCATTTAACAAATACGTTAAAAGCAGCCTTCGCGCATAAAGGATTTTCTTTCGTCCACGTCTCACAGCGCTGTCCTCATTTTGATCCAAACAATTTCGATCATAAAACATCAAGCTGGTTTTCTTTTCTTGAAGATGACAAAGGCATTGCTCCTGATAAAAGATTGGTTGGCAAAACGGAAGTTGTTAAGCATGATCCAACGAACAAAGAAGAGGCCTTTAAATTTGCAAGCAGCGAGCGTCCTTATTTCGGCCTATTTTATGTAGATCCCAATAAACCACGCTACGATCAGATTTTAATCAACCAAACCAAAGAGACTCCTAGTCAACCTATAGCTGATTTGTTTAAAACCTTTAAAATTTAACAATCCTTCCTTAAATCTGCTTAAAGTCTGTAGCATTTTTAAATTGACCCTATAAATTTAACTGCTATAATCTTCGCTTATGGAAAACGTCATAATTATTGGATCAGGTCCAGCTGCTCATACCGCTGCTATTTACACCGCACGCGCCAAATTAGAACCTTTGATGTATGAAGGGATGATGGCCGCAGGGGTTGCTGCAGGTGGACAATTAACGACGACGACTGAAGTCGAAAATTATCCAGGATTTCCTAATGGTGTCTCAGGTCCGGAACTTATGGATAACATGCGCCAACAATCCCTAAACTGTGGATCTCGCATCAAAACCGCCACTGTCGATAAAGTAGATCTAAGCTCATCCCCATTTAAAGTCTTTGTTGGATCAGAAACAATTGAGTCCAAATCTATCATTTTAGCGACAGGAGCAACAGCTAAACGTCTTCACATTAAAGGTGAGGATACGTTATGGCAAAGAGGAATTTCTGCCTGTGCCGTCTGTGATGGGGCGCTACCGATATTTCGCGATAAAGTTCTTGTCGTTATTGGAGGCGGGGATTCTGCTGTTGAAGAGGGGGGCTATTTAACGAAATACGCATCCAAAGTTATTGTCTGCGTTAGACGCGATGCTCTACGCGCATCAAAGGTCATGCAAGATCGATTGCTTTCTAATGAAAAAATAGAAGTCAAATGGAATACAGAAATACTTGAGGCTATTGGAGACAAGGCTTTAGCGCAGGTGCGCCTCATCAATAATAAAACGCAAGAAGAATCCATCGTTGATGCTAATGGCTTGTTTTATGCCATTGGTCACATCCCCAATACCTCTTTTCTAGAGAATCAAATTGAATGCGATGATACCGGTTACGTCATCACTCAAAATGGAACAACAAAAACAAATATCCCAGGTGTTTTTGCTTGTGGTGATGTTCAAGATAAAGTTTATCGCCAGGCAATTACAGCCGCTGGAACAGGCTGCATGGCCGCCCTTGAAGCCGAACAGTTTTTATCTTAATTCTCCCACCCAATACGCCATAACTCCCCTAAATTCTGCTGTTTAGAAACAGACGAGTATCGTTTGAATTTGTGAAATAATTATGTTACGATGACTCTTAATTTCTTAAAATACAACTCATCAAATTATGACAAAATCTCCAAATCAAAAATTAGCGCTGGAAAAATCTGAATCTTGGCAGATGTTTAATGCCATCTCGCCGAAATACGACCTTTTAAACCATTTATTGTCCTTTGGATTGGACATTGTGTGGCGCAAAAAATTAGGTCGTTTTTTGGTTTTAGGCGAGAATCCAAAATTACTTGATTTGGCGACAGGTACGGGAGATGTTTTATTAAGTTTATTTGAGCAACATCCTTATATCGAATCAGCTATTGGTATTGATATGGCTGAGAAAATGCTGGAAATTGGTCGAGAAAAAATCAAGACCAAAAATCTGGATAACAAAATCACCCTTCAACACGGTGATGCCAACAACATTCCTTTTGATGAAAATACCTTTCATAACGTGACGATTTCTTTCGGTATCCGCAATGTTGAGGACCCAACTCAGGTGATGGCAGAGATGTATCGGGTACTCAATAAAGGGGGCCGAGCGCTCATCTTAGAATTTTCATTACCTAAAAATATCATTATGCGCATTCTTCACATCTTTTACCTACGCACGATTGTTCCAATTGTTGGGTGGATCATCTCCCGGCATTACAAGGCCTACAAATACCTGAATCAAACCATTGAATCTTTTCCTTTTGGTGATCAATTTTGTCAGCTCATGAGAGATAAAGGCTTTAAAAATGTCAAAGCCAATGAACTGCTCTTTGGTGTGGCAACGATTTATCAAGGGGATAAATAACGGCTCTCTGTTATGATTACTCTTTTCCGCTCAAACACCTTACTGTCCCTTTCAGAACTCCAACAAAAACTTTACGCTCACATAAAAAATTTACCTCAAGCCGTCAGTTTTATAGGAACACCTCAAGAAATTCTACGTTATGAATTTGTATGCCAAGATATTAACTGTTTAACCTGGCTGCACAATCAACATATCCCGAATAAAATTTATTGGTCTGATCGTCGTGGAGATTTTGAAACCGCAGGTATTCATATTGCTGATGAGATTACCGATGATCAAAATAAGTCATTAGAAGACATTCTAAAAGACATGAACAATCAACTGTCTGTGAATAATCCTCATGTAAAATACTTTGGAGGATTTCGTTTTAATCCTGATGCAAAGTCTGATCAATGGTATAAGTTTGGCAAGTATCATTTTATCATTCCACAATTTGAGGTGTGTCACTATAAAAATGAAAAGGAAACTGTTTTTGCCTTTAATATTGCCCTCAAAGATATTACGGATGAGAACATAGCCTCATTGCTAAAAAAATGTGATGCGATTGACTTTTCTAATCAAACGACTTTTCGAAAAACACCGACAATCGTAAGCCGAGAAGATAAACCGAATAAAGAGCAGTGGAGCCAAATCTTTAATACTTTTATGGACAAACCTTCAAATATCGAAAAAATTGTTTTAGCCCGCGAAAGCAATTTCGAATTTGATGTCAATATCCGTCCAAGCGCTCTGATAAAACATCTCAAAGAAAAAACCCCCAACTGTTTTCATTTTTGTTTCCAATTAGAAGAACATCTAGCTTTTATTGGTGCTAGTCCCGAACGCTTATTTAAACGTCATGACAATCATCTGTGGACGGAGGCTATTGCAGGAACGATTAGAAGGGGAGCCAATGAAGAAGAAGATTCACGTTTTGCTCAAGAGCTTTTAACATCATCCAAAAATATGTTAGAACACCAGTATGTTGTTTCCTCAATCAAAGATTCTCTTGCTAAACTGGCTGAGATTTTAAATGACAATCCAGACTGTCAGGTTCTAACCCTTAAAGGCACTCAACATCTTATCACACGCTTTGAAGCAAAACTCCTAACTGACAAACATGATGATGCAATCTTAAAACATTTACATCCCACACCCGCTGTTGCCGGAACACCTCTTAAAGAGGCCATTGATACCATTGACAAATTAGAACCCTTTGATCGCGGATGGTATGCAGCACCCATGGGCTATGTAGGATATAACACAAGCGAATTTGCTGTAGCCATTCGCTCAGGCCTTGTGCAAAACAATCATCTTTCCCTTTATTCTGGAGCTGGCATTGTGGAAGGATCAAAGTTGGAAGAGGAGTGGGAAGAAATTGAAAATAAAATTAGTCGATTTATGAAAATATTTGAATAATCCTATTTATGTCTATATCAAAATCTCCCAACATTAATTATCTCTGGTCGAATCTTTTGATTGAGGAGTTTGTGCGTAATGGCTTAGATTACTGTTGTATCTCACCTGGTTCCCGCAGCGCGCCTTTAACGGTGGCAGCGGCACTTAATCCAAAGATGAAAACCTTTGTGCATTTTGACGAACGAGGAGAGGGCTTTCATGCTCTTGGATATAGCTCAGCAACTGGGAAACCAAGTATCGTTATTACAACCTCAGGCAGCGCTTTAGGCAATTTATTTCCAGCCATCATTGAGGCCTCAAAGAAAAAAATTCCGCTCATCATTTTGACAGCTGATCGTCCGCCAGAATTACGATTTACCGGCGCGAACCAAACCATCGATCAAGTTAAAATCTTTGGTGATTATGTGCGTTGGAGCTTTGACATGCCAACACCCACGCAAGATATCCCAGCTGAATTTATATTAACGACTGTTGATCAGGCCATTCATCGTTCTATGGGAGAATTGAAGGGACCTGTGCATTTAAATTGTATGTTTCGTGAACCGCTAGAACCGTCGCCATCAAAAGAGAACTTTACACGGTATCTTAAACATATACAAACTTGGCAAAAGTCAAAAAAAGTTTACACACACTACACGACGGCTAACCCTACACTATCAAATGATGATCTCTTAAATGTAACATCTCAAATTAATGCTATAAAAAGGGGAATCATCGTTGTTGGAAAAATTGCAAAAAAAGATCGTTTAAGCGTTCTTAAACTATCAGAAAAACTTGGTTGGCCCATTTTTCCAGATATCACTTCAGGATTGAGGGTGGGTATTGATCATAAAAACATCATTCCTTATTTTGATCAAATCCTTTTATCGACTTCTGCCAAAAAACAAATAACCTGTGACGGTGTTCTTCATTTAGGAGGCCGCATCACATCTAAACGCTGGTATCAATTTGTTGAACAGAAATCGCCAAAACAATACATTATGGTCCTCAATCATCCTTTACGAAATGATCCCTTACATAATGTCACCATGCGACTTCAAGCGCCTGTGGGTAAACTTTGTGATAGCATTTGTACCAAATTAAAGAAGAAAAAGAAACCAACGTTACTGTCAAACCTTCAGAAATTATCACAATCCATCTCATTTAAACCTTCAATCCCAAGGCTCATCTCCCAATTGATTCCCAAAGACACAGGCCTCTTTCTTTCAAGCAGTTTGCCTATTCGCGAGATGGATATGTTTGCAGACCATAAGGGAGAAGAGACCATGATCGGTTCCAATCGTGGGGCAAGTGGAATAGATGGCACGATTGCAAGTGCCTGTGGATTTTCACAAGGATTAAATAAACGCGTGACACTTCTTATTGGTGATTTGGCTTTTCTCTATGATCTCAATTCATTAGCCATGCTTAAAGACCTAAAAAACCCGATGACAATTATTGTTGTAAACAACAATGGCGGCGGCATTTTTCGCAATCTTCCCATATCAGAATATAAAGACGTTTTTGAGCAATACTTTATAACTCCTCATAATCTTCAATTTGACTCAACAGCCCATCTCTTTAATTTAGATCACGTTTTGATAACAGATATTAAGGCCTTGACTAAAAACTACCCAAAATCTTTTGAAAAAAAGACCTCTACGATATTTGAAATAAAAACCCCCTAATCAACCCTCTGTGCCGTAATCTGTTACAACTTAATTTATCTTGTTTCTCTATGTTAAAGCAGGTTCAATATGTTATACTTTAGAGAAGTAAGAGGATTTATTACACAAATCATAAAAAGGGTGTGTGCATAAAGCCATGAAACCAAAGCTATTAGGTAAGATACTTAAGCGTTCTCCTATCTGCTTGAGCCTGCTGCTCATTGTTTGTAATCTATCCCATTTGGCCTTTGCTGAGGAATTTAAACTTAATTCCTATTTTCCCACCCCTTACGGCACCTTCAACACGTTCAATTTGTTACCTCAAAATGATTTGGCTGTACCTTGTCAAACAGGAACAGTGTATGTCAATGCCTTAAACGTTCCCCAATATTGTGACCTCTCACAAACGTGGAGTAACTTTCCAAGTGTATGGTCGCAAAATGGAGATGATATTTTTCTTTCAGATACCGCTCTTTTTCCAGACGTCCACGTTGGCATCAATATCGAAAACGTGCCTGATCTGGATGATTCCGTTTCTTTACACCTTGTAGATGGCTTAAACTTTGACACCACAGCTAATGTCAACTATTCTTTTGGGGGTCAACTTGTCCTTGCCGCACCCAATGCCTCTCTTGTTATGGTGGCTGAAGATGCTCCCGGACTAGCGTCATCTATTCTTCTGACAGAAACTACTGATATTTCTGGGCTATATCAAAATACTTGGTCAATCAATCGCAATGGAACCACCAGTGATTTTGGAACATTTTCGATTGCTTACTCAGATACTGTTAATTCTGAATTTTGGGAAATCAAGAATCGCATTCTTATGATAGAACCTGATGGCAAAACGGCCCTAGGCGCATTTGACCAAAATGCCGGAGATCCTAGTAGACCCCTTTCTGAACTCCATATTCAAAGTGATGACACATCAGTCGCCATAAGGCTAGAAGAAGAAACAACAGCCGATGGAAAAACGGTTTTTGAATTCCAGTCTCAAGATGATAATAAGTTTCATATTTACGGTGGAGAGTCACCTGATGGAACATGTTTGGATGCAGGTGCGACGTGTAAAACGCGCATGACTATTCTCCCTGATGGAAAAATTGGATTGAATACGGAAAACCCTTCAAGCCAACTCGAATTAGGAGGAGACGGGTCCATATTACTCCAAAATGAAGTTTTTGGTGATGTCGGCATTGCTTTTATCGATCAAGACCCTGGATTCAAAGATTATAACATCCGTAAACTAGATGGTTTATTAGCGATCGAAGAAGCCCCAATTAGTCATTTCAGTTTTTCCTGGCCCCCGGCATTTATTTTAAGAGATGATGGGAATATTGGTATGGGATTGCAAGTCCCAGAAACATATCTTCACATCCAGACAGAGTTTGGCCTGCATACAGATGTCAATTATTCTAATGCTGACGGCTTTATTTTTCAATCGCATGATTCGATGTTACAAATTATTGGAGAGAATGCCGATACGACAATGTCTCATATCGTCCTTTCCTCAACCCCTAATTCACCCGCTCAGGACAGTAAACATTGGATTATCAGTCATTTTGGTCCAGACCGAAATCATGATTTTGCTATTCACTATAAAAGAGCAAATGGCGCTTTTGATGTTACGACAGCAGATCCCGAATATCTAGTCCTCCAAGCAAACGGTAATGTCGGTATTGGTAGGAGAAACCCAGCACACCTTCTAGAGTTAAAAAATCCAAGCAATCCAGCTTTGCCAGGAGCCCATTGTACCGGAACAACATTTGTAAATGTCTCTTCTCGTGAATCCAAAAATAATATTTATCCTTTATCAGAACAAGAAGCGTTCGCGGTTATTAAAGACATTGAACCAGTCCAATTTTATTACAAGGTGGATCCCGATGATCCTCGAATTGGTTTTATTGCTGAAGATGTCCCTGAATTGGTAGCCTCCGAAGACCGAAAAACATTAACGCCGATGGACATCACAGCCGTCTTAACCAAGGTCATGCAGCAACACGAACATACAATAGGACAACAAAATAATGCGCTTGAAAAACAAGCAGAAGATATCGATAGACTCTTAAATGATCTAAAAAAATGGAATGAAGGGTTATAGCCCATGTACAACAAAAAAATCGCCTTTGGCGATAACTTAAAGCGAATAAAACATCTATTTTTGCCCATCTTAATTATTTTTGGAATGGGTGGAGGACAGCTGTGGGCTGAGACCGTGACTCTCACAACATATCTACCTGCTCCTATTGGCGCCTATGACCAACTAAAACTCAACCCAAATTACTGGGGAGGAAGCCCGCCATCCTGCGCTACAGGAGATTTTTCTGTCGATGATTCAGATCTGATCCAATATTGTATTGCTGGAACGTGGTCTCTAATTCCCGGGGTGTGGACGCAAACGGATGACGGCGCAGGAGACCCTATTGTGTTTCCTTCAGATTTTCTTTCAAACCCAGTACCCAACCTTAATATTGGCATAGGAACAATAACACCAAACACAAAACTTCAAATTCATGGAAACGTTAATGTCGATTGGACAAGCGGCCTCATTGGAGGATTTGATTTTCTTACCGGAGAAGCAACAGTTATTAATGAAGACGTCGGTTTTAATATCATGTCTAGTTCAAGCGGAACACACTCAGCCATAAAATTTTCCGAAGTAGCACCCATAACAGGTGATTATACTAACAGATGGGAAACAGGTCGCTTACCCACCGCGAGTGGAGGAGATTTTTATATTGGTTACAGCGCTCTTTCAAATCCAGCTGTCCCAGCTTATGATGATAGTAATATCCGTTTTAAGATACAACCTAATGGTGAGGCTGGATTTGGGCCTTATTTGGGGTCTCTTACAGACGAATTAACGGTTAGTGGAAACGATGAAACAACAGCTGTGACTCTCATGGAATTGTCAGACAGCAATTTCGCGCACTGGGAACTTCGGGCTTATGGAGATTCAAGTCCAATCCCGCATGGATTTTCTATTTATGGGGGAGATGCCGGTGGACCACTGGCTGAACGCCTCACAATAAATGAAAATGGCCAGACGCTATTAGGAAACGGAATCTTTAGATCTCAACTCAGCGTTGGGGGATTAGCTTCATTGAAATTAATAGATAGAAGTTTTACAATAAACCTATTTGGAAGTAGTGGCGATGACGCTTTTTTAATTACTGGGGCAAATGAGGATGACCTGACATTTCGTCTTAAGGACCATTCACCCTCTAATATTTTGATGCGTTTGACCGCAGATGGATTAACGAATAATCGGAACCATAACCTTCCAAGGAAAAAATTGGATGTAGGCAGGAGTCCCCGAAGAAGTGACTTAACAATCCACGATGGCATATTAATTGAAAACAATGACAACGTAGCTTTACACATGATCAGTCACCGCTCTACGTCCTGGACAAACCATATCTTCCTTTCCTCCGGAAAAGATGTAAACGACTGGAGTCAACACTGGAGTATGAATTATTGGTATGATACCACTTTATCCTTCACGCCGCCGTACCAAAATAATTTGTTCTCTATAGCATATAAAAATCTAGATCCTGGTAATGAGTTAAATCCAGATGATATGACTAATACCATAATAAGCTTTGACCCAACTCTAACTTTTGAATCCGTTGCTATTGGACAAAGACCTAATAACCACCCGCTCTCATTTGCTGGCGGCGCACATGTCACAAGTGCAGGAGAGTGGAAAGACGTTTCTAGCCGCGAATCTAAGACAAATATTGAGGACCTTGATCTGACAGAGGCCCTAACCGCCTTTAAACACCTTGCCCCTGTCACCTTTAATTATAAAACAAAGGATAACAACAAGAGGGCAGGGTTTATTGCTGAAGATGTACCCGACTTACTCTCTCAAAAAGATCATAAAGGTTTAAGTGCCATGGATATTGTTGCTCTGTTAACAAAGGTCATGCAACATCAAAAACACGAGTTAGACAAACAGCAAGAATTTATGCAAGGACAACAACAAAAATTGCATGACATCCAGAAGATGCTCAATACCATTGAGAATCGAGGTGCTCTATGATAAGAAATGTCATGATCATGCTTATCATCCTGATTTCTACGCAAGGTGTATTCTTAGTTGATGCTAATAGCGCGTTAACCAATACAGAGACCAAACATACCTTAAACCTCAGCTCTTTTCATTCAACGCCAAGCGCACAATTTGATCAACTCCGCTTGATTCCACGGACGCAATCAGCAAACTGTCAGATCGGAGAGCTCTTTGTCGATAGTGTGACAGGGCTATTGCGTTTCTGTGGTAATAATGGTGCCAATGTCGGCATTTGGGGACCTATTCCAGGCACATGGACACAAAATGGAAATATTCTTTTTCCTACTAAAACATCCTCTTCAACACCAATGAAACTTGGAATAGGCACATCTGCTCCCAAGGCTATTCTTCATATTCATGATGATAATTTCACGGTTGATTGGCCGAGTGGTGCTCTCTATGGAGATACAGCCTTTGATGGTCAACTATTGATGTCACACAGTGATAATCTCTTAAATTTAATTGCCCCAAGACATAGTGCGGCTGAGTCACAATTTCATTTTACAGAAGTCGATGGTAGCGGCCAATTCACAAATATGTGGCTCTTTGGACGTCTAACGACAGACGATGATGCATTTTTTCTAAAATATAATGACAAATTTTCAGACCCAGAGTGGTGGTGGCGCCCCGAACAACATCGTATGACCATAAAAAGCACACGCCAAATCGGATTTGGTTCATTTGATGCGCCTAACCCACCACTATCAGAACTCCATATTGCAAATGATGACGGCGTGACTTCTTTAAAACTCAGAGAGTATGATTCTGTTGGTTCTGATCATACAAACTGGACTCTTTCTGCTCACGATAATTATAACTCGGATAAAAATTCTTTTACCCTAATCGGAGGAAAAGAAGGCAGTGAAAACACAGCTGTGGTAATGAATTATTGGGATCCACCAGGTCAAAATCTTGCCCTCTTCGGATTTGGAGGCATCGTTAAACCGAATTATGAACTTCATGTTGGAGGATGGGGAACAATTGATATGCAAGGAACAGATCCCCTTATGGAACTCATTGACACCACTGGTGGAACCTTTGCCCTTACCGCTTCCAACAATGCCTTTAGAATTTTTGCAGACGATGATGATCCTTTAAGTGGAACTGAAGTTTTTAACTTACAAAAAGACACTCTAGGCATTGGAAGCGTAGGCACCACAGCGGTCCTACATGTGGATACCCAAGAACTTACCGGAGTCGATTATCTAACTCGTCTCCCTAACCGAATAGAATCAATAATCATAGAAGCGGAAGTAGGAGTCTTACAACTTAATGTGAGAGATAACAACAGGAATTCCTCACATATTATGATGTCGGCAACAATAAATGGTACTGCTCAAAATAATCATTGGTTTATAAACCACTATGGTAACGGGAGCGGCGGGGCCGCTGATGACCGTTTTTCTTTTAGTTATGGCACTTCAACAGGTCATGGTTTTAACCCTGAAAATATGAGTAATGATTATTTAACGATTGATACGAATGGTAACGTTGGCATACGCGAAGAGGACCCAGACAGATTATTTATCGTTGGCTCAGCTAATGGTGCTTATAGTGATGGCTTAACTTGGCAGAGTATTAGTTCGCGAAAATATAAAAGAGACATCACCCCGCTTGATTCCAAAAGGGCTCACGCCGCTTTAGACAATTTAGAACCTGTTACCTTTCTATACAAGCAAAATCCAGAACAACCCAATATCGGATTTATCGCTGAAGACGTCCCTGATTTAATCGCCACGCAAGATCGCTCAAGCTTAAGTCCTCTTGAAATCACGGCCCTCCTGACAAAGGTCGTTCAGGATCAAAACGATGAAATCGAACGACGTAAAGAACTCATTGAAAAACAACAAAAACAAATCGACACATTAAAAAAGAAGATCCAAAACCTTTAACGCTATTGATGTCCATTCTTTTTTAACCGTTATCACAAACCAAATTCTAGATTTGATTGAATTTTTTTTCAATTATGTTACACTGGATAAATTATGACGACAAAAATGCAAAAAATAAGTTGGAAATCGAACAACGAATATACGGATATTAAATACAATAAAGTCGAAGGGATCGCAAAGATCACGATTAACCGCCCTGAAGTACGTAACGCTTTTCGTCCGCAGACTGTTATGGAGATGTCTCAAGCCTTAAATGACGCCCGTGAGGATGAATCGATTGGCGTCATTATCTTAACCGGAGCGGGTGAGAAGGCTTTTTGTTCTGGTGGTGATCAGAAAATTCGAGGGGATGCGGGTTACAAAGATGCTAAGGGGACGAATCGTTTGAATGTCCTTGATTTTCAGCGCCAGATGCGGACATGTCCTAAACCCATTATTGCGATGATCGCTGGTTTTGCAGTAGGAGGTGGGCATATTCTTCACTTGATTTGTGATATAAGTATTGCCGCTGATAATGCAATTTTTGGTCAAACAGGCCCTAAAGTAGGATCTTTTGATGGTGGTTATGGTGCGAGTTATATGGCGCGCATTGTCGGTCAGAAAAAGGCACGCGAAATTTGGTTTCTTTGTCGACAATACAATGCGCAAGAGGCTCTTGATATGGGTCTCGTTAATAAAGTTGTTCCTTATAAAGATCTCGAAACGGAAACCGTTCAATGGTGCCGTGAGATATTAGCCAATTCCCCCATGGCCATTCGATGTTTGAAGGCGGCCCTTAATGCCGATTGCGATGGCCAAGCAGGCCTTCAAGAATTAGCCGGTAATGCGACGATGCTTTATTACATGAGTGAAGAAGGCCAAGAAGGGCGCAATGCTTTTGTTGAAAAACGCAAACCAGATTTTTCCAAATTCCCACGAAGACCTTAACATCATGCACTCCCCACTAAAAATTTGGATCATGGCCATCCGGCCAAAAACCTTAAGCGCATCCATTAGTCCTGTTCTTATTGGCACGGCCATGGCGGTGGGCGATGGTGTGTATCATATCACAACCGCAATTCTTTGTTTTTTCGCAGCGCTTACGATTCAAATAGGCACAAACCTTGCCAATGATTATTTTGATTTTAAAAAGGGGACAGATACCTCAGAAAGAATTGGACCCACACGTGTGACACAAGCCGGTTTAATCAAACCAGAAGCCGTTAAAATGGCAACAATCATTTCCTTTACATTATCTGCTCTGATTTGTCTTTTTTTAGCCAAACGAGGAGGAATGCCGATTATCATCATTGGTGTTTTATCGATTTTATCAGGCTTATTTTACACCGCCGGTCCAAGACCTTTAGGTTATTTGGGATTAGGCGATATTTTTGTTTTGATATTCTTTGGACCAGTGGCTGTGGCAGGAACTTATTATGTGCAATCATTTGAAATCAATATGGCTGTTGTCCTCGCTGGTTTGGCACCAGGCTTAATTTCTGTGGCTATTCTTGCCGTCAATAATCTTCGAGATGTTGAGGACGATAAAAAAACAAACAAAAAGACATTAGCTGTCCGATTTGGTCGTAACTTTGCCAAATACGAATATATTTTTGCAATTATCTGCGCTTCTTTAATTCCGGTCTTGATCTACTTATTCATTAAAGATCATATACAAATTTTATATGCAACGATTATAAGTCTTATCGCTATTCCGGCTTATATTACAATTAGTTCTCAAAAAGATGGCCCTGCCTTAAATGCAACATTGGCTTTTACGGGAAAATTATTAATTATCTACAGCATTCTATTTTCCGTGGGTTGGGTCTATGAAGATCTCTTCTTTTAAAATCTATCAATACAAAATTCCATTTGTCAAACCGCTATGGCTTAAAGGCGATCTCTTTGATCAAAGGGAAGGGGTTATTATTCATCTGACCAGTGACGATGGTTTTGAAGGATTTGGCGAATGCGCTCCTTTACCCAACTTTAGCCAAGAAACATTAGAAGACAGTATTAAACAGCTCAAAGAATTAAAACATTTTTTTAACAATCTTGAGCTGCCTGAAACCCTAAAGACATTAGAAAAAGAATTAGAAAAATATTTTGATGAAGATAAATTATTAAAATCTGTCTCTTTTGGAATTGAATCAAGTCTATATCACCTTTTAGCTAACAAAAAACAGATCTGCTTAAATAAACTTTTATCTGATAAAACGCATGACATTGTTCATATCAATGGTTTGCTCACAGGCAAGGAGTCAGAAATCCTTCCTCAAGCACAAGATTTATTAGATCGAGGTTTTAAGGCATTAAAATTAAAGGTGGGATCAAACGTTGAAGAAGACATTCGAAAAGTTCTTGCTCTCACCGAAATTTTAAAAGGTAAGGCGGTTCTTCACGTCGATGCTAATCAAGCGTGGTCTTTTAAAGAAGCTACTTATTTTGCCAATAAAGTAGGCTTGGCGGCCATTGATTATATTGAAGAACCTTTCAAAGATATTGAAAAAATTCCTGATTTCTTTAATGAAAGCATGATTCCTGTGGCCTTAGATGAATCTTTAAGAGAGTTTGGCTTTGACGACATTCGATCTATTGTAGGCGTTGATGTGCTTATTTTAAAACCAACATTAGAAAGAAGCTTTTCTAAAATCTGTTCGATTATCAATCAAGCCGTTGGTTTAGCCATTAAAACCGTTATCAGTTCTTCTTTTGAATCAGACATAGGACTATTTAACTTAGCACATCTTTCAGGAAGTTTTACAAGAGACAATAACGTTGGTATCGATACCCTAAAATGGTTTAAAGAACAATTATTAAAGGAAAGCCTTGACTTTCATAACGGGAAATTAGATATTAGTAGTAAGTTGTTACGCAAAGACAATATTCGATTCGATTTATTAAAAGAACTATGATAACCTCTGAAATAATCTTTCCTCTAGATCAACACGCCCAAAACTCTCCTGAACACCCAGCCATTATTGGAGCGGACCTTACAATTTCCTATAAATTACTTATTAATTCCGTATGTGCTATTCAAGCTGAACTAGAAAAACGAGGGATTAAACCTAAGGATCGCATTGCCGTCTGTGTCGATAAAAGTATTGATACCATCGTCATTCTCCTTGCTTTGTGGCGCATGGGGGCGGTCAGCTGTTTGCTAAATCCTAAATCACCTCATGAGCAAATTAATACTCAATCTCAAGAACTAAAATGTAAAATTCTAGTAAGTTCTTTAAAAGACATTTTACAATCGCAAACAGTAACGTTAGAAAAAATTGATCTTCCCTTTTTGATTCAACATTACGCCGTTGCTTTTGAAGATAGCGAAATAAAAAAATCAAGTCTTAACCCTGAAGAAGAAATGACCATTATTTACACCTCTGGATCAAATGCCAAACCAAAAGCTGTCATACACACTTATGCCAATCATCATTACAATGCCATAGGAAACAATGAGCATCTTGATCTTAAAAGTACAGACACTTGGCTATTATCTTTGCCGTTATATCACGTCGGTGGATTAAGCATTATCTTTCGATGTCTATTAGCTGGGGCCACAATCGTGGTTCCTGATTCAAATTCTTCTTTAACAGAAGCCATCTTAAATCATAACATAAGTTATATGTCATTAGTTCCTACACAATTGCTTCGTTTGATTAAAGAAACAGTGACCGTTGATAAGATGAAAACGTTAAAAGGCCTTTTGTTGGGAGGGGCAGCCATTAATGAAAGTCTTTTAAAAAAAGCATGTGATCATAAGCTTTCCGTTTTTGTAACTTATGGATTAACCGAAATGGCATCTTCTGTGGCAACCTCTGAGAAGCTCACACAAGACTCATTACATGCAAACTTAAAAACACTTAATCACCGTGAAATAAAAATTGCGGATGATCGTGAAATATATGTTAAAGGTCCTACGTTATTTAAAGAATATGCTGGTATCGATCAGGCGCTTGATGAAGAAGGGTGGTTTCATACGGGAGATTTAGGACGGGAAGACAAAAATCATAATATCAAAATTGTTGGACGAAAAGATAACATGTTTATATCAGGTGGGGAGAACATTCAACCCGAGGAGATCGAGCATTACTTATGTCAATGTATTGAGGTAGAAAATGCGATTGTTGTTCCTGTCAAAGATGAAGAATTTGGGTTTAGACCAGTAGCTTTTATTCAACAAGCACATAATCAAGAATTTAGTCGAAAACAAACCGAAGAAATACTGCAGCAAAAAGTCCCTAAATTTAAACTCCCCGATAGATACTACCTTTGGCCTGGGCTACTAAATAATCAAACCTTAAAAGTAGACCGAGAGGCTTTAAAAGAGTTAGCTAAAAACTATACCGTTGAATTAGGTTCTTAACAAAGAATATTGTTAATCAAAAAATGAATTTTATTGCTTGTCGCTGCAGAGCTCTTCAATTTTTTCTCGCATTAAAGAGGGGAGAGGAATTTTTTTGTGTTCTTTATTATCAATTGTGACATGAATTGTTTTTGCTGTTCCAACAATTTGTTGTTGTGTATTTAACAATTGATATTCAAAACTAAAAGACGTTTTACCAATGTTGCCAACGCGCACTTGAACCTCTATAACATCACCCACAAACAAAGGTAATTTATAATCAGCCTCTGCATGAACAATAGGAAGAAAAAAATCTTTGTTTCTTATCAATTCTGCAAACCCAAAACCAATCCCTTCTAACAAAGATTCATACGCATCATGTATAATTTCAAATTGATGAGCAAAGAACAATAAACCTGCAGCATCTGTTTGATGAAGTTTAATTTTTGTTTGATAAGTATACATAATTTCTCCTCGAGGAATTGAATATTATTAAAAATAATTATTATGAATTATTATAACATACATTTTTTAACTAACAATTAACACTATTGTTTTCTTTAGTCTTTAAGGACTACCTTTTTATTGACAAATATTATAATTGAAGTAATATATATAACACTTCGAAAGGATCTACAGATTAGAAATCCTCAATTTTAGGAGACTTCATGAATCAAAAAGCACTTATAGCAGAATTTATTGGAACATTTGCACTCATCTTTGTTGGTGTTGGCGCAATTGCCTCTGATCATATCACAGGAGGCGCATCCGGCTTAGTTGGTATCGCGTTAGCTCATGGTTTAACCATTGCCGTTATGGCATCAGCCACTGCAGCTATCAGTGGTGGGCATTTAAATCCGGCCGTTAGTATTGGTTTATTTGTTGCAAAAAAAATTGATGCTGTTAACACCATTGGTTATATCATCGCACAGTGTTTAGGTGGTATTGCCGCAGCCGTTGCCATCAAACTATGTATGCCCAATGACGTGTTAATGGCCGTTGGTATGGGAACACCTGCCTTAGGAACTGGCATATCGGCAAACATGGGTTTAATCATGGAAATATTTTTAACCTTCATTCTTGTTTTTGTCATTTATGGAACAGCTGTTGATAAAAGAGCGCCGCAAGTGGGGGCTTTATTTATTGGATTAGCTGTAACATTAGATATTTTAATTGGCGGACCTGTTTCTGGGGCTGCCATGAATCCCGCCCGTCATTTAGGCCCTGCACTGCTAGGTGGAGGTCTTCAAAATATTTGGATTTATTGGGTCGGCCCTATTATTGGTAGCGTCTTAGGGGCTATGAGTTACAAACTCTTTTTAGAAGAATAATTACTCGATTAATAATTTAAGGAGATGCACATGTCAGCTGTAACAATGAAAGGCAATCCCGTTACGCTTTTAGGAAATGAAATA
The DNA here is from genome assembly GCA_029261065.1 of Candidatus Omnitrophota bacterium. Taxonomy (GTDB): domain Bacteria; phylum Omnitrophota; class Gorgyraeia; order Zapsychrales; family Zapsychraceae; genus JAJDCB01. The sequence goes on along the minus strand of JAJDCB010000024.1, from coordinate 14,584 downwards.
AATGTAGGCGATGATGCTCCAGATTGTGTCCTTGTCGCTAACGATTTATCAGAATTTAAACTATCGTCACTAAAGGGGAAAAAAGTAATCCTCTCCGTCGTTCCATCCCTAGATACACCAATTTGTGATTTACAAACAAAACGATTTAATCAAGAAGCTGAAAACCTTGGTGATGTTGTTATCGTAACCGTCAGCATGGATTTGCCTTTTGCTCAAAAAAGATGGTGTGGAGCAACAGGAAGCGATAAAGTGATCACACTTTCTGATCATCGCGATGGAAACTTTGCTCAAAGCTATGGTTTGCTTGTCGATGGGGTTCGTTTATTGGCGCGTGCTATTTTTGTAGTTGATGCAAATGGAACTGTTCAATATAAACAAGTCGTTAACGAAATTACAACGGAACCTAATTACGACGAAGTCTTAGAAGCCGTTAAAAAACTTTAATCATTTATCAAAAAAAGGAGAAAGCAAATGGCTTTTTCAGTACCAGATTTGGCTTACGCCTTTACCGCATTAGAACCACACATTGATGCCAAAACGATGGAGATCCATTATGGCAAACATCATGCCGCTTATGTAAGCAAACTTAATGCTGCTATTGAAGGCAAAGATGATTTAGGCTCTAAAAGTATCGAAGAATTAATTTCTAACATATCAGGCCTTCCTCAAGAAATTCAAGGACCCGTTAGAAATAATGGAGGTGGGCATTATAATCATTCGTTATTTTGGGATGTTATTGGTCCCAATGGAGGGGGAGCTCCTTCCGGTGATTTAGCTGATGCTATAGATAAAGAATTTGGTAGTTTTGATAGTTTTAAAGAAAAGTTCGCGAATGCCGCAGCTACTCGTTTTGGAAGTGGTTGGGCTTGGTTGTGTGTATCTGCTGGAAAGTTGTGTGTCTGCTCTACTGCAAATCAAGATAATCCTGCTATGGATGTCGTCGATTGTAAAGGAACACCTATCCTTGGGATTGATGTTTGGGAACATGCCTATTATTTAAATTATCAAAATCGTCGTCCAGATTATGTGGCCGCATTTTGGAATGTAGTTAATTGGGATGCTGTTGCCAAACGCTATAGTAGCGCTCAATAAAACAAATTCTTACCTTTCCTTGACGGTGAAGGCCGTTAAGGGGAGATGCGCAAAAAATTACAATTTTTTATTAAAAAAGTTGAAATAGATCTTGACGCAAGCATTAAATATACATACTATATATAGTATCTTAAATAATTTATCTACAATATCTTGTGCCTTCGTACCAAAAAATTAATAGTTAAGTAACAACTTACCGCTTCAAAAATGACAGTTAAAAGAAACTTCAAAACTAGCTATTTTCCTATTAAAACTATCCGTTTTTCTTCAAAAACAATAAATTTCTTAATACATTTGTCTCCAAACCACAGCAAAACAGGAGGACTCGCCTAATGTCTCATGAATCAACAACCCGCTTAGACATCAAAGTCAAAAAACGCAACGGTCAAATCGTATCGTACAACGAACACCGTATTAAAGTTGCGATCGGTAATGCGTTTAAAGATTTCAACCAACTCCCGCGGGAAGTCGAACTCTCCATTGAGGCATCACGTCATGTGGAAAAAGTCTATGAATGTGTTTTTTCTGTTCTGACAGAACGCATCCAAAACAAAGATCATATCACTGTCGAGGAAATCCAAGATGAAGTTATTCGACAATTATTTGAAAATGGTTTTAAAGAAGCTGCCGAATTATATGCAAACTACCGTAAACAACATGCTGCACGCCGCGCCTTATTTGATCTATATTCCATTACCAAACGTGATGGTAAAGTAGTCTCATTTAAACCTGAAAAAATCACATACGCTGTCGCCAAAGTCTTCCGCGCTAGCAATAATGAGATACTGTCTCAAAGATTGCTCGATAGAGCCAAAGAGGTGTCTAGTAGCGTTGTTACAGAAATCGAGACACTTTGGCCTAATGGCAAATGTATTCATATTGAAGAGATTCAAGATTTAGTCGAGAAGAACTTGATGAAATCTGGACATCACGATGAAACGCGGCGTTACATCATTTACCGTGAACAACGAGCCCAATCTCGTCGTAAAAATACAGAAAATTTATTGTCCGACAATTCTTTTGAGTGGACCAAAAAGCTAAAATACAAAACTAAAACAGGAGAGGATAAATCTCTTAATTTAGAAGACATTCGATTTCAAATTGAGACATGCTGCCAAGGCATCAGCGATGTATCCGTTAACAACATCTTAGAAGAATCTTTAAAAAATTATTACAATGGGATCTCCGAAACTCAGATGGTTGATTCCAACATTATGGCTACAAAATCCTTTATTGAAAAAGAACCTAATTACACATTTGTAGCAGCACGTATGTTGCTCCTCAAAGAATACCAAGAGGCTTTAGGTCATAGTACAAGTTTTGAAAGAATCAAAACAGAATACCCAACTTACTTTGCAAGTTACATTCATAAAGGGGTTGAATTAGAGTTACTCAGCCCAGATTTATTACGTTTCGATTTAAAAAAACTTGGTCATCACATCCGCCCCAAACGTGATTTTCTATTTCGTTATATGGGACTACAAACCCTTTATGATCGTTATTTTTTACACACAGAAGGCCGCCGCCTTGAATTGCCTCAAATTTTCTGGATGAGAGTTGCGATGGGATTAGCTAAAAAAGAAAAAGGCAATCGCAATGACCGCGCTATCGAATTTTATGAAATGCTCTCTACATTTCGTTTTATGTCATCAACACCGACTTTGTTTAACTCGGGAACAAGACACTCTCAACTATCCTCATGCTTTTTAACGACCGTTGAAGACGACTTATTTCACATCTTTGAATGTATTCAAGATGACGCTATGCTCTCAAAATGGAGCGGTGGTTTAGGTAATGATTGGACCAATGTCCGTTCCATGGGATCTGTTATTAAGGGCACAAATGGAAAAAGTCAAGGCGTTATCCCTTTCTTAAAAGTAGCCAATGACACAGCTGTCGCTGTCAATCAAGGAGGAAAAAGAAAGGGTGCTATGTGCGCTTATCTTGAGGTATGGCATTTAGACATCGAAGAATTTTTAGAACTTCGAAAAAATACAGGAGATGACAGAAGACGAACGCATGATATGCATACCGCTAACTGGATTCCAGATTTATTTATGAAACGTGTTAAAGAAAACGCCAATTGGACATTATTTAGTTCCAATGAAACTCCTGATTTACACCACATCTATGGAAAAGAGTTTGAAACACGATACTCGTATTACGAAGAAAAAGCCAAAGAAGGAAAAATGAAGCAACATAAAAGCATTCCTGCTTTGGACCTTTGGCGAAAAATGTTAAATATGCTTTTTGAAACAGGGCATCCTTGGATAACCTTTAAAGATCCATCAAACATCCGATCTCCTCAAGATCATGTTGGAACGGTACACAGCTCCAATCTTTGTACAGAAATTCTTCTTAATACTTCAAAAGAAGAGACTGCTGTTTGTAATTTAGGATCAATCAATTTGCTAGCCCACACAACCCCTGATGGTATCAATCATGACAAATTAAAAGAAACCATTCAGACAGCTATTCGCATGTTGGACAATGTTATAGACATCAATTATTACCCAACCATAGAATCTAAAATAGCTAATCAAAGGCATCGTCCCATAGGGTTAGGTATTATGGGTTTTCAAGATGCTCTTTATACTCAGAATATTAGTTACGCCTCCAATGAAGCTGTTAAATTTTCAGATGAAAGTATGGAAGCGATTTCTTATTACGCTATACTAGCTTCAACAGAATTGGCTAAAGAAAAAGGGGTGTACTCAACCTATGTTGGATCAAAATGGGATAAAGGTCTTTTACCTATTGATACGTTAGATTTATTAGAAAAAGAGCGCGGCGGATACTTAAACGTAGATCGCTCCTCAAAGATGGATTGGCAAAATGTTCGTGATCAAATCAAACGCCATGGTTTACGTAATTCTTTATTAATGGCGATTGCACCAACAGCAACTATTGGTAATATTGTGGGTGTCACAGCCTCCATAGAACCCCTTTATAAAAATATTTTTGTGAAAAGCAATATGTCTGGCGAATTTACCGTTGTTAATGAATATCTCGTCCAAGATTTAAAGAAATTAAATCTTTGGAATCAAGATATGATTAATGATTTAAAATATTTTGATGGAAGCATTCAGGAGATTGATCGCATTCCAGAAAACCTCAAGCGCAAATACGTAACTGCTTTTGAGATTGAATATGAATGGGTCATCGAAGCGGCCAGCCGTCGTCAAAAATGGATCGATATGGGCCAATCCTTAAACCTTTATCAAGCAAAACCAAGCGGTAAAAAAGTGAGTGACATGTACATGTTTGGTTGGGAAAAAGGGCTTAAAACAACCTATTATTTAAGGTCTATGGGCGCGACACGCATCGAAAAAAGCACTCTTGATGCGAGCAAATATAAAGATATTGTTGGTCAGCGTCAACGTGATGAATTTGGACGAGTAACAACAGATGAAGCTGATGCCATCGCTGTCGACTTAAGCGTTGAACCAACAGAAGATTGTGAAGCATGCCAATAACAAAATTAATTATTATTTGAAAGACCAAGCAACAAAGGAGTCACGCCCCATGTCAGAACCCTGTTTTCGTATGTCCAAAGAAAGAATTACCGTCGAAAACAAACGTATCATTAATAATGACCGTGCGGTTGATTGTAATCAATTAGTACCCATCAAATATAAATGGGCTTGGAATTTCTATCTAGATGGTTGCGCCAATCATTGGATGCCAACAGAAGTCCCTATGCAACGGGACATTGAACAATGGAGAGACCCAAACGCTTTTTCTCCAGAAGAGCGACACGTGATTAAAAGAACATTTGGATTTTTTTCAACAGCAGAAACGCTTGTAGGAAACAATCTTGTTTTGGCCATTTACAAAATTATTGACAATCCCGAATGCCGTCAATACTTACTTCGCCAAGCCTTTGAAGAAGCCATTCACGTTCACGCCTTCCAATATATTGTGCAGTCTTTATCCCTTGATGAACGTGAGATGTTTAACATGTATCGTGAGGTCGAGGCTATCTATAATAAAGATGAATATGTTATGTCTTGCACGGATGGCATTTTAGACAGCGACATCGATACAAAAACAAAAAAAGGATTACAAAAGTTTTTAAAAAATTTAGTTGGATTCTATGCCATTACAGAAGGTATCTTTTTCTATAGTGGCTTTGTGACCATGCTTTCTTTTGGTCGTCAAAATCGTATTCCAGGAACATGTGAACAAATTCAATACATCCTTCGCGATGAAAGCATTCACATGAACTTTGGCATCGAGTTGATCAACACCATACGCGATGAGAATCCAGGGGTGTGGGACAGCGAGTTTGATCAAGAAATAATTGAATTTATTAAAACCGCCGTTTCTCTTGAACACAACTATTCAGCGGAATGCCTTCCAACAGGCATTTTAGGCTTAAACACAGACCTTCTCAAAGAATACATCGAATACATCGCAGACCGTCGCTTTGAACGGCTACGCTTACCCAAACAATATAACGCCTCAAATCCTTTTCCATGGATGAGTGAAGTCATTGATTTAAAAAAGGAAAAAAACTTCTTTGAAACGCGTGTTACCGAATATCAAACAGGTGGCGCGTTAGAATGGTAGGCCTTCTTTAGATGGACCCTTTTGGATAACCGCTAGACAAATAGCACTTGTTTCTATAGAATACACCTCAACATAAGGGATGCAGCTTAGCTGTATCCCTTAATTTTTTATATCCCAAATCAAAGGATTCTATGCCTTGCTCAGACAGTTCATCCAGTATCGCCTTTACAACAGACCATGACGAAAACCTTATCTCTTTTGAATACGCCAAAATCACCTGTGGACGCGCCATAGAAGGAGGCACAGGGCTTAATGATTTTCTTAAAGGCAAACCTCTTAGCTTTATCCTGCAAACACCGTTTGACCAATATCAAAAAGATTTAAAGCCCGAAGATGAAGAAACACAGTTTATTCTTTATTCGGAATGGGATGCGCTACGCAGTGCTGTCGCTCAATATGTAGGATCTGATCAAGAAGAGATCGACAAAGATAGATGTCAGATCACATCAGTGGATTACACAGACAATGCCATTGAAGTGGCTTTAGTTATCTTGCCACCCAAAGAGTTGCCTAAAATTTTACCTTGTAGTCTTGGAGATAATAATAATTAGAGAATTGTGGAACAACACAATCTCTTAGGTAGGTTCTTTACCGCGCGCCATTACAAGCTTTCCAGAACGAACCATTTCAATAATGCCATATTTATTTAATTGCGCCTCAAGCACATCACATTCTTCTGTGGTTCCTGATTGGCCAAGGATGAGGGCGCCTTCGCTATCATCAAGCACATGAGCTCGGTTTTTGATGAGTTTTTTGATGGCGGCTTTTGAAGCAGGGGACTTGACTTTTACTTTCATTAACGCATATTCACGATCAACAGCATCTGTACTGGTGTGCTCAAACACATGCAACACATCAATTAATTTTGCTGTTTGTTTAATAATTTGATCAAGAATAGCGGGATCACCTGAAGCGGTGATAGTCATCCTTGAATACTTAGGATTGAGACCTGGGGAGACAACAAGGGCATCAATATTATAAGCACGACGTGCGAACACTTGCGCACAACGAACCAAAACACCAGGTTTGTTGGCCACATAAACACTGATCGTATGAATGTTATCTTTTGAAGATGTTGCCATAATATTTAAGTACTTCCTGTAGGTTTTTCTAATTTTGTTGTTGGCGGTTCAATAATCATCTCATAAGCCGATTTACCGGCAGGGATCATAGGAAAAACGTTATCTTCTTTTAAAATTTCAGCATGAATCACAACAGGGCCTTTATAATCAATTGCTTCTTTTAAGCGTTTGTTCACTTGGCTGACCTTATCGATATGAACACCTTTAATGCCATAGGCATCCGCTAACTTAATAAAATCAGGATTACCTTCCAAATCAACACCACTATAACGATTATCAAAAAAAAGTTCCTGCCATTGGCGAACCATGCCAAGATATTTATTGTCAAGAATGAGGACCTTAACAGGCAATTTGTTAATCGCCATGGTTGCCAATTCACACAACGTCATCTGAAATCCACCATCACCGACAACGGCAACAACCAAATCCTTAGGACAACCAAATTGAGCCCCTAACGCGGCAGGAAACCCATAACCCATCGTTCCCGCACCACCAGAAGAGAGCCACTTCTGACCTTTAATACTAAAATTAAATTGAGCGGACCACATTTGATGCTGTCCAACATCTGTCGATATAATCGCTTTACCTTTAGTCAAATTTTGTAATTCATGTAAAACATATTGCGCGGTTAACCCTTTTTTATTATCAAATTTGAGGGGAAATTCTTTTTTGTAAAATTTGCATTCATCCAACCATTCTTTCGTATCACAAGGCTCTACGAACTTGACTAACTCCTCAACAATTAAACGCGCATCTCCCACACAACTCGCATCTGGTTGAACAATTTTCTTAATCTCAGCTGGGTCAATATCAATATGTAATTTTTTAGCACCCACACAAAACTTCTTCGTATCCCCATTAATCCGATCATCCCAACGAGAACCAATTGAACAGATAACATCGCAACGTGTCAAAGCTTTATTGGCGTAAGCGGTTCCATGCATGCCCAACATACCCAAAGAAAGAGGATCCGTTTCAGGAAATTCACCCTTACCTAACAAGGTATTTGTTACTGGAGAATTTAATTTTCTAGCTAGTTTAGCAACGGCATCTCCCGCACGGGAAAGAACAGCCCCATGTCCAACAAGAAGGAGAGGACGCTTAGCCCCTTTAAACATCTTTGCCATTTTTTTGATATCAGATAAATTCCCTTTTGAAGCTATTTTGTAACCAGGTAAATCCATACTAGGATTTAAAGATTTTCCAGTAAAGGGAGCTGATGTGATATCTTTGGGTAAGTCAATAAGAACAGGGCCTGGACGGCCTGTATTGGTGATATGAAAGGCTTCTTTAATGACGCGAGGAATATCATTTGTTTTTTTAACGAGATAACTGTGTTTAACAACAGGCATGGTAATGCCAAAAATGTCCGACTCTTGGAACGCATCCTTGCCTAACATAGGTGAAATAGTTTGACCGGTTAAAACGATCATAGGGATTGAGTCCATATTAGCTGTCATAATCCCTGTAACGGTATTTGTCGCACCTGGGCCACTGGTTACAAGAACAACACCAGGTTTCCCTGTGGCTCGAGCATAACCATCAGCAATATGGGTTGCGCCTTGTTCATGGCGAACAAGAACTAATTTGATCTTTGATCCAACAAGGGCATCAAAAATAGGGATAGCTGCCCCACCGGAAAGACCCCAAATATATTCAACCCCAAAATCTTCTAAACATTTTACAAGTGCTTCTGCACCAGTAAGTTCCTTAACTTTGGCAACGGTCTTTTTCTTTGATTTTGCTTTTTTAACTGTCATTGTGAAATCCGAACCACTTTTTTCAAATTTGAAGAAACCACATAGTAGCATAAAGACCTATCTTATTGCAAGTATTATCTGTTATGTAATTTATTCTTTTTAAGCTTAATATTAGCAAATGAATATCACCTTGAATTATCTTAGAAAATCGTATATGATTGTCACTACAAAAGAAGGATAGTTAATGATTAAAGAAAGCCACCAAATACAAAAAAATTCTGTTAAAGCTGTGGGCCTCATTTCAGGCGGTCTTGATAGCACCTTAGCAGCCAAGGTTGTTAAAGACTGTGGCATAGATGTTTATGGGGTTTATTTTGCAATGCCCTGGGGCTGCTGTGATAAGACAAAAGCGATTGAAGCCGCTGAACATATAGGCATTAAGTTTATTGTTCTTCAGCTAGATGAACGCTACTTAGAAATTGTACGAAAACCAAAATTTGGTTATGGCTCCGCAATGAATCCATGTGTCGATTGTCGCATTCACATGTTTTCTCGGGCCGCTCAATACATGAAACATATTGGCGCTAATTTTGTTTTTACAGGTGAGGTTTTAGGCCAACGTCCCATGTCCCAAATGCGTCACAGTATGAAAAAAATTGAACAAGGAACAGGCTTAGAGGGAAAATTATTACGTCCTTTATGCGCCCAACATATGGATCCAACAATTCCTGAGCAAGAGGGACTTATTGATCGCAATCAACTCTTATCCATGGTTGGACGATCACGTAAAGAACAATATAAACTCGCAAAAGAGATGAACATTACAGAATTTAGCGCGCCAGCAGGAGGTTGCTCTTTAACGGATAAAAATTTCGCGCGGCGCATGAAAGACACCCTTGATCATGGTTATCGTAATTTCCGCGAAACAATCGCATTAAAATGGGGTAGGCATTTTCGAATCAATCAAAATTATAAATTTGTTGTTGGACGTGATGCGGATGAAAACATTAACCTCTTGCGTTATGCACATCGCGAAGATTATGTTGTTCAGTTCATTAATGAAAATGGTCCAACCCTTATTATAAAGGGTCGGGAACCCAATGAAGATCTTTTAGCGAAGGCTGCAGGAATCATTCAACGCTTTTCTAAATCGAGAGAAGAAGAGCCTATCAAGGCTAAATATTTTGCAGTTAACAACAAAAATGATGTCAAATTTATAAAAGCAAAAAAAATTACGGAGAAAGAGCTTACCGCTCTAAAAATTTAAACCCATGCCTATTACAAAAAATCAAATTTTAGACTCTCTTAAACACATTATCGATCCTGATTTAAATAAAGATATTGTAAGCTTAAACTTTGTCAAAAATATTATTATCGACTCTGAAAATAATGTATCATTTGATATTGAACTAACAACACCTGCTTGTCCTGTTAAAGAAACATTTAAATCTCAAGCCACAGAAGCCATAAAGAGATATGATGGTGTAAAAAATATTTCAATCAATATGACTTCAGCAAAAAAAAACATGACTTCTTTTTCTCAACCACAACATCAACTTAATAACATTGGGTCGATCATTGCTATTTCATCCTGTAAAGGGGGGGTAGGTAAATCAACCCTTGCCGCTCATATGGCTTATGATTTGGCGTCCCGTGGATTTAAAGTTGGTTTACTTGATATGGATATTTATGGACCTTCCATTCCAGCTCTTTTCGGAATAAAACAAGTTGGACTAAAAACGACAAATGAAAAAAAACTTATTCCCCTTGAGAAAAACAACCTAAAACTGATGTCTTTTGGATTTCTTTTAGGAGATAAACCTGCCATCATGCGTGGGCCTATTGTTACGCAATACATCCAACAACTTATTTTTAATACCGAATGGGGGAAGCTTGATTATTTATTTCTAGATATGCCTCCAGGAACAGGAGACGTTCAAATAACGATTACACAAAATTTACAACTTAATGGCGCAGTCATTATAACGACACCACACACCTTGTCTCTTATTGATGTCGCACGAGGAATCATCATGTTTGAGAAGGTAAACGTTCCTGTCCTTGGTGTTATTGAAAATATGAGTTATTTTCAATCGCCTGATTCAGAGACAAAACATTTTGTGTTCGGAGAAAATGCTGGAGAAAATTTAAAAGAAAAATTTGGCATCAATCTTATTGCAGAAATTCCTTTATTGCCAACCATGACACAAATGCTCAATGAACCACAAAGTAATTCATACATTATGGAAGCTGTTGATAAAACAATTCGCGCGCTTGGCAAAAGAAGTATAGAAGGGGTTGATATTCCGAATGCTTATGGGGATGAGAAAAATATTACACTCAAATGGTCTGATGGAACTACAGATCTTGTTTCAAATTTTGATTTGCGGCTTAACAGTCAAGACGCCTTAAGTGTTAATGAATTAACGGGGGAGAGTTTACTTAAACCGGAAGATATTCGAGAAGACATTGCCGCTAAAAAAATTACGCCACTTGGAAATTATGCCATCACCATTGAATGGAATGATGGACACAGTGCCGGCATTTATACTTACCAATTAATAAGAAAATTATCTAAACAAATCGCAATAAAAGCTTAAGATCTTTTAAGTCAATGCCTTTGCCAAATCACCATTCTGATACATCTCTGTCATAATGTCACATCCACCCACAAACTCACCATTGATATATAGTTGAGGAATCGTTGGCCAATCAGAAAATTCTTTGATACCTTGACGAATATTTTCATCATCGAAAATATTAAAGGAATTAAAATCCGCATTTAATTCTTTTAAAATACCTATCGCTTGACCTGAAAATCCACATTGAGGGGCATCAGGAGTACCTTTCATATATAAAAAAACTTTGTTGTTTTTAACCTGATTCTCTATTTTTTCTTTGATCGCTTCATCCATTTTTATCTCCTTTTGTTATTTTAAAACCATTAGATTCCCGATGACTCGGGAATGACAATACTATCTAAAACCCAAACTGTGACTTTTCATTTTCCCATTTCTCTGGCGTAAATGTCTTAAGTCCCAACGCATGCACCGACTCAGCAAAAGCTTCCTTTAAAGGCTGCATCACCATTTTATGCTGCTTGACCAACATCATACCATCAAAATCAGGACTAATGACGATGGCTTGAAGATGTTGACCATCATTCATCGGGTCAAGAACATGGGCCGTTGAGTTAGGCACCGCTTGTTCTATAATTGCTTTAATTTCATCTAAAGTCATGTTTCTTTTCTCCAATTTTCTTCAAACCATTGAATAATATCGTTAGACTCATAAAGAGCTTTACCATCAATCACCAGGCAAGGCACCTGAGATTTCCCTCCAATCTTAACCAACTCTTGACGAATGTCAATGCTCGTTAGAAGATTTTTTAAAGGTATCTTAATCTCATTTTGTTCTAAATAATGAAGAACGCGTCTACAAAAGGGGCACGAATCATAATAATAAAGGGTTAATTCTGGCATAATACTCTTTGACTCCTTTACGGCCTTAATTTATGAATATTCTGTTCAACAAAGTTAATAACCTTATCCTCCAATTGAACTCCATACAAACGATTCATCTCTTGTAAACAAGTAGGGGAGGTGACATTGATTTCAACAAGATAATCTCCTAAGATATCAATCCCCACAAAGCTTAAACCCAACTCTTTAAGTTTAGGTTTTATGATTGCGATAATCTCCAAATCACGCTTGGTAATCTCTACCCTTTCTTCATGACCACCAGCATAAAAATTATTACGATGATCTCCTTTAGAATGCACGCGTAACACAGCCCCTAAAGGTTCTCCATCAAGCAATAAAATACGTTTGTCACCTTTTTGGGCATCCACAATATATTTCTGTAAAATAATGTCCTTTTGCCATTGTTGAGACAAAGTCTCAAGAGTAACAAATACATTGGTGTCATCCTGATTTAGCTTAAAAACACCAGCTCCGCCAAAACCATCCGTAGGTTTAACGATAACCTCTTTATGGGTATGAATAAATTCAATCATATCATTTCTATTTCGACCAATTAATGTAGGAGGGATGCACTCAATAAATTGCGAGCCCCATATTTTCTCATTAACCGTACGGATGCCATGGCCTGAATTCATCACCACAATAGAAGAAGGCAACAAACTGATCATCCACGTATTTAACAAATATTCTTCATTAAAAGGGGGATCCGTTCGAATAAATAAGGCCTGAATATCTTTCTCCGTTAAAACAATATCTTTAACAATTTTAAAAGGAGCATCTTCATCCAACTGAGGAATGACTTCTTTAACATGAAAACGAAAAGAATCATTAAGCTTACTCATCCCGCCACTAGGAAGATAAAAAACTTTATGACCTTTGGCGTGGGCGCCCATCATCAAGATAAATGTCGAATCTTTTTGAAAGATAACTTTTTCTAATGGATCCATTAAAAATACAAAATTCATAGTTTTTTTGGGGTTAAATAGTTATAGGTGTGCTTGTGATTCCAGTTGGACGATTTCCCGATGGGCGGCAATCCCCGCAATACGAGCAAGAATGCGATAAAGGTCAAAAACATTAACATCATGATGCACGCCACAATCTCCATAATGAGAGGAATGAGGACACATCTTTTTAAAACCCATGCCTTTAGAATTGAGGTTTTCACGATCTGTTTTAGCAGAATGTGTGCGATAAAAACCACCCACCAAATTATTCTCAATTTGATAAATAACAGCTTCGCTAATTTCTTGACCTGTATTATAAATCGTTGGAACCCCTTCTTGTAGTAGATAACGATGAATGTCCTGCGAACTCTTTCCTTTAGAGAGATTGTTTCGTTTCTTACGATTAAGACTCAATATATCTTTCGGATCTTCAACAGGAATAACACTCATCCCATAAGTTCCAGAATCGCCTTTAATAAAGATGTAGGGTTTTTCTTTTATTTGATGTTCTTTATATTTAGTCTGGATTTCTTTAAATAAGTCTTGAGCCACATCCGCTAATTGCGATTGATCTTTTTCTAAATTGATATTGATCTCATCAACCACATTAAACTGACAAGAAAAAAACCAAGGGTCAACATCAATAATTTGGGCAAATTCTTTAATCAAATCATTGGTATGAGCAAAGTGGTGCGACTTTAAACGAGAATGCCAACCAGCTGCAATCGATGGATAAATAGGCTCTTTGGCATTCTTTAAAATATCAGGGATACCATTTGTCAAATCGTTATTTAAAATAATCAAACAAAATTTTTCACGACCCGCATCATAATCTTCTAATATACGATTAAAACAATAAATTCGCACAGGTTTTCCTGTAGCCGTCTCAAGCTCCACAAATTTCGTATTCTCACAAAAAGAAGGCTGTACGGTTAAAAAAGTAGCCACTTTAACCTCAAAACCAGCTTTTTCTGTGATGTGTTGTAGAATACGAATATTTTCCAAATACCATGTATTTCTCGTATGCTCCTCAGCGATAATCAGAATTTTTTTACACCCTTTTACACGTTTGACAATAGCATCACGCAGATAACCAATAGCATCCTCAATCCCATGTTCACACAAATTATTAAAACCAGCTGGAAAAATATTTGTATCTACCACAGCCATCTTAAAACCCGCATTACGAATATCCACTGACGAATAGAGAGGCAGCTCCTTAGAACCTTCATAAGACTCCAGCCACTGATGTATAGGTTCTTGTTTTTCTTTTATCTTTTCAATTAAAGATTTCATCGCAGGAAACATTTCTATATGTAATGGGCTACTCATTTTTTGACTCCTTAGCTTCACGGGCCATTCTGACCATTTCTTGATGGAGATCATCTAAAGAAAGGCAGGACCTAGAAAAAGAACAGTAATAATTATCTAAAGGTGTTTTAATCATAAATCCATCCGTATCGACAGTTACTAATTCGGCTTCATCACAAGAAACGTGATGATAATGTTTACAGTAATTTAAAAGGGCATCCCTATGATCATTATTCATATGCGTAATAACCTGGGATTCCAACTCCTGAAAACCTGTCACATCAACAAGAATATTTTTACTTTCAATCCAATGAATTTTCCCAAAACCTTCTATAAATCGTAAACGCTTAGGCTCAATCCGATAATAAGCAAAATCATGCGCCTGATAATACGTTCTA
>JAJDCB010000023.1 GCA_029261065.1 Candidatus Omnitrophota bacterium | reverse complement strand
GCGTATAACCACTTCTCTTCTCGTTAAGCCTTGTAACACTTTTTGTAAACCATCTTCCCGCATTGTCTGCATACCTTCTTTGCGAGCCCCCTGCTTAATCTTATATTCTCCAGACCGATTTAAAATAATCTCTTTAATAGTGGGTGAAAAAATTAATATTTCTGTAATCCCGACACGACCCTTATAACCGATATCAAAACATTTTTTACATCCCTTAGCTTTATAAACTTCCAAAGTTTTCTTTGAAGTAATCTGATTTAACCCTGTTTTTATTATAATCTCATGGTCAATTGTATAAGCTTCTTTGCAATGTTCACACACCTTTCTTAATAACCTTTGAGCAACTATAGCCAACACTGATGAGCAAATTAAGAATGGCTCGATTCCCATGTTCATCATTCGAATAATGGAACCAGCAGCTGTTGTCGTATGAAGAGAGCTTAATACCAAATGGCCCGTTAATGCAGCCTTAACAGCAATATCTAATGTTGATGCATCACGAATCTCACCGATCATGATGATATCTGGATCTTGACGAAGAATAGATCGAAGGCTTGAGGTAAACGTCAAACCCATCTGAGGTTTGATATTCACTTGATTCATCCCTTTTAATTGATACTCAACAGGATCCTCAACGGTTGTAATATTTATTTCTGGTCTGTGAAGAGAACTTAAAATGGAATACAATGTCGTTGTTTTTCCACTCCCTGTTGGCCCGCAGGTTAAAATCATTCCATGAGGTTTTCGCGAACACTCCTTTAAACGCTCTAACGACTTAGGTTCAAACCCTAAACTATCCACATCTAAAACGGTACCCTCTTGATCAAGAATTCTTAAAACAACCTTCTCCCCAAAAGCCGTTGGTAAAACTGAGACACGAAAATCAACTTCTCGGTTTCCTGAAAGAATCGTTTTGAATCGTCCATCTTGCGGAAGGCGATGTTCAGAAATATCTAAGTTTGAAATAACTTTAATACGCGAGACTATAGGAAAATTTAAGACCTTTGACATCCGGTCAATTTCACGAATAACCCCATCAACACGATAACGCACGCGCATCGTCTTCTCCATTGGTTCAATAAAAACATCACTCGCCTTCGCTATGACGGCTTGCTGAATGATCGTATCAGTTAAACGAATAATAGGCGCATCATCTGCTAGCTCCTCAACGCCATCTCCCGCTGAAGCCTTGCCCGCTGAGACAACTTCAATGTCTCCTATATCATGGATATCCTGCAAGATTTTATCCATTTTCTCAAGCGTCTCACCATCTTCTTCATAATAATATTTCTGAATCGCCTCATTTATATCATTATGTCTAGAAATAATGGGCGTAATTGTAAAACCGGTTAATGCCTTTAAGTTATCTATCATAAAAATATTTAAGGGATCAGCCATGGCAATAGTCAAATTATCTCCCAGAAGAGAAATAGGCATAACTTTATATTTTTCAGCGGTATCTTTTGGGATGATTTTAATAACCTGATCATCGACTTTCATTCGTGAGATGTTGATGGGAGGAAGACCTAAACTTTCGCTTAAGACTTGAGTGAGGGTGTCTTCATCAATAAATTTAAGATCGACAAGAACTTTACTTAGCTCACCACCTTTTGTCTTTTGATGAGCTAAAGCCTTATCGAGATCTTTTGCTGAAATAAGTTTATCTCGAATGAGAATTTCTTTTAAGCGATCCTTAAGTGATGCCATTAGACTTTATGATAGTATTTATCTATTGCCTGTTTAATGTCCGTCGAGGTACTCACAAATGTCTGTACCGAACACTCGGTCATTATCTCAACATCTTCAATGGCCTGAACATTTAAGGGATTGGACATGGCAAGAGTCAGACTCTTTCCAATTTTGTCGATAGGAACAAGACTGTGCTTACGGCACACATCTTCTGGCACTGCGTCTAAAACTTCTTGATCAATTTCATAGTTGGATAACGGAAGGTAAGGAAAACCGTATTGACATGTTAGAGCCTGCGCAATATCTTTCTCCGTTGCAAAATTTAACTCAACAAGCACCTCTCCGATCAAACCACCGTTTTCTTTTTTGTGTTCAAGGGAAATATTCAACTGCTCATGGTTAATAACACCACGCTCAATGAGCAACTCTCCTAACTGTTTATTTGTTGTTTTTTTAAAATGCTTCATAAACGGCGTCTCTTATTTAAATACTTATACTATAATCTTAGTATACATCTGATACTAAATTCTACTACAGTTGTTTAAAGTAAACAATTAATAAATAAGAATGTTTTTGCCCTTTTTTGATCAAATTAGAATACCTTCCTTCTTTTACTTAAATTCAATAAAAATCCCATCATGATGATAAATATCATAAAAGAGGAGCGTCCATAACTAACAAAAGGTAACGTTAATCCAACTACAGGAAATAAGCCCATTACCATTCCAATATTAATCACAACTTGAAGTGTTAAAATGGTAACAACACCAATCGTTACAAACATTCCAAATCTATCTTTTACCTGTGAGGCAATATGAAGACTATAATAAATTAGCTGAAAATAACAAAATAAAACAAATACCGTACCTATCAAACCCCATTCTTCCCCAATGACAGAAAAAATAAAATCGGTATGCCGTTCCGGTAAAAAATTTAACTGATTTTGAGATCCAGCTAACCAGCCTTTGCCAAATAACTGACCCGAACCCATTGCAATTTTTGATTGAATGATAGTATACCCAGTCCCTAAAGGATCTATATTCGGATTTAAAAATACCAAAAGACGATCTTTTTGATATTCTTTTAAAAACTTCCATCCAATAGGTAACATGGCTATAAATAAGCCAAAAATACTAAATAAATATTTATATTCAATCCCACTTACAAATAACATCCCACAAAAAATCCCAAGAACTAATAAAGCTGTCCCTAAATCAGGTTGCTTAAAAATCAGAAAACATGAAAATAATGTTAACCCGAATGGAATTAAAATATCACGCCACACCATTTGTGCTTTACTTAAAAAATTAAATGAAAGATTAGGCCGACGATTACTAAAATATCGACCCAACATTAATATAGCACCCAATTTTGTTAACTCAGAGGGTTGAAAACTAATGGGACCCAACTCGATCCATCGCGTCGCCCCCAAAGCATGTCGGCCTTTTAAAAGAACCAACAATAACAACAAAATATTAAAAATATAAAAGATATAGGCAATATCATAATAACGTCGATAATCAACCTTCCCCAAAAAATACATTATGACAAGACCTATAGCTGCACACACCAACTGATCATAAAAAATCTTTTGAGATACCCGCACGTTCGAATATGAAGCACTATAAAGAGCAATAAGCCCTATAGCAATAATGAGTATGGTATAAACCCAAATTTTAAAAACCAAATCCCTGCGCATCTTTAAATAATTCCCTCTTGTCTTAATCGAACCAATAATTGTCGCGCTACCAATGTTGCATTTTGACTTGACCCACCATATTCAAGAAATATACTAAAAGCCACTTCTTTTTTTGTTCCCTTAGTGTATCCGACAAACCAAGCATGATGTTCCTTACCTGGCGCGGACTGCGCCGTTCCTGTCTTTCCCGCCACGATCATATCATCAAAGCTTAAAACATTAGCCGTCCCTGAATAACTGGCAACTGTCGATCTTAAACCAGTCTTAACGTCATCAAAAACGTTTGTATTAATGGGTACCTTACGCTCAAACTGATACTTTTTCACATCCCTTCCCCCTATAGCTTTAATCACATGGGGCTGGACTTCTTTACCATCTCGGGCAACTGTTGCCATCATGCGAACTAATTGTAAAGGTGTCGATAAGACATCGCCTTGACCGATGGAAAGATTTAATGTGTCTCCTGCAAACCATCTTTGTTTTTTCTTAAGAAACCTTTGTTTGCGACTAGGCACAAGGCCTTCTTTTTCATAAGGCAAATCAATATGCGTTAATCGTCCCAGCCCTAATAGTTTGGCATGTTGTTGAATTCTACTTTCTCCCAAAATGAGACCTAATCTATAAAAATAAATATTACAAGAATGCGCGATAGCTTCGATTAAATTCTGAGCACCATGAATATGAGCACACCCAAATCGAGTTCCACCCAACTCATGATGCCCGACACACTCAAAAGTTGTATTTGCGTTTATTTTTTTATTGGCTAGTGCGGATATAGCCACCGGTATTTTAAATACAGAACCAGGTGGAAATGCTCCCGAAATTGAACGATTAAGTAACGGCGAGTGAGGATTTCGAAACAAAACCGCAGCCTTAGATTTATCTCTTAAAGAGACCAATGCATTTGGATCAAATGAGGGTGAACTGACCATACCCAAAACCTCACCATTATTCATATCCATGACGATAATCGATCCTCTTTTTTGTTCAATAACTTCATAAGAAATATCCTGAACAAGATTATCAATGGTTAACGTGATATTCTGACCATCATCAGGTTCTTTTAAGCTTAACAACCGTACTTGTCTACCACGACTATCAACCTCAACTTGAAGCCCACCTACACTCCCCTTTAAATAAGAGTCGTAATACTCCTCAACTCCTGTCTTACCAACAATACTGGCAGGTGAATAGCCGTACTCTTTAAATTGATCAATCGAAGATCGACTCATTTTTCCAACGTAACCAATCACATGCGACCCAACTTCTGCTGATGGATAGACACGATTAAAACTTTCAACAACAAGAAGACTTGAAAATCGGTATCGATTTTCTTCTAATTTGATTGCCTCCTCTCGAGTTACATCTTCAGCAACGGCAACAGGCGCAAAAGGAGTGTATTTTTTCTGCGCATATTTTTTCTCTAAATAGGATTTCTCTACCCTTAACGTATCACTCAAATATTGAAATAACTTTTCTTTATCTTTAATTTCTTGCGGAACAACCATCACATCGTAAGCCTTACGATTTTTCGCTAAGACGTTACCATTACGATCCATAATTTCACCGCGTAAACCCTCTAACGGCACGACACGAATACGATTATTCACACTTAAATGAAAAAAATACTTCCCCTTTATCACCTGGACATAAAATAAATCAATCAAGATAATAAGAAAAAGTATGATAATAATTATACGAAATATTTTAACGCGCATTGTCTTAAATAGTAAAAGGTTGGCGGAGCTAATATTAATGTGGCAATAAGTTGTGGCCACAAAACATATTTTAAGGTTTCAACAAAACTTGTTTTATGAAATATTAAAAATAAAAAGTACTGGATCACAACATTAAAGACACAAAAGACACAAACTAGAAAAATTCTTGAAAGATTCGATCCCTTAACATAAATATACTTTTTTACAATTGTAACCAAATAAGCGCAGACGATAAATGAGAATAAATTAACACCGAAAAAACTTGCACTAAAACTATCTTTAAGCACCCCTCCTACAATTGCAGCCATTAAACTATATCGAATTCCTAGGAAAAGATTAAGATAGATAACAAGAAGCAAAATCATATTAGGCATAAAACTTCTACCAAACAGATTATAAAAAAAGAATTCCATGGCGTGAGCCAAAAAGATAAGCAACAAATTTAATACGATCTTGTGCATAATTCTTCTCTTAAATTTATTCTTTAATAACCACTAAAACTTTTTCTATTTGCGATAAAGATACGGATGGTTGAACAAGAAACTGAACACTCGAGCTATTGGGCTCCTCAATAATTTCTACAACCTCTCCAATAATAAGATGCTCAGGAAAATTTGAACTTAAAGATGAGGTGATTACTTTATCTCCCACAACAATGTTGGCATTTTCATCAACAAACCGCAAACGACAGATACCTTGAAGTGTTCCTGAAATAAGACCTGTCTCCCTTGTCCTTTGCAGTAAAGCAGCAACACTAAACTGAGGATCTGTTAATAAAATCACCTTGCTTGAATCCTCAGCAACCTCAACCACCTTTCCAACAACACCTAGAGAATTAACAACAGACAAGCCCTCTTTAATGCCATCTTTAGCCCCCTTATCAATAATCATCGAAGAATTCCAAAAGGAAGGATCCCGTCCAACAACATTGGCGGCAACGGATGAGTAAATCAACTTTCTTTTAAATTCCAACAATTTTTCAAGTTGCGTATTCTCACGGACAACCTCTTCTAACCCGACCATACGTGCTTTTAAAAAATTAACATCATTCTTTAGACGTTTGTATTCCTCAAATGTACGATGATAATATAAAATTTTCTTAAACTCCCGAATAGGAAACATAAGGAGTTTAATAGGGGCAGACGTTACTTTAATAATTTGAAATTTAAAACTCGTAAAAGATTTTGATAGAGTAAAAAAAAGAAAGAATGGAATAACGAGGATAAAAAGGTAGATTAATTTTTTACTATTGCTTCTAAACACACAGGTATATTTAAATGGGTCAAAAGGGAATGTTTCGACACGCGAAGAATCGGCGTGTCAACCATTAGAAATCTAACTTTGTTGGAACAACAATACGACGACGAATACGCGTTGGCATACTAAGCATCTGTCCTGTTCCTAATACAACAGCCGTTAAAGGATCATCTGCAATATGAACAGGCAAACCGGTTTCTTCTGATATTCTTTTATCTAAACCTCGTAATAATGCCCCACCCCCAGCCATAACAATACCGCGATCAATTAAATCGGCTGCTAACTCAGGTGGTGTTTGTTCTAACGTAGATTTTGACGCATCAACAATCGCTTGAACAGGATCAAAAAGGGCTTCTCTAATTTCAACGGATGTCGTGGTGATTGTTTTTGGAAGGCCAGAAATCAAATCACGACCCCGCACATCCATATTAAGCTCCTCTTCTAAAGGATAAGCTGAACCAATACGAATTTTAATTTCTTCCGACGTTCTTTCTCCAATCATTAAATTATATGTCTTACGCAAATATTCAACAATGGCCTGATCCATCTCATCTCCAGCAATACGGATGGATTTGGCATAGACAAGACCTCCTAAAGAAATAACAGCAAATTCTGTCGTACCACCTCCCACATCCACAATCATGTTACCGGCCGCCTCCTCAACAGGAAGCCCAACTCCAACAGCAGCGGCTTTTGGCTCCTCAATAAGCTCTACAGATCGTGCGCTCGCTCGTTCAGCAGAATCCCTAACCGCCCGTTTTTCAACAGCAGTAATTCCTGAAGGAATAGCAATGACCATAGCAGGACTTAACAACTTACGGCGTCCATGAACCTTTCTAATGAAATACTTAAGCATGGCCTCTGTAATTTCAAAATCTGAGATAACCCCATCTTTCATAGGACGAATAGCGATAATATTGCCAGGTGTTCGACCTAACATTTTCTTCGCTTCCTCCCCCACAGCAACCACACGATTGGTATCTTTTTCAATGGCCACAACGGATGGCTCACATAAAACAACCCCTTCACCTTTAACATAGACGAGAGTTGTTGCGGTACCTAAATCAATGCCCATATCATTGGAAAAAAGGCCTAAGATGTAATTTTTAATTTTTTTGAAAATTTTTAAAAACTTTTGTAACATGAAGACTTTCTTTGGGTTAGAAATCGTTATCTCAAAAGGTTGTTACATCCCTAAAAAGTAAAACGATCAAAATGAAGGCATTAAAATAATAGTACTATTAGAAGCTAATTATCATTAACTTCCAGATAACTCGCATAATGATATATGAAAAGATTTTAGCTGTCAATTCATTTCTGACGGTTGGATAATTTAACACCTAGCGCCTTAAAATCTTTGACAAATCCGGGATAAGATTTGTGACTACATTCAATATCTTTAACGCGCAGACCAAGTTTTGTGCCTAAAACACAAAAGGCCATGGCCAGGCGATGATCATTGTGAGGATCAAGAATCACGTTCTCCTTTGGGTTCTTTAAAGGATAAATAACCAAAGAATTTGGACTTTCTTCTAATCGCGCGCCAACCTTCTCCAATTCGGCTTTCAAATCACTAATCCGATCGGATTCTTTAACTCTGGCATGACGAATATCTTTCAACCGAGTTTTACCTTGAGCGAATAAAGCTAAGATGGCTACAATCGGGACAAGATCTGGACAATCTTTTAACGAAAAGTCGCCCCCTTTAAGAACACAGGGACCTTTAATCTCAATCGAAGTTGATGTTTTCTTTAATGGAACGCCCATTGCCTTCATTATCCTAACAATGTGACCATCGGCTTGAATGAGATCATCCTTGAGATTTCCTTTCAAGAGCACATGAGAAGGATTCAGTGCGGCCGCTGCCATATGAAAAGCCGCTAAACCATAATCAGAGGGAACTGTAAAATTCTTTAAACCCTTATATTGTTGCTGCCCCTTAATAAGGTACTCTCGATCACTACGCTTAGTTATTCGAATTCCCGCCTTCTGCAAGAGCTGACGCGTCATAAGAATATAATCAGATGAAACAAGTTTATTTCCTGTTAACTTTAGCACTGTATCCTCCTCTAACAAAGGAGTCGCAATTAACAGTGCTGAAATAAATTGAGAACTAATACTCCCATCAATAGACATCTTACCAGCTTTAAAGGGGCTTACCTTTTTCTCGATAGGAATACTATGCTTTGCTCCTCTACCCGTAATATTTACCCCTCGCGCTCTAAGCGTTTCTACCAAAAAAAGATTTGGACGTCCTATCAGAGATCCTTTGCCAACAACAGTTGAATCACACTCATTCAATGAAATAAGAGGCAATAAAAACCTTAGCACCGTTCCTGATTCTTCAACGTTTATCAATTTTAAGTTTGGTTTTTTAAAACGGGCTTGAATTTCAAAGGAGTTTTGATTTATGGATACAACATTAGCGCCAAATGATTTGGCAACCTTGCACGCTACTTTGGCATCTTTACAATCGGAAGATTTTTTGATGAGAGATCGACCACCGCATGCAGCGATGATAAAAGCTCGAATAGAGTATGATTTGGAAGCAGGTAGAGAAACGACCCCTTTGAGATGTTCTGTCTTAAAGACATGAAGAACCATTATTTTGTTTTTACCTGATCGTTCTTTCTAGCCGTTCGGCTTGAAAATGGTGGGATAAGATCGGCGGCAGCCATTTCTGGTTGAATGCGCGTTATTTTAATGTCTCCTAAGTATTTTTCTCCTCGAAAAACACTCATCATATCACCAATAGAGATGCCATCTTTTTTACCAAGATTAACTATGACAAACTCCGTATCAATATCGACACTTAAAATACGTCCTTCTTTACCGTCATTCTTAGCGGCTTTAATCTCGGCTACAGGTTTAACATCTTTGTCTGGGGAGACAACAATTTCATCTAATTCAACACCGTCAACTGAGATTGATGGATTCACGCCGGCCGCAATTGACTCAGAAGCCTTTTGCTTTGACATCTGCACACTTTCTTTAAATTCATTTAATTCAGCAACTTTCGACTCCAAAACTGCTTGTTGGGATAACAATTCTTTATTTCTTTGGACAAGCTCATCGGATTTTGAAACTTCTTCTTTTAGTTTCGATTCTAAACTCGTCACTTTAGCCTCAAAATCACCTAAATCTTTAGCCAATTCTTCTCTCAACTGATTTTTTGCTTTCTCCTCAGCACCTAACTTTTCCTTCAAAGATGCCGTCTCTAATTTAAACTCTTCTTTAACGCCCTCAACAAGTTCCAATTCATCCAATAAGCTATTAACCCGCTCATCCATCTCTTTATTTTTTTCTTCTAAGACAAAATTCTGCTTCTTTGTTTCAGCCAGCTCGCCTTCCATCCTTTTGACATTAAAATTACTCTTTTCTAAAGAACCTTCGGCCACTTTTCGCACACTAATCTCTTTATTCCACAAAAAAATGGTTGCTGCCGAAAGAGAAGCAAAAATAACTAAAAATATAATTAATATAAGACCTACAACCTTTCCAGATGAATTCATTTTCATTGTCTTTTTCCCTCTTTTAATTTTTTTTAAACGACTCAGTAATAGACGACCTATAATTTACCTAAAAATTATTTTACAATTATAGCATATTATATCTGAAATTCCAGTTTCATAAAAGGGATGTTTTAAATTATTTGTTTTGAGCAATTTATGTCATTTTTGCTTAATAAATGCATAAAACTCATCTGGTGTCTTTGAAACAAATTCCATAAAAGCATTTGTTCTAGGATGTTGAAAAGAAATAGCTTGGGCGTGCAAAGCCAACCTAGGAAATGTTCTTTTATGGCCATATTTATCATCCCCCAAAATAGGATGTTTTAGATATCGCATATGCACGCGCAATTGATGCATTCGTCCTGTTTTCGGATACAAGGCTACCAACGTGGCCTTATCTTTGCGCTGTAAAACCTTATAAGTCGTAAGAGCATCCTTGCCAGAACCATCCATACTCACCGCTTTTTTCTCATGATGATGAGGATGTTTCCCAATAGCAACATCAACACGCCCTTCATCAAATTCCACACATCCTTCAACAAGGGCTACATATCTTTTTTTAACCTCATGGCGCTTAAATTTCTTTGCTAATTTTGTATGTGTAATGTTATCTTTGGCCACCAGCATCAACCCAGATGTCTCTTGATCTAAACGATGCACAATACCTGGTCGGATATCAGAATTGACATTCGAAAGTTTTAAAGAATGATGTAATAACGCATTTACAAGAGTCCCTTTCGATTTTGTGGCTGTGGGATGAACAAGCATGCCACGCGGTTTATTAATGACAAATAAAAATTCATCTTCATAAAAAATATCTAAATCAACATTTTCTGGTTCAACATATTTTGGGGTTAAAAAATTGGCAGGAATCTCGACAAAGATGTCATCTTTTTCACTCACTTTGTAGTTTGCTTTAACAATAGATTCATTAACGCGAACATGACCAAATTCGATTAATTTTTTGACAACGTTCCGTGAAGGAACATCAGAAAGAACTTGGGTGAGATACACATCGAGCCTAAGATCATTGTGCTCTGGAGAAACTTTTAAGTTTTGTATAGACATAAGACCCTGCGCAAAAAATTCCAAGACTAACGTGTTGATAAATGCTTAAACCGAGAAATGTCGAAAAATGATCTCCACGATAAAACTCGACAACAAATCGTAAAGAACTCGCTAACATCAAATACATCACAAAAGTTTTACCTTGCAATTTTGAATGATTTCGAAAATACAATAAATAAACAAAAATAAAAAACAATCCTATCGTCGAATACAGCTGGGTAGGATGCAACACATCAGAATTGTACGGGAAAAAAACACCCCAATGGGCATGCCGTCCATAACAACACCCATTTAAATAACATCCCACACGCCCCAAGGATTGACCTAAAGCTAAATACGGCGCTATCATATCTAACATCAAAAGAGGTTTTAACTTATGCTTTCGTATAGTCCAAACAGCTGCTAACCCGCCAAAAATGACACTCCCCTGAAAAGATAAGCCTCCATTATGAATTTTTATAATCTCTGAAGGGTTCTCTATAAAAAATTGCAAGTTTAGTACAATAAAAAATAAGCGCGCGCCAATGATACCTCCGACAACAATCCAAAAAACAAGATCATAAACAACCTCAGGTTTAACCTGATTTTTTTGCGCATCTTTGCTTAACAAGTAGCTACAAACCACCACGGCCATGGCTAACATAAAACCATAAGAATAAATACTCAATGGACCTATACGGCAAATGACTGGATACATAATAATTAATTGTTATTTATGAGAAGTAAGTTGAAAACATTTAATGCCAATGATGATCGCTCCAATCGTGATCGCACTATCGGCAATATTAAAGACAGGCCAAATACGAAAATCTATAAAATCAATCACATGACCATAAGCAATCCGGTCAAATAAATTTCCGATGGCCCCTCCTAAAATAAGTGAGAAACCCACCACATAAGTATGACTTAACGCCTCATTATTCTGACGATAATAATAAATGTTAAATACCAACAGTATAATAGCAATGATCGGAACGATAATAAAAACAGCTCCTTTATCTTTAAAAAAGCCGAAAGCTATTCCCGTATTGTGGACAAGACTCATGTGAAAAACGTTACGAATAACAGGTAAGGATTCATTGGGGAGTAATAAATTTGAAAAAAATAATTTAGTCAAGCGATCAACAATGATAGTTGTTATGGCGGGGATAAGAGCTAAGTAGATATCAACTTGAGATCGCGTAAGCTCTCTCATATCTCTTTCTTTTCCTCAAGCTCTTCTTGATGGCTCAAACAATATTCGCAATAAGGAATAGCCTCTAAACGTGCCTTAGAAATTGCTTTTCCTGTACCCAAACAAATGCCATATGTGCCATCTTCTATTCGCTTAAGAGCATCTTCAATTTTTGCAAGAATTTCTCTATCTTTAGAGGCTAACCCTAAATTAAATTCTTTATCATACATATCTGTAGCAACATCAGCCATATGCATAACATGACCTGAAACATCTCCAGAATCATTGGCGCCACTTGTTTCCGCATGCATATTCTTGATATCATGAACAAGCTTATTTCTTATCTCATTTAAAAGCTTTTTAAAAAAAGCAAGATCCTTTTTGCCCAACTTCTTAGGAGTCTTCTTAGCTGGCATTCTTTATCTCCTTTACGATTCTAGCACTTCTTAGAGAAAGCGTGGGGTAGTCGGGATCTTCCCCAACGTCCGCACTGTATTTCCAAGAACGACTACATTTTTGACCGTCAGCCTTTTTGATGGTAATTGATGTCTTAGGGTAATCCGCTCCAATAGGCTTTAGTATGCTACTTGATTGTTGGACTTCTACCTGAGAAACAACAAAAAATTCAGATAAAATTTCTTTTAATTCTGTTAAATATTTAAAATCTCTTTCACTTGCCGTTTCAAAAACAACTTTTGCCTCCAGTGGACTTCCAATAAGACCTTCTCGACGCTCATCCTCCAAAGCCTTCATTACAAACGGTCGCCACAAAAGAAGTTGCTTAAAACGTTTTTCAACATCTGGATTATGCCATTGTTCAGGCAATTTAACCCATTTTAGCAAATGAACACTAGAGATATCCTTTTGCTCTTCACTTTTCGGCATATAACTTAGCACTTCTTCGGAAGTAAAAATCAGAATCGGTGCCAATGCCCGTAACACGTGTTGAATAATATGATAAAGAGCGCTTTGCGCTGACTTTCTTTCAAGAGAATTAGCAGCAGAAATATAAAGCCGATCCTTTAAAATGTCAAGATAAAAATTTGAAAGATCCTCATTACAAAAGGCATAAACGTTCTTATAAACCTTAGAAAAATCATATTGATCATAATTAGCTTCGACATCCTTCATGACATTTGATAAACGATTTAACGCCCATTTATCCAAATCAAGAAGTTGATCATAGGCAAGGATATCATGAGTTGGGTTAAAATCAAATAAATTTCCTAATAAATATCGAAGCGTGTTTCGAATCTTACGATAGGCATCAACAAGACGATCTAAGGCCTCTTTAGAAATGCGAATATCTTCGTTATATGCGCTTGAAGCCACCCACAAACGCAATATATCAGCTCCATTATTTTTGATAATATCCAAAGGAGAAATAACATTACCCACAGATTTAGACATCTTACGCCCCTGGCCATCAACAACAAATCCATGTGTAAGCACTTCTTTAAATGGAGCTTTTCCCTCCATGGCAACCGCAGGAATTAACGATGATTGAAACCAACCACGATGTTGATCGGAACCCTCTAAATAAAGATCAATAGGTAGCTCAAGCCCCAAACGAGATTTCACAACAGCTTGATGACTAACACCTGAGTCAAACCAAACATCCAGAATATCATATGTTTTCTCAAATTCCTCGGAGCCTGTCACAGGACATTTAAACCCTTCTGGAATCAACTCTTTGACATCAAGCTCAAACCAAGCATTCGTCCCCTTATTCTTAACAATTTTCGCAAAATGATCAATCACCTCCGAATACAAACGATGCTCTTCATCCCCCTTACATTTTAAAGCGGGAATCGGAACCCCCCAATAACGTTGACGAGATAAACACCAGTCAGGTCGTCCGGTAACCATTTTTAAAATACGTTCCTCGCCTGTTTCAGGAATCCATTTCACATCTCGTTTTATAATGTCTTTAACTTTACCTCGCAAATTATTGTGATCAATACTTAAAAACCACTGTTTTGTTGCTCGAAAGATAATAGGTTTTTTACAACGCCAACAGTGCGGATACGAATGATTTAAAGGTTCGTGTACAAACAAAACACCTTTCTCTTTTAAGTCTTCAATAATCTGAACATTCGCTTTTAAAATATGTTGCCCTTCGTAAGGACCCGCTTCTTTCGTGTAAACACCGCGATCATTGACAGGCATAATAACATCAAGATTGTTTTTCTTGCCCGTCTCAAAGTCATCTTGTCCATGTCCAGGTGCCGTATGCACGAGCCCCGTTCCATCTTCTTTCGTTACATAATCGGCAATCACAACACGACTTTCATCTCTTAATCCAAAGGGATGCTCATAAACTAATTGTGTTAAGTCATCTCCTTTAAGCTCTTTTACGATTTTAAAATCCGTTATTCCTGCTTTAGCTAAAATCGATTGACTCAACGATTGTTCCATAATTAAAATTTCATCACCCACCTCGACAGCACAATAGCTAAAAGCCCCATGAACAGCAACAGCGACATTGGCAATTAACGTCCATGGTGTTGTCGTCCAAATCAATAATGAAACTTTTTTATTAGCCAACTGATCAATCACATCAGCATTTTTGACAGCAAATTTAACATACACTGACTGTGAAACATGATCGGCATACTCTACCTCAGCTTCAGCTAAAGCAGTCTCACAATTAAAACACCAGTTGACTGGTTTTAATCCACGATAAACATAACCATCATCATTGAGACGTGCTAACGAATTAAGAATCCAATATTCATATTCAGAATTCAATGTAAGATAAGGCTCATCCCATTGACCAAAAATTCCTAAACGTTTAAATTGATCTTTTTGAATATCCACATACTTTAATGCATAGTCATGAGCGCTTTTTCGAAACTCAACACAATCAACATCATTTTTCTTCTTCTTTAATTCTTTTAATAATTGATGCTCGATAGGTAACCCATGACAATCCCAACCGGGAACATACAGGCTATCAAACCCTTGCGATGTTTTATATTTCACAATGATATCTTTAAGGATTTTATTTAAGGCGTGACCAATATGAATATTTCCATTGGCATAAGGTGGGCCATCGTGAAGAAGAAACGATTTCTTTCCTTCAGATTGCTTTCTGATTTGAGCATACAGATCTTCGGTGTTCCATTTTTCTAGATAGACAGGTTCTTTTTTAGCAAGACCTGCACGCATGGGGAAATCGGTTTGAGGCAAATTTAAAGTTTTACGAAAATCTATTTCTTGATTCGATACGTCACTCATAAGATAACTCTTGATTAATTAATGAAATTCGCTTTAATGAAGATATTTGGCTAGGATAGGCCCCAACTCTTTCTTTTTCTGCTCTGTCATTTTTTCTTTAGCTGTAATGATAGCAAATTTTAAAGCATCGCTGGCACTAAACTCCGTTAAAGCCCCGACGCGTGGAATGGCGAGCTTTAATATCTTTTTGGCATTCTCAACATTTTTATTAAGGTATTCAATAATCATCTCAACCGTTACTTCTTCATGTCCACTGTGCCAACAATCATAATCTGTAACGGCTGCTAATGTCGCATAAGAAATCTCCGCTTCACGCGCTAATTTTGCTTCTGTAAAATTTGTCATTCCAATAATATCCATCCCCCAACTGCGATAAAGCTTTGATTCCGCGCGGGATGAAAACTGAGGACCTTCCATATTTACATACGTTCCCTTCTCATGAACATCAACCCCGACCTCTTTACAACTATCAACAAGAATACTGGCAAGCTCTGGGGAAACGGGATCAGCTAAAGAGACGTGTGCCACAATATGTTCGTCAAAAAAACTGGATTCTCGTTTAGTGGTTCGATCCACATATTGATCAGGAACAACAAAATCCAACGGCTTCATCTCTTCTCTTAAACTTCCCACCGCAGAAACTGAAAGAATCGCATCAACGCCTAAGCGTTTCATTTCAAAAATATTAGCACGATAATTGACACGGCTTGGCGGAATATGATGACCTTGACCATGACGAGCTAAGAATACAACCTCGACACCATCTAGCTCGCCTTCCATAAAATGTCCCGAAGGCGGACCAAAAGGTGTATCAATAATAGTAACATCTTCTTTAATCGTCACTCCATCTATTTGATATAAGCCACTACCGCCAATAACACCCACTTTTGCCATTACCTTTTTCCTTTTTATTGCGCTAACTTAGTAGCGCGTTGACGAGCAGCGCTTAATGCTTCATGAAAAATTTGATCAACTTTTTTCTTCTTTAATACATCAAGGGCCGCTTGTGTCGTGCCACCTTTTGAAGTAACACGGGCTCTTAAAACAGATGCCGGTTCTTTTTGAGATGAAAGAAGTTTTAGGCTCCCCCTTAATGTTTGCTCCACCAAAATCTTGACATCCTTTTCACGCAATCCAAATGACTTAGCCGATTTCATTAAACATTCAACAAAATAAAATACATACGCCGGCCCACTACCTGACACGGCTGTTAGCGCATCCATTGATTTTTCTTCTACAATAATAGACTGGCCAACTTGATCAAAAATTAATTTGGCAAACTTAACATCAGCATTCGTCGCATATCGCCCCTTTGCGATGCCCGTCATTCCTTCTGCCATCTGTGCCGGTAAGTTGGGCATCGTTCTAATCACACGAGGTTTCTCGCCTAAATGACACTCGATATATTTTGTTGTAATGCCCGCGGCAATGGAGATGAAGAGTTGTTTAGCTTTTTGATGATATTTCATGGCTTTTAAAACCTTTTCAAAACTTTGCGGTTTAACAGCCAAAATCAAAACATCAGACTCACCAACAACTCTTTCCAAATCATAACAAGCCAATGAATATCGACGCTTGACTAATTGTTGACGTTTCTTGTCTGCATCACAAACGATAATTTTAAATTTTTTATAAATACCCGCAATAATTGCGGTTCCCATGTTACCAGCGCCAATAAATCCAATTGTTTGTTTCATATGAATATTTACCTTTTTTACTTTTGATCAACCAAAAATGGCTGAGCCTACCCTAAGCATATTGGAACCTTCCTCCAACGCTATCTCAAAATCACCGGACATACCCATGGACAAATATTTCATATTCACGGTTTGTGACAAATTAAAATCATGCGACAACTTATCATATAAATCTTTTAAATCTTTAAAACACTTTCGAATCACATCTTGCTCTTCTGTTAATGGAGCAATGGTCATTAACCCTTCAATGGTGAGGTTTTCTAAATTTTTAAGCGAATCAATCAACTCAACAAGCTCAGATGGGGCCACGCCAAACTTTTGCTCTTCCCCTGAGGTATTCACTTGTATAAGCACATTCATATTCTTTTGCATTTGACCGGCATGCTTATCGATCTCACAGGCTAACTTAAAACCATCAATAGATTCGATCATATCAAAAAGTTCGACAGCGCGTTTTGCTTTATTTGATTGTAGGTGACCAATTAAATGCTTAGTTACAGACAGATTACTTTGATTTAACAAAGGAAACTTCTCCTCCGCCTGCTGCACTTTATTTTCACCCACATGAGAAAGACCTGCTTTAACCGCTTCCACTATTTGATCAGCATTGGCAAATTTTGTAACACCTACAAGGGTCACATCTTGAGCATTTTTCCCCAAACGAGTACAGATATTCTCTATTTTTTCGGAAACTTGCCTTAATCTATCCTGAATCATCGCAATAACCTAGCACAAAAGAGTTGGATAGTCAACGAAAGGGCTGGAATTACTATAAGTTAACAAATGATTAATTTAAACGACTAGACTGGAAAGGATATTAAAAACTCGGTACCCACTTTCAGGGTGGAATGAACCTCAATCTTGCCTTCATGGCTTTCAATGATGGCATGAGCGATGGCTAAACCCAACCCGGAGTTTTTTTCTTTGCGGCTGAAAAAAGGATCAAAAATATGCTTTAAATCTTCCTTGGAAATACCACACCCATTATCCCGAATGCGAATGACAAAGGCTTTATCCGTTGTTTGCGCATCAATACTCATCTTGCCCCCCATCTCTACGGCCTCTATAACATTTAAATAAATCTTAATTAAAGCCTGATTAATTTGAATAGGGTCAATGTGTAGACTAAACTCTTTTTGGGAGTCATATTCTTTAACAACAGCAACTTTTTTTTCAATAAAATTCATTTTCATAATATCAAGAGAGTCATCAAGCAATTTGTAGACATTGGTATCTCGCAAATCCAAAGGTGCTGGTTTGCTGTAATCTGTCAAATGTTGAACCAACCCATTGATACGTTCTAACTCATTATCTAAAATGACAGAAAACTTTTCTAAAAACTTTTTATCATCCATCTTCTTAGGAAGAAAATGACTATATCCCTTTAACGCTGAAAGTGGCCCTTTGATTTCATGTACAATCCCTCCTGTTAAATTAGCCAACGTTCTATACTTCTCTGACTGCGCCATTTCTTTTCGTAAGAGTTCATTCTGTTCAGCAATTTGAAAAAAACTTCCTCTAAAGAAATAGCGGTCAATCACATATTGAATAGAATTCTTTAATGGAATAAATACAAGGGCAATAAGTACGACGGAAGACAAAGAACCAAAAAATGATTTATAACCAATAATGTCTTTAAAGAAATTCTCAACAATCAAAATAGCCACAAAATACAATATCGTCATAAACGTAATTGAAACCGTATAAACCAAACTACGCTTAATAAAGAAATGAATATCCATTATTTGATATCGTAATATCGCATAAGCCACTGTAATCAACCACGTCAAACACAATGTGGGACCAAACCAAACCCATTCAAAATGATTAAACCAAATCAAAATAACATTGGTCCCACCCCCCAG
This sequence comes from Candidatus Omnitrophota bacterium, assembly GCA_029261065.1. Lineage (GTDB taxonomy): Bacteria > Omnitrophota > Gorgyraeia > Zapsychrales > Zapsychraceae > JAJDCB01. Next base: position 105,750 of record JAJDCB010000023.1, on the reverse strand, counting down.
TATCAACGCAATCAATGTTCCAAAAATATTAAACCGCAAACTATTTTTGATATCGCCATCAAGATTACGATACATCCTAAAAAATCTTTTAAACGCCCACGCAAAAAGGAACAAAAACTGCACATCAAAAAGATATTTTCCAGGCCCATAACTCCAACCTTTATGTCCATTTATAACTTGGATCTCTTGAATCGCCCACGGCGTCATAAAAAAGACACAGAATATCAACAAGCTAGGGGCAAAAATAAAAAACCGCTTAAACGGTGAGACAACAAACATCCCTGATGGATATACGTAAGATAATAATAAAAAACTGGCGGGAATAAAAGTGCCTGAAAAATAAGTAAACTTAATCCAAAACAAAGATTGTATGGGATCCTTAGTAAGATAAAACATCGAAACCCCAAAAGACCAAGCGATCATGCTTAAAACAAGAATATTAAATGATTTAGTCAGAGTTGTCTTCTTGCCTTTGAAATGAATAAGAAACCAAAAGCCTACATAAAAAAACGTTGTTATACATGATACAACAACTTGAAAATCCATAATTCTTCCTTTATTTTTTATTGCTTCAGTGTAAGTATACCATCTGTAACCGGCTCTCTGCCAATATCTTGCAAAAAAAAATGACAACCAAATTACCTGGCTGCCACTTTTTTTGCTGAATCATAACTCTATTATTATCAATTAATTGGCTTCCAAATCCACTCTCCTGCCCTATCAATATAACCCCACTTATTCTTACTTTCTTCCAGCCCCACCCGAGCTAATCCATTTTTAAAATCCTCAGCCCAAGTATACTGGGGTCTAACCTGCAATTTCCCACCTTTATTAATAAATCCATATTTGCCTTTAATACGAACATACGCCAATCCCTCTGAAAAGTTTCCGGCATCCCAAAATTTAGGAATAATAGCTAATTGACCTGCATTATTAATGTAACCCCAACGGGCACGATTCGTATCCATAGACACCTTCGCTAGCCCCTCTGAAAAAGGATAGGCCAAATCGAACCTTGGCTCGACAACAATATCACCATTCTTATTGATATAACCCCACTTCTCTTTAACCTTAACATGGGCCATCCCTTCGGAGAAACCTACATTATTAAATTTGATATATTGAATAGAAACATCGGTGTGGTTTTCAAATTTGGGTTTGACAATGATATCACCATCTTTATCAATACAACCCCATTTATTGTTCACTTTGATAAATGCCAACCCTTCCGAAAAACTCAAGGCATTTTCAACTTCCAATTTTGCCAACTTTATTTTGAGTTGACCAAAATTATTAAAATATCCCCACTTTTTATTATTGTCCCAAATAGGGACCAATCCTTCGCTAAATTCCGGACTAAATACAATACTTTGAGAATCATCAAAATCTGGGAAAAAAGCAAACTCACCAGATTTATCAATATATTCTAGTTGGCCATAATTACGAACCGATGTATAAGCCAATCCTTCTGAAAACGGCCAGGCTTGCTCAAATTGAGGCTCAATATCCATTTCTCCGTTGCCATTAATATATCCCCACACATCCCCTACCTTAACGGCTGCAAGGCCTTCTGAGAACTCCTCAGCATCATCATAGGTAGGTTTGACCACAACTTTACCGTATTCATCGATATAGCCAAATTTACCCTTCTCAGATATAAGAAACAAATAGCTCTGCGACTGAGCAAAAGCTACAGAACTCATTAAAAACGACGTAATAATTACCAATAAAAGGACTATTCTTTTCATAATTGAGATGCCTCCTGTATCTAACAAATATACCACTATCCTATCCATCCAACAAACGATAATCGGGATTAAAATAGAGCCAATTCCTTTAGTTTCTAACAACTCCCCAAAGCTTATGTTGATTTTTTTTGGCTGTTACATAAGCATCAATTACAGCAACAATCCATACGAGCGCTAAATAGACGCCAGACTTAATAAAATCCATCGTATCTATTTGAGCTGAGCCGCTAATATAAGCAATAAGCTGCGCTCCAAATAAATAACCTGATAAAACAAAAACAAGCATATAAATCAACGCTTTCTGCATCTGTCCATTGCGTATTTGTCCAGTCCCTGGAACAATGGCTGATAATAAAGCCGCCGTTAAAGGAGAGAATGTTTGTTGATTCCTACATTGCGAACAGCTCGATCCTTGCTCAAATCCTTTAAAACACGTTTTACACCTATCTTGAAAATATAAACCCGAAGATAATGTCTTTAATTTATTTTCTTCCAAAAAATTTAATATTTGTTTCGCAGTCAAACCATCCTGCATCCTCAATTGAACAGGCTCCGTTAAACCTTTTAAATTAAATTGAAAATTAAACTTTTTCAAATTCAAATTATTTAAAAACATTGGCTTATACTTAACATCGTTAATGGCCGCATAACTAATTTCTTGTATACGTTGCAACTGTCCTTCCAAATGATCAAATGAGAAAATAAACAACCTATCCGTTGTTAAAATCATTAATCCCATTTTTTGTGCCGTTGAACCCCAAATAGACTTCAGTGGAAACATGATTAATGTGTAAACAAGAATACGTTCTCCCTCTGAAAATAACCGGTCGCAATATGGTATAAATCGCTTTAAATGCCTTCTAGAAACAACCTTTAAAAAAACATAACTTTTATCCGGGTTGGTAAATTCCTTTAACATTAAAAAAATCATAAGAAGTGATGTCAATAAAACAACAACGACAATCACAAACAATATTATCTTTGCTTCAAACCCAAAACCAATTGCAATCATTGTAATAAAAAGAAGTGAGATCAGAGGAGCAAATATTAAAAAAGAGAAATAGGCAAGCTTCTTGTTCATCTGCTTTCGTAATGCTTTCTCATCCTCATCAATATATTTTGCGATACTTACATTTGACTCCTTTTCTTGCTGCCTTCTTTTTCTCAAATAATTAAATAAGAATGGTATGAGTCCCACTATAAATATTAGCAGTAGAACTCTAGACAATTGCTGATAAAAAGAAACTTGCTCTCTCGCCTCAATCAAAAGCTCTTGAAAATTTTCTAATCCAAAATCCTCCAACCTATTTCCTTGGAGGTCAAACCGGTAAATACGAGCCGCAATTCGATCAGGAACCAGAAGATCGTACTCTCTGACAATAATATCTGTAGGTATTGCCTTTTGTGGTATTGAAAACGTAGCTATCCTTTTTCCCTGATGATCCAGTTTTAAAACTTCTCCATGTTCTAGACCTCCATCAACAACAAGCACATAAACAAACCCTTTTGAATCCGTTTCAACATGAACAGGCCACTTAAAGGAACGATTACTTCTTTCAGGTAATAAATCCCATGTTTGAATGAGTTTTAATTCCGAATTTAATCTTTGAATAGCATGATGATTAGTATCTGCGACAAAAATTTGCCCTTGATGGGCAAGGGTAAGACCATTAGGAAAATGAACAATACCTGGTGTCTTTTGAGAATTTCCTGCCTGATGAATTAATTCACCGTTAAGATTAAAGCTAAGGATACGGTGATGACTAGTATCGGAGACGACAAGTGTTTTATGCACGTCATCATAAAGCAAATGAAAGGCACCTTTAATTTTTCCTGATTCCGAATCGGAGGGATCAATGATTTGCTCTTCTTTGATATCTGTATCAAAGATATGAATCTGCCTAGTCTCGTTGCTTCCTATAGCTATTTTGGTATCAGAAAGCATCTTTATATCGGCAATGGATCCCTCAATATTTAATTCATCTTTTGAAAATTCATCGATGATCCCCCCTTCTCGATCCAAGGTATAAATCATATCTTGATGAACAATCCAAAGGCGCCCACGCTTATCTAAATCAGCCACTCGCAATGATTTTAACGAAATCTTAGTTGCTTTTTTTGATGCCAGCCCCACAAAACTCAGCATACAAGCAACGACAATAACAAACCAAACAACTATTCTTCGTTGATTTTCGGGAAACTTATTCGACATTGACACACAATCCTCTTTCTTTAAAAAAGCATTTTTAAAAGTTTACCATCTTGGCAAACAGGTGACCATTATAAAACTAATTCCATTTTATAGTCTTACTTATGGGAATAAAGAATAATACTTACTTATGCCTAGCTTGAGAATAGGCCTGAATGATTCCAAGGAAAGCATCCCCATAATCTTCAAGCTTTTTTTGACCTACCCCAAAAATAGTGGAAAAACTATCTTTATTCTGTGGCAAAGTAGCACTCATCTCGATAAGAGATTTGTCTGGAAATATAATATAGGGCGGGATTCCTTGACTGTCGGCTAGCTGTTTTCTTTTCTTTCGTAATATATCGAACAAAACGGCATCATAATCTTCAATCACGAGTTCTTTTTTAACTCTTGAAACAACCTTTTCTTTTTCAGCTGGTGGCGCGTACCCTTGCGCTTCTAATTCATTTTTTAAAACTTTATTCGAGTTTGCATTTAATTTAAGAACCCCATATTCTGGCTCTTTATAAAGTAGCTGCCTTTGAATAAACTGTCTTACCAAAAATTGCCACTGCTTGGCACTATACTCACGACCAATGCCATGGACATCTAATTGTTCATGAAAATAACTTAATACCTTTTGTGATCGACTCCCTCTTATGACATCAATCACATGAGAAGCTCCAAAACGTTCTCCTGTTTTTAAAACCGTTTCAAGGAACTTCTTGGCTGCTTCAGTTAAATCAAAATTGACTTCTTTAGGATTTAAACAATTATCGCATTGACCACATGTTTTACGCGTATAGGTTTCTCCAAAATAATTCATTAAAGGTGTTCGCCGACACGCTTCTGCCTCAGCATAATGAATCATCGCATTTAACTGTGTTTGTGAAACGCGCTTTTCATCATCACTTTCTTTTTGATCAATAAAATAACGAATCTTTCTGATATCGCCATAACCAAACAACAACAAACAATGGGCTGGCAAATTATCACGTCCAGCGCGTCCTGTTTCTTGATAATAGGATTCTAAGTTTTTAGGCAGGTCAAAATGAATGACAAAACGAACATTGGGTTTATTGATCCCCATACCAAAGGCAATTGTTGCCACCATAATCTGAACATCATCCCGAATAAACATCTCTTGATTACGTGATCGCACATCATCGGGAAGACCGGCATGATAGGACAACGCTTTATAGCCATGTTGATTAAGTTCAGCGGTCAAAGCATCCACCTGTTTACGAGAAAAACAATAAATGATTCCGCTTTGATGTTTAAAGCGTTTTAAAAAATCCAACGTTTGCAGACTAGGACTAGATTTCGGGATCACTTCATAATAAAGATTCTCACGATTAAAACTCGCAATCAAAGGTTCCTTCACTTGTAATCCCAGATTGCTGACAATATCCAGACGCACACGCGGGGTCGCTGTTGCTGTCATTGCTAGATAAACGGCATCTGGAAAATTTTTGCGTAAACTTTTAAGTTGTCTATATTCCGGACGAAAATCATGGCCCCACTCTGAAATGCAATGGGCTTCATCGATGGCAATACAATCAACGGAAATTTCGCATAACATGTGTTGGATATCATCTTTGACTAAAGTTTCTGGTGCCAAATAAAGCAATTTTGTCTGTCCGCTTAAAACAAGAGCTTTATTTCGATCATACTCATCCCAAGTTAAAGAACTGTTTAACATGACAGCATCCACACCAAGCGCTTTAAGTTGACTCACCTGATCTTGCATTAAGGCTATTAAAGGGGAAACAACAATAGTCAGACCATCAAAAATAAGACCTGGGATTTGATAGCATAACGACTTGCCCCCACCTGTCGGCATGACAAGCAAATTGTCTTTCTTTTTTAAAACATCACGAATACATTCATCTTGCAATGGCCGAAAGGCATCGTAACCAAAAACGGATTTTAAAATGTGTTGGGGTGATTTTGTTAAAACTCGCATATGATGATCTCCTCAATTAGAGGGGGAAGTGTAAAACTTGGGGGTTTAATTGAATTTAATGAGAGATTGTAACATAGAATCTAAATAATTTGAAAATAAAAATTTGAGAAGAGCGTTTACTTGGGTTGGAATGTTTGTACTATACTACTGTGACTGGATCCCCGGACCTCAAAAAAATAAAATGAAAACTCTAATCACAATCCTCCTCTTCCTCACAACACTCACCACCCCCTTCCTCATCACCTACCTCGACTCCACCCCATTTCCTACCTTTATCTATCTCACCCTCCGCTTAATTCTGCTCATCGCATGTTTAATACTAAGTTGTCTTCTATTTTTTCAACTTATCTATAAAAATAAAAGAGCGTCCGAGTCCATGAAAAACATCGCACTTATTTTTCTTGGTCTCTTTAGCCTTTTTTTCTCCTTGAAGGCTTCTTCATGTTCATCCCCCAAAGCCACACTGTTGGCTACACATTAGCTTCTAACCGTTGGTTTGATTATTACTGGAAACCTGTAAATAAATTACGGTATCGGGATGAGGAGCTTCAAAAAGAAGATTTTAAAGATAAAAAAACATTATTTGTCATCGGAGATTCTTTTGTTGCCGGACATGGCCTAAAGCATGTGGATGAAAGGTTCTCAAACATCTTAAAAAAAAGACTATCGCATGAGTATCACGTGTTAAATCTTGGGCGACTAGGTAACGATACCGCAACTGAACTTTATCGACTCATTAAATTTCCAATCAAACCAAACGTTCTTATCTTTCAATATTTTGTCAATGATATTGAAGGGGCGGCAACCGCTAATGGACACACCTTTAAAGGTTTTACCGCCTACTCTGATGTTCCTTATGTGTTTCAATTTATGACTAAAAATTCTTATCTGATAAACTTTATCTACTGGCAATTTCCGCGCAAAGACACCGAAGATTATCTAGCCTTTTTAAAAAAGGCTTACAACAACAAATTCATTCTTAACGAACACACAAGAGACCTCCTTCATCTTGTCAAATACGCTCAAGAAAATAAAATTCCCACCTACGTTGTAGTCATTCCATTTTTACATAACACCCATGAAAGTTTGGAATTCACAAACTTTGTTGAAGAGTTTTTCTTTCGCTTTCAAATCCCAACAATCAATGTTGCAAATTTGGTTGAAGATATACCCGTTCTAAAACGTGTGATTAATAAAAATGATTCGCATGCAAGTGTTTTGGTTAATCAGCGGATAGCGGATAAGCTTTATGAGCTACTCGTTGAACATAAGCTCTTTGCGCCGCATTAAACAATAGTGTCATCCTCGCGAAAGCGGGGAACTATTCATAATTATAACACCTTCGAGATCCCCGCTTTCGCGGGGATGACAGAGATTAATTTTTCGAGCTTCCAACTTACACAAAGATAACATTATTTACTTTTTTGAATTCCCCACTTCCGCAGGAATGACATCACGACCTTTTATCTCAACCACTTCCAAAACTACATACTTCTCATTCTGCCACACCTGTCGCAATTGTATATAATCCGGAGGAAAACTTGAAAGCATTTTATGAACGGAGGAATTAAAGGCGAGAAGATAACGGATGTTAAACCGTTCAATACGTTGATACCACTTAGCCGCATCCTGACTATAAATAAAAAATGGCGCAAATTTTCGATCTGTTATTAAAGTAAGAGTACGCGGTCGCTGAAACATGAAATGATCCTCTGGCTGTGTTGTCTCTTTGATCCAAGCAATCAACTCTTGTGTATCGGGTTGAGCAATCACATCATCGTTAAATGAATAATTTTTATAGATGTGAACACCATTGCTCATGATTAACAATAAACACAATCCCTTAACAACCCATGCTTTCGGATCTTGCTTTTGCAAACCAACGACAACGCCCTGGATCATCAAAATCAAACAAACACCAACAATCGGTAAAACATATCTTACCCCTCCCTGCAGAGGCCAAATCAACAAGGCGCACAAATAAACTAATAAAAAATATTCTAGAATATCCGCTTTCTTTTTCATCATTCTCAATAATAAAAATAGAATGCTACCAAAAAATATGATGGGAGTCACGATATCTGTAAACAAAAACGTGACACCGCGAGATAAAACCACCCCTTTAAAGGAAGGCACAAAAAATATAAAAAAATTATTAAGATTATAAGACATCAATTGGTAAGACTGATGACTCCAAGCCACCCACCCCTGAGGTCCCTCTTGAAGATGGTGACCCAAATTGATACCGGCTAAAGATTGAACAAAGATTGTTAAACCTAGAATCAACATCGTTGCCACGACATATTTCTTGTCATAGGCATTGATCAACAAATACAAAATGACCGAAGCAAATAGCGTTAGTCCTGCCCAACGAATAAGTAAGGTAAAACTCAAACTAATCGCTAGAAGACACAAAAATGCAAAGGAATGTTTCTTTGTGGTAAAAAAATGATGACATAAAAAAAGGGAACAAGTAAGCAAACTTAAGAAAGGGACATCACTAATGATATTTTGTTTAAATGTGAAGAAAAAAGGTGAGGTTAAAAGACAAATACTTAACAGATCCGCTAAAGGATCATCCAAACGTTTTTTGGCTAAGGCTCTTAAAAACAGAACAAAAAACAACCAGCTAAGCACATTGATAATTTTTAAAACTTTAAAATTAACACCAAAAACCTTAATCCAAGGCGCTAACATCAAAGGAAAACCAACAGGGTTATTCACCCACTCATCAAGCATAATGCCTTGATGATAAGGTTTTAATTCAATCAGATTTTTCGCATGCTGAATATACTGACTAAAATCTCCTCCCCAACTATGACCTGCTTTGATAGTTGTTAGCTGAACATACAAAAACAAAACAATCAGCCCATAAAAAATGATGTTAGAAATTTTCTTCATATAACAATAGATAATTAATTAAAAATGGCAGGGGAAAAATTATTTAACAATCTGGCATAGATATACAAGAGTCCCAACCTGTCCCAACAATACAACAAGGGTTATTATCATCCATAACAGCATCAAGTAATCTCACACCTACCCCGTTACCATCGGTGGCAATAAAAATTACGATAATGTAAGCAGGATCATTAACTTGATAACCAAGTTGTTCATAACTTTCTATATTAACATTCGTTTGAAGCGCCGTATTCACGTCTGCAATATTAGTACTATTGTCATTATAATAAACATCATTTTTTGCTTTATAAATCAAATTAGCCGCATGTATCGTCTGTAACTTCAGTCTTACGGCTTGCTCTCTTCTTTTTTGCACCATTGTTGTATAAGTTGGAATAGCCATGGCTGCAATAACCCCAACAAGAACCATAACGACAACAAGCTCTGTGAGGCTAAATCCCTTTTTTGGATGATTACTGTTCATTAGTGTAAGTATACCACTCAGCTCAGCTTGAATCCAATGCGAACGCCGTTATTTTCCCTTATCGAAACGCCTCATCTTCTTCAAAATCCTGCTCGGGATTAAGAATCTCGCTGAGAATATAATCCAAAGACTTAAGAAATGTGTCATTAATGTACTCTCTGGAATAAGTCATTTTTTTATCAAGAAAGGGGCTAACTTCTAATGTTCTTAGATTATATAAAGCCGCATTGATGGGCTTATCTTTGAATTGTTCGTGCAAGTAATTAAAATAAAGAGGGATTTGAAAGGATTTGATGTGATTGCGAATGTTTTCGCGACTCATCTCCATTGTGGCAATCCGGTCTATGGCTCGAGGCATAAGATTAGTATTACCCGTTTTATAATCGAGGATCATGATCGTGCCATCTTTTAACTTATCAACACGATCGACAATATAACCAAAACGAATATCTCCGCAGGATAGTGCAATCGTGTTTTCAAAGCGATGTTCTAAGTATAGAATTTCTTCAATCTGGCGACTAGCGGATTTTTCTTCATTATCTAAAAAACGATTTAAGCGTTCGGCGATGACAGATTTCAGCAAGATTGAATCTGTCTTCATCGCTTTGCCAAAGGTATCATCGAAACGTTGTTCAAAGAGTTTTGTGACACGAGTACGAAACTTACTATCAACGACCGGTTTCTTCTTAAGATATGGCGCAAAACTATGTTCCAACAACCCATGCATAAACGTTCCAACATGGCGCGCATCAGGTTCATCAAGCAGATCATCCTGCTCTTTTAGACCCAACACATAACTACGATAAAAATCCATGGGATTTCGTAAATAGGTGTTGATGCTTGAAGCCGAATATTTATGATTACGTAACGCTTCAATCATTTGCGGTGTTTTTTTAACAACTTTTTTTTGCGGCTGAACTTTCACTTCAAAGTTAGCATGCGTTACCTCCGGTTCTTGAATCGCGCCGGCCTTCTTTTCATCTTCCCAAATAAGCTCCTCAATAAAACGAGAACGTTCTTTATCTTTTCTTTCTTGATAAACAAGATGCACATTCTTAGCTGAAGAAATAAGTCTCATAAATTGATACCGCTGAATTTCTTCTTCCAATTCTAAACGATCTAAATTCAAACTAATCATAACCTCACGAGGAATGAGAGGTTCATAAATGTTTAATCGTGGTAAGGCCCCTTCATTGACATCCAAGATAATGACATTCTCAAAATTAAGGGAACGCGTTTCAAAAAGCCCTAACATCTGTAGACCTTTTAGCGGCGAACCAATAAAGGCCACAATTTCACGTGAGACCTTGCTATCAAAAATTTTAAAGATATCTTCTTGAGGAAAATCTTCTTCACTAAAAGACGCGTTAAGAAATTCATCCTTTATCTCATACATCTTGGTTGCAATATTAATATTTAAAGGATAATTTTTTAAGAAACTTTTTTGAATCAAAACATCAAGGAATCGCTCAAGAACGGCGGAAAAGTTTTTAAACGTTGTCACACGCCCCCAACTTTCAAAAACAAGATCATGCAATTTTTCTAACACCGTTTGAATCTCTCTTCTATCCGTTGTAATACCCAAACGATCTAAGACTTCGAGCGTAATCATGTAAAGCTCATCACAAGTAACAACATCCTCTAAATCTAAAAATAAACTCCCCGAAATAGACGCCCGCTCTTTTCCTGTAAGAATCTCCTCTAACTTATGAACCAAAATGCGTGTGATTGTAGGGTTAGGTGATAACTTTAAATTCTTAACAAAGGGATGGCGTAACACCTTTAAATAATCTTTAGCATAAAAACGGTTTTCTTTTCGCGTGCTCTGGGCCTTAAAAATAAATTCAAATAGCGTATAAAGGCTGCTTCGTTTCAGAGGATATCCCATGGAGATATTAAACTCTTTAAGGAGGGCCGTTATTTCTGATAAAAGGACAACGATGTGATCAGGATTGGGGAGAACAACAACCGTGTTGTCAAGCGTCTCGCAAGTTTTAAGTATTTCGCGAACCAAAGAGACTTGAGAATGCGCATCAAATCCCGCGTAGAGTTTTAAATCAAATTTCGTCGGTTCAGGTTCTTTTCCTTCAAGAATGTCAGCTTTAAATCTTTGGGATATACGCTGTAAAACAGGCCATTTGCGTTGATCGCCCTGAAACAATAACGTCGCTTGATTACGTTGATGTAGCGTTTTGACAATGGCTTCTTCTGAGGCATTGAAATAGAAAAAATTGCAAAATAAAAAATGATCATATTCATCAAAGGAAACATCTTTGATGTATTCTCCAGCCAATAAATACTGTAGTCCTCGCGACATGTGTTTATTCTTCAATAAAGATTCATGATAAACTTTTCGAAGCACGAGGATGTTTTCTAATAAATGATTAATGTCATCAGGAACGGCATAGCCAATTTCAGCGTTCTCTTGAATGTTTAAAATCTTTTTCTCATCAATATTTTCAAGATCAAGCTGATCAATAAACCCCAATATTTCGCGGGTCCAAGGTAAAAATTGAGCAAACGTCTCCCGCCCTAAAAGGATTTTAGGGGTATGCTCTTTGGCGAGATTATAAATCAAATAACAATGATCCAAATCAATGCCTTGGCTCATCGGTTCTTTGCGATTAACGATCGTACGTACTAATTCATCGATGGTAAAAAAACGCGGTGGGAAATAATCTACTTTTAGTCTTCGAGCTAACTCCCTTTTAACAAAAAGGGCTGGCCTTTTTCCACCAAAACAAATCGCTAAGCGACTTAAATCAGCGTTTTTGGCGACATACTCTTTCTCTATATAATCAACAAGCCGGTCGATATAACTGTCACAGAAACTATAAGTTTTGATGTTAGACATTTATCACCATTTAATTTTTATATCTATCATTCCCCCATGACGGGGGAAAACCATTAGATTCCCGCCTTCGCGGGAATGACAAACCGGAGCCTGTCATTCCCGAGACATCGGGAATCCATTAGATTCCTGATGTCTCAGTAATGACAGTGCTGATTGATTTCACTTCTTGCATATGTAAATCATCTAAGTAAACAATAAATCCTTTGATCTCATGCTGAGGATACAACTTATCAACCAAAGCCATATATTCTCCCACTTGTTTTTCATAATCACCGCCCTCATCTTGCGACGATTTATAATCAACAATCCAAACCTCACTTGTCTTAACAATCAGCCGATCAATCCTTTTACTATGCCCAAACGCGTTAACAATTTCTTTTTCCGTAAACACTTGCGCATCTTTATCAGAAAAGATGGACTCAAAACGTTTATTGTTAAGAAGTTGTTTCACTTTTTTTAGATAAGCGTCCAAATGATCGACAAAAGGAAAATTCATTTGAGCATGACTATAGGCTTGTTCCAGGGCCAATTCTTTATCTTCGTGAGCAAGATTCCCAATAAAAGACAACATACTATGAACAACTTCACCCCCAAGCTTCTTTTGCCTATTATGGATCTGATCCTCATCTAAAAATTCATCGTTCAAAAAATGAATCCAATCTTGATAAGAAGAGGCGCTTAATCTCTTAACCGCCATTGACTTAGCTTTGGACTTTTCATAAATGTGAGGTTGACCACATTGATAAACATCTTCTGGAATCAACAGTTGGGCCAAATTAAAACTCTGACCAATTTTTTCGGGGATAAAGGCATACAATTCATGTTGGGCACGCGTCATGGCGACATAAATATTATTTAACTCGGATATAAATGCCTTTTTATATTCTTTCGCATAAATCTCATACAACTTCTCTGAGAACCCTAAATACTTACCCTTAAGTCTCAATAACTGTAAAGAATTTTCATGTTCTTGAAGGATATAAGACATTTGTTGTTCTTGAGAAACACCGACTTGAACATCCATCCCTAGAAAGGGAATAATGACGACGGGGAACTCAAGCCCTTTAGATTTATGCACTGTAAGAATTTTGATGGCATCGGTGTCTGTCACATGCACATACAACGCCTCCCCAATAAGCTCATCATAATATTCTAAAAAAGATTCAATATCAGAATGCTCTTCCTCTTGATTCTTAATGATTTCTAAAAAATGCATTAAGTACCCTTGAAACTCAGGAAAAAGATTTAGGCAGTCATAGAGACTATAAAAACTAATCGCCAATTCATACAGAGGATACAGACCAACATTCGCAAAAGAACTTTCAATATACTTATCCCAAACCTCAGGGAACTGTTTTCGAAATTCTGTATAAATATAAAAATCACGTTCCTTTGATGTTCGCGCTCTTAACAAAAAGACAAACTCTTGAATCGTTGTCTTAGAAAGGCCCGTTGCCTTTGTGAAAATGTCGCCCAAAATAAAATCCGCAAACGCGATATTATCAATAGGAGAGTGAAGAAACTTTAAGAAAGAGACGATCTCAGCGATAAGAACATTTTCTTTAATATTTGATGTTCGCTCTGACTCGACTGGAATTTTCTCTTCAAGCAACCAATTGGTAAGCTGCTCGACCTCATAATTACTTCGTGTTAAAAAAGCAATATCCGAAAAAGAAAACCGCTTACGCAAAGCATCAACAAGCTCAAGCACATGTTCTCTTATAATTTCGTCGCGATCTTCCTTTTTTGCAGCCTCAATTTTTTGGATATAAACAAAACCTTTATCATTCTTTGGCTGATGGGATTGCTGAGAACTCCCAAAGATATTTTGAAGCTCTAGAAAATCATCATCGTAAAAGACCACAGGATTTTTTTTCTTCTTACTTATCTCACGCGCCTGTTTTTGTTCAATAAAATGTTTTAAGTTTTCCATCCCAAAAACAGCATTATTAAATTCGACAACACTTTTCTGACTGCGCCAATTATTCGTCAGCTGAGCAATTTGAACATTAAAACTTTTAAATCTCATCTTTATCTGATCAAATAACGCGACATTTCCTCCTCGGAATCCATAAATCGCTTGCTTGCGATCTCCTACATAAAATAACGAACCACCCGTGGATAAAGCCTCTTCTGCCATCTTCTCTAAATTATGCCACTGAAGGGCACTCGTATCTTGAAACTCATCAATCAAATAATGATGAAATCGTGTGGCCAATCGATAATACAGCTCTTCAACGGTCACATAATCATCATCAAACAAAGCTCCCGCTCGTTTATTTAATTCCTCTAAGAATAAAACATCATCACGGGCTGCACGTTCTAAAAAAATCCCTTTAACCTGATCATAAATCTGAATATAAGGATTAAACAAAGAAAAGGCTTCTTCTTCGCATAACTGTTTTAAACTCTTGTGAATCTTATCCCAAGATTTTTCAACAGCGCGTGACACCTCAACATTCTTCTTAGCTGGAAAGACTTCTCTTTTAAAATAATCCGAAATACTATCAATATCAAAACCCTTTTCACGATCCAATAAAAATTTATCAAAAGCTTTCACAAACCTTAGATCCGCACCTTCTGGCATGATACTCTTTAAGTTTCTCATCTCATCTAAAATCAATCTCTTCTTCTTAATAATATCTTGAGACGAATATTCCGTCTCTTCAAACATCAGACCATACGTGTTATTTTGCATAAACAAGGCTTTAACAATCTCTAACATATCCTTCTTAGGAAACCAACCAAGACGATTTTCTAGATATAAATAATGGTGCAGAAATTCTTGAAGAAGTTTAAGCGTGTCTTTATCCCGCAAGGCTTGATCAATGAGTTGATCAAGACTGTACTCTAAATAGTCTTTGGAGTTTGTTTTGATGCGAAAATTAGCGGTGAGTCCAATTTTAAAAGCACAACCCGAAAGAAGCGCGTTGATAAATTTATCAATGGTTTGAACTTGAAAGAAATTATAATTATTAATCAACGCCTCCATAATCGTAAAGGCTTTTTTACTAGCCTCTTCACGATTAATACCAATGGATCCTAAAACATCCTCTTCTTGATCTTTGGTTAACTGTTTAAAAGCAATAATCTTTAAAAATTGAATAATACGCCTTTTCATTTCAAAAGCGGCTTTGTTGGTAAAGGTAAGCGCCAAGATATTACGCATCGGAACATGATCAAACAATAGTTTAGGATTTAATAAAAGCTGGATGTATTGCTTGGACAACGCATAGGTCTTGCCCGAGCCTGCGGATGCCTCCACAACACGAACTTCAGGAAATTGGAATTGAGTATTTGGTGAAGTGCTCATAGATATTACGCATTTTATAACAGTAGAAATCTTTGGTAAAGGACTATAAACCGTCTAAAAAAATTCATTTTTTCTTATAAAAAATGGTATTTGGTTGTACTTAATTTTCCTACCCTTTTGAGAATATTTCTCTCAGCTGCAAAAGACAAATCTCGTGTTGCACTTGTAGGAGAAATATTATGATGTAATGCTAAATATTCTTTTCGATTAAACAATCTATTCCCAAAATGAGCATGAGCCATCTTCAATCTCATTTCAGCTGTTTGATGTACTGGTTTAATATCTTTTGTAAATTGAACGGTTGCTTCTTTAATCGCCTCAAGCATAAATTTAATAAACAACGTCGAAGCCCCTTCTTTAGTGGATGCTTGCAAGGCTTCATAATATTCCATTTGCCGACGCTTAATAATGGTCTCTATAGGGATATACTCAAAAATTTTAGAATGATCATAAAGAATAACAGATTGCCACAAGCGACCGATTCTACCATTTCCATCCATAAAGGGATGAATAAATTCAAATTCATAATGAAAAATACTTGATCGAATAAGAGGATCTAAATCCTTCTCCACTTTTAGAAATTGAAAAAGCTTCTTCATTAGCTCAGGGACAACCTTATAAGGTGGAGCCATATGAACAATAGTATCCCCCGCTCTAACACCCACATTATTCTTTCTCAGCTTCCCTGCATCTTTGATTAAACCACTCATGAGAATTTTATGCGCCCCAAGAAGGGAATCTAAATCTTGGGAATCATATTTATTGAGAATATCATAAACTTTTATAGCATTCTTAACCTCTAATATATCCTTCTTAGGGCCAACAATTTTTTTATTATTAATAATGTCCGTTACCTGATTTATCGTTAACGTGTTGCCCTCAATAGCAAGACTAGATTGAATCGTAAGAATTTTTGCATGCTTTCTCAACTCAAGTTGAGGAGCTGGTAGGCTTAAACCTTCATATTGGACTATTAAACGAGATATCTCTAAACAGAGATTATGGATTTCTTTTGTAATTTGAAAAGGTGGTTTCAATGATATGTCCTCACTTTTAAACCATAATGGTTAAACCATTGTGATTTAACCATTATAAGAATACCACATTTCATAGAAAAGGCAAGGGTTCCAAAAAGACTATTTTATCGCTAAAATCCCCTCAAAACACACGTATTTCATAACCGTCATATAATCCACAAATCCAGCGCGTTTAAGAAGATCGTAGTTGGCTTGAGCTGAGAAAGGTTCTAAGACACCTTTAAGACTACGCGCTTTTGAGATGATTTCTTCAGGGGTGTATTGTTGATCGAGTTTAAAATCTGTATAAAGTGAGGTTGTCATATCTTGGAATCGGGCGTCTGGGGCTCGTACTTTTTCAAACAGTAGAAATGCTCCTCCCCAATTTAAAGCATTAAAGATACGATCAAAAATTATTTGGCGATTTTTTGGGGAGATAAATTGAATGGTGTAATAAGCGACAATAAGATCGGCGGATTGAAATGCAATATCTAAGATATCTGATGTCACAAGCTCAACATTTGTGAGAGGCCTACATTTATCTTCAGCTCTTTTAATCATCGCTTCTTCCCGATCAACCCCCACAAACTTAACATCGCGCTCTTGATATTTTTGACCCAATTTGGAAATCAATTGTCCTGTCGAACATCCTAGCTCATAACACAGGGAACCATCTTTTAAAAAGAAATCAGAAATTTTTAAAACAAGATCATGCCCTTCTCTATACAAGGGAATAGAACGATTAACATGTTGATCAAAATTTTGAGGCGTCTCTCCCCCAAAATCCCAATTGGCATTATCTGCAAATATAGAATCGCCTGTATTATCCATTACTACTCCTTACTACTCATGTTGATCATTTCAGCCGAAGATCCAGAACCTAATAGATTCCCGATGTCTCGGGAATGACAGGTGTTTTTGTGTCATTCCGACAAATACTCTCGTGTCATTCTGACAAGTACTCTTATGTCATTCCGGCCGAAGAGCCGGAATCCATTTGATTCCCGATGCCTCGGGAATGACAAAATATCAAGAAGCTCCATTATGAGCCAATACAAGTCCATTTTCAAATTTAATTTTTAACCCAAAAAAAACCTATTTCTTATACCCACAACATTGATCACCTGGCCAGGATTTGTGCAAAATATCTCGTATCGGCACACATCGAAAGACCTTACCACTCACCGTCTTATGTTCTCCAAATCTATTCTCATAGATAGAACACCCATAAACGCCCTTTCCCACTTCCACCAAATGCTCACAAGGATCACCCTCAACAATCCCACAACAAACCCCGCAACGTGTGCACTTAGCTTCCCAAAGTTCGAGTTTCTTTTTTAAATGTTTTTGATAACGCGTTGACGTTCCCGCTTCATTATTATTCGAATCTTTCATGAACTTTATTATAATTCAAAATCAAAAAAAATCCTATTCCTTAATAATTAAGGAATAGGATTTATATAATGAAGTTGGTATTCAAGGAATTTCGAAGCTTTAACGAAATTCCATCTTGGTTTAATACCCCGTAGTTGCTCTGGGGTACATACCGTTGATTACAAAAGAATATTTGGTTCATCCCAACTAAAAATATCTCGCTCTTCGTTTGATGTTTTTATTGGTTTGTCTTCTTTCCATTCAGCCATGTTGTCCTCCATATTTATTACGCATTCAGAACTACATTCACATCATGTGAATCTTTAATAAATATAAAACATTTTTATGGCAAAAACCAGCGATCCCAGACGGAAAAATCATATTTTTTACATAAACATCTAATCTGATTTAAGATAGAAGCTTTAATTATTTTAAAATTTTTTTAATTTGAAATCATACTGTCTGGGTTTGTCTAGGTCAGTCTATTTTACTTCGGGCGGCAAGTATAACAGGTTAAAGGAACGCCACGCCCACTACCTTCAAACAACCTCAACCCTGTCTTGGCACATTTTTCATCTGCTGTACAAGAATTACAATCTTGAAAATATTCATAATCCAGACATTCTCGAGCTCCTAATGGAACCTTACAGCGGTAACATTGTTCAGCACTTTTTGTGGAGCTAGCCTCCAAACATTCCCCGGGACATGAATCTTTACAATGTTCAAAACTGGACTGACCAATATCTGTGCAAGCCTGGCTTGGTTGTTGTTGTGGTTTATCTTCACAAGAATAACACTGCTCCCCATCGGCTGTTTTCTTGGCTTGTTGACATGTCTTATTATCATCGGTCTCACAAGAATTACATTCCGCCAAACTTAGTTGTGAAAGACTCGCACAACCCTTCGGTTTCTCTTGACAAGAATAACATTGAATACCACTATCAGTCTTTTTTGCAGCCAAACATTGTTTATTAGAATCACTCTCACAAGCTGAACATTCTGATAAATCAGAGAGTCCAATATCAGAACACTGTTGTTCTTGCATCACACATCTAAAGCACTGATCAGAATTATTCGTCTTAGCTGTGGCCACACATTTGGCCTTTGGATTGCTTTCACATGTTTTACATTGCTTGTCATTAATCAAACCTAAATCGTCACACGCCTCAGGCCGATCTTCACACACATAACATTGCTCACCTGATTTTGTTTTCGAATCTTGCTGACATTGCTTTCTTCCATTCTTTTCACACTGAACACATTGATCTTTCGCAAGTAATCCAATATCTCCACATTGTTTTGGCTTCTTTTGACAAACAAAACATTGAACGCCTTCTTTTGTTGTTTGATCAGCTCGACATTCTTTTCGCTTATCTTTTTCACATTGCGAACAATCTTCTTGATTAAGTAGTCCAATGTCCTGACATTCTTGTGGTTTATCCACACAGGCATAACATCCTTCTCCTGATGTCATACTCTTTTCTTTTCGACATTCCGTGGATGGATTCTGATTACATTGCTGACATTGTTCTTGTGATAAGAGCCCAAAGTCTAGACACTCTGGAGCCCGTTCTTCACATGAATAACATTGACGCCCTTCCTTTGTTCTCTGAGACGTTTTGCAGGCCATGTTTGGCTGTTCATCACAATTTTGACATTCATCTAAATTGATCAAATCTATACTTTCACACGTTTGTGCTTTATCTTCACATGTGTAACACTGACGAGATTCTTTTGTCTTATTTCCTGCCAAACATTCTTTAGTTCCATCTGATTCACACGTTTGACATTCGTCTAAATTTAATTGACCAATGCCTTGGCATGTTTGAGGTTTATCCACACATAAGAAACATTCTTCTCCTTGATTTGTTTTCTGAGCTAGTAAACAATCCTTGGTTAAATCGTTTTGACACTCTGCACATCCCTCTGAACTTAACAGACCTAAATCCGGACACTCTTGCGGTTTTTCTTCGCAAGTAAAACATTGCACGCCATTCTCAGTTAGAATATCTTTTTGACAAACCTTACCCAAACCATCTTGGCAAACGCGACACCCCTCTTCATCTAGAAGACCTATATCCTCACACTCAAGCGGTTTATCCTGACAAATAAAACACGGCTCTCCACTTTTTGTCTTTTGATCCGCCTGACATTGTTTACGTGGATTACTTTCACACTTCTGACAATTTTCTTGGTTATAAAGACCCAGACCATGACACGTTTGTGGTTTTTCTACACAAGAGAAACATGTTAATGAATCAGGTGTTGTTTCAACAGCTTGACATTCCGTGTTTGAATTCTGTTGGCAGAAAGAACATTGTTCCTCGGAGAATAAGCCTAAATCTCGACATTCTTTTTTCTTATCTTCACACGCGTAGCATTGCACGCCCTCACGCGTTTTATCTTTTGTCATACATTTTTTATTGGGATCTTCTTCGCAGGATAAACATTCATCTAACGTTATCTGTTCTAATTGCGCGCATTCTTGTGGTTTATCAACACATCCATAACACTGCCGTCCTTCTTTCGTCTTATTACCAACACGACATTCTTTCGAGGAGTCGCTTTCACAGGATTGACAGTCTCTCAAATTAATCTGATCTAACTGAGAACAATCTTGGGGCTTCTCGGCACAGACAAAACATTGTTCGCCATCGTTCGTTTTTTCGGATAGCATGCATTCCTTATTCGCATCATGCTCACACGTTTTACAATCAGATTGGCCAAGTAGCCCCAAATCATCACACGTCATTCGTTTATCTTTACAACTAAAACACTGAACGCCCGATTCCGTTAATATATCTTCCTGACATGTCTTATTATTTTTCTCACATAATTGACATCCATCCTCGCCTAACAGTCCAATATCTCGACAGTTTTGCGGCTTATCTTGACATATATAACATTGGGATCCATCATCCGTCATTTGATCAGCCTGGCATTGTTTACGCGGATTACTTTCGCATGTTTGACAATCATCTAAACTAAACAACCCAAGACCGTGACATGTTTGAGGTTTCATGACACAACTGAAACATAACTCACCACTTTTTGTTTTTTCACTTTCTTGACATTCCGTTTTATCATTTTTATTACAAAACTCACATTGATCTGAAGCTAAAAATCCTAAATCACGACACTCTTGTTTCTTTTCTTCACAGGCGTAACACTGGATACCACCTTGCGTTTTTCCTTTACTGTTACATTTCATGTTGCTATCTTCTTCACACGATAAACATTCATCCAAATTAATTAAATCCAAGTCGTGACACTCTTGAGGTTTATCAGCACATACATAACATTGTCGTCCTTCTTTGGTTTTGTTACCAACATGGCACTCTTTGCCATCTTCAGCTTCGCATGATTGACATTCTTCCAAACCAACTTGATCAAGCTCCACACACGATTGCGGTTTTTCAACACAAACATAACATTGATCTCCAGTCGCTGTCTTATCACTACCAACACATTCATTCTGCCCATCTTCCTCACAACTCATGCATTGAGATTGGCTCAAAAATCCTAATTGTTCACACCCTTGAACTTTTTCCTTACACGTATAACATTGCACCCCATTTTCTGTCTGAATATCTACCTGACATTCTTTGTTTGGATTATCATCACAGGCTTGACATCCTGGTTCATCTAATAAGCCAATATCATTACACTCTTGCGGCTTATCTTGACAAATAAAACATTGCGTTCCATCCGTTGTCTTTTGATCAACTTGACACTGTTTGCGTTTATTATTTTCACAACTTAAACAATCATCCTGACTAAAAAGCCCTAACTCATGGCACGTTTGAGGTTTTTGAACACAAGAATAGCATTGCTTGCCCTCCTTTGTTTGGGCATCCATCTGACATTCTGTCTTGGCATTCTGATCACAAAATTCGCATTGCTCTTTTGATAATAAATCTATATCACGACACTCTTCCTTTTTCTGCTGACAACCATAACACTGAATCCCTTCTTTTGTTTTCACAGTTGATACGCATTCTTTCGATGAATTTTCCTCGCAAACAAAACACTCTTCTAAATTCAGCAATTCCAACTGCGCACAATCTTGCGGCTTATCTACACATTCATAACATTGCGTTCCCTCTTTCGTTTTATTACCTACGCGACACTCTTTGTCAGGATCGGCATTACATGTTTGACACTCTTCCAAACTCACCTGGTTTAGCTGTGAACAATCTTGGGGCTTCTCAACACACACAAAACATTGCTCGCCTTGATTCGTCTTCTCGGTTAACATGCATTCCTTATTCGCATCACGCTGACATGTTTCACATTGTGCTTGTTTAAGAAGCCCCAAGTCTTCACATTCTTGCGGCTTATCTTGACACGTAAAGCATTGCGTACCGGTCTCAGTAAGGATATCCACTTGACAAATTTTATTAGATTGACTTTCACAGCGCTGACATTCATCTATTCCCAATAGTCCTATGTCATGACACGCTTGCGGTTTGTCCTGACAAATGTAACATTGTGTCCCACCTTCTGTTTTCTGATCTTCTTGACACTGTTTGCGCATATTTTCTTCACAAGAGGCGCATTCATCCAAACTAAACAACCCTAAATCTCGACACTCTTGAGGTTTTTGCTGACAAGAATAACAAGACACTCCTTCTTTTGTCATCTGATCTACTTGACATTCTGTTCTTGTATTCTGATTACATACTTCACAGGCATCTTCCGTTATTAACCCTAAATCTACACACGTTTGCGGTTTCTCTTCACAGCTATAACATTGAACCCCTTCCTTCGTTTTATCTTTATGCTGACAAATTTTATTATCTTCTTTCTCACAGGCCAAACACTCATCAAGACTTAGTAAATTTATATCCAGACATTCTTGCGCCTTCTCTCCACATTCATAACATTGTTTGCCTTGCTTTGTCTTTTGACCAATCTGGCATTCTTTTTTTACATCTTTTTCACACGACGCACATTCTGATAAATCGATTTGATCAATCTGCTGACAATCTTGCAATTTTTCTACACACAAATAACAACCTTGCCCTTGATTTGTTTTTGCCTCTAAAATACATTCTGTATTTTCATCTTCTTGACAACGCCCACATCCTTCATGATTAAGTAAGCCTAAGTCTTCACAAGTTTGTGGCTTATCTTGACATGTATAACACTGCACACCGGCATCGGTAAGAACATCCTTTTGGCAGTCCTTGCGTTCATTCCCCTCACACATCTGACAACCCTCTTCATTTAATAACCCAATGTCTAAACAATCCTTTGGCTTATCTTTACAGATGAAACACGACACACCTTCCTTCGTTTGTTTATCAATCTGACATTGTTTTTTTGGATTCTCTTCGCACAAACCACATTCATCTTCACTAAACAATCCTAGATCCCGACATTCCTGTGGTTTATCCGCGCATGAATAACATTGCACACCGCTATTTGTAACCTGATCAACCCTACATTCCTTCTTTGAATTTTGCTGACATAAATCACATTGATCTTGAGCTAACAACCCTAAATCTTTACACTCTTGCGGTTTATCCTCACATAAAAAGCACTGAACCTCTTCTTCTGTTTTGTCATACGCCACACATCTTTTACTGTCGTCCTGTTCGCACAATAAACATTCATCTAATTTTAGTTGATTAAAATCACTGCACTCTTGCGGCCTATCGACACAGTTATAACACTGGACACCCTCTTCGGTTTTATCACCTGGTAAACATAACTTATTGGGATCTTTCGAACAAACAGAACACATATCTAACGCTAATTGACCGATGTCGTGACACTGTTGCGGTTTATCCTGACAAACAAAACATGGTTGCCCTTCTTGCGTGTTTAATGCGGTCACACATTCTTTAGTAGGATCCTTTTGACATTCTTCACATTGATTAGACACCAATAATCCCAAATCCTGACATTGCTGTGGTTTATCCTGACAAACGAAACATTGTTCGCCATCTTTTGTTTGACTCTCCGCCTGACACTCTTTTTGTGGATTTTGAGCACATATACTGCAATCTTCTTGACTAAGGTAACCTAGCCCATGACAATCTTTTGATTTTTTAACACAAGAAAAACAAGACTCACCTTGTAATGTCTGACGTCCAGCAACACAGCGTGTCTTTTCACTAGCGTCACACGACTCACATTGCTCTTGGCTTAACAAACCTATATGCGCACAAGACTCATGACGATCCTGACAGCCATAACACTGCAACCCTTCTTTGGTTTTATCTGTTTTTATACATTCCTTACCTGCCTGAGATAAACACCCTGAGCATTCTGAGACATCTAATTGATTAATTTCCGCGCAACTCTGTTCTTTATCAAAACACTGATAACACTGTTGCCCATAATTTGTTTTCTTAGATGATTTACATTCTTTTGTGGGATCTTCCTGACACGTACGGCATCCAGGCAAATCAATGAGACCAAGCTGTGAACATTTTTGAGGCTTAATGACACAATTAAAACACTTAACCCCTTCCTCAGTTAACTGATCAGCAATGCATTCCATTTTAGGATCTTTGTCACACGAAGTGCATTCATCCAAATTCATCAATCCTAAATCTTTACACTTGATGGCACGATCCACACATTCAAAACAAGATTTTCCGTTGTCCGCCTCTACCTTAAATACACATTCTGTCGCATCATTTTTATTACATTTCTTACATTCTCGTTTACTTAAAAAACCTAAATCTCGGCAAGTTTTTTGTTGAGTGGCACATTCAAAACATTGCTCCCCATGAGATAATTTAATCGTCTCACTGCAAATAGCTCCTGGAATATCGCTACAAAGGCGGCATTCGGCTGAGGAGATATATCCTTGATCACTGCAGAGATCGATGCTTTTTTCATGAACGACTTTTTTAACTTTAGGCGTATCTTTAGACTGAAAATTTGTTGTGGGTACACGATCTTCTTTAATAGCGTCTTCTAAATTATTAACGTTACCTTGTTTTGTTGCAGGTATGGCGGGAGATGCATCTTTCTCAATAAATTTTTTCTTTGAATTTTTGGTAAATATTTTGTTATCTCTTAAGATAACAGTTTCTGAAGACTTAACCGTTTCGACAATATCAACATAATCACTTTCAATTTCATCTCCCTGCTCATCAACAACAACTGCTTCTGAATTTGGATCAACAATAACCAGACCCTTTTCCTGAGGACGAAATTGATCACACCCCAAAAAAGAAGACATCACAAAACCTAATAATAATATTAAAGTTAACTGCGATGTCTTCATAGTTCTTGCTCCAATAATAAACTTTTGAGTTATTATTGTATAGGCTCTACTTCTGTCTTAGTCATTCGCAAAACCTTAGGAGCACTTACAGTCAACTTTAACCTTCCATCGCCTAAATATTCCTCAGCCTCTACTTTAATAACTTGATTTAATATGTCCTCTGATACATTTAGTTTCTGTGATAACTCTTTTCTGATATTTTCAAACGTCAACTTCTTTGCCATTGTCTGTTTAATTTCTTCTGTAGCGTTATCCATGAGTAATGGCAATGATATTTTTGTGATATACACGCGTTCTTTTTTCATAGTGTTATTTGGTTGAAAAGCGAACACAGCAATATCATCTAAATTTTTATTGGCAACGTAAATTTGCCCTTCCCAGCTAGCAATAGCTGAAAGCGCAGGAAAATGACTTGGACCTTTTCCATTGGATCCAAAGGTAAGAACTAATTGGCCTTCATGATCAAACACTTTAATATTGTGTTCTCCACGATCGGCTACATAAAGATAATCGTTGTTATCAATCGCAATATCGATGGGTTCTAAAAATTTTACCAAATCGCGAGCCCCACCTATTTCTTTAATAAAGATCTTCTGATCATCAAAGATTTGAATCCTCTTATTTTTATAATCTAAGACGTATAGATGATCTTTCGAATTAAAAGCCAAATCTTTTGGATGCAGAAAAGTTCCTCCCATTGGATTAGCATCATCTAATACTTCCGTCTTTCTACCAAAAGAAGATAAATAAATGCCATCACTATTAAACATCTGGATACGATTATTGTTTGTATCAGCGACATAGATATACCCTTTTGAATCTGAGGCTACACCTTCAAGAGCATTAAATTCGCCATCTTGATCACCTTTATTTCCAAACGTATAATCATGAGTACCATCCGTTTTAAGAAACTTCAATCGATGATGACCCGTATCAGCTACTAACATACGCCCATCATCCATCACATGGATTGCTTTTGGATTGCTTAAATGTAACTTTTCATCACTTGAGTCACCAATTAATTGATTAAGTTCTCCTTTAACAATAATATATCCTTTTTCATTCGATAAGGCATATAACCCTTTGTTGGGAACATAATCGACATCAGATATCGAATCATTAGCAGAAAGGCTTTTTTGATAATCAATAACTGGTCGCAAATAAACGGCCTGTGCCAATTCTGGTTTTGTGCTTCCATTTATTTCTAAAACCTGTACTCTTTTATTGGCAGAATCCGCGATATAAATTTTACCTAAATCATCTGCTGATATTCCTAATGGATGGTTAAATTGCCCTTTGCCTACTCCCTGAGAACCAAAAGAAAATAATAACTGAGACTTATGATCGATTTTCTTAATGCTTTGTTTATTATGTTCAACAAGATAAATGTCACCCTTTGAATCCACCGTCATTCCCACTGTTGAGGCAAGCACGTTGTCTTTGTCTTGATAGTAAGTAATTTCCTTTAACTCATCACCTGCAATAGAATATTTGACGATCTTACCAGCCTCTGACAAAAGCACATACATAGCTCCTTGTTTATCAAACGCTAAATCCATCGGCTTATATTCCAAATTCATGACCTTTAAGAAAACTCCTTTAGGGCTAAACTGAGAAATGCGGTTTAACTCCGTATCTGCGACATAGATATTTTCTAAAGGATCTACAGCCACACTTGTTGCATTTTTAAACTCACCTGGCAAAGTCCCTTTATTTCCCAACTCAAACAAAATTTGTCCATTACGATTAAATACTTGTGCCCGATAATTACCTGTGTCTGCTATAACAACATTTCCCTTTAGCGAAATCGCCAGGGAATTAGGCAAAGACATCTTACCTAAAGCAAATCCACGATCTCCAAAACCCCATTGAAATTTTCCTTCCTTATCAAACACGTAAACTTTTGAGGCCTTGCGATCCAACACGTAAAAATCTCCTGCTTGCGAAACGTCAGTATCTACGGGTTGAACAAACCCCGGGTCAACGGCTTGAATAAATTTTACTTCCTCCATTGCAGTTGCAACACTCGGTACTGCGAGAAACATGATAATGGCCCATACAGAAACATATTTTTTCATCTTAAATCCTCCGTTTATCAACATTTTCAATCTCTCTATCAAAATAAAAAAAAGGAAGAGACAGTTCTCTTCCTTTCTAATTCTCATCCGACAATTAAATTTCATTTGGTTTAACACGTTAGGCTCCTTATCAAAAGCCCTTAATAAAAAAACCTATTCCTTTAAATAAAAGAATAGGCCTAAATACCTTCTACCACAGATTCGGCAACTCCTTATTAAAGGAGTCTAGCACCTTTTTTAGTGCCAGTCTGGCTATCCTATCGCTTAATAGGACCCTCTAGTTTTGCCCCGCCATTTCTTATTCTCATAAGGTGAACGGGGTCCCGCACTACAAATGCGGGACGTCCTTGGGTTACCCCAAGTTTGCCTTTTCGTCCAATGAACGAAAACCAAATTGTCTACTGGAAGTATATAATGTTGTATTCAAAAATGCAATAGGAGACAAACAATTTAATGAATCTTGAAATGTAACCTATTGAAAAGTATGAGGTTATAGCTCCTTGAGGGCTTTATCGTAGGCTTCATTTATTTTTTGGAATTTTTCCGTAGCAATCTTGACATACTCCTCCCCCAAATGACCCACCCGATCCGGATGATGCGTAAGAGCTAATTTGCGATATGCCTTCTTTATTTCCACCTTTGTGGCCCCTCTTTTTAATCCTAATAAGGCATAATGATCATCATCTACGCAGACAAACTCCGCTTGTAAGCTTTTAAAATCATAATCACGAATTTCCAAATACTCAACAATCTGCCTAATAGCTTCTTTCTCTTTAGCATGAAAAACGCCATCAGCCATCACAACAAAATACACAACTCTCAAGAGCATAAATCGCTCTTCGTAACTCGCAACCTTTTTAAAAGCCTCACATGTTTGCTTCAAATCTATATCTTGTCCAAGAGCAAAAACTAATGTCTTTCCTAAGCGCTCCATTTCTTCACGTTGATATCCCAGTTGAGCAAATGTCTTTAAAACGGTATTAACTTCTTCTTTCTCAATTCGTCCATCAACTTTAATAATGTATGACAATATGGATATGAAATTAATTTGAAAAACGGAACGATGATTAACCTCAGAACTCATCGTATCAAGGGCATGTCCGAAATAAACACCCGCTATGGCACCCAAAGGACCGGCAAACATAAAACCTAAAATGCCACCCCAAGCCTTTTTCATAGATCGATCTTTACCCACATCAAAAATATGCCCAATGATCAAACCAAAGACAACTCCTAGCAACCCTCTCGTAAAAAGAAATCCTAATAATGCTCCCACTATTTTCCCAGTCCACTTTTGCTTCACCCCATACTCCTTTATTAAATCTTATTTCATAAATTGTTTTTGCAAATCATAATATACTTGCCTCTCACAAAGTACATTTTGTATATTCATAGTGGCCTATTATAACATAAAAAAAACGGACAGCACTCGAAAGTACTGCCCGTTTGTGTTCCATCCTATTGAATGGAACGAGGGGAAAACGCCTTCACTATAGATAACAATAATGAAGAGCGTTTATTCGATATTATTAAAAAAATTATTAATTTACAAAAAGCCCTCTTTTTCGATAAGCATAAATCAGAATGGATACCGGGACAAGCAACCTCATTAGATAGCTAAATTGGTAAAAAACCTGTGGTATATCTTGATTTTTTTGAAACATTTGAGAAATTAAAATAGCGTACGTTTCATCACTTGTGAGAAAAACGTTAAATAACCCTAATACGATTCTAATGATACATACAACAACCAATAACTTCCAAGCAGTCATTTTCAAATTAAAAGAACCATACGCCAAATAAACGAAGCAAGCAAACATCACTAGTGAGGCTAATTGTTTTCCCATACCACTAATCAAAATATTTGCTGTAATCTGCAGTTGAAAATCTGTAGATGAAAAAACTTTAAGTAACCATGTCGCAGAAGCAAGGCAAAAAACAATGCCCAGAATCTTTATTCCCAACGGTTCCGATGAAACGACGAGCTTTTCTCCCTTTTTAAGAAACATCATTTTGACAGCTCGCCTGGTGAAAAAAACAAGAAAAAACAAAGGAATACAAACATAAAAAAGGGTAACAAACCAAAAAGGGAAAAAGGTTAACATTAAAGAGGAATTAAATTGTTGTGTAAAGTTACTAAACAAAGTAAAAATTATTGATAGTTTTAAGAATATAAGCAGTAGCCCAACAAGAAATCCAACCCCTGATAGAAAAACCAATCCCTTTCTTGCCCAATTATTAAACTTTAACAACCCAATACCCATTGTTAGTATAAAAATTAATATTGGCGTATTGAATAACAAATAAGTGTTCCTATCTGAGGCCGCAATATCACTTCCCATTTTGGTAAAAAATACCAAATAAGATGATCCTAAAGAAAAAATCACTCCACCAATTAAAAAACCACCCGTTAAATAAACTAATAGTTTTTTCATTATTTGCACCCTCAGCAATTATATTAATTTGTTGAATACCAAAGACTTTCTAAATTAACGTCTTATAAGTATATGTTAAAAAATACCAAAAAACGAATTTTACCTATCTCTCTTTAATCCCCAGCTTAAGACCTTCCCCGATTGTGCATCAAGCTCCACATAAAAAGGCATGACTGGATAACGTCCCCAAAAGAAACTTCCTTCTCTGTCACGAAAATAAACCTCCCACGTAATCTCAACATCGTAACCGGTTGTATCTTGAGGGGGTATAGCAAATTCAATTTCCTCACCCTCTTTAAACCAACGCACAAATTGTTTCTGACCAATTGGCTTAAGCGTATACAATCGATCTCCCATACCACGATAAAGAATAAAATTTTGAGCCAGAATCGGGGCTTCTAATTTATTAATTCCATTTGCGAAATTAACTTTCACCATATTTCGCTCAATCTTTCGATAGCTAATACTCGGATAACTGCAGCCTCCCAATAGGGATAACACCAAAATCACGGCTCCCATTCGATAAATATATCTCATAAACTTATCCTTTATTGATTATCATTTTTTTCATTTCTGAAAGTTTACTAACAGTTAATAATTTTCGTGACTGTTCTTCCGCCTCATTTATATTGATCGACTCAATAACCTCTTGAACCTCAGGAATATAGGCTGGATTTAGACTTAGTTTTTTAATGCCCACACCTAAAAAATAAGATAAAAATTGTTTTTGATGCGCCATATCACCACAAATGGAAATATCTTTTTGATGTTTATTGGCAGTAGATACAATTATCTTTAATGCGCGCAAAATCGCTGGATGTTCGGGCAAATAAAGGTCGGATACCTTCTCGTTTGTTCGATCAACGGCCAACATATATTGTATAAAATCATTCGTGCCAATGCTAAAAAAATCTGCTTCTAAAGCCAACTCCTCCATTATCTGTACAACCGCCGGAAGTTCTATCATCATTCCAATTTTTGGCTGAGAGTGATGTTTAATATTTAAATCCTTTAGTTGCTTAAGACATTTATCAACAATATTACGGGCAGAGACAAACTCATCAATAGAAGAAATCATCGGAAACATAATACGAAGATCCGATTTATATCCAGCACGTAGAATCGCTCGAATTTGTTGAGAGAAGATCTCTTCATGACGAAGAGAAAATCGGATTGATCGCATTCCTAAAAAAGGATTGTTTTCTTTCACATGCGATTCGAAATAAGACAAAACTTTATCGCCCCCTATATCAAGCGTGCGAAACGTAATCTCTTTACCCTTCATCCCTTCTGTTAATCTTTGATAAATGACGTATTGCTCTTCCTCAGAAGGAAAATCACTGCGTACGATAAAAGGAAACTCCGTTCGATACAAACCAATGCCATCTGCTTTGACATCTCGCGCATATTGCAAATCACCTAACAAATTAATGTTTGCCATCAATTGAATACGAAGACCATCCCGCGAACGAGTGCAACCCTTAATCTTTCCTTTCGAATGAGACGCTCTTTCCCTTAACTTCTCCTTCTCTTCATAGGTGTGCTTTATATCTTTTGAAGGATCAATATATATATTGCCTTCTTGGGCATCCATCAAAACAGATGTTAATTCAGGTAAGTTAATTAACTTAGGTTCATCAACAATAATGAGAGGAATTTGTAACGATTGGGCTAATATAGAAACATGTGAGGTGGTCCCACCACTGAGGAGTACGAGGCCTTTAATTCGTTGTGACGATAATTTAAGGACTTCAGAAGGAAGCATTTCTCTAGAGATAACAATGCACTGATTATATTTACCAAGATCTTCTGAATCCCCCAATAAATTACTCACAAGACGTCGACCGATATCTCGAACATCTTGACTTTTCTCTCTTAAATAAGCATTATCTATTTTTTGAAATTTTTGAACATAATCATCAACAATGACCATAATAGCTTTGGGAGGATTCATCCCCTGCTCAACTAACTTAACAATAGACTGATAAAAAGACTGATCCTTTAACATTAAAATTTGCGCAGAAAAAATGAGAGAAGCTACATCAGAAAGCTTTTCTTCTACATTTTTCTGAAAAAATTCTAGCTGAATTTCAGTTGTCCTTAATGCTTTTTGAAACTCCGCTAAAGAATAGACTCTTTTACTTTGAGAAACTTTTTCTTCCAATCGTAAAAGGTCATTTTCTAAAACTATCGCTTGAGCGAAAGCAAACCCTGGCGAACCAACTTGTCCTTTTAAAAATTTACTATCGAAAGCTACTGTCTTGTCTGTCGATGGCTTTTTTTGTTCATTAATCGACATAAAAAGCCGCGTCATCTCGATCGTATTGGCTAACTGTGAGGTTATCGCACGCAAAGCTTGTTCATCATTTGCACTAAAATAAGCCTTATTCTTATTTTGTATAACAATGGCACCAATCTTTGTTGCTCCACGGAAAATTGGGACAGCTAAAAAAGATTCGTACTGCTCTTCTCCTAAATTTTCTACACATTTAAAATTTGGATTTTGGCTAGCGCATCGCTCTTCAATAACTCGTAATTCTTTTAAAGCAAGCCCTGTTAATCCTTCCCCAAGCTTTAACCTTAACTGACCAATGTGTTCTTGATTCAAACCTTTTGTTGCGCTTAACGTTAAATCTCGTTGCTCTTCATTATAAAGATAAATCGAGCACACTTGAGAGTTCATATGCTGAGCAATCATCTCAACTGTTTTCTGTAAGAAAGACTCAAGGCTCGTCGAATCTGTAAATAACCCTCCAATCTCTCCTACATCACAAATCAATTTTGTATTATCGCGAAACACCTTTGCTATTAATTTTTTCAAATCCTCTCCTAATAAACAAACATCTGTTGATCACGAAACAACTCTTTAGCTCTTTGACTATCTCTTTCTGCTTTATCTTTTCTATTTAATGCAAAAAATATCTTTGATCTTAACTCATATGCTTGAGAATAAGATGAGTTAATTTCGATAGCTTGATTTAAATCGTTTAACGCTAGATCATACTTTTTAGTATCAAAATAAATTTGGCCCCGACTGATATAAGCCTGAAAATAATTTTTATGATTAATTATCGCCGAATGAAAGTCATCTAATGCCTTTAGAGGCTGTTTCATATTAAGATACGTTTTTCCTCTATTATAATAAGCAAAGGCATAATGGGGGTCTAATCGAATGACTTTATTAAAATCAGAAAGGGCCAAATCAAACTGATTTAATTGCCCATAAATACTGCCGCGATTATTATAAACCTTTTTGTAGTTTGGGTCGATGATTAAGGCTTGCGAATAATCCTTTAAAGCATCATTAAAAAATTGATCCCGACTATAAGCATTACCTCGATTGTTATAAGCAAAAGCAACATCTGGATACTTATCAATAACCTTACTCCATAACGTAATTCCATTTTTCCAAATCAAACACTGTTTCATCGACTTAACAGCCATCAATGAAAAAATCACGCCAAGAAAGACGATAAAAATTTTCTTTAATAACTTTTTATTATGCCACTTACTCCAGTAGTAATCCGATACCGCTCCTATCAAGATACAAAACCCTAAACTTGGTAAATACATAAACCTATCGGCAACGATACATAAATTATCAACTCGACTAACATCTTTAAATCTCAACATAAAAAATATTGAGAAAATATAAAATAAGAATGAAAAGACAACCCATCTATTGCGTCGATATCTAAATAAAATAAAAGCAAAAATAACGAAAATGCATACAGATATCGCATACGGCGCATTCAACAACGACAGGGGCTGAGGCAAAGAATAGTACGGACTAAAATCAGTGAATAGAAAAAATGATTTAATATAAAAAACAAACGTCCAAACCCCTATCAACAGAGCCTCTCCTATATCAAGGCTTATGGACTTTTCATCAAAGAGATAAACAAATGTAGGACACAAAATAGGAATGATATAGACAAAGAAAAATATCTTCTCTATAAATACACTCTTTTTTAGTTTTCGCCCATAAAACAAATCGCACAACAATAAAATCAGAGGAAGACTAACGGCCATGGGCTTAGCCAACATACTTAACAGACCCCAAAAAACTGTCATACCAAATGTCGCTTTGTTTTGATTTTGTAAATAGCGCCAATAGCTACAAAGAGACAACATATAAAAAAAGGAATACAGTACATCTTTGCGTTCCGTAATCCATGCCACCGATTCCACATGCATGGGATGAATCCCAAAAACTAGAGCTGCAATGCCGCTTGCCACAAGAGAAAGTCCACATTGATGCGCAAAAAGAAAAACCAAAGCTACAACAGCCATATGGATGAGGATGTTATTAAAATGATAAATCGAAGGATCAAGTTGAGCAACACTGTACTCAAGAGCAAAAGACAGTGTGGTTAGGGGCACATAGATACCTGTCAATGTTTGCTGAAAGTGACCCAAAATAGCCTGCGGCGTAAGAGTACGAATACTTGGATTATTTATGACATAGACAGGGTCATCCCAATTGGTAAATTCATGCCCTATTGTAGAGGCAAACGTCAGAAAGGTGATACTGAGGATGGCCATCAGTAAGATACCCCTTATAACGACATTTTTCTCTTTTGGTGCGGATTTTTCTCCAATCATACAAAATATTCCCAAATTCTGTTTTTTAGACAAATTGTTGAATGTCTAATTATTCAGATTAATGATAAGCATTTATATAACAACAGCTCATAATACAAAGCTTAACTTTTCCAAAAATTGTACTTTTTTGTTATTTTTAGCTAAAAATAGCAAAATATTACATGTTTTAATTCTAGTATTTCATATTAAGGCTTAAAACTCTCATATTTCTTAAGCCTTACATTGTTTCTAAAAGGCTTTGCATGTGTGCACAAAAAAAATAGGACCCATAAAAAAGAGAGCCTTTCTTTAAAAGCCCTCTTTTTCCCCTAATCTCATCTTTTTAAAATCATCTATAATTAGCAGCATTTCGCGGTAAAGATTGCAGAATTTGTGATTGTACTTGCTGCTGACGCGCGACTTGCTGTTGTTGCAAATTCGCCAGTTGGGCTTGTTGCCTAAATGTTTCCATAATAACAATCTGTTTTTGCATAGCATCGGCCTGCAAAAGAACTTGTTCAACAACAAATTTAAAAAGGGGCTCCTCCAAGATAGGTTCTAATTTCTTATCAATGCTTTCTTGTATATTATTTTGCATTTGAGTTTGGCTAAATCCTCTTCTGCGTTGCTCTAAAGCCAAATCAAAACTTTTTTGATACACTTCTCGAACCATTTCTCTTATATCTTCTTGTGAAAAAGACTGTACAGCTGCTTGCTGCCCTGCTTGTATAACAATAGCTGGAAACATTTGAATATTTTGATGAACAACAATATCACGAATAAGTTCTGTTACCTTCCTTGTAAAAGAATGCACGACCATTTGTTGCACATATTGCTGAATTAAATCCTCGGCTTCCTTTTCATGACTTTCTGTCGAATACACCTCATAATTAGCATACGATACACTTACTCCCATTAAACCGATTATTATACATAATACTATCAGCCTCAATCCCAACATAACCATCTCCTTTACTATTTCTGTTAGAGGTCATCAAGAATTTTTTCTCCTCGAAGAATAGGAGAAATAATAGATGAATCTATACGTAATCCACCGTCATGCTCAATATTAATAGTGTATAGATGTCCTGGAACAAACATTGTGCCAGGAGCTTCTATTTGAGCATTTTTAATACCACTCTCTTGAGCTCTTTTTGGATCTAAAGCAGAGGTCCAAAAATTTTGCCACAACTCTTTCTCGTAAGGGTCAACTTCTTCAGGTACTTTATACCCTTGTGGAATTTCATTAATTTTGGTTAATTCATACTCTTGGGTATTTTCCCCATCAAGCAAAAAAACTTTCCAAAACAAATAGACGCTCTTATCTTTTAGCTTACTTTTCTGACGAATATCAATATCATTGAATCGAATGACTAACGATTGAAACTGAATGATGTTACCAGAAAACGTAAAGTATTTTGGTTCTAATGGCTCGCCTGAGACATCATATTCAAGAAGCTTGATCGTCGTAAAACTTTTGTTTGTTTTCTCTTCATAATTAACTCCCGTCACTAATACTTCCGCTAAACGAGAGTCGGCTTCTAGTCGTTTGATAACTTCTTTGAGGATCGCATTTTCATTTGCGAAATTTGATATTTTTTGAAAGGATATTCCAGCAACGGATAAAATGGCAACAACGATTATGGCAGGTTTAATAAACTTCAAAGATGACTTCTTACTCATAGGTAATTTCCTTATTTCTTTTCTTCAAACGTCTTTACCTCTGAGGTAACTGTATTTACAACTTCTTCTGCTTGACTCGTTTCTAATGCATCAAACAAATCGGCAATTTCAGGGGTATATTTCTTTTTATTTTTCTTAAAAGCTTTAAGACATTTTTTACAACAAAACTTATAGGCTTTCTTCTTATATTTATATTCAACTAAATTTTCTCCAACAACTTCTCCACTTAATGGACAAATATTCTTTACAACCTCAGCCGCTTGGTCTTGAGGTTTTTGTGCATCCCCCGCCCCTTCTTGAGCATATGAAATAGCAGACGTAAAACCCATTATAAGACCTACTACCAACATAATTTTTAAATTAGAAAATTTCATCGCGCAAACCCTCCTCTTCTATTTATGATTAACAAATTCTCTTTGACGATAACTTCAAACTATCCTAACATAGGAATAATACCTTTTGAACAGATTGTTTACCAATATTACTTCTATGGATTTAACACCTGAAAACAACTTTTTATGCCCTTATTGTGGAACTTCAAACTCTATGAGTGTGGATATCTCTGCGGGCAGAACTCAAAAAATGATTTCAGACTGTGAGAGATGCTGTCGGCCATTTGTCATTGAAATACAAATTTATGAAGAAGATTCAATTGAAATAAATGTTAGAGGAGAGAATGAGTAATGCAATATCAACCTTTAACGGCTGATTCTTCGTATAAGGCCTGCCGCTTAGCTTTGATTTCTGCGTTTGATAGGTATTCATCCAAGGTAGTGCCTTGTTTATCAATGACACCATTTGGGGTGATTTCTATAATACGGTTAGCTATCGTTTGAACAAACTGATGATCATGGGAGGAGAAAAGGATTGTTCCTTGAAATTTTTCAAGCCCTTCATTAAGAGCCGTGATAGATTCTAGATCGAGATGGTTGGTGGGTTCATCTAACAATAAAACATTCGCACGCGTTAACATCATACGAGAAAGCATACAACGCACGCGCTCTCCTCCAGATAAAACTTTAACCTGTTTTAACGACTCCTCCCCAGAAAACAACATCTGTCCCAAAAACCCTCTAACAAATCCTTCTTCGCGATCAACCGAATACTGTCTTAACCAGTCAATAAGATTTAATTCTGACTGAAAATATTTAACATTTTCTTTTGGAAAATAGGCTCTTGATGTTGAGGCGCCCCATTTAAATGTCCCCTCATCAGCTTCTTGCTCGCCCATAAGCACATCAAAAAAAGCAGATCTCGCTAAATCGTTTCGCCCCATAAATGCAATCTTATCGCCTTTGTTCACATCTAAATGAAACCTTTTAAACATACTTTGCCCATCAATCGATTTCGAAAGGTTTTGGACATGCAATAAATCGTTTCCGGAGTCTTTCTCAAATTGAAAATTGATGTAAGGATATTTGCGTGAAGACGGTTTAAATTCTTCGAATGTTAATTTCTCTAAAATTTTCTTACGTGACGTTGCTTGACGAGACTTAGAGGCATTGGCGCTAAAGCGAGCAATAAAATCTTGTAATTCTTTTTTCTTCTCTTCAGCCTTTTTATTGGATTGTTGCTTTTGTTTTAACGCAAGCGCGCTGGACTCATACCAAAAGGTATAATTCCCTGGATACAATTGGATACGTCCGAAATCGATATCAGCAATATGGGTACAAACCCGATCCAAAAAATGGCGGTCATGGGAAACGACGATCGCTGTATTATCAAAGTTATATAAAAATTCTTCCAACCACATGCAGGCTTCCATATCAAGGTGATTAGTAGGCTCATCGAGAAGAAGGATATCGGGATTTCCGAAAAGAGCTTGTGCCAAAAGAACACGAACTTTTTGGCTCGACTCAAGCTGTTTCATTTTTAAAGACTGCCGATCTTCCATAATACCAAGATCGCTTAACAACTTGGCCGCATCGCTCTCCGCATTCCAGCCATCCATTTCAGCAAAATCCGCTTCTAACTCTGAGGCACGAATGCCATCAGCATCGGAAAAATCTGGCTTGGCATACAGGTCATCCTTCTCTTTAATAATCTTATAAAGTTTGTCATGCCCCATTAGAACAGTTGTTAAAACCTCACACTCATCATAAGCAAACTGATCCTGCTTTAAGACAGACAACCTCTCCCCCGGCGTAATGGCGATATCACCACTGGTTGAGTCAATCTCACCAGACAAAATCTTTAAAAACGTAGATTTTCCAGATCCATTAGCCCCAATCAGCCCGTAACAATTCCCCTGAGTATAGGTGATGTTGACGTTCTCAAACAGACGACGTTTGCCAAACTGTAATGTAATATTATTTGCGGAAATCATAAGGCGATATTATAACACAATATGTATAGGAGTCAAAAAAAAGGCAGCCACCCTATAAGGGTGACTGCCTCGTCATATATGAGTCTCATTATTTGGCCGACTTTTTCACATCAAATACATGTAAATAATGTGAAGCAACATCTTTACCCGCTAAGCCAAAAGCCAAAGCTAAAGCAAAGACCACACCACCAATAAAGATAGTGTAATGCACGCCTTCAAATAACGCGACAAAACCGATTTCTTTAAGGTAAAGAATCGCGACGTAAATCATGATAACAAGCTTAGATAAACGACTAAGCATCGCTGGTGCTGGCATATCTGTGTGTTTAGCGGCGATGTAAACTAACACGGAAACAAACCGTGCTAAATACATACCAATTATAAGAACAAGCGCTCCTATAATAACACTAGGAATATACCCCAACATGCTATCAATGAGTCCTGCAGCAAAATGAAAACCTAGTGCTTGAACAGTCAAAATAAGAACCATGACCATCATCACACAATAGACTAAACATCCTACAACAGCACTTGGGCTACGTCTGATACCACCTGATTTAAGGACAGCTTTTATCCCCATTTTATCGGCAATCTTATCAAATTCGATTAACTCTAAAAAATACACGATAACCTTATCGCGTAAAAACCGAACCATAAGCCAACCGACCCCTAGAATCAATAGGGCTATAAACAAAGTGGGGATGAAACTGAACAAGACAGTATCCATCATACCCTTAAGTGGTTCTAAAACTAAAGTTTCTATACTCATCTTGATCCCCTCCTTTCTTTTAGTCAGCAAGCCATTTATGATACCGGCTGACAAATTTGTCACTCGTTAAAGTTTAGCATGCAATCCACAAGTGACCTAGGTTTGCCAAAAATTCAAAAGAAAACGTTGTCTTTTTGAAAGAAAATTTTGTATAACACCCTAATTGATTCATAACAACATGAAAACAAAAGACTTAAGGTTTTGCATCAAATTTGAATGAAAATTTGAGTCTTAATCAAGCCACAAAATGCAATGGCTAATTCAACTCTGGAGTTAACAATAAACGGGGAAAAATACAATAATTCGGAGTGAAAAGTGGGCTTTGCTTAATAATATTAATACTATTACAAATAAAAAAGGGCACCTTTTTCTCTGCCCCTAGCTTCTCTTCAAAGACTTAATCCAAACAGACAATCCAATCAACAGAACAATAATTGGCATCAATAATAACACCAAGACAACCATACGCTTCTGTTGGGAGGTTAAGTTGAGTTGTTCTACCTCTATATCAGACTTATTATCAAAAACCTTAAAATCCAATTCCGTTAACCAGCTAATAGATTTAAGGCCCATCTGGGCATTGCTGTAGCTGTCGATGAAGGCGTTGCTAAGAAAGTCAGCGTCTGTGAAAACGACGATGCGGGTCTCGGAGAGTTTTTCTTCGATTTGAGGTTCGAAGATAACAAAGGCTAACGGGACGGGGCCGGCGCGATCTTCTCCTTCTGTAAATTTAATCTGATCAATAAAACGATTCTTTTCCGCCCAACTTTGTTTTTCAGAAGCGGTTAACACTAAGGGGGCTAGTTTAATTGTTTTTCGCCGGTCCTTCTTCATTGAGATAGAGCGTGGGCGAACATAAAAAGTGTAATCTAAACCGCCGACAATCGCGCGATGAGTGAGATAATTTTTGGTGGCTGGACTTCCAGGGTCGCCAACGTTACTTGCCAAATCAATAACAACATCCTCTTCTATCGTGATGCCCCAATCCTCAACGATTTCGTTAAGAGAAGGATTACGATGAAGATCCTCATCACGAATCGGTTTATCTGAAGTTGACACAAACGTATGTTCGACTAAGAAAAAAGCATCTCCTCCCTGGGCAAGATAGTCTCTAATCAAAGTGATCTCTAATTCATCTAAAGGTTCACTCGGCCCCACTACCACCAAGACATCGCAATCCTCTGGAATCTTTTTTGTTACCCCCAAGAAAAGCTCTTTGGGAATAATATTATTGGCCAACAACTTTTTCGTAAACGTATTA
This sequence comes from Candidatus Omnitrophota bacterium, assembly GCA_029261065.1. GTDB lineage: Bacteria > Omnitrophota > Gorgyraeia > Zapsychrales > Zapsychraceae > JAJDCB01. The sequence continues at coordinate 65,524 of JAJDCB010000023.1, read as the reverse complement.
AAACCTTTTTCGTTTTCTTCGAATATCTCCCGCTCTCCGTGACCGGAGAGAAAATAAACATGCCGGGCCTCTCTTGTAACGCGCAGAATCGCATTAAAGATGTCTTCTTCTGTCAGAGGCTCTTCGGAAAAATCTACATCACGCCGTTCATTGGCGGCCTGAACAATGAGCCGTTGTTCTTTTCCTGTAATGACCGTATCAAATTGTGCGGCATAACCAATATCAACAAGAGGATCTATTACCTCGGTTGCAACTCTTCCTTTAGAATGCCGCTTAAATTCGCTTAATATATCTTCGACATATTTAGGAGCAATCCCAACGTGAAGCACTGTGAGTTTAACATCCTGTGTTAACTCGGCAAGAAAATCTATTGTACTATCTGATAACGTATGTTGTTTTTGTTTCGTGACATCAAATCTCACATTGTAAAAATACCCTAAATAATTAACCTCCACATAAACCGTTGCCAATAAAACAAAAATCAAAACCGAATAAAGCCATTTATGCCACAAAGATTGCTTTCGCGATCCGCGAAGCCCACGATCCAATACCACACACACGACCAATAAACACAAAGCCCCGACCGCGGTGAGCAATAAATACTTCTGACTTGCGTAACCTTCGATAAAAGAAATCCCAAGACCCGCTATGATGCAGACACACCCAAGCAAAAGAAGCATCGGTAGTTTTTTAAAATTATCTTTTAACGCCATAATCTATTTTCAATACAGTAACGGGTTATAAGAAGTGATAGCACAATGCCAGTGACAAAATAAGTTACATCTGAAAGTGTTATGAGACCTGCTGAAAAGTTTTTGGTATGCGACCAAACGCCAGAATAGGAAACAAGTGCTCCAAGGGTCCCTGAAAGAAATTTTTCAAGGGTGACTGAAAAATATAACATAAAAAGAATGAGATACGTACAAATCGCAGCCACCATTTGATTGCGCGTCCAGGAAGAAGCCATAAGGCCAATGGCGACAAACAATGCGCCTTCAAGCCAAAGGCCGAGAATGCCAGAAAACGTGGCCAATCGATCGGGAGATCCATAAAACTCAATAATCGCGTAATAGACAAAAATGACGCCTATGATAGTTGTCATAAAAATAAGACTCCCAAAAAATTTACCCAAAACAATCGCGGTATTCGTTGTTGGGGTCGTCATCAAAAACTCCATCGTGCCCGTCGCCTTCTCTTCAGCAAAAACCTTCATCGTTAACAAAGGCACTATAAAAACAAATAAAAATTCCATCACAGCAAAGACATCACGCAATGTTGCTTCTTGATTGTGATCGATAATAATAAAGAAAAAGACATGAAAAATAGACATCGTCACCAATAAAACAATGTAGGCCATTGGTGATCGGAAATAACCACTTAATTCTTTTTGTGTGATAGCGAAAATTTTAGTCATTATTTTCATTTACCATTGAAACAAACGTATGTTCCAGCCGAGAAACCGCTGGACTCATTTCTAATATTTGGACCGGTTCATTAACCAGGCAACTTAATAACTCATGAATCAACTTCTCATCGGCAAGTTCGAGATCAAAATGATGTTCCTGTGAGGAAGATACAGTATTAAGCAGACAAACATCATTTATCTTCTCAAGAACAGTCTCGACACATTTCTTTTCACCTTTTACTCTTAATACCATTCTTTTTTGCGCACTTGATTTCGTTAATAAATCAGACAATCGTTCGTCTACTAAGACCTTCCCTTCTTTGATAATCATCACCCGTTTGGCGACCTGCTCAATTTCAGAAAGGATATGTGTGCTAAGAATAACGGTACGCTCTGATTCTAAATTTTTAATCAAATTTCTCACCTGAAGATTTTGAACAGGATCTAATCCACTGGTTGGCTCATCTAATATTAAAAGGCTTGGATCGTTAATAATGGCTTGAGCTATACCTACACGTTGTTTATATCCTTTGGACAGCGTTGCAATAACCTTATGTTCTACGTCCTTTAACCGGCACTCACTCATCACTTTCTCAACCTGAGCAGAGCATTGTTTTGCTGCCACGTCTTTTAACTTAGCGGCAAACTTTAAATAATCTTTAACGGTCATAGAGAGATACAAAGGAGGATTTTCAGGTAAGTAGCCAACAATTTGGCGAACAGCCAATGACTTCTTAGCCACGTCAAAACCATTTATAGAAACATCTCCTGATGATGCTGGCAGAAATGATGTTAATATCCGCATTAACGTTGTCTTGCCAGCCCCATTTGACCCAAGAAAACCAACAATCTCCCCCTTACCTATCTCAAAGGAGACTTGATCAAGAACCTTTTGACGTCCAAAGTATTTAGTTAATTCATGAGCTTTAATCATAGACAATTATTTTAATCGATTAATAATTTGAAAAACAGAAGAATAATCTTTATCACCTAAACCTTCGTTAACGGACTGTTCAATAACATTTCTCATAGCCTGCAGTATTTCGTTACTCAACCCTTTGTTATTAACCTCATCAAGAATCAAATCGACATCTTTCAAAAGATGTTTGGTTGGAAAATTAGGATTTTCATAACTTTGTTTCATCCAATTTGATAACTTCTTATCATACATAGGAGCATACAAAGCACTTTCTCGTAATATGGTCATAAACGTATCGACGTCCACTTCATTCTTTTCAATGATTCCTAAACTTAACGAAAAACTTAAGGCATGAGCGGCAATCAACTGATTTAAGGCCAACTTTAGTGCTGCGGCTTTTCCTACATCACCAATCCATCGAGGAGAAGGCCCAAAAACTTTTAGAAAATCAAGCCAACGTTCAAACTTTTCTTTCGAAGACCCAACTAAAAGAATTAACCGCCCTTCCCTTGCTTCATTTCGAGAACCGAGTACGGGACATTCGAAGTAGTGGCAATCTTGCTTAAATAATTTTTTCTGAATTTCAATACTCTCAGAAGGGGCTATCGTTCCCATTTGAATAATGGTTTGTCCAGAAAGATTTACCTGCCCATCTGTAAAAAGCAATTGCTCAATAGCGCGCGCATCACTGACCATAAGGATAACAACACTAGCCTCTTGTATGGCATCTTTAGCACTAACCGCGATCGTTGCCCCTAATTCTTTAAGAGGCTCAGCCTTTGAGGTACTACGATTAAAGACTGTTAACTGATGACCTGAAGCAATAAGTCTCTCGGCCATTGCATATCCCATCAAACCAACACCAATTAAGGATACTTTCATAACTAATAATTCTTTCTAAGTCGAAATAATTTAATAAACTTATGAAACTCTTTGAAAATTCAAGTGGCAATCTTGAGGCTAAAAAATTTTGTCACGCGCAGTTCCGCAGCCGATAGCTTACAATAAATTGATGGTCAAGCCATATGATCATTCGCTCGGACAGTCCTCGCTACGCATTTTTCTAAAAATTGCTTGCTGTGGAACTCGCTCTTATGATCATATGGCTTGACCATCAATAGAAAAGCTATTGAGCGAAGGATGTTTGAGCATCACAAAAGTTTTTAGCCTCAAGATTACCCGCGAATACTTCAAAAAGCCACTTATAATAAATCCCCTCTTTGCTCTTCAAAATAATCTTTTAAATAAGCCTCAAGGGTTATAAGACCAACAACCAACTCTTCATTAATAAAATAAGCAGGGGTTGATTGCACAAAGTGAGCTTGCCCTAAAGAATGTTCATTGTTAACTAAAATACGGACATCGTTGCTTTGGACACATTGTTGAAAAGCACTACCATCCAAAGACAATTGTGCTACAAACCTATCTAAATACGCTTCAACACCTGGCATCTTACGCCAATTATTTTGATTCTCAAATAACAAATCGTGCATAGGCCAAAATTGTTCTTGGTTAGCGGCGCATTGCGCATAGATAGCCCCAATAACGGAGTTCTTTTGACCTAAAGAAAAATGTTTAATCGTTAAATGGATAGCTTCAGGATATTTATCGCTATAAGATTTTAGAATTTTCGCCCCCTTAAAACATTCATGACATTGAAAATCAACAAACTCAATGATTTGTAAAGGCGCCTCGACATTACCCTTGGATCTATTTGGATCAAAATAAGTTAGAGGAGAGTTTTTACTTCTTTGGATAAAATCTATGCCCACCACAGCGAGAATAATAACAACAATAAAAATAGTAGCAAACTTACTTTTCTGTGGTGAGAGTTGAAATGACCTACCAGACTTTTTGTTTTTTCGTTTGGCTTCACCCATTTAGCAGTTTCTCTATCTTCTCCATCAATTCTTTGATATCAACAGGCTTTGATAAATGTTCTATGTTAACGCGCTCTCCAATATTATCATCAATTTCCTTCTCCGTCTCCGTCACAATAACAATTGGAATCTTCTCAAAATTTTTATTAAATCTAAGTTCGCAACACACATCATATCCATTTATTTCTGGCATAACAATATCAAGAACAACCAAATCCGGATTTTCTTTCTTTACTTTTACAAGAGCATCTAAGCCATCGACGGCAGTGAACACATCATAGCCTTGTTCTTTTAACTTCGATTGCATTAACCGCACAATAACAGGATCATCATCGACAATTAATATTTTTTTTGACATTAGTTAACCTCACTTATTTTTTTCAACAACAAAATGACCCCCTCTTTATTCAAATACCCGATCAAATGTATCTGCTGAGGCTGCTTTCCAGGCCTCAGCAAAATGGGCAGGAACATGCCTACCTAAAAGACATCCCTTTTCAATAAAATCGTACAACCCAGAATAATGACTCACCGTTATGGCATCAATACGACGCATAATATGCCAAGGACTTAATTCTGAAGGATGATTAAGACCCATCGCACCTATTAATTTACTCAAACTTCTAATCGTTTGTTCATGATACGAGGCAACCCTTTTATTCTTTTGTTTAACAACCAAACCAACAACAAGACCAGGATCCTGCGTTGCAATTCCAACCGGGCAGGCATTCGTATTACAACTGACCGCCTGAATACATCCCAAAGATAACATCATGCCTCGTGCCGAATAAATACCATCAGCCCCCGTACACATTCGATGAACCATACCAAAACCCGTAATAATTTTTCCACTCGCTAATACTTTAATTTGCTCCCTTACACCCACACCCACCAATGAATTATGAACATATCTTAAACCTTCCGTCAAAGGATAACCTAAACGATTCGAAAATTCTAAGGGAGCGGCACCCGTTCCACCTTCACTTCCATCTACAGAGATAAAATCTGGATAAATTCCTGTCTTAAGCATCGCCTTACATATGGCTAAAAATTGATGTCGCTTACCAACACATAATTTAAAACCAACAGGTTTTCCACCTGATAAATCTCGCAATTTTTGAACAAACTCTAAAAGCCCAACTGGCGTATTAAATACTGAATGAGACGCTGGAGAAACGACCGTTTTTCCAACAGGAACACCTCGAATATCAGCAATCTCCTTAGTAACCTTAACACCTGGAACAATACCTCCCCCTCCAGGCTTAGCGCCTTGAGACAATTTTATTTCAATCATTTTAACCTGAGGATCAATAGCTTTATCCACAAACAGCTCTTCACAAAAACTACCATCTTTATTACGACAACCAAAATAACCTGTCCCAATTTGCCAAATTAAATCACCACCCCCTGCCAAATGATAAGGACTGATACCACCCTCACCCGTATTATGCGCAAAGTTCCCCAATTTAGCACCTTGATTAAGGGCCAAAATTGCATTTTTGCTGAGAGCACCAAAACTCATCGCACCAATATTTAAAATACTCGCACTATAAGGCTGTTTACATTGCTCAGAACCAATAATAATACGCATAGAATTTGGATCGACAAGAGTTGGTGTCACAGAATGATTGAGCCATTCATAACCAACTTCATAAACATCCATTTGCGTACCAAACGGCAAAGTATCGCGCTGACCCTTCGCTCTTTGATAAACAACAGAGCGATCTTCACGACTAAAGGGTCGGCCAGATGAATTAGATTCAACAAAATATTGATTGATTTCAGGGCGAATGGCTTCAAGAAGGTAACGAAAATTACCAATGATAGGAAAATTTCTTCTTACCGCCTTCTTTGTTTGCAACATATCAAGAAGGCCAATAATTAAAATAGGCCCAAAGACGACCATGGACCACCAAATGGGAGGATAAAAATTTGCTACATATATATTTAATACAACTATTACTAATAGTGATAATAAAAATACTAATCTGACCACGAATTAATTCCTTTCTCTAATTTTGAACTTAGCTTACCATCAATAATTATGGAACACAAGACAAGGAAAACAAATTTTGCTTCTCCTTAAAAGACACGCACAGCCGTCTTCTCTAATTTAAGCTCAGCAAACGGTGATAATGCCTGCTCCAAATCATACGCACCTCCGCTACTCTTCGCTTTCTCACACAAATCATCCAATCCTTCAGCTATTTTTAACGTAGGATTGATATCCAAACTTTTTTGAACATAATCTAAAGCCAAATCAACATTTCTTTGTTTATATGCAGAAAGTCCCATATAAAAATAAAACACATCCAAACTTCCAATTTTTGCAATCTGGGCATATTGCGCGTATTTCATCATTAGCTGATATTGCTTTAATCGATAGTGACTAATCACTAACATCTGATAAGCGTCCTTGTAACCACCTTTCAATTGCTCTCTTAATTGTTCTACAGTCAACTGATTACTTTCAATAATAGGTTTAAAAATCGCCTTTGAATCATTGATAAAAGACAGACTAGCCTCCGGCATTTTCTCGATGGCCAAATCCAGATAACTGACAGCATCGCGATAGGCCCCTTTTTTAAAATAAATAACCCCTAAATTAAAATAATTCCAAAAAACATCCGGATTTGTCTTAATGGCCTGTTTATAAGCAGCAATAGCTTTATCTTTTTTTTCTAAATGATAATAGCAATATCCTAACACCGTTAAAGCAGCCCCATTCTCAGGAGCATTCTCTAAAATTTTTTCATAATAATAGGCATAACCTTTAAAAACCGATTGATTGACGGCATTGGTTTGATTCATCACGCCAACTAAATCCCGATAACTTTTTTCAGATGAATATCTTTGCATACGAATATTCGTACCAATATTCAATTTTTCATAATTCACCCCAAATACCAACACGGTTGCCGCTATGAGATAAAGACTTACCGTTTGATTGATGATACGTTTAAAGAAATGACCCTTTTTCTCTTTAACGCCTTTTTTTTTCTTGACCATACATTCTCCACATCAAAAATAATATAAACCCTATAAGAAATGTTAAAACATAGTTAAACAAAATAACAAAAATCGATCCATACCGAAACAAGACGACATTCTCCCCCCGAGGTAACGATATTCCTTTATATGCAATATTACTTCGCCAAATGGTCACAGGCTGATCATTTATAAAAGCACGCCATCCCTTATAGTAATTATCGTTAAAGACTAAGAACTTCTGTGTAGAAAAATTTGTTTTTAAACGAATGTGATTAACATTGTAATCCAGGACTTTAAATTTTTCTGAAGGACTCTCAACAGATAAAACATGTTGTGCAGGATTTACTACATTTTCAAACTTAAAATCTTCCCCTGCTGAAACAAACGCCCTATTTTGTGCTGTTGCAAGGTTCTGTTGTATTCTTTGCTGGATATCAATCCAGAAAGAAATATGAGCTGCATCAAAAGGCGCATCTTTAATAACCTCTACAGCATCGTATAATAAAAATTTAAAACGCATATACTCATAGAAAACCAAGTCTTTTACATTAGATCGCAAAAAATTATAATGACTCGTTCCAAAATAAATGGATTGAGCTTTATAAGGATTTTTTAAGACAGTACGCTTGCCTGCCTCATAATCAGCATTCCAAATTTTTCTCGACCCCTTTCTTTTTCGCAAATAAGAAAAATCAAGATAGGGTTTATCGTATGTATACGGATCTATTCTTTTGGGAGCATTGTTATGCAGACTTGAGAATACCCAAACAGGCTCAGCAAGAATGACAAAAGAGATTACAATGAGCTTCCAAGGTGTATATTGTTGAACTAATTTACCTCGGCCACGTTGCGCTAAGAAGACTTTCAATTGTTCAACACTTAACAAAATAAACAAAGGAATTAGTATTAACCAAATAAAAAAATGAAAATTTCTAAAATATTTAAAGTAAAAAACGTATTTATATAACCATTGATAAATTGGCCCAGCATCGTAAACACATAACAAAAACATGAACGTAAACCACATAACAAATAAGATTGCCAAACGGGTCACTCGGGTAAAAAACCCTAATAAAAAAAGTATGTACGTCACGAGGGGGACATATATTCGACCTAATGTCATATTCTTCCAATCACCGAACAACATCTGCCAAACATCCCCCCCTGGTAAACCGCCGTGAGCACTAGACTGCACATTCACCGTTAAAGCATGAGCATTACCCGAGGCCAAATGCCTTACAGGAAAAACCATATCTCCTCGACTGACTTCCCAAAAAAATGTTACGCCAGGAATCAACGCTAGAATCAATGAAACAACGCTAAAACCAAAGAGTAATCGTTGAGTGCTCATAAATTCAAAAAATACTTTTAAAACGCTCTTCACATCTTTTCGATAAACAACACCCCAAAAAATCAAAAAAGATAAAAAAATGGTAAGAAAATAAAAAGGGATATATGTGGAGGATGTAATCATTAACGTTAAAATCATTCCGAGAAATGCCATGCGTGATTGTCGCCGTACAAAATCAAGGAGGAAAACAAAAAACCAAACCATAGGAACAAACAAAAGAATTAGAAAGGATTTAAATAAAATACCGGCAAAACCTGAAAACATTAATAGTAAACTTGCCACCAAGGCCAAATCCTTATCCTTAAAAATCAGGATACTCAAACGATAAAACCCTATTATGCCTAAGAAAAAATACCCTGCCAAAAAAGAAAAGTAACAAAAAGAAAAACTTACTCCCTCTGCCATTGCTATGGCCATCACATAATAAAAGGGATTGTGTTCGCCAATCCGTCTTAAGAAAAAGTCATTGGGCATGCCATCAAACGTTTCGGGATTCCACAAGGGGTAAACACCACGGCTTAAATTATCCAAAAAAAACTTAAAATTTTCATAATAAGACTTCGCATCCAATTCGAGTAAAAACTCACCGCTTAAATATCCACGAAATAGATAACACCATATAAAAAATGAAAAAATAAGAATAACAGAATGAAAGGATATTGAAAAAAAGGAATGGGAGTTTTTGGCTTTGTTAAAAATGGTCATAACACATACTTTTTAAAGGGGTACTTTCCCGACATTATATACCCTATTGTTTAAAAATGGCGAATAAATATTCACCAAAAGCATTAACTCCGTATATAATAGAGCCGATGAAACACTTAAAAGAGCTATTTTCTCCTGCCATTCTCGTATCTCTTGCGGCATGTTTTTTCTATTGGATTTATCTCGGGGTTAGTACATCGATGATCATCATGCATGATGCCATTGGGTATGAAGAATTAGGACAATTGCTTGTTGATCAAGGATGGAAGGCCTATATAGAAACTGGGCCCAACCGCGAGCCTTTTTACCCTTTTTTAATTTCTATATCTATGCGGATTGGGTCTTACCTTTCAATATCCTATCAAAAAATTCAAGTTCTCTATCAATTTGCGATACTTTTTAGCACACAAATCCTAACCCTCTTACTTTTACGCAAATTAAAGGTCAATAATTTTTATTCATCTTGCGTCATTCTCTATCTAGGATTTTCTCCCACAACCACCAATACCGCTTTACGTCTCTATTCAGAAATTTTAACATATCCTTTCATCCTGCTTATCGTTCTTGCAAGTCTTTGTGCCTCAAAAATATTAATGGATACTAAAGAAACAAATCCAAAAAAACTTATCATACCCTCCGTCCTTCTAGCCATCACATTTAGTATGTTCACCTTTGTCAAAGGAATTGGTGAGCTGGTATTCCTTTTATATATCATCCCCTTTTGTCTTGCTTGTTTAATTTCATTGATTAATCAAAATTACAAAGCGGTTAAGAAGTTGTTTATATTTATCATTATTTTTTTATCTGCCTACCAAGGCATCATCTGTCTATATAAAAACATTAATAAGTCTCTGAACGGAAATTTTACGATAACGGATCGCGGCGCTTGGGCTTTATATGGAAATACAGCTCGACGGACAGGGAAACTCACATCCGAAAGGTTTTGGGCTGGGATTGCTTTTGTACCTGGATGGGGATTTTGTCATTCTGTAACAAACCCACAAGAATGCAATTACTGGTCTTATTTAACTTCTGATGAAATAGGAGTTAAAATGCGGAGAATGTTGGATGAGAAAAATTTAAATCCAGATGAACAAAACAAAAAACTTATCGAATTTGCCATTCGACGCGCTATTGGGAATCCGATACAGTATGCTTTTTTTACAGGAGTGGAGACGCTAAAAATGTATTTTTGGGAATCAGCCATCACCGCCTACGTTAACTATCCCAAAGCCATTCTTAGCCTTTATAAATTCAAACCTTATAATTACGGAATCTTTTTTACAATGCCTATTTTGACATTTGGGGCCATCATATTTTTACTCATTAAAACTTATCTACTAATCTCGTGTTACATAAAATCTAAACAATTAGTCGCCGAGAATCTAATCTATGCGAACATCTTATTTTTTATCGTTTGTTTTATCGCAGCCTACTCTATCTTTTTCACACTAGCACGCTATATCTATCCACTCATTCCACTTTATCTGATATCACTAGCCGCCCTTCTTCAAAACGCACAATACAAAATGATAGCTAAATTCAAACCTTAAATCTTACCTTGATACCCAAAAAGCATCTTTGTTAATTTTTTAGTCCAACCAGGAATCGTTGAGACTAAATAATTCACACTCGAATTTTTATTAATCTCTGCCATAGTTGGATAAGGATGCATGGCATCGGTGATGACAGATAACTTTACTTTGCCATTTAAAATAGGAATCCATTCTGAAAGCAGATCACCAGCGTGATAACCAACGATTTGAACACCAATCACTTGTCCTTTTTTATTTAAAATAATTTTAATAAACCCATGATTTTCGCCTTCAGCTAAAGCGCGATCATTATGATTGAGGGTTTCAACATGCGCGACATATTCAATTCCCGCTTCCTTCGCTCGCGTTTCATTTAATCCAATTGAAGCGACTTCAGGATCTAAATAAGTGACCCAAGGAACATGAGTGTAATCCGCTTTCTTTGGGATCTTTAGAATAGCATTATAAATTGCAACAACAGCCTCATAACTTGCGACATGTGTAAACGGAAAACTTCCGTTGATATCGCCACAGGCATAAATATGTTTAACGGATGTTCGCATCTTCGCATCAACAGGAATTCCCTTCTTTGTATACGTAACCCCTGCATTTTCAAGATCCAGTCCTTCTACGTTTGGCTTTCGTCCTGTTGCCACAAGAACTTGATCAGCCTCAAGACTACTTTGCTTGCCGTCTTTCTCAACTGTTAATTTAATTTTATCACCTTTCTTCTCAGCCTTAACCGCCTTTGTTCCCAAACGTAAATCAACGCCTTCTTTAACAAGCACCTCACCAATAAACTTTGAAATATCCTCATCTTCCCGCGCCAACACACGCGGAGCATATTCTACAACCGTGACTTTAGATCCCAAGCGGGCAAAAGATTGAGCCATCTCCATACCTATAGGGCCACCTCCTAAAACAATCAAGGAGTCAGGAAGCTTGTCTAAGGAAAATATTTCAACATTGGTAATGTAGGGAACATCATTAATCCCTTCGATAGGTGGAATAAATGCGGATGAACCCATGGCCAAAACAAAAAATCGAGAGGTGATCTTTTTGCCATTAAGTTCGATGGTATGGCTATCTAAAAATTTAGGAGAGCCAAATTGTGTTTCCACATTATATTTTTTATCCAGATATTCGGGTTCATCATGCTCTTGAATGGTATCGATAATGCCTTGGATACGGCCAGCCACTTTCTTAAAATCGACTTTGGGTAGATCAACCTTCGGCAATCCATATTTTTCTGAATTTCTCAATACATTATAAGCATACCCGCTCTTAATTAATGACTTTGATGGCACACAACCAAAATGCAGACAATCTCCCCCCAACTTCTTTTCCTTCTCTATTAAAAGCGTTTTAGCGGCAGATTGTCCCGCGAATGTTGAAGCTGTTAAACCAGCAGCCCCTCCACCGATGGCGATTAAATCATAGTCATATTTAGGCATATCATAATCCTTTCTTTTTATTCTTAAACTTCAACTTCTACTTACTTTCTATCGCTTCTTTTTCCTGCTGCTTCTTAACAATTTTCCCTGTAACCACAATCATTAAAACAAATGCTAACAATAATCCCCACATGACAGGATCTTTGGGATTAAAATTCGCAAAACGATCCGCTAATAAAACTTGCACTATAATCCAAGGAGCAGCCCCAATCATGGTGGCTAAAACAAACTCTCTATATTTCATTTTTGAGATACCGCAGATAAAATCAATTATGCCATAAGGAGGCAAACCAACAAGACGCATAGGAAGGAGAATTAAAAAACCATTTTTGCTTAACTTTTGATTAATGGCGTCCCCTTTTCCTTGTAAAAGTTTTTCAACCCAAGGACGTGCAATATAACGCGCTGTAAAAAAGGCAGCTGTTGTTCCAGCCCAAGTTCCTAAAGTCAAAGCAATAGTACCGCCAAAAGGACCGAAAAGAACGCCGGCAGCTAAAGATAAAAATCCGATAGGAGGAAGAAATGGTGTAAATGTGTTGGCGACATATAAGAGAATATAAACGATAAATGACCAATTTCCGAATCCTTCAATAAAATGACGAACAACATCAGCATTGATCGATTTAATATTAAAACATTGCTGACAGTGTTGATAGTGCTGAATAATACCATAACCAATAGCTCCAAGAACAGCTGCCACAACAACAAAAATCAGTATCTTTTTAAATTTCATATTTTTCCTTTCTTTAGCTCAAATTTTCCAAATGACTAACGTTTTGTCGCTTAAGATGTGCATTCCTTACAAATTCATTAAAAATGCTTCCACCCTTTATAACACAATTGGATCCCTTATTATTTCCATTGCAGGAAACAATATTCTTTGCTAGATTGGTAATGTAGATTTTCACAATTTTATCAAAATAAACAACTTATGTCACAATTATCTCAAAATACAGAGAAACCATCCCTCAATCCTGAGCAATGGGTAGATAAATATGGCGATTATCTCTACAATTTCGCCTTAGGGCGACTACGCAATAGCACCAATGCCGAGAATGCCGTTCAAGAGACATTATTGGCTGCTTTTCAGAGCATTAATAGTTTTTCAGGAAAATCAACAGAACGAACATGGCTGATTGGCATTCTTAAGCATAAAATCATTGATCATTTTCGTAAAAATTACCGAGAAAAACCTGTCACCGACATTACAGGCGATGAACAAGCCATTGATCAATTTTTTGATCGCACCACTCATCTTAAAAATTCCCCAAAGTCCTGGGAGTTTAATCCATCACAACTCCTTGAAAATAAAGAGTTTTGGGGTACATTCCAAAACTGTTTAACAAAATTATCTTCTAATGCTCGTGATGCGTTTGTATTGCGTGAAGTTGAAAAACTGGATGGTAAAGAGGTCTGCAAAACCCTTAATATTTCTTCTTCTAATTTTTGGGTTCTGCTACATCGAGCAAGACTGCAGTTAAGAGAGTGCCTGGAAGAAAATTGGTTTAAATAAAAAAGGTGTAAGGTTTGCGCCTTACGTTCGACAAAACTACGATGAAAAATATATTCATGATCAATTGCAAAGAGGCTTCTAGGTTAATAAGTGAACAGCTTGAACATCCTTTAAGCACACACAAACGCATTCTACTTAAAATGCATTTATTTCTTTGTAAAGCTTGTGCCCAGGTTGCTAAACAACTATCAAGTTTAAATGAGCTCCTGTCCAAAAAAGCCAAATCAGAAGAACCCCCTTTGACATCCTGCAACTCCCACCTTTCCGATGAAGCTAAGCAACGCATGAAAGATCAACTTAAGAAAAACAAAACATAGCTTAACCACCCATCATATCTGAAAGATCTGAAAATTCCTCTTTATAATCATCTCGACTTCTTTTAATAATTTCAAGTGCCTCTTTCTGATTATAGGTATGCGTGATTTCACAAATAGGATCTGTGGAATCAGGAAGATCTTTATAAGTCAAAAAATAATGTCTTAATCGATCAATAAACGCTGTCGGACAATCGTCTATGCTTTGCCACTGGCTATAAAGACCATCACCATGCATGACGGCAATAATTTTATCATCCGCCTGACCACGATCAATCATCCGAAATCCACCTATAGGAATCGCGCGCACCATAATATCGCCATGACTAATGGTCTTCTCCGTTAAAACACAAATATCTAACGGATCGTCATCACCAACAACCTCTGGACGTTTTGTGTGTTCTTGACAAAACTCTGCGATTCTCCTGCCACAATAGGTTTGTGGGATAAATCCATAAAGAGTTGGACAAATATTAGAATATTTTTGAGGACGATCCACTTTTAAGAAACCACTTTTCTTATCAATCTCATATTTAACCGTATCTGTTGGAACCGTCTCAATATAAGTGTTCACAATCTGCGGCGCCTCCTCCCCAATCGGAATGCCATGCCAAGGATGAGAACGCAATAAGTGTGACATTGTTTTCCAAACGGAGTTTAATTCTTGATTATCCATAGTAGCCTCTTTTGTTGTTGTTTTTTATCATGATTCATAATTATTCAAATTCCAGTTGTCATTCCCGTGACAACTGGAATCCCAATACTTTTTTAATATTAATAGATTCCCGCTTTCCTGCCTGCCGGCAGGCGGGCGCGGGAATGACAGATGAGGCGGGGACGACATTATTTCTACCACTACCCTCATTACTCTTTCGTAAACTTATTATATATAAACGAAACGCCTAAAAACAGCACACCTAAAATAATAAAACTAATAATTTTATAAATAGCATCTAAGTGAGCGATATCAACAAAGACAATACGCAGCATGGTCACCGCAAAGAAAGTGAGACCGCCTAAACGCACAATTTTGTCTTTCTGCATAAAACCAATCAGCAAAAGGAACACCCCTGACAAACCTACCCCCAATGTGATCCATTGTTCATCCACATGATTAAATATCGCTGTCATCAAAAATAATGCAGCTCCGCAAAACAAAAGTGTAGGTTCATTTTCATCATTCGTTGTAAGCAACCCTTTCTTTTGCCCGACAATAGCTAAAAAATAGAGCGCAAAAGGAACGAGAACAATGGTTGAGATTATAATCAAACTTAAAAAAGGATCTCCCCCAAAATGACTCTCAAATAAAAACCCTCCATAAACAACCGCCAGCAAAGCATAACTATAGTATCGAAACCTAGATAATGCTGAAAGAAGACCTAAAATAAATAGAACAGCGGCTTCCAAAGAAAATACAAACGGTGTCCAATAATTATCTGTGATAAGGTAGATAAAATGCGTAAGGAAAAATCCTGAAAACAGCGAATACAACTGGCTTGTCACATCGTCTAAATCATCCCCTTCCATTTTCGAACGGTAACTATGCAGCAACATAAAACACACACCCATTACAATTCCACTTAATAAGTGGATAAACTCTTGTCCTCTAAATGACAAAAATAGAATTTGAACATCTTCAAACTTATCCATAAGTTGAAATTCAAAGAATATTCGAAACAGACATACACCGCTTAAGAGATAACTAAGATATCGATAAAGTGTTTGCTTAAACGTTAAACCCATAAATAACAGAATAGGAATTTCAATAAGCCACAAGACAAGGGTTGTCATAGGAAGAAATTGAATGGATACCGAGAAGGTAAGGGCTGAGATCGCGACGATCACGTTACTCTGAAAGAGTCTTTTATCTTTATAAAAATTTGATAAAGCAGCTGCTCCCAAATAAAAAAGGCCTAAACCAAATGTAAATATAAATCGCTGCTGATAAAACAACTCAGTCATTAACGAATACGTTAAAAAGAAATATAATGAAAAATTGCTAAAGTTGGCAACAGCCAATCGATTGGAGTGTTCTTGATTGTCATTACTTTTAATCAGATGAATGCCTGCTGTAAACACAATCCAATAAGCCGACAAAAATAAAAGATGCAAAACATTAAGACTATCATAGGAACCTCGCCCTAAATAACTAACCTTACCCAAAGAATCAAGAATATTAGGACCAACCCAATACAAATGAATGCCGTAAGAAAGAGCAATGCCTAACAACAACGTATTAATCCACTGAAAACGATAAACTAAAAATAAGACAACACCCGCTAACAACAAACTACTAAAAAAAGTAAACATCGTAATCTGACCAATCGTTCCCGTTACATAAGCTACAAATAACGCCATAGCCGTCATGGATTCTGATTTATATTTTAGAGAATGCATAATCATACCTGCCGCCACAATCGTAAGCAAAATTAGATCAACAAGCTGACTATGAATAATACGTGAAGCATCAAAATGATGCATGGCAAAAGTGGTGAAGTACGTGATCGCCCAAGCACCCCCAATCATCACGCGTCCATATTGCTTAAGCTCTTCTTTCTTCTCTAAACGAATCCCACCAAAAAACATCCCCACACTTACAAGGTAACCAAGAGCGATTTTAAGCAAGGGTCCTGTGGACATAAATTGATGACGAATTAAAAATCCTACGCCTAATGTCAAAATAACAATACCAATCTTATTTAACCAATTCTGACCAAAATTCATCTCAAAATCATTACGCTTCGTTTCCTTCTTCTTAATAGGCTCCTGATAATCATGCGTGACAACTTTTGAAATTTTTGGGGGAGAATAAATAACTTTTGGAGGCTCAATTTCTTTTTCTAAAGCAATTGGTTTTAAGGCAGGTACTTCTTCTGGTTCTATAACGGACTTCTTAACTTCTTCCTTACTCGGGGAGCCCCGCTCCAATTGCTCAATTCGTATTTGCAACTGTGCCACTTTTTGTTTTATGGCACTTATCTGATCATCTGTATCGCTATAAGAATTTAAGTGCGTATCATCAATACCCTTTTTTTTAGATTCTGCCAAAAAAACAAGAATAAACGCGATGGGACCAATTATTAACGATAAAAAAATATATCCGCCATGAAGACTTTTTTTATCAACAATGATAACCGTTCCTATAATACTGATAAGCCATATTAATCCGAAAGACATTATTTACTCCTCTATTAAAGTCGATATTGTCAAGAATAACCAAGTTACAAGACACAAGTTATCCCGCTTTTAGCGGGACCCCGCAAAAGGCGGGGCAAAAAAGATACAATACTCAAAATTTAAATTCCAAACAAATTCTTACTAGTGTCATATTTGATTATTGAATTTTAAAAATTGATTATTTTTGTATCTTGTACCTTGTAACTTGTATCTTGTATCTTTCTTGCTCTTTTGATACTACAACAATGTCAACTGAAACCATTCTTTAAACATATCCATGATTCCCTCTTTATCCGATCGGTACAAGTACTCGGCATGTGTTCCGCCTTCAACAATATTGAGTTGTTTTTGGCATTTAGCCTTTTCATACAATTTTTTGGAATGCCCTGGTAAAATCAACCAATCTTCTTGGCCATGAACAAACATCGTTGGAGTTTGAATTTGATCCACCACGTTTATCGGATGAGTCTTTTTATGCCACAATAACCCGGGCCGTACGCCTTTACCTATGCGTCCTTCTTGAAACGTATTATACACAATATTCTCAGCCATACCCATTTTCCAAAAATGAAAATCGACTTGTCTAAATTTTGTAGGAGGACTAACCGCAATAAGACTTGTTATCTTATCCGATTGAGCCGCCAGAATCAAACTTGATGCCGCCCCTAAAGAAAAACCCACAACACCTACCTTTTGATAACTCTTATGCGCATAATCAACAACCGCCTCCAAATCCTTCGGCTCCCTCGCCGTCCACGTAAACACCCCCTCACTTTCCCCATGCCCCCGAAAATCAAAAACAATCACATCATACGCATCACTCAAATCAGCAGCCATCTGCTTAAACAAAACAGCTTGTTTGCTGTTGTAAAATCCATGGGCAAGGATTATAACTTGGCTATGCCCATTGAGATAATGGTCGTATTTGATTTTTTTGTTATCTGTGGTGAGAACGTAATTTGATGTAACAGTTGAATTAAGATTATCGCTAGCATGAGATTCCCGCATTCGCGGGAATGACAGGTAAAGTGGAGATCCCACGCTAAACGTAAGCGATTCTATTAATAAAAATAATAATATTGTCATCCCCGCGAAAGCGGGGACCCAGTAATATTTAAACATATTATCAAAGAGCCTCCCACACCGCCTCTTTACGCTCTGATTTATACCTCTCTCTTGTTCGCTCTTGCTTCTTAAAATACGCATCGTTTCTCCACTTATAAGCAACAAAACCTTTCATAACAAAACACAAAACAACAAGCGCAACAAAACTAATAGCCACTATCATCATTTTCTTTCCCTTAGCATTAGGCTTGAGCCAATGAACCGCTGGTATAAAACACAATAAGAAAAGACATCCCAATGCAGCAATAGGTGGCCCAACGATAATCCCTAATCCTGTGGCATCATATGAGATTGCCGTAAAATATATTGTAGCAATGACAATACCCACACCATAAATAAACAATGGAACGCCCACAAACAAACCCATAATAAAAAAGAGCATACCCGTAGTCGTCACATCAAGAGCTTGATTACAAGCTTTCGCTATTTTAGATAGCATCCAAATGATTGCTATTGTAAAAAGAAAAACAAAACTTAAAATTATTATTCCATTCATAATATTAACCCTCTAAGATCCCGAGAATACTTCCCCCGCAATTTTCTTAATCTTCCCCAAATCTAACTTCCCCGATCCCAACAACGGAATCGCATCAACTTTGTGAAACATTGATACATCAGGGATCCACAAATTGGGTAACTCGCTTTGTTTGAGTTCGTCAACTAAGGAGACAACATCTACATCTCGTAAACAAAGAACAACCAGCTTCTCGCCCTTCTTTTCATCTGGTAATGACACCACCACACATGTTTGTTCCGTTACATTTAATATCTCATGCATCTTATCTTCAATCTTGATGTGAGGAACCATCTCACCGGCAATCTTGCTAAAACGACTTAAACGATCCGTAATCATTAAAAAACCATCTTCGTCGATGTTGGCGATATCACCGGTCTTATACCAACCCTCTTGGATAACTTCCTTCGTTTTTTCATCTTGATTCAAATACCCCTTCATCACATTAGGACCTTTTATAAAAAGTAAACCATTCTCATTTACACCCTTCAACGCATCGGAATCTTGATCAACGACCTTGACCGCAATACCTGGAAGCGGCAAACCAATTTTTCCTGGTTTAAAAGCTTTTTGTTTCACACCACGTTCACGATAATCAGGAAGATTAAGAGAGACGATCGGAGATAATTCGGTACAGCCATAGCCTTCCATAGGATCGATATCAAACTTCTCTTTAAAGGCTTCGGCGACTGAGCTCTTAAGCTTCTCTGCCCCAACAACCACAACCCGTAAACTCTGAAACTGATCTTCGCTGCAACGGCGGATATACGCATTTAAAAACGTAGGTGTCGACATCAAAATAGTCGCTTCGTATTTTTTGACAAGCTTTCCAATCATCTTCGCATCCAAAGGATTGTTATGATACACAACACCCATACCACTCACTAAGGGAAACCACATTGTCGCTGTAAAACCAAATGAATGAAAGAATGGTAAAACACCGAGCAAACAATCTTTTTCTTGAATATGAAAAATTTGATAAAGCCCCTCCAAATTTGAAGTGATGTTTGCATGTGTTAACATCACCCCTTTAGGGTTGCCTGTGCTTCCACTGGTAAACATAATCGTCGCCAAGTGATCCATACTTCTTGTTTGACGAGAACCGAAAATCAATCGACGCGATAAATCGACAGGAGTTAAAAAACTCTTAAAGATAGCTGCCAATTTGTCTCCCAGATTAATAGATGGTAACAAATCCTCTAAATAAATAAGCTCTGCTGCGACATCAATCTTGACCTTCTCCATAAAGGCACGGGATGTGACAATTTTTTTCATATCACACTGTTGAACAATCGAGTCCATCGCCTCTTTCGAGGATGTATAATTTATGTTTATAGGAACTTTGTTTAAAATAGATAACGCAATGTTTGTCAAACATCCACCCACGGAAGGAGGCACAAGCACACCGACATTTACATCTTTAGATAATGGCTTCTTTAACTTACCCGCTAAAGCCACAGCTGAAATGAGTGATGATGCAAAATTCAACTTTTTCCCACTAGTATCCGCCATACAAAACTTAAAAGGGCTTCTCCGTGCTTCACGCCAAAAAGCCTCTGGCAGCGTTAACTTATCATCAAGTCGATGCGCAAAAGCATCAGCCCCCAACTCCTGAATGCACGCACGTATCTCAAACGTCGAAGATTCAGAGGGCATTGGCGATCCATAGCTAATCGTCACAGGATAAGGTATCATTTTGGGAACCTTAAACAAATATCGACCACGCTCATAACTGAAAATGCTTCCCCAAACCCGATCTAAGTGAATAGGCACAATCGGACAATCAGTATTTTTGACAATTCGCTCTAACCCTCTATTAAACTTCAACATATTCCCTGTTCGCGTTAACTGCCCTTCTGGAAAAATACAAACAAGATCTCCATTTTTAATTGCTTCCGTCGCTTGATTTAAAGATTTCACAATCTCTTTAGGGCCATCTGTGTAAGAAATAGGAATCACGTTTGCTATTTTAAATAGTGGATGCAATAGTTTTAGATTATAAATATCACGATACATCAAAAATCTAATAGGACGCTCCGTTGTGACCACTAAAAGTAAAGCATCAATGTAGGAGACATGATTAGATACTAAAAGAGCGCCTCCGGATTGAGGTAAGTATTCTTTATTAATCGTACGAATCTTATAAACCGTATGCGCTAAAATCCAAATCAACAATCTTACGAAAGCGTACGGCAATAATGATGTGATATAGACTGTTCCAATAATTGTTAAAAGCCCAACCATAACAAAAATATGAGCAGCGTTTAAATGAAAGATATCATGAAATAAATAGATCGATGAAGTCCCTAGTAGGATGGCAACAAAAGTTAACACATTACTTGTAGCTAACACCTGACCACGTCGGTCTTCTGGGCTATTTTGTTGAATCAATGTATTTAAGGGGACGATGTAAAAACCGCTGAAAAATCCCAAGAAAAAAACAGTCATAGCTGCCAAATAATATGAATGCGAAACAAAACCAAGAACGCAGGCAAAAACACTTATACCAACGGCACCAAGCGGGACCAAACCTAACTCAATCTTTTTATCCGATAATTGACCAGCAACCCAACATCCTAAACCTAAGCCAATCGTTAAGAAGGCTAGCAATAACCCTGTCATAAGATGGCTAACTTCCAGTAACTTTCTTGCATACAGTTGAATGTTTGGCTGAAATAACCCACCCAAAAAACCAAAGTACATCAAACCAAGAATCGATAAAATAAGCGATCGATCTTTTTTAATCCAACGGATATTCTCAACCATTTCTTTAACAATGTTGACTTGTAAGGACCGCTCACTTTTCTTTGATTCTACCTTTGTTACAAACAGACTTGTAAAGATCCCCAACACAGAGATAGCCATAAAAATGTATGCCATCTTAAAATAATGGGGTTGTGTGTACTCCATCATAAATCCGTAACTGGCCTGACCTAACAATATGGCCACATAACTCCACATCTGTAACGTTCCATTACCTTCAGAGAGCTCTTCTTTACTAAGAATTTCTGGAATGATTCCATATTTAGAAGGACTAAAAAATGCACTTTGGGTTCCCATAAAAAATAAGACAGCAAGCAACGCCCAAATGGATCCCGTTAAAAAGGCCCATAATCCAAAACCCATAATAAAAAGCTCAATAACTTTTGTGATTTGAATAATTTTCTGTTTGCTAAACCGATCAGCGAGATATCCCGCGAGGGTTGAGAAAATTAAAAAAGGAGATAAGAACATCGCCCCTGCGATGGCTAAATAAAGAGCACTCCCCCCTGTCTGATCCATGCGATCAACAATGATTGCAAAAATTACAAAACGAAAAGCATTATCATTAAATGCGCCTAAAAACTGTGTGCTTAGTAATCCTCTAAATCCTTTTGAATGTAATGCCGATGACATTAGACCTGCCCTTCCTTAATATATTTATTGTTGATATAAAAAGCAAAATAACCTGTTCCCATTAATAAAAAGCCGATAACAATTAACGATAAGGCCCAACCAAAACCTGATGTAAAATATTCATTTGTAATCTTAATAATATAAAACATAAGAAAGGTTGTTCCAAAAATGAGAAACGACCTTGCTTTTAAATAGACACTTAAAAAAAGAACGCCAAATACTAATCCCGGAAAAATTAGCTCCCAGAATATATTCTGGTCAGGTGAATAACCACCCAAACACAAGGCAGATGTCAAAAAGGAAATAATACCACCACTATAAAGCCACGGCGTCAGGCCACTTTTAGATGTATTAACCAAGGCATATCCTAGCACCGCATGGGAAAGGCCTGCAATCAACCATCTGTACTTAATAAAATCCCAATCAGCAAAAGGGCGGCCTCCCATCAACGTTGTTGTTAGGGCAAAAAATAACCACGAGCCAAAAATGACTTGAAACACCACAAAAACATTTCGTTTCTCAAACATATAGAAAGAGACCTGCACAGCAAAAAGTATGGCCGCAATAAGAGTATGCACGCCAGCTGTCCCTGTATCCATACCTGCAATATCTAGAGTAATGAAAGTTCCAACCGGGGCTATCAAGGAGGCAATAAAATAAAACGCATCTGAAACCTTCTCTAGATTACCATATCGTCCCAATAAAGTTGCCGCCATAAACATCGCGACCGATGAACCTAATGTCGCCAGTATCTTAGTCACATCATTAAGATGATTCCAGTTTGACCCAACAAAGATACAAATACCCAAAAAGACGATCATGCCACCAATAAAATAAAGAATATTAGAAATCTTTGATTGTTTCTCAGCCCTACTCTGAGAGCCATCTTTCGTTTCCTCATCGTATATGTCCAACAATTCTTTCTTGGTTACCTCTCCTGCTCTTATTAATGCTTTTAATCCGCCAATAACGTTTAGTTTATTCATCATTTTGTTACCTCCCATCCAAGAAACTGAAAGTAATATGTCTCGTCATTATCTAAGTTTAACTTCTTACTAAAAGAACCCTTCTTTATATATCTTTTATATCGTGACGAATAGTCATAAAAAAAAATGTCTCCACCATGACTTCCCGAAACAATCTGGAAACCATCGATGGAGACATTACGATCATCTAGAAGAAAGCTTTGAGCTTCTTCTAGGGATATCTCTCTTGTCGTATTACTTACAATATCATGATAATAAATCCTTGGATCTTTATAGTTCGTAGGCGAGTAATTATTTTCTGGATATTTTACATCTATTTGCGCTACGCGCCCTTCCTTTACAGCATACCTATGTTGCGAATAATAATCCCCTCCTAAACTATAAATAAAATTTGTTGTAGGTTTGACAAAAAGACTGGGTAAATAAATGCTCACAGCAATTATTACCACCATCATTAGGGGAATAGTTAATGCTACAATAAGTGGAACGTTTTTTTTCTTCTCATCCATAACAACTTACCTCCTTGAATTAATTCCATTTATTCTACGCTCTGACCATCATCCTTGCTAGCCAATTGTTCAACAAAGTTGTCAGCCAGCGATTTAACCAAAGAATCACGTAATTTTGCTAATTTGTCTTGTTTGGTATCTTCGGCATTATACGTTGAAGCCATCGCCTTAAGGGAAGATTCTGTGCTGACAGACATCAGCACTTTACCACTTTTAATATCTATCAATGCTCCTGATGATTGGCCTTCAATGCGAATTTTCTGACTTGGTAAGATCATTGCGCCAACACCGGTTAGATCAAAAACTTCAAGCCAATTGCCTGTTCGTCCAATGTCTGCTGAACCACCAAATAAAAAGATGTAATCAACTCCTAAATCATTGGCTAAGCGTCTCATTTGAGATAATTCTACTTTAGCCGTTTTAAATTTTTCTTTACGATTATTTGAGTCTTTCCCAAGACCAGATGGAATTACTGAAACTTTATCAAATAGGCCACTTTCATCTTTAAGGATATCCACCATCAATTGTGAAGGAGAACTCTCTCCAACTTGCGCAATACCTAACTTCATGGGCAACATAATTTTTTGTGGCTCATCAAAAGGGCGAAATTGTACACTGTCATATAGACTGTAAACAAAATTAGAATAATTGTATGATCCTGATTCACGGGGTGAAAGTCCTGTGGTATAACAACCCGCAAAAATAACTAACACAATCAAAAGTAAAAATAATTTCTTCATTTTTGCATCTCCCGTCATTTTCGTCATTTATTATGAAAAATGACGAGGTTCGGCCCCGCTCGAGCGGGGACGACCTTTTTAATTTAAGTTAATCAAGCAATAGTTAATTGATTAACTATGTGAACAAAAAAAATTTATCCCTTCGTTAATTCTCCAATCCAATCCATTAACATCCCTGACAACGACTTTTGATTCTCTTTTGGGACACCAATAGTTAACTTCTCTAATAATTGAATATACCCAGGCCACAGGTCATCCAACAGCTTATCTGCCTGCTCTGTAGTCCGAATAAGGTTAACACGGCGATCACCTGGCTGCGCACTTCTTTGGACATGGCCTTCTTTTTCTAGCTTATCTAGAAGCCTAGTCATATTGGCTGGTGTCACAATTAAGTGTTTACTGATATCAACTTGACTAATCCCCTGATCTCCGCCGCGATGGCGAATGGTGACTAGCACATTTAATTTTCCGATGGTTAATTTGTAAGGTGAGAGGTACTCACCAATTTGGGTGTGAAGGAGATTATAAAGCAAGGCAACGCCGTAGATCGATTCCTCGTGGTGTTTGCCCTCTCCTATATTGATTCCGAATGATTTAAAATAATCCATATTTTCCTTCTGGTTTTTCTTAACTGTAATAAAAGTTTACCACCTAACTATTAGCTTGTCAACTGTATAAGTAGCATTTTTTTAATTTTTTTTCAGCTCACCTTTAATGTGGTAAGCGACAATCCCAAACGCCACAGCAACATTTAATGAATTTTTAAGACCTGCCATTTCGATCTCTATAGGAATATCACACAAGGACAGTAAATCTTCAGAAATGCCTTCAATTTCGTTGCCCAACACCAAACACACCTTCGATTGAGGCTTAAAGTCCTGGTATAAAACACTTTCCTTCATTTGCTCAAGTAAGACGATTTTGTATCCCGCCTCTTTCAACTCTTTAATAAGAGAAATAACATCTTCTCTATAACCCCAAGGAACAGACTCCTCAGCTCCAAGAGCTGTTTTGGAAATTTGATTATTAGGAGGCTTCCCTGTATATCCACAAATCCAAACTTTCTCAACACCCGCCCCATCAGCTGTTCTAAATATCGAGCCAACATTATATAGGCTTCTAACATTATGGATAACAACCGTTAAAGGGATGCGAGGTATATTACTTTTTTCCTCTTGCCTCAAAACATTTTCTTGATGAGTTATTTTACGCATATATTTATTTTGGAAATTTTAACAAAAATTATAACGGAAAGAATTTATTCGTAGAGAGCCATATCTTCATTTAAACCAAAATTAATATCTTCTTCCACATCTCCTGTACTAATTTTAGGAGTTAAGAAAATAACTAATTCTGACTTACTTGTTTGATCACTCACATTTTTAAATGCAAAGCTAATAAGAGGGATATCTCCTAAAACAGGAACCTTACGTGTTGACTTAATTTGTTCTTCTTTTATTAATCCACCAATAACAATGGTGACGTTATTTTTTACAAGGACTGTTGTTTCTGCCTCAGACGTCTCGACAACGGGTATAGAATTATTATTTGATGTTTCAAGAAAACGTAAAACAGAACTAACCTCTGGTTTAATTTTCATCGTTATAAAATCATCTTCATGAATCGTTGGTGTGACAAATAATTTAACCCCAACTTCGATAAAATTAATGCTCTCAGCAGTTGTCGTTGGTCCTGAGGAAGGAGTCGTGACGGTACTCGTGACATATGGTTCCTGTGAACCAATAAGAATTTTGGCTTCTTTATTATTAATAACTGTAATAGATGGATTAGAAAGAACATTGGTCACACCAACAGTATCCAAGGCTTCAATCAATACCCTATAATCATCATTGGCAATCGTTCCAATACTAAGCCGCCCCTTTTTATCTGTTTCAGATAAAATATCAAAATTACTTAATAAATCCAAACTATTGTAATCGGAAACGATTCCTTCCCAATCTACTCCCATTTTATGTTCATCATCCAAAACAATTTGCAAAATTTTGGCTGTGATCTGAACTTCCTTATCCTTTTGATCGAAAGCTTCAATAACCTCACTAATTTCCGTTATTTTTTGCAACGTATCTGAAATAATAATTCTATTGGAACGTGTATCAAATCTCATTTTACCGACGCCTGGCGTTAATATTTCAGAAACTTTTCCAGAAACATCTTCAGCCTTTGCATAACTTAATTGAAATACTTCTGATTTTGTGGCCACATCAACTTTCTTAATAACACTTTCCATTTCGTCTAATTTCTTTATCTCATCAATAAGAATTAAGGTCGATGATTTTTCATCAGGAATAATTTTTCCACTAGCGCTCTTCATCTGGCTTAGGGTACCAATAAGATCATTCGGTGTCGTGTATAATAATTGATGAATACGTGTTTCTTGTTTCTGACCAAATTTATAACCTAACTTAGCTTCATATTCCTGAGCCGTGATAACTTTAATCACATCGTCAGCTCGTAAATAGGCCCAACCGTATGCCTCAACAATAATTTTTAAAGCCTGCTCAACTTCGATATCCTTTAAAAAAACGGTCACACGTCCCTTTACATTTTGACTAGCAACAATATTCCATCCACTTTTTTGAGAAATGAGCTTAAGAACATCTAAGACATCCATGTTCTTGAGATCCAAAACATCTAAAACGGCCTTAGGCACTTTTTTTGAATTTGCATAACTTACCGATGACAGGATTGTTACAGAAAATACAGCTATTACCATAACGCAGAGAAATTTTATGAAATTTCTTTTTAGCACCTTCTCACACATCTTGTTTTATCCTCTATTGTGTTATATCTACTTCTTGATCATTATAAAAAAAAGTTACTTTGCCTTCGTCTACGCTTTTAAGTTTTGCACCAGATATTTCTTCACCTATAGATAAAAAATAAGTTTGTTTAGTCTTAAGATCTTCAACAATCGCCTTTGGATCAGCGTCTAAAACAATTCCTATAAGGCGTAAGACTTTCGTAAGCTCCACTAAAGGAGTATCTAAATTTTTCGTTGATGTATCTTTCGGCGCCTCCCATGGGGCTTCAAAAACATCTGTCTGCTCTAACTGCAACCTATAATCATCGAAAGGCTTAAGTTCTGTAAGCTTAGCGTCTACAGATTCCCCTTTTTTTGTTGCGCTACGTGGAATAACCCCAGCCGTATGAATACCCGTTTCATCATCTTGAAAATAAATCAATGCATTATAACCCAGCAAGATCAATATCGAAATTATTAATATAAAATTAATCCCTTTTAATAATTTTGTCGCATCAAATGATTTTTCTTCTCCCTCAACAGATGTGCCACCTACCTGCGTTGCCTGCGAGGTGGTCAAACTAGACTTAGGAGTCTCTTTTTGACTACGAATAATCTTTAATAACTTTTCCTCCGATGTCATAATTTAGATTACCAAATTTTTTCTTGAGAAATAATCTGATCAATCATCTCTCCATTAACACACTCTCGATCTTCCATAATAAGTTGTTCCATAGCATTATGACATATTCTTGCAATCTGCCTAGGATATCCTTTTGTATATTCATAAATTTTTCTAATAGACTCGAAACTAAATAAACTCTTTTCTCCTCGATAACCCGCCTGTTTTAATCGAAAATCAATCATCTGACCAACTTCATATTCATCTAAAGGATTTAGCATATACTTTAAACTGACACGATCTAAAAAATTATTAATTTTCTTAATACGAGGTAAAAGTTCAAGCTGAGATAAAATGACAAGTTGTAATAACTTATACTCATTCGTTTCATAATTTAACAGTGTGCGCAAAACTTCTAATTGAGGTTGATTGAGCTTTTGACCTTCGTCAATTAACAAAACAACCGTTTTACCCTTCTCAACACACATCGTAAAAAGGTATCGCTCAATCGCCTCACGATAATCTATCGTAGAACGAAAAAAAGGCGTTATACCAAAAAGTTTTGTTAAATAAGATAAAAATTGATATTCACTCTTAAAGGCAGGATCCAAAATCATATGAAAAACATAATCCCCTTCTTCTCCATTAAAGGATTGTAGCAACGCGCGTGAAAGAGTTGTTTTTCCGGTTCCGACATCTCCTAAAATAATACTTAAGCCTCTTTTTAGACGAATAGCGATTTCTAAACGATTTAGGGCTGTATAATGCTCTTGCGAACGGTAAAAAAAGGCCGGGTCTGGACTTGTTGAGAATGGCTCACGATCTAATTGAAGGGTGCTTAGATAGCTCATGGTCATTTATCACACTAGAAATACATTTTTTTATTAATTGGAAAGGATTTTAAGATTATTGACATTTCGTTACTAAAGAAAAAGACCAACAACTCTCTACTCAGAGAGTTAATCTTATTGTTATATAGTTACCTATTGCTGTCAATTATTATTAGTCTTTATTATTTAGGAATAAACATCTTTCCAAGGACCAATCTGGACTTAATCGATTTGACCTTAGCGCGGGAGCCTTTGTTGAATTTAAGCTCTTCAACGTTAAATAAATGGGGCTTACTTTGGAGGATATGGATAAATTCGATGACTTCTTCAAAATTGCTGTCTATTGTCAAACTTACAGAAAATTGATTAATAAAGTCACTTTTTTTTACTCTCATGGGCTTTAATTCAGAAATACGTAAAGAGATATCTCCTGCAACCTCTTCTATTTCCGAGACTATTTTTGACATCACTTCTTCATTTGTGCCCTGTTGACGCAAATCATTAATGTATTTCTCATAATTTTTATCTACCGATTTCGATTGCCTCATTGCACGTGTTTTCTTCGTAATCTTTCGTTGCAGCACATGCTTTTTTTGTTTGATATTCTTAAGCTTACTATTTAATGGCTTTATACACCATGTAAAAACGACAGCTATTAAAACTGTTGCCAAAAAGAAATAAACTATCTTTTGCTCTCTTCGACTAAAACGCCTCATATAAAACCTTTTTTAAATATCGGCTAAATGACAAATTAATTTAAAATCTGTTACTTCCATATTAAATATTTTTCGTTTTGTAGCAAAAACCAAATTAACATCTTGAAATACAGAAGACTCAACTAATCCTTTTTGAAATTGACTAACACTAGAAGATGTTTGAGCATACCCTTGAATGGTAAAGCCTCCTTTATCATCCAAATCTAGGGAACGAAAAGAGATGTCTTCATTGGTTAATTGAAAAAGACTAACCACAAGATCGGCAACCACAACTCTTTTACTAAACACTTTCTCAAAGAAACCCACAAACTCCGTTTTCTTACTAACTTGTTTTAATTCTGTTTCTATCTTTTCATGTCTTTCTTTGAGGACAAGATATTGCTTATTCTCTTTGTAATATTTTAACCCCATAGAGGAGACGATCAACATTGTAACAAGAACAACAAACGCAGCAAATTTCGCAAATTCCAATCTTACAATCTTTGATTTCTTATTATCGCCAACTTCCGGAGGCATTAAATTGACCTTCCCCGCTGCCCCTCCCAACAAAAAACCAAGACCAACAGCTAATGACACTCCCATTTGCTGCTTTAGCGATGCCAAATTAATTTTCTTTTGACTTAACACATTTTCTAGTGATGTCACAACACTGGTTGGTATTTTAAAAAAACTTTCTACCTCAACCTTTAATTGCTGAGCTTCGGCTATGGTGGATAAAATCAAAATACGATCAACGCTTGCTCCCATGTTTTCTTTAGTATAAGTACCAAGACTCAATTCAATTTGATGAACCAATTTAACTAACGTTTCTGAATTAAGCTCCTTAGCGCCATAAGCTACACTTCTTGAGAAAATCAGTTTATCATTCTGACAAAAACAAATTTCAGAATGTTGTAAATCAACATTAACTAATATGACAGGCCCTGAAACCTGCAGACTCTTCTTACCCTGTTGATACCTCAACCACCCCAAAAGCCCCATCGAACTAATACTAAATTTGCTGGCATGAACACCAATTTGATTAAGAATTTTATTATATTTCTGACTCACATCACGATGAACAATAATGGCAAGAATTTGGGTATATCCTGAGTTATCAGATTCTAACACTTGATAGTCAAAAATAACATCTGAGATAGAATACGGAATCTTATTAACAAGTTGCAAACCCAACATCTTTCGAATTTCATTCATGTTATTAGAAGGCAAGCGCATATGTTTAAAAATAACAAGTCTTCGAGGAATAATAAGAGTAAAACGATCCGCTTGGATAGATTTAGAAAGAATCAGCTCATTTAAAATTTTAACAACTTCGGCATCACTCTGATTATTAACAGGCTTGATATCACAACTGCAGATAACTTTTTTTCCACGCACTTCTTTGGCTTGAAACAATTTGATGTGTGAATCTGTAATCTCAATTGTAGTGTCTATGTCTTTTTTCATGAATAAAATAGAATTAATACGTTAAAAAAATTTGCATACCTATAATTTATCAGAATAAAACCTTGCATTCTAGAAGTTATGAGGAAATTAACTTCAAAGAATATCTCTTAACCCTCTTCAATAATTCCATACATACCATGAGGAATCAAAATGTCTTTTTGCAACACAGTGTTATTAACATCTTTTTGCCCCCAATTAAACTCAACCTCCAATTTCACATGCATTGGAATCCCGCTTTGACCCCATTGATCCTTAAAAATAATGTCTTCATCATCCTTCGATTGAAAATAACCGTAGCTCAAAGACAATCCTTGTGACTTAACATGAGAACTAATAATTTCTTTTTGAACGGCTCCTGAGCTTCCTCCTGAAAGAAAATCTCTAAACAGAGTTTGCTCCCTCATCAAATTATATGTCCTTTCCTGACCGACATCTTTATTTTCAACCTTTACATTCTTTGTATATGTCTTTCCAATTTCTGTTGTCACAACACTACCATATTCTGATGAATCTAAATAATACCGAACACGATAAAGTTCATTATCCTTTTTTAATAAAAATGCAACCTCATCATCTTTCCCCAAAAAGGCCTGCTTATCTTCATACGATTTTTCAAAGTTATAAAAAGTCATCGATTCCAATTCGTGACTTAATGCCTGCAAGCTCCAATTAATCTCACTAATAACCATATTCTGAGATTGTGCTCGTTCACTTAAACGAATACCAACAAAATATGTACTATATACCCCTGTTGCAACCAATGAAAAAATACTGAGACCGAGCAATAGCTCTAGAAGTGTAAAAGCTTTTTTTGTCATAAAATACCTGTCATCATTCAACTGGATTGAGCATATACGTTTCTAACAACAAATTCTTATCCTTTTTCCCACTAACCCACTGTGTCGTTAATTCAACCTTGTTGATGTTCTCTGAAACATCATCCATAGGCTTCGTTCTTAAATGATATTTAAACTTTTGATTTGGCCGTTTAAAGGTTGCCCGTTTACTAACATCAGACTCAATAAACCCCTCTGCTAAAACCAATGTTAATTCGTTCTCAGCCAGAAAAATAGCTGTATTAAAATCAGCCCCATAAACGGTGGCCCGCATACTAGCCGTCATCGACCTAATAATAAGAGAAAGGCTCACAGAGAGAATCGTAATAGATAAAAGTGCTTCTAATAACAGCGACCCTTTTCTAGATTTTAGAGCACTTTTTATATCATGGAGGGAAATAGGCATTTTGTTGATTCTAACATAGTTATTAAAAATATTATGTATGATTTTCTAAAGAAAAACTCCTTATAGGTAAGAAAATTGGTGCAACAACCCAAGTCTGGCTCTACAAACACGCTCAGTAATCTTAATCACTAACTAACCTTATCGTTGTTAAGCAAACAATAAATCCAAAAAGCTTACGACTCTTCTTCAAAAACACTCACATAACCTCTTTGAACCTTTGTTGAAATTAAAAAACATTTCTTTAAATTACAGACAGAAAGCTCTCTTTTATCCATTGTGCCATCTGGATAAAAAATAAGATTTTCTTCCTGCATCTCCACACGGATATCTTTCCCAAGATTATTTTCTCTTCCTAAACGCGAAGATATTTTTACAAACTGCTCTTCTGTAGCCACACCTACGCCCTTTTGACTTTCCTCTGTTAACCAATATCTTTGCCGACCATCTGAAAATTCTATCCTAACCTTCTTATTTTTAGAGACAGCTCGACTCTGCGCATATCTCATGAGGTAGGCAATATCATTGGTAGCTGTTTTTAATTGAAGGTTTTTATAAGGCTGACTAAAGTTAGGCACCGCTATTGCGGAGATAACGGATATAAGAACAACAACTAGTAAAATCTCAATAAGAGTAAATCCTCGACTAGTCTTCTTATTCAAGTTCTCCCCAATTGACAATATCATCATCGCTTTCAACACCATCAGCTCCTAGGGAATACAAATCGAATTCCTCTGTATTATTGGCACCTGGTGAAACATAAACATAGTTTTGACCCCATGGATCTGATGGAATAGATTTCTTCTTCAAATAAGGGCCGTTCCAATTTTGAGGAACAGGTGACGAGGAAGATTTTACGATAAGAGCTTTTAAGCCCTGATCAGTGGATGGATAAAAGCCGTTATCAATTTCATATAAATCAAGGGCCGCCGGCAGGTTTGTTTCTATATCGACCTGAGCCGCTGATCTTTGAGCTTGACCTTTTCTACCCGAAAGATTTGGTACAACCATAGCAGCCAATATAAGAACAATGGCCATAACCAAAATGATTTCTACCAATGTAAATCCGCGTTTACTCAATTGCATATATTCCTCCGTTTCGTTGTATGTAAAAAACACACAACTCTGTTTTATATCAACGCATTCATTTGAAATATCGGCATTAACATCGCTACAACAACAAAACCAACAACACCGACAATTAAAACTAAAACAATAGGACCTAATAACGATACAGTCGTTTTCATAGCCGCATCAGATTCTCTTTCATAAATATCTGCAATTTTATAAAGCCCTTTATGCAATTGTCCTGTTTCCTCCCCTACAGAAATCATATTAACGGCCATCTCTGGAAAAAAAGAGCACTGATCCATAGCAACTTTTAAACTTGCTCCATTAGCAACAAGATGAGAGGCCTGCTCTAGCTCTCTTTTTAAAATACTGTTTTCCATGACAGCTGAGACGGAATCCAAAGCCTGTGTGATAACGACACCACTCTCAACAAGAGTTCCTAATGTTCGGGCAAACCGTCCAACTTCAACGATAGTAATAAATTCACCAATGATAGGAGCTTTTAAAACAAACGTATCAATCTTAGTACGACCGGCTTCTGTCTGCAACCATTGACGAGCTGCTCCAAAAATAAAACCGCCTGCCAATAAAATTAGCCACCAAAAACGAGAACAAAATGCACTTAAACCTGTCAAAATTCGAGTGGCAAAAGGAAGTTGCTGATCAAAGTCATCATACATGACGGACAGTTGAGGAACAACATACGTCAATAAAATAAAAACGGTAATAACACCAACAATGAGGATAAATAAAGGATACGCAAGACTATTTTTTACCTTCGAACGTGTTTCCTGCTCCCCTTCCATGTGAATGGCCAGACGATTAAGAACCAAAGACAATTGCCCTCCCAATTCACCCGTCCTAACCATACTCACATACAAATTAGAGAATATATCTCTGTGCTGATTTAGAGATTCTGAAAAAGAACCTCCATCTTTAACAAAGTCATAAATCTGCTGCACCTTAGCCTGAAAAATAGAATTTCGCGTTTGATTTAAAACAATTTGTAACGCTCGCAACATAGGGACTGAGGCATCAACAAGATCGCTCACCTGACGTGTAAAAAGAACAATATCTTTCAATTTTACTTTTTGTCCAAAGTTAAAAGGAGAATTTCTTTGTTTGGATGCAGCCGCTCCTTTTTGAGGTACTTGTTGGAGAAAAACATCTATCGGTGTTAAACCCAATTGAATGACTTTCTGAATCGCATTATCAACCGTGTCAGCTTCAATATGGCCACTGATAATTTGTCCGGGACCTTCTTTGGCTTTGTATGTGAACTTTGGCAAATTGATTCAGTAGGTAGTAGGTTGTAAGTAGTATGTAGAAATCGTTCTACATACTACTTACAACCTACTACCTACCGCTCCCTTTCTTTATATACTTAACTTCCCTCTTCCTGAGTCACTCTCATAACTTCTTGCGGATTCGTTGCCCCCGATTTCACTTTCTCCCATCCCGCCTCACGCAAAGTTGTCATGCCATTTCTCATAGCCGCCTCTTTTATTTCACTCACTGTCACATTCTTCATAATTAAATTTCTAATCTCTTCATTCATGGGGAGAAATTCATAAATGGGTTCACGTCCAACGTAGCCTGTAAAATTACAATGCTCGCATCCTGGACCTTGATAAATAATCATCTCCTCTCCTTCTGAAATGAAATCCTCAAAATCTTTGATCATCTCTTTGGTAATCTTTGAAGGTTCCTTGCATTTAGAGCATACGACTCGAACCAATCTTTGGGCGATAAAACACTCAATCGTACTCGTAATAAGATAGGGAGCTACACCCATATCAATTAAACGCGTAACCCCACTTGCGGCATCATTGGTATGTAGTGTTGAGAAAATTAAATGACCTGTTAACGCAACTTGAATAGCAATATCCGCCGTCTCTAAATCGCGAACCTCTCCCACCATCATAATGTCAGGATCATGTCTTAACATGGAGCGTAATCCTTCAGCAAAGGTCAAACCCACTGCAGGGTTGATTTGAATCTGAGTAATCCCTTTTAATTGATATTCAATAGGATCCTCAATCGTAATAATTTTATTCTCCTCAGTATTGAGACTCGACAAACACGAATATAATGTCGTTGTCTTTCCACTACCGGTTGGACCTGTCAAAAAAATGATACCATGCGGCCTTTTAATTAAACCTTCTAATAATGTCTGTTCTCTTTCATTTAATCCTAACTCCTTAAAAGAAAATAACCTTGTCGAATTTAAAATACGCAAAACAACACTCTCCCCATAAGGGGTAGGCAAAAAAGAAACACGTAAACTAATCTCAACGTCCCCCACCCTAATTTTAAACCGACCATCTTGGGGTTTTCTTTTTTCAGCAATATTTAAATTTGAAAGAATTTTGATACGTGATGTTATAGAATCTTTAAAGTGAACAATATTCTGAGGAACTTTCGCATCGTAAAGGACCCCATCAACGCGATAGCGAACTTGAAGGGATTTTTCAAATGGTTCGATATGAATATCTGTCGCTCGGTCTCGGTAGGCTTCAAGAAAAATTTGATTAAGAAAATTACTAATGGAGGCTTCAGACTCAATTTCTTCAATGTCTTTAACATCATCCGTCAAGGTGGATGTCCCAACGGTTCCCATCATTTGTTCAATGGTGGCCGCACCAACACCGTAATATTTACGGATAGCCTCCATAACATCCTTTTCACTTCCCAAGACAGGATTAATTTTTGAATTCACAACTAAACTAATTTCATCCAACATATGAACATCAAGAGGTTTACTGGTTGCTAGAACCAAGGTGTCATTGCTAAAATCTATAGGCATTACTTTATAGTGACTAGCAAACTGGGCGGGAATCTTATCAATGGCCTCACGCGGAATATCCATCTCTTTAATGTTGATATAATCAACACCATATTGGCCTGCTAAAATAGGTAAAAAGACCATCTCTTCATCAACATAGCCAAGCTCCAACAACACGATTCCTAGAAGCTCACCTGTTTCTCGTTGCTTTTCTAGAGCAACCTCTAACTGCTCTTGCGTAATGATATTCTTCTCAATAAGCAGCTGACCTAATGGAAATTTACGTTGGGCATTCATACTATAAGTATAATTAATAATTTCTTATTTTCTATCTATTATTTGATTAACAAATCACTTTTTAAAAAAAGAAAACGACTGCAATTCAGTCGTTTTTTATGCCTTTTTTAGGATTTTTAGCCATTGAAAGACTATTTAATATCACAATTACTCATTTAAAACAGTTCCTATATAATCTGGCTGGGCATACTCTACATGTTCGTCTATTGAATACTTCTGTGAAATATCCTCAATGTCAATATCCTGAGCTTCAAAAATAAACTTATAAATTGATCCCATTTCTGGCACTACGGCCCCTTCTGGAATTCTTTGAGACCTCTTAGGGAACTTTTTCTTTATGTCATCTATAGACCGATTATCTTTTTGAATCTTAATAATTTCTTTAAGATAATACTGACGGTTTAACTCATCCAAATAAGCATTCTCTGTTAATGATTGGAAATCCTGATCCTTATCAAATAACTGTTTTGCATGAGAGGCCAATGGCGATGATAATTTAAATTTGACAATCACAACACCAGCTGCAAAATGACCATGCTTCCCAAGCAAAACACCCTCATTTATTTTATTTGGCGGAGCTTCAAGCTCTTGTGTTTTTACGTTATACGACTGAAAAAGGATAAAAGAAATGATGAAAACAGGAATAATTAAAAAATATGACAATTTATTTAACAAATGACACCTCAATCCTTCCCACCTTATTTAGATGCCTTGATATGTTCAGAAATAATCTCTTTCAATTTTTCCATATCAACAGGTTTATTCATATATCCATTCATACCTACTTTTAAACACGTCTCTTTGTCAAACTCCGTGGCTCCTGTCACTGCTATAATAGGAAAACTTTTTGATATTTCCTTTCTTATAATCTTGGTCGCCTCCAAACCATCCATCACTGGCATTTGTATATCCATAAGACATACTTGATATTTATCTTTATCAGCTCTAATCAAATTTAAAGCTTCTTCACCGTTGTTCGCGCAATCACTTTTGTAACCCATTTGGCCTAAAAAAGCACCCAGCAATTGTTGATTGGGAACACTATCATCCACTATCAATATATTTATTGCGCCATTCGATTTTTGATTATCTTTGTCTGCACCCTTTTTTCTATGTCCATATTCAAGAATAATTTTTTTAAGCTTTATAATATCAATCGGTTTAGCAAGATAATCATTCATGCCTGCATTCTTACACTTTTCTTGATCTTCCTTCATAGCTGCTGCCGTCAGAGCAACAATAGGAAGATCCTTGCTAATTTCTTTTCTTATAAGTTTTGTTGCTTCTTCGCCTCCCATTATAGGCATTTGCATATCCATTAAACAAAGATCATACTTATTTAAATTTTCCTTAAGCATTGTTACGGCCTCTTTTCCATTATCCGCATAATCTGCTTCACATTTTAATACCTGAAAATAGGCTTTTATTAACTCTTGGTTAGGCAAAACATCTTCAACCACTAAAATGTTGATCCCTTGACAGTTGCCATCTCCATCAAACTCATCCGCTTCTTTTGTATTATTATTTAATTTTTCACCTAAAGCCTTAACCATGGCATCAGCTAATTCATATTTTGTAACGGGTTTTGATAAGATCATCTCAAAACCAGAGACTCCAGAATGTTTTTTAACACCAGCCTCCATATCCGCTGAAACAGCAATCACCTTTACATCTTTTAAAGCCTTATGTCCTCTTATCTTTTTTACAAAAGCATACCCATCTATCCCAGCCATCATAATATCTGAAAGGATTACATCCGGACATTTATTCGTCTCAGAAAGCTGATCAATTCGCTGAAGAGCCGCTTGCGCAGAATCAGCAACCAATAAAATTTCTATGCCTATTGCATCACAACTTTTCTTAAGAGTTTTCCTAGCAATCTCAGAATCATCCACAATAACAACTTTCTTATGTTTTAGAATCTTTTGTGCATGAATATAATTTTCCGTATGATATACGTTCTCTCCCTTTGCAATCTTTATTGTAAATTTAAATTCACTTCCCTTCCCTTCTTCTGACTCGACCCATATTCTACCCTCCATTGCCTCAACAATAGCTTTAGATATTGTTAATCCTAAACCTGTCCCCCCATATTTTCTTGTTGTCGAATCATCGGCCTGACTAAATGATTCAAAAACCAACTTACATTTATCTTTAGGTATTCCAATTCCACTATCTTTGACTGTAAAATTAAGCACAACCTTATTATCCGTGCTCTGTGAGTTATTTAGATTAATGATTATTCCTATAAACCCTTTTTCCGTGAATTTAATCGCATTTCCCAATAAATTCACAAGAACCTGTTTTAATCGAGTAGCATCACCCTTTAAACTCCGTGGGACATCCTTTGCAATATCGATATACGTTTCAATATGCTTTCCTTCTATCCTTGAAACAATCATTTTAAACACATCACTCGTTAGCTCCATAATGTCAAAATCTATCAACTCTAACTCAAATTTTCCAGATTCCAACTTAGAAACATCTAGAATATCATTAATAATTCCAATCAATAATTTTCCACCCGCAGTAACAGTATTTAAATAATCTTTTTGTTTTTCATTTAGATCAGATCTTCTAAGTAAATCGCTAAACCCTAAAATGGCATTCATAGGCGTGCGTATTTCATGAGACATATTCGCAAGAAAATTACTTTTAGTTTTTGCTGCGTCTTGTGCCTTTTTTTTAAGAACTTCGGCTAATTCTTTTTCTTGTTTTAAACGCAGCATTATCCGTTCCCTCTCCCTTACTGTCCCGAGTTGCTTACCTGCGCTCTCAATGATTTCTATCAATTCATTATCTGGCTCCCTATAATCATCTGTCGAATAAAACTCTATGACGTCTGTTACTTCTTCGCCTAAAGAGACTGGAAAAGCAATTGCCGT
Source organism: Candidatus Omnitrophota bacterium (assembly GCA_029261065.1). Classification (GTDB taxonomy): domain Bacteria; phylum Omnitrophota; class Gorgyraeia; order Zapsychrales; family Zapsychraceae; genus JAJDCB01. The sequence goes on along the minus strand of JAJDCB010000023.1, from coordinate 26,358 downwards.
TTTAAGTCCCAATTCTTGGACTATAGCATGTCTTTTGTAAAAACGATCCTTTGTGATATCTTTCACCCAAATTGCTTTTTTCTCCTTAAAAACCTGCCCTATTAACCCTTCTCCTTTTAGAAAAAATAATTTTTCTGTTACTTCTTTAAAGCGACCAAATTTTTTAGAAGCAGGCATCCACCAAATGGATGTTGAAATCATTCTGTCACCTGTACTATTGTCTAATGTATAGACGTGTCCAATTGGCCACTGCATATAAGAACACAAAAGTATTAAAATTTTTTCTAAAGCCTTGTCTCCTTCTTTAGCTTGGTTAGAAAATTGTGAGACCTTTTGAAGCATTTTAACAGTTTGAGCCTTCTGAAAATTTTCTTCTTGATCTTTAACTCTTTGAGTAATATCACGAATTGTGGCTGTATATATTTCTTTTTTCGTTTTCCCCTTAGAAATTGAAAGCTCTACGGGGAATGTCGTCCCATCACTTCTTTTCGCTACTCCAAAAGCATTACTCTCTTCTTCTTCAAAAATACTTTCAAACTGATTAACATCTACGCCTTGTTCTTTAATGGAACTAAAAAGATTCATTATCGTCTTACCTTGGACTTGGTCATTCTTATATCCAAAAGCAAGTTCAGCAGCAGGATTAAAAAAAGTGATTTCTAGCCCATCTTTAAAAAAAGTAATAATGGAATCTTTTGCCGACGTAACAATAGTCTGAGTTCTTTCCAAAGCTTCCTGCAATGAATCCATAACGGCATTATAATGTTGAGCAATCTGACCTATCTCTGTAAATGGTTCCACTGGCGCTCTTAAACTTAGGTCTGTAGATTTTTTCTGATCAGAAAGAACTGTGAGTAAGTCATAAATCTCTGTTGTTGCTTTATGTTCGGAAACATTTAGGCCTATCTGTTCTTCTTCCTCATTTATCCTTAAAGGGAAAATCCAATCAATCATTTTAAGAAGAATGAAAGTAACACCAAATGCCCACGCCGCACAAACAACAACACCTTGTAATTGTACAAGGAACTGATGCCACCGCGTTAAACCTGTTCCTAATATTTCAAGATCACCAAAAAAGGCTACAGCCAATGTGCCCCATATACCAGCAGCAGCATGGACAGGAAAAGCCCCAATGGCATCATCAATACGTAATTTCTCAAGAAGATTTTCTGTCAAAAATGAAATAACACCTCCAACACCTCCAATAACAATAGCCTGAAGAGGATTAACCGCATAACAACATGCCGTGATAGAAACGAGCCCTGCCAGAGAACCATTGATGACTAAATAAGGGTCAGCATATTTTTTTATAAACCATCCTAAACAAAGGGTGGTTACTAAACCGGCGGTTGCGGCTGTGAGGGTATTCATTATAATTCTGGGAACTTGATCATTAAATGCAAACGTACTTCCACCATTAAAACCTATCCACCCAACCCACAATACCAATACACCAAACATAGCTAACGGTAAATTGCATCCCGGTATCTTCTTAGGGGCTTCTCCTTCAGGGAATCTCCCTTTTCTTGAACCAATGATGAAAAGTATCGCAAGAGTGACCCAACCTCCTACACTGTGGACAACACTAGATCCCGCAAAGTCAATAAATCCTTTAGCAGCTAACCAACCTTTCTCACCTTCGTAAAGTCCTCCCCAAGCCCAATGACCAAAAACGGGATAGATTATCAAAGAAACAATAATGGCAATTACAATATATCCAACAAATTTTAATCGTTCTGCAACCCCACCGGAAACAATTGTAACGGCTGTCCCACAAAAAACAGCTTGATATAGAAAGAATGCCGCAAACCAAGGGTCGCTAAAATTAAATGCGGGGAAAAAATTTGTAGTGCCAATCCAACCATTATCTGTTGCACCAAACATAAGGCCAAAACCTACAAGCAAAAACAATAAAAAAGAAACACCAAAATCTGTCAAATTTTTTATCGCAACATTTATAGAATTCTTGGTCCTAGTCAATCCAGCCTCCAAACAAAGAAACCCTCCCTGCATAAGGCAAACTTCTGCAGCACAAATAATGACCCACATAATATCAACTAAAGACTTGTCCATAACATTCCTATTTTTATATTATATCCTATTGCAATATATGAATTTATATTACACTGCGTGTATAAGAAGATCAACAGTCAAAACATAAAATTTTAATTTAATTAGAATAAAAGGGAAGGATATTGTGAAGAGTAAAAAGTAAAATTTAATTTATAAAGGCTTAACTGTCGAACCTATTTCCCAACCATCATTTCTTTTTTCAGCAATAATGAAATGTTCTGCATCAAATTCATCACCAGCTTTATTTCTTGCCTTTAAACTAAGGGGTTCATTAAGAAGAGACCCTTTTCCTGTTGATACAAAACGGGAGAACCCCATATTGTGGGCATCATGCAATTCTTCAGGAATGATAATGACAATATTTTCACCAATAGCCTCATCTCGATTGAATCCAAAAACTTCCACAAACTTCTCATTAATATATGTGATTATTCCCTCTTTGTTGGCAATAATAACGGAAATATCCGTTAATTCTTTCATCTCGTCAATAGTCATAATAAATATATTATAGCAAAAAGTTATAAACCAGCAATTAAAAGTAAAACTATTTTAAAAAAATCTTCTACGTTCTGTCCAAAAATAAAAATGGGCCAATTACACTTTGTAACTGACCCATTTCTTATCGACTAATACTACTTATACTGTTGCTGGTTTGACCGAATCAACATAATTAATCAAATCAACAACTTTATTACTATAAGCCCACTCATTATTATACCAATAAGATATTAAGGTGATGGGCTTATTGAACATTTTATTACCGTGTAACATATTTTCTCCCAAGAGTTTAGTGTTATTAAGGAGTTTTTACTTGATACTGTGTTGAGAAAAATAATCTGCGAATATGAGAAAAATAGTCTGTCATATAAATATAAATCAGCCTAATTTTACTCATCGACAAAAGATCCATCAGGTGTAATTATGAAGTCATCTGTCATGGGAAAATAAGCTCTTAATCCACCATCATCAATTGAAACCATAACTCGCAAATGACCTTTAGGCTCATCATCCCACAAAGCTTGGATTTCTAATTGATATTTAACGTCTGACTTTCCAACGATCTCAGGGGTTTCAATATTTTTTACTTCCAAATACTTGCATAAATCGGGATGGGACAATTGTCTCAAACTATTAATATGTTCGACTAAAATTTCTTTGGCTTCTTCTTTGTTCATGAATTTCTATTCCTCAATTGTTTTCTGATAATTATCTTTTAATTAAGCTTCCGTTCAAGAAATTCTTAACCTATTTCAGCTTCTTAACGTCCTGATTACCTAATAGAGATTTCATTTGCGTAATTGCTAATTGATTCAACTTCTCCAACCTCTCTCCTTGCTCCATTTTCTGATCAATAAGCATAGCATTGATACTTTCAAGATTAGTCAATACGACCAACTGCTCCAGAGCCGAATAATCTCGGATATTGCCTTCTTTGTCTGAATTTTGTTTACGCCATTCTTGCGCAGTCTTGCCAAATAAAGCCACATTCAACAAATCAGCTTCACTGGCATAGATGAAATTCCTTCTGGCTTTCGATAATTTTGGTGGAATCAAATTTTCTTTAATCGCATCGGTATGAATACGGTAATTGATTTTGGCTAACGTCCGCTGTAAGTTCCATTCAAGCTGCTTAGTTTTATTTTCTTGTTCTTTTAACCGTTGAAATTCCTTAACCAGGTATATTTTAAATTCGGCACTAATCCACATGCCAAATTCAAAAGCAATATCTTTGTGAGCATACGTACCGCCATATCTACCTGCCTTGGCATGCAGGCCAATTGCATTAGTTTTTTCAACCCACTCTTTCACGCTTATTTTGTAACTGTTTAATCCTGCCTGACTTTTAATTATGGCGAATTCGCCATAATTAAAATCTGGATTGTGTATCTTCTCCCAAATTCCTAGATATTCAAGGGTATTTCTGTTCCTCAACCAATCAGAAATAAAAAAATCTCCGTCTTTAGCCTTCAACATATCGGTCAATGAGATAAAATCCTGTTCATCTTTTGTGAAAAGGTGGATTTGCGAACCCTTGACTTCAATGATTTGGTTCTCGGTGCTCATATAAACTCATTTCTCTCTTATTAAATTTTTGTCTTATTGTAACAAAGCAAACGTGGTATCACAATGTATGTTTAAAATGTGGACTCTTGTCGACCATTACTGAACTGATTACACAAAAAAGCCAGTTGCTAATTGCGACTGGCTTTTTTGTTATCGAGTAAAAACTATCGTTTCAAACATGTAATCTATGAAAAAAATAATGACTTTCTACCCTATTTTGTACTTCCTAAACCGCTGCTGTTGCTTTACTTGCAATGTACTGAATCAAATCAACAACTTTATTACTATATCCCCACTCATTATCATACCAACTAACAACTTTGACAAAGTTATCATTTAAAGAAATACCAGCGCCAGCATCAAAAATTGATGTGCGCTGATCTCCAATAAAATCATTAGATACAACTGGATCTTCTGTGTAACCCAAAATGCCTTTCAAAGCACCCTCTGAGGCTTCCTTCATGGCTTTCTTTATAGCATCATAACTTGCTGGCTTCTCTAAACGGCAGGTTAAATCGACAACGGAAACATCCGGTGTAGGAACGCGAAAGGCCATTCCTGTTAATTTACCATTAAGCTCAGGAATAACTTTACCAACGGCTTTCGCCGCACCCGTTGATGATGGGATAATATTTTGACCAGCACCACGTCCACCACGCCAATCTTTTACAGATGGACCATCAACTGTTTTTTGAGTTGCTGTTGTCGCATGCACGGTTGTCATTAAACCTTCAACAATGCCAAATTTATCATTTAAAACTTTCGCAAGAGGTGCTAAACAATTTGTTGTACAAGATGCATTTGAAACAACATTCATATCATCCGTATAGCTTCCCTCGTTGACCCCCATAACAAACATCGGAGCATCAGCACTAGGTGCTGAGATAATAACCTTTTTTGCTCCAGCCGTAAGATGAGCTTGTGCTTTTTCAATCGTCGTAAAAAGACCTGTTGATTCAACCACGTAATCCGCTCCAACCTCACCCCATTTAAGATCGGCAGGGTTTCTTTCAGCTGTGACACGAATTTTCTTTCCATTCACAACAAGTGACCCATTATCTACAGAAACGTCACCATTAAATTTATTGTGAGTCGAATCATATTTTAGCATGTATGCCATGTAATCAACGTCTATAAGATCATTGATACCAACAATTTCAACGTTTCCTTTTTCGATAGCGGCACGAAAAACCAATCGTCCGATACGTCCAAACCCGTTAATTCCTATTTTTGCCATGATGTTCTCCTTTATGTTAAAAAATACTATCCTCAATGAAAAGAGGCCTACGGTTCGTCTATAAAAGCTTTAGATAAGACATATAACATATACGCACACCCTAAAAATGTCAAGAGGAAATGTGGATTACAAAAGGGTCATAAAGAAGTGTCGCGCAGATACTTAGCAGCTAGATGTGGAGAGGTTTGAACAACGAAATAGCCTGAACCCCATTCAAAACCTGATAATTTGTGTATTTGGGGTACTATTTCAATATGCCAGTGATAACTTTCTTCAACGCTTTTTTCTTGAAGGTGATCTGGATCGTCTTTAGTTATATTAATTGGTCGCAGGTGAAGATAATAATTAAAAGAAGGATCAGACAAACAGTTTTTTAACCTCTTTAAAACGTCCCTAAAAAGACCGGCCAAACTTGCAAGCTGATCTTCTGGTAATTGAGAGAAGCGAGAATTGTGATTTTTGGGTAGCAACCAACATTCGAAGGAATACCTAGAAACATACGGACAGATTACAAGAAAATGCTCATTCTCACAAACGACATGTTCTTTACTCTCCATTTCCTGCTTCATCACATCACAATACACACAGCGCTTATAATTTTGATAATACTTTACTGTCCCTTCAAGCTCTTCAAGAACGTACTTAGGAATCATTGGTAACGCAATAATTTGACTATGTGCATGCTCAATACTGGCTCCAGCTGATTCACCATAATTTTTAAACATGACAATATACTTAAAACGATCATCCCCTGTTAAATCATTCAGTCGCATTTGATACATTCGAAAGACATGTCCCATCTCATGATCAGAATAATCAGCCATTTGTTTCTTATGATCAGTCGTCTCAATTAAGACTTCATGGGCTCCAATGCCATTGGCAAGTTCAAAAATACCCTGCATTCTATGATCAATATGGCCTTCTATCTTAAGCGCTGGAAATTTATTCGAAACAACACGGACATCCCAACCTTGTGAATTCGGCTCTGAACCATTTTGACGAATGGCTCCTACCTCAGGAGGAGTTAAATGTTCACGCTCAGGACAAAAAGGACAGATTGCTCCTTGCCTTAAATATCGCTTTTCTTTAGGATAATCATCTGGCGTGAGAGACTGCTCGGTCTTCACTAACACCCATTGTCCAATTATCGGATCTCGTCGGAATTCAGTCATTAAATTTCTACTTCTCTTAAATACTCCGCCGCATGCTCAGGGGGCACGGAGTTAATATAAAATTCAGTTCCTTTTTCAAACCCTGCCATTAGCGTCATACGTGGGATAACTTCTATATGCCAATGAAAATCATCTTCAATGGTTTGCCATTTAACAGATGCTGTTTTAGCTTTATAAAGAGGAGCGGTATGTAGCATATAATTATACGAAGGATCTTCCAGTCCGATTTGAAATTTTCTTAATACTCCCTTTAGTACATAGGCTAAGTCTTCTTCAAAGCCTTCAACACCTTGTGCAAAATGACAGTGATGTTTTTTTGGTAGAATCCAGACTTCAAATAAAAATCTTGCCGCAAAAGGAACGATAGCCAAAAAATGTTGAGATTCAAAGACAACACGATCCTTGGATTCATACTCTTGAGCAATTAAATCACAATAGACACAACTCTTTTTCTTGTCGTAATACTCTTTAGCTCCAGTTAGCTTTTCTTTAAACCGCAACGAATTAACAGGTCCAGCGATAATATGACTTCTAGAATGCGCAACGCTACGCCCACCGGCATAAGAACCATAATTTTTATAGGCTGAGACATACAAGACATCTGGGTTCTCAGCTAAGGCATCAATCCGTTTGGCATAGGTCTCAATGACAAGTTTAATTTGATTTTGATCTAAGTCCGCCATTCCAGCAATATGCTCGTTTGTTTCTATCACTATTTCATGTAAACCATAGCCATTAACGACTTCATACAAGCCATTCTTTTTTCTTTCACAGTGGCCTTGCGCATTTAAAAAAGATTTCTCAAATGGGACCACACAAACATCCCAGTCATTTCCCCCATTCAAACTTGCTTTGTATACAGGGTCTTGTTCCAAACGACAATACCGACAGTGTTCCTTATCGCTTTTCGGACTTGTATAAGAGGAATCGATAATATTTCCTGGCCGACGGGCTCGCTCTGTAGCCATAATCACCCAACGGCCCACCACAGGATCTTTTCTTAGTTCAGGCATGGTTTTAATTATACATAGTTAGTGGAGTAGTTGTAAGGTTTAAGATTATTTTTTTAAAAACTATTAATAGGGGACTCTAAGCCTGTCATTCCGGTCGAAAGCCGGAATCTCATAGATTCCCGATGTCTCGGGCATGACAAGCTTAATGCAAAGCACCTAACTTAACGCCAAGTTCCAATCGTTGGCCATTGATAAAATCAGATGCCGTCATAGGCTTTGAATTCTCTAAATGCACCTTCGTAATTAATAAAGCGTATTCTCCCGCCACAACAACAAACCCTTCTTTTTGTAATTCAACGATCTCTCCAGGGCGCCCGTCTCTAAAACCTTCTTTTAAAACTTGAGCCTCTAAAATCTTTAAACTTTTAGTTTTAAAGGTAGTAAATGCTGTTGGCCAAGGCATGAGACCTCTCATTTTTCTTTCGATATTTATAGCATTTTGATTCCAATCGATTAATCCTAAATCCTTCGTCAAAATTTGAGCAAACGATACTTGTGATTCATCTTGCGTGGTTAGTGAGTATGAATTATTTTTAATATCTTCAATTGTTTTAAGCAATAATTGCGCGCCAACATCAATCATTTTTTTTCTTAATGTTTGAGCTGTTTCTTGTTCATCAATAGAAACACTATTTTGACTAATAATTTCGCCTGCATCCATTTTAGGATTCATCTTGATAATCGTTAATCCTGTTTTTTGCTCTCCATTGATAATTGCCCAATTAATGGGAGCGGCTCCACGATATTGGGGTAATAGAGAGCCATGAACATTAATAGAAAAATATTTAGGAACATCTAAAAGCTTCGATGGTAAAAACTTTCCATAAGCAATAACAACAAACATATCCGCTTCAAGATTTTTTAACGCTTGAAGGACACCATCTTCTCTAAGATCCTCTGGTTGCAGAACGTTTATATCATGTTCTTGTGCACACTCTTTAATTGGAGATAGCACCACCTTCATCCCTCGCCCACGGGCTTTATCTGGCTGGGTTACACAAGCGATAACATCATGAGAAGAGTTAAGCAACGCTTCTAAATGAGCCCGAGCAAAATCATCACTTCCAAAAAAAATAATTTTCATAATTTTCTTGCCTAATTTTTCTGTTTAAGTGGCAAGAGATATGATCATTGAGCGAGTTCCGCAGCAAAGCATTTTTCAATAACAACGGAAAAAATGCGCCGCGAGGACTGTTTGAGCGAATGATCATAACTCTTGCCACTTAAATTTGCACGCGATGGCGCGCTTAAAATCAAGGATCAACATTAACCGTGACAATGAGATCACTTTTTTTCTTTAACCCTTTTAATACTTCTTTCGTTAAACTCAACATCTTCTTAACAGAGTTCCCCTTTAATACGATAGTGTATCGATATTTATCTCGCAACTTAGGCATAACATCTGGATGAGGATCTGTTATCTCTATACTTTTTTCTTCTTGTTCACCTAACAGTTGAAACAATTTCTGACACTGCTCAAAAACATGTTCTTCGTTTCTCCCTCTCATACCAATCGCTAACAAATGTTTATACGGTGGCAAAGCTAATGACTTTCGTATTTTAAGCTCCTCTTTATAAAAGAGTTCCCTATCATTTTTAATCAACGCCTTTAAACAATAGTTATCTGGCATGCTTGTTTGCACTATCATTTTTTTCTTCGTCATATCCCGTAAATGTATTAACAATGAAAAAGTTCTTTGTGCACTGCGAAAATCTAGATGATGAAGTTGTGAATCAAAATTAAGGACGGCCGTAAAATCGGCTTGAACAACATCTTTAAAACGCATTATAGCTTGAGTTGCTATAACAACATTAAAATCCTTGGCTAAACTTTTGGAATCTTTATCGAATCGAACAATATTAAGATGGGGATAAATACGCAAAAGTTGATTAACCAACTTCTCAATGCCCGCTCCCTGACTTTTTAAATAAGACCCCTGACATCCCGGACAAGTTTTAGGTAACTCCTCTTTATGATTGCACAAACGGCACATAAGTATTTTTTTGGAATATAAATAAGTCAGGCTTACCTGACAACGGGGGCATTTTAAAATATGAGAACATTGCTGACAACGAGTGACACTCGCAAGCCCACGTCGATTAATAAAAAGAATCACCTTACCTCTATCTTGAAGAGTCTTAGCAATATGATTTTGCACAGGATAACTTATTATTGAGGTCTTCCGTGGATTATAATTGGTCATATCAACCAATTGAATATTAACATCCCTTTTTAAATTCTTTTCTGGTTTAAACCCGTTCTTTTTTGCTTCATACCAACTCTGTGCTAACGGTGCACTACCAACTAACATCACGCTACAGCTATCTATCTCTGCTCGCATTTGAGCAACTCTATGAACATGATAATGAGGAACCTGTTCTTGTTTATAAGACAAATTCTCTTCGTCATAAACAACAATCAACCCTAGTGGAGATGCCGGAGCAAACACGGCAGATCTTAAACCAATGATAACCCCAAAGTTATTTTTTTGTATAGCCTGCCATACCTCCAACTCTTTTTTAGCTGTCAAGGTCTTATCAAGAACAAATAGAGGACTTTCACTAAAACTAGAAAGTTTTTCTACTACATATGTTAGTTGAGACTGTTCTGGAACAAGAAATATGACAAAGGTTTTTTTATCAAGAGCTTTACCAATCGCATCATTAATTTTAGACCAACGCACTTCCCGGTCCTCATCAAAAACATATTCTTTGTCCATTCCTTGATTAGGAGCATTTCTTATTTCAACATTTCGATTAATATTCGAGACACTTTTTTCTTTTCTAAGCATCGCAGGCAAATAGGCCTCTATCGCCTCACCTAACGAACAGCCGTAATAATCTCTCAACTGTTTGGCAAGCAGCATGGCGAGCGCATCTAAAGTCGGCTTATTATCCAAAACAGAAATAATCGGATTTAACTTCTTAAATTCGCTCTTCTCCTTTAATCCCGTAATAACGCCTAAACGATTACGATGATTAAACGAAACACGCACGCGCGTTCCTACAGCGATATTCTTATCTATTTCTTGATTAATAGAATAATCAAAGGGACCTTCAACAGGGAGACCTACGACGACTTCAGCGATTTGCGGGGACTTTGACTTCATACTAATTTATTAATGCAACGATGTCCTTAACAGCAGAGGGTTTGGCAAGCTGTGCTGTTTTTTTGAGGGCTGTCAGAAAATAATCTTTGGAGGATTTTAACTTCTTAAGTTCTGAAACTATATCATTAACACTTTTTGTATTTAAGCCAACACCATGTTGGGCTAGAACATGAATATTATTTGTTTCTTGTCCAGGAATAGCACTAAAGAAAATAAGCGGCAATTGGCACACAAGCGCCTCTGATATAGATAAACCGCCCGGTTTAGTAACCATAACATCGGACACTGCCATCATCTCATCCATGTTATCTACCAAACCAAAAATTTTAGTCAACTCACTTTTATTTTGAGATAATTTTTCAAACAATGATTTGTTATGACCACATATCACGACAACTTGAAAACCTTCTAACGAATTGATCAACGCCTCAATAGGTCCAATCCCAAATGAACCGGTCGCAATAAGGACAGTAAAGGCATCTTCATGTAGAGAAAATGTTTTCTTTAATGAGGCAATATCTTTAAGCGCTGAAAACTTTTCATTCGTAGGAATTCCGGTAGCAAAAACTTGTTTTTCCTCAACACCTAAACTTTTCATCTTACCCTTTGTCCAATCGCTGGCCACGGTATACATATCCACTCCATCAGCTATCCAAATTCTATGCACGTCAAAATCTGTCACACAGGTCACTATCCTAGCTCTTATCTTACCCTTTCTTTTTAACGCACAAGACACCTCCGTTGGCATAAAATGAGTGGATACGATACAATCGAATTGTTCATCAACCATGTACTTGGCAAGTCCGCGTGCATTAATGGCATTGTAGATTCTACGAAAACCGCGAACAAGGGGTTGTAGAAGAGGGATATCTAATAAAAAAAAGGCAAACTTCCAGACGATAGGAATTTTGGTCACTAGAAATGAATATGATTCGCGGTATAATTTTTTAAATAACGGTGAGGTAAGATCAAGGGCATCGACGAGGATGACATTATGGATTGCGTTACTTTTAAGTCCTTCATAAATGGCTTCAGCTGCTTTAAGATGACCAGCACCAGCTGAGGCATGCGTAATGAGAATTTTCATAGTATAGCCACGTAGCCTTATAGTCCTATTTTAAAGAGTACCATTTTTAGATAGAATAATTTTCGATGCTTCTAGCAAATTATCAGCGATATAATCAGGCTTAATTTTCTTTTCTTTAAGACGCTGACGATCACTGCGTCCTGAGAGCACAAAAATAGTTTTACAACCTGCGTTCTTCCCTGTCACAATATCGGAAACCGTGTCCCCCACAAAACATCCCTTTTTAGCAACCTTCATATCCTTTTTGAGATGTTTCATGGCTTTCTTGATGGATCCAATATTAGGCTTTCGATATTCACACCCCGCATCAGAACGTGCCGTACTATAATATACTTTTTTAATCTTCCCTCCAGCCTTCTCGACACCTTTTAACATCTTATTGGTAATACGTGTAAGTTTATTTTTCGTAAACACACCCTTACCAACACCAGCCTGATTCGATACCACAAAAATCGTATGACCAGCCTCTGTCAAATTTTTAATAGCTTCGAGAGCGCCAGGTAAAAATTTAAAATCTTTGACCTTCGTCACATAATTGCCATTTCCCGGAAACTCATTAATGACACCATCTCTATCTAAAAAGACTACTTTCATACGTCAATCTCTTAAATGTTTCATTTCCCAATATTTGGCATAACTCATGATTTGATATAAAGACGCAAAAAAAGCAATCATAAAACCAACAAATCCATCTTTATATCCCTTTTTCCTAATAAATGATCGTGGAAAACGATCAACCGTTCTCCAAATCGCTTTTCCTAAAGACATGTGTCGTCCAGTCTGAACCCATTTTCTCGCTTCAAGAGTTGTTTGACGATTTAAGCTTTGCAAAAAATGTTCAAAGTCAGGATATCCTTTATGGACGATATCTTTTGTTAAATGTCCGGTTTCACCTTCCAAAAAGACACGAGGATGAACCTCTACCTCTTCATATTTAAAAAGACTTTTTCTAAAGAGGCGAAGTTTTCCTGCTGGATACCAACCAGAATATTGAACCCAATAATTTCCGATGTAATTACGTAAAGGAATAGAATAAGCTTGAAAAGCATCACTCTTTAAGGCCTCTGTAATCTCTTTTTTTAGCTCTTCGCTCGTATACTCATCAGCATCTAAACTTAATACCCAGTCATTCTTCGCTTGCGCATAAGCCCAATTGCGATGTTTACCTTCATTATCCATTCGACGGTGATATATTTTATCAGCGTATTTTTCGGCAATCTCAACAGTCTTATCTGAACTTTCATCATCAACAATAACAATTTCATCAGCCCAATTATCAACGCTGCCTAAACATTCTCCGATATTATCTTCTTCATTTTTGGTAATAACGACAACACTTAACGGTGTTTTATTCATTTTTTTCACGTCCTTATCCATTTCACTCTGGGGTAAATTCATAACTTTTAAGTATTTATTATTTCTTTCAATGATTGAGACGCATATTCAATCTGTTCTTTTTTCATATGGGGAAACATAGGTAATGATAAGACTTCATTAGCTATCTTTTCAGCAACAGGAAAATCACCCTGTTTGTACCCGGCATCTTTGTAAGCTTCTTGAAGATGTAGAGGAATCGGATAATGAATTAAGCATCCCACTCCTTTTTCTTTCATTTGCTCTATTACTTTATCTCTATTTTGTACACGAACGGCGAACGTTTGAAAAACATGTGTACGATCCTCTTGAATCTGTGGACAAATAACAGCATCAACATCTTTTAAAAGTTCACAATAATACGCTGCATGTTCATTGCGCATTTTATTCCACTGATCTAAATGTTTTAATTTCGCAGATAACACAACAGCTTGCACCGTATCTAGACGAGAATTATATCCTTTAACCTTATGGTCATATCTTCCTTTACGCCCATAATCACGTAACATTTGCACTTTTTCAAACACATCTTGGTTATTTGTCACAACAATCCCACCATCCCCAAAAGCGCCAAGACTTTTTGTAGGATAAAAACTAAAACAGGAAATATCGCCTAACGACCCGACACGCTCGCCTTGATAGCTTGAACCATGTGCTTGAGCAGCATCTTCAACAACCTTTATTCCACGTGCTTTTGCAATCGCCTTAATCTCACCCATGTTAGATGGCTGACCATAAATATGGACAGGCATAATAACTTTTGTTTTATCTGTAATTGCTTCCTCTAGTTTTTTAGGATCGATATTGTAAGTCTTATCTTCAATATCGACAAAAACAGGTGTTGCCCCGGTATAAGACACACAAAGTGCTGTAGCAATAAAAGTAAAGGTTGGAATAATAACTTCATCGCCTACATCAATATCTAATGATGCAAGAGCCAGATACAAAGCATCCGTTCCTGAGTTAACGCCAACCGCGTATTTCGCTTCGCAATATTGCGCAAATTGGGCCTCAAAGTCCTTTTCTTCTTGGCCAAGAATAAAGTTCCCTTTTTCAAAAACTGCTTGAAGCCCACTAAGCACTTCATCTTTAATGGTTTGATATTGTTCTGAAAAATCTATAAAAGGAATGTTAACTGTATTATTTGTAAGAGACATAGTATTCCTTAATTTTTAATAATTAAACAAACGCCTTAGATACTTGAGAAAAGACCTGATCAACACTTATACCGCTTAAACAACTGATATGTTCACAGCTTGCCCGTCTAAATCGCCTGTAACATGGACGGCAGGCGATTGGATGAGTTATCACAACATGATTTTCTTTTGGGTAAGGCCCATATACGTTTTCATCAACTGGACCAAATATGGAAACAGTCTTAGAACCCGCAGCAACAGCTAAATGAAGAGGGCCTCCGTCATTAACAATCATAAGTGATGTTTTCTTAGCCAAAGCCACAAACTGCATGATAGATGTTTTACCACAAGCTGTAAAAGAACGATTCTTCATATTTGACGAAACCTTGGAACATATTTCCTGATCCTTCTCGCCACCCAACAGTATAATTGTTGCAGAAAGATTTTCAACGATTTTGTCAGCTAATTTTGCGTAATTCTCACAACCCCACTGCTTATATTTAGCATCCTTACCCCAACTGGCGCCCCCTCCGGGAACCAGCCCAATAATCTTGGCATTCTGATCAACTCCCAGCTCATTTAAGAAGCCACCAACCCACTCAACCTCTTTACTGCCAACGGGTAATGATAAATTTGAAACCTGCGCCTTTAAACCAATTTTTTCAATCAATCTAAGATAATGATCCACAACATGTTCATTTTCAAAACCAATAAATGGGATTCGATGGCTTAAAAAGACCCCTCGCCCTTTATAATCAAAACCAATCCGATGTTTAATACCTATCACCCATGAGAAAAAAGAGGTGTAACCACTAAGCGACACATCCAAACATAAGTCATAATTCTCACTTTTGATAGATAATAAAATGTCTTTGATTTTTCCCAAAAATTTTCTTTTCGACTTTTTATAGTCAGCCTGAAACTCATCTCTTTCATAAACAAAAACACGATCAACGTCCTTATAATTGTCTAAGACTTCCTCCGTTCTTCTATTGCATAAATAACCAATCTCTATCTCAGGATTAAAACTCTTAAGATGCGTAATGAGAGGGAGCGTAAATAACACATCTCCAATACCAAACACATTAGCAATAAGAACTTTTTTCGGTTGAATTTTTTTAAGATCCATAATTACTCTAATATAATTATTTTTAGATTAAGTTTCGTTCCGTTTTTGCTTGAGGAGGGCAGACACAACGTCTTTGACTTTCTGAGACTGGTCTGTTCTACAAATGAGCAGGGCATCTTTGGTGTCAACAACAGTTATATTATCAAGACCGATCGCGGCAACAAATTTATGTTGCGAGAACACCATACAGTTTTTATTCTCGATAGCTAAAACATCACCTCTGAGAATATTACCTTTCTTATCCGATTCCAATTCTTCAGATAATGATTCCCAACTGCCCAGATCAGACCAACCGATATTACTGGCAGGCACTGCGGCAACATTTTTAGCATTCTCTAAAATACCGTAATCAATAGATATGCTTGGTAATTTTTGCCATACGCTTTGAATATGAGCAGACGAGGCTTTAGTGCCAATAAGCTTATAAATGCTTGGTTGTAATCTTTGAAATTCTTTTAAGATGACATCTACTCTCCAAATAAACATTCCGCTATTCCAAAAGTAATTTTTCTGACTAACAAACTTCTTGGCTTTGGCAAGAGACGGTTTTTCTGTAAATTTATTGACAATGGTTATAGTCTTATTTTTAACTTTTTTCTGAACAGTTTTCAAATATCCATACCCCATCTCAGGACGCGTTGGAACGATGCCAAGCGTCACTAAATATTCTTGCTGCGCTAAGCTCTTCGCTTTTTTTAATAAATTTAAAAATTGAGTTGTCTTGGTAATAAGATGATCCGATGGTAGGACAGCCATGACGGCATTAGGATTGGTTTGAGAAATTCGAGCCGCCGCCCAACAAATTGCGGGTGCTGTATTTTTACCTTCGGGCTCAAGTAAAATATTGGCTGATGGTATCTTGTAAGCCTTAAGCTGCACTTCGATTTCTTTCTTAAATCTTTTATTTGTAACAATTAGGATATTTTTACCCTTAACCAAAGGAAAAATACGCTTAACCGTTTGTTGCAACAAACTTCCGTTGTTGGTAATATTCAAAAATTGTTTAGGGTACGACCGACGACTCATAGGCCAGAATCGAGTTCCCGAACCACCTGCTAAAATGACAGCATAATAATCATTAATTTGAGCCAAAACTTGCCTCCGTTATATGTTTGAAAATCTGCCTATTGTACCAATTCACTGCGTAAATGTCTATGAATTGCTTGTTGTCCTTCTAAGCCCAGAAATAACCAAGATACAAGATATCCCGCCATTGGCGGGACCAAGGCAAAATACAAAAAATAATCAAAAACCAATATTAAAATATCCAAACAATATTGGTTATTAGTGGGTATTGGATTTTTGATTGATTGAGTATTTTTTGCCTAGCGTCAAGAGACGCGGGTCCCGGCCACAGGCCGGGATAACTTGTATCTTGCCCCGCCAATCTCCTTTTTCATGGAAGGCGGGGTCCCGCTAACGGCGGGATATCTTGGTTATTCGTGCTGAATTCAAACAAATTAATTAAACCTATTCAATTTTCACCTTTATTCTCTTCCCAGTCTTAAACCTCACACCAAGAATCCGCATAGGATGCCACCAATAATCTTTTGCAATGCGCGCCTTATCCTCCTGACTTAACGCATGAACTCTTATTCTGTCTTCCATAACCTTAGGATGCGAGCCAAAATAAGGTTCAAAACGCCCTAAATCGCCATAATCGTAGCTATCCTCTTTCTCCTCTTCTTTTAAAGAAACAAATCCAATCTTCTCAGCATTCTTACGTCGATCCGCCATTATCTCCTGCGGTTGAACCCAACCATAATGATATAAAAACGCATGCGAATTAGCACTTTTTAAATCCTTTCCATCTTTTCTACAAAATGCATAAGCATCACCAAAAGATTCTATCTCACCATTATTACGAATAATACGATCTTGTTTTTGATACCACCCTCGATCAATGCGATAACGATAATAACTTCCATAAAAATGAAACCATCGAAAACGAATAGCATCGATCTCTTGATTATCTAAAGAGTCCTTCATTGTTTTTTTAAGCCGCGCGAAATCTTTTTGATGAATGACTTCATCGGATTGCAAATAAAAAGCCCAGTCTCCCGTGCAGGCTTTAAGGGCTAGATTTGTTTGATAAGACAACACCTCTTTGCCTTGTGAAAAATCCCATTTGTTTTCTATGATTTTAATTTTTGGACTCTTAATGGATTGAATCAAAGCTCGCGTATCATCTTCGGAGTCTCCGATATTAACGATAAATTCATTACAAAGGGGTAAGATTGATTGGATGGATTCCAGGATGGGATAATTAAATTTGACCGCGTTACGCGCTATAGTAAAACCGCTAATTTTCATGATCGGAGGTTTTTTTGACGCAAGGCCTGTTTAATCAGCATCCATTTTGCTGATAAACATCCCGATAAACATCAAGCGTCTTTTGTGCTGTTTTATGAAAACAAAAATCTTGAGCGCGTTGGAATCCTTTCTCAACAAGCTCATCACGCAATTCGCTATCATTGACAATGCGTGCCAGCGCAAGCGCTATGTCTTCTGGGTCATAAGGGTCTGTAATTAATGCAGCGTCTTTTGCAACCTCGGGACAAGAAGACACGTTTGAGGTCACGACAGGGGTACCGCAACTAAAAGCTTCTACTATCGGAAATCCGAAACCTTCATAATATGAAGGAAAGACAAAAGCTTGCGCCTTATTGTAAAAGAATCGCAACTCTTGATCAGATAGATAACCTAAAAAAACAACATGCTGCTTTAATTCTAACTTTCTGATGAGCCCTTCAATACTATCACTCATCCATCCCTTCATTCCGATGACGACCAACTTACCCTTAAAATGTCCTCTGGTTCTTAGTTTATCAAAGGCATGCAAAACGTTTTCTAAATTTTTGCGAGGCTCAATGGTACCAACGGATAAAATGTAGGGCTCCTTAATGCCACTAGAACGGATCACTTTGGTGGCTAATTTAGCTTCTTCTTCTCCAATACGATAAAAAACGCTATTATCCACCCCCTGATAAACAAGGGAGATTTTATCTTCTTTAACGTGAAAATATTTTTTTAAATCATTTACTGTGTTTTGAGAGCAACAGATAATACGTGAAGCTTTGTTTCCAATACTTTCCATCTGCCTTTCTGTTTCATCAATCGTTTTTTGAGTGTGGCCTTGAGGAAATGCTTTAAAAATCAAATCATGAACGGTAACAATGACTTTAGCACCGTTATTAACATTAATCGTATCTGGACTTGGAGAGTGATAAATATCGATTTTACCAAACGATTTATCTATTCCTCTTTTGAGACGATCAATTTTAGGCAAAAAATTCTTTGAACGAAAATGCGGAACACCTTTCGTTATATTAAAAATTCCTTTTTTGGCATAGAGGGAATAATTATTTTTCTTATCAATTTCTGATAAACTCTTTACCAAATGATAGGAATACCGACCAATACCAGTATATTTTTTTTTGATAAACGATCGGCAGTTAATAACAATATGGATCTTTTTTAACTGCTCCTCTATAACTTTGTCAGAGACGTTACTACGTTTAATAGAATCAATGTATTTTGTTAGCATATTTTTTGTTTAGCCTATTAAACCTTTAGATTTAAGAAACTCTTGGACAACTGTATCAACGTGATCTAAACCATCGATCTCGATATCTTGATGAATACCAATATGTGTTCCCCTGTCTGAACAAAATTCAGACTCAGGAAAATCACCTAACTGGTACCCTAAATATTCATAACTTGGACATTGCGTAGGAATCGAATAAAACAAATTTCTGGAATCAATACCCGCTTTATCAATGAAATCAACAAACTCTTCTTTCGAAAAAGGCATGCCTTCTCTTACAATAATTGAAAATGCATGCGGTCCAATTTTTTCATGAGCCTGCTCTTTTATTGTAATAAAAAATTCTTCAAATGCTTTAAATTTTTCAATTAAATACATAAGATTTCTTCTTCTTTTTTCCAAAATTTGATCAAAAATAGCAATATTCCCTACTCCAACAGCGGCCTCAAGCTCATTCATCTTGGCTGAAAAACCAATGCGTTTAAATTCGAACTTATTTTCTATCCCATGATTCCTCAAAGACCTTAAAGCATGTGCCATTTGCTCATTGCTCGTCGTAACAATCCCACCCTCAATCGTTGTCACAATATGTGCCGCATACAAACTAAAGGCGGCCATATCTCCAATACTACCAATCTTTTTTCCATGATATTCTGCCCCATGGGCCTCAGCCGCATCTTCGATGACATAAAGGTTGTGTTTCTTAGCCAAATCCATAATCATATTCATCTCAGCAGGCTTGCCCATTAAATGAACAGGCATGATCGCTCTCGTCTTTGGAGTAATAACCTCTTCAATTTTTTTTGGATTAATATTTAACGTCTCAGCCGTGACATCAACAAATACTGGTTTAAAGCCTGCTTGAATAACTGAATTCCCTGTCGCAACAAAACTTAACGCTGGAATAATGATTTCATCACCACGATTGGCTCCAAAATCATAAAGAGCAGCACAACAAAGAGCATCAGCATCCGTCCCACTACTAACGGCAACCGCATATTTTGAATCAAATAATTTGGCAAACGATTCTTCAAACTCCTGAACGTACTTACCACGTGTGACCCAGTTGGAATCAAGAGCTTCATTGATGAGTTGACGGGCTTGGGGGGTTACAGAAACAGTTCCGAAAGGAACCTTATATTTGGATTTTTGGGAAAGGGTGGAACTGGTGTTGTTATTAATCTTCATAATCTTGTCATCCCCGCAGCTTTTGTCATTCCCGCGAAAGCGGGAAACTATTTTAACTAGTACGAGGTCCCCGCTTTCGCGAGGATGACATACTTTTTATTAATATATTTGCTCACCGAGAATCAAATCGATCACAACCCTAATACCCACCATTCGGCTGATAAAAAATAATCTGACTCCCCTGATTCTCAAACTTAAACGGCACGAGCAATAGCTTTTTCAATGCGACCTTAACCTTCTTTTGCTTCTCCGGCGGAACAAACAATAATAAAAACCCGCCACCTCCAGCACCCAACAACTTTCCTCCCAAGGCCCCAGAACTATAAGCGGCATTGTAGATGTCATCTATTTTCTTAGTTGTCACTTTAGCTGACAACTCTCTTTTAATAAGCCAACTCTCATGAAGAAGTTTACCAAATTTTACGATCTGATTTTTATCCAAAAGACCTAACGCGTGTTTAGCCATCTCATACATCTCATTTAATTCTTTTTGTTTCTTGGGAATATTTTTGATTTGATGTTTAGCAATTTTAGATGCTGTACGAGAAAAGCCTGTAAAATAAAGCATCATATGACTCTGCAGTTTTTTTCGCCTTTGATTAGGCAAGGTGATTGGTCTAACACGAAGATGATTGTTGCCACCAAAATCAATAAAATTTAAACCCCCATGAGCGGCTAATGTCTGATCTTGGCAGCCAACATTTTCTTTAATCATACCCTGCTCAACATGAATCGCCTCCTCCGTCAAACGTTCTTTGGTTGGCATAACACCCTTTAAAGCATAAAGACTTCTTAATAGTCCAACCGTAAACGACGAACTTGATCCTAAACCGGTACGCGCAGGCAAATCGGCATCATGATGAATTTCAATCCCCTGACGGATACTTAAAAAACGAAGAACTTCTCGAACGGAAGGGTGATCAATTTCATTGATGCGCTTAACATGTTCCATCTTAGAATAAATGATACGTGATTTATGCTCAAAGAAAGGTGGAAGATATCGACATGTAATATAGCAATATTTATCTATGGTCGTGGCAAGAACTCCGCCACGATGATCCTTATACCAACCAGGATAATCTGTTCCTCCCCCAAAAAAGGAGATGCGAAAAGGTGTTCGGCTTATAATCATCTACGTTGCAACTTTCTCAAGAATTTTTCGTTTTAATTTAATTTTTGTCGTCTTAAGCGTTTCATCCATCGCCACTTGTCCAAACTTCTCTTTAAGCAAACTAAGAAATTTAGGATTCGTGTGATATTTCATCCACGCGGCATCACGAAACGCTAACACTTCTTCTGCTTTTAAAAATTTTGTTGGAAGGGGTTGCGTTTCATAAGCATGTTGCGAGTAACCTTCGTAAGTACTGGGAAGTTTCCATCCCTTCTCCTTCGCTTGACCATGTAGCGGGCTTCCCGGGTAAGCCATCGCTGAATAAAAATTAGCCATCTCTGTGTTTAGTTCCATGGCAAGGTCTAATGTCATCTGCATGGACGCCATGTCATCTTCTGGTAAACCAAAAATGTAGTTAGCCGCGACATTAATACCGTTATCTCTAACTTTTTTGACGACATCACGAATATTCACATCTTCAAAGCGCCCTTTAGTGACATCTTTTCTGACCTTTGTATTCCCACTTTCAATGCCCAAGGCTAAATAAGTCACCCCTGCTTTTCGTAATGTTTCTAAGTATTTTTCTTTAACCGTATCAATACGGGAATAACACCAAATATTAAAATCATAATCGCGCTCAATAATCATCTCACACACTTTCATAAAATGATTCGCATTTAAGACAAACAACTCATCGGCAATCTTAACGTTCTTGATACCCATTTTTGCCAACTGATCAAACTCTTTGATAATAAATTCTGGATCCCAATAACGAAACACAGCACTGCCATCGGAATACTCGTTTTCCTGACGGTTAATGATATTAATCATACAAAAAGAACATTTCATCGGACAACCTAATGACGTGTAAAGTGCAGCGTAAGGTTGTCTTTCAGAATTATTAGGCAAAGCATGCCAAAGAGCGGTGCGATAGTTTTTCATCGGTAATCGATCCCAGGGTATTCCTGGAAGTTCGGTGGGAAGATCACTTTTTTCAACAATGGGTGATGGCGGATTTAAAACAATGTTGCCGTCTTCTCGGAAACCTAATCCGTTAACAAGATTAAGTTGATCTTTTAAATTTGTCTTAAGCAATTGCGAAATAGTATAGACCCCTTCATTTTGACAAACCATGTCAATGAAGGAATGAGCATTTAAAACGTCATACGGTAAGGCTGCAATATGTCCGCCAACAAATAGGATTGTTGTTTGAGGAAAAACATCTTTGACTTCCTCCGCCAACGTAATGGCGCCGGACATGTTTTGAGAACTAGCTGAGGGTTGTTGGCCATACACAACAAAGCAGGTGACGCGCGCATTAAAAGCTTTAATTTGTTTAGCGGCATCTTCATCTGTTAGATGAAGGGCTTCACAATCAATAATTTCAGCGGAGAAATTTCTTTTCAGGCAGTGATTCAATAACATCCCGGCCCAAATGGGAGGCTCAATCGTGGAGTAGTCTTGTGCTAAATCCTGATAAATTTTGCGCGAGGCATTAGGATGAACAAAGAGAATGTCGATCTGATTCATTTTTAATTATGTTTTATACGTTAGTTAATTGGATAGTGGAACTCTTATTACTTCTAACGATCGTGTATCCTTTGATGAGTTCTTGAATGCCATCAGACAAGGATACGTCTGGGGTAAAGCCTGTCGATTCAATCTTTTCGTTACTGACAATATAATCACGCTTATCAGGATCTTCGCCGTTGTTGGATTCAACAAATTTAAATTCAGGCACATATTGTTGAATCACCTGACAAAGTTCTAATTTGCTTAAGTTCGCATCGCTTAGGCCCACATTATAGGTTTCATTTTTTAATTTGTCAAAGTTATTCAACATATGAATAAAGGCTTTGGCCACATCGCGGACATGAATATAGTTTCTTTTAAAATGGGCTTCAAATAACTCAATCTTACCTTCATGAACAGCGCGATAGGTAAAGTCGTTGACCAATAAATCAAGGCGAACACGTGGTGAAATGCCAAAAGCTGTTGCTAATCGTAACGTGATACCAGCTCCTGATTTTAAAACCATCTCTTCCGCTTGAACTTTTAGTTTTCCGTATAAAGAAATCGGTCGTAAAGGTGTCTCTTCTGTACAAAACTTCCCCTTCTCTCCCACACCATACCCACTATTGGTTGTTGGATAAATGATCATTTGCTTTTCCGTACGCAAATCAAGAATCGTTTGAAGCGCATCAACAATAATTTCTTTAGCTAACTGAGGATCTTTGTCGCATAAAGGCGCTCCTGTCAAACAAGCCAGCGGAAAGATAGCATCAACATCTTTCATCAACTCCGAAAGCAGCTCCTTATCCCGAGCATCCCCACGTACAACCTTAAGCGTCTTATAATGGCAACAATCCATCAAAGACGTTTGATCGTACATAAAATCATCCAAAACAACAACCGAATGCCCTTCCCCCAAAAGCCGAGGCGTGATCACAGACCCAAGATACCCCGCGCCACCTGTAATTAATATTTTCATACCTTTTCTCCAAATAAATTATTTACGATTATAATAATTCCCATGCTCAATGAGCATCCATCGCTTTATTATTTTCACATGGTTCATCTTCTTTTAACTTTTTTCTTAATCTCAAGGCCCAATTTTCTTTATCAGAAAGCCGCCTTTTAATCATTGGAAGAATTTCAACTATTTCAGGCTCTTTTGGTTCTCTTAACTTCTCATTATAATTTATGTAGTCTTCCGTAATTCTTATGCTTTCTTCAGCAAATCTAATAGCTTCTTGATAATGACACTTATTTTCTTCAGAAGTTCCTTCTGTATCGTAAAGGCCTATTAAAACCGCAGTGGCAGCATCATGATGAGTATCTTTCTCAAGAGCTTTCTTAAGCCAAGCTTCCTTTGCTTGAAAATTGTCAACAGTAGAAGAACGACTAATATAATGCATAGAATTATCAGGGTCCATTCTAATACATTTGTCAAAATACATTGCAGCCTTATCAATATCGTTTAATAACTGATATGAAAGCCCTATCAAACTGTAATACTCTACATTCTCAGAATCTTCTTCTACCAGCTCCGATAATAAATCTACGGCTTCTTGAAAATCTTTATTCTGAACATAAATTTGTGCTTGCTGGAACTTACTATCTAACTCTGATAACTGCTCAACATTTGCAAAACTTGTCGTAATGATAAAACAACCAAACAAAGATAAGAATAAGATCAACTTAATATTTTTTAAAGAAAGCATACTCAAAACCATCATCTATTTATCGTTATAATAATTTCCATGTTCAATAATCAATGTCGCTTTATTATCTTCACGTTCCAGGGCATACTTGTATGTTGGGAAAATATCTTCTGGTTCTTCTAGCTCGATAACCTCAATCCAACTAAACATTTTTTTAAAACCTTCGGCATAATTGCCTACATGCTGATGGCCTGGATGAACAGGTTTATAAGGGCCGGCGGCCACACGAATGATGATCTTGGGTAACACTTGATTGTCACTGATGGCTGGAATTTTATCGAGCATGTTGACCATGTCGGCTGTGGCGAGCAGAAGAAAATTTTGACGTGGGTAAACGGAGATCGGAACATATCCGGCCAGAGAAAGGCCAATCGTAAACTGCATCTGAAAACTCTCATTAATCGGCATCTCAAGCGTTCGATCTTTAGGCACATCTCTTAACGTCTGAAACATAAACGTCCCCGGCCCCGCGACCGTTTGCCCCACAAACATTGTTTTTGGTTGCTCAGCAATCCATTCCATTGTGCGTTTCAATTCATCAAAATATTTCATTTATTCTACGCTCCACTTCGTATATTTTTTTTCCTCTTTACCCTTCATGGGTAAAAGAATCAATTGATTATCTCCAATCGTAATGTTGTAAACTTGGGGTGACTCTTTACCAGCAGTCATTGTTAAAACGTGATTATCCAATGAGTAACTCCATTCCTTTGTTCCTGGAAAAGGGATGCTTAAACGACATAAACCCGTCGACGTAAACTGCATCAAACCTTTAGCTCCAAGAGATTCATCTTGATAAGACCATTTTCCAACCAATTTCGAATCAACGGACTTATCACCATCATCACGTGTCAAATCTTGACGCTTATCTTTGTCCTCTGGATAAAAAATAAGCCTATCACCCTCAAAAACAAAAGGCATTACATTTTTTTGATTCGCCTCATCTTGAGGATTAATGGCATCTAATATTAAATCGTTTCCATTAACCTCATACCGATAATTAATTAAAGCACCATGCTGGACATACACATAACCGTCTTTCGTAAACATTAACGAATTGCCTATTCCGCCTTCAGATCGATTCACGGAATCCCAAATACCTACAATCGAATCTGCAGCTGAAACACTAGTACAAAGAACAATACATACGCCAACACATAAAAATTTACAGAACGTCAAAGTTTTTTTTCTCACAGCACCCTTTTCCAAAAATACTAAAATTTTATCAGCCGCCCTAATCCCGAATGGGGATACTCGTTTTCGTATTTAAAATAGATAATCTTCTTCTCAAATTTTGTATCTTTAAACCAAGGCTCCTGACTCCCCCAGGTTTCGCGGGTGTCGGTCATGACGCTGACACCGTTGTCGCAGACGATGAATGTGACGGGTAGCTCGAAGTTGGTGGCGTATTTGACGGATTCGTGGAAGATGCCGGTTTCAGCGGACATGTCACCGCAAAAGATGTAGACATGTCCCTTTTCTTTTTTATTCTTTAACGCCCACGCGGCACCAACGGCGGTACCCATCAAGCTGCCAACGATTCCCGAACAGAGAACTTTTTGTTTGGGGAAACATAATGAGATGCTTTTGCCATCGCAAATGGCTTGTTTTAAATCTTGGCGGGGAACGCCTTTAAGGAGGGCTAATTCGTGTGAGTCCCAATAGCCAAAGACATAATCATTGTCGCCGATTTTTTTCTCTTCAAATATTTTAATCAGCGCATCTTCGCGGCCAGCGCGCAGATGGACAGGGGCTTTGATTTTGCCTGCCCCAAAGATTTCAGCAATTTCTTTTTCAAAGCTGATTAAATCTTGTTTTGTTATTTTATCTGACATTTTAGGGTTTAGGGTTTAGGGTTTAGGGTTTAGGGTTTAGGGTTTAGGGTTTAGGGCG
>JAJDCB010000022.1 GCA_029261065.1 Candidatus Omnitrophota bacterium | reverse complement strand
GCTCGGGTTCTGGCTCGGGTTCGGGTTCAGGCTCTTGTGGCTGATTGGAAACATTCACCGTTGTCGAGCTTGAATGCGTTAAACCTTTATCATCTATGACTGTTAAGGTAAGCGTATAAACACCCGCCTCCGCATAAATGTTACTTCCGTTGACACCCCTTTCTGTGGAACCATCACCAAAATCCCAATCATGAAAACGAATCGTACCATCTGGATCAAAAGAATCTGAACCATCAAAGTTAATCAAGTCTCCTTGAACTCCAGAATAAGGTCCTCCTACTTTTGAAACAGGCGGCGTATTCACTTCCTGCACATTAATAGTTGTGCTAACAGCCAACGAATCTAAAAATCCATCACTAACAATAAGCGTCACGGTATATAATCCCCCAGCACTATACACATGTGCTGGCTTGACGTGAGCTCCTGTTACTGTTGAACCATCTCCAAAGTTCCAAAAATACGTAATCGTATTTCCTTCAGGATCAAAAGATCCTGAGCCATCAAAAGATACAGAAACACCCTCAACCCCTTGATATGGTCCACCAGGATTCGCAACAGGTTGTGTATTGATAATAGAAATCGTGGCTGTTGTCGTGCTTGGTGTTGAATTTTGTATTCCATCATTAACAGTTAGAGTAACAACAAATGTTCCTTGCGAGGTATAAGTGTGCGAAGGATTAAGATTAGTTGAAGTTCTTCCATCACCAAAATTCCACAAATAAGTGATATCATCGTCTTCTGGATCGAAAGAATCAGAACCATTAAAAGAAACAGAGCTATTTACAAATCCAACATAGGGACCACCCGGAACGGCCGTTGGAGGTAAATTTGTGGCAGGAGCATTAACTGTTAATGCCGCATACGCATCAAGCAAACCCCATCCGAAATTAGAATCCCAACCCGGTGCTCCTAAATCCTTAGCTGTTGATTGCAAAACATTTTTCACGTCATCTGGTGTTGTCGCAACCCCTGTTGAAATAAGTAACGCAGCCACGCCACTCACATGAGGTGCCGCCATTGATGTTCCTTGATATAACCACAAGCCTAAACGATTACGATCTCCATTAAATGTTTGTTGCAAAATGCCATCGACAAATCCATCCTTATTTTGATCAACATTGTTATCCCCTCCAGGAGCAACGATATCTAAATCAGAACCAAAATTAGAATAATATGCTCGCGTTTCATCATAACGTGTCGCACCAACAGCCATACAACATTGATTATATCGTGCCGGATAACCCACACGATTCTGCCCATCATTTCCAGCCGAACAAACAAGCAGGACACCCCGATCATGAGCATACTCACAAGCTCGTCGTAACGTCGTTGAGGCCGATGGACCTCCCAAACTTAAATTAATGACATCAGCCCCTTGATCCGTGGCCCATGTGATACCATCAGCCACTGCAAAATATGATCCCGAACCATCAGCAGCTAATACCTTTATCGGCATAATAGATGTGTTATAAGCAATACCCGCTGTACTTCGTCCATTATCTGTGCTTTGTGCAATGGTTCCTGTCACATGTGTTCCATGCCCATGATCATCATTAGGATGGTTATCGTTATTTATAAAATCATAACCAGGCACAAAACGTGTTCGATTAAGATCAGAGGCCTTAGTGTATCTTTCCCTGACACCATTGACAACTTCCGAATAAGTTTCATAAGCCACACCCGTATCAATAACAGCGACAACAACATCCTCGTGACTTGAAGAAATATCCCAAGCCGCTTCCATGTTAATACCACCTGTCCCATTGTTATCTAAATTCCACTGTTTGGAATAATAAGGATCATTGGGTCTAAAATGCGCTTGTGCAATAAAATTTGGCTCACAATATTCGACATTAGGATCATTACGATATTTCTCTAGCAACTCCTTAACGGTTAATCCATTTTCAATCTTCATACGCAAAACATTTAATAAGGGATGCTTAAATTTTAATTTTGTTCCAAATCTTTTATTAATCCGATTAATAATCCGATCCGCAACACCGTCTTTAAACTTAACAATAACTTCGTTTGGAACATATTCCCTTCCTTGTAAAGATTCCTCTTTAACATAAATCTCTTCTTGCGCCATTGCAGGCGAAATAATGAAAAATGCTAGTATGATAGAAAGAATAACGTTTTTGGTGGAACAAACCATGATTTTCTCCTAATTAAAATGAAAGAGTAAAAGTTTTTGAGGTGAGAGACAAATTAAGACCATCGACATTATCAGTATTCTATGAGTTATAATCGACGATAACAACCCTTTTTCAACTTTTTTTCTAGAATCAAACACACTTTTCTCAAATTTCCAACTATTTTCATAATCATAAATGATTTTGAAATAAATCACCTCCCATGACCATTTAACCCTATAATAATCCCCATGAAATACGATCCCTTTCAACAAAAAGCTATTGATCACATTAATGAAGGTCATTCCGTAATTGTTTCTGCCCCAACGGGAGCTGGAAAAACAGCTATTGCAGAGCATGTGATCGAAAACTGCCTTAAACGTAAAGAAAAAGTCATTTATACCGCGCCTATCAAAGCCCTTTCCAATCAAAAATATCGTGATTTTTCAAAAGATTATCCTGAACAAGTGGGGATTCTCACAGGTGATGTGAATATCAACCCTGATGCCCCTACTCTTATTATGACCACAGAGATATTTCGCAATCAAATTTTAGAAACCAAATCTAGTTTAAAAAAATATTCTTGGATCATCTTCGATGAAATTCATTATTTAGATGACAGAAGCCGCGGCAGTGTTTGGGAGGAGTCACTTATTTTTCTTCCTGATCACATGAACATCTTAGGACTATCAGCCACCATCCCTAATTTAGAAGAATTTGTTAAATGGCTAAAAACAATTCATCACAAACCTGTCAAAATTGTCAAGGAATCGAAACGCCCAGTGCCTTTACATTTTTATTTTCAATGCCAAGGACAAGTTTTTGATGATGTCAAAAATCTCAAAAAATTCGGCTACCAATCTTTGCATGTCCGCGCTTCAAGTGCCTATCGCCTGCCTCGATCCGCACCCATCAAACCAAATCGGTTATCGCCATTAATTAAAAATTTACAAGAACTCAATAATTTACCCTGCATCTATTTTGCATTTAGTCGTCGACGCACAGAAACCCTAGCTGAGGAGATGGAACTCTTTAATTTTCTTTCACCCAAAGAACAAAAACAAATTGAAACTCATTTCAAAGAACTTTGCGAAAAATTTGATATCGCCCATGAACCTAGCACTTGCAAACTAAAACCTTTAATTGAAAAAGGTATCGCTTATCATCATGCAGGCATGTTGCCAACATTAAAAGAAGTCGTCGAACGATTATTTGCAACACGTTTAATAAAAATAATATTTACAACGGAGACATTTGCGTTGGGCATTAATATGCCCGCACGAACCGTTATCTTTGACGAACTTAAAAAGTATGCCGATCACTCCTTTCGTATTATGAAAACGAGAGACTTTTATCAAATGGCTGGACGCGCTGGAAGACGCTCGATCGATACCGAGGGTCATGTCTATTGCCGTATCAATCCTCATTACATATCAATCGATGATTTGCAAAGAGTCATATACGGAAAACCTGAAAAAATTGTCTCCCGTTTTAATGCCTCTTACGCCACAATTCTTAATCTTTACTATAATTATGGTGAAAAGTTATATGACGTATACCCCTTATCTTTTCACTTCTTTCAAGAACAACAGTTCACGCACAAAAAGGCTCTTAAACTTCTTCGTTCTAAAGTTGATCTACTCAAAGAGTTAGGGCTCATTCGAAAATCACAAGTGACAGAGAAAGGTTTATTTGCTAGCAAAGTCTATGGCTATGAACTCATTCTCTCCGAGCTATTTTCTCAAAAAATACTACAAAAACTTTCAAGCGAGGAGTTATGCATTCTTTGCCTAGCAGTAGTGTATGAACCTAGAAAAGGGGTTAATGTTCCGCGGCTCAGCAAAAAAGCGGCCGCTTTACAAGTTCTCACAGATGACTTAATAGTTCCTATATTACGCATAGAAAAAAAATTCCGTGTAAAACCTTACAGCAAATTATGTCATTTTCATTTATCGAATTGTATGGAAGGATGGCTTGAAGGGGAAAGTTTCGATGAAATTTTTGAATATACGCAGGCTGATGAAGGAGAGATTGTTAGATATTTCCGAATGGTGATTCAGGTCCTACGAGAAGTTTCCGATGCTTTTGAATCCAAAGAATTCAAATCCAAAGTCCACAAAGCCATTGCCACTATAAATCGTGATGTTATTGATGCGCGAAAACAATTACAAAATTAAGAGACCGTTTGTTGATTATCTGCTTGTGGCTTCTTATCTGAAACTACTAAACTTTCACTTGATTGAAATCGATCAGCAATCCCTTTAAGTTCTTCTGATCTTCTTCCTAACGAAGCTGTCGAACCAGAAAGCTTCTCAATAGCTTTAGTGATATTATCGGCTATCTCCGTGTTTCTCTCAACGAGCCCACCCTGTTCCTGTGTGACTTGAGAAATAGAATCCATTTGCTGGACAACTTCTGTTATATCTTCAACCATCTTTTTTAAACTGTCCCCCGCCTCCTGACACATCTGGACGCCATCTTTAACATGTTCATTACTATTGACCATTAAATTTCTGATGTCTTTAGCTGATTCCGCACTTCGTTCCGCCAATTTACGCACCTCATCGGCCACCACAGCAAAACCTTTTCCATGTTCACCTGCCCTTGCAGCCTCTATCGCTGCATTTAACGCCAAAAGATTGGTTTGATCTGCAATATCCGTAATAATCGTAACAGCATTTGTCACCTCTTTTGATCCATTTTCAATCGTATTCATGGCATCTATCGTGTCAGACATCTTCTCCCCCATAGAATCAGCATCCTTCGAAACAGACTTTACTAATGAATTAACAGTCACAGCATTTTTCGCATTAGATTGAACGGAATCCGAAAGAGCTTTAAAAGATTCCACTTGTTGTGCCGCTCCTTCCGAGATATTCTCCGCGTTGCCAATAATTTCATTATTTGAAGATTTTGTTTTAGCCGATGCCAGTTGAATCATTGTAATAATATCAGCTATCTCTTTGACAAACGTATTAAGACGACTTGAAATAATACCTAACTCGGCTGAAGCATCTTCCTCAACCCTTTTACCCAGGTCTCGTTCTCCACCTGTTAGGTTCTCTAATAGCTCTGCACACTGCCAAACAGGATTAAACGTCTTTTTATTCATCAAACATCCCATCACCACGTTAAAAATAATAACACCTACCCCTAAAAGAATAAAAGTAAGCTTAAACGTCTTAATCTTACCGGAAAGTTCGGTAACCTCTGTATTATTAAAACTAACCGCTAATTGATCGATAAATGAAAAGCTATAAAATAAGAAAACTAGGAGAGGCACAAAACCGGTAAGAAAAAAAATGAAGAAAGATTTAAAATTAACTTTTAAATCACGAAAGGCTAAAATTTTTAATACTTTTTTGATAATGGTCATGGATGTGAAATTTTTGTATACCTATATAATAACTACTAAATAAGTATACGTAAAAAAAGGTGGCTCTACAATATTTATCCTATTATTTTTAAAACTCTTTCAGGAGGCCTACCAATAATGGCTTTATCCTTATATATAACAATAGGCCTTTCTAACAAAGAAGGATTGAGATTAAGAATTTTAAACCACTCATCCTCCGAGCGTTTATCAGAAACATCAAGATTCAGCTCATCAAACAACTTATCTTTTATACGGATGATATCCAATGCCTTGACTTTTAACATCTCACATACTTTTTTTAATTCATCAACACTTGGCGGCGTATGCGAATATTCAATCACCTCAACCTCAACACCACGTTCCTTAAGCAAGGCAAGCGTTTCACGACTTTTGCTACAACGCGGATTATGATAAATGATATTTTTGTTCATAATAACTGTAGCAAGTAACCCAAAACAGAACCACCCGCCACCACTCCTAGCACATTCACTTTTTTCCATCTAAAAACAACCACGATACTTAAAGTCATAATAATCAACGCTCGCCAGTCGGCTACAAAGCTTTGAACCAATGTGATCACCACAGCGACCATAATACCAACAGCACTAATGTTAACGGCATCAAGAAAATAAGCTGTCCATTTAAACTGACGCATTTTTGGGATGATAGGATTAAGAATGGCTACAAAGAAAAATGATGGCAAAAAAATGCCTAAGGTTGCTAGGATCGCTCCTTGCACGCCGTGTAACTGATACCCAATAAAAGTAGCTGTCGTCAAAACAGGGCCGGGTGTTAATTGTCCCATGGCCACAGCATCCAAAAGTTGTTGTTGTGTAATCCATCCTAATTTTTCTACCAACTCCCCTTGCAAATAAGCAATTAAGACATAACCACTGCCAAAAAGAACAGCTCCAATTTTTAAGAATACAAAAAATATTTTTGAAGAGGTAATACTTATGTTCACCGCGGTAGTTGCAACACTAGATATCAAAGGAAATATCAACATCGCCTTTGGTTTAAATGACTTCTCTTTTATCGCGACACAAAACATCCCTACAAATCCTCCCAACAAAATGGCAAAAATTTCATTAAGACCTGCTAATGTCAAAACAACAACAGCACCCCCAATAACACCTAAATGAATCCCCTTATAAGCTTTCTTCCCCAATTTCCAAACAGCACTTAAAATAATAGCGATGACCGCTGGTCGAATGCCATAAAAAAATGGAGTGATTTCAGGAATAGCTCCATAAGTAACATAAAGATGCGCTAACAAACCTGTTAACAATGCTGCCGGAAAAATAAAACAAACACCGGATGTTATAAGACCTGCCCATCCCGCTCGATGAAATCCGCAATGGATGGCCATCTCGGTAGAATTGGGTCCTGGAATAAGATTGGTGGCTCCCACTAAATCAAGAAAGTGTTCCCGGCTCATCCACTTTCGTTTAGAGACCACCTCCTCTTCCATCATCGCAATGTGAGCAGCTGGTCCACCAAATGCTATGAGACCTAACTTAAAAAATAAAAAAGCTATTTCTTTAATACGTTCCATTAGACTTTAATGATATCGATTTCTCCGCCACAATAAATATCATAAGCAATGGCCGCCTCAACGGCTTGCTTTGCAATATTTTTGGCTGTTTGTTTTTGATCGTATAACGTGAATAAAGCTCCTAAACTATAATCCGCTCCAGAACCAACCGCATAATATTTTTCAAATTGGGTAATGCTCATATTCGGAGAGACATGAAATATCCCTTTTTTATTTACAATAAGAAATGACGCATCTAAATGAGCAAATGGAGATTCATCATCGTCGGCTTGATCCTCCACATACGAATAATTTTTCTTTAAATCCTTCCAAAACTTTATGAAAAATTTAAAAATATCTTTCTTAGAATTTAAAGATACTTTTTTCTTACCCGACAAATAATCCTCAAAAATATTTTCATACAAAGACCACCCTGTACACGCTACATAGGCATTCCCCATTTTTATAATCTTGTGTGCCTTATGATTTGCACTCGAATAAGTGGCTGAGCCGTAATTAAACTGCGTCTCTGCCGCTAATACAATATCTTTATTCTTCTTCACCGCTACAGCTACTGTCATACAGCCTCCTTAGGTTCGTTTAAGTTTTCTCTATCAACTCTTCAACAAACTGCTTAGCTTTCGTTGTTTTCATATTATAAACGTCTTTAGCAACCTTAACAGCCTGCATCTTCCGCCCTCTTTCTAAAAGCTGAATAATTTTATTTTCTTGCTCTGCCTTTGAAAGTTTATTAACAGACGTAAAATCTGTTTTCTCTTTTACGGTCTCTCTAACAGTCACAAACGAACTTAATAAATTAATCAATATATCTGCACCTGGCTTTAAACCATTAAATTGAATACGTATGACGCCATCCGCTTTCAAAGAAATAGGATAATCATGATATTTGATTTTCTTACCCCTAACAGGATACTTCCTTTGTCTTTCTTCTTTAAGATAGTTATCCAACAAAGATAAATCGCTATCTTTTAACTTAAGATCTAAATGTTTCAAAAACTGATGAACATTTGAGTCTGACGAAGAAGTTATAAGCGTCTCTTTAATAATACGTACCCATTCTATCTCATGAGGAGAAAAACCAAAAGCTTGAATATCATTTTTAGAGAAGTGACTGTTAAGGTAGGAACGAAATTTGATAGTCACCCAGTCAGGACTATACTTAATAACCCAATTACTGGGCCGAAATCTCGCTTTTGCGACACTTAAAACAATTAGTGAACTAATAAATAATACACCGGCAAACCAATAAGCTAAAAATACTGGAAAATCAACTTTCTTTGTAACATAGCCACCATTCAACCCCACATAAACCAAAAATGCAATAGCACTCCACAAAATAATAAGAGTCATTACACTATTAAGCTTGGAAAACTGAAAAACAGTTTGTTTAGAAAGCCTTGGAATGTCGTTGGAATTATAAAAGTTCATCGATAACAAAATATGCGTTTATAAGATATTTCTATTGTATCGAAGAACTCTTACGTTTTCTAACGATTATTTATAAAACTGAAGAACGCAGGACAAACATTTTTTCACTCGTCATCTCCTCCATAGCTGGAAGAATGCCGCCAACGCCTAGACCAGATTTTTCTTCACCGCCAAAAGGCATCCAATCCACACGGAAAGCCGTGTGATCATTGATCATGACTGTTTTGGCTTTTAAACGTTTAACAGTATCAAAAGCAACATCTAAGTTTTTGGTAAAAATGGCAGCCTGAAAAGAAAATGGCACATTATTCGCGAGCTTAATCGCTTCTTTTCGATCGGTATAAGAAAAGATACAAATAACCGGGCCAAATATCTCTTCTGTTGAGACCTTTGCATCATGAGGAGGATTTAAAATAATCGTTGGTTCATAACATGTTGTTCCTATTTTCTTGCCACCTGTTAACAACTTTCCACCACCAGCAATTGCTTCTTGAACCCATTGATCCACACGATCCACTTCCTTCTCTAGAATTAAAGGTCCAATATCTGTCTTTTCATCTAATGGGTCTCCTACAACCAACTTCTGTGCTAATTCAACCAGTCCGTTAGAAATCTCATCAACCTTACTCTCGTGAGTAAAAATTCTTTGTACAGAAACACAAACTTGTCCAGCATGATATAAACCGCCTTTAGCCAACAAAGGCAGGGCATCATCAATATCCGCATCGGCTTCAACAATCACGGGAGCCGCTCCCCCATGTTCAAGCGCACAGTGCGCACCTGATTGAATACTAGAGCGCAACATCCAACCCACTTTCGCTGAACCAATGAACGTTAAAAAGTTAACACGCTCATCTGTCACCAACTTCTGGGCTTCAGGAATATCACAAAGTGTCATCTGACACCACTCTTTGGGTAATCCTGCTTCATACAAACAATTTATCAAATTGTCACAAGAAATAGGAGTTGTCCCTGCTGGTTTTACAATTACCGGACATCCCACAGCTATCGCGGGAACAACCTGGTGAACAATTAAATTAAAGGGATGATTAAAAGCACTAATCGCGACAACGACACCTCGCGGCTCTCTCATCGTATAAGCCATACGGTTTAACGATGCTGCATTTAAATTCATCGGGATCTCACGTCCCGTTAATTGATTAACCGCGCGAGCCCCTTCCCTTATACCATTAACCGCGCGCACCAATTCGATACGTGAATCCACTAAAGGCTTTCCCCCTTCGTGTGCCGCTTGTTTCGCAAATTCCTCAATACGTTGTTCAACAATATCCGCTGCCTTCTCAAGAATGGCCATCCGTTCTGGCAAAGGCAATCGTCCATCCACATCATCCGCCAACCGTCGTGCTGTGGCTAACTTGTGATCAATCGCTTGAGCGTCATCTAAGTCATACTCCTTAATTAATTGATGATCAAAGGGGGCTAGCACTTTTAGTTTTTCGGGCATATATTCTCCTTTTATATTTTATCAAATGATGTCACAAGGATAAAAATAACCAAGGTACAAGATACAAGCAATCCCACCTATGGTGGGACCCCGTTTCTAACGGGGCAAAAAAGAGACAATAACCAAAAGAAAATAACCAAACACAAAAATATTCTGGTAATTTTTTGTTTGTTTCTTGATCATTTTTTGTATCTTGTATCTTGTTCCTTGGTTATTCTTGCCCTTTTGATTACCCTTTTAAATTGCACACGTCCTATTTTTTAACTCATCAATCAAAACCCGATCATTCTCTGAATAATCAACCGGGATCTCAATAAGATCCACACCGTCGGTGTCCAAACATTTTTCTAAAAGGGATAATAAATTCTCTGTTTTATCAAGACGATGCCCACGACACCCATAACTCTCAGCATACTTAACAAAATCGGGATTGCCATAATCTAAACCAAAATCATCAAACCCCATGGCTTTTTGTTTCCATTTGATCATACCATATGCATTATCTCTTATAATAACAACCACAAAATTAAGCTTAAGTCGCACGGCTGTTTCTAGTTCTTGA
This sequence comes from Candidatus Omnitrophota bacterium, assembly GCA_029261065.1. Classification (GTDB taxonomy): domain Bacteria; phylum Omnitrophota; class Gorgyraeia; order Zapsychrales; family Zapsychraceae; genus JAJDCB01. The sequence continues at coordinate 66,399 of JAJDCB010000022.1, read as the reverse complement.
GAATTCATCATAAAGCCACCATCACCACATATAGCCATAACTTTTTTATCAGGATTTACAATTTTTGCTGCCATCGCCGAAGGCAAACCAGCACCCATAGAGGCTAACGCGTTATCTAATAAAACAGTATTTGATTTATGGGCTAAATAATTGCGTGCAAACCAAATTTTATAGACACCATTATCCAACGCAATGATGCCGTCTGAAGGAACAGCTTTACGAATATCAGAAACCAAACGTTGTGGGATGACAGGAAAACGATTGTCATCGATACCTTCTTGAATATGATCGTCTAATAATCGTTTCGTTTTCATTGAATAACTAAAATCCCATGAATCTTGTTTGGTTAACTTTTGGCAGATTTCATAAATGCTATGAGCGATGTCCCCCACAATTTCGACTTGAGGAAAATAAACGGGATCCACAGAGGCTGACAAAAAATTGATATGAAGCACTTTAAATCCACCATGTTTCATAAAAAAAGGTGGTTTCTCAACAACATCGTGGCCTACATTAATAATCAAATCCGATCGATTAATCGCACAGTGTAAAAAATCATTATCGGAAAGAGCTGCATTTCCTAAATGCCATGGGTTACGTTCATCAATCACACCTTTTCCCATCTGCGTCATAACAAAAGGAATTTCAAACTTGTTAACCAATTCCGTTAACATCTTTGAAGTCAACTTACGATTAGCGGCAGCCCCAATAAGAAGTATTGGTGATTTCGCTTCCTCAATAAGATTGATAGCTTCACGAATCGATTTATGCTCAGCAATTGATCGGCGCACATGACTTTTCTCAAATAACTGCGCATCTGTTTGTTCAGCGGCGATATCTTCGGGCAATTCTAAATGCACAGCACCTGGACGTTCTTCTTCGGCAAGACGAAACGCTTCGCGGACACGAGAAGGAATATTATCTCCATCAACAATTTGTTTCGTAAATTTCGTTAACGGCTTCATCATATCCACAATGTCAACAATCTGAAACTGCCCTTGCTTGCTGGTCTTAATCGGCTTTTGACCTGTAATCATTAACATCGGCATAGCCCCTAACTGCGCGTAAGCCGCAGCCGTCACCAAATTAGTAGCTCCAGGACCAAGAGTTGCTAAACACACTCCCGTTTTTCCTGTTAATCGTCCATAAGTAGCCGCCATAAAACCAGCGCCTTGTTCATGACGTGTGATAATTAATTTAATCTTTGAATCTTTAAGCGAATCTAAAAAATCTAAATTCTCCTCACCTGGAATACCAAAAATATATTCCACACCTTCTGCCTCTAACGCTTTAACAAATAAATCTGATGCTTTCATAGTTACTCCTAAGGTAATTTACTTTCTAAATGAGGCCAATATTTATCGGCATCTAAAATATACGCATCCCTTTTTTCTAACCATTTCTTTTGCGCAGACTTATTAAAATTAAAATAATACTTACCTCCCACAACAGTCCAAACTCTTGGATCACCCCGAGCAATTTTATTTTGACTTGCCGCATACGCGCAATAACCGCCATACTGAGGGACATACTTTTTTGGATTTTGGGCAAACAAATCTTCATGCTTCTTACTCATGAAATACCACCTTTTACCATCATAAGGAAAACTAAATTCTCTCTTTCCTTTAAAAGGCCTGTCACTTAGCAAATAAGAAACAGGATCCATTCCCTTAATGGCTTTAGGATAATTCGCAGGTTCATATCGCGAACTTCTAGATGTTGTTTTAGGAATTGATTTGGAATCCACACCCCTTAAAGAAGCCGTGCTCGGTGTTACAAAAAGAATTGATAAATAAAACGATGTCATCAACAGCATAATACAGAGTTGCGCTTTTCTTTTAAAAACCATCAATAATCCTCCCTGATTTAAAAACTTATACGTAGGCGTTATGACAATCGAAACTTTGTCGGCCTAAGCCATCAATTCCTTACAAAAAAAAGACAGAGACTCTGCTCACAGAATCTCTGTCTTTTTATCAAAAATTACCGATTAGGTTGTGGTGTTGTTCTAAGATAAGGCTTAACCCGATTAAATCCTTTAGGAAATTTCTTTTGGGCATCTTCATCAGACACAGATGGAACAATAATACATTCTCCACCATCTTTCCAATCCGCAGGTGTGGCGACACTAAAGTTGGCTGTTAATTGAACGGAATCAATAGCCCTTAAAACCTCTTCAAAATTTCTTCCTGTTGAAGCAGGATATACGATCATCAATTTAATTTTTTTATCAGGCCCAATAATATAAACAGATCGTGCTGTTAGATTATTTTCTGATTGAGGATCAAGCATATCATAAAGGATAGCTGTCTTTCTTTCAGGATCCGCAATTAAAGGAAAGTTAACGGCTGTCCCTTGTGTTTCATTGATGTCCGGCACCCATTTTTGATGCGACTCTAAACTATCAACACTAAGCCCAATAACTTTAACCTCTCTTTTATCAAACTCGCCTTTAAGCTTGGCAACCTTACCCAACTCCGTTGTACACACAGGCGTGAAATCTTTAGGATGAGAAAAAAGAATACCCCAACTTGTCCCCAACCATTCATGAAAATTAATAGTCCCCTCTGTTGTTTCCGCCGTGAAATCTGGCGCTGTATCACCTAATCTTAAAGCCATAATATCGCTCCTTAAATGTAATTAATGATTTGTTATTTCCCTTGTGTGAAGGTCCTCATTATAGGGAAAGGAAAGAATTTCGTCAAAATAATTTTTTCTGCGAAATTAACCGTTATCTTCTTTTTTCTTACAAGGCCCTGCAAACGGCAACTTAAACAACCCCTTAACGGTTTGCCATCGCTCTTCCATATAAGAGTCTAATCCAAATATAATCGACTTTGGATCACGTTCACAATAAGAACCAAATAAACGATCCCACCATGAGAGAATACTCGCAAAGTTTGAATCTGTTTCTTCTTGTTTGCAGGAGTGATGCACTTTATGCATATTGGGTGTCACGATGATGTAACGTAACATCTTATCAACGGAATCAGAAATAGCGACGTTACTGTGATGGAAAAAAACATTGGTATGAAAAATAAGTTTATAGACGATGAGATGCTCCAGGCGAATCCCAAAGGCCGCAATGATACCGAGATTAATAATGGCTGATAACAATATTTCGATTGGATGGAATCGTAGCGCAGTACTAACATCCATCGCCGGATCATTGTGGTGCACACGATGAAATCGCCACAGAAAAGGAATCACATGATTGATCCGATGCCAGAAATAAGTCCACGCATCAAAGATCAAAAAAGCCAAGATAGCTTTAATAACAAATGAGGCTTCAAATTGATTAAGCATTCCTATCTTATTCTCAGCCACCCATAAAAAGACATGCACGGTGATATAGGCCCCAGACAATCCCATAATCAATCCATTCACGGCTGATAAAACAGTGTTACGTCCATAATGTCGCATCCGGTGCTTATAATGCTTTCTATAGGGAAAGAAGTTCTCCGCGAGAAGAATAAGTGTAAAAAGCACAATTCCAAGAATCTGATATTTATCCATGATCCCCTTTCAATATAAACTTGACCAGATTTCCCTTCCAAGATATACTTTGATTCATAATCTTATGAATACATCCACCCCAGCAAAAAATCTATCAGAACTTATCGGTAACACGCCGTTACTGCGTGTGCCTTCCCTTAGTGAACTTACTGGTTGCGACATCTTTGTCAAATGCGAACATCTAAACCCCGGTGGCTCCATTAAAGATCGCGCCGCCCTTCAAATGACGCTTGATGCGATTGAGTCTGGTCAGCTAAAAAAAGGTATGACCATTGTTGAAGGAACAGCGGGTAACACCGGTATTGGTCTCGCTTTAGTGGCCAAGGCTTTAGGGTATGACTGCTTAGCCGTTATGCCCAACAACCAAGCCATTGAAAAACAACGTATGATCGAACTTCATGGCGCCCAATTAAAATTGGTTGATCCCTGCCCTTTTAAAAACGAAAACCATTTCTATCACACCGCTCGCCGTTTAGCTGAAGAAGATTCTGACAAATACTGGTGGGCGAATCAATTTGAAAACTTAAGCAACTACAAAGCTCATTATACACGAACTGGCCCTGAAATCTTGGAACAAACGGATGGAAAACTTGATTATCTTGTCTCCGTCGCTGGAACTGGTGGCACAATTGGAGGCTGCTCCTCTTTCCTTAAAGAAAAACTACCAAACCTAAAAGTCGTTCTTGTTGATCCAGGTGGTTCCGGACTCTGCTCTTATGTTCATACCAAAGAATTTAAATCTGAAGGCGGATCGATCACCGAAGGCATTGGGATTATGCGTTTAGTTGCTAACTTTGCCAAAGCCCAGATTGATGAAGCCTTTAGCCTCCCCGATCAAGACTTAGTAACCATCTCTCAATATGTCAGACAACACGACGGTATTTTATTAGGAAGTAGCTCTGCTCTTAATCTTGCAGGTGCCCTAAAAATTGCTATTGAAAATGGTCCAGGCAAACGCATTGTTACTTTCAGCTGTGATCTAGGAGAACGTTCCTTCTCCAAACTCTATACCGAAGAGTTTCTTAAAACAAAAGATTTAGACCTTCACCAAACCGATATCGATACTCTCATCAAAAAATACTCTAAATAAAGGTGACGGTCACTTCTGATACTATTTGTTAATTAAAATATTCTGTTTTAGCGAGTACGGCGCCCGCCGGGAAGCACAGTATCTGCCGGGACCTTCTCTTCTTCTGGGATTGTCTTTGTATCTAATCTTCTTAATGAATAATCTTTTCCCCAAAGAATATCACCAACACTGTCCCAACCATTGCCATAATCACGGCTCACAATTTTCCCCTTTTGGTCAATGAGATCAGGTCCAATACTGTAGAGTAAAAAATCATTCTCCTTCTTTAAATACGTGACTGGCTCAAAATTACGAAATGGATCAACCGGGAGCTCTGACAGGTATTTCGGAATCAAATCGTTTAAGCTTTCCGGAAAATCTTTGTACTCCATTCGATAAGCTTGAATCGCTGCGGCCAATAAAAGATTGTGATGTTTTGCGGCAATACGGTAATAGGCGCGAATGGAACCGGCAATATAGTGGTTTGATGTTGGAAAAAATACCGATGAATCTTTGGCATCAAGGTCTTTAAAATAACTTTGCAACTCTTCTTTCATTTCTTTTTGCTGTTGAGGCGTATCTGCCAAGATCATAAAAAAGAGCGCGTACTCCTCAACGGAGTCCCAAAGTCTCGGGTCAAGACCCCTCATTTCCTTTTTAATTTCCTTGTCGGTATAAAGATATACATCTGCCAGATGGATTTTTCCTGATTCTGCACTAATTTTAACCGTTGTCAATTCTTTGATAATGCTTTCATAAAATGTTTTACTCAGTTGATTGGCTTGCATGGCCTTCAAAATTTCGAGTGAGAAATCATCGAGACATCGGTCCAAGGTTGCTGGATCATTTATTGAAGAAGAATTGAAAGAATATTTTGCATTTTCTCTTTGCCAAAGAAACCTTATGAATTTAGCAGCAGATCTATAGTTTTCCTCGGCCTTAGCTGTTTGACCATTCACTAAATAATCTTGGGCTTGAATTAAAAGAAGAGTAAAGAGCGGTTGGAACTTTCTAATGTACCCACTATCCCTATCACTCGAATGATCAATTGCTTTCTTAAATAAATCAATGGCCTCATAATTGAATAACAATAAAGCCAACACTTGAGGGTCTTCTTTATCAAAACCCAAGAGAATCTTCTGAAGATCATAAAGGGAATATTTTGTTTTGCGTCCAAAACCCGGCGCTGGTATTTTCACTAAAGAACGAGCTCGCGCATAAAGATTCTTTGAATGACTAATATCTTCCTTATGTTTAGACAACTGCACCTGCTCCTTTTTCTTTAATTTATCCCTCAAAGAAAAAATCTCTATGTGATCAACATGATTCCACGGATAAGAATAAAGAATTTCCTGCCCTTGAATGCTGACGCCTTCATTGTTATATCTAACAATTTCTCCAATAATTTTAGCACCTCGTCGAAGGTAAACCGCGTCTGCAAAGCTGACGGAGGCCCAGAGGGTAATAATAAAGAATATTAAAAAGAATGGATTCAATCTTATATAATCGATATTAGCATAGTACTTTTTGAGTTTATTAGTGTTTTTCATAATGTGGAAAATACAATCTCCCATGACTCGTATCCACCCTTTAAGTTAAATACCAAGCGAAACCCAGCCTTATATAATTTTTTGCAGACTAATCGACTTCCCTTTCCTTTATAACAATAACAAAGGATAGGCTTTGTCTTATCTATTGAACTATCCAGCTGATGAATATTATTATCGTGAATATGTATCGCCCCAGGAATATGAGACTTTTGGTAAGATTCATGCTCGCGAGTATCCACTAATGTTATTTGATTCTCATCAAGCAGCTTCTTTGCTTGTTGCGCATTAATGGATTTGTATTTTAGAAAAAATACCATTTCAAAAAAAATAGGTACCTACATAACTTTTATTATTGCTTCTCTATAACAACGGACCAATAACCTTCATCCGTCTTTTGTTGTTCTAAAACAGTATGCCCTTCTTCACGAACGGAACCAGGGACATTTTCAATCGGTTGGCCATCGTCTAACCATATTTCAAGAATATCTTTAGACTTGAGTTTTGCCAACTCCATCTTTGTCTTCACAAAGTTCATTGGACAACCCACGCCTCGAAAATCTTTGACTAAAGCAGGATCTGCGGTTTTTGTTGCTGTCGTTGAGGCTGTCTTAGCTTTGGCAGACGCACTTGCCGCTTGATGGACCACAGGAATAAAATCAACCTTATCGTTATGAAGACTGTCGCCCTCTTTAAGTTTATATCGAAAGGCACTATCCATGACATCATAAAGGTATTTAAGACGATCTGCCAAGGCAAACACTTGATCTTCTTTTTCGATCAACGTCTTAAAATCTCCGGCTTCCGCTAATTTAATGATCTCATCAAAGGAAGCAGCAATTAATCCCGTATTGATAAAATGCTCACGGAAATAACTGTAAACTTCTTTTTCATTCTGCGGCTCAAGCGCCTTTGAAATCAAAAGGATTCGAGCGCTATAATAAATGACGTCTCTTAACAGCGTTTGCTTTTGCCCAATATCACCACCATTTTCATTAATTTCCTCAAGAAGTTTTTTGGCTTGTTGAATGTGACCTAAATCACTTTCAATCAAATCAAAAATCCCGGCTGAACATTCACCCTTACCACGTTCAGCTACTGAAAACGTTTTATCAGTTCCCCAATCAAGATAATAATTTTTATCCACTTCATAATCAGGAATGTCCGATTTATATTTCACACAAAGAGCTTTTACGTCTTCTTTACCTTCATCACTACGCATATAATCTCTAAAGGTTTCGTATTTCGCTCTTTTTCCTAAATAAGATTTAAAAACAGCTTTTGTAATAAAAGGCATATCGCGTGCGGCAATCTCTCCTACTTTTTGAGCAAATTCGGTTTCGCCTTCTTTGACAAGAGAACCGACTAAGACATTATATGCTGGATGAACCTTATCTCCTCGGCGCGCTACCTTTCCAAAGAAACCTAAATCAGCCACATGGTGCTGACCACAAGAGTTTGGACATCCTGAGATGTTAACTTTGGCATCTGAAACCGCATCCAAATCAAGATCACAAGTTTCTAAATATCTTTTGGTTGCAGTAGCTGCTCCAGGTGATAAACAAATACCCAATTGGCATGTTGAGGCACCGGCACAGGCTAAAACTTTATCAATGATAAATGGTCTATTAAAGTTATCAAATGTATCTTTCAACATGTTATAAAGATTCGGTAGATATTTATCCATAATATTTCTGATCAAAAAGTTTTGATCTTTTCGAATACGGATAACGTTTTCACCAAATGGCATCAAAAACTCAGCAAGTTTAATCGCTTTGTCATTATCAACATGACCTAAATGAATAGGTAAAATAATCGCATTAAGCCCTTCTTGTCTTTGTGATTGAACAAAACGCTTTTTCCACAACTCATAGTCTTTTTGATCCGCTGGTTGTTCAATATCCGAATTCGGGTCAATACCAACATTATCAATATCTTTTACAGCTAGAGGTAGATAGTTTTCTTTCTTTACAGCTTCGTATTCTTCAAAAAAGATACGTTTAAACTCATCTCCACCTAATTGTTTCCACAAAAAACGTAGGCGTGAGGCATGTTTATTTTTTCTATTACCATTTTTGTAAAAAAGATTTTTTGTGGCCTTAGCAACATTGTAAACTTCCGTATCAGGAATAAAATCAAACAAAAGATTTCCTAACATCGCTTTTGCTCCCATTCCTCCAGCGACATAAACAGTAAAACCTTTTACACCGTCTTTGATTTTGGCGATGTAACCAACATCATGAAGAGTTGCATAACCGCGATCATCGGAAGATCCAGAGAAAGCAAACTTAAACTTTCTTGGTAAGTTCCAAGAATCCGGCTCTACAACTAAACGTGACGTTAACTCAATGGCATAAGGCGTTACATCAAAAGCCTCATCTTCGGCGATACCAGCATCTTCTTGAGCCATAATATTTCGAACCGTATTTCCTCCTCCTCCACGAGAAGCCAAATCAGCGGCTTTAAGTTCCCACATAACAGGAACAATACTATCAACTAAAACATAATGTAATTGGATTTCTTGGCGAGACGTTAAATGGATGTAATCAGCTCCATGAACTTGAGAAATCTCTGCAATTTTTTTAAGTTGGTCAGGGCGAACACAGGCACCTGCACAACGAATACGAATCATATAAGTGTCTTTTTTACGTTGCTCATAGACACCAAATGGAACGCGCTGAACTTTAAATTCCATTAAGGAAAGGTCATCTTTCTTAAACCTCTCAACATAAGTTTCAAGCACGTTTATTTCATCACCTAGATTATCTGGTAACGTATGAGTCTTTAATGCATTAGCTGATTTCTTAATCATATGAATTCTCCAATTAAAGGATTACCCCTTAAATAAGTTTATTTTTAACTTATTTAAAGTATAGCAAATAATATATATACTTCAAGTAAAATTTAAAGTGTCGTCCCCGCGGAAGCGGGGATCCCATAAGAGTCAAACAGCAAATATTAACTAACAACCTCAATCTCTTCCTTCTCAACAACACCCTCACGAATCTTAAACGACTTCACATCACCTTCTCGCTCAGCCATAGAAACAATCACATAACTAATGTTTGGATCATACGCCAACTTGATATCTTCTTGTGATGGCCTCGCGGGTGTAACAGGATGACTGTGATAAACAGCTGATAATTCTAATCCATTGGCCCGAGCATCTTTAACGGTGGCAAATTGTTCTGCTGGATCAAAAGAAAAATGCTCTTCGCTTTGATCAATGTTGGTAAGCTCGTAATGCTTGATAACCACGCCGTCTTTTGATGCGAGATAACCGCAAATTTCTAAAGGCAAGCCGGTTTTGGCGTGCTTAATAATATTGTCTAAAATTTGTTTTTGAATTTTCATAATTTAATTACCTCGCAGAAGGTACAAGTTACAAGATACAAGTTACAAAAAAGAAACAATGACCAATTACAAATAACCAAATGTTTGGTTATTGTTGTTGTCTGGTTTTTGATTATTTTTTGTAACTTGTAACTTGTAACTTGATTATTGCTTCCCTTTACCTACTTTACCTCTGCGTAATATCACAAGCCTTCTGCTCCTCATCCCTCAACTCCGTAATCGAAGGATTGTCTCCACACACAGGGCAGTTCGCATTTTTTTTCAAATTCACTGTTCTAAAATTCATGTTTAACGCATTAAAAACTAACAACCGATTGGTTAACAACTCTCCTTTACCGACTAAAAACTTAAGCGCTTCGGTTGCTTGAATCGTTCCAAGCATTCCGGCAATCGCTCCAAGAACACCTGCTTGTGAACATGACGGAACAGCATTTAAGGGTGGCGCAAAACCAAAAACACATCGATAACAGGCTTCCCCTGGAACATGCGTCATGGTTTGTCCATCAAATCTTAAAATACCCCCATGTGAAAATGGCTTTTTGCCAAACACGCAAGCATCGTTCACTAAAAACTTGGCAGGAAAGTTATCCGTTCCATCAATAATGAAATCATAGTCCTTAATTAAATCAGCAATATTGTTAGCCAAAGCTAACTCTTGATGCGTAACAACCTTAACATCCGGATTAATTTGAGCAATCTTCTCTTTAGCAGAAAGAACCTTTGGCTTTCCAACATCAGGCGTAAAATGAATGACTTGTCGTTGCAAATTACTTAAATCAACAACATCACCATCAACGAGCCCAAGCGTCCCAACACCAGCGGCGGCTAAATAAAGAGCAACAGGCGCACCTAAGCCTCCCATTCCTATAATAAGCACCTTACCTTCCATAATCTTCTGCTGACCTTCAATACTCACATCTTGCAAAATGATATGACGGCTATAACGCTCTAATTGTTCTTCATTAAAATCCATATTGTCTCCTCAACCGAAAGTAGATATTGTCAGAATTCTATAAAATAACCAAGGTACAAGGTATCCCGCTGTTAGCGGGACCCCGCCAAAGGCGGGGCAAGTTATTCGGCCTACGGCCGAACCAGCGTCTCTTGACGCTTTGGCAAAAAATAATCAATATCCAATGACTGAATAATCAAACTCTTTGGTTATTTTCTTTTTGGTCATTGATTATTTTTTGTGTCTTGTATCTTGTTACTTGTATCTTTCATGCTATTTAAAAATTATCCGACCGCTAACGCTTGTTCGATATCATTCATCAAATCATGCACACCCTCAATACCAACAGACAGCCTTATCATTGTTTCTCTAACATGCATCTCTTCTTTAAGCGCATCATCATATTCACAAAAAATGGTCGACGCCGGATGCAGAATAAGTGTTCGATTATCATTTAGATTAGTAGAACGTCTGATAAGTTTTAGTTTATTCATAAACTTAAAACAAACGTCCTTCGATTCTAAATCAAACGTTAAAAGTCCCCCAGACCTATCTCCAAATTGTTGCTCAGCAATATCATGATAAGGTGAACTTTGTAATCCAGGATAATCGACCTTCTTAACTAAAGGATTTTCTTCTAAATAATTTGCAACAGTTAATGCATTCGCACAAGAAACATCAACCCTCAAAGGAAGAGTCTCTAAACCAACACTTTGTAAAAAAGCACAATGCGCTGACATGCATGAACCTAAATTACGATAAACTTGTCGTCTGAGTCGACTAATAAAAGCAAAAGGACCAAATTGTTTGGCATCATCGGCTAACTTCTCATTTTTGCTCCAATCAAAGAAACCATTATCAATAATAAGACCGCCAACAGTTGTAGCACCACCGGAAATATATTTTGTACTTGAAAGAACCTCGACATCAACACCAAATTTCTTTGATTCAAAGACATACGGAGGAGTTAATGTTGTGTCTGCTAACAATAACACATTATTTTTCTTCGCAACCTCCGATAAAGCCTTGATATCAACAATTTCTAATTGTGGATTGGTAATGGTTTCAAAAAAGATAGCTTTGGTTTTCCCATCAATGAGTTGGCTTAGAGATTCCGCTTGTGTTAAATCCGCAAATCGAACTTCCAAACCCCAATCTTTAAAGGTCTTCTCAAATAAAGAATACGTATTTCCAAAAAGATGTTTGGTTGTAATAATGTTATCGCCTTGACCTGCAATCGTCATGATTACATTTGTAATGGCAGCCATTCCGGAGGAAACAGCAATAACACCCGAAGCATCGGTGACAGCCCTGATACGTTGTTCAAAGGCTTCTACCGTTGGGTTGCTGATTCTCGAGTACATATGTGCCGGCTTCTTACGTTGAAAGGCTAATTCGATATCTTCCGCACTCTCAAATTCAAACGCCACGTTTTCATACACAGGCATATGCATTGAACCATGTGGATCGCTTTTTAAAAAACGATTATGTAAAATTTTAGTTATAAAATCTGGATCTTTCATAATGAAAAGATATGAGCTCCCCCACCCATAAAATAAAGAAAATCAACCGTATCCGCCTCTTTGACAGTTGTTGTTTCATAATTTTCTTTGTTTACAAAGGCCCCGTTAAGTTGCACAGACACCATATCCGGCTGGGACACATTTAAAGCACTGAGAAGACCCTTCACAGAAAGAGTTGCGCCCTCTATAGTCTCTTCTTTGCCATTGACAGTAATTTTCATAAAAAAACTCCTCAAGTATTCTTTTGAAATATTATTGCAGGTCGTTAAATACTAATTTTTGACGATTTTATCTTCTCGATGGTTATTTGTTCTTGTTCCTTTAAGAGAAACTTCACAAAATCCATCACTTCATTGACTTGTTTGGCAGGCATAATTTCTTTTTCGCTGACACGATATTCAAATGCCAGATTTAGAAGCCTATCCATCAATTGTTGTTCCCAGAATTCCGCCATAACTGATTTGCCTCCTTAACGTTAAAAAATTGTAAGCCGCATATAAAGGAGAGTCTATTATATGGAAAATCCTTAAAAAAACCAGTAAAATTTTGCTATCTGGAACCCTTTCAAAATAGTTATCGCTCATAACTATATTAACTGCATATGTTTATAATTCTATATTACGGAAGTATTTGAAAAGGATAAAACTAACAGAATTACCAAAAAATGTTTCACAAGAGAGCTACTTACGATTTTTTGAATTGCCTTTGACGCATAGCCTCATAAATGAGAATTGAAGCACTTATCCCCACATTTAAGCTACTCGATTGACCTGCCATCGGAATTTTTACAACGTCATCAGAGTTCTCCAACCAAAAAGAGGACAACCCTTCATGCTCGCTACCAACAACAATGGCACTAGGATGATTAAAATCACAATTTGAATAATACGTGGTCGCCTTTGATGTTGTCGCATAAATCCGCACGTTATGCTTTCTAAAAAAGGCAAAGGTTTCTTCTTTAGTTGCAGCCAAAGTCGGCACCACAAAAATGGTCCCTAAACTGGATCGAACGACATTATGATTATAAACATCTGTCCGCCCCTCACACATAATAACACCATCGACACCGGCGCCATCACAGGTACGAACAACAGCTCCAAGATTTCCTGGCTTTTCAACGCCTTCTAACACGACAAAAAAAGGATTTTTTTTAAATTTTAAATCAACGAATGTATTTTGCTTGGGAGCGCATAAAGCTAATATTCCCTTTAAACGATCACCAAATGCCATTTGATCAAACTCATCAACAGTCACATAGATAATATTTTCATTATCAAACTCGTTAGGCTTCGGTGTAAAAAGTTTCTTACATATATAAAGTGTTTCGATCCGCACACCAGCATCCATAGCTTTTCGTAACTCAGGATAACCTTCAACAATCGTTAATCCCATTCTCAATCGATGCTCCCTACGACGAAGCTTTTGGACGTCTTGAATAAATACTGTGCTTTTAGGAACGTTGTTTTTCATTTTATTTACTTTGTCTCGTGCAGCGATATAGAGGCGCTTCCAAATATTGGTGTTTTAACCATACCACGTAGCGGGATTCGATATTCTTCCGTTGAGAAAAAAGCTATCGCTGATCCATCCTTAACTTCATCTCCATTTAAGAAAGCGTACGGGAGAAATTTATAAGCTTCCTTTCTGCCTTGCTTATGAACATGCACCTTTGTCTTTGATTTCACTAATCCTACAAAACCATAAATCTTCTCCTCCACATAAAGCTTAAACTCAACCGTGTCGCCTAATTCCCACGGCACCATACGAAAATAATAATTCGCGCCTAAAATATCAAATACACCTTCTTTAGGAATTTTGACTTTCTTTTCTGTATTATCAACAGCATTTCTAAAATGCGCAATCCCTTCATCATAATAAAAATCAACTACCGCCTCTTTGTTATAGCCACCTTCGTGCCTATATTCTTCATGCCTTAGAACACGATGATTCTTAACATCCATATACGCAACAAAACGATCGTTGACTTTAAAAAATTTGGAGAAAAAGGCATTTGTAGTGGCTGTCATCTCAAAATGCGTAACCTCCACACCGCGTAATTGTGTCTTTCCAACAATCTTCGTCCGCATCTCTCCGACAGTAATGCCTAGATATTTGGCTTTATAGACTAGTTCTTCAGACTCCGGCAAGAGCAACAATGGTTTCTTTAGATCAACGACTTCCTCTTTGATAGCATTGGCTTGCTTTATTTTTTGAGATTGCTTGAAAATATCATCACGATTTTGGACCGTTGCGCTGCAACCTGTCAAAAAACACAAACATATAGCCATAATTATTTTATTCACTGAAAAGTCCTCTCTAAATTTAAAATATCGTCTAAGATAAGTACGTATTTTTAACATTAACTTTACATAGCGTCAAGGTATTAAAAGTTTACCAATCTTGCAACCAACAGAACATAGGCAACCGTGGTATTTCGCGCGAGTTACGAGCGCAAGCGAAGTTGTTTGAGCTCGAAATACCGCGACTACCTATGTCCTGTTGGAATTCCCTAGATTAAGTTTCTTCAATAGGCTGATAATCTTGCTCTTGCAGGCCGAATGTCCATGCAATCGCTTCTGGCGCTGTGCGCATATGAGGGGGAACGCGAAGAGTGTAGAAAGCTCCTGTTGATGGGCATCGTACTTTCACAACCATAAGAGGTTCTTCATTCTTGTGCCAACATATTTTAATAAGATCACCTTTTTCGTTATGATCAATAACACTATGATCAACATTCATTAAAAACCGTTCATAACCCATTTCTTCTAAACAAATCCTTCTAACAGCCGCATTTTTCATCGTCATGATCTTTTTCGCTGTTAACTGATTTTTCTTAATAAGTAACGCCGTCTTTCCCGTTAACATAACACCCCGTATATACAATTTTCTTGAAATGAGTTTACCTTGAACGTCATATTCCTTTTCAATCCCGTGCCTCAAACCATTGACATACGTCACACTCGATTTTGGCATGCCATTTTCAAACCATTCCATAAATAGACCATTTATTTTATTCGATTCATACAAACATTCCGATTTTAGATTACCATTTGCATACCAAAAACGGTGTCTTTGATTATATTCGTTATTAACAAAAAATGCCTCCTCACAAAGACGACCACTGTCATACCATTTTCTATATCGCCCATGATAAATCCCTTTATACCAAGGCTCCTCTTCAAGAAGCTGACCATTTTCATGCCACAAACGACCAACACCATGCAATTTACCGTTTAACAATGAATATTGAAAACGCCTGGACCCATCATTAAAAAATGCTTCATTAATGATTAATGAAGCATTGGTTTCATTCTTGTAAGAATGCAATAAGCCTTTGCGTTTAGATTCTTGCAAAAGCGTATAAATATATTTAGTCTTGTACATACCGCCAACCTTCCGGCGCATACTCACGTTGACGAATAACTTTATAGCGGCCTGGTGTAAAAACAACAGCACCATGTTCGGGATGTGTTAAGGTGACCTCACTAAGGGAAGGAACTTGGAAATAGAGATACTCATCTTTTTCATAAACTGCACCATGATCTAACTGATGTAAATGGCCCGTTTTCTCGCCTTCAGCCAAAATTAAATGATCTAACTTCTTGGCTTTAGCCGGAATATCTTCAACTGCAATAATAAGTAAGTCGCCTTGTCGTTTCATCTCTTAAATTATACAAACAAAATACATCTGATGCAATATCTAGTCAAAATTATCTAAAAATTGTATAAAAACGCACCCCAAACCTCTCTCGGTTTTTTCTTAGGAAGACGCACATTTAACATCCCAGGCGAATAGCCATCTTTTTGATTGGCAATAGAAATATCCATGGGATACCGATCTTTATACAACTTTTGATCAGGCAACACCTCTTTTGGTCCTGTCCATAAGACATGCATCTGTTTTCTTGTCGAATCTTCTTCATTTAGCTTTTTTTCAATTGATTGTCCTCGCTCTTTAAAAAAAACAAACATAAAAGCTTCCTTTTTCACATACGAATGCACACGCTTTAAAGGCAACAAACTCGTATTATATTTATAGGCAGGCATTTGCATGTTAAAAGTCGAGATATCGATACGCTCTTTCATAGATTCCAATTTCACAGGATTAATAGCTCTAACGATGTGGGCTTTTTCTTGAATGTGTGCTTTATCCCCTGCCATCCAAGCTTCACGGCTAATTTTCCATTGAGTATCTTCCCTTACTAAATCAATAACACCGTAAAGTTCCCCATAAGAAGAATCACCAACGGCAATCAGCTTAGCTTGTCCTTCATTTATACGAACATCCCTAACCTCCGCGAAATCAGGTCGTAAATTTTGCATCATCAACAAAACGACCTTTTCGTTTGCTCCATTATCGATTCTTTGACTTAAAGATTGATAATAATCTTTCGACACATATTGCTTTAATTGATCTAACGCCCAAGCATTTTGAATCGTATTTTGAGATTCCAAAAACGACTGAATAACATGGCTTGTTGATTCTGGTGCCGCTTCGGCCTCTCCAAGTAAAAAAGGGATAACAAACTTCTTCTCCTCTTTAACATCATCAAGCTCAACAGAGACGATATTTTCATTAAGAAAATTCAATGTTGTACCACCATAAGAAATTTGGATATTTTCTTCTTGTAAATTGATACCCTGAGAAGGGCCGTCTTGAGAAGAAACAACTTCGGCTAGACAAAATGTAGGAACTAACAGAAGACCACATACGTAAATAACAAATCGCTTCATTTGCTATCACCACCTTTAAAAGATTTCTCCTCTATAAAACAAGGAGATATTCATTGCGGTTCAAAACAACGAGCTTTATATAATTCAAAGACATGAGCCGGTAAGAAAACTAAACCAAGTTCTGGCTCCCTATGTATAGTATGACATATATTATTTAATAAAAAACCCGTCGAGAGGGGTTTAAGGAAAGCGTTTTCTTGAGAAAAATAACGTTATTAATCGAGGAAAAATTCGACAATTTCTAGCCATTCATCGTCGAGAGATTTCTGAGGGTGAGATTTTCCGGATCGACTGTACCAATAGCCCGCGTTACCATCATTGCCTTCTTTACGATGTAAATAAGCGTGAACCCACGCACCGTCGGTGTTATTGACACCTTGTGCTAATTGATGGGCCTTTTCCCAATTACCTTTAGCATCCCACCATAAAGCTTCAAGAAGTGTTGATAAACCTTCTGGAGGAGTGTGGTTATTAAGCGAATTTTGATACGATTCAAAGTCCATAAATTCTAACTAAAGCCAAACATTCTCCCGCCTTGAAACACAAGGAAAGCACAGAAGTAGGCTAAGGCCGTCATATAAACAAGCTGAAAAAGTGTCCAGCGCCAACTCTCAGTTTCTTTAAAAACCACGACAATTGTACTGACACATTGTAAGGCAAAAACATAAAAGACCATTAAACTCACACAGACCAATGGCGTAAATAGCGTTCGTCCATCCGGCCAATGAGCCTTTGAAAATGCATCGCGCAATGTCAGATCCTCGGCATCCTCATCTAGATTAAATACTATGCTCATCGTACTAACAAACACCTCACGTGCTGCGAAAGATCCAATTAATCCAATGCCAACACGCCAATCATATCCTAGAGGTTTAATGATAGGCTCCAAAGCGGTTCCCATTTGACCCGCGTAACTTTGTTTTAAAGCTTGTGAGGGTTCTAGCGTTTCATGTTTAGGAAAACTCATTAAGGCCCACAACACAATTGAAAGTGTCAGAATAATGGTTCCGGCACGCTTTACGAATAATCGGCTTCTCTCCCACATCTGCAATATGATAACTTTTACAGATGGAAAACGATAGGGTGGCAGCTCCATAATAAAAGAAGGTTTTTGACCTCGCAGTAATGTTTTCTTAAACAACCACCCCATCAAACAAGCACCGACAATTCCTAACAAATACATAATGAGCATAATACCTGATTTCTCCCATGCTGAAGCTTGAGGAAGTAATACGGCAATCAAAATGGTATAAACAGGAAGTCGTGCCGAACAACTCATTAAGGGGGCAACTAAAATGGTCACCAAACGATCTTTAGGATTTTCAATTGTTCTTGCTGCCATAATACCAGGTATCGCACATGCAAAAGAACTTAAGAGAGGTATAAACGATTTTCCATGAAGCCCCACCTTACTCATGAGTCTATCCATAATAAAAGCTGCTCGTGCCATGTAACCCGTATCTTGAAGAAGTCCGATAAAAAAGAATAAGATCAAAATTTGTGGTAAAAAAATAATAACGCCACCCACACCAGCTAAAATACCATCAGTAATAAGATCACGTAAATCACCAGGTGGCATAATTTGTGTGACGTAATTAGATAACGAACTAAACGTGGTATCAATCAAATCCATCGGATAAGTCGCTACAGTAAAAATCATGTAAAACATAAAAGCCATCATGCCAAGAAAAGCAAACCAACCCCAAACTTTATGCGTTAATACCGAATCAATCTTATGCGTCCAATTCATCAAAGGCGTTAAGGGTTCAACAACTGTTTTCTTAACAACGGATTTAATCCATTCATATCGTGCTTCAATAGCAGCCGAACGCGCTCTTACACCTTGTCGAACTAATCGAGCATGAATTTGATTCAACTCCCCTTTCACTTCTTTTGAAAACGTCATATCCACACCATGCAACTTATTGTCATCTGGAATTTGAGCTGCACTAGATATTAAAAATACAGCCTCAAAAAAAGCTTGAGAACGATCTAAATCACCTTTCTCCATAAGCAGTTGAACAATACTTTCTAAATCCTCCTCCATTAAGGCGGACATACGCCAATGGCGTTCGTAAGTAACCTCAACCCCCTGATCTAAAACTTTTTTTAGCTCCCCTATTCCCTGTCCTTGATTAGCCACCATCGGGATAACAGGAAGTCCTAACAATTTTGAAAATCTCTCTACATCAATCTTACATCCTTGGCTTTCAACCTCATCCATCATGTTTAATGCAACAACCATCGGAATCTGTAGGTCTTGAATTTGTGAAACGAGATAAAGATTTCGCTCTAAGTTTCCCGCATCCACGATGCATACAACCAAATCTGGTCTTTCCGTTCCAGGCTCTCTTCCTAACAAAACCTCTCGAGCAACCTCTTCATCGGGTGTGCGAACAGATAAACTGTATGTACCAGGTAAATCAATAACTTCTACTTCTCTGCCAGAAGCAAGATCAAAAGACCCTGTCTTTTTTTCAACAGTTACTCCAGGGTAATTCCCAACCTTCTGTTTTAATTTCGTCAACGCATTAAATAACGTTGTTTTTCCGCAATTGGGATTTCCGGCAAGAGCGATTGTTAAATTTTTGTTTTGGGATAAATGAGAGGAAGGATTTTTTTCATTCATAGCAAATAGGGTTATGACATGCTTACTTTGATGAGATCGGCTTCTTCTTTACGTAATGAAAGATTATAGCCTCTGATTTTGATTTCAATAGGATCACCTAAAGGAGCAAAACGAATAATCTCAACTTTTTCACCCGGGGTCACACCCATCTCTGCTAGTCGTTGTGAAAGAGGACCATCGTCAACAAAATTGACGATTTCAGCTTGATCGCCTTTTTTTAGATCACTTAATAATTTTGATTCTTTTTGCACAGCGTTCATGGTGAGTTTTTATAGAGGATTATTAAATTTCAAGAACTTTAATACTTTGAGCGACGTGTTGACTAATAGCAACACGACTATTTTTGACATCACAGATTAAAGCGCCTTGATCAGAAACTTTTCGAATACTTTCACTCTCACAAAGCCCCATCTCTCGAAGGCGTTTACACAGTTCGGGGTCACCTACAAGTTCTGTAATACGAACACAAGCACCACAACTAACATCACAAAGATTTTTTTCAGTACTGTTATCTGCTTGAAGATAATCTGTTTCCATTATAGTCCTTTGTTGTCACTCTTATCGACACCACACGTTGAACAACCGCCATTTTTTGTCTGTGTGAATTTTAAAAGAAAATGCCTGGTTAAATAAAGCACACTCAAAATGATTAATAATATAACGACAGCCATTTGCATAACCACATTCTCCTAGAAAAAAACCACGCCTTTGGCGGGGTCCATTCGCACTTCTCATTGAAATAAGTTCTCAAATGACTTATTTGATTGTAATCAAACAACAATGCTGTGTCAACCCAAAAATAGGTAAGAATTTATTTGTAATCTTTAAAAATATGTAACAATTTTCGGATACCATCTGTAATAGAACGAGATGATATGGTTGCTCCTGAGATGCCATCAATGTCTTTTTTTAAGCGCACAGGATTTCTGTAAGTCTTTCCTTTATATTGCTTTAAGAACCGATTTCTGGCAATCGGACGACCTCGGATCTCTGAATAATCGAGAATGATCACCTTTAAGACGGCGCCCTTTTTATTCAATGCCAACACATAATGAATGATACCCCACTTACCCAGAACAACATCTTCAAAGACATAACCAAGAACCTGCTCGTCTTTTTTGGCGGTAAACAAGGTGATTTTCGATTGATGTTTCGGACCAATCCGAATCTTGGCTTCAGTTTTTAATTTCCTTATTTGATCTGGGGTGAGAACAAATTCTTCTTTTGTAAAACGGCTAGCATTTGGAAAAGCTTGGGCTAAGGCTTTATCCCGTGATATGAGTATTTCTTCAGCATAAATATTCGATGATATTAGCAGGCTGCTGATAAACACGGCTAGCAATAAAAATACAACCCTTCCATTACGAACATTATTTGAAAAAGAAACTTTGTTCATTCTTAAAATCCTAATGCAAAAGATGTTATAAAACCATCCCCATCTCCGGCCTCAAGAGATTCGTTATCCGTATCATTCAATTGATATTCAAACTTTACGACAAAGTTATCAATAGGACGATAATTGAAACCAAAAGTATAACGTTTTTCTTCGTTGTCACCTGAGGCTGCATCAATATCATCTTTAATATTGGCCCATCCATAGCGACTAACAAGTGTAAAGGTAGGATCCTCAAAGTTTCTTCCTAAAAACGTACCATTTAAAAATTTAGGCCAGAAATGATAATTCAATTGAACATACGCCCCTTGTAAATAATTGGCCACATCACTTGATGCTGTTGGAGATTCTTCAACATCAAAATAGGCATACTCTGAAATAAGTTCAACAGGGCCTAACGAATTAAAGGTATCAAAAGCAACACCGGTGATCGCATCTCCTGAACCATTGTATTCTCCCCAGTAGCCACTGACTCCAAACTCTTGGCTAAGAAAAGGGCTGAGAACGGCTCGCCCAACAACGGCTTTACCGTCATTGTTATCTGTTTTTAAACTATTACGCGCTCCTCGAAATCCTGTATCTGAAAAACCCGCATCAAGTCCATTAACCGCATAGACTTCATAATTAACTAACATATCTTCATAAGAACCAAAGACAGGATCAAACTCTCCAAACAATCCGAAACCAGCCTCTGTCCACGTTGTTGGAATAATGTCACGTGCCAGCAAAGGTCTGTCTGTTAAATCTACTGAATCAGAATCGTGATAAAGATTATAACGACCAAACGGCGCTAAAATCGCTCCACCGCGAACATTAATCATATCATTAATAAGATAATCCACATACGCTTGCTCAACTTTTGCCTCTCCATCACCAGCGGCAGCATCAGGACCGCCATACTCGAGTTCAAATTCCGAATTAAAACGAATACGATCTGTCACTTGAGCTGCCACATTAATAACAAACCGATGTTGACGAAACGTTGATTCGGAATTATTTAAATCTCGATATTCCATATCTGTATAACCACCAACAGCAACTTGCGCATCACCCATCAAACTATCAACAACAACCCCACCATGTCCAAAATCGGCGTTGTGCCGGCCAACGTATTCTACGTTCATACTTTCTTCTTTAATATCTTCTTTGATTTGTTCGGTTAACTCAGCTACCTGTTCTTGAACTTGCTGATTATGATTAGATTCTAGCTGTTCAATCTTCGACTCAAGAAATTCGATTTTTGTCTCATAATCATGACGCAATTGCTCAACCATCGCTTTTAATTCGCCAACATCATTAGCAAACACGGGCTGCCCCATTAATAACAAAATCATAATTGCTGCAACCAATATTCTAACCTTCTTCATTTACTCCTCCATTGTTGATTAAAGTAATTAAAAAAATTTGCTCCGCACATCTAGACGCGTAAATTACTGATAACATTAAACTTATATAAAAATATATCAATGTATCAATACAAATAAGTCGTATATCAACTTATATATTGTGAAATAAAAACCCAAATCCTTCCAAATGATTAGACTTGGGTGATAAGAAAATAAAATATTTTCTTAATTAAATAAGTTAGATGTCAACTTATTTAAAAACACTTTATTAAAAATTCATTTAAAAGTCAAGGAATTTTTAAAGTGGAGCTTAAAGATCCCATTTTTTGCATAAAAAAAGACCCAGCTTTTGGCTGGGCCTTTTCTTTTATTTCAATTATGATTTTACGACATTTTTAGCTTGCTCACCTTTTTCTCCATCCTCAACCTCAAACTCAACCGCTTCTCCTTCTTCCAATGTTTTGTAGCCATCTCCTTGAATTTCTGAGTGGTGAACAAACACATCTTTACCTGACTCTGGTGTAATGAAACCATAGCCTTTTTGGTTACTAAACCACTTTACTGTTCCTTTTACCATTATTTACTGCCTCCTTTTAAAAATTAACGAGCAAATAACAGTAAGCAGAAGAACTAAAAAACACGCCAAGAACCAGAACACTTTCCTGGCGGTTAAAGATCCCGCATGCTTCATTTACTCAATCCAAATTATGAATCAAGATTACTAGTTCGTCAACAAAAAAAGGCTTATCTCTATTTTGCCAAAACTACGTTTATTTAGGAATTTCGAAGCTTTAACGAAATTCCAGATAGGTTTAATACCCTTGATTATCTATTGAGACTTCTTCTTTAACTCCAAGATCGCCTCTTTCTCCGTATCAAAAATTAAAACCTCACCCTCCAACTTATTAATTTCGATAATACTTTTAAAATCTTCCGGAACATTAATAAAAGCAATGGTATGATAATGCTTCTTGTGTTCGTTAATTCGATCGAGGATACCAGCAATAGTAGAACTATCTACATCTTTGACCTGCTTGTAATCAACTAATATTTTTAAATTTCTGCGTTTATATATCTCATGCTTCTCAATTATAGCCTCAATCATCTTTCGTGATTCTGGAGCCGTGGATGCATTAAGAACCCCACCCATCTCTACAATAATGAAATCGTCTTTTTCTGTTGCAATAAAAAATGGTTTTAGATCATCGTCCATGGTTAATCCTTTAAAGGTTGTAGCGTTACCTTAAGATGTTCAGCTGGACACATAAATTTCCAAAAACTTTCATACTCTTTTGGATAACGATTAAAAAGTTTATGCAAACCTAATCGCCTAAAACGTCTATGAAAAGTAATTTCTTTTTTAAGACATCTATATTTTTTACCCAAAAGCCACTTATTGGTTCCATCCTTAATATAACCATCAAAAGCAAAGTAATTAAAACGCAATTTATGTTCTGGCACATCAGCCATCCAAGAACTATGATGAGGCACTTCAATACAAACTTCTCCTTGCGGCGAACAAATACGATACAACTCATCCATAACTGGCGGAAGATCGTTTAAGTGTTCAAGAACGTGATGGCAGACAATAATTTCAAATTGGTTATCTTTAAAAGGATAGGGAACAGTGTTTAAATCATGCACAACGTCTGGATTATGCTGAGAATCAATATCTAAAGTTAAAGCATCATCGTGTTGTTTGCCTGCATGACCAAGAATCAATTTTATTTTTTTTGTCTTCAAAGCGCTGCCTTCCATAGGTATCAAATATTATAAAGAAAATAATGTCATTTGGAAACACTGCTTCTAATATTTCTTTTGTTTAACCAACCACCCCATTGTAACGGGTATTTACGTACATATTCCTCAATCGTCTGCGTTAATTGAGATATATAGTTATCTCTTTCGGTATTAGATTGCCCAACAGCTAACACATCTTCTATAAATATTTGAAAGTGAGACTTTTCATCTTTGACAATAAACATCGGCAAAATAGGAGCTTTGGACCTTTCATGTAACATCAAAGGACCCCTAGGTCTTACTACTTTTCCTCCTAAAAAATCCACCTCAGCACCATCTCCCGCCTCCAAAGGCTCATCATACAAAATAAATAACAATTCATTATTTCTCAATGCTGTTAAAGACCGCTTAAAAAACTCTCTTGGAGGAGAAGTCTCTATCATATTAACTTCGCCTCGCGCACACAAACGATACATAAAATCACCAAATGCGTTACTGCGCATAGGCCGAATAACAACATTTACCTTATATCCCATCTTAATAAGTTGAACAAACATCAAAGGAAAATTTCCCATATGACCCGTAATAACAATCGCGCCCTTTCCTGCCTCCAATGCTTTTTGTAAATGATGTTCATTATGCACAGTCGATCTCTTGGCCAGAAGGTCTGTATGATCCAGGTAATAATTCAAATCAATCATACATCGACCAATGTTTTTAATACACTCGCATCTCATTTCTTTATATTCACTTTTAGTTTTTGAAGCCCCATACACGGACTCCAAAGTTCTTTCGCAAATATTAGACACACGTGGCATCATTAAACAAGCGATGTTAAATTGAATTTCCATAAAAAAACTAACAAATTTAAAGGGGAGATGACTGATAATCCATTGGACGAAAAATAGACTTGTAATGGCAAGGGTATTTAAAAGGTCTCTTTTTTTTACTGGAAGAGGCATTGCGTAATTTTTATATCAACTTTTAATGGATGACCGAGCCTGAGAGTAACTCTCTAACACCATTTTTATCTTGAATATAAACCTCAGGCGGGAAATCAATAGATTTAGGTATTTGTTTTTCAATAACTTTATTTAAACGTTCAACCTGAAGTGAATCTTCAGCATTAAAAAGGGGATCTAAACTCAGATCGTTTAACAGTAGAATACCAGGATCGTTGGAAAACTCAAAGTTTTTCAACAATTGTTTTACCAAAACGTCTAGAAAGTGGGGCTTATCTTTAAAAACCTCAACAGCCGTTTTAAAAATAATTTTCCCCCAATCTTCAGCAAGTGTCTTTTGTAACATTCCATACACAGATGAATATTTGATTAGCCGCTGTTCGCCAGGCGCACACTTACGTGTATGATTAAGAATAGTTGTTGTAAGTTCATTAGGATTAAACGTTTGAATTTCACTATGAATATCGAGTGTTAACAAATCTAAGACATATACCCCATGTGCACTATGCTTGGCTTCAATGACACTACGTTTTAACAAATCTTCCATCGCATCCCAAACAACATCTTCATCTTTGCGGATAACATTAAGCACTAATATCTGACAAGGTTGATCTTCACGAACAGCTCTATACTTTCTTACCTTTCCCTCTAGAAATCCTTCGTAAAAGATTTCGTCGAACAAAGGCATATGAACAAAAAGATTAGAATGTTGAATATCACCATCTAATAAATTAATCATAGTCTTATCGTCTTCGTGTACGTGTACGTGCACTTGTACGTGTACGATCTTGCTTTGCTTTTGTAATATAAAAGCCTGACTGTCTATTTCTCTTAAAAAAACTTAGAACCGTTTCTGCTTCATGAAACGGCAACGTGACAAACGCAAATCTATCAAAAATTTGAATATCGCGAATTTTTTCACTTGTAATGGAACATTTATCTACAATAATTTTAACAAGCTTCGCGTTAGTCAGCCCATTATCTTTTCCCTGCTGAACAAAAAGTCGAGTCTTACCCTTTCTATCAACAACCCCTTCTTCAACTAGAGCATAACTGCTGACATCTAGCACACCTTGAAATGTATGTTGTAACAAGGCTCCCAATATCTCTTGGGAGTCATTTTCCTTTAAAAGTTCTTGAGCAAGATCGGTATATTCTTGCTTTCGATCAGAACGAACGATTTCCCCTAACTGCGTTTTAATCTTTTTTCGCTTTGATTCAATAATATCGCTAACTTTAGGAAGCTTAGCCTTACGAATATCTGTCTTTACTTTTCTTGTGATAACTTTTAGCTTTCGATATTCTTCTGGTGTCACAAAAGTAATCGCAACGCCTTCCTTACCCGCACGACCCGTGCGTCCAATTCTGTGAACATACGATTCAGAATCTTGAGGAAGAGCAAAATTGATGACATGTGATATATCCTGAACATCAATACCTCGGGCCGCGACATCTGTTGCAACAAGAATGTTAACTTGTCTTTTTTTAAACTTATTTAAAATTCTTTCTCTTAACGTTTGCGACATGTCTCCATGAAGGGCGGCTGAATCATAACCGCGTTCCATAAGATGATTAGCCACTTTATCAACATCAATTTTTGTTCGACAAAATACAAGCCCATAAAAATTATCTTCAATATCAATAATGCGACATAAAGATTCAAATTTATCTTGGGCCGCCACTTCAAAATATAATTGATCGGTTCGACTACCTGTTAGCTGATCAGAGACCACTTTGAGAATTTCATAATCCTTCATATACTTTTTAGAAATTTGCATAATTTCATTAGGCATCGTAGCAGAAAATAGCATCACACGTTTGTCTTGCGAAGTCTGATCCATAATGGCTTTAACATCCTCAAAAAATCCCATATTCAACATTTCATCCGCTTCATCTAATACCATAAAAGAAATCTGATCTAATTTTAATGTCCGTCTTTTAAGATGATCTAATACTCGCCCTGGTGTACCAACAACGATATCAACACCTTTACGTAATCGTCTTAACTGAAGATCGATAGATTGCCCACCATAAATAGGAATAATACTTAACTTTTTCTTTCCCTTTAGAGAATGCATCTCCTCAGCCACCTGAATAGCCAACTCGCGGGTTGGAGCTAGAACAATGGCCTGAACAGCTTTTGACTTCTCTTTTAATAACTCAATAATAGGCAATCCAAAAGCCGCCGTTTTTCCAGTCCCTGTCTGAGCTTGCCCAACAATATCTTTTTTCCCTAATAATACGGCGGGAATCGCCTTTTCTTGTATGGGCGTAGGTTCTTCAAAACCTTTACGCTTTAATACACCAAGAGTGTCTTGTGATAATCCTAATTTTTCAAATGATCCCATTGCTTACAAACATCCTTTCAATAGAAAAGGCAACTTGAATGATGCACCTAATCTTGAGATTAAGTACATCATCAAGTTGCCTTTTTTACTCTAACTTTTTACTTCTTATTGCTTTACGACATTCGTTGCGTAGTCACCCTTTGGTCCTGATGCAACCTCGAATTCAACTGCTTGACCTTCGTCTAATGTCTTATAGCCTTCGCCTTGAATCTCATTGTGATGTACAAAAAGATCTTGGCCTGATTCTTGTTCGATAAAACCGAATCCTTTTGTAGCGTTAAACCACTTTACTTTTCCTTGTGCCATTATTTACTCCCTCCTTTCTCTAAAATAACAAACTGAGTAAACGATGACAGAACGAAAATAAAAAAGCCGTAAGATAAATCCTTCTATCTTACGGTCTAAAATTTCAACCCGCTGATTTACTCGATTGCAAGTATGACCTATTTTGATATATTTGTCAACAATAAAACTCACATCCCTCGTTTAATCGCAAACTGTTGATATACAACAAATTATAAAAATCAACTATCTACCACTTTGCTAATTTTATAAAAAGTTTATACAAAAAGAGGACAGCTCAAATTTTGAACTGTCCTCTTTAATAACAGACATGAGGCATAATTTTAGATCCTCCCTAGAATCTAGATCGATTAGTCCTGCTTTGATTTGCCTCATACCTCAGGCCATTTTTTAACCTTCTTATACTTTCATTGATGACAGTTTTCACCTCCTTATTACTTGCTCCAAAACTCCTTGCCAACTCAATAAGTTCAGCACTTTGCTCGAACTCTTGCCTTAACAAAGAATCCTTTAAACGTAACAAGTTTGTCACCTTTGAAGCTTCATCAGGAAAAACCGATTTTTTATTTTTATTTTTACTTTTTAAAATAGCATTTTCTTTCATGCTTTTACCTCCTTTTATATTGTTTAATTTAGTTAACAACGTCTAACTTTCACCTGTATAAAAGTAATCTGTTAACATAAGCACGTTTAACACTGTAAGCTCCATAAGTATCACCTCCTTTCTTAACTCGTTATATTGGTTACATACAACCCTGTTGTCACTAACCCCCCGCCTAACATTAATGATGTCGTAACGTTTTCGCCTAAGAATATAAATGCCAAGACAACAGCGAACACTGGCATAAGATTCATGTACTGACTAGCCCTTGACGGTCCGACGACACAAATGGCTTCATAATAAAATGTGACAGCGATCACTGAAGGTCCAATAGCCAAGTACAATAAATTTAAGAAAAAAGTATAGGACACCGGGCTATTTTGGATTTGGCTAATTTCTAATAAAGCCGGTCCAAATAAAAAACAGGTTCCGATCGCTGAGATCATCGTCATTGTGACCAAAGGTGTCAGGGCTTGTAACAATTTTTTAGAAAGCAAAGTAAACGTAGCGGCACAAAATACACATAAGACTAAATAGATCTCACCAAGCCCAAGGGCCTTTCCAAAAATAGAAGCTAACTCACCTTTTGAGACAACAATGCTAGCCCCCAGCACTGACAACACAATTCCTATAACCTTTATAAAATTCATTTTCTCTCGGAAAACAATGTATGAAAAAAGTGCT
The DNA here is from genome assembly GCA_029261065.1 of Candidatus Omnitrophota bacterium. Classification (GTDB taxonomy): domain Bacteria; phylum Omnitrophota; class Gorgyraeia; order Zapsychrales; family Zapsychraceae; genus JAJDCB01. The sequence continues at coordinate 37,698 of JAJDCB010000022.1, read as the reverse complement.
ATGACAATAGGGACCATGCTAATGATAACGGAACCTCGACTTGCCTCGATAAGCTTAATTCCAGAGAAAAATAAATAGTTGTAACAAAATACCCCAAAAAAGGCAGCGATAAAAGCATATATCAATACCCCCCCTGGAATCACGCGATTCTCCCCTCTTCGATGAACCAAAGCCGCTAAAACAAAAGTGGCTACGAGAAATCGAAGAAATGAAATCGTAAATGGGCCTGCTTGACTTGCAATAAGCTTGCCGGCGATAAGACCTCCTGCCCATAAAAGGGCCATAATTATTAATTTTATGTGTATCATTGTTGTTCTCTTTATCTATTTACTAATCCAGGATACCAAGGACCCTTCTGCGCCCCAAAACTTACATTTGGGGGCTTCAAAGACGTTGCCCGGCTGCGCCAAGGCAAAAAAAAACCACCAATTCTGATTAAGAATCGGTGGTTTTGAAAAATTTCATTACTAGTAACTACTTAACGAATCAAAACACACCTCCTCTTGCATACTTTCTCCACGTAGGTGAAAGCAGAATACCTGTCTTGGCGACAGGTAAGCAAGTCATGTGCATTTTGAAATTCGTAAATTGATTCATAGTTTAAGAAGTTTAACATAACTTTTTTTAATTGTCAAATGACGTGACCTAATCAATGACGATACTTGACATTTGTTATGCATTCTTTGCCGCCGAAAAATAATTTTGAAAAATCTTCTACTGCTTTTAAATCGTATGGTTTACAACTAAAAACATCAAGATAAACCGTGTTCGTTAAATTCGCAAAATGAGCTGAAATGAGAGATGTCTCGATTAGCTGAACCATGGAAAATCCAGCTACGCGATCTTCCTCTCCAAAATGAACGACTTGCGTTTCTCCAAATCTTTTCATTTCAATAAGCTCGCACAGCTCTTTGACAAATTGCTTAATCTTCGCTTCACTTCGAATGGACTCAGGATTGCAATCATATATATCAAAACTGCTTGCAATCCCCCACACTTTATCTTGTGTTGATGCCTCCGTCATTTCCTCTTTAGAAGGAAATTCTTGTAAACACGCTCCTCGAATTTTTTCCATTACAACTCCAATTAAAGGCATTTTCTCAAAAACCTGAAAGATCCCTCCTACCTATACACATAATTTATAATATCAATTATTTATAGAAATACTATTTTTTTTAACTATTTTTAACATTTATCTACAATTGTATCTAAAAAATTTTCCCTTACATTACCTCAAAAGCATAACTTTGCATCGCCTCTCCATTAATCTTTAATTGCCAACTATGCCTGCCCGTGTAATGTTTTCGCGTTGATAAATCCTTAAATGTATATTTAGATTTAAGAAGAACACTTTCTTTTGAAGATAACTTGCATTTCTTTAATTTAAAAACCTTTGCCGATGATTTCCCGTTGTTCTTAACAAAATGCATAATATAATCAATCATTAAGACTTGCTCTTTTTTCGACTTTGATACTATTTCTACTTGAAAATTAAACACCTGCCCTATCTTCACGCTTTTCTTCCAATTCACTTCCCTAAGTTCAACCTTAGGCAATTGATGAGTTCCAAATAACTTTAACGCACCCTTATGCCCCCTCTTTATCAGACTACGCATCCCATGTTTAACAATCCAGGCTGTTGGTTCACAAGAACGATCCCATTGACTTACCTTCTTAACCACCCAATCCGGATGATCTTTTGAAATATCATTAATGTGATTTGCTACCGATTTTTGAACATATTTTTCACAATCCTCTTTCAGCGCTTCTAATATTGGCCAAGCCAATTGCGGATCTTCAATAAAGGCTGAAATCTTTTTTGCCCATGGCAACCTTGGCCGTGATCCTTCAGAGGCCAGCCGTCGAATATGAACATTTTTTGATGTTGTCCATTTCATCATGTAATTAATTGTCTTATTCAAATTCAATTCCAAAAATATCCTCACACCTTCCTCTGATGATGAATACTGAGTAAAATCTCTAATAGCTTTAATAGAGCGCTCATAATCTTCTTGTCCATATTTTGCTATAAAATTAGGAAGAAACAAATAAAGCAACTTATTATCTTTTCCCTCTACAAACCGATAAAGAACATTCAATCCTTGTTCATACGATGACGGCAAATAACGATAAGCCACATCAGCCGCCCTTTCAATCCTCGCCTTGAGTTCCAATTGATCTAGCCCCTTAATGAGAGCTTGATAAAATTCTTTCTCATTAAGCTTAGGATAGACTTTCTTCATATCGCGAGCAAACTGACGCAATATATCCTTATTCATATAAATGTCTTTTAATGGTTCCACAATTTATCCTCTGTTAAGAGTTAACTCTCCCATCAAAAATTAGAAGAGTCGAACTTATTTTATTATCTTGAAATTGAAATGTTTGCGCAATGAGCATGGAATCCTTTGATTTAACGTACTCATAGACAACACAAACACCTTGATCGTTTTCATAAATTTGTTGAACATTGAACTTAGATTTTTCTGGAGGGTCTTGCTTTAATGCAGATATATAGGATTGCGATGATGAAAATTGAAATAATGGTCCAATAAGTTGAAAGTCGGGACTTAACAAATTTTCCAATGAGGCGACATCTGGCTTACAAAAACATTCTAAATATTTTAGAACTATTTCTTTTCGGTCCATGCTTCCTCTAACTTTTATCCTTTTTGTTAATAATGTTTTGATTATAACAATCACCCCACAAATATCAAAATATATTTTCCTTGACGAAAAGAGAATTTTACACTAAATTCTATCTATTAATTTAACTTAAATTTTTAACAAAAGGATAAGTATTATGGCTAAGGGAAAATCAAAAGATATGTTGTTGGTTGGTTCTAAAACTAAAGAAGCTCTTAAGGGAAGTGGCAAGAACACTTTTAATGTATCATCTGATGCTCTTGAAGGTCTTAATGATTACGTATATTGGCTAGTAGCCCAAGCGCAAGCTAGATGCGCCGCTAACGGAAGAAAGACTATCCGTAGACACGATATCCTTGCTTAATTAAAGGCATGAACCGCTGAGCAAACTACAGGGGTTTTAAACAAACCTGGAATTTCGTTAAAGCTTCGAAATTCCTAAATTAAGCAATACGAAACATAAAAAAGCTCTGAGAATGATATCTCAGAGCTTTTTTATGCTTTGTTGATTTGTTTACCAAGCTTTTTGCCAACCAACAGTTCCTTGAAGACCAACACCAAGTTGCGGCCCTGTTAGATTTTGATAAACAGGATATCCAACTTCAAGTGCTAAGCGATGATCTTTAAGAGCTCCTTTATGTGAAAGAAGGTTAACTCCTAAAAACATATCAACCCTTTCCCCACCTTGCAAATTAGGATCGGCTGTTGGAACTAAATTAACGTTTAACCTAGGATCCGCTCCATCGACATTGCCCCAAATGCTTCCCTTAACACGTATCGATGAACTAACGAGCTCGTTAAACTTATATGCTAACCAAGAACTCGCGTCATAGGCATTGCCCAATTTATACTTCTGCTCATTTCTACCGAAACGAACAATCGAATTAGCTTGAGCACCCCAAGACCAATTCTCTGATTTATCCAAATACGTAACACCTGGATGAAAATCAACCGTACCAGATCCTAATTGCATCGGATAAGGCAAATTTCTATCCGGCCCCAACAACGTTCGATCCGTTCGATTAATCGAGCCTGTAGGCGCGCTAATACCCATGTTTAAATGGAGAGGCAACTCCGTCATCTCTTTTAAAGAATACATCCCAGATAACTTAACATCCCCCAAACCTTGAGAATGCGTACTAAACTGTTTGCTGTCTGTTCTTCTGCGATGTTCCATATCTTTAATTAAATACGGAACCATCACCATCAAGGTTAACTCATCAGACACGCCATACATCAATCCCAACATATGCATCTCCATAGTCATATCGACAGGAGATACCACAAAATCATTATGTACATCTGAGATGGATTGTTTTTTTGTACCCGTGTAATGTTCGGGCATGTCCATACGCATATACCGGTAAGATGCCATCCACTCGCCTTTTTTGTGTTGATGATCACCCATCACACCAATAGGGGCATGATCTTCAACTTCACCGGCAAAGGATAGTCCATGGGATATAAAAACACTAATTCCAGCTAGGATAAAAAGAAATATCCTTTTTAATTTCATAAATATCTCCTAATGTAATTAAAATAAGTAAAAATTGAATGAGGGAGAAAATTTAAACCTTAGGAATATGATCAATAGGTCGGATAAAAGCATATTGGTAGGATGATGCCAACTCTTTTGAACATGCCTTTATTAAAATATTGTGAGAAAAACTCTGTTTTAGAACAAGAAAATCATTAAGAGAGGAGAAGCCATTCTTTTCTTTTTGAGCCGCTCCTCCACTCTTAAATACCGATCCTGCTTGAGCCACAGTCTCAGCAACATGCTTTGCAATCAAGTGAGAGCACAAACAAATACCGCGTTGCCCATTACACGCAGCCTCTTCTTTCTCCGGTGCAATAAACGCCCCTAAAGGAAGAATCCAAATAAAAAACAAAATAGAAACGAGAAGCGATACAACTTTCTTTGTGAGTTTATGATTCACTAATATTTTTTGGCTGTTGAATTAAAATAAAATGTAAGAATTATTTATTTTACTCAAAACAAAAATTATTGCAAACAATATATTTATGAGGCCAAACCCAATATCTGTTGTTTAACTTTTTTATCCATAGGATGAACACCAATCCATGTTGAGAACAATCCGTTAGCAAAATCTTTTCCAGGTATCACACCAACAAAATCGCCATTATATTCAAATTGAGTTCCTATTTCTGGGATATACGTTAAGGCATAACGATCCCCGGGTTTCAAATCCACAAAATATTGATTCATCATATTTATTTCTTTATTAATAGATTGATATTCCTCTTTTGTTACATTTTTGCGCATCAAACCTCTTGTATACTTTGATAATTTTTTGCCAGGAATATTTACAAAATAGGACACTTCAATCCTTATAGGAACATTCTCAAAAAAATCATCAGTAATAACAGGTTCCCCTAAATATAAGCCAGCAACAAAGGCTTTAATAAAGAAATGTCTTTTTAAAGCAACACCTTGTAGAACCAGCTCCTCTCCCTCGTAAACGTAATCACCCGCAAAACGAATACCATGGAGCTCTTTTGGAGAATTAGCAGATGATCCTTGCGATAATAAAACGATCACTAATGCTAAAATTATTTTTTTCATATTGTGCCTCCAAGAGATAAGTTGTTGGGTCGAGTATATACAAGCTGCGCTACACTAATGTTTCTCGTCTTGAAGGCTGCCATACAATAACACCAATAATAATTCCACTTTCTAACAAATTCTTCCGACAATCCCAAATTTTTAATGTCATCTAATTTTAAATTAAACTCTAAAAACCATTCATGTAAAGTTCTGGCGTAATGTTTGCTCATGTCTTCAAAATCTAACAACGTCAAATCTCCTGTCTTACAAATATTTTCTTGAATAACGGATACCGAAGGCAGAAGGCTTCCTGGAAAAATATACTTTTGTATCCAATCCGTACTTCTTCGAAATGATTCATATCGGTTATCAGGTGATGTTATGACCTGCAAAGCTAACATTCCATCTTTTTTAAGTAAACGGTGACATTGCTTAAAGTAAATCTCATAAAAATCATGTCCTACTGCCTCTAACATCTCAATGGATACAATTTTATCATACAAACCTTCTATCTGACGATAATCTTGAAACTTAATTGTAATCTTATCTTCTAAACCTTCGTGACGTATCTTTGCTAAAGCAAAATCATATTGTTGCTGCGATACCGTCACTGTTGTTACGCGACATCCAAAGTTTTTGGCTGCGTAAATAGCGAAACCGCCCCATCCACTTCCAATTTCCAAAAGATGGTCTGTCTGTTTAAGGCACACCTTTTGACAAAGCTGTTCATATTTTTGATATTGAGCCTCTTCTAACGAATCACTAGATTTTTTAAAATACGCGGCAGAATAAGTCATACTCGGATCGAGAAATTTCTGATAAAAATCATTCCCTAAATCATAATGAGCACTTATATTCTTACGACTTCCTTGCATAGAATTTTTACGAAATAACGAAATGGCATCATTAAACATTTTAAAAAAATTAACCGGAGATTTCTTAATCTTATCTGACATAAGTGTTGGGTGGTTTTCAACATTCGTAATCATCCATTCGATGACCTTTGTGATGTCCTCCGTCTCCCAATCACCATCAACATAAGACTCACCAAAACCCACATCACCGTAGAGAACACACTTTTTAAAGAAAACATTATCTAAAACACGAACATTAGCGATAACGCCATTCCCATCTCCATATTCTAATAAATCACCATCAGGCAACGTAATTGTTAATCCCCCTAAAGTCATCGGCCGAAAAACTTTATCAATAATTTTTTGATATAGACTTAATCTTTTATGGGCACCTTTATTTCTTTTGTGAATAGTTTTTATTCCAGGCATATTAACCTTCCCTTTTTTAAATCATCTACTGAGGCTTAAGATGAATATTTTTTCTAAGAACGTCTCTTTGTAAATCCATATGTTCTTCTTTATTTTTAAAAACAATTTTCTTAAACCACAACAATAAGGCATGCCAATGAATCAAAACAATAACTTTTAAGGTCACAAAAGGAAACTTTAAGGTCATCCAAAATAATTGCACATTATTTAATTCCTTTTTAGGCCCCATCATTGATGTAAGAAGAATATTTTCACCATCTCTTGATGTATTGATACGAACATCTAAATATTCACTTGGTATAGTTAGTTTAAAATCTAATTGATCATTCAGTCGTGTAAATGGTGATATATAGTAGTACTTGTCTTGACAATCTTTAAATTTATTTCCCACTAAATGATTTTGATTAATAAAAAAGGCTTTTATTTCTCCAAATGTGTTTCCGATCTCTGGTACGACGCATACAGGGGAGTCGTTTTCATCAAAGCAATAATAAAAGGAAACTGGATTAAAAACATAGCCAAAAGTACGTAAATAAGTCAGCAACATGATCCGTCCATTTGTTAAATCAATGCCCTGCTCTGCTAAATAATTAAGAATCTTTTCTTTAATTGTTTTATCACCTACCTCCATATGGTCTTTATCAAAGAAAGAATAAATGTTAAATTTATTGTGACTTAATAAAGTAATACGACTTGTAAGCTCATCAATTTCATCTAAATTGATGTAAAACGAAAAAAAGCGATAAGAAAACTTATGTTCTTTTGGTGTCAGTCGATGATGCATGATTTCTGTTTCATATAAAGAAGATGTTAATTCCATATCGTCTCACCTGTAATTGATCTTGCCACATTTAAGCCCGCAGTCAGACCATCTTCATGAAATCCATATTTAAAATAGGCTCCACAAAAATATATCGGACCATCTTCATTTAGTTTGGGCAACTGCTTTTGTGTCTTGATCGCCTCAACGTTAAATAATGGGTGTTCATAACTTGAGTCCCAAATTATTTTTGATTCATCTACCAAATCATTGTCATTAATGGAAACAAAATAATTTTTTTGTTTAGACACACCTTGAAGATTATTCATCCAATAAATGGTTGAAGGACCTTTTTCTGTTATAAGATAATTCCACGAACTCCACGCCAAACGCATACGAGGCATGATTGTTTCATCACAATGTAACGTTACTCTATTTTTTTGATAAGAAAATTTTGATAACAATTTTTTTTCTTCTGGATTGGCATCATCTAATACTTTCAAAGTATCATCCGCATGCGACGCCATAATAACTTTATCATACGTCTTTTTATCACCCTGCTGATCGACAACAACCCCCTTGGAATCTTCTCGATAAACCCTCACTGCTGCTCGATTTAAAAATACTTGACCCTTAAAACCTCCCAAAATTTTATCTCGATAACGTTGCGAGCCTTCCCTAACCGTCTTCCATTGATAATGACCACGTAATCCCAAGAAACCATGATTTTTAAAAAACCGAACTAATGTAACAACAGGAAATTCAAGCATCAAATCAGGAGGCGTTGACCAAACTGCCGAAGATATGGGTGTTAAGAATCTATTTACAAAATTTTTGCTATAACTTTTTTCTGTGACATATTTTAGTAACGAATAAGAGAGATACCGATCGTCATCTAAAACTTCTAACGCCTCTTTATTAAAACGGTCCATCTCAAGAATAAGCTTCCAATGACTTAAGCTAAAAATATTTTTCCGTTGAGCAAACAATCCATTTAAACCTGTCCCACAATATTCTAAATTGCTAGCCTTATGTTGGACGCTAAAAGACATATCGGCATCCTTGGCCTTAACATCAAGCTCTTTAAATAATCGCGTTAAATTGGGATATGTCCGTTCGTTGTAAACCATAAACGCGGAATCGATATATATTGGCTCACCTTCTTCTTCAATAGTTAACGTGTTGGTATGCCCACCTGGGTAATTATTTTTTTCATAAAAAGAAATATCATACTTATCCTTAAGAAAGTAAGCAGCACCCATCGCTGATATCCCTGTTCCTATAATGGCAATAGTTTGCACTAACGTGACTCCTTTATAAGTCGATAATGACTCACAATCCATTCAGTCCCATTGTTATAACCCCACAACTCCGCACACGACATAAAAAACACCCTCCAATAAACCCACCATTTACGATAATCTTCACCATATGTATTTTTTAAAATAGGCATTATCTTATCTTTATTTCGATCCATGTTCTTAAGCCATTCTTCTGATGTTTTTTGATAATGACTCCCATTTACATGCCAATGCTCCTCGACCTTGAGATGATCTTGAAAATGGAATAACAAATCATCTGAGGGCATAATGCCTCCCGTAAAGAAATATTTTGCTATCCAATCATTCTCATCCTCTTCTTTATAAAGATAAGCAAACTCTTTATGTGTGAAAATATGAATAAACAACTTACCTTCCTTGTTAAGAAAATCTGAGATTTTTCCAAGTAACTTTTTATAATTTCGCATATGTTCAAACATCTCCACTGAGACGATGCGATCAAAATTTTCTTCTGTTAGAAAATCATTCATATCAGCTGTCATAATACGAACATTTGTTAATTGTCTTTTCTTCGCTTCTCTTAATATGTATTGCTTTTGTGTTGAAGAATTTGATACGCCAAGAATTTGACACTTTGGAAATTTCTGGGCCATAAACAATGTTAAAGAACCCCAACCACAGCCCAATTCAAGAACACGTTGCCCATCTAAAATTTGAGCGCGTTCTACTGTTAATTGAAGCATATCCTCCTCAGAGGTATCAAAACTTGTTGTCCCCTCCTTCCATAAACCACAACTGTATTTCATGTGTTTACCCATCACAAATTTAAAGAATTCAGTGGGCAACTCATAATGTTGTTCATTTGCATCCGTAGTATTGACAGCAATAGGGGACGTTTTTAACAATTCAATTAATTCGAACTTGTTTTTTTCTCCAAAACTTTTTTTATTCTTTCTTTCTTCTTTTAGTTTATCTTTAAGTAATCCTCGTATACCAAAACGAATCAATGGATCAGGAATAACGCCTTTCTCTAATAACCGATTAGTAACTTGAGCCATTGTTCTCATAGGACCTCCTTAATTTTCCTTTTAGGCATAGGAAAAAACATGCTTGTTGTCTTTTGATATTCTCTATAATTATCACCGCGTGAAAGAATGGATTGTTCCTCTGCCAAAGGAACTCCACTGACATAAACCATTAAGTAATACATTAGTAGTGGACTAACAAATGATACCCAACCGTAGGGACTCGCAATAGCAAAGACAAAAATGCCCATCCATACAAGCCATTCAAAGAAATAATTCGGATGTCGCGAATAGTTCCACAACCCGACATTACACGTCTTACCTTTATTTTCGGAATTATTTTTAAAACTTTGTAATTGTTCATCCGCGATCGTCTCTCCAATAAGAGCCACAGAAAATATGATTACGCCAAAAATTTCAAGCACAGATAACCCCGAGGCAGGATTTAAACTAACAATTAAAAACGGAATAGCTAGGATGATTTCAAGAACGGCTTGAAACTCAAAGAAGAACAAAAACTTGAGAGTTACATTACCACCCCACTCTTTACGAATTTTCTGATACCGACGATCTTCATGGCCTTCGAGTGTTAATCTTTTAAACAAAAACAATACAATCCGTAAGCCCCATAAAGAAACCATAAGAAAAAGGATTGTATTACGCAAATTAAAACCCTCCCCCATCAAGACATAGATTCCACAAAGAATCATAAAACCTAACCCCCAACCGACATCAACAACACCAGCATTCTTTAGAAATATATGAACAACCCAAATAATAAAAAACATGCTAATCACGCTTATCGTTCCCAAAGCAATAGTATGTAATATTACCTGACTCATATCCTTACACCTTTCTTAATACAACTTGATCCATTGTGTCATTTTGTTTTAAAGTTATTATTTGAAGAAACACATAAAATGCCGTTGATATACTTCCTAATAAAATAAATGAAATAATCCAAATCAAAGCCTTAAAATGGCTTTTCTCTTTATAGACAACCCAAACAGAGATGATCACAATATTAAAATAAAAATCAACAATTGTTGTCACAAACCATGGTTCTGAATTTAGATATGGAAGAACTTCAAAAAGATTACTCTTTAAAGAAGTATTAACAACTAAAGCAACCATACCAAAAGATAAGCCAGCAAAAAGAATTAACAATAAATTTTTCTTATTCATCATCGACCTCATCTTTTTTAAAAGAAGACTCTAACTTTGAAAACCATTTCAATAACAATTCAGATAACTTCTCCACATCTGATCGTTCTAAGACATAAGCGGATTGTTGAATCATCTCGCCATACCCATGAAAGACCGTATCTAAAACTTTAGTTCCCTTCTTTGTTATCTTTATCAACTTAACTCTTCGATCTTTTTCAGATATCGTCCTCTCTACATATTCATCAGCAATCATACGATCAATAAGACGTGTGATATTGGAAGGACTAACAATAAGATGGTGACAAATTTCATTCTGAGAGACCCCTTGATCAGCACCCAAATGGCGTATCAGCATAAGCGTATTAAATTTAACCGGTGTCAACGCATAGGGCTTAAAGTACTCTTCCATTTTTCTTTGTAAAAGTGAGTAGACACAAATTAATCCATTAAAGGCCTCGGCACTCACCCTTCCTTTAACGGTATCTAAATAAAAGTTCTTCATGGCTGCCATTTTTTCTCCTTTGTTTAACCTAAACAAAGTTTAACATATCAATGTTTGATATGTCAAGTAAATAATTCAAATAATAAACCCTTTTTTCTTAACTATTTACAGAATTATTGTTACTTAAAGCACTATACTTTTAATCTAAGGCTGTAAGCTACTGAGAGGAAGTCCAACTAAGGTGGTAAAGATAGTCATAAGAATTACGTGCAGCCGATCTGTCGCTCCTTGATAACCAACGTCAAAAATACTCTTATTAGGATTTGTTAAAGATAAAATGACCACACAACACCCACTAATTACGCTGCCAGATGTCATTCGAGATAAAATTCTAAAAAAAACTTCATATGTTATAATTATCCTACTATGTTAGAAAAAATATTACCCTCAACCGTTAAAATTGCAAGTGCTAATCCATCCCACGTTGAAGGCTCCCTGCACCCTCAAGAGCATTCGCTTACGCATAAAATGGGAGATAAACGCAAACGAGAATTTTGCGCTTCCCGCCTCTTAGCTAAAACATTACTTTCTCAATTTGACATCCAAGACTTCCCCTTACTTATGGGAGAACATCGCGCTCCGCTTTGGCCTGAGAATATCTGCGGCAGCATTACTCACACAAATAGTTATTGTGCCGTAACTATTGCTTTAAAAAATGACATTCAAAGTATAGGAATTGATGCAGAAAAAATAAGTAGAGTTAATTCCAATATTCATGATCATATTTGTCAAAATGATGAATGGCAATGGGTTCAAACATTACCCGATGAAGAACGGCAAAAATATTTAGCCCTTATTTTCAGCGCTAAAGAATGTTTTTATAAATGCCAATTTCCTTTAACTCAAAACTGGCTAAACTTTAAAGATGTTCTTATTAGCATAGATCCTACGATCTATGCATTTAAAGCCACTATCACCAACCCATCCAAAAATACCCTGAAAGAACATTTACACTTTAACGGAAAATTTATATTTGAAAATGATCTTGTTATAACGGCTATGACCATCTAAATTGTTTTACAAACTTAATGTTATACATAGACCGCATGTTGCATAAAAAGACTATCCTTTTTCATAACACATCTTTACATCCCTGTTGAAAGACCATCAATGCTTTGGATATTATTGTCTTGCCAATATTGTCGAACACCCTCCTCTCCCTTTTGTTCCGCCCATCTTACCAGCGCATCTCGATCCCCTTTAAACTCATAAAAAGGAACCGCAAAACCACAAGAGGTTTGAATGGATTCGATATCGATTACAAATATTTGCCTTGCTCCTGCTAAGTTTGGAAAATGTTGTTGATACGCCCCCCACTGCGCGTCATCTGTGTAAATGCATTGCCCCTTACCATATATTCGCAATATTAAAGGATTTTTTTCAAAACCACAGAACATTAACGTTATCCTACCATTAACTTTAAGATGTGCGGCTGTCTCATTGCCACTACCTGTAAGGCTTAAGAAGGCAACTTGTCTCTCTGAAAGGATACAAAACGTATCCATCCCCTTTGGACTTAAATTAATTCTTCCTGAGTCACACGCTGTCGCTGTAAAAAATATTTTTTGGTCTTTAATAAATGCTGTTAACTTTTCATCTAACTCATCATAAAATTTTGCCATCGCCACACCTTTCTTACATAATTCATTTAATTTAATAAAAAACCCAGCCAACTTCTTTTTGTTGACTGGGTTTTTTATTAAAAATCATCATAAGTAATTTTATTATTCTGCTGTTAAAGCCTCCCATGGCCACTCTTCTTCAAAATGAACGGCTCCCATATTATCTTCTGGATTGGGAACAAAGGATGACATGATATCTCCCATTCCATAAACTTCTCGCGAAAACCAATACCAGACACCCTTGCCAACACCTTTGGCAACATTACCATCATCAGCGCCTTTTTTAATTTGGCCTGGAACTTCTAAAATACCAAGAAAACCATTACCCAAACCGCGTCCTAACTTACGGAACCATGGTTTGACACCTTCAGTAAGATTTGGTTTAAAAATGCTGTATTGTTCGCCTTCTTCCCAAGCATATTCTGCATCAAGAGGAACGCCAACACCATCATTATCATCAGGACTAACCGCCCAAAATCCAAAAAGTTCTACTGCTCCAGAACTCATACGGCCACCGGCATGACCAATTCCTCTAAAAAACCCAAGAATTGTTCCAACCGTTTTGGAACCCGCTTCATTTTCGATAAAACTTACCCCATTGGTATAACCTTTCTTTATTTGAAAAGGCCATTCAACGATACCTGTAACCAAATTAGTCACACCACGAACAGCACGATCTTTCATACCATCACAAACCTCACTCGCTATGGCATTACTCGAAAAAGCCAAAAACAATCCAACAAAAACCATCAGCAAAATCTTTCGCATACAAACTCCTTTCTATTTCAAAAATATAATGACGATTAAACTTTTATATAAAAACATTAAAGCATGTTCTAGAAATAATGTAAACGAGAAGATTTTTAATGCTTTCGTACAACTATTCGGGAAGATAAAATTTAAAAGTTGTCCCTTTGCTAGACATCGATTTTTTAATCCAAATCCTTCCCCCATGCCTTTCAACAATGCGTCTGCAAATAGCCAGTCCAATACCCGTACCTGAATATTCGCCCTTTCCATGTAACCGTTTAAATACGACAAAGACCTGCTCAAAAAATTCTTCAGCAATACCAATGCCATTATCAGAAATCGTAAATTCCCAGCGACGATTTTTTAACTCAGCTAATATATTAATCTCAGGAGGAGCCTCACTTCTATATTTTATTGAATTGTTAATCAAATTTTGAATTAATCTGACCATAAAACCTCTATGAACTTTTAAACTTGGTAGTTGCTTATACGTAATTTTAGTATCCGTTTCATCAATAATTAATTCAAGATTGGCTTTAGCTTCTTCAACAATCGAGGTAAAATCAAATTCCTCAAAATCCAATTGCGTGCTTCCAACTCTTGAGTATTGCAACAAATCTTGAATCAACAACTGCATTCGTTTCGCACCATCTACAATATAATGCATATATTCTTTTTTCTTCCCATCCATCTCTCCTTCAAACAAATTTGAAAACAATTGTGTAAATCCAACGATCTTACGTATCGGCTCTTGCAAATCATGCGATGCCACATAAGCAAATTGTTCAAGCTCTTGATTAGAAGAAGCTAAACGTTGTGCCAAACTCTTAAGCTCAGTAATATCCCAGTTTGTCCCAAGCATCCGAATAGCCTCACCTTTCTCATCTCTCTGAACTGTTGCATGCGCCCGAATGTGATGAATGGATTTATCTTCAGGCCAAACAATTCGAAAGTCAGTATCAAAATTCTTCTCCCCCTTTAGTGCTGCTTGAATTTCAACTTGACACCTTTTGGCATCTTCAGGATGAAGACCAGCTTCCCAAGCTTCAATAGCGCCTCCAAAATCTCCCTCCTTGATTCCATAAAGTCCATACATAGCCTTATCCCAAATGATATGATTATTAACAACATCCCAATCCCAAATACCAACTTTTGCTGAAAAATTGGCTATTGCAAATCTCTCTTCACTCGACGCTAATTTTACACGTTCCGCTTCTAAGTCTTCCATAACATTTTGTAATGCAAGCTTAGTTTTCTCAGCATAAGTAAGGGCCGATTCAATCTTAACTTTATTTTTTTCTAAACTCTGCTTAGCCTCCATCAACTCTCGCGTTCGCAACTTGACCAATTTCTCAATATCAGCTGTTTTTCTCATATTAGAAAATGTAAAACCAACTAAAAATATAGTAATCATAAGACAAATTACTAGTACAAGAATAGGTTGGCTCGTTTTTTTCCCAAAAGTATTATTCAACGGTTGCGCTACAACTTCCCATTTTTTTCCGGCAACATCAATAATTTGACCGTATTTCAAATATCTTGAGTCTTCTACCTTACGTTCATTTATTTCATCTTTTAAATGTCCTTCATTTTTTTCTCCGTGAATATATAAAAGATTTTTTTCATTATTCTCAAACAATTCATATACAAAAAATTTTAGATCCGTCGTTTTAAGCCTGATGAGACTCCCATCTACAAGATCTTTAACGCTATAAACACCTAGCACAAAACCTACTAACATTTCCCGACGGTCTTCTACCGTAGTATTCCAAGAATTGTCCTTATATATCGGATTAAAAACCAAAAAACCTTTTTGATTTTTTTCCTCCTGCACTAAGGTTATACTCGCGGTTGCTTTCATTTCGCCTGTATCGCGTGCCATCGTCAAACTATCTTTACGAGCTTTATTACTGGCCAAATCAAATCCAAAAGCGTTCTCATTGCCCAACATTGGTTCCACATAATAAACAGGAAAGTATTCTTTCCTGACACCTACTGCTTTCATTTTCCCAACTTTATCTTTTTCTAAAATTTGAAAGTTATTATACCCATCGGCTTTTGCTAAATTCACATATTTAGGCACTTCTTCTAACCTCACACGAGGAATCCATTCTAAAGCCTGAATGGTTCGATTCCGTGCAAGTATATCTTGTGTGAAAATTTGAAACTCATGCCGATCAACAAAAGTAGAAGCATTGTAAAAACCCTTTATGGAATCTAAATAATCCAAATCATCCTTAATAGCTTCTTGTAATGCTTTAATTTCCTCCTTGGCAGCGCTCTCAAAAAATAATTCTCTACGACTATTTTCCCATTGAAGAGCCATTCGATACCCGAATAAAGAAAAACCAACGCCCATTACAAAAATTAAAGCGATCACACATTGTTGTCTTACTTTCATAATTTACTTTACTCTTTTTTTAAGCTCAATAATTTCTTTTTTTAGCTCGACCATCTTAGCTTCACGATTAACCATAACTTCATTTGTTTTCTTAAGCTCATCGGCCTTACCTTCAGCTTCCTTAAGAGCCTGCATTAAACTTTCTTTATCCTCTTTAGCATCTTTTGTTAATTCACGGGCCATTGCCTCTGCTCGTCGATTGATAAAATATAACGAATAAATAACGTAAAAAAGAAGAACATCTACTATAAGTCCCGCGATCGCCACAAAACGAGGTTGATTTTTTTCACTGTTACTTAAATAATTATAAGGAGTACTAAAATATAACGTCCATGTTCGCCCTTGATTAACAACTTTAATAACTTTTTCGAAATCTGGCTTATCATTCGATAAAGATATATGCAATTCATCATTGCTATCAAAAAGAAGCGACTCTTGATTCATGTTCTCCCCATCAAAGATTTCAAATTCAATATTGGGATCCTCCGCTCCCAGAATACCTTTCATTAAATTACCCGTCCGATAAGGAGCATAAACCCAGCCGAGAAATTGGTTTCTCCGCTCTTCGAGCGTTCTTGGAATGCTCTTACTCTTATATACTGGAACATAAGTTAAAAAACCTTTTTGCACATCATCGTTCGTCTCCTGCACCAGTGTGATAATACCTGATGTCGCTGCAACCGCTTCATCACGTGCACGCTTCATTGCTTCTTGACGCATATCATTTGACCACATGTCATAGCCAAAAGCTCGTTTATTGCGCCAATCAAAGGGTTCCAAATAAACAATTGAGGAATACATCTCTCGCTCACCCTCAGGCTTAATCTGAAAATTTGGAAATCCTTGAGCACGAATCGCATCAATATGAGCTTGTTTCTCCTCGGGTTTTAAAAAAACACTAAAACCCACACCTTGTATGCCAGGCCAATGCCTCTGAATATTTAAAGCTTCAACAAACTTACTAAATCCTTCTCTTTTCAAATTTTCAGAAGCATACATTAAGCCAACACCACTCCAAAGAACTTGTTCATAAACATCCAATCTATCTTTAATGGCTTGCTTAATTTCGTGCAGTCTAAAAATAAATCTATCCTCCGCACGTTTATGGACAAAGTCGCTTGATATTCTATAGGCGAAAAATGTTAACCCCAAGGAAGTTCCCAATATGATCCAAGCTGTAATCGGATTGTGAAAAATATTAACGAATCTTTTTTTCTTTAATATATCCTGATCCAAAATTTTTGACATAATCACCTTCTTTTTAAAGTTAATTTCTAATTTTGCCGTGGTTCCGTTTCTTTAATTTTGATATGCTCACAATATGTATTATAAAAACTCACAAGTCGCGGATGATCATCACGCCATTTAAAAACATTACGGAAATCAAACCAATCTAGCGTGCAATAAAGCCATTGAGTAAGGATATTCCACTCTACTAATTTTTTAGCTTCAAAATAGCTAAGGATATTTTTTATGCGTCTTAAATTATTTTTGGAAAAAAGCCCCTTATCTTCAACGTCAATTTCAAACTTTCTCAACTGAAACAACTGCACACCAGCATCAGTCATTTCATTGATAAGAACCAAATCCTTTTGAAGATCTAAGGCAAGTGGCTTAGGCGCTAAATACTGTGCAATCAAAAATGAATCCCATATCACCTTATTATCATCAACCAAAAGAGGAATGCGCCCCGTAGTCGTATATTGAGCCACCTCCATTTGACCTTCTTTTGTAAAAATATTAACACACCTAAACTCATGATCTTGATCCTTCAACTGAAGTCTGATGCGTCGAACATAAGGAGATGTCGTAGAACCAATAAGTTTCATATCTCATCTACCCTTTAATCTTTTTAATAAAGTTGGCCAGCTCCCCACCCAAGGCCTTCACGGCATTGTTTTGCTTTTCATCTTTTAGATTCCCTTGATCATCAAATGCGTTATATGCACTTCCAATAGCACGCTGATTAGGCAAAACTATAACATTAATATTTTCAAAAATTGATCTAACATGAACAAGGCCACGTAATCCTCCAAGCCCTCCTGGAGATGCACTCATAATGGCTGTTATCTTACCTGTGTAGGCTTTTAACATGGGCTCATCTTTTTCTGTTGGCCTTGAAGCCCAATCAATTGTATTTTTTAAAAGAGGTGTGATGGAACTGTTATATTCCGGGCAGGCGATTAAAAAACCATCATGTTCAATCATTAACTGTTTTACTTTTTTTGCATTCTCCGGCATTCCTTCATTTGTTTCCAAATCTTGATCCAATAACGGCATAGGATAATCTTTTAAATCAATAACCGTGACTTCAGCCCCAGCCTCAACGGCACCTTTGGCAGCAACATTAACTAACATTTTATTAAACGATTGAGCCCTAGCGCTACCAGCAAAAGCTAGAATTTTAACTTTGTCTGACATCTGTAAATCCTTTCGTTAAATAATACTACTTAGAATTTATAAGTAAAGTTTATGGATGATAATCAAACAATTATATCATCAAATATAAAAGTACTCGTTTATTTTTCAAATAGTTCTCTGTTTTGCCGAGATTCCGCACAAAGAAAAACCCTGCTCTCCTTAAAAAGGAAAACAGGGTTTAATTTTTTTACTCCTAACTATTTATTGAACAAATTTCCCTAACTTATCAAGACACCCATTCCACCCATGTGTATGTTTCTCTGCAGCTTCCTTGGCTGGGAAGTTTTCATGCAAAAGCGTTAACTTTGTATTACCATTGGCATCTTCAAACGTTAACGTTACAAGGGTATCTGGCATCTCGCCGCCCTTCCAGGTCCATGTAAATTGAAGTTTTTCATTTGGAACAATCTCTTTATATTCACCAACGGCAATCGGATTTTCATTATCAGGCGTCAGCATTTGAATGCTATAACAGCCTCCCACCTTTAAATCGATATCAACACCTCCACAATTAACCTCACCTGGCCCCATCCACTGAACCATTTTTGCCGGATCCGTCCATGCCGAAAAGACATCTTCTCTCTTTGCCGCAAACTCTCGTTCTATTTTAAGTGATGTTTCTGATAAATTGTGTAGTGTCATTTGTTATCTCCTAGCATTTTCGTCATTATCTGTAAGAAATGACGAGGTTCGACAAAAATCACTACTCTTGACGACCTTTTTTATTAAGAAAATCATCCAGATTACTCAAATTTTGTAACCAGAATTTTTCATAAAATTTCACCCAATGATAAACTTCTTTCATCGTTTTTTCCTCAAAATAGAATCGATGAATACGCCCATTCACCTTTCTTCTGATAAACTGAGCCTTCTCTAATACTTTTAAATGCTTAGATACTGCAGGAAACGACATTTCAAAAGCCTGCGCCAATTCCGTAGCTTGGCAATCCTTCTCTGAAAGCATTTTAAGAATTTTTCGCCTCGTAGGATCTGCTAAAGCATGAAAAATATCATTGATATGTTGCTCTTTTTGTTTAACCATATGGTTAAATATATAATATAAATAACGCCTTGTCAAGAAATGTATAAAAATACATTAAACTTGAAACTTAACACTTTTCCATCCTTATTTTATAAGTAATATCTATGCAATACACTTCGCTATTGATTAAAGAGGATTAAGATAAATACAATCAAACCTTCATTTTCCAAAACATTTACTAACATAAACTGTTACACTGCAAATACTTATGTAAATAAAAACGCTCACTTTATACTATTAAAAATAAAATGAAAAAAAATTGACTATTCCCTATTTCTCACTTACACTCAACAATAATGAAACAAAACATAGATAAGTAAAAATAAAAACTTTTACTAAACGGAGAAAAAATGAAAAAAATCATCTGTATGTTAACACTTGCTGTGAGCATGTTCTGCTCAACGCAGGCCTTTGCCATGAGTGTTGAAGAAATTCAATGTCAAAGTTTCGCGCAACAAGATTATGTCGTTAGCGCTATGAAAGAGTTTAATGAAGCATTTAAGACCTTTCGTTCGGATAATGCCATTGAATCTGTTGAAGAAATGAAACCTAAACTCAAGGCGTACTACACCGATCAATATGGTGCTGAGTACAAAAAAAGAAATAACGGAAAAGAAGCCCCTATAAGTAAAATGTTTGATTCTCTTGATGATGATACGATTGCAATGCAATACTATTACATCATAGAAAACTCAAACCCTTTAGGGTCAAAGGACAAACTCGATAAAGGAAGTGACAAATCAAAGTGGTCAACGATTCATGAAAAATATCACCCTAAATTCCGCGCTTATTTAGAAGAATTTGGGCTATATGATATCTTTCTTATTGATATCGAATCCGGAGATATTGTTTATAGTGTCTTTAAAGAACTAGACTTTACAACGAGTTTAAAAGATGGGCCCTATGCCGATACAAACTTTGCTCGTGTTTATGATGCTATAAAAGGCACCTCAGACAAAGACATGACAAACTTTGTGGATATGGAACCTTACACACCATCTTATGAAGATCCAGCTCGCTTCATGGGAGCTCCTGTATTTGATGGAGATACTTTGGTAGGGGTTCTTATTATGCAATTACCTGCTGGAATGTAATAATCAGTATCGTTTTTTATAAAAAAGGTGATAACCGTTATGGTTATCACCTTTTTTATATATTAAAATCACTTTTATACCGTCCCTCCAAAACCTTCCGATCCAGAGCCGCAGAGAACCTATCTTTTTCTTAAATTGTTACGACGTAAAACCTGTTACTATTAACTCTTCAAACGATACCCCGATTTCAACATCCATCTTGCCAAAATAATACACGTACTTAAAAATATAAAGATCATACAAAGGCTAACACTTAAATTAACATCTGATTTTTCATAGAAGCTAAAGCGAAAACCACTGATTAAATAAACGACAGGGTTGAATAAAGATACTTTTTGCCAGAATTCGGGGAGCATTTTGATACTATAAAAGCTTCCTCCCAAAAAGGTTAGCGGTGTGATAATTAACATAGGAATAATTTGAAGCTTTTCAAATCCATCAGCCCAGACACCGATGATAAAACCAAAGAGACTAAATGTGACCGCCGTCAGCACCAGAAAAAGAATCATGAGGCCCGGATGTTTTATTTCAAGAGGCACGAAAAAACTGGCTGTTGTTAAAATAAGTAATCCAACAATAATCGACTTCGTTGCGGCGGCTCCAACATATCCCAACAAAATTTCAACATAAGAAACAGGCGCTGATAGAATTTCGTAAATAGTTCCGGTAAACTTAGGAAAATAAATGCCAAAAGATGCATTTGAGATGCTTTCTGTCAAAATCGATAACATAATTAGACCCGGCACAATAAACGAACCGTAACTGATACCATCAATTTCGCTGATACGCGAACCAATAGCCGAACCAAAGACAACAAAGTATAAAGTCGTTGATATAACAGGTGACGCTATACTTTGAGCGATCGTTCGCCAAGTACGAGCCATTTCAAAATAATAAATTGAGCGGACAGCATAAAAGTTCATGATTGATTCACCAATTGAATAAAAATTTCTTCTAAGGAACTTTGTTTGGTTTGAATATCTTTATAAGAAATGCCAGCCGAAGCTAAATCAGCTAAAAGTTGTGAAATACCGTTGTCCTCTACAGAAGCATCATAAGAATAACTCATCTGTGACCCTTCCTCATTTAAATTCAAATCCCATTGGTCAAGTTGCTTTGGAACAACCTTTATCACGACATTTAAATCCAATGTTAGTTTTTTTCGGCCAAATTGGTGCATAAGATCTTTCTTGTTTTCTGTAACAATAATTTCTCCCTTATTGATCACCCCTATTCTATCTGCCATCTGTTCCGCCTCATCTATATAATGCGTCGTAAGAATGATTGTAACACCCATATTCTTTAACTCTTTAACTTGATTCCACATATCTTTTCTAAGCTCAACATCAACTCCTGCTGTAGGCTCATCAAGAAATAATAATTGAGGTTCGTGAGATAAGGCCTTTGCTATCATAACCCTTCTTTTCATACCACCCGATAATGTTAAAATACGACTTTTTCTTTTATCCCACAGAGTTAATTTCTTTAAAATATCTTCAACGTACTCACGATTTGGTGCCAGCCCAAACAAGCCACGACTAAAGTTAACCGTGTCCCAAACAGGTTCAAACGTTTCGACGCACAATTCTTGTGGGACAAGACCAATTAATGTCCGTGTTTGTCGAAAGTTTTCATTGATATCATGCCCATTAACAAGAATCTGACCATCGGTAGGATTAACTAACCCACAAATCGCGCTAATCAACGTTGTCTTACCGGCCCCATTAGGCCCAAGCAAGGCAAAAATCTCCCCTTTACGAATCTCAAGATTGATATTCTTAAGGGCTTGAAAGCCATCGGCATAAACTTTATTTAAATTTTTAACGGAGAGAATAGTATCCATATTAAAAATTACATTTCTTATTTAATATATTATTAATAAACTATTTCTTTTTAAACAAAAACCGATTGATAGCAATACCCAACCAACCACAGCCAAACATAACAACATATCCTAAAAAACCACCAGCAAGAAACATAGGTTTTCCACCACCACCATACTTGGCTGCCGTACGCATAATCATAAAAAAAACATAAATGGATAAAAATATAAAGCGTCCCCACAAAAAATTACCACGCTTGTCATGAGAGAAAGCAAAAATGCCACACGAAAGTAAAGCAGGAAACATCGATCTCTCGTATCCCATCCCCATAAAACCACCCCACAAAAGAGGAATGATCAATAATCCACCGAACCCCATAATTCCAACGACATAAGGAATAAAATCCTTTTCTTCAAAAAGACCTGTTAGCGGAACTTGAACATTGATTTGATCAGCTGAAGATCCATTACCTTGACCCGCCGTTACAACAGCAGGTTTTGCTTCCGGATAACCTCGACTATCAAAGATAGCCTTTAGAAAAAATATTAATGATCCTAAACCAAATATCATTGAGAAGAAAGCATTAAAACCAGCAAACAGTTTAATATCACCATTAAATCCTCCATCTACAAACATACGCTGAAAAAAAATGCTGAATAATATGCCTACACCTATAAGAACAAAACCAACAACCGTCAATTTAATTGGTCGTTTATACGTCGCTTCTTCTGATTTTCGCCAACCAAAGATACAAAACATTAATAACGCCATTAAAACATAATGGATGGCAATCATGACTTGATATAAGGACTTAGAAGCTCCCTCGCCACCACCGCCTCTTTGCAGAAGTAGAACCAAAATAAAAACAATAACAGCTTTCCCTAAAAATGCAGAGAAAACTATTAAACTTAATGTCGCTGGTTGTTGTTGAACTTTGCGCTTCTCTAAAGAGACACTAATGGCATAAAAATAAAATATGAAAAAAGGAATATTAAATATAATCGTGGAAAACATAAAATGATTATACCTGAAGAATTTAAAATTAAAAGGTTGATGTTTTTAAGTGGTCTTACAAATCTTAGTCTTGTATTTCTTTTTCTTTAATCCATGCATACAACACAGGCACCAATATTAAATTGGCCAAGGTTGCCGTAACAAGACCACCTACCGTTGGTGCGGCCATGGGTTTCATGATTTCTGAACCGCTGCCGGTGGCAAACATGACGGGGAGTAAAGCGATAATGGTCGTCATAGTTGTCATCATCGCAGGTCGAACTCTTAATAACCCAGCTTCAGTAACTGTCGCTCTAATATCTTCTACTGTTTTGGGCAGTCTTTCTTTAAATAAATTCTCAAGAGTTGAAAGCAATACAACTGCATTATCGGTCGCAACACCAAACAAGGCTATAAAACCAACCCATACCGCTGTCGAAAACTTAAAGTTTAAAACAAATAGTAAAATAATCCCTCCCATCAAGGATAACGGAAGGACACCCGCTAATATTCCTAACACTCTAAAATTCTTAAACGCCATGTAAAGTAAAATGAGAATCACAAGTAAAGCAATCATCATCGAAGGCAATAATTTCTTTCTTGATTCTAACTCTGCTTCAAACTGCCCTGACCAACTGATGTAATATCCAGCAGGAATATTTAGACGGCCTTGATTAATTTCTTCTTCAACTTTTTGTTGAGCTTTTTTTACAAAATCAACAAGCCCCACTTTACTTTGATCAACATTAACAAAGACACGGGCATACGGCATGGTGTTCTCAGATAAAATCATCGAAGGTCCAGCAACCTTTCTAAAGTCAACCAATTGAGCTAACGGGATTTGTAATGGTCCCGGTGCGTTTTCCCACTTCCAACGGGTTGGGACGAAAATACGTTTTAGATCTTCGGGATTATCACGCAACTCGCGCATATACCGAACGCGAACAGGATAACGCTCACGACCTTCCACCGTCGTTGTGACATTCATCCCACCAATACCTGTCATGATTAAATCCTGAATATCTTGAACATGAATGCCGTAACGAGCGGCTTGTTCACGATCAATGTCCATTTCAAAATAGGCGCGACCACCGATACGTTCCGCGTAAGGGGCAACAGCACCATCAACTTGAGCAACAATACCTTCTAACTGAATCCCAATTTTTTCTATTTCTTTTAGATCAGCTCCAAAAACTTTAATACCAACAGGTGTTTGGATTCCTGTGGCTAACATATCAATACGATTACGTATCGGTTGTGTCATAATGGGACTCACACCTGGCATCTTTGTTTTTTCTTGAATTTCGACAATCAGTTTTTCTCGCGTCATCCCTTTTCGCCAATACTTTTTGTCTTTAAGATTGATAATACTCTCAATCATGACGACAGGAGCGGGATCTGTCGCGGTCTCAGCGCGTCCAAGCTTTCCGACGACTTGTTTAACCTCTGGGATTTCATCTTTAATAATAATATTTTGTTTCTGCATCACCTCCATAACTTGGGTTAATGATGCTCCCGGCATCAAAACCGGCATAAACAACAAATCACCTTCATTTAAAGGCGGCATAAACTCTTGTTTCATGATCGATCCTAAAGACAACCCTGTGACCAATACAATAAGAGAAATAATAACGACTATTTTTTTATTCTTTAATGACCATCGAAGCATGGGTGTATAGTTTTTATGTAATATTTTTGCTGTTTTGTTATCTTTGACGGCACGCAATCGTCCTCTTAAGAAAAAATAACACAGAGTAGGCAGCAACGTTAGTGCAATAATAGCCGCTCCAATCATGGCAAACGTTTTTGTGTAAGCTAATGGGCTAAATAATCTCCCCGCTTGTCCCGTTAAAACAAAAACAGGCACAAAACTTACAATCGTGGTTAACAAAGCAAACAAAACAGGTCTTCCCACTTCTTGGGACGCCTCAATACATACGTTTAATCTTTCTTCACTAGATAACTTATTAACATTTCTTTCTTCTCGTTTCTCGACAAGTTTCCGATAAATATTTTCAACTAAAACACAGCCCGAGTCGACCATAACACCAATAGCGATTGCGATTCCTCCCAACGACATAATGTTGGCATCGACACCGACTTGCCGCATCAAAATAAAGGCAATCAAAACACCTATAGGAAGAACCATGGAAATAATAATACTTCCCCCAAGATGAAATAAAAATACGGCAATAACAAACACCGTAATAATCATCTCTTGTGTCAAAGCACTGCTTAACGTATGAATAGAATCTTTGATAAGTCCTGTGCGATCATAAAAAGGAACAATTGTGACCCCTTCAGGCAAACCAACTGAAATCTCTTCGATCTTTGTTTTAATCCTTTCAATAACTTTTAAAGGATTTTCTCCAAAACGCATTAAGACAACGCCACCTGTGACTTCACGGCCATTTTTATCTAAAGCTCCTCGTCGAAAGTCAGGACCAAGTGTCACTTGACCTACATCTTTAATCGTTAACGGCGTCCCCTGATGCACCCCAATAACAATTTGTTCAATATCTTCGATACTTTTAATGAAACCTAATCCTCGCACAACATATTCAACACCACCTTCTTCAAATACTTTCGCGCCCACATCAATATTAGAAAGCTTAATCGCCTCCATGACATGTAAAAGACTAACGTTGAAAACATTCAACCTATTGGGATCAACGTCCACTTGATATTGTTTGACATAACCACCAACGGAGGCAACCTCCGACACACCTTCAACGGATGTTAATTGATATCTAACAAACCAATCTTGAATGGACCTTAGTTCATCAAGACTTTTATCTTTACCTTCAACGGTGTACCAAAAAATTTGACCAAGTGCTGTGGCATCTGGTCCCAACGTTACAACCGCATCTTGAGGCATATCTTTCTTAGCAAAGTCTAATCTTTCTAATACTCTTGTCCTCGCCCAATAATAATCCGTCGCATCCTCAAAAATCATATTCACCAGACCAAAACCAAATCCCGCAGAAGATCGAACAACTTTAACTTTTGGTGTCCCCATTAATCCTGTTGTTAGGGGATAAATAACTTGGTCTTCAACATCTTGAGGACTTCTTCCCGGCCACTCCGCATACACAATGACCTGCAACTCTCCTATATCTGGAATAGCATCAACCGGCGTATTTTTCATGGATGAGACACCAAAAACAAAAACAAGAACAAAGGCTGCGATCACTAAAAATCTGTTTCTTAGACAACCTTCTATAATTTTATTAATCATAATAATCTCCGCTCCTTAATGGCCTGAAGGACTTCCTTTCATGGAACCTTTTTGCTCTGTTGGTTCTAATGTTCCTCCAAAGGAAGAAGCTACGACACCTGTAATTTGACTTTGGGAATCAATCAGAAAGTTTCCCTTAATCACAACCTTCTCACCTTCTTTGATTCCTTTAAGAACAGGATAAAATTTAAGCAATTCATTGGAGTGAGACACCGATTCTGGACCAACAACAACGGCTCGTCCTTCGAACTGACCATTCCCCTTATTAACCCATACAATTCTTCGACGACCGGTATCAAGCAATGCACTTTTAGGTAAGGCGATAACTTCCTCTTGACCATCGGGATCAACATACTTACTCAGGATCTCAACATCAACATACATCTCAGGCTTTAACTTACTACCTGGGTTCTCAATTAACGCGCGAAAACGAACAGAGCGTGTTCGCGGATCAATAACAGGATTAATGGAAACAACCTCTCCATAAAACTCTTCTCCCGCAAACCCGATCGGTTTAGCCTTAATGTAAGATCCTTTTTTCACCCAAGGCAATTCATATTCATAAATATCTCCATAAATCCACATTTTCTCACCGGGCAATATAAGATTTGTTTGAACTTCTTTTGATTTTTCCAATTCTGCAATTTGCTCCGCACTTAACCCTAAAAGTAATAATTTTCTTTTGGATGAATCAACCATTGATTGCGAACGATCTGCAATTTCCCTAACAGCACCTGTTTTAGCTTTGTCTAAAGATCTAATGGCTGAAACCAATTCATCTTGAGCAATGGCTAATTGAGGATCATAAGCAACCGTGCCAACAGATCTTATCTCTTTAAACAATTGTCGTTTGATAACAACTTCTGTCTGCACTCCCGCCAATTTTAGTTCGCGAGCCTTTATTTCAACTTTACTAATGACATTCTCATCAAAGGCTTGGCTCCGCATTCCTGATGATTTAACAGCCGTTAACGGCATAAAACAAATAGGACATTTTGTATCGCCATTCTCATAATTTTCGACAGATACCTTAACGCTGGGATGCATGCCACAGGTGTAATGAGATATCTCCCCGTCCTCTGTTACAGCAGGAATCATCTCATGAACACCATCCACATGACTTCCTTTATGTCCTTCTTGAGCATAAACAGATGATGTTATACATAAAATGATAACTCCAAATACCCTTATCTTATTTCTCATTTTCGATCTCCTTGAAAATCACCGCCAAGAACTCTTTGCAGATAGGCGATGGACTTATGATAATCGGTTATAACTTTATAATAAGCAAGTCGTGTTTGTAGAGAAGTTCTTTCTGTGTCCAACCAATCCAAGAATGAAATGGAACCTGTTTCAAAACCTGTTTGTGAAGCATCAAAGGCTTGTTGCGCTTGCGGTATGAGCGCTGTCTCATAGAGAAGTACAATATCTTGGTAGGTTTTAATTTTGAAATAGATATCTTGCACTTCAAACGCGACACGACTTTCCACATCTTCTTTATTCTTTTGCTCAGCAAAAAGAGCTTCTTCTTTCTCTTTAACCTGAGCCTTTAACTTGCCAAACCATATCGGCACATTCACAGACACCATTCCCATCCATGCATCATCGCCGTCATTAGACAACGCTGTTGAACCGCCTCCAATCTCTATATACTCAGCGCCAAAAATAAAATCAGGAAGATACGCCATTTTAGCTAAAGACTTTTCGTATCCTGCTTTTTCTACAGACAAGTGAGCCGCTAGTAATTCTTGTCTTGTATTTTTAACGTGCGCCATCAAATCATCAAGCTCATAATCAAATGACACATCATCAACTGTCAAAATTCTAGATATTTCAAAACCATAGGAACGATTCAATAACGTATTTAACTTAACAACAATACTTTGTCGGTTCTGCTTTAAGAGAAATAACTTCTGTATAATCTTGGATAATTCAACCTGAACCTTAATCACATCTTGCTGCGGAACTTGGTTAGATTCATATTTACGTTGAGCAACTTTTTCGACCCTCTCTAGAATAGATTTCTCTTCTTCATTAATTTCAAGAGCCTGATCAACCCAAAATAAATCAAAGTAGGAAAATTTAACATCTTTGATAATTTCCTGTTTTGTGGCTTCATACTTTTCTTTAAGCATAGCCGCATGTTTGGCCTGCGCCTTTCCTTTTAAACTCCGTTTCCCTGGAAAAGGAATTTTTTGAGACACTCCAAACTTCTGCTCTTGAGGTCCCACTCTCGTTTGCACCTCTTCGCCAAACTTGCCATAGATGGCCATCGGATCGTCTAAACTTCGGACGTGTTTCGTTTTATACTCACTCGCCTTCCAAGCATGAAAAGCTTCTTGAATTTTTGGATTGTTTTGTGTGGCTTCTTCTATAAAAACATCCAGAAGTTTACCTTCATTGTTGTCTGCCATAACAAACACAGGTGGTAGACATAAAACAATTGTAAAAACCATCGTTCTTAATTTAATCATTTGATTATTCATTTTTTATCCCCATAACATCGCTCATTAAGAGTCCTTTCTCATTATTTAATTAACAGAAATGACAGCAATATTATGAAGATACTAAATACGAAGGATGGTGTGTTTGATATAAAGGGGTGAGGTGTCGTAAATCATAGGTGGGGGATGATTCTTGGCTATTAAACGCATACCATTAAATTCTTGGCCAACTTGCTTTTCAATATCTAATAAACTGACAACTTTAAGCACATTAAAATTGTCTACATTTTTTTCAAGAACAGCAAGAGATTGATTACAATTGCATTCATCAGAATTTTGTGACGCATCATTATCATCCATCGATTGATGACAGGCAGGTATAGATTCAGCCGCCTGTGAGGAACCTGTTAGGCAGCAACAAAACGTTGCTGCAAACAGGATTGTTAAAATGATGCTAAAAATCGTAAGTTTTTTAAAGTTAGTTCTCATTTTGATTTATTCTTCCAAAACACTCTAAATTTGCCTTTCCTGTATATATCTATTTCTCCCAGAAAGGCTTAAGATAACATCTATACTTCAAAGGTAACATAACTTAGAGGGGTGTGTCAAGAGTGCCATAGATCTACTTTTGGGCTAAAATCTCTTCAAATATGGCCGCGCCAACAGATCGATCGACTTGATAAAAATCTTGATTTTGAAGATTTTCTCTCCAAGCCGTTAGATTTTTGTATTTTAATAAATCGATCTCACAGACCTCCGCCCCATCCAGTTCCGCGAGCAAATTAAAATCTGCAATAGTCAAATCATCACTCGCTAAATATTTTGACTTACCTAGCTGATCGTCAATAATTGGTAGAAATCGGTCTAAAAATTTTAATCCTTCATTCAACGAATTAACATCCGGCTCCTCTTTCATAAACTTCACCCCTACTCGATTCCAAAACACTCGTCCATACGCATTACGAATATGAACAGTGACAAAATCCATCCACTGATCAACCTTAGCCCTCTTCTCTAAATCTTGTGGGTACAAATCTGAGTTACTTTTCTGGGCGAGATATCGGATAATGGCATTACTTTCAAATAACTTAAATGATCCATCCTCAAGAGCTGGAACTTTACTTGCTGGATGAAGAGATTGATATTCATCATTTTGAACTTGCTCACTAAATGGCATCTTTAATTCAAATTCATAATCGAGACCCAACGCATTAGCTACATATCGAACTTTATTCGTGGGATTGGATACATCAAGACCATAAATTTTCATAACTCTCCTCCTTGATTTTTGAGACGCTTAGTTTTACTTGCTTTTTGCAAGTAAAATAAGTATACACCCATGCTTGCATTTTGCAAGTAATAAGTTTAAACTATTTCTATGAAAACAAACCGATCCCATTGTCCGATCAATTTTGCGCTTGAAATTTTTGGCGATAAGTGGACACTTCTTATTATTCGCGACTTGATCTTTTTTAAGAAAAAGACTTATGGTGCGCTTAAAAATTCTCCGGAAGGCATTGCTACAAATATTTTAGCGAATAGATTAAACCTCTTAGAAGATACGGGCATTATCACAAAACGGCAGGATCCTAAAAACACCAAGGTTTATCTCTATGAATTGACTCAGAAAGGAATTGACTTAATTCCCGTAATGCTTGAAATGTCCGTTTGGGGAGCAACATACGATGCTAAAACAGCAGCACCGCCTACAATCATTAAAAGAATAAAAAAGGATCGCGAAGCGATGATTAAGGAAATAAAGGCGGCTTTAAAAAATCCTCAGAAAAAAATAATCAAATAAAAAGATAGTCTAGGAAAGATTTTTCTCTATGGCTAATAACAACTTTTCTGATTCGAAAGGCTTTCCAACAGCTGGATAATATTGCCCACCCACATTAATGCCCTTATCTTCTTCTCCCGTTGGCTCTTTATTACTTTTAACACCCGTTAAAAAAACAACCGGTATGTCTTTCGTTTTTTCATTGGCCTTAAGAATTCTCAAAGCATCCCCTCCGGACATCTTGGGCATCATTACATCCATAAGGATTAAGTCCGGAGATTCTTTTTCTGCTTTTTTAATCCCCTCGTTCCCATCCATAGCTGAAATAACTTGATAATTATTTACGCTTAATCGACTTTCCACTAACTCAATAATTTCTGGTTCATCATCAACAACTAAAATTTTTTTCATAAAACTCCTTTCCTTTATATTATTTCAAAACAAATTACTCTTTTTTAGGTAATGTAAAAACAAACGTCGATCCTTTTCCCTTTTCACTTTCAGCATATATACTACCGCCATGCAGCTCAATGATACTTTTTGAAATAGCCAAACCCAACCCCGTTCCCTTACCTCCGGGACCAGATTGCCTTCCGATTTGATCAAATTTTCCAAAAATTCTTGGTAAATCTTCTTCAGAAATTCCTATCCCCGAATCCTTAACACGGCATTCAACAAAGTTATCTTTTTCAGTAGCTGAGACTTCGATAAGGCCCTTATCAGTAAATTTTAGAGCATTACCAACCAAATTTGTAAAAACTTGAATGATATTATCTCGATCAGCAAAGATTTCAAGCTTCTCGCTTAAAGTTGAATTCTTTATATTCAAATTTTCTTTTGCTTTAACTTTAAGTAAAAAATCAGCCACAAGATCCTCAAATAATACTGCAACGACTATTTTTTCTTTAAAAATCTCAAGCTTACCTGCATCAATTTTTGACATATCTAGTAAATTATCAATAATCTTTTTTAATCGATCAATATTAGTTAAAGCCATCTTTAGATATTTATCTTGTTTCTCATTGATATCCCCAAAAATGCCGTCAGATACTTGGCTTATACTCTCTCGGACAATAGTAAGAGGGGTTCTTAATTCATGTGAAATATTATTAACGATATCGTTCTTGAAATTCTCCAGTCGCACACGTTCAAGAGCATAATTAACAGATTTAAAAAAATAGTCATACGTTATCTGTCCTTTAATTAAAAAATCTTGAGCTCCTTTTTTTACGGTTGCAATACCAACTTCTTTATCGTCCAAACCTGTTAATACGACAACTGGCACTTGAGGACGTTTATCATTAATTTTTGTGACCGTATCCAAACCCATGCTATCTGGTAACGCCAAATCCAACAAAATAAGATCAAAATCCTCTTCATCTAACCGTTTAAACGCCTTCTCTAAACTATCCACATGTATAAGATTAAATACATTTGTAATTTCTTGATCGAGAGTCCCCTTTAATAAAGTGAAATCACCAATATCATCTTCCACTACCAAAATTTTAATTTTTTTGCTCATTCTCTCTGCCCATCTTAATACACAGCAATTTATTTTAAAAACCCATGCTCATACCAAAAGCAACCCCATCCCCATCCAATGTTGCACTGGCATCATCGGAGCCGCTATATCGATACTCAACTAAAAATGTATACCGATCATTTAATTTAATATTAAGTTGAGGCTCGATAACCCAACGATCATCCGCTCCTTCTCGAAGATTTAAGTCTACAAAACCACTAATCCAAATTCTTTCATGCAATGGAAAGTAATAAATCAAACTCATTTGTTGACCACTACCATCTGATTCATAAGGAAACGCTCTTAACTGTAACCAACCTTCTTTTTCTATTATAGAAGGAATCCCATGTTTGTATGTAAGACCAAAGCGCACTAATTGATTACCCGAACCGTTAGTATCATTGTATTCCATTTGGTAACCTAAACCTTTTATTCCTAATACCCACTCTGGATCAAAGGCCCGACTCAAACGATACTCCATAAAAAACCGATCAAAATCAAAACTATCACCCACTTGATCTTGATTTCCATGCAAATCAGTAAAGCCCCAAAAAGTAAAACCTAAGGGTAAACCTGTTGAGCTTGTGGCGATCTCAAATGTATTATATTCACGTGTATCCCAATACAATTTAAGAGCCACATTTGTCTTGTAGGGTTTATCTTCTGGTGGGGGCGTTACTTTTGATACTGCAGACTCTTGAATTTTTTCATCTTCAACATTGTCTTTAGCCTCAAGCTTCCTAATTTCTTGTATCAAGTCCTGTTTTTCTTCTTCAATAATTCGAAGTCGTTCTTTTAATTCAAAAAGCTCATCCGCTTGAACAACAGGAGTAATAAAAACAATCAAACAAAAACCAATAATCCATCCACAACATTTCCTTGTAAACATAGAAAGCTTATCCCTCTTTATTTGAATAAATAACTTTTACTTAAGGAACAATCAAACAAAAATTATTCCTTGGCGTACTCTAAAATTTTTTCTTTTAACTTTTCAGTCTGTATGGGTTTAGAAATGTAATCTGTCATACCCGCTTTGAAACATTGATCCTGATCTTCTTTTAAAGCTGCCGCCGTCAAAGCAATGATAGGAAAGTCCTTAGAAATTTCTTTACGAATAATTCTTGTCGCCTCCAAACCGTCCATAACAGGCATTTGCATATCCATCAGACATAAATCATACTGATCTATATTACTGCGCAACATATCAACGGCCTCCTGACCATTACTCGCATAATCTCCTTCACAACCAAATTGTTGAAAATACGCCTTGATTAAAGCTTGATTTGGAAGAACATCTTCAACAACCAAAACCTTTATCCCCTTACAAGCTAGCTCTTCTGCCATATGGCGCGTAACAATGGAACCTTGCTCTCTATTATCTCCCAGCACGACCGTAATAACTTTTAAGAGTGCATCTCTAGATATTGGTTTAGGTAAAAATCCATTAAAACCATCTTCTTGTGCATGCTGAGCCTCACCTAAACGAATATCAGATGAAATGGCAATAATTTTAATGTCTTTGCACTTTTTGTTTGCCCTAATCTTTGCAATCAAACCATGCCCATCCATTTCAGGCATCATAATATCACTAAGAATAAGATCTACTAGATTATTATCATCAATCATTTGATCAATACGCCTTAAAGCCCTTTTACCAGATTCAACAGATGCAACAACCTTTAACCCTACTTCTTCGCAATATCGTTTTAAAAGATCCCTAGAATTTTTGTTATCATCAACGATGAGTACTTCTTTACCCTGCATTTCTGATAAAGTCAAAGGCTTAATACCTTCACGTTCGATCTTTTGTCCTTTTTTTAGTTTAATCTTAAAATGAAATTCACTCCCCTTTCCTTCCTGGGATTCTACCCAAATACTGCCTCCCATAGCTTCCGATAATGATTTACATATCGACAAACCTAAACCCGTCCCTCCAAATTTACGCGTCGTTGTTTCATCCACCTGACTAAAAACTGCAAAAATTTTATCTTTTTTATCTTCTGGAATCCCTATCCCTGAATCTTTAACCGTAAAATGAATCACCAGCTCATCCTCAAAACTTTCCTTTTTATCTAACCGAACAATCACACCAATATCTCCCTGGTCTGTAAACTTAATAGCATTTCCCAAAAGATTAACCAATATTTGTCTTAAACGCGTTGGATCACCGCAAAGAAACCGATGAACGTTATTTTCGATATCGATATAAGTATCAATTTTTTTATCCCGAAGCTTTGAGCCGATCATCTTAAAAACATCATTGACTAAATACTCTAAATCAAAATTAATACTCTCAAGAGTAACCCCTCCGGCCTCTAATTTAGAAAAATCCAAAATGTCATTAATGATCCCTAATAACAATTGACCACTCGATTCAACGATATCAATATACTGTCTTTGCTGATCATCAAGTTTTGTTTTGCCTAAAATATCACTGAATCCTAAAATCGCATTCATTGGCGTACGGATCTCATGACTCATATTTGCTAAAAAATTACTTTTTGCTTGCGCTGCTTTTAGTGCTTCCTGCGCTAATTGACGTGAAGAACTCTCTTCTTCTTTTAACCGATTTGTTATTTCTTCTCGTTCCACAAACAGACCCATGTGAATACTCACCTTCTTCATCAAATCCAAAATATCTTGATCAAGGTCCAAGGGCTCTTTTGCATAAAATTCAAGAACAGCTTTAACATCACCTTTTATTTTGACGGGAAATCCAAAAGCCGCCTTTACACCCAAATCATTGGCTAACTTATTTCTGGGAAAGTTTGGATCTTTATGAACATCAATGATCCAAGCCGGCTCTTTGCTCTTTAGCACACGACCAGGTAAACCAATACCTGACTCAAACGATGTTTTTTCTGTAACTTCTTTAAAAACATCAAATTCATGCGTCGAAGGTATAAACCAAATCTTTCCTGGTATCATTCTATTATTGTCTTCAACATAAACATGCCCTATAGGCCAACCCATAAATTCACAAACATACCTTAACGTATCTTTATAAATTTGCCGCATATCCTTTGCTGAGTTAGCTAATTCTGCAACTTGACGAAGCAAATTGGAAGTCTCCTCTTGTTGTTTTAAACGTAACTCTGCATTTTTCCGATCTGTAATATCTGATCGTATCGCCACATATTGATAGGGTTTACCTTGCTTATTTAAAAAAGGAATAATCGAGGTATTCACCCAATAGTATTCTCCGTTTTTCTTTTTATTTTTCACCTCTCCTTTCCAAACCTTACCTTGCGCAATGGTTCTCCACATATCTCTCATAAATTCTTTTGGATGATATCCCGAATTTAAAATACGGTGATCTTGCCCTAAAAGTTCTTCCTGAGAATACTGGGATATTTCGCTAAATTTATCATTCGCATATGTTATTTTACCGGTCTGATCGGTAACCCCCACAATTGAATGTTGATCTAAACTAAATTTCATATCCTCCAACTCTTCTGTATGCTGTTCCAACTTTTGGGCCATCTCATTAAATGATTGCGATAACTCTCCTAACTCATCGTTTTGAGAAACTTTTATTCTTGCTTTAAAATCACCTTTCGCAACCTTTTTGGTTATATTCATCAATTGTTGTATAGGACTTGCTATAAAACGCCCTAACCTGTTTGATAAAAGAATCAGAAATAAAAACACAGCCAAGCCAAATAGAAACATTTGATTGCGTAAATCCACCACTTCAGAAAACGCCTCTTTTTCCTCAATCTCTGTCAGCAAACACCAGTCCTCATCCGGCAAATATTTTGACGCACCAAACACACTAACCCCACGATAATCAGCGTAATGAATAGGAGCTTTTACGTTATTAAAACATGCTTCTGTGCCTGCTGTTTTCACCTCTAGTGCCAAGATGGCATTTTCTATAAATCGTGATTTTGTCACCATGCGATACTTCCGGTCGACAATGTAGGTTTCCCCCGTTTCCCCCAATCCTTCTCGATCTGTTGTAACTTGGTTAAGAATTTCTGCTTTAACTTTTAGAATGACCGCGCCTGAGAATGCATTTGTTGCATGATTACGTATTTCATGTAAAAAAATTAAAAAATTCTTACCCGTAAGAGAATCCTTTTCAAATCCACCAAAATACTCGCCTAACTTTTGCACCTGATTCAAATAATGTTCTGGCATCTTTTTGCCTACCAGATCTATATTTGTATTGGCAATAATCTTCCCAGATCTGTCCCATACCCCAATAATCTCCATCGCAGATGGTTGACTCTTATTCCTCTCTAACCCCGTAGAAATGTTCTTCATTTCTTTATAAATGTATTCAATATTCTTCTGAATATTTTCAACATGTTGCGGATCATTTAACCCATCGCTTTTCAATTGTTTTAAAATGAAATCACCTGCAATAGATTTTGCCTGCTCTTGTCGTAATTGGATTAAACTCTGAATATGGGCGACACGGGAATTGTTGGTGGATTTTAAGCGGTTAAGCATGTTACGTTGAATTTTACTTTTGAATGCAATAAAGTTATAACTAATGACTGCTATCAAGGGTATCATCGCCACCCCTATTAAAATGATGGCTAGTTTTGAACCAATATTTAATTTTTTAAGCATATCAAAATTTGATTAATTAAGTTGATAAAGGGGCCTTAAGTAGAATAACACCAAGCACTTAAAATACAAAAATAATTTATCGTTTTTTAAATTTTTGTATTTTAAAAACAAGAAAGCATGTTCTTCTTATCGAGAGGCGCACCAAGAAGGTAAGAACGAAGAGGGATCACAACCGATTGATTCATCAAAACTCACATCATATTTTTTAAACTTTTTTGCAATTCTCCATTTTTATAAGCTTCAAACAAATCTGTACAACCACCCACATACTCTCCCCCAACGAATATTTAAGGAATTGTCTAACATCCGGTCTTCGCAATTAAGGCGGCAAGAAACTGAGCCGAACCACCCAAGCCGCAACCAACATCCAGAATCTTTTCACCTTCTTTAAGCTGTACGAAATTCGTCAACTCAAGTGTTGCAGCCTTTCCTCGTTTATGAAAGGCATCAACGGGTAATAAATCCTCAGTCTTCAGATTATCTAAATCCTTTTTAGAATATTTCAAGGCCTTCATTATTTTTTCCATTTGAATTTAAACTTAGCCAATGTAGGATCACTTTGAACAGCCTCGACAGTTTCACCCATCTGAGTTACGTTAACACCATTGATCATTTCTACTTCTTTTGTTTGCATTATCATTTTCATACTCCTTATTTTAATTAGTTTTTATTTTTTCATAATGTAATAATTATTAATAATGTCATGCTCCAAATTCTTAAGCTCAACATCATTAAAGTTTGCAGCTTTAAACAGA
>JAJDCB010000021.1 GCA_029261065.1 Candidatus Omnitrophota bacterium | reverse complement strand
TACTTTAGGGTTTAGGGTGTAGGGGTTAGGGTGTAGGGAGTTTGGTTTGTTGGTTTTTGCTTTTCCCCTATCCCCTAAACCCTGTACCCTAACCCCTACCGTAAGTGATCCTCCATTCGGCATGGCTTCAATAGCATTAAGAGCTAAGTTTAAGAAAGCCTGTTTAAGCTGATTGGCATCGGCGTTTATATGTAAGGGGGTCTCAGTATCAAAGTTTTTGTTAACCGTAATGTGATGTTCAATAAAAGCGTTGTTTTGCAATTCTAGGGTTTCGTTGAGTAATTTATGTAGGTCAACATTTATTAGAGAAAGTGGAGCTGGACGCGCGAATTCAAGAAGTTGATGGACGAGTTCGTCAACACGATTCACCTCGTTTCCCACTAATCTTGCAAACTTAATGAGAAATTCTTTATCCTCGAGTTTTTTTGGTAAATGTTCAGAAAAGGTTTTAATGGCTGTAAGGGGATTCTTAATTTCATGCGCCATGCCGCTCGCTAATGTTGCGATAGCTTTAAGTTTCTCGGATTGCGTGATTTCTTGAATGAGTAATTCATTTTGTTCGGCAATTTGGATTGGGGTGCCTTTAAAAATGTGATTATCAATAATAGTTTGAAGATAGTTGCGCATAGGAATAAAGATGACGGCAATGGTTAAGCCAGCCAATATGGATACGAGTAGAGACGTGTACCCAATGACACCCTGAAATAATTTTTCAGATAATATAACAATAAATATATAAAAAAGAGTAATTACCGAAACAAGAACTGTATAAAGAAGACCTTTTTTGATGACAACGCGGATGTCCATCAATTGATGTCGAAGCATGGAATAACCCATTGCTACTGGATAAGCAGCGGTAACAAAATTATAATGGGGGTAAAGATCTAATCGAAAATAAAGCAGGAAATAAGTGTGTCCTCCAAGTAAAGCTAATCCGGTGGCAAAGATAAAGAATTTAAGATGATCATGTTTGAGTTTTGTTGATTTTTTGTATTCTTTCAATAAATGATAAAATGTATAAGCAAGTAAAATGCACCAATATAAGGAAAAGAAAGAGATCCATAATAAATTTTTTTCGGCCATCCAATCAATGGTGTAAAATTGATTAAATACAAAACGAAATTGTCCCAAAAATGTGTCCCAAGAAAATATGGCTTGATAATAAAAATAGGCTCCTAGAATATAGCTAGATGCAATAAGTTTTGTCCGCTTAAGGCCGATCCATTCAAAGACGAAATGGGAATAGACAACTGGAGCAAAAATCACACAAACATAGGCGACCTGCCACCATAGAAGTGCAGATTTGATGCTAGTTGCGGTTGCAAAACCATACCCGCCTACACCCCAGAAGCAAGCAACTAGACACAATAAAATCCAAATCTTGTGTGCCTGGGTGTTATTTCTCCGACATAACATTAAAGTAGCCATGCTTGAGCAGGTGATCGTGACACATATAGATGAGATAGCAAATGAATTCATGATTTTGTATACGGCAACGTTATCTCAAACGCCGTTCCTTTATTAACAACACTGATTACGTGAATTTCCCCTTTATGTTCCTGAATAATCCCATAAGTAATGGATAGTCCTAATCCAGTTCCGTGATCTTTATTAGAGTAGAAAGGTTCGAAGATTTGCTTTTGAGCTTCTTTACTAATACCGCAGCCTGTGTCTTTGATCGATATTCTAAGGTTATGTAACTCTTTTATATTAATACTTACAGTAAGCGTTCCACCGTTTGGCATAGATTCAATGGCATTGAGGATTAAATTTAGGAATGCTTGTTTCAGTTGATTAGGGTCAGCTTTAATGTGTAAAGGTGTTGTTGTATCGAAATTCTTGGTAATTGTTATGTGATGCTCGATAAAAGCGTTATTTTGCAACTCAAGCGTTTCGTTGAGGAGTTTATTAAGGTCGATTTTATTAATAGAGAGAGGAGAGGGTCTGGCAAACTCGAGCAGCTGATGAACCAGATCGTCAACTCGGTTTACCTCACTACCAACAAGTTTTCCAAACTTAATAAGGAATTCTTTATCATCCAACTTTTTAGGCAAATGTTCTGAAAATGTCTTAATAGCTGTTAATGGATTTTTAATCTCATGCGCCATACCGCTGGCTAAGGTGGCTATGGCTTTAAGTTTTTCAGATTGAGTGACTTGTTCTAGAAGCTTTTCGTTTTGTTCTGCCATTTCTGGTGGGGTTGCTTTAAATAAATAATGGTCTGTAATTTTTTGAATTTTATTTTTAAGAGGGATAAAAAATAAACCTATAGCAAAGGCTGTTATGGTGCGAATTAAGGCGGATTCATATTGAAATGTACTCTGGATAATGCTTTCTACGACAAAGATTATTAATAGATAAGTTATTGTTATGCATGTAAGTAATATGGAATAAACAAGGCTTTTCTTAATGACAATGCTAATCTCCATCAATTGGTGTTTAAATATACTGTAAGCAATAATAAAAACAAATGATAACGTTGAAATATAAGCAGAAGGATATATATTAAAACCAAATTTTGGAAAATAATCTGTGACGCCGGTAAGAACGAAACAAAAGGCGATGAAAAGATAATTGAGTTGTTTTAAAAGTTTTAAGTTTGCGGCTTCTTTAGCTTTTTTGATATTGATATAGATATAATATAAACTTGTCGCAATAAGTAGAAAGAACATTAACGGAAAAATGGGGTATAAAATTCCAGCTAGTGGATAATAACCCCAGAAGAATGTTCCAATGTCTCTGTAAATGAGATTGGAAAAACTTATAAATAGACTTAGACTTCCTAAGAAGTAGAGAATTTTTAAAATTTTTTGTTGCTTATAACCCAAGAATGCAACAATAAAGTGGTAGCCCGCAATAGGTGTAAATATGATGGCGCAAAATCCAAATCTTGCCCAAAGGAGCGCAACAGTCGGGTCTGTGCTTTGATACATTCCAGAGAAACCAGAAAGCCAAATTGAGCAGATGATGCAAAAAAATGAGAATTGAATGCCAGAGGGGGATGTTTTATTTTTATAATAAACGAGAATGGAAATATAAATTAAAATAATGGCTGTTAATAATGTCGGAATGGCAAAAAGATTCATGAATAGTCCTCCGCATTTATCGGTAAGGTCATACAAAAAGTCGTCCCTACACCTACTTGGCTTTTTATACTTATTTTTCCTTTATGTCCTTCCATAATACTCTGCGTAATAGCTAATCCTAACCCTGTGCCTGTTTCCTTCTTGCTAAAGAAAGGATCAAAAATATTTTTGATATCTTCTTTGGCTATGCCTGGGCCAGTGTCTTTAATTGTAATGGATATTTTAGGGGTTAGGGTGTGGGGGGTAGGGTGTAGGGAATTTGGTTTGATGGATTTTGGTTTTTTCCTATCCCCTAAACCCTGAACCCTAACCCCTACAGTAAGCGTTCCACCTTCCCCCATAGCCTCAATGGCATTTTGGATGATGTTGAGGACAGCTTGTTTGATTTGGTTGGGATCAATAAGTATTTGTGTGTCCTGTTGGCTGTATTGTTTTTTGATAGTAATATTTTTTGTGTTGATGGTATTAATATTTAAATCAATTGTGTCATCAAGCAGTTGATGAATATCTATTTTTTTAAATTCAGGAGCTGAGGGTTTCGCAAAATCCAAAAGTTGTTTAACTAATTGCTCAATACGACCAAATTCTTTATTCGCTATGCGTGTAAACTTCTCCATAAACTCCGGATCATTTTTCTTTTGCGGAAAATATTCAAAAAAGGCCTTAAGCGCTGTCAGCGGATTTTTAACCTCGTGTGCGACACCGCTGGCTAATGTGGCGACGGCTTTGAATTTTTCTTTTTTGGCGACTTCAAGACGTAACATTTGGTTTTGTTCTGCTAATTCTGAAGCTGTTCCTTTAAAGAAAAGGCGATCGACTAAATATTGAATCCTATCTTTAATGGGGTTGAAGATAAAGACGATGGCAAGAGCCGCTAGAATGGAACTGAATATGGAGTGATAGCCAAGGATATTTTGAAATAATCGTTCGAATATCAGGACAAAGCTTACAAAGATGGCTGTTATGAAAGTTAGAGAAATAGAATAAACGAGACTTTTCTTTATCGCAATTGAGATATCCATTAATTGATGTCGAATGATGGCATATCCAATGACAAGTGAGAATAGGGCGAGGCAGTAATTTGTATGAGGATATATTTTATAACCAAAAGCAGGAAGATAGTCACCATGCGCTCCAAGGGAGGCTAATATCGATCCATATATCAAATATTTCATTTGATTTCGTCTGTGTCTAGGCAAAGTTTTATAGTGAAGGACTAATAAAAGAAATGAATAGGTTAATAGTATCCAGTAGAAACCAACATATGTTGCTATATATAGGAAATTCTTTCTAATTGTCCAATCCACATAATAGAATTGATCAAAAAGAAAACTGACGTCACCGATATATAATTCGGGTTTTAAGAAATTAAAACACAATAAAGTCGTCGCCAAAGTGTATAAAATTTTTAATTGTATTGGTTTTTTAAGACCAATATAAGTCAAGACAAAATGATGATGAACAACAGCCGCATAGATTGTTGTTATATTGGCAAACTGCCATGCCAAAAAAGCAATTTCTTTTGACTGTGTTGTTGCTGCGATATACAAACTTGCCCCCCAGATGATAACGAGCACACAAAACCATCCCCAAACGACAGCTGATTTCTTACCTCTATTTTTAAAGAAGATAAAAGCTGCCATCAAGGAGCTTGAAAAGAATGTAAAAATGGATGATAAGGCAAATGAATTCATGTCTTTTTATACGGTAACGTTATTTCAAACGTTGTTCCTTTATTAAGGATGCTGTTGACTGTTATTTTTCCTTGATGTTCTTGAATGATTCCATAGGTGATTGATAATCCAAGGCCTGTCCCTTGAGATTTTTGTGAGTAAAATGGTTCAAATATTTGTTTCTGCCCTTCTTTATCAATGCCGCAGCCTGTGTCTGTGATTGAAATGATTATTTTAGGGGTTAGGGTATAGGGTGTAGGGTGTAGGGAGTCCTGCACCCTAACCCCTATTGTAAGCGTTCCGCCATCGGGCATCGCATCAATGGCGTTTTGGATGATGTTGATAAAGGCTTGTTTGATTTGGTTTTGATCTAAGGGGATGCTAACGGTGACGGTTGGATAGTGTTTGATAACTTTAATGTTGTTCTCCTTAATGCGCATGCTGTTTAAGGCAATGACGTCATCTAAGAGTTGTGAGATGTTTGTTCTTTGAAAATTTAGGGGAGAGGGTTTTGAGAAATCGAGTAATTGTTTGACTAAGTTTTCCATGCGATCAAATTCTTTGGCAGCAATGATCGTAAAGCGTTGCATAAATTCGGGGTCGTTTTTCTTCTGGGGGAGGAATTCAACAAATGTTTTAAGGGCGGTTAAAGGATTTTTAATTTCGTGAGCTACACCGCTAGCTAATGTCGCCACCGCTTTAAACTTTTCTTTTTGCGCAACTTCTTTTAAGAGATATTCATTTTGCACCGCGATATCACATGGGTTGCCGTGGATGAAGAAGGTGTTTACGAGTCCTTGAAGGTGGGTTTTAAAGGGGAGAAGGCAAATGCCTAAAAAGAAGGCAATGAAGAACCTAAAAAAAGGGGATTGATAGCCTAGAAAATATTGAGTGATCGATTCACAAATAAAGATGATGGATAAATAGGTAATTGAGATGATGGCAAACAGGGAGGTGTAGACTAAACTTTTTTGAATGACAATACGGATATCCATTAATTGGTGTTTGACGATGGCAAAGGTGTTAGTGCAAAGATAAATAGAGATAAAGATAAATCCTATGGGATAAAATTTAAATCCATAGTTGACTAAAAAGTCGGATGCAGCGATTAGGTATATTGAAAAGCCGGCTAATAGATATCGCGCTTGATTGCGATCTTGATTGTTGGTTTGTTGATCTTTTTGTTTGTTGTAGAGGATGTAGATATTGTGAATAACAACTGTGATTAAAAAGGTTAAATAGAGAGGGTGAAGAATTCCCGCTTTGGGGTAATGGCCAAAATGATTGAAGTATGTTCCGTTGATGATTAAGAGAGAGTTATGTAAAAGTGTAAGAAAAACAAAGCTGATAAGATAATAAAGTTTAATGATGGATAGATATT
The DNA here is from genome assembly GCA_029261065.1 of Candidatus Omnitrophota bacterium. Classification (GTDB taxonomy): domain Bacteria; phylum Omnitrophota; class Gorgyraeia; order Zapsychrales; family Zapsychraceae; genus JAJDCB01. The sequence goes on along the minus strand of JAJDCB010000021.1, from coordinate 7,073 downwards.
TTTTACCATATAGCAGTGTGGCAAAAAAATGAAAGAAGGTTGCGGGAATTAAAATTATTCCTGAGTAACCAATCTTGATAAGTTGATGAACGAAGGGGTTGTCAGGGATTTGAAATAAAAGAAACCAGGTAAATTGCCACCAAAATGTTGCAAGACACTGCAGAAAGAATGCGAGTTTGGAGGCTTGAGTTGCTCGACTTTGTTTGAGGACAAAGATGCCTAAGGATATAAATAATAGCGAACTTATTAGTGGCGGTATGGCGTATATTGGCATTTTTTAATTTCACTTTATCTTTTGGCGGTTTTGTTTGGATCTTGTGGTTCATTTGATTTCCGCATAATGTGCGGAGTTTGAGATAAAAATTATATTTGAATAACCAAGTTACAAGGTACAAGATATCCCGCCGTTGGCGGGACCCCGATTCTGGCGGGGCAAAAAAGAAACAATATTCAAATTTCAAATTCCAAACAATTTCTTTGTACCTTTTAGTTTTATTTTACAGGATCCGACCTGGGATCTTCAAAGAGAACTTAACTTACGTACTTCTTAACCGTCTCCAAAATCTCATCCGACTTAAACGGTTTAACGATGTAACCAGCTGCTCCCAATTGAGTGGCTTCACTCGCTGTTTCCACAGACTTGTAACCAGTAACGATGATCACATTCATATCTGGGTATATTTCTTTGATATTCTTAAGAACGTCAAGACCATTGACCTTGGGCATTTTGATGTCGAGTAATACGAGTTTGATGTCGCTGTTATTCTTAAGGGCGTCTATGCATTGTTCGCCGTTGTCGGTTAGGATTAATTCGTGGTTATCGGCAAGTATTAGCTTGAGGGACTCGCGGATACCCTCTTCGTCGTCGCAGACGAGTATTTTGTTTGACATTGTGTTTCTCCTTGATTTGGTGCGAGTTGGCGCGAAAGGACGCGAAAAAAGACGCGAAAGATCGCGAAAACGCACGTTTATTAAGTATACTATACTCATAGGGTTTAGGGTATAGGGTGTAGGGTTTAGGTTTTTGATCGATTTAGTAATCATTTAAATTTTAGTTTTAAAGATTTAATGAGACTGGTTAACATCTTTAGGTTTTCTGTTAATAGATCTGTTGTGTCTTTTTCAAATTGTGCATGTATGTTAAATTTTAATCGATGTGTTAATTCTAATAATGTTTCCAATTCTGACGCTGATGATTTGGCAATATATAAAAACTGAATATATTCTTTTAAATGATTACGATGATATCCTTCGGTGATATTGGTTGGAATGGCAACAGCTGCTCTTCGCATTTGAGAGGTTAAACCGTACTGCTCATTTTTTGGATAATCTTTCGTCAAAAAATAGATTTTTTCAACCAAATCCATTGCCTTTTGCCATACTATAAGTTCCTTATGCGACACCACCTTACTTTTCACCGCGTATTCCTCCATACATTTTTTCCCTACACCCTAACCCCTACACCCTACAGCGCCACCGGCGTAATCACACAAACCACCTTAGCCACCCCAGCCCCAGGATTCTCAAAATAATGCTCCAACCCCGCATTAAAATACATACTATTATCCTTCGAGAGGGCATAGGCCTCTTCACCAATATGGATAATGATTTTACCCTCCCGAACGTAAACAAACTTTTCCGTTCCAATCTGATTTTGTTCTTTGTTGGATTTACCATGCGGCTCGATTTTGAGCATGATGGGCATCATCTTTTTGGATAGGACTTTGTTGGTTAAAATTTCGTAAGACGATTGATCGCTATGGACGAATACCTCTTGATGTTTGGATGGTTTTTTGATCTCGACTTCCGCGTCTTCTCTAATAATGTCTTTATAGAGTTCGGTAATATCAACCCCAAGGGCGCGGGCGATGGACATGTGGGATTCGAGTGTGCCTGTCATCTTGCCATGTTCCATGCGACTTAGGGTAGCAATCTGCACACCGCTTTTTTCCGCTAATTCATATAGCTTCATTTTCTGCAATTTGCGTACTTCTTTAATTTTTGTTCCGATTTTCATATTAGGGGCAAGGTATTGGGTTTTTGATGAAATTGATACGTTAAGTATAGCTGATTTTGATGAAAAGTCAAATTATGGGGTGGGGGGATTTGCCGAGATTTCCGAGCGGATGAGTCGGATTGACAGGGGCTGGGTGGTGTCATTTGAGCACGGATTCCCGATGTCTCGAGACTGATAAGAGTGTGTGCAACTAAAGCATAGGTTACATTTTAAACCGGGAGCATAGGTTACACTTATTTGGTTAATATTTTATATTTTCTTAAATTTAATGTTCCAATTGGGGAAAACGAATAATAAATATCCCAATTATCATCATCAACTTGCTTTAGGCCAACAGGTTGATCATCTAGTAAATTTGTTAAGAAGTACAATTGGCCTTTAAATCTAATTTCACCATTGTTGCGAACTTGTCTAACTTCAAAGTCATAATCGTAATATGGTTTTTTTGGTTTTTCGACATAAGGTCTATTAGACCTTTGGTAATAATCATTTGGCACGTTTTGATCCAAAGCTTCATGTGGTCGATCATTATTGAAGTCTTCTTTAAAAAGATCAAAGCGATCTTGTAGCTCTTTCATATCTTTGGCTATTGTATCAAGAGTTTCATATTTTAAAGTTCGATGCATTCTTTCATGTCGACCATTTTCTTGTGGACATCCTTTTTTGATACGCTCAGGGATCCACCAGACAGATAGTCTTGATAATCCAGCTATACTATTACTTGCAAAAGGATTACTATTGTCAGAACGAATTGCGTCAGGTAAACCATATTCTCTAAAAGACTTTTCTAATTCGTCTTTTGTCTCTTGATAGCGAGGACCTTGTAAGCCTTTGCACTTGATCAATAAACGACTGAAGTTATCTGAAATTGTAAATGGATAACACATAATTGTATCTCGTGTTGCAAATTGTCCTTTGTAATCAATACTCCAAACTTGGTTTGGTGATTGGCAGTCAATAAATGGTTCACCATATGGTGGCACTAGTCTTCGCTTTTTTCTTGGTGTCACGAGTCCATGTTTTTTAAACCAATAGCCGATTGTACTTGGCACGGGCCATTTTATCTCAGGATGTTTTTTCTTGAGCTGATGATAAACTTTTTTAGGACCCCTTTTGGGATGCTTAAGCTTGTGTTTTATGATACGTTCAACAATTTTATTTGATGTTGAATGTGGTTTGTGGATAGCCTCTTTTGATTTATCTTTGAGACCATCAATACCCTCGTTTTGGTATCGATCAATCCACTTACCCACGGTTTTACGACTAATAGTGTATTTTTTTGAAAGATCAGTTTTGCTAAAATTTTGGGATTGCCAATCGGCAATCAAACGTACTTTCTGGTCCATAGGCTCGGTTCTTTTCCACGGCATGATATTACCTCCTTGCCGTAGATTATAAAGTGTAACCTATGCTCCCGGTTTATTTTGTTACCTATGCTACCAGTTTGTACCTTAGGCTACGGATTCCCGATGTCTCGGGAATGACAGGTGTTTTTCTTATTAATTATAATACCCACCTAATTCATCATTTTGACATAATATCAACAAATTTTGATTAAAATGAAAATAATTACCATTTTTATTTAAAAATAATTATTTCGTGATTTTAAATCGTTTTATGTCAATATTTTATGATTAATCAAAAAATATTAACTATTTGACAAATAATCAAAATATGGTATTCTTTTGTCATAGTTAGTTAAATCAGTTCTTCCCCAAAAAAATCCCCCTTGTAAAACAAAGGGACAAAATGAGGTTGATGATTATTATGTTTGGGATTTCCACTTTACTAGGTTCTCTTTCAAACGCGACTTGGCAAAAATTGCCAGGGGTGCTTGAGGTGAGGCGATTGGCTGTGGATCCTGTGGAGCCTTCTCTTATATACATTGGAGCCAAAGAGGGGGTTTTTGTTTTGGATAAAAATAAGGGGCGAGTGAGCCAGGTATTTCAGGCTGATGAGCTTACTGATGTGTTTGTCACGCAAACAGATGATCCCGAGATTTATGTGGCTAGTGATGACGGGGTTTATACGCGTTATTTAGAGCGTTCGGATTGGAGTCGTATTTATAGGGGGGCTGCTGGTGATCAAGAACGCATTTATGCTGTGGCTGTTTTAAAGGACGATGTTTATGTCGGAACGAGCAAAGGTTTATTTCGACAACAATTTGGTCAATCCAATTGGGTGCGTGTTAAAAAGGACAACGCGTTAGAACCTATTGTTCAATTAGAGGTCCATGACGAACAACTATATATTGTTTCTCCCTATCATTTTTATCGTTTAGAATCCCAAACACAAATGGTGAGTCGATTATTTTCTATAGGGTTTGCTGAGTCTTCTGATGATGGTCAAAACTCAATTGATATGTTTGGTGAATTAGACAAGCGATCTATTCGTGCTGCTGCATTTTCCAACCGTTTTAAAAATTTCATATTATTAGCCACCGAGCGTGGTGTTTATTTCAGTCTTAATCAAGGAGATGATTGGAAACCGTTTCCTCAGCAATTTTTTATGTCCGATGAATCTAGCGCGATGTTTATTGTGGACAACGATGTCTGTGAGAAGGACGCCATTTCTATCCAATGTATGCGTATTTTTGCAGGAACTAGCAAAGGCGTTTTTATTTATGATCAAGGGCAGTGGCATGCGGTTTATAAGGGAATGGAGGCGGCAGAGGTTTATGATTTTGTTTTAAGCGAAGATCACAAATTGATTGTCGCCACGCATGCGGGTGTTTTTGTAATGCAATTAGATCAAGCACAAACAGCTGATGAAAGGTCTGTGATGACTAAAAATTTTGATCATGAACCAAGTGTGCAAGAAGTTCATGCGATGGCGATTGCTTATGCGGATGTGCATCCAGAGAAGATAGAAAATTGGAAACGCCTAGCCAACAAACGCGCCTGGTTTCCGGATTTTGATTTAGGGTTAGACGGTGGTAGGAGTCGAAGTAGTTCAGACAGTTTGTGGGGCACGTCATCTTCCGGGGGAACACATTATCAGGGTCCAGATGATAAATCTAATGGCCACGATTTAGGATGGGATGTTTCCCTTAGTTGGGACTTTGCTGATGTTATTTGGAGTACGGATCAAACGACTATTGATTCGCGTGCCAAATTGATGGTGGAGTTACGTGAAGATATTCTTGATCAAATTACACGGCTTTATTTTGAACGGAGGCGCTTGCAGATGAATGTGGCAAATAACACATTTTTTCCGGATCAGAATCCGTTGGAGCAGGGGTTAAGGATTGAGGAGTTGACGGCGCTTATTGATGCTTTGACGGGTGGGGAGTTTAGTGTCACCTGTCATTCCCGAGATATCGGGAAACCGTGAGGTATGTCATCCCTGTGGAAGCGGGGAGCAAGAAATAGAGCGCGGGTCTCCGCTTGCGCGGGGATGACACGATTACTATTAATATTGTCGTCCCCGCGCAAGCAGGGATCCAAAAACAAAAATATTACCCAACGCGTGCGCCAGGTAAAGCCATAACAAGGGTTACGGTTTTAAAAGTATAGAAAACACAGTTAAAATCAGGAGGTCATAAATGTTTAAGAAATTCGTAACATTTGGTGTTTTGGCTCTCTTCCTTAGTATATCCACACTTGCGCTCGCGGAAGAAGTTGTTACGACACCACGAGGGACTAAGTATCACAAAGAGATTTGTCGCTTGGTCAAAAATAAAGATCAAGCTCGCAAACTCGAAAAAGAAGATGCTCTTGCCGAAGATTACTCTCCGTGCCGAAGATGTTTTAAAGAAGACATCAAGGAAAAGACGGATGAGAGTGATAAATAGGCGTAAGGAGGTTTGATTATGCAAGTCAATGAAATTCAAGTTAAGGTGCATCGCCTTAATCGTGTTGAGAACAGCGAAACCTTAAAAGCGTTTGCTGATATTGTTCTAAACAATGTCATTGTTGTTAAAGGTTTTAAGGTGATCAACTCAAGACGTGGCATGTTTGTCTCTGCTCCTCAAGAAAAAGGACGAGATAACATGTTTTATGAAACAATCCGTTGCCTACGACCAGAGGTAAAAGAGAAAATCTCTTTTGCGATTATGTCGGCCTATAACGAAGAGGCTAAGGTTAACGTTTAAATTCGAGATCAGTGATCAGAGACGTCCACCGACTTTTTTTAGATGAAGAGTCGTTGCGCGAACGGGGGAAACCGAAAAAGGGGAAGTAGGTAGGGAGTTGGATCGTGGGCGTCTTTGATCATTTTTTTAGTAAAAGAGGGCAAGAATAACCAAGTAACAAGGTGTCCCGCCTTTGGCGGGACCCCGCTAAAGGCGGGGCAAGATATTCGACCTTTGGCCGAACCCCGCTTCTGGCGGGGCAAAAAAGAGACAAAAACCAAAAATAAAATAACCAAATGGTTTGATTATTTAGTCATTGGGTATTGATTATTTTTTGCCAATCGCGTCAAGAGACGCGAGGTCCCGCCAACGGCGGGATAACTTGCCCGGCATCAGAGATGCCGAGGCCTCGGCGCCAAAGGCGACGGGTAACTTGTATCTTGGTTATTCTTGCCTGTTAACTTCAAGTGGAGATTATATTGTGAAATTTGATCTAGAAGACAGAACTATAAAATTTTCCAAAAATGTTATACATGTCTGCCAAAAAATGTCGATGGATGCGATTAATGCACGAATTGTAAATCAATTGATAGGTTCCTCAGGCTCGGTGGGTGCAAACTATAGAGAAGCGAATGATGCTTTGGGGAAAAAAGATTTTATACAGCGTATGCGTATTACGAGACGTGAAGCGAAAGAAGCGCATTATTGGGTTGAACTTTTATTAGAAGCCAATAAAAGTGCAGAGAAAGAAATTGTACCGTTACGTAAGGAGGCATTGGAACTTAAAAGGATTTTTTCAACCATTATCAATAATGCCAAATGAAATTAGGGGATGGCCTTTAAGGTTTATCAACTGATTCATTGGTCATTGGTAATTGATTTTTTTTTGCCATAGCGTCAGAGACGCTTGGTTCCGGCCAAAGGCCGGAATAACTTGCCCAAGGCGTCGTTAAGACGCCGATGGGCCCCGCCAAAGGCGGGGTA
>JAJDCB010000003.1 GCA_029261065.1 Candidatus Omnitrophota bacterium | reverse complement strand
CGCAGGCTGAGTCGCTTGTATTAGAGAAAATTTTTGAAGAATTTAAATTTTTGATTGAGACGGCGTAATGGTGTTGCCCTAGTCAGTCCCTCTACATCGGGAATCTCTTAGATTCCCGATGTCTCGGGAATGACACGAATTGATGAAGAAATACATATGACAGAAGACTCTCACAAATCTAAAATTGATTCGATTTCAGCTTACGATATCATGACGGAGAATGTTGCCGTTGTAGATAAGTATAAACCTATCGGTCAAGTAGCCCATTTAATGTTAAGAGAGAGGGTGAGCGGTTATCCCGTTGTTGATGAGAATGGTCGTGTGGTTGGGATTGTGACTATAACAGATCTTTTTATTCTTTTAAATAAAATGGCAAAGGGAGAATTGTCAGACTCTCAAGCGGGGGCGACTATTGGTGAGCAAATTGCGTCATATAAGGACAGGCCTATTTCTGATATTATGTCTAGGGATGTTAAAAGTATTAGTCCAGATACACGTTTAAGTGAAATTGTGCAAGCAACTGTTGAGTCAAATATCCATATGTTTCCAGTGATGAAGGACGAGAAGTTGGTTGGCATTATTGGTCGCCATGATGTTTTAAATGCGACGTTTGTTTATGGATGATAAAAAAGAGCTCATTTCTTCTCTTAAGATTGGTCATCTCTCTTTATTAGATGACATTGACCGAATGCAGCATTTTTTACGCAGTTATAATGCGGCTAGACCACTCTTAAGAGATATCCAGGCTAAGTTATTTAATCATTTTGCCAAACAAAAAATCGATTTGTATGACACCTTAAGTAAGCTCGTTAAAGACAACCGAGAAGAGTTTAAGATGGTGGAGTTTTTAAAGGTCAATCTTAACGACATTAAGGTTCGATCTTTAGTGTTTTTTGATGAGTTTCCATGTGATATGAGTACACATAAAGCTGTTAATTTTGCTGTACGGTTTGGAGAGTTTTCTCAAGAAATAATAGCGAGGATAACGGTGGAAGAAAAGCACCTCATTCCAATGCTTGAAAAACTATACACATAATTAGAGTTTGTTAACTTTTTGAAATTTTTAAAATAATTAACATTTCACTGTTATAATAAGTTTTATGAAAATACGATATCTCTCAATTGCCATTAGTTTTTGTCTACTAAGCTCAGGATGTTCTTTTGTTGTTGAGACGTCTAAAAGAATCTGGGGTTCCTCTACAAAAGCCTTGGAAAAAGCGCAAGTTGATGGTATCACCAAAGACATTCAATGTTCTTTTGATCAATGTTATGAAGCGATCTTGTCTTTAGACCGCAAGCATTTTGATGGAAGAACGATAGAGGCTGGATTTTTTGATGTCTTTATCAAAGATCCTGTTAATGCTCACATTGTTGTTATGGGGATTGAAGGTAATGTTAAAACAACAAAGGTGGGCATTTTCTTTTCACGGCATAGTCAAGGCGTTCTTACAATAAATGTTAGTTCGTTAAGTAGCAGTGCCAAGCGAAAGGTCGCGGAAGTTGTTTTTAAGGAGCTTAAATTTCGATTCAAAGAAATTTAATAACTGTAAAGGATTGTTATGAGTAGAAATACACAAATTATTGCGACATTGGGACCTGCTTGTATGGATTTAGATATGTTGGATAAGATGGCTGAGCGTGGAGTTAATGTAGCACGCATTAATTGTTCGCATGGAACGGAAGCTCAACATCAGAAGATGATTGATTTGGTTCGAGCGAATAATAAAAAGAAAAAACACGAAGTTGGGATTTTGATGGATTTGGCAGGTTATCGGATTCGCGTGGGAAATCTTAAGGGGAAGAAAATTCTTGGAAATAATGAAACGGTTTATATGTCCAACGAAAAGGAAGCGGGGGAAAATCATATTCCTTTTGATTATAAGGAAGATATTAAAACAATAAAGAAGGGAAGTCCTGTTTTTATAGATGATGGGCGTTTGAATTTAAAGGTGACGGGATATTCGGGTAAGAAGTTGAAATTGAAGGTGATTCAAGGTGGACCACTTAAAGAGCGCAAAGGTATCAATATTCCGTTACTGAAGTTATCATCCAATATTATGACTAAACAGGATGAAGAGGATTTAGATTTTAGTATCAAAAATAAGGTAGAATTTATCGCGCAATCTTTTGTGCGTAATAAAAAAGATGTCCAAAGGGTGGGTGATATTCTTAAAGCCAAATTGCCAGAATGCACCCTGATTGCCAAGATAGAAAGCCAAGATGGAGTGACTAATATTGCTGGCATTCTTGAAGCGTGTGATGGTGTCATGGTCGCGCGTGGTGATTTGGGGGTTACCGTGCCTCTTTATAAGGTTCCTATTTTACAAAAATATATTATTCGTCAAAGTAACCGCAAGAAAAAAATCTCCATCACCGCCACCCAAATGTTAGAAAGCATGATCACCAACGGTCGTCCCACAAGGGCTGAAGTCTCCGATGTCGCCAATGCTATTCTTGATGGTTCTGACTACATCATGCTCTCCGGTGAAACCTCCGTCGGCAAATACCCCTCACGTTGTGTCCAAACCATGCGTCAAATCATCGAATACACCGAAAAGTTCCAAGATTTTCGTCCGTAAATTGTGTGCGCCAAATTTCGCTAAGCTTTGTGGTTTCTTTTGAGTAAGGGAGGGTAGATATTCCCGGCTCAGACAACGACACCGCCTTTCTAGGGCGGGGTCGTAACTCGCCTGGAATACCTACCCTCCCTTACTCAAAATTTCCCACAAAATCTAGATAGTTATTTTTTGTAAAGTGTCTTACTATTCGACAATGCGATGAGCATATGTTAAACTCATAAAAATTAACTAATAAAAATTTATTAGAATTATTTTACTCAGCCCCATCAAATTGTCACCGGTCAAAAATGAATGTTTGAACGAATTTGAACCCCGACAAGAAGGAGGGGTGAAGTTGAGTGAAAACATTTATTTTTGACAACGATGGCGAATTATGGCACAAAAGGTTTAATCGCCGGGATGTTTCAACCTTAGTTTAACTTCTCAGACAATTATGATAGAACACGAACTCCTATTCCTAGGTTTACTCAAAGACGGCCCTAAGCACGGCTATGAAATCAAGCGTCTTATTGAAGAGGAGCTCTCAGCTTTTGTAGGTTTGAAGATCAAATCGATTTATTATCCCTTAAAGAAGATGGAGAAACTCGGGCTTATTAAGAAGGATGTGGGGCGTGAGGGGAAGTGGCCGGAGAAGTTTGTTTATAGTTTGACCTCGAAGGGAGAGAAAATCTTTGATCATTTGATAGCCGAGAGTTTTGTTTCAATCGAAAGGCCTTATTTTAATATTGATCTGTCGTTATATTTCATACAGTATGTTGATAAAAAGCTCGTCAAACGTCAGTTAAGAGGGCGTGTGATGTTTTTAAAGCGGATTCATCGTGATCTAGAGAAATTAAAATCCAACCTTAAAACCACCCAAAAACACCTTCAAATCATCCTCGAACACGATCTTGACCTTGTAGCGGCTGAGATCAAATCCATCGCCAAATTGACCGAAGTGTTGTCATAAAGACTCTGCATATGCCTTTTTACTATAAAAGGATAAAATGCGCCTGAAGTCGACAAAAGTTAAGAAGCCCATCCAAATTAAAGTTAAGACCAAAGAAATAAATGAGAAAAGAATCCAATGTCCTTGAAAATACCTCTAAACCCTTAAATTCGACTACTTAGGATGTATTCGTGTCATATTGTGTCATATTGATTTTTTTTAACCATATGGCATACTTAACAATATCATTGGAAGAAAGTATAGCCCAGTTTGATAGATGTTAAGCGTCGTACAAATACAATTTGGAGGAAACACAAGATGAAATTGAAAATTATTAAAGTCGCACTACCCTTATTAATGGGATTAGCGATTATCGCCATGCCAAAAACGGCTGCTGCCACTTTTTGGTCGTTTGACATTCCAGATGCCAGAGCAGGTGTTCCAGCAGACCTTAAGCAAGATAACATCCATTCTTACGTGGATTCTTTTTCGGGATCGTTTGATACTATAACGCAAGATTTTACTTGGAATTCAAAATACACAGAATCTCTTTTGATTCCAGGAAGTATTCCAAACTTCTTTACATTAGTCATAACGAAGGGTCCCCATGTCAACGCTTCACCTTTTAATCAAGCCATAATTTATGCAGATCTATCCAACAATAAGGTATTAGCTTACGAATATGTCCTAGGACTAGGTATGGACACGTATACAGATCCAACGCGATTTATCGGTGCTGTCAACAATGTATTGACCGTTAATGACATTGCGCCCAACATGAGAACGGTTGAGCTTGATATGAATACATTATTTATTAATAACCACTCACCTCTTCACAGCCTTCCAGCGGATTGGGCAGGATTACGTTTTGAAGATAACCTTGGTTTGTGGTATCACCCAAATCTTGCTTCAAATATTAATTATGCCGGTAACGGATCTCTAGATACAGTTACTTTTGACAACAAAGGCTGGGTTGATACTACGGTAGATGGAAAAGGAATACCTACAAATGCTATTCCAGAACCAACAAGTATAATTCTTTTTGGTATAGGTATGCTTGGAGTTGCCATACAGAGAAAGTTTAAGGCTTAACTTTTTAATAAGAAATATTTAAAAGACTTTTCAGCCCTTTGGATCTCGTTCACTACAAATTGAACAGATTTGAGGGGCTTTTTTTTATTTATTAGCCTAGAAATCTGATTTATCTGGAAAGCTCACGACTGGAGATTGTTGCATATCTGAAAGTTTTTTTTTAGTTTTACACATAAAAAGGCCGCTTTCCTCTATATAATAGATACCTGACAAATGACTTGACAAAATAGGCATATTTATTAAAATCTAACTAGTAAAATTTTACTATATAGTCATTTTGAAGCATAAGTTTAGTGATTTTAACGTTTATGGAAAAAGGGTGGTTAAGTACATGCGTCAGATTCTAGAAAATACAGTTAAAACATATCCTGATAAGCCAGCACTCATTTTTAAGGGTGAGGAAATTTCTTTTTCGCAACTCTATGATAATGCGGCCAAGTTGGCTCAGGTTCTTCAAGCGAAGGGTGTTTTAAAGGGCGACAAAGTTGCCATTCACCTTCCCAATTCCCCCCAATTTGCTTACAGTTATTTGGCCTGTTTCTTTTTAGGTGCTGTGGGCGTTCCCCTTGATTTTATGCTCAAAGGTGATGAACTTCAATCATGTTTAGATCATTCAGAAACAAAAATATTACTTACCCAGTCCAAAAAAGATATTGATTTTAATCAACTTAAAAATGATGTACGCTCGCTTACAGAAGTTTTATTTTTCGGTGAAGAGCAAGGTCTTGATGCACAGATGATTGCGGTTTCAACCGAATTGCCATCCATTGCTATCGCAGAAACAGATCCAGCGCTTATCATGTATACCTCGGGAACAACAGGGAAACCAAAAGGGATCTTGTTGAATCACAAACATCTGCAAGGTTCGCCTGAGGCGATGAAGCATTTTGTGGATTTAACAGATAAGGATATTAAGTTGGCCGCGATTCCTTTAAGTCATATTGGAGGATTTGTTTATTTGCAAAATTGTATCCATTTTGGAATTACCGTTGTTTTGATGGCACGTTTTAATCCTTTTGAATTTTTAGAAAATATCACCCGTTACAAAATTACATGCTTTCATATTGTCCCACCTATGTATAACGCTATTCTTACACTCAAACAGATTGATAAATTTGACTTGTCTTCCCTTAGATGGGTTGTTGTTTTTGGGGCACCAAGTTCCCCCGAAATTTTGAAGCGTTTCCATCAGTATTGTCCTAATGCCAAATTGTTAAACGGCTGGGGTATGACGGAAACCTGTCCGCCGAATACTGTCACACCTATGAATAGTGATAATATTGCAAGCGTTGGAAAGCCTGCACCTCATTGTGAGATTAAAATTTTTGGTGACAATGATTCCGAGCTTAGCTCAAATGAAATTGGCGAAATTGTCATTCGGGGATGGGTGATCATGCAAGAATATTATAAAGATCCAGAAAGTACTGCTCAAACCATTCGTGACGGCTGGCTGCGTACAGGGGATTTAGGGCGATTTGACGATCAAGGATTTCTTTACATTGTGGGAAGAAAGAAGGAAATGATTAAGGTGGGAGGCCAAATCGTTTATGCGCCTGAGGTTGAAGCAGCACTTTATAAACATGAAGATATTTCAGAGGTCGCTGTCATTGGTGTTGAAGATAAAATGAAAGGGGAGGCGTTAAAGGCCTGTGTTGTTTTAAAAGAAGGGAGCCAACTAACCTCTGAAGATGTGCGGTATTTTGCACGTGAACATTTAGCTAATTTTAAGGTGCCTCAAACGGTAGAGATTTATCCTGAATTACCAAAGAATCGAACGGGTAAAATTGATAAAGAACAATTAAAGAAGGAAACATTAATACAAAAAGCGTAATAATAGCTTGTTATTTTATGAAAGGAAAATGATATGTCAGTACAAATGAAAAAAGAAGTTCACATGACGGGTAAAGATTTAATGGGAATGGTTCAATTACGCCCACAAGATATCGGCAAATACGCGATCGTGCCAGGTCCAAAGGAACGTTTAGATGCGTTACTGAAGTTTTTAGAAAATCCTGTGAAGAATTTTAGTTTTATGGAATACAACATGCACACCGGAGAGCTTGATGGTACAAAAGTTACTGTCATGAATGGTGGTCGTTTCTCAGCAGACACAGCGATCACAACGGAAATTTTGTGTAATGCAGAAGCGCAAACAGCGATACGGGTGGGAAGTTGTGGATCCCTTTCAGAAGATATCAACATTGGAGATCTTGTTGTTATTGATAATGCCTTATGTGGTGATGGGGTTACACCTTATTATACAGATGATCGTGATTTTGAACCGAGTGCTGATAAAGCGTTAAGTGATAAATTATTTGAGGCGGCAACAGCTTCTGGTTTTAAAACACATCGTGGCAAGGGATGGTCAACGGATGCGATTCTTAAAGAAACGCGAGAAGTTGTTGGGAAGGCCACGGATAAGGGTGCTGTTGTGGTGGATATGGTCACATCGACTTTTCTTACCATTTGTGCACAGTACAAAGTTCCAGCCGCTGTCATTATGGCTGTGAGTGATAATGTTATTTCAGGTGAGATGGGATTTATGGATACGAATTATTACATGGCGGAGCACACGATGTTAACAGTTGTTGTGGATTTAGTTAAGAAGATGGAAAAGGAAGGGGCTGCGAAATAACGCGAAAAAATTTCGTATATGTTCGCGCTTAATACCATGAAAAGTAAGATTAAAGAATCGCCCCTTTTTTGGCCAGCAAAAATGAAAGACGGCGTTCTTCATGTGTTGGATGAAACGTTAATTCCTGAGCAGATGCATTATGTTGAGGTGAAAAATACCAAGCAGGCGGTTAACGTAATTCGTCAGATGAAGACGCGAGCCTTTGGACAATTTTTGGTGGTCTTACAAACGTTTGTGCTGGAACTAAATCGTAAGTCAAAGACAGGGTTATTGGAACGTTTAAAAGAGACAGCTGATGCCTTAAACAATTCTCGCCCAACGTTCCCTTTTTCTGAGGTGACCTCAATTGTCTTGGGGTGGGCTGAGAAGGTAGAGCATGAAAAGACAGATACCAAGACGTATGTTATGAAGAATATTGAAGGGTATCTGCAAGGGATTCGCTATCGACGTTTGGAGCGTGTGCAAAAAATTGCTGAGCTTATCAAAGATGGAGATAGTATTCTGACACATTGTAATGTTAGTGGTGAGCTTGCGATGGCGGCGGCCATTTGTCAAGATCAGGGAAAAGAGATTCATTTTTTTGCAACAGAGACACGGCCCTATTTTCAAGGCGCTAAATTGACGTGTTGGGAATTAAAACGCATGGGGGCACATGTCACGCTTATTGCTGACAATGCCGTGGGTACAGTAATGGCTGATGGATTAGTTAACAAAGTCATTGTGGGATCTGATCGTTCGTGTGCGAATGGAGATTTTGCAAACAAAATTGGAACTTATCAAATCGCTGTTTTAGCACAAGAGTTTGACATTCCCTTTTACGCTTTAACACAACCATCGGATAAAGTGAAAAAGGGAGAAGATATTCCCATCGAAATTAGAGAGGCTAAAGAATTACTAACATTTCAAGGAAAAAAATATATACAAGGAAACGTTGATGGGTATTATCCAGGTTTTGACGTTGTTCCCCACGAATTCGTGAAAGATACGATTGCCATCAATGTCCGATAACGTAAAAGATATCATTTTATTGCATGGTCATTTTGAATCAGAGTTTTTTGATGACTTAAAAAAGAAAAAGACCAAGACTGTTTTTATCTTGGAAGGTCGTCCTGATTTAAGTTCGTCAAAGGCCAGTATTAAAGAATTACTCAAGCGAAAAATAAAACCAACGCTGATCGCAGATAATATGGCTGGATTTTTATTTTCAAAGAAAATGGTCAAGGAAGTTCATTTAAGTTATCAGCAACGTGATGAGAATGGTGTCATGGCTCAAGTAGGCAGTTTAATTTTAGCGGTGTTAGGATTCAGACATAAGGTCAAGGTTGTCATGCATCAAGGATCGAAAAAATTAAAGCTGATGGGGAAATCAAAAGACATTTTAGAGTTTGCAAACACGCGTGTGGCTCCGAAGGGAGTAAAGGGTTATGTGCCTTTGCTCGAAGTTGTTCCTGAAAAATATATCACAGCGAGAGATCTTTAATACTATGTCAGACGAACAGATTAATAAACTTAAAAAGAATATCATCGCCATCGGTCGTCTTCTTTGGGAGAAGGATTTGGCGAGTGGGTTAAATGGGAATATCTCAGCGCGCATTGATGATGAGTCGATATTGATCACAGCGCATGGCACGTGTTTGGGATTGCTTAAGGAATCGGATATTTTGCAACTTAAACTAGATGGAGAGCTCTTGGAAGAGGGACGGGTCTCATCAGAGAAGTTATTGCATACGGAGGTTTATAAAAATTTTGCAGAAACAAAAGCCGTGGTCCATACCCATACGACTTACACCAATGCCTATTTCTTAGAAAATGAGATTCTTGATTCCAAAATATTTGAAACCAAAATGACATTAGGTCAGGTCGAAGGTGTTCCCCAAAAGACGCCGGCTGTGACAGATGCACAACCTGTCATGAATGCGTTAAAGCACAATAATATTGTTGTGTTACGTAATCATGGGGTCGTTGCTCGAGGGGATGAACATTTTGATTGTTTTTTGTTAATTCAAGCATTAGAGGATGCGGTTAAGGTTGATGCGATTAGTCGATTATATTCTTCTCAAAGCAAGAATGATGCTGTTTCAAATCTTATGAAGTCTTCGACTTCATCAGAAAAAAAATTCAAACTATTTTCTCAAGAACAAATTGATGAGATTGTGCGTGTGGTTAATGCGGATGCTCAACTAAAGGAATTAGGCGCAAAGACAAATATGACAATGGATTTAGCTGTGCATTTGGATGAAACGGGTCAGACTTATAGTTTTTGTTTTGAACAAGGGCGCATTGCTAAAGTTGGTCAGGATGACACGGTTGAATTTTTTATTAATGCTCCGGAAGGTGTTTGGCGTTCTGTGTTTAATCAAGAGCTAGATCCTTTTGTGGCAACAACGCAAAAGAAAATGCATTTACGTGGCGATTTCGCCAAAATTTCTCAATGGTACGCGCCATGCTCGCGGGTTTTTGAATTGTGGGCGCAGGTGCCGGTGGAATAAGAGTTTGTGGAGTGGAATGTGGTAGTAATAGTGTCGTCCTCGCCCCATCTGTCATTCCCGCAAAAGCGGGAATCTATAGGTGAACTCCAGCGGGGATCTACATAAGATTATTACTATTTTGAGGTTCCCGCTTTCGCGGGAATGACACGTTTACTATTAGTTTCTTATGCAACTAAATACGCGCCATGTTAAACATTATCTCGATCTCAACCTAAAACGCTTCGGCCTAAAAACTCTGGGCGCATATGGTCGTGTTAGACGCAAAACAACAAAAATATTCCCTATGAACACAACAACAGAAATAAAAAAATTTGATTTACTCATTGATGGCCAGCTTAAAGCGGCTAGTGATCAAGCAAAGTTTGAAGCAATAAACCCTTCAAAAGATGTGGTGTTTGCTCATCTTGCTGATGCATCGTCTGATGATATGAAACAGGCCATTGCATGTGCGAAGCAGTGTTTTGATCAAGGGGAATGGAAAAAAATGACATTAGCCGAGCGTGGCATTTATTTAAAGCGCGTGGCTAAATTGATTCGAAGTTATGCCAAAGAATTAGCGGCTCTTGAAACACAGGATGTAGGTAAGACATCCAAACAAACAACATTTATTGATATCCCAAGTTGTGCAGATACATTTGATTATTTTGGTGCCATTACAGATCAGTTGCAGCCTCGTGATAACAAAATTGATGCGCCTGTTAAAAGTACAACAGTTTTTGAACCCATAGGTGTGGTGGGGTGTATTATTCCTTGGAATTATCCTATTCTTATCGCCGCATGGAAAATTGCGCCTGCGTTAATGGCGGGTAATAGTGTTATTTTAAAACCATCACCCAAGGCCAGTTGTTCTGTGATGAGATTAGCTCAAATTTTTAAAGAAGCCCAATTTCCCGATGGCGTGATTCAAGTGATTTCAACCTCGCGCCTTGAGACGCTAAAAGAGTTGGTCTCACACAAGGATGTTAGCATGATTAGTTTTACAGGGGGAACAGCAACGGGAAAGGATATTATGAAGAGTGCTGCTGATTCTGTTAAGAAATTAAATCTTGAGTTAGGAGGAAAATCTCCCAATATTGTTTTAGCAGATTGTGATGTGGATACTGCCGCGCGTGCAACTGTAGCCTCAATTTTTATGAATCAAGGCCAGATGTGTACAGCTGCTTCTCGTTTGCTTATTGAAGAATCAATTTATGAAGAGTTTTTAGGACAAGTGATTGAACGCACAAAAGCTTTAAAAATTGGCAATGCCACAGGATTTGATATAGAGTTTGGGCCTCTGGTATCGAAGCAAGATAGAGATCAGTGTTTAAAAGCCATTGAAAAGGCTGTACAGCAAGGAGCCAAACTTGAATGCGGAGGAAAAATTCCTGAAGGTGATGAATTTAAACAAGGTTTTTATATAGAACCAACAATATTATCTAACGTGGGCGCGCAATGTGATATCGCTTACAAAGAAGTTTTTGGTCCTGTTTTATCAGTGATGACATTTACAAATATCGATCAGGCGATACGCCAGGCGAATGATAGTGACTATGGGTTGGCGGCTTGTATTTGGACAAAGGATCAAGATAAGGCTAATGATATAGCCGCAAGGTTAGAATGTGGCACCGTTTGGATTAACACTTACGGTGGATTTTACAATGAGGCCTCTTTTGGAGGTTTCAAACAAAGTGGATTCGGTCGAGAATTGGGAGTAGAGGGTTTATTAGAATTTACACAAACAAAACACATATGTATTGACCAAACCCCAGGAGGCAAACCGTTGGTTGCCTCTTGGTTCTAGAGAAAGAAGCAGTTAGTAATGCAATACGAAAATAGGATTAAAGAAGTTGATTCCTTAAAAAAAGAGATTGATAAGCATCGTCCTTTACAGCCTGAGGTCTTAGCGCAGTTAAAAGAATATTATCGTATTGGGTTAACCTATTCCAGTAATGCGTTAGAGGGTAACTCATTAACGGAAACAGAGACTAAAGTGGTTTTAGAAGATGGTATTACAATTGGTGGTAAACCTGTAAGGGATCATTCAGAAGCCTTGGGACACAGTGAGGCGTATTCGAAGTTGTATGATTGTGTTAAGGATAAAAAGATTACGGAAGAGCAGGTATGTGAATTTCATCGTTTGTTTTATCATCGCATGGATCAAGAGCAAGCGGGTATTTACCGTAAGGAAAACGTGATTATTACAGGTTCTGAATTTATACCACCTGGGGCAGATAAAATAGAGTCGTTGATGAAAGAATTTTTAAATGACCTTGTAGCTTTACGTCAATCTTCGCATCCTGTTGAATTTGCCGCACGGTTACATTTAAAATTTGTCAGCATTCACCCCTTTATTGACGGCAACGGAAGAACGGCAAGGTTGTTAATGAATTTAAGTTTAATGCAGGATGGATATGCTATCACAATTATTCCGCCTGTGGTTCGCGCTGATTACATTCAGGCCATAAAAGCTGCTCAGGTTGGCGCAAGAGAAGAGGTATCATTTATTAATTTTATATCAACAATGGTTTTTGAATCGATGAACGATTATAGGCGATTAATTAAATCATTAAAGCAGTAAGAAAATTGTATTGCCAAAAATAACAAGGAGAAAAAGATGAAAGTATTGTTTTTAACACCCCCCTTAAAAGCGTGGGATTCGCATGGGCATCATTTAGCGGCTAATCAGATGCATGCGCAGTTGGCGGCTTATTTAAGAGAGAAGAAATTGGCTGATGTCGATGCGCTTGATAGTCGGGCATTGGATTTGGATTGGGATGGAATGCTTAATTATGTGAAAGAAAGTAAACCGGATATTGTTTTTGTTGGTGAACTTCTTCACTCCACTTGTGGGGCCGCTGTTATTTGGTATTTTAATGAAGGTTTGCGTCTTATTAAAGAGGCAATGCCTGAGGTTGAGACAGTAGCTGGTGGTTTGTGGTATTCGGGGGATTGGGAGCGTCAAATGCGTCTTAATCCAACGATTGATTATATCATGATAGGAGAGGCTGAAATTACGCTTGAGGAATTAATCAATAATAAAAATGATAAACAAAAAGATGAACGCGAAATTCCAGGGCTTTGCTCTCGTCGGGAAGATGGGTCTTTAGTTGTTGGTCCGCATCGCGATTTGATTCCAGATTTAAATGAGCTACCTATGCCAGCTTATGATTTATTTCCTATGGATAAATATGTCGGTCATACCTACTGGAAACCTTTTGCCGAATTAATGACTTCACGTGGGTGTCCTGGCAAATGCCATTTTTGTTATGAATGGGCTCTGTATGACAGTCGTACGGCTGCCAAAGATTTCACAACATGGAGAGGCTTAAAGGGAAACCGTATTGTTGATGAGTTAGAAATCTTAGAAAAGCAATATGGTGTTCAAACCATTGTTTTTCAGGATGATGCTTTTAATACAGACACAGAGGCGATGATTGAATTCTGTGAAGAAAAAATTAGACGGGGCAACAATATTGATTGGGTTTGTTTGGGACGCGCTGATCAATGGATTAGTCAGCATGATATCTTGCCTTTAATGAAAAAAGCTGGATTGTTTTTGGCTCTGACCGGTGTTGAAGTTGAAGATGACATGACTCTAGCCAAACAAGGTAAAGGGGTTACCATCGATCAAATCAAAAAGACAGTACAAATTCTTCGTGAGA
The DNA here is from genome assembly GCA_029261065.1 of Candidatus Omnitrophota bacterium. Classification (GTDB taxonomy): domain Bacteria; phylum Omnitrophota; class Gorgyraeia; order Zapsychrales; family Zapsychraceae; genus JAJDCB01. The sequence goes on along the minus strand of JAJDCB010000003.1, from coordinate 14,986 downwards.
ACGATATTGGTAGTGTGGGGACTGTATTAATCGGTTTACGCGATGATGATGAAGCAAAAATTAAACAGCGATTAAAAATTGCTGATGAGATTGATGCTGATATTTTCGCCCTAGATTATCTTACCCCTGTTCCTAATTCTCCTGACTGGAAATATGGAATCAAACAAGGATGGTTTGATCCCGACAAGATAGATTTAAGAGTATGGGACTTTCAGCATCCCGTTATCCCAACAGATCATATTTCTATTGAAGATGTTGGTCGCTTAGGGGCTTGGTGTATGCGAGAGTATTATTCAAAACCTGAACGTATTCATCGCATTCTAACGAGTAACTATCATGAAAAAGTAAAACTTTGTGTTAAGGATTTCATGAGTAACATTGCCAAGTGGGAGAAAAACTCACGGGTCGAAGCACAAGGATAAGGTGATCTATGACAAAAGTTGATTCTTCATTGAAATGGGATCCTGTCTCTAAAGAAAAATACGAAAAGATGATAACAAAAATTCCTTTGTTTCATCGTGAAATTGCCAAACAAGTTGTAAATAAAAAGGCTGTTATTAATGCCAAAGAACGCGGAGCCCAAGCTGTTGAGGAAGAGGATATTGTACGTGCTTTTCTTACAGAGGTGCCCATGACGTTTTACAGCTTGATGGTTCGTTTGTTTGATGAGGTGGGTTTTAATTATAAAGATTACGAATAGTCTCAAATATTTTTTGGGGTTATGACACAAGATACAAAGGATGTCTATGAATATAGCTGTTATTGGCGGTGGCGCTATTGGTTCTTTAGTGGCTGCGTATCTGCATAAATCTGGAGAAGATGTCGTTTTAGTTGGTCGTGAGGAGCATGTCAAGGTTGTTAATAAAAAAGGGCTTTCGATTATTAACTCCTCGGGAAATGAAAACATCAAAGTTCGTGCCGTGACGCGGTTGGAGGAGGAATATTCACTTGTCATCTTTGCGACAAAAACTCAAGACCTAGAAAAAGCTTATGATGAAAATAATGAGTTCTTAGAAAGTTGTCTTGTTTTGACAACACAAAATGGCGTTCAAGCCGATAATATTTTAAGTAGCCATTTCGAACCCGATCAAATGTTTAGCAGCATCGTGATGTTTGGGGCGACATATATGAAGCCTGGCGAGATCACATTTAATTTCCCAGGTGATTGGATTCTGGGTCGTTCTTTTAAAAAGTTGGATGCCAAAACACATGAGTTAAAAGAGATTTTACGAGCAGCTTTCCCCGTTGTTATTTCAGAAGATATCATAGGCATGAAGTGGCTTAAGTTATTTGTTAACTTTAATAATTGTTTGCCCGCTGTTATTGGAAAATCTATGCAAGAAACATTTTCAGATATGGATTTGTGCCGCTTGAGTGTTCGTTTATTAAAGGAAGGGGTTGATATTGTTCAGCAGGCAAAAATTGAATTAGTTTCATTGCCTGATTTCTCGACAGAAAAAATTTTAGGGCTTGTAAATATGCCCGAAGACCAAGCGGCTAGTATTATTAATCAGACGTTACCAGGGTTAAGCAAAGAGCCTTTGTATGGATCTATTCTACAAAGTATTATGCGTAAGAAGATTAGTGAAATAGATTTTATTAATGGAGAGGTTGTTCATATGGCTACACAAATAAGTCAACAGGCGCCATTAAATGACAGAATTGTTGGTATGGTTCATCAAGTGGAAAATAATGGGAAGTATTTTAAGATAGAAGAAATTAAGCAAGCATTTGCCTTATAACAAAAGGAATAATTATGAGTAGAAGAGTCGTTGTTACAGGAGTAGGCATTGTTTCCCCCAATGGTATTGGTAAAGAGGCGTGTTGGGATGGGATGATTAATGGGCGTTCCGCGATAAAACGATTAACGGAATTTGATGTCTCGATGTTTAACACGAAAATTGCAGCGCAGGTGCATGATTTTGATCCCGTAAAATTGGGCCTGACGCGTGAAGAAGCTGTAAGAATGGATCGCTTTGTTCAATTTGCAATGGTGGCGGCCCGCATGGCGATTGAGGATTCGCAAATGGATTTAGATAAGATCGACCGCGAACGGATGGGAGTCTCGCTTGCCAATGCCATTTGTGGAACAAAATATTTAGAAGAAGAATTTGCTCTTGTGACAGACAGTGGACAAAATCCTATTGATCCTACAATCGTTCGACCAGATTTGTATGATGCAGCGATGTTTAACACGCCATCGAGTGAAGTGTCCGCCAAGTATGGCCTCAAAGGCGTGTGTAATACGATATCAACCGGTTGTACCGCTGGGACAGACTCTGTAGGTTTTTCTTTAGAAGCGATTCAAGATGGTGATGTTGATATTATGATAACAGGCGCCTCTGAAGCACCCATCACACCCATCACTTTTGGTGCGTTTGATACGGTTAATGTGTTATCCGTACATAATGACGAACCAGAAAAAGCATCACGTCCTTTTGATGCTAAACGAAATGGTTTTGTTATCTCAGAAGGCGCTGGGCTTCTTGTCGTCGAGGAATTAGAGCATGCGAAAAGAAGAGGGGCTAGGATTTATTGTGAGATTACCGGGTTTGGAACAACATGTAATGCCTATCACATGACCGATTTACCACCTGAAGGAGATGCTAAAGCAGAATGTATTCGATTAGCGTTAGAAGATGCCAACACAAAACCAGAAGAAGTTGATTACATTAATGCTCACGGTTCATCTACCCGACAAAATGATGTTTTTGAAACAAATGCCTATAAAATGGTGTTTGGTGATTATGCATATAAGATTCCGATTAGTTCATTGAAATCCATGATTGGTCATCCTTTAGCCGGAGCTAACGGCATCGAGTTAGCCGTAGGTTCTCTTATCTTTGAACGCAACCGTTTGCCTCCAACCATCAATCAAGAAGATCCTGATCCTCAATGTGATTTGGATTATATTCCTAATGTGGCGCGTGATAAAAAAGTGAATGTGATGTTAAAGACGAGTAGTGGGTTTTCGGGGATTCATTCGGCGATGGTTTTGAAGCGGTATGAATAGGCTCAAAAGGTGATCAAATGCTAAAGTTAATATTAGCCTGTTTTTGTTTTCTTGTTGGTAGTTTGTTTGTGAGTATATCTTTAGATTTGTATCATAGGTTTATCGCTGATGAGAATGCTATCATTGGTCTTTTTACGAACTTTGCAACAGGTGTCGTGGCCCTTGTTATTGGTGTCACGTTGTTGATAACAGCTTTATTTTTAGTAGCAAATTTTTTAAGTGTTAGGTCTGCTAAAAAAAATTTGAAAATTAAATGTGATGTTAAAGACGGGTAGTGGGTTTTCGGGGATTCATTCGGCTATGGTTTTAAAGCGGTATGAATAGGAGGGAAAGGTGAGCAGTTGTTAAGACTAATATTTGCTGTTTTATTTTTTTTGATTGGTTGCATATTTGCTGCGGTTTCGGCGGTTGAATTAATTAGCATTTTTCCTTTTGCCTTTCTTGGATTAATTTTTTTTGTTTGTGGGTTTGGGATTGCATTATTTTTTTGGGGGATTGCTTATCTTTTGTTGGCAACGTCTTCTGATTATGGTAAAGCTGTAAGAGTGATTGGCAAAAAATTTGTTTTTTATTTATGTGCAATCTTTATTGGACTTGTAATAAGTGTTATTTTAAATGTGATTTTTTTTACTAATGCTGAGGACTCTTCAACAGGTAAGCTATTAAATTCTTTATTTTTTGTTTTAATATCTTGTGCTTTTGTTTGGGAAAGGGGAGGGCGATCTTAAGTTATGGTATGGTCGTGAAAATATTCGAGAAGGGACGCGAAAGATGGCGAAAGGGGAAGTATGATAAAGAAAGTTGTTAAGAAAATATCTTTAGACAATAAGAATAAAAATTATGAAGATGTGAAGTATTGGTTAAGTCAAAAACCCGAGGATCGTATTGAAGCTGTAGAAATTTTAAGGAGGCAGTATTGTGGAAATACAGAAAGACTTCAAAGAGTTGTTAAAATTATTTCTCAAACATGAAATTGATTTTCTTATTGTTGAAGGATATGCATTAGCCTTTCATGGATCCCCTAGATTTACGGGTGATATTGATGTCTATATTCATCCAAATAAAGATAATGCAAATAAAATTCTTCAAGCTCTTGACGAATTTGGTTTTGGTTCACTTGGTATTTCAATTGATGATTTGTCAGTTGAGAAAAAAGTTGTTCAATTAGGAGTTCCTCCTGTAAGAATTGATTTAATAACCTCTCTTTCTGGTTTAAGTTGGCAGGAAGCTTTTGATAATAGAGAAGAAGGGTCTTACGGAGATTTGAATGTTTATTTTATTGGAAGAAATGAGTTAATAAAAAATAAGAAAGCAACGTCACGAAAAAGAGATTTGGCAGATATTGAGGATTTGGAAAAAAAGGATGAAAATTAAATTAATTTCGCGTACTTTCGCGTAAATTTTCGCGTATTTTTTCGCGCCCAACAAGGAAATAACCATGAATAAAATCGCCATCACCGGACTCGGTGTCATCAGCCCCAGTGGAATCGACAAACGTAAATTCTGGAAGAACATCAAAGAAGGGAATTCTGCCGTTGAGAAAATCACGCGGTTTGATGCCTCGAAATACAAATCTCATCTAGCCGGACATGTTCACGAATTAGATGCCTATAGCAATGTTTCTTCGCGGTTGCTTAAAAAAATTGATTTGTTTGCCCATATGGCGATGGTGGCCTCGGAAATGGCGATCCAAGATTCGCATCTTAAATTGGAAGAAGAGAATTTAAATCGAGCTGGCATTTTTATGGGCAATGCCATTGGCGGTTGGTTGTATGGGGAGACGGAATTGCGGGATCTTTATATTGAAGGACGTGAGGGTGTTAGTCCTTTTATGGCTTCTGCGTGGTTTCCAGCGGCTCCTCAAGGACAGGTTTCGATTCATTATGGATTAAAGGGATACAGCAAGACAGTAGTCGCGGATCGCGCTAGTTCCTTAATGGCGATTGCTTATGGCGCACGCACACTTAATCGTGGTAAAAATGATTTTATTTTAGCGGGAGGAATGGAAGCTCCAGTGACGCCTTATGCCTTATTGTGTTGTAACACATCGGGCATGCTTTCAGAAAATAATGATAATCCAAAAACGGCTTATTGTCCGTATGATAAAAAACGAGATGGTTTTGCGATTGCAGAAGGCGCTGGAGTGATTATCTTAGAGGCGCAGGAACGAGCCTTAAAACGTAAAGCACGTGTTTATGGCTATATTACAGGTTTTGGCACAACCACCGACGGCGTTGATCGCATTGATCCAGCAGATGATGGCATACAATTAGCAAACTCAATCCGTATCGCCTTAGATAATGCCAATCTTAAACCAACAGATATCGATTACATCTGTCTTGATGGCGCGGCGACACCCTTAGGTGACATCACAGAGACAAAAGCGATCAAACAAGTTTTTAACGGGCATTCTAAATCGCTTGTTTGTTCGGCTCCAAAATCTATTTATGGAAATTTGTTAGGAGCTACAGGTGCTGTTGATGTTATTACAACATTACTCGCCATGCGTTATAACACTGTTCCCCCAACGATAAACTTAAATGATCCAGATCCTGAGTGTGATTTAAATTATTGTACGAATGTGGCCCAAGAAAAAGAAATCAATCGCGCACTTGTTATTAATCGAGGGCGTGGTGGGATAAATTGTGTTTTGGTTTTAGAGAAGTCTTAAATATTAATTTACAATCGGGCCGGCTGATTAATTTTGATGCCGAGCCTCGGTTATGTAGACACAACCGGGAGGTTCTATGGCTGTCGAAGAAACAGTTAAGCAGGTTTTGGAAAATGTTATTGAAGTCAAATCTGAGGAGTTAAAGCCAGATGCTAAGTTGGAAGAAGAGTATAGTGTGGACTCAACGGAGATGGTAGATATTTCTGTTTCGATTAAGAAGGAATTGAAAATCGAGTTAGGCGATAATGAACTGAAAAAAACGCATTCCTATAACGAAATTATTGAAATTTTAAAGTCAAAAGGCGTTAATTAGTAGAAAATTAGAAAAATGACCCTTGATTGGGATGTTATGAGTTTTTCTATTATTTTTTTGTTAACTATATATAATATTAATATATATATTATGTTAGAAAATAGCCGGGGGAATGGTCTTGTTTGAGCCTAAAGATTTAAAAACTTTGCAAGGGTATAAATTATTTGCCGTAGCTACGATTATCGTTGGATTAAGTTGTTTAATATTTTCAATGCTTAAATTTTTTGCTCTATGCCAAGATAAAGCCTTATCGCATGAGAATTTACTCTACATTTATGCCGGTATAACCTGCGGAATTGTTTTTCCATTGGCGGGCGTCTTAGTCCTATCGATGTTTAGGGTTTTGAAAAAATATATGAAATAAAATGGTGTGTAATTTTTATTAAGGAGGGTGTCTTGATATCCATTAAAAAAAAATTGACTAAAATCATTGAGGAACAGCCTGATGACAGTACTTCTGAAGAGATTCTTAAAGAACTTGCTTTCTCCGTTATGATTGAGCGAGGGTTGTCTGATTCGGATGCACGTAAGACAATTGAAAATGATGAGATGTTGCGTAGGATTAAGCTATGGCAAAAATAAGTTGGACGAAAGAAGCTCAGCAATGGATGGAAGAAATTTATGAATATATAGCTCGTGATAATAAGGATGCTGCAGCAAATGTTGTGAATAGCATTTATCATAGGGTTCAATCTCTTAAGAGGTTACCGGAACAAGGGTATAGATATTTTAAAATTCCTGAGAGAGATATTAGAATCCTTTTATATGGTCACTACCGTATTGCGTATTTGATTAAGGAAAATTTGGATGTTGATATTTTAGGTGTTTTTCATGGTTCGTTAAATATTGAACGGTATAACTTTTAAGGAAGAAGATATGAAAATAATTGATTTAAGTTTACCCATTGATGATTCTCTAGTTGAAACGCATGATGCGACGATTGATAGGATTACGCATGCTGACGGCGTTGAACATTTTAATTGGGTGGTGATGAATAAGCAGCCGCAAGGCCAAGAGCGATTTGATAAGGGTGAGCGTGTGGCCACCAAAGAAGAGATTCCAGATGGTGAGATGCTTTCTCTTGAAATTGTTCACTCATCCGTTCACATGGGCACGCATGTCGATGCCCCGTTTCATTATGGCAGCACCTGTGAAGGCAAGCCTGCCAAACAAATCGAAGATGTCCCGCTTGAGTGGTGTATGGGCGATGGCGTTGTTCTCGATTTTACCCATTTAAAATTTCCAGATGTGATTAATAAAGATGAGATCGTTAAGGCTTTAGATAAGATCAATTATAAATTAAAGCCTATGGATATCGTTTTGCTTTATACCGGTGGTGATCAGTATTTAGGAACGGAAGATTACATTCATAAATACGTTGGTTGTGTGCCGGATGCTGTTGAATATTTGCTTGATCAAGGGATTAAGATGATGGGTGTGGATACGATTGGTTTAGATCGTCCTTGTTTTGGGATGTTTAAAGAATTTTTAGAGACAAAAGACAAATCCAAGATTTGGCCATGTCATTTCTTAGGACGTAAACGTGAATTTTGTCATATGGAGCGTTTAGGGAATTTAGGCGCAATCCCAAAGCCTTTTGGTTTTCAGATATCCTGTTTACCTGTGCGTGTGCGTAATGCAGGGGCGGGGTGGTCGAGGGTTGTGGCTATTTTGGGTTGATCTTTAAATAATGTCATTAAGTAATATTGTCATCCTCGACCCTTTTGTCATTCCCGCGAAAGCGGGAATCTAAGAGGTAAACTCCAGCGGGGATCAAGCAATGGTCTTACTGTGTTGAGGTTCCCGCTTTCGCGGGAATGACAATATTGCTATTAATTAATTTATTATTAGGAGGTTATCATGGGACATACACGTAATTCAATTTTAATCAACGCACCTTACGACATAACATTTGAAGTTTCCAATCACATCGAACGCTGGACAGAGTTGTTTGGTGATGAATATGTAAGCGCAGAAGTATTGGAGCGCGAAGGAAATGAAATCACTTTTCGCCTAACAGATGACGAAGGAAAATCTTGGGTATCAAAGCGTTGGTTGCACAAGGATCAAAATTTTGCCTTTGCCTCACGTCATGATCCGATGTTTCCATTTGTGTATATGAAGATTGTTTGGATCTATGTGGAACGCGCGGAAGGGACGGAGATGATTTGGATGCAGGATTTTGAGATGGATCCAAAGTTTACGAAATTCAGTGAAGAACAGATTGAAGGGTTTATCAACGAACATTCTTTGCATAACATGGGAATTTTTAAAAAGGTAATTGAGAAAGAGGCTGCGGGAGTGTCAAAGTAGATTTTGCTTAAATTGAGTGATAATAAGATTATTTATTTTTTGATATGCTTAGGCAACATCACGATCTCTTTTAACACGGCAGCGGTTAGTGCTGTGATTCCGGTGATGAGCTTGGATTTGGGTATCTCGGACTTTTTAGCAGCGCGTGTGATTACCTATTACCTTGTTCCTTATGGAATAGGGGCTTTGATTTACGCGCCACTCGCACGCTTTTTGACATATCGACAGATTTTAACCGTGTCTTTTTTTTGTTTTGGAATCACAGCTCTTTGGGCGGGTTTAAGTCAAAGTCTTAATGTGTTGTTAATGACGCGCGTGGCCATGGGGTTAACAGCGGCGAGTGCTATTCCGTTGGGGCTAATGATTATTGGCGATTTTGCCGAGAAACAGATGCGAGGTCGTTTAGTTGGTGTTTTTTTTAGCTGTTCTTTTTTTAGCTCTTTGGCAGGGATTATTCTTAGCGGCGTGGCGTCATGGCGATGGTTGTTTCTGATTCCATCAATGTTAGCATTTATCAGCTCTGTTTGTTTTTTGATATTAGGAAAAAAATTATTGTGCCGTGTACATAGTGTGGATGTTAATTATATTACGATATTTAAAAAGCGAGAAATTCAAAAAGTGTTTGCTTTTATTTTTGTGATTAGTTTTTTATATCATGGGGTGAGCAAATGGTTTGGTGTTTATTTAAGTGATGAGTATCAGCTTAATCAATATGCGATCACCATTTTTTACATGGTGATGCTCTTTGGAAGTTTAATAGGACAGTTAGTGGGGGGCGTGTTGTCAGATAATAGAGGTCGCCATGTTTCGTTGCTGATTGGTATTGTGGGTTTAAGCTTCGCCACCATGGCCTTGTTTAAAATGTATCCGTTGATCATCCTTGGAATGATTTTGACAACCATTGCGATGTGTTGGACCGTTGGCCATAACGGAGTCTCAACGATTTTAACAGATTTCGCAGATGAAGATCGTCCGGCGATCGCTAGTCTTAATTCGTCTGTCAGGTTTATCAGTGGGGGATTAGGATTTTATGTGAGTAGTTTTTTTGTGAAACAAAGTTTTGGTTTGACGTTTTTAGGGATTGGGGTGTTGATGTTGGTGCTGGGAGTTTTGGCGCCGAGGGTGATACCGAAGGGATAGTGGTATTGTCGTCCCCGTTATGTATGTCATTCCCGCGAAAGCGGGAATCTATGGGGTGAGCTCCAGCAGGGATCCAAAAATTATTTACTATTGTGAGGTCCCCTCTTTCGCGGGGATGACACGTTTACTTTTTACGAAAGGAAGTATTATGGACCTAAAAGGCAAAAATGCTATTATCACCGGCGGCAGTCGAGGTATTGGAAAAGCGGTCGCTTGTAAGTTAGCGGAAAATGGAATCAACGTTGTCTTAGCCGCACGCGGTAAAGAAGCGCTTGATCAAACAGTTAGTGAAATCAAAGAAAAATATGGGGTCCAGGCTTTTGGTTTGACAACGGATGTTAGCGAGCTTGCAGATTTGCAAAAATTAGTTGATTTTACCTTAGAGCAATTAGGTGGCATCGATATTCTGATTAATAATGCCGGTGTCTCAAGCCAATATCCATTTGAGAAGCAACCGATCGAAGATTTAGAAAAGTTGTGTTTTACAAATTATCTTGGTTATGTGCGTTTGATCCGTCTTATTATCAATCATATGATTGAACGCAAGAGTGGATCGATCATCAATATGGTTTCAGGTTCAACTGTTGTTGATCCTGTGCCGCGTACGTTCATCACATATAGTTCTTTAAAGGTAGGTTTACGTGCCTTTCTTAAAGGTCTGTTTTGGGAGATGAGAGACCATGGCATTAAGATCACATCCATTTTACCGGGGGTTGTTGATACCGATTTAACAGATAAACTCGATAGCATCACATCAGAACAAAAAGATCGTTTGATGTCACCGGATAGTGTCGTTGATATGGTCATGTTTGCGTTGTCGGCACCAGCCAATGCCTGTCCGTTAGAGTTAACTGTTATTAATCAGAAAACACCATGGACGAAACCGATTATTGATTATGCACAAAAACAAGCGAAGTAATTAGCAGGAAATCTTATCCTGCTACGTTCCAAAACTTGTCCGCTAAAAGCGGATCCGCCTTTGGCGGACTTTTGGGAACTTCGGAGGACTTAAGATTTTAAATATTTATGTCATTTTAATCCATAAATTTAAAAAATCTAGAAGGGAGGTGGAAAGATGGATAAGACCATTACAACTTTTAAGAAAAATAAATTCCAAGAAATTCGTATTGGTATTCGCGAATTTAAAGGAAATGATTTAATCGATATCCGTACATGGACCATGACTCAAGGAACTGAGGAGATGGTTCCCACAGCTAAGGGTGTATCGATTAATATCAGCTTATTAAAAGATCTTAAAAAGTCTTTGGATGATGTTGAGGCGATTCTTAAAGAAAATAAAATGATTTAGTTTTATCGATTTTGGAATCGAGACAAACGTTTGATACGTGGTGTTGAGTATCAAAGGAATTCGTTATAATAAAAATTTAGATTGTTATCATGTTATGTCACAAATCATAGATGCCCATAGTCACTACATGCCACCTGAGGTGGCGCGTAATACCATGTTCTTTAAAGTTAATTGGTCGGATGAGAATCGTCATCTAACTCTGATGGACGAGCATAATATTGCGCAATCGTTATTGCTGTATCCAACGAGTGACGCGCATCTTAATATGGGCGGTTGGCAGAAAGTCTGCGATGTTTATAATCAAGGTGTGTCAGATGTTGTTAAAGCTCATCCTGATCGTTTTATTGGCGCTGGAATCCTTCCTATTGATGATCCCTCACAATTTATCAATGAACTTAATCGAGTAAAAGATTTAGGCCTTAAAGTTATATCCCTAGCCTCTAGCTATGAAGGAAAATTTTTAGATGATGAGATGTTTGATTCTGTTTATGAGTTTGCGCGAGAGAATAAGATGCCTATTCATGTTCATTCCCAAATCATGAATCCAATCGGAGAAGGGCGTGTGCGGGATCCGTTATTAACGCCAGTATTAGAATACGTCTTTGATGTCTCGATGTGTATTGGAAAGATGATGATGACAGGAACCTTTGATAAATACAAAGATGTTAATTTTATTTTTGCTCATTATGGAGGTGTTTTGCCTCTTTTAAAGGAGCGTTTTGATACAACCTACAACATGTTACGTCGACGAGAATTCGTCAAAGATCTAGGCCAGCCTCCAAGTGAATTTTTCAAAAATATTTATTTTGATACTAGCGGTTCAAAATCACTTGCCTCTTTAGAGTTAGCCCTTGAATTAACAGATGCCTCACGTATTCTTTTTGGAAGTGATTTCCCCGCTAATCAAGCTTTTGAAGACTCAATATCCGTTTTTGATAAGAGTAACCTTTCCGATTCAGAGAAATTTGCAATGGCCTCTAATAATTTTTTAGAATTATTAAAAGAATAATCATCTCAATTTAAAATCCTATGGAACTTTTTCAACAATTAGAACTTTTTATCAAATCCCGTTATCCTCTTATTTATTTTGAGAGCGTGGATGAAAATTTTGCCGTTGATCAATGTAGGGAAGCCGCTCAGAGGCTTGGGTTTAATCGGTATCAGTGGTCGGTGACGCAAGGATTAAAGCGGGAGGGGGTGGGGCAGGCCTTTTATAAGACGGAAGATCCTGCGATGGCTATCAAGAATATGATGGATTTTTTAGGCTCGGCCGAAGGGGTGCCAAGCCTTTTTGTCCTTATTGATTTTCAACAATATTTAAAAGACCCTTTGGTGATGCGACAATTTAAGGATGCCTTAAATCGGTTACGGAATAAAAAAGATACTATTGTGTTGGTGTCATCTACGTATGAGCTCCCACAAGAGTTAAAAATGGATGCCGCGCATCTTCTAGGGGGGTATCCCTCAGAAAAAGAAATTGCGCGTGTAATTGCTGATGTCATTGCCGAATTAAAACGCATCGATCAAGTGTATGATGTTGTCTTAACAGATCAACAACAACTTCAAGTTGTGCAAACATTAAAAGGCTTATCGTTGCAACAAATTCGAAATATAATTAATCGATGTGTGATGCAGGATTATAAGCTTGATTTTAATGATATTGATTCGATAAAAGAGTATAAGAAGAAAGTATTCGATAAGGATCAACTATTAGAGTTTTGCTCGACGGAAAAAATTTGTGATGTCGCTGGTTTTGAGCAATTAAAAATTTGGGTTAAGGAACGTAAAGATGTATTTTTTACAAGACAAGAGAGTCTTATTCCAGCACCTAAAGGTATTCTTCTTATGGGCATTCAAGGGTGTGGAAAAAGTTTGGCGGTTAAAATGATTGCTGATGAATTAGGATTGCCTTTGTATCGTTTAGATATTTCGAGTTTGTACAGTATGTATATAGGGGAGACGGAGAAAAATTTAAAAAAGGTTTTTAATGTTATTGATCAAATGTCACCATTATGTTTATGGATTGATGAAATTGAAAAAGGTTTTAGTGCTTCACAATCAGATGCGGATGGTGGCGTCTCACAGCGCGTGTTTGGAACCTTTTTAACATGGATGCAGGAACGTAAATCAAAATGTTTTTTAGCAGCGACGGCCAATAATGTTACGAAGTTGCCGCCTGAATTTATGCGCAAAGGGCGGTTTGATGAGATCTTTTTTGTGGATTTGCCGGATGAAAAAATAAGAGAGAAGTTGTTTGATATCCATCTCTCTAAACAGGGTTTAAATAGCGCTCAATTTTCTTTATCCGCATTGGCAAAAAGCTCTCAGCATTATAGTGGGGCTGAGGTTGAGCAAGCTATTATTGCCTCAATTTATCGGGTTCAAGCAAAGAGTCAACAACTGGCTACAGAGCACATTCTAGAGCAATTAAGGGTTAGCGAGCCATTGGCCGTTTTAAGAAAAGAGGAGATTTTAGAGCTTCGAAACTGGTGCCAAAATCGGGCTCGGGCGGTATAAAGGGCCTTTTTTTAAGATAGAGTTAAGTTCCTATTTTTCCTCTACTTACGGTCTTTCTGGAATATTAAATTAATCATAAAAAACCGCTTGACAATAACACATGTTTTTGATATTCTTTGTACTCTTTAGAAGAAGCATCTCTAAATGATCTTACAAAAATGTCAGTTCCGCTCAAAAGAAGAACTCAAAAAAACTAGCACTTATCTAGCATATTTGATTTTCTTCGTTGAGGGGAAAAGGCATTTTTTTTTGTTCTGTTCTTTGAAATTTTTCGTGTGTGTTTTTGGCACACGACACTAAGTCCGACGAGACTTAGTGATTATCTGATACAAGCCAAAACTTTAAAGCCAAGTTATTTTGGAGAGTTTGATCCTGGCTCAGAGTGAACGCTGGCGGCGTGGATTAGGCATGCAAGTCGAGCGATCTTTGTCTGATATTTACTAGAGTGCTTGCACAAAGGTAGAAGGATGACGCTAGATAGCGGCAAACGGGTGAGTAACGCGTAAGCAATTTTCCCTAAAGACGAACAAAGTAACGTGAAAACGTTAGTAATATTCGATGTGGTGTAAGTGTCGCATGGCACTAACATTAAAGGCGGGGACCTTCGGGCCTGCCACTTTAGGATGAGCTTGCGTCCTATCAGCTTGTTGGTGAGGTAATGGCTCACCAAGGCATTTGACGGGTAGCTGGTCTGAGAGGATGATCAGCCACACTGGGACTGAGACACTGCCCAGACTCTTACGGGAGGCTGCAGTCGAGAATCTTTAGCAATGGACGAAAGTCTGACTATGCGACGCCGCGTGAAGGATGAAGGTTTTCGGATCGTAAACTTCTTTTGTTAGGAAAGAAAGCAGTATGGTTAATATCCCTGCTGTTGACGGTACCTAGCGAATAAGCCACGGCCAACTCCGTGCCAGCAGCCGCGGTAATACGGAGGTGGCAAGCGTTACTCGGAATTATTGGGTGTAAAGGGCAAGTAGGCGGTCTATTAAGTGAGGGGTGAAATCTTCCGACTCAATCGGAAAACTGCCTTTCAAACTACTAGACTTGAGGCTGAGAGAGGAAAGCGGAATTAGCAGTGTAAGGGTGAAATCTGTAGATATTGCTAAGAACACCAGCGGCGAAGGCGGCTTTCTGGCTCAGATCTGACGCTAAATTGCGAAAGCTAGGGGAGCGAACAGAATTAGATACTCTGGTAGTCCTAGCCGTAAACGATGAGCACTAGGTGTTGGTCCGTGAGGATCAGTGCCGCAGCTAACGCATTAAGTGCTCCACCTGGGGACTACGGTCGCAAGGCTAAAACTCAAAGGAATTGACGGGGACCCGCACAAGCGGTGGAACATGTGGTTTAATTCGATGCTACGCGAAGAACCTCACCTGGGCTTGACATGTATAAAGTAGTGAACCGAAAGGGGAACGAGCCGTAAAGTCGGCAATTTACACAGGTGCTGCATGGCTGTCGTCAGCTCGTGTCGTGAGATGTTGGGTTAAGTCCCGCAACGAGCGCAACCATTGCCCTATGTTGCTACTCTGATTTTTTCACTTCGGTGAAATGCAGAGGCACTCTTAGGGGACTGCCCGGGATAACCGGGAGGAAGGTGGAGATGACGTCAAGTCAGTACGGCCCTTATGCCCAGGGCTACACACGTGTTACAATGGACGGTACAAAGGGTTGCCAACCCGCGAGGGGGAGCTAATCTCAAAAAGCCG
>JAJDCB010000020.1 GCA_029261065.1 Candidatus Omnitrophota bacterium | reverse complement strand
AGAGATTATGGTTCTTATCAATTTGTTTCGTTTGGCCCAAGAGAATGACTCTTCGCAAAAGTCTTATAAACATAATATCTGTTTGGTGAGATGGAGTTATTGGCTTAAAGAGTTGCGTTCATTTTATACTAATCTGCCTATTAGGGTGGTTTCCTATTTTAATATTAAAGAAAGTTTATTTTATTGTTACACGCCGCTAAAATGCATTTTTGAAATATTTGGAAATTTATTTTTGTTAGGAATTGGTCAGGGTATAAAGAAAGATTTAGATAAAGCACCTAAAATTGCTGTTATTCATGTTCAAGGCACAGATTTATCCAAGAAAACGGATTACTTTTGGTTTCTTAAATCAGGTATAAATCCAAAGAATATTCTTATGTACTTTAAGTATGCCACGCGCGGGCCAGATGAAGACGCTGTTAAACATTTAAAGAGCAGTAAGATTAATTGGGTGAACGTGATCCCTTGGAAGTTTGGGAACAAGGGGCTGATGGGGGCAACAGCTGAGGTTAACCGATTGCCTTGTTGGATATTTGTTAAACGTGTTTGTAAAACGTTTGGTGTTGGAACGAAGATGTTTTTTCAGATATTAACGAAGGCGAGCACTAAAAGATTCTTTTTATTTAAGAATTTGTTGTTATTAAGAAATACGGTTGATTTTTTTGAGTCGATGTTTGAAATGCACAATATTAAAGTTCATTTTGCTCTTCATGAAGGCGGGCGTGATATGACGGCGGCGTGTATTGCCATGGATTTGTTGGGAGGCGTTGATGTGACAACGCATTGGTCAAGCTATGATTGTTCGCAAGTTGTTATGGGGAAATGTCATGATGTTTATTTTTCTTGGGGACCATTTTTTAAGAGAAATTACTTCGATAAACCCTATTACCGTGTTAAAAATTATGTGTATTCTGGTTATCCATATGATCATTTTTTTGAAAATTGTCGTGAAAGAGCATCTGTGCATAGAGAGGCATTGTTAGCCAAAGGCGTTAATTACGTTATTTGTGTTTACGATCAGAATAATCCTGTAACAAAACCCGTGTGGAATCGTGAAGTGGAAAACTTTTATAAGAGATTAGTCGATTATCTTTTATCTGATCCCAAATTAGGTCTTATTTTAAAACCAAAAAAACAAAGTCCTCAGGTGAAATTGCCTAACATAAAAAAACATATTGATAAGGCTTTATCGACGGGAAGATGTGTCGTTCTAGGTGGAGATGTTTTTCCCAATGAAGCCGCGCAGGCTGCTGATTTGGCATTAGGACTAATGGTTTCAAGTACACCAACTGTTGAGGCTGCATTATCAAAGACGCCTGCCATTACATATGATCCACAGAGAAATACTTCACATCCCTTTTATAAGCATGGTTCCCATAAAATTGCATTTACGGATTTAAATGTATTAATGAATGCGATTGCTACATTTAGAAAAGATCCAGAAAAGTGTCCGGGATTTGGCGATTATTCACCTGTTTTAAAAGATGTGGATCCTTTTCAAGACAATCAAGCGTCTGTGCGTATCGGTAAATATATGGGGTGTTTATTAAATAAGTTTTCAGAAGGGTCATCCAAGGATCAGGCCATTGATGCCGCGAATAGTTGGTATAGAGAAGATTTTGGTGATGATAAAATTATTTCAGAGAAGGAAGTAACTAACGAAGAATTGCTAAAGGTTTAAGCGTATGAATATTATTATTGTTGAGCTATTAGATGAAGCGAAGATGATGTTAGAGAAATTAGGAAAGGGCTTTTTGACTTCACCTCAAACAATAGTTATTTCTCTGCATCCAAAAGTGTTGGCTTATCTTAGAAGTCAAGGTATTAAAGCTTTAGATAGCGTATCATTTTTCGATAATGCCGCACAACATCGTATAATCATGACATCTGAGGCTTGGACACTTAAAATTGTTGATCAATTAAATATTATAGATGAATTTGGGATTGAGGAGGGTTACCGCGAAGCGAGTATTCACTATATTAGGCTTTATTTTAATCATTTTCTATGGGTTTTAGAGATACTTGAAGCGATTAAGCTGAAATATGACGTAAAAAAGATTTATACGTGTATGCCTCAAAATCTAGATCAAATGTATGTTCCACGCGGATATCTTCATGATCAGGAGCGGTTTTGGGGAGCTTTGACTAAAGAATTTTGTCGAATAAATGCTATAGATTCTGAAGAATTTACGATTGTAGAGCCTCAATCTGACAGATTTGTAAAAATATTAGGACAAATAGCCCATATAGCTGCTAAATGGATGGCAAGGTTTGAATTTGGGTTATTTAGCAGAAATGTAACCTCTGCTGATCAAGTGATTTTGGTGCCTGGATTGTCTTATCGCATGGACTTGATTTTAAAAGAAATAAAGAAGACGCATTTAAAAGCTAAATGTATAATGGTATGGGAGGCTGATCAGGTTTTTAAAAAAGAGTTATATAAGATATATTTAACTCTTACTAATATTATTAAGAAGATTAAAGGTGAAAATATCCTAGAGATGGTCATTCACCTTGATTTGCTTAAAAATTTGTATAAACCTAAAGATTCTCAGCTACGAAAGACAGAACGTGTTTTTGAGAATTTAGATAAGAAGTTTGTCTCACACTATTCAAAAGAGTTTGTTTATAATCAAGTGAATGTTAATGAGTTTATTCAGAATAAGATAATGCAGGGGATGTTCCCTGAGATTAAAGATTTAGAGCACTCGACTTATGCTCTTGCACAAGTTTTTCAGAAAATTAAACCAAAGTTACTGATGTCTATGTATAGCTCTGGAATTTATTATATGATGGGCGAGCTGTCAAATGCGTTGGGATTTCGCTCATTAAATATTAGTCACGGAACACATGTGTCCCCTAATAATGAATATGAACGGATCGAAAATTATCGATTAGCAAGAAGTGTTATTTCTAATAGCTATTCAACCGTCGCTGTTCAAACGCCATGCGCTGATAAGTTTCTTGATTATTACAAAGATGATAGGGATCGTTTGCATACAGGACCGTTGCTTTATTCTGTGGTAACAGAAGAAGATAGAAATTCGTTGCGTGAAGAATTGTTTGGGGCTAATCATCAGCATCTAAAAGTTGTTGTCCATGCCTCCACTCAAAAAGATCGCGCTAGTTTCCGTTTTCATATTACTGAGACATTGGATGAATATCTTGTGACGTTAAAAGATATTGTCAATGCGATTAAAGATCAAAAAGACACATTTCTTATCATCCGACCGCATCCTATTTGTTATCTATCTGAAGAAGAATTTAGAAGCCTTTTACCGGAGGCTAAAAATATTTGTTTTGTAAATACAGGATCATTTTCGCGCGTTTTATCTGCGGCTGATATGCTAATTAGCTATTCCTCGACGTGTATTGAAGAAGCTGTACAAAATAATATTCCTGTTGTACTTTTTGATCGATGGCAGCGATATAATCATTTTAATGTCAAAGAAACTCAAATTCATGATAACTTATCACCTCAACCCGCTTATTATGTGACAACGCGGACGTGTTTGAATTGGGTGATTGATGAGATTTTTGTGGGTAAGAAACAATGGAATGAGAATATAGATTTAAAAGATTATAAGTATCCAAAAGAGTATCATTATAATTTTATTCAATATGTTAATGAAACATTAAGGAAAGAAGAGGTGGGGGTTTGAATATAGTTCTTATTATGGCCAAAGAGGGAAGTATCGGCCTTCCTGGAAAAAATATTTGGAAAGTTAAGGGGCGATCGCTTTTGCAGTGGACGATTGAAGATGCGAAGAATTCTAAATGTGTCGATCAGGTGTGGGTCAGCACGAATGGAGACGCCATAGCACAAGAAGCCAAGCAGTTTGGTGCACAAGTGATTATGCGCGAGAATGAATTAGCGAAGAATGAAAAGTTTATGCAAGCGGTCGATCATGCTGTTGCTTTTATCAAAGAAAAACATCCTGATTTAGAAATCATCGCCATTCCTCAATGTGTGGTCCCCTTTAGAGATCCTGATGTGTTTGATCAATGTATGAGATGTTTGTTAGAAAATCCAGAATATGATTCAGCTGTGACTATTCGTCAGACGGGATACATTCCCGAGGCATTGATGAAGATAAAAAACGGTGATCTTATTCCCTATTTTGATGATAGCCAAACGAGAGTCTCTGGTTCGCGGCAAGATAGCGAAGGTTATGAAATCGATCATACCGTCGAATGTTTTCGATATAACTCTTGGCTTAATCGCGAAAAAGGGATAAAGCCTTGGAATTATATTGGTCAAAAAATTAAAGGCATCAAGCAAGAATTCCACAATCCTAATTGTTTTGTGGATGTTCATACTATCAGCGACATCAAATGGCTTGAATTTATTGTGGAGCATTTGTCGCATAAGGGTATGGAGCGGGAGATTGAAGAGATAACGGTCGTGTAAGACTAGTGCGCACGGGTTTCAAGGTTGTAGGCAACAATCTCAGCTCAGACATTCGCCTTGGCCTTCTGGGCCAGGCTCAAACTCGCTTAGATTGTTGCCTACAACCTTGAAACCTTTGCCTCGGTATTCCCGAGGATGATCCGCGAAACGTTGGTTTTTTATTGTTTAGGAGTAGATATGATTAAAAATTTGGCAAAGAAAATTAAAAGGGTAATTGTCGATAAACCTGGTAATAAAAGAATGTATGCGCGACTGGAATCTCTTATTGAAGAGACGCAAGAGATCAAAGATATGTTTTCTTACGAGCAGTTTGCAAAGCATTATGTGTACGAACCTTCTAGGCAAACCGTTGATCATCCCGATATTTTTATTAATCAAGTGCGATATTTTCGTATGTATGAATATTTTAAGAATCATTATCCGGATGTGTTTTATTCGCATACGAAGGTGGCCGATTTTGGAGATACGAGTGGTTTGTTGTTTAGGGCAATGAAACGAGAGGGGACGTCGGTAAATATCAATCAAGATGTTATTGACTATATTAAAAGTTTTGGTGTCGAAGCTCTTATAGGAGATGTCGAAGATTTGCCTTTTAAAGACAATGAATTTGACTATTCATTTTGTTTTCAATGCTTAGAGCATCTCCCTAATCCGATTAAAGCTTTAAGTGAGATTGGGCGTGTTACGCAAAAGAAAATTTTTATCTCAATTCCTTATGTGAAACAAACAAGAATTTATGATAACGCCTTTTGGGTTGATTTAAAGATGAAGTCTGTTGAAGAAGGTGGTTGGAATGAGCGTGAAGTTCGAGATGTCGATGGACATAAATTTGAGTTTTCAGCGCAAGATTTTAAAAAGATTGCCTCGCATGCCAAAATGGAGTGTATCGATCATTATCCCATAAATTATTTTTCCCCCCTTGGGACAAATCGTAAAAACGAAGGAACTTATTTTAATTTTTTTATATTAAGACCGACAGAGAAAAAAATTTCTAAAACACAAAAACAACATAAAGAGGTGAGCATATGAGATTAAAGGTGCTTTTAGTTTATCCTAATTTGCGAGGCATGAACATGTTGCCTCCAGCGATTGGCTTGTTATCCGCTGTACTCAAACGAAGTGGCTTTGATGTGAAGTTATTTGACACCACTTACTATGAAAAGTTGGGTGATGATCATGCTGAAGCTGATTCTGACGGTATGAAAGTTGATAAACTCATGGCGCGTCCTTTTAAAATGCCGCAGGAAGTGACTGTCTTAACCTCAGATGTCTTTCAAGATTTTAAAAAGTTGGTTAACTCCTATAGTCCAGATCTTATTGCAATGTCTGCGACAGAAGATATGTTTTTGTTGGGAGTTAAATTAATTAAGACTCTTGGGTCAAAAAGACCGAAGACAATCTTAGGTGGTGTCTTTGCCACGTTTGCGCCTAAAGTTGCATTAGGTTACCCTGAGATTGATATTGTTTGTAAAGGAGAAGGGGAAGATGCTTTAAATCTTTTGTGTGAACGTTTAGAAAAAGGGCAATCGTATGATGATATTTCTAATCTTTGGGTGAAAAGGAAAGATGGGAGTATCAAGATTAATGCAACAAAAATGGTCGATATGGATGCTAATCCGTTAATTGATATGTCTATTTTTGAAGAGGCTCGTTTTTATCGCCCCATGGGTGGTCGGGTGTGGCGGATGTTTCCTGTTGAAACACATCGGGGTTGTCCTTACAAATGTACGTTTTGTAATTCTCCTTCTCAAATGGAGATGTATCAAAAAGAAGAAGGGAAGTCTTATTTGAGACGAAAGAAATTTGAGAACATGCGACGTGAGTTGTTGTTTTACAAAAATGAAATGAAAGCGGAATATCTTTATTTTTGGGCGGATACGTTTTTCTCATGGAAAAAAGGTGAGTTTGAAGAATTTGCTGATATGTATCAAGACATTGGTTTGCCTTTTTGGTGTCAGACACGTGTGGAGACCGTCACCTATGAAAGATTTAAGCGTCTTAAAGATATAGGATGCGCGCGTATTTCTTTTGGATTAGAACATGGTAATGAAAAGTTTCGACGTGATGTTATCAAACGTTCTTACTCAAATGATCTTTTGGTTAAAAGCTTAAATATCGTTTCTGATGTCGGTATTCCTTTTAGTGTTAATAATATGATGGGCTTTCCTCATGAAACATATGATTTGACTTTTGACACGATAGAGGTTAACCGTCGCATCAAAGCTTCAGACCGAAATGCTTATGCTTTCACTCCTTTTACAGGAACGCCATTACGAACTGTCTGTAATGATTTAGGACTCTTAAAAGAAGATGATATTGTTCATTCCATCTTTGTTAACGGCTCTGTCTTAAAAATGCCTCAGTATCCACAAGAACAAATTAATTCACTTCTGCGTACATTTAATATGTACGTGAATTTTCCTAAATCACGTTGGCCAGACATTAAAAAGGCTGAGAAAAATACGGTAGAGGGAAATAAAATATTTTATAAACTTAAAGAAGAGTTTATCGAGAAATTTTGGGACAACGAGTCAACAAGTTTTGAAGATGCGAATGATGCGATGCCGGCGTCGGTGTAAAACATACGCAAGAAACACAGCAGGGATTGCACCCTGTCGTGCTACGCATGAGATGTAATCTTAAAAGTGTCGTCCCCGCCCCTTATGTCATTCCCGCGAAAGCGGGATCTTACGGGGTAAACTCCAGCGGGGGATCCAGTAAGAGTAATAATTTTAGTATTACTATTTTGAGGTTCCCGCTTTCGCGGGAATGACAATATTACTATAATTAGTTGTTTTAGTACTCAAAAAGAAGTTAAGAAAGGATAGATATGATTGTTGCTGTCATGATGGGAAAAGGAAAGAGTTTAGGGTTTCCAGGAAAGAATGTGTTTCCGGTTTTAGGAAAACCGATGATGGTTTATCCATTATCAGCGGCCTTAGGTTCGCGTCTGGTTGATAGGACGTTTGTCACAACGGATGATGCACAAATTGCATCTATTGCTCAAGATTATGGGGCTGAAATTATAGACCGACCAGCACATCTGTGTACTACGGATGCTTTAGGCGAGGATGTATTTGTTCATGCGTATAATTGGGTTAAAGAGAATGTTAGTAAAGATATTAAAGCGATTGTGTTATTGATGTGTAATGCTGCGACGATTACAAGTGCAATGATCGATGAAGGGGTGCAGGTCCTTTTAGATAATGAAGAGATCGATTCTGCGGTGAGTGTTTCACAGTATAACATGTGGAGTCCCTTAAGGGCTCGCAAGCTTGATGAGAAGGGACTGTTAAAACCATTTGTTCCTTTTGAAGCGTATGGGGATCCTTCGAAATTAAGTGATAATAGAGATTCTCAAGGCGATGTTTATTTTGCAGATATGGGCACCTCGATTGTAAGGCCTCGATGTATAGAAAATATCAAAGATGGCTTGCTCCCTCAACGATGGATGGGACAAAAAATACATCCCCTAAAACAATGGGGAGGATTTGATGTTGACTATCAATGGCAGATTCCTACTTTGGAATATTGGTTGAAGGAACATAAGGTTTCGGTGGAGGAGCCGAAGGTTAGGAAGTAATATTTGATGCCACTATCATGGCCTGTCATTCCCGTGAAAGCGGCAATGACACGATTAAGATTACTATTATGAGCATAACTAAATTAAAAAAAACAGCATCGGATAAAACGTATCAAAAGCATCACAGCTTTGAAAATTTTTGCACAAATATTCAGGCTGATGTTGGCAAGCAGGCAGGGCGTGTTGTAAAAATCTTAAAGGCGATGGATTGCGAAGAGAGATTCAAAGAGATTCTAAGCAAAGCTTTAATAGATTTAGAAACGATTGATCAAGACACGGATTTTAAAATCACACAACACATTGCCGATGAACTGACAAAAATTGATGACGATAATGTAGCGCGGTATGTTTACCATCGCTATCGTTATGATGTATATCCAAAACAAAGAAAACTAGATGCTTATCCGCCATATTTGCAAATAGAGCCAACATCTATTTGTAATTATCGATGCGTTTTTTGTTATCAAACAGATGCCTCATTTACGAAAAAAGCGAATGGCATGATGGGGTCGATGACATTTGAGATGTTTAAAGATGTTATCGATCAGGTTCAAGGGCATGTTGAGTTTTTCTCTTTGGCTTCTCGAGGAGAGCCACTTATTTGTAAAGATATTGATAAGATGTTGGAGTACTGTACGGGTAAATTTTTAGGATTGAAGATTAATACGAATGCTTCGATGTTAACGGAGAAACATTGTCATGCGATATTGTCAGGTGGTGTTAACACACTCGTCTTTTCTGCCGATGCCGCTGTGGAACCGTTGTATAGTCAATTGAGAGTGAAGGGTGATTTAAATAAGGTTTTGACAAATATTCATCGTTTTAATGAGATAAAAAAGAAACAGTATCCCGATTCAAAATTAATTACGCGCGTTTCTGGAGTTAAGGTTAATGATGCGCAGAATATGGACTCTATGTATGAGATGTGGGGAGAGCTTGTTGATCAGATTGCTTTTGTCGTTTATAACCCATGGGAAAATGTTTATCAAGTCAAACCTAACAATGTCACAGCACCTTGTTCGGATTTATGGAGGCGGATGTTTGTTTGGTATGATGGGAAGGTTAATCCGTGTGATACGGATTTTAAATCGGTTTTATTGGCGGGTAATATAAATCAAAAAAGTGTATCTGAAATTTGGCAGGATGAGAATTATCAATTGTTAAGAGAGCAGCACCTAAATGCAAAGAGATGTGATGTTTATCCTTGTAAAGGGTGTGTTGTTGTTTAAAAATAATCATGTTATTCCCGCGAAAGCGGGAATCTTAAAATATTAATATTAAAATTATTGGATCCCCGCTGGAGTTTACCCCGTAGGATTGCCGCTTTCGCGGGAATGACATAGGGGGCGGGGACGACACCATTACTTATGAGCCGATCACTCGTTAAAAATCACATTTCTCGTTTAAACCGCGTACGAAACGCTGCAGAATCCCGACGCGGATACCTGCGTCTGGATAAAAATGAAAATATTCTGGATCTTCCTGAAAGCATCACAGAACGCCTTATCCAAGAAATTAATTCAGAATTTGTAACGAGCTATCCTGAGGTTGATACGTTATATAAAAAGTTGGCCAAAAAGGAAAAATGCGCTGTTGATCAAATTTATTTATCTTCTGGTTCAGATGCCGCAATTAAAAGCGTCTTTGAAGCCTTTGTTAATCCGGGAGATGATGTGCTTATGCTTTCTCCTACATATGCGATGTTTTATGTATATGTCAAAATGTTTGAAGCTAAAAATCATGAGATGAAGTACGGGGATGATTTATCTTTTTCTGTAGAGGCATTGCTTTCGACAATAAAAAAGATAAAACCAAAATTGGTTTGTATCGCTAATCCAAATAGTCCTACGGGAACGATCATAGAAGAGGAGAAGCTTCTTGAGGTAATCAAGCTGTGTAAAAAGACTAAATCCGTTGTATTAATTGATGAGGCTTATTATTTGTATTATCCTAATACATGTGCCAAGTTTATTAATCAATTTGATAATCTTGTTGTCACAAGAACTTTTTCAAAGGCCTTTGGAATGGCCTCGGCACGTCTTGGATTTGCTTTAGGTTCTAAGGAGATGATTGATCATTTGCATAAAACGCGACCTATGTATGAAACAAATGCCTATGCTGTTAAGTTAGCCGAGATTGTATTAGATAACTACGCTTCCATAAAGAAAAACATTGCTGTTGCGCTTAAGGGAAAAAAATATTTAGAAAAAGCATTAAATAAAAGTGGCTTTTCGTATTTTAAAAGTTATTCCAATTTTGTCCTGATTGATGTAGGTTCACAACAAAAAGCTAAGAAGGGAACAGAGAAGCTTTTTAAGAAACGTATTATAGTTAAATCTGGATTTTCGGATGTTCCGTTAAATCGTTGTATTCGAATTAATATTGGGAATGAAGATCAGATGAAACATTTTATGGGAGCTTTTAACGAGATATTTTTAAAATTATGAAAAAACAAATTTTAATATCAACATCATCTTTTGCTAAATTCGATCAGGCTCCTTTGGATCGTCTTAAATCAGAGGAAGTCGATGTAACGCTAAATCCATTTGGCCGCAAAGTAACAGAAGAAGAGTTTCTGCCGTTAGCGAAAGAAATTCATGGTTTAATTGCAGGCACAGAGACACTTTCGGCTGAAGTGCTTAAACAATTGCCTTCTCTAAAAGTCATCTCACGCTGTGGCGTGGGGATGGATAATGTGGATTTAGAGTCAGCTAAGAATTTAGGAATCAAAGTTTTTAATACACCCACTGGTCCCACGCAAGCTGTTGGTGAATTAACAATAGGATTGATGTTAGATTTATTAAGAGAGGTTTCTCTTTCTGATAGTGAAGTTAAATCTGGTATTTGGAAGAAACGTATGGGGTCGTTACTTGCAGATAAGACTGTCGGAATTATTGGATTTGGTCAAATTGGTCAATATGTTGCAAAGTTAGCGTCTGCTTTTGGAGCGAAGGTCGTTTATTACGATCCTTTTTTATCATCAAAACATGATGATTATAGAAGTTTATCTTTAGAAGATTTGTTATCGAGTTCTGATCTTGTTACCTTGCATGTATCTTATTCAAAAGATACGCATCACTTGATAAATGAAAAACAATTATCTCTTATGAAGTCTAATGCGTATTTAATCAATTGTTCACGAGGGGGAGTTGTTAATGAAGAGGCCTTAGTGGATTGCTTGAACAATAACAGCATAGCTGGAGCGGCGGTGGATGTTTTTGAAAATGAGCCTTACAATGGACCTTTAACGCAATTTAAAAATGTTATTTTGACACCACATATTGGTTCTTATGCAAAGGAAGCTCGGATTAAAATGGAAATAGAATCAGTTGAGAATCTTTTAAAGGGGTTTGAGGAGATTGTTAAGGGGTAGATTTAGGGCACGATTTGGAGGTGACCCAATAGGCCGTGCTCAAACAACTTCGCTTCGCTCAGAACTGCGCGCGACCTATTGGGTCACCTCCAAATAGAGCACGTTAAGTTTAAAATTATATAAAGTTGCTATTGAGAAACTATGTGAGTTTCAACTTTGAGTTATCATCCCGAGCGAGTTTGAGCCTCGGCCCAGAAGGCCTAGGCGAATGTCTGAGCGCGGGATGATAACTCAAAGTTGAAACACGTGCGCGCCGTTCACCGCATGCATGACATAAATATAACTTAGAGGAGAGTATCTATGAATGTAACTGTTTTTGGGGGTGCTGGGTTTTTAGGAAGCCATGTGGCTGATGCTTTAAGTAGTCGGGGGCATCAGGTGCGGATATTTGATAAAACAGCTTCTCCTTATTTGACACCAAATCAAGAGATGATCGTAGGCGATGTGATGGATGAGAGAGCTGTTGCTAAAGCTATTGAAGGCGCTGATATTGTTTATAATTTTGTGGCCGTCGCTGATCTAGAAGAAGCTGATCTTAATCCTGTGACAACAACGCATGTCAATGTGATGGGTAATCTTATTATTCTTGAAGCGTCGCGAAAAGCGGGGGTTAAGAGATTCATATTTTCTAGTTCCATCTATGTTTATAGTGATGCAGGCTCGTTTTATCGTTGCAGCAAACAATCTTCAGAATTATTTATCGAAAATTATCAACGCGCTTATGATTTAGACTATACCATTTTACGATATGGCTCCTTGTATGGTCCACGCTCAACGGATAAAAATTGGATTCACAGAATGCTTAAACAAGCTTTTTTAGATAAGAAAATTATTCGAGAAGGAGATGGTGAGGAGATACGTGAATATATTCATGTTTCTGATGCTGCACGTTTAAGCGTTGATGTGTTAGATGAGGACTATAAAAATCGTAGTGTCATTATTTGCGGAAGAGAGCAAATCAAAATAAAAGATTTGTTAACCATGGTAAAAGAGATATTAAAAAATGAAGTGGATATCCAATATGTTCCAAATGAAAAGACCATTCATTATGAAATTACCCCGTATGTATTTAATCCTAAAGTCGCGATGAAGGTTCATTGCAACGAGTATATTGATATGGGTCAG
>JAJDCB010000019.1 GCA_029261065.1 Candidatus Omnitrophota bacterium | reverse complement strand
GACAATAGAAGAGGTTATACGCATTACAGCTCCGGATCAGGCGCAAGAGGAAGACAAAGAAAAGTAGAACAACGAAAAAATTATGAGCGAAACATTAAAAGATAAAATTATAAATACACTCGTTGAAGCTTTGCGTATTAGCAAGGAAGATGTTGACGATGCGATTGCATTACATAGAAAGAAAAAAATAAGTCTAGATAAGGCTTTTATGGAGAAAGGCCTTATAACCGAACAAGATTTATTGATGCTTTTGGTAAGAGAGTTAAATATTCCATTTATAAATTTATCGAAATATAAAATTGATCCATCCCTTAAAGATACCATTCCAGAGAAAACAGCGCGATTATACAAAATTGTTCCATTGTCTTTATTAGAAGATACCCTGACGATCGCATTATCGGATCCTTTAAATGTTTTTATGATTGACGATTTAAAAAGTATTACAGGCAAAACGATTGATGTTGTCATGAGTACAAACTCCGAAATTGTTAAATCTATCGATACTTACTATGGCGCTCAAACCGTATCTACTGTCAATGAAATCACTAAAGATTTGTCTATAGATGATTTTGAAATTGTTGTGGATCAAGATCAGGAAGAGGATGTTGATTCTTTTGTTGATGAAAGTGAGAAGGCTCCTATAATCCGCATGGTCAATTTGATCATTAAAGATGCGATTAAACAAAGAGCTTCTGATATACACATTGAACCAATTGTTGATGGCATGCGTGTGCGTTATCGGGTGGATGGCGAATTAAATGAAATTCTAACAATCCCTAAAGAAAACCAAAATGCTGTTTTGGTTCGTATCAAAATTATGTCGAGGATAGATATTACCGTAACTCAAATTCCTCAAGATGGTAGGTTTAAATTGATGATCGGTAAGGAAGAGGTAGATTTTCGGGTTTCATTATTACCAACCACATTTGGTCAAAAGGTTGTTTTGCGGATTTTGGATAAAGCAAATCTTTCCGTGGGATTGGAAGGTTTAGGGTTTTCTAAAAAAGCGCTTAAGGTTTTAAATGAAGCGATGAGTAAACCTTTTGGTATGATCTTGGTTACAGGTCCTACGGGAAGTGGTAAATCAACCACCCTATATTCGATATTAAACGCGCTTAATACGGTGGAACGAAATATTATTACTGTTGAGGATCCTGTGGAATATATGGTAGATGGTTTAACGCAAATTCAAGTTCAACATGATATTGGTTTAACCTTTGCTGCAGGGTTGCGATCTATTTTACGACAGAGCCCAGATATTGTTATGGTTGGGGAAATTCGTGATAATGAGACTGCCGATATTTCCATAAAAGCATCTTTAACAGGACAGCTCGTTTTCTCAACTCTTCATACCAATGATGCGGCAGGAGCATTGACACGTCTTGTCGATATGGATGTGGAGCCTTTTCTTGTGGCGTCCAGCTTAGTGATGGTAAGTGCTCAGAGATTGTGTCGTAGGATCTGTAGTAATTGTAAAGAAGCTGTCACTATTTCTAAAGAAGCTCGAGATCAGTTGCCTTATAAATTTCAAAAGCAAGTCGAATTTTATCAAGGAAAAGGTTGTGATAAGTGTAGGCAAACAGGTTACAAGGGACGGATGGGTATCACAGAGATTTTAGATATTGACGATACCATTCGCGCTATGCTTATTAAGGGAGAGTCATCTGATGCGATTAAAGAATATGCTCGTAAAAATAAAGATATGGATATTTTATGGGAAGATGCGATGGCTAAATGTGTAGCAGGGGAGACATCCTTGGAAGAAGTGTTGCGTGTAACCGCGAATGAATAATATCTTTTCCTTGTTTGCAAGATCAGAATTGATGGTAGAATGAAACAAATATAAAAAATTTGGTTTTGATATTAGCAAATTTTATAATTTTAGTATATTCTTGAAAAGAGAGAAGATTATAAATGGGAGACTTAGATGTCCACATTTAAATATACGGCTAAAAATAAAGATTCAAAAACTGTAGCCGGGAAGATTTCAGCGGATAACAAATCTGCTGTTATTGAAGAGCTTCGTAAGAGAAAACTTACCATTGTTTCTGTCAAAGAAATAAAAGATTCAAAGAGTAAATCTAAATCTATATCCCGTAAAAGAGTTAAGCCCGATGAGATTGTTATTTTTTCTCGTCAGTTAGCCACGATGGTCGATGCCGGCCTCCCCATTATTCAAGCTTTAAATGCCTTGGAAGAACAGACAACGCATCCTATGTTTAAAAGAGTCCTTGGTACCGTGGAAAGCGATATTCAGCATGGAAGTAGTTTATCCGCCGCTTTTGCCAAACATCCGAATGTTTTTGATTCGTTGTTTATCAACATGGTTAAAGTAGGGGAGACGGGTGGGGTTTTAAGCACTGTTCTTGATCGTGTTTCTGGTTATATGGAGAAGACGTTAAAGTTACAGCGTAAAGTAAAATCGGCACTTATTTATCCAAGTGTTGTCGTGGGGATGTCTGCGATCATAACCGTCATTTTATTAGTAAAAGTTGTGCCTACGTTTGCTGGTATTTATGATTCGTTTGATTCGGAGTTACCCCCTATGACCCAAACGCTTATTTTTGTGAGTGATGTATTAAAGAATTATTTGCTTTTTGTTATTGGGGGCGTGGTTCTTTTAGTCTTTTTATTAGCTAAGTGGCACAAAACAGATAGTGGGGCGAAGATTATTGACGGATACATTTTAAAGATGCCGATGTTTGGTGAGTTGTTACGCAAGGTTGCTGTTAGTCGATTTTCTAGAACATTAGCAACACTTATACAAAGTGGTGTTCCTATTTTAGAGTCGTTAGATATCGTTGAAAAATCTATTGGTAATCGTGTATTGGAATTGGTTATTCAGGATGTTAAAAATAATGTCCGTGAAGGGGAGAGTATTGCGACTCCTTTAGAGAGAAGTGGTGTATTTCCTCCTATGGTTACGCGTATGATTGCGATTGGTGAGAAGTCTGGTCAAATGGAGAAGATGTTATTAAAGATTTCAGAATTTTATGATGATCAAGTAGATGCCGCGGTAGAAGGTCTGACAAGTATTATTGAGCCTTTAATCATTGGTGTCTTAGGGATCGTTATCGGCTTTATTGTTATAGCATTATTTTTACCAATCATTAGTATTACAAACATTATTTAAGAGATGATTCAAAAACATTCCAAACGATTTTTTATCGCTCAGAGTATGTGCTGGGCTGTAGCTTTATTGTGTTTTACTTTTCCATCTAATGCTTGGAGTCAATGGGATTCAGAAGCGAAGGTTAAGAAAATACTTGAGGTGAGTTTGGAGAGTCTTAAGCAGAGTTCGCAGGAGGTGTCTAAAAGAAACAAGTGGTTAAAGTCTGAAGTTGGTATTTTGGAAGGCAAAATTCAAGAACTGAAAGAAGTGGAAGCGATGATGGGGCAAAACAAAAGTGAATTGATAGAAGAAGATCCTTATGTTAAGGATTTTAGCCAATCTTTAAAAAAAGAATCACAATTGTATGAAAGAGGTTCCATGAGAATGAGGGGAGATTTACAGTCTTTGGATCAGGAGTTGGATCAGATAATGAAAAAAATAGGTGATAAAGAATATCAGAATTCTGAAATTAAGAAGCAAATTGCCCAAAGAGAGTTAGAAGTATCTAATTTGAATGTCAAAACGCGCCTGTTAATAGAGCATTCTGATCAAGAAACTTTTGAAAGTGAGAAGAGACGGTTAATTCATGCCATAAAAGATAGCCAGATAAGTGTGAAAAATGGAGAAAAGTCTTTAGGTATATTAAAGAGGAAATATCAAAAACCTTTGCATGGTTTGGATCAGCTTAAAGGTATGCAAAGGTCTCTAAAGCAAAAACTTACGGTTCTGATTGATGAATTAGATGTGGCTAAAGAAGATCAAAAAAAGCTTCATGCTGAGATTGAGCAGCTTAAAAAGACCAATAACAGTCAGATTTCCGTTTTGTCTGAAAGTAGCCGAAGGCTTAAAGTTAAGCAGGAAAATCTGACATCTGTGCTTACAAAAGCTAAGCAGAAACTAGGTGATAGAGGTGTCGATTTTGTTAAAATTGATGAACATCAAACCCAGCTTGAACGTAATTTGTCCATTGTAAAGCAGGAAAATGTTTCCCTTAAAAAGAACATAACTATGCTCAAAAAGTCCCTAAGAGAAGCTAGGCAGGACTAATAGAGTAATATAACATTTTTAGTAGTTTGGCTATATTGACAGAGCTTAAAGTAGGTGCTATACTTTTACCATAGCTGGGGAGAAATCCAGCTAACATGTTAAAGGTAAACCTTCCGTAAGGATGGGGCCCCAGCGAAGAAAAAGCTGGGTCGCGAATGGAGATTCGCGAACAAAACTATAGGATCCTGAGAATTATTTTAGGATAGCCAGTTGCCACAGTCAGATATTTTGACCTACTTCCTTATCGAAGTAGGTTTTTTTTGTGAAACTTTTAGAGAATTGACCGAAATTAGGTCATTAAAATATGTTTGAAAAAAATTGACAACACTAAGGAGGATGTTAGAATTCAAACATAGGTAGTTTTACCAAACTGAGCCAAAGAGTTTAGTGAATTCTGATTCGAGAGTAAGGGACGTTACTGTTATTATAATTATAAAATACCCTTTCACTGGAACGGAGCTGCTAAACAAAGAAAGCTCAAAATTCCGTGAGGAGGAATTAAAAATGAATAAGAATTATCAAAAAAGTGGTTTCACGTTGGTCGAAATCATGATCGTTGTAGCCATTATTGCTCTTTTGGCTGCTATCGCGATTCCTAACTTACTACGTGCTAAGATATCAGCTAATGATGCCTTGGCGCAAAGTACAGTAAAAACGATGTCTACTGCAGCGGAGACGTTTGCAACAGCATCGAATGGTAATTACGGAACGAGCATGACTTCAATGACTTCTGCTTCACCAGCCTACATTAATAAAGATTATTGTGGGACTACAGAAGCAGGGTTTACTTTCGTTTGTACGATGAGTGCTGGTTCGTATACTTTTGTTGCCATTCCGGTAACAGTAGGTACGTCAGGTACAACAACGTATACGATAAGAACTGGTGGAATTCTTACACCAATTTAATCAGTGCTTTGTTGGCTGATTGTGTTTGAAGGGGGGGGGCTTTGTTATAAAGCCCCCCTTTTTTGTGCTGCAATAGGTGTAAAGATAAAGGAATTGATTTATGGAAAATAAAACCATTTTAAATTTTAAGAGTAGTAATAATAGTGGTTTTACCTTAGCTGAACTAATGGTTGCAACTGTAATTCTTGTTTTTGCTTTTGCTGGAACGATGGTGACTTTCATCCGTTGTATGGAATTAAATGACATGTCACGTAATACTTCTTTGGCTGTGAGAGCGATAGAAACAAGAATGTCTCTCATTAAAGATACCGCCTTTAATCAAATTTTAGCAAATTTTAATAATGTTGCTTTCCAAGATGTTACTGTTGGAAATAATGGTCGCGGTGTTTCTTATGTTGATAATACCAATCCAAATTTGTTGGTCATCACAATAACTTATTGTTGGCAGCAAAAAAATGGTCGTATTGTTGGGGAAGATACTGATTTAGATGGTGCGATTGATGGGGGCGAAGATGTTAATGGCAGTGGCATGCTAGATTCTCCTGTGCAGATTGTTAGTGCCGTTTATAACAGGTAGGAGTATTTTATGAATAATAAAGCTGGTTTTAGTTTACTGGAAATGCTAACGGTTCTTGGGATCCTTTCGATCATGATGGGTGGGGTGTATATGACATTTACAACGGGGCAGGGGGCCTTATTTGAAACGGATGCTCAGATCGAATTACAGGAAAATTTAAGATTTACCCTTGAGCGCATTGCTAAAGAGTTAAGAGAAAGTGGAGATAATTCTGTTGGAACAATGCAGGTGACAATAGGAGACAATACGGGAGCGAATGCCACAGATACGTTAAGGTTTGCGATGCCGATTATATGCCAAGCGGGAACAAGTATCATTGATGCTAATGGTGACGTAGCCAATTGGGGGGCACCCTTAAATTGGGGGTGTACGGACTCATCGTGCATGGATGCCGATGATGATTGCGCTACGATAGATTATAGATGGATTGATTATGTTGCTGACGTCAATAACAACTTATTGAGACAAGTTATTGATAATGGTGGGAATGCTGTGAGAACCGATCAGTTTGCGGAAAATATTACGAACTTCCAGATTACACTGAGCGGCAGTCAGAATATAATTACCCTTGTTGTGACCGCAACAAAAACGACGGCAACGAATCGGCAAGTTACCGCGTCTAGCAGTTTGGATGTATTTTTAAATAATAGGGGGTAAATGATTATGAGATTGGATAACAAAAAAGGTGTAGCACTTATTATAACGCTGTATGTTCTTGTTATGCTCTTGTCTTTTTCCAGTATTTTTATTCTTAGAACGGTCAATGAAAATAATTTAGCCATTAGAGAACGTGAGCAGGCCAAATCATTTTATGTAGCACAAGCAGGAGGGGATGCTGGATTTGATCAGTTAGATACGTTAATAAATACTTATTTACAAAACACCATTAATGCAACGAATCCAGCGACGTTGATTGCCAATACGACGACTTATGTGGCCAATGGAGATGGTATAGGTTTTCTTACAAATTTTGTGCAGAATGGTGGGGCTCAAGTTTTGACCGTTAATGGAGCTCAAGCAGAGTTTGCGCTATCTGACGTTGCATTCGGTAGTGGCGAGTATGATTTGAATATTATAATGACTGAGAAAGTTAACCCAGCCGTTGTAACAGCAGACTCTTGGGATTTTTCTTACAATTATCGCATTGAGTCAGATGCGATTTCAAGTGGCTCTCTAAAAGATGTTCAATTGTCTGGAGATTTCACGATTCGCGTACAAAGAGATAACTTTGCAAAGTATGCTTTGTTTACAAACGAGCAACAATTACCCAATGGAACAAATGTTTGGTTTACGAATAATACAAATTTTGCTGGCCCTATTCACACTAATGGGCGATACAATATATATGGTAATCCTAGTGGGACCTTTGATGGTTTAGTTGAGCAACATGAACAATCGACTAGATATTATAACAGTGGATTTACTGTGTTATTAGACGACGACCATAATGGAGCAAATGATGTTCCAACGTTTAATGCAGGATTTAATAGAGATGCGACCTCTGTATCCTTAAGTTCTCCGGCCCAACAACAAGACATTATTGATCAATCTACAGGTGGACAAACGTTTTCAGGCAATGGTGTTTATTTAGCTAATAATGGGACGGCGTTAACAGGCGGGATATACGTTGATGGTAATAGCAACATTAGTTTAGGTGTTAATGGAAGCAACAATGCGGTCTATACCATCGAACAAGGAGCGACTACAAAAATTGTTACAGTAGATACAGCCAATAATCAGACAAATGTTGAGACGGTGGGGACTGGAACGACGGTCTATACGGGAGTACCAGACGGAATTGATAACGCCGGAACGATTATTTATGTGGCTGGAGGTGTTGACCAACTTTCAGGAACGGTTCAACAAGATACGCAGTTAACGATATCAAGCCACGATGATATTGTTGTTTCCAATCATGTTCGATATTCCAATTATACGGCGGCTGTTGGTGCGCCAGGTACAGCTGGTTATGTCGCACCCCATGCGGATGGCGCCGATAATTTGTTAGGTCTTGTAACATGGGCTGGAGATGTTCGCATCGGAACATCAGCTCCCGATGATGTGGATATTCACGGTACAATTTTGGCTAAATCTGGGATCTTTCAGGTTGACAATTATACAGATCAAGGTGTTGGAGGCCGTGGTGTGGCCACATTGTTAGGTGGTGTTATCTCAGATAATTATGGGGCTTTTGGTCTATTTAACGGGGGTACAGGGCAATATTTGTCCGGCTATGGAAGGAATTTTGTTTATGATGAAAGAATGCAAGGAGGCAGTGCGCCACCATATTTTCCTTCATTAAATACGTTTATCGCGTTTACGAATGATATTACTGATAAAGTTGTATGGCAGCAAGGAGATTCGTAATGGCAAAAAAAAGTATGGGAATGAATGTCTTGATTGTGTTTTTTATTTTAATCGCAATTGCTGTGTATATGGCGAATCAATGGTTGAAGGAGGAGGTTGATAATGCCATAGATGTCCCTAGTGTTGTGATTAAAATGGAGAAAAAAGATACTAAGAAAAAGTTAAAGACTAAAAGTAAGGGTATAACACCAATGATAGATGTTTCAGCAGAGGAAATAGAAGTCGCTCCTAATGTAGAGCCAATAGTGGATCAATCAAAACAAAAAAAGGTGAAGGAAATATATGAAATACCACTTGATGATGTGATATTGGTGCAATAATATATGTATAAGAAATATATATATTTACAAGTTATTCGGTGATTTTGAATTTAAGTTTATCGGATAATGTCTACACAAAATTTGGTAAGGAGTAGAAGTGAATCGATTGTTGCAAGGTTATTTTAGCTTGATCAGGAAATTAATTCCTGAAAAAGGTGTTCAAGCCTCTTTTGGCTTAGACATTGGTTCAGGTGAATGTAAGTTGGTTGAAGTCATCAAAGATGATGATGGTTCCTATCATATCAATAATTGCTATGTTGAGACTGTTCAAAATGGCAACATCCCTAACGCTATCCAGAAAATCTTAGAAAAATTAGACAATGCTTGTGATGTGCCGTATACCGCTGTTTCTGGTCGAGGAACTCTCATTCGTCATATCAATATGCCCAAAATGACACTGAAAGATTTACGAAATTCTTTTGGAATCGAGGCTGATAAATATTTTCCATTCGCGCAAGATCAAATATACACAGACTGTTATATTTTAGATTCCGACGGTGAAAATAACCAAATGTCCGTTATGGCTGCAGCATCTAAAAAAGAATTGGTAGATGAGCGCATGAAAATGTTGGCGGAGCTTGGATTACAATCAGAATTTATCACTCTAAATGCTGTTGCATTAGGAAATGTTATTGGGCTTATGGAGGGATCAAAAGAAAATGATGTTGTTGCTTTATTAGATATTGGTGAATCGGTTAGTAGTCTGTCTATATATCAAAATAATAAACCTTGGTTTACGAGAGATATTTTTTTGGGAGGAAGGGATTTTTCAAAAAGGATTAGTAACGTGTTGGGTGTTGATTTTGAAGAAGCTGAGAAATTAAAGCGTGATCCAAAAGAAAAAAAGAATGAAGTTATAAGCGCATGTGAGGCGGCGGTTTTAAATATTGTTCAGGAATTGAAACTATCTTTTGATTACTTTGCAACTGAGAAAGATAGTGAAATAAAAAAGATGTTTATTACAGGTGGCGCATCTATGTTGGAAAATCTAGATAAGACGTTAGAAAAAAACTTAGAAATTAGTGTAGAGACGTTAAACCCTTTTCCGTCATTTATAGTTGAAAAAAATATATCCGAAGAACAATTAAACCAAATGAGCTCAAAGCTAGTTGTTGCCCTTGGGCTCGCCTTAAGTCATTATGATTGATATTAATTTAGTTCCCGTAAAACTGAGAAAAACTAAAAGGAAAAAAGCATCTTCAAATGCATTAAATATGCCTGTTGAGGTGATTATTGGTTTAGGTGGAGGGATGATTGTTTTGTTAATCGTGACACATATTGCTCTTTTTGTAATTAATATCAATAAATTAGCACAACATAAGGGTTTAAAAAAACAATGGGAAGAAATCTTGCCTTCAAAAACAAATGTTGATGATGTCCTCAAAAAATTACGATCCCTACAATCCAAACATAAAGCTATTGAAGAGTTGACACAAGAATCTTACATTGCATGGTCTCAATATTTCAATATTCTAAGCGATAGTTTGCCCAGAGATGTTTGGCTTAGACGAATAGCGTTAGATGATGGGGTCTTTTTTATTGAGGGAAGTGCATTATCAAGGGACAATCAAGAGATGATTAATGTTCATAAGTTTACAACTAAATTGAAGGGAACACCTGATTTCTTAAAAAGTTTAGAGAATATTGATTTGGGTTCCATTCAACGTCGATCAATCAAAAAAGTCGAAATAGCTGATTTTCTTATTACGACAAAAATAAAATAATAATGAAAATTCCCGAAAAATTACAACCTACAATAGATAATTTTACAGAAAAATTTACAAATCTGGATGAACAGAAGAAAATGTATGTTTTTCTTGGAATATTATTGCTGGTGTTTGTTTTAGACTATTTTATTATCATGAGAACCCAAATAAAAACTTTATCGAAAATTTCTCCTGAGATAGAAGTTCTTTCAAAAGATCTTAAGAAAACTAAGAATGATTTGCTTCGATTGAATCAGTATCGTAAAGATGTAAGAAAATCTAGTGATGAGGTGGAAGATCTTAATGAAAGGATTAGATCCAGAGAGGAAGTTCCTTTGATTTTAGAGCATATCTCAAGAATTGCTAATGATAATGGGGTTGTCATCAATCAAATTATCCCTGATACGAAAGACCAAGAGTTGTTATTGGAAAATGAAGAAAGAGAATATTATGCGTTGCCTATTAATCTGGAAGCCAAAGGTGCATATCACAATGTAGGACGATTTCTAAATTCTATTGAGAATAATGAAGCTTATATTAACGTGGGAAAATTTTCGATAACTTCTAAAATTGGAAAAAAGAAACATGCAGTGCAATTAACGTTTAAGGCGATAGTTTTTGAAAACGTTGAGAAGGAAGAGGGCGATAAATGAGAGGAGGTATTTGGCTAACGATTTTATTAACACTAACATTTTATGTGGCAAATAATAGTCTTTTGTTTGCCAAAGAAGTACAGGAAGAAGAGCAAGAGGAGCCGTTTGTTTATGATGATAAGAATAAGAGAGATCCAATGATGAGTCTTATTGGTATTGGAGGAGGAATTATAACGTTTGAGGAGGATTTATTAATTACGGATTTGCATTTGGAAGGGATAATGACTATTAGTGAAGGCAAGAATGTTGCCATCATTAATGGCCGGATTGTAAAAGTAAACGACAGCATTGGACCTTACCTTATTATTAAAGTATCTGAAATTTCAGTTACTATTATGAAAGAACAAGAAGAATTTAAGTTGATATTAAAAAAGGAGGAGTAAAATGATG
Source organism: Candidatus Omnitrophota bacterium (assembly GCA_029261065.1). Lineage (GTDB taxonomy): Bacteria > Omnitrophota > Gorgyraeia > Zapsychrales > Zapsychraceae > JAJDCB01. The sequence continues at coordinate 95,513 of JAJDCB010000019.1, read as the reverse complement.
TTTAAGAGAATTTTAGTAGCGATGTTGATGGTGGCTTTGAGTGGTTCAGTTGCGTTTGCTCAGAATGAAACTGGTGGGGGTGAGGTTTCGGATGTTTCGATGTCTGAAGAGGGGACGGTGAGTCTGGATTTCCGTGATGCGGATATCCGCAATGTATTTAAGATATTATCGATCAAAAGTGGGGTCAATATAGTGGCTAGTCCTGAGGTCGTAGGGGCTGTTTCTATACAGCTAAATGAAGTTCCTTGGCAACAAGCGTTAGATGTTATCCTTCAAACCTATGGGTATGCTTATGAGCGTAAAGGAAACATCATTATGGTCACCACTGTAGAAAATTTGAAAAAAAGGCGTGAAGATGTTATGCTGTTATCCGAACAAGAGCCTTTGGTGACCGAAACATTTACGTTAAATTTTGGAAAAGCATCAGAAGTGATTTCCTCAGTTGAGAAAATGAAGTCAGATCGGGGTAACGTTGATTTTGATGAAAGAACGAATACGATTATAGTTACGGACATTGAAAAACGTATTAATTTAATGTCAGTGGTTATTGGAACGTTAGATACAACAACACCTCAGGTTCTTATTGAAGCAAAGATAGTAGAGACAAATTTTTCTGATACAGATAATTTAGGAATTGATTGGGTCACCCAAGCATCTATTTCGGGATCGCAAAGACCAATTAGGTATCCTTTTACGTCAATTACGGAGAATAAATATGCTCCTGGCGCATTCCCAGATCCTAGCGGTGATGATTTTGTTTATGGAACGTTAAACTTTGCACAGGTGCAGGCTGTTTTCGAGATGTTAAAATCGAGAAGCGACACTGATATCTTGTCCAATCCAAGAATTGTAACATTGGACAATCAGTCTGCTCAAATAACTGTTGGAAGCCAATATCCAATACCAACATATACTTATAATGAAGAGCAAGCGCGTCTTCAAGTATCTGGATGGGAATACAAAGATATTGGAATTATTTTTGAAGTTACGCCACATGTCAATGAGGCGGGATTTGTAACGCTTGATATTGAACCACGTATTACTGCGATATTAGATTTTGTAACGGTTGAAAATACTTCTTTGCCACGATTGAGTAATGAATCAGCTAGTACAAGTGTTATGATTAAAGATGGGGATACATTGGTGATTGCAGGGTTAATAACGAATCAGGTTACGGAAACGAAGAAAAAGACACCTTTTTTAGGTGATGTTCCAATCCTAGGTCTTGCGTTTCAAAAAAGATCAACGTCAACGACAAAGACGGACCTTATTTTATTTATGACACCACATATCATTACCCCGGAGGTCCCCTCAGAAACATAATTTTGGCATAGCATCACAACAGTCATCTTTTGTTGTCGCTTTATTAAGGAGATACTATGTCTAAAGAGATTTTGATTCAAGTTCACAAGAGTGAAGTGTATGTTGCCATTGTTGAAAATGGGCGCATTGAAGATTTTCATATAGAGGCGGATCATTACCAATCTTTATTGGGTAATATTTATAAGGGACGTGTGGAATCTGTCTTGCCTTCCATTAATGCCTGTTTTGTCAATATTGGCCAAGAAAGAAATGGTTTTTTATATTTGACGGATGTAGTCAATCCTCTTATAGAAGAAGAACTTATGGGGCCAAAGCAGTTTCTTCAGAAACTTTTAAAAAAGACTCCTAAGTCCACGCATAAAGCTCCAACCAAAGCAACAATCAAAAAGCCTAAAAACGATATTCCTTTTAAAGTAGGACAAGAGATTCTTGTTCAAGTTGTTAAAGACCCTTTTGGCGAAAAAGGGGCGCGATTAACAACTCATATCACATTGCCTGGCCGTTTTATTGTATATATGCCATTTGATAAACAGACAGGTATATCTCGAAAAATTGACGGCCAAGAAGAGCGTCAACGATTACGTGAACTTATTAAGGAGTTTACCTTCGCTAAAAACGGTGGATTTATTATCCGTACAGCATCTCTTAAACAAGGAAAAAGGGAGCTTGTTCGCGAGGCGAAGTTTCTTTATAAGAATTGGCTATTAATTCAAAAGAGTTCTGAGAAATCTAAAGCCCCTGCATTAATGCGACAAGAAGGTGGGCTTACTTGGAAGATTGTGCGTGACTACTTAACGGAGAAGGTTGATAAGCTTATTATCGATTCTCATGAAGAATACGTGCGCATCAAGAAGTTTGTACAAGATCAGATTGGCAGTAATATGATCAATAAGATTCATTATTATAAAGGACAACAACCTTTATTTGATGCGAAACATGTCTCTAAAGATTTGGAAACAATATACAATACAAATGTTTACTGTAAATCAGGGGCTTATATTGTTATAGAACAGACTGAGGCCTTAACGGTAGTCGATGTTAATAGTGGTAAGTTTAAGGTCAAAGCATCACCGGGAGAGGCTGCTTTTATGGTCAATATGGAGGTTATTCAAGATATTGCCAGGCAACTCCGATTAAGGGATTTAGGTGGTATTATTGTTATCGATTTTATCGATATGACCCGTGAAGAGCATAAGAGAAAGATTGTTGATGCTCTTCAAAGGGCCTTGGGCCGGGATCACGCCAAAACAGAGGTGTATCGTATTTCACCGCTAGGACTTGTGGAAATGACCAGAGCAAGGACAGGAAAGACCATTGAGTCAATATCCTTTACCAAATGCTCTTATTGTGATGGTCGCGGCCGGGTTAAAATGATTTAAATGAGGGGTCATTTTTTAGTTGATAATTTTCATATAAGAGTTAGAATGAATGTTTCTCATTTGAGAAAGTATTGATAAGATTGGATTAATTGATGAGTAGGAGGATTAAAAATGTTTGCAGTAGTTGAAGTTGGAGGAAATCAGTTTAAAGTTAGTGTTGGAGATACGATTGAAGCGAATCGATTGGCCGATGAAGTTGGGAAGTCGATTACATTGGATCAAGTTCTTTTATTTGCTAATGACAAAGATGTTCGCGTTGGAAAGCCATATCTTAAAGATGTGAAGGTTGAAGCCAAAGTTCTTGAGCAAACGCTTGCCGATAAAGTCATAGCTTTTAAATATAGACGCCGCAAAGATTCTTCAAGTAAAATTGGACACCGTCAGAAATTAACCGCTCTTAACATCACAAACATCAGCGCTTAAAGCTTTTAAGGCTCTACGGTTAAACGTAAAGGATAAGAGTGTGATGCCTTATGAGTTTTGTTGATGAAGCACGAATTCAAGTTAAAGCAGGCGACGGCGGAAAAGGCTGCGAAAGTTTTTATAAAGACAACTATATCCGATACCCTCGTCCCGATGGCGGAGATGGTGGAAATGGTGGTGACATCATTTTTAAAGCAGATCGTAGCATCCAAACCCTTCTAGATTTTAGATTCAAACAGCACTATAAAGCTGGTAGAGGAGGACATGCCAGTAGTAAGGGAAAGAAGGGTAAAGAAGGTGCAGACTGTATCCTTCGCGTTCCTCAGGGAACGTTAATCCGCGATTATGAGACAGGACTTATAATAAAGGATCTTGTTGATGATCAAGCAAGTGTGACCGTTGCTAAAGGTGGTCGAGGAGGGATTGGAAATGAACGCAAAAAAGTCCCTCTACCACCAAAGTTAGGCGAAAAAAAAATAATTCACCTTGAATTAAAAATAATTGCCGATGTTGGCATCATTGGCTTTCCCAATGCAGGAAAATCTACTCTCATATCAAATATCTCCAAAGTCAGATCGAAGATTGCCAACTATCCATTTACGACAAAGCAACCTATTTTGGGCTTTGTATCAAAAGAAGATTTTCATTTTATTGTTGCTGATTTGCCTGGTATTATTGAAAATGCCCATATGGGAAAAGGTTTAGGTGATCGCTTTCTTAAACATGCAGAGCGTACAAATATATTAGTTCACTTAATTGATATGGCAGGTTCTGACATGCGTGATCCCCTAGAAGATTATGAGAAACTCAACTATGAGTTGCAGCAATTTAACGATGAATTTATGTTGAAAGAACGAATCGTTGTTGCCAATAAAATGGATTTGCCTAACGCTGAAGATAATTTAAAAAGATTTAAAAAGAAGTTTAAGATCGATGTGTTAGCTATATCTGCTGTCAATCAAGAAGGGTTAGATCCATTAATTGACAAAATTGAAATCATCCTATGTTAAGAAAATTTCCAAAACGTATAAAAAGAGTTGTTGTTAAAGTTGGCTCAAGTGTTATCGCCACCTATAAGATGAAACCCAAAATGGCTCATCTGCGTTCCTTAGTAGATCAAATTACAGCCATTCGAAAAAAGGGTATTGATGTGATTCTTGTAAGCTCTGGTGCCATTGTTCTTGGAATGGGCGAGCTAGCAACGAAACAACGCCCTGCTGATTTAGCCTCCTTACAAGCTGTTGCTGCGCTGGGACAGTCGATTTTAATGGAGAGGTATAAGGCGTTATTTAAGAGAAATAAAACTAAATGTGGGCAACTGCTGTTAACTTGGGATGATTTCGAAGATCGCAAACGTTATAATAATGCGCGTAATACGCTAAATGCGATGGCTGATTTAAATATTATTCCTATCGTTAATGAAAATGATACGATTTCAACCGAAGAGATAAAGTTTGGTGATAATGATAAGCTTTCCGCTATGGTGGCTTCTTTAGTTGGGGCGGATCTTTTGCTTATTCTTTCCGATGTCGAGGGTTTCTACGATACGAAAAGTAAAGATAAAAAAGTTTTTAACGAAATTAAAGAAATAACTGAAGAGATCGAAAGCATTGCAACAGGAACGACAAAAAAGAATATGTCAAAAGGCGGGATGAAGGCAAAGTTACAAGCGATTAAAGTGGCCTCGCATGCCAAGATACCTTGTATTATAGCTAATGGTGAGACAGAAAATGTTTTGTTGCGTATTCTTAAAGGGGAGCAGATTGGAACGTTGTTTGTTGAAAAAGAAGAAAAATTATTAGCCAGAAAACATTGGATCTCTTTTGGAGCAAAACCAAAGGGAACATTTATTGTTGATCAAGGAGCTAAAGAAGCATTGTTAAAGGGTGGGCGAAGTTTACTTCTGCCAGGTGTTGAATCCTATGAGGGTGATTTTAAAAAGAACGATGTCATTGTCGTTTGTGATCCTTCGCGACATGAGATTGCACGAGGGATTGTCAATTATTCGGTTTCAGAATTGAATAAGATGAACGAGAAAAATGGAAAGATGGAAGCTATTCATTATGATAATCTTGTGTTAAGTGAAAGGTAATATGTAATGGGTAGTGAAGTATTAAAGAATAAAATTGAAAAGATGGCGCGCGACGTTAAAGGAGCGGGCATGAAGATGTCGTTATTATCAACGAAAGATAAGAATGCGGCCCTTCGGAAAATAGCCAAAGCTTTATTGGGTCGTTCTGATTATCTGATTAAGGAAAACAAAAAAGATTTAAAAGCCGCGGAGAAAGAAAATTATTCAAAAGCATTAGTTGATCGTTTGGTCTTAAATCCAAAACGCATTAAAGGCATGGCGGATTGTTTATTAGATACGCTTAAGATTAAAGATCCTGTTGGTGAGGTTTTAAAGACGATAAAAAGACCCAATGGTCTTATAATTGAGAAGGTAAGGACGCCCATTGGTGTGATCGGTATTATCTATGAGTCTCGTCCTAATGTCACGAGTGATTGTATTGGCCTTTGTTTGAAATCGGGCAATGCGGTGATCTTAAAAGGCGGTAAAGAGGCATACTATTCTAATAAAGCGATATTTACCGTTATTCAAGAAGCTTTAAAAGAGACTAAGGTTTCTGTTGATGCGATTGCTCAAATTAGTTCAACAGATAGAGAAGCTATTCATCATTTGTTGGGACTTGATCAGTATGTTGATCTCATTGTCCCAAGAGGTGGCGAGGGGCTTATTCGATTTGTTGCACAGAACTCATCTATACCCGTTGTTAAACATTACAAAGGTGTTTGTCACACCTACGTCAGTCAAAAAGCCAAGTTAGATATGGCAGAAGCTATTTGTATGAATGCAAAGATTCAAAGGCCTGGTGTTTGTAATGCGATGGAGACAATGTTAGTGCATAATAGTGTAGCCAATAAATTTTTACCTGAAGTGGCGTCTGCTTTGTTAGAGGCGGGCGTTGAAATCCGAGGTTGTTCAAAAACTAAAAAGATATTGGCTGATGCGGCTAAAAAGGCAGTAGAAGCGGACTGGAGTGAGGAGTACCTTGATCTTATTTTGTCGGTAAAGGTTGTTGATAGTGTTGATGAGGCGATCGCGCATATTAATACTTATGGTTCGAAACATTCTGATGCGATTGTTACAGAAGATAAAAAAGAGGCTGATAAATTTTTACGATGTGTCGATTCGGCAACCGTTTATGTCAACGCATCGACTCGATTTACAGATGGATATGAATTTGGTTTTGGGGCAGAAGTGGGGATTAGTACAGATAAGTTACACGCGCGCGGTCCCATGGCTTTAGAAGAATTAACAACATACAAATATCTCATTCGCGGTAAAGGACAAATAAGACCTTGATGACAATTGGTTTATTGGGTGGGACATTTAATCCGATTCATATCGGTCATCTCGTATTGGCTCAAGAAGCCTTTGTGCAATTAAAATGTGATCGCATTTATTTTATTGTCGCACATACGCCTGTTCATAAACGTTCGAAAGTTTTGGCAGATCCAGCACAACGTTTAGAAATGGTAAAGCTTGCTATTAAGGGTGAAAAAAATTTTTATAGTAGTGATGTAGAAATCAAACGAGAAGGAAAGTCTTACAGTATCGATACAGTAAATACTTTTCGAAAAAAGTTTCCAAATACGACTAAATTTTATTTCATTTTGGGTGAAGACAATCATAAGACGTTACATACTTGGAAAGATATCGATTTATTAAAAAAAAGAGTTAGTTTTGTAGCGGCAAATAGACCAGCGAACAAAAAAGGGCAAGCCAAAATAAAGGTTCGATCGATAGGAATGCCTAAATTAGACATATCGTCTTCTCTAATAAGGCAGATGATTAAAGCTGGCAAATGGCCTAGATATTTTGTTCCAGATAATGTTTTAAGTTATATTAAACGAAGTAAACTATATACTTAATTTTAAAGAGGGGTCAATTCATGAAGAAAAAAGTACATCCTGAAATTCAATTTGGTACCGATGGCTGGCGGGGGGTCATATCGGATAATTTTACATTTAAGAATGTTTCTCTTGTCGCGCAAGCTATTAGTCAATGGGTGAAAAAAGATTTAAAGGCAAGAACGGGGGCGAGGCGCGTACCTATAGGATATGATGCACGATTTTTGTCAAAAGAATATGCCGAGATTGTTGCCTGTATTCTCGCGGCTAATAATATTAAGGTTTATTTATCAGACAAGTTTATCCCAACACCTTCATTGAGTTATGGCGTTGTTAGTTTAAACGGTGTTGCCGGTATTATGATTACAGCGAGTCACAATCCTGCTAAATTTAATGGGATTAAAATCAAAACGTTTCAGGGTGGTGGTGCCTCTAACGATGTTACAGACAAAGTGGAAGCTTATTTAGAGAGCGTGCCGGTTAAAACCATGGCTTTTGATCAAGCTATTAAGCAGAAGAAGATTACGATGTTCGATTTTAATGCTAAATATTTGAAGTTTATGAAAAATTATATCAACTTAAAGAAGGTAAAAAATACTAAATTTAAGGTCATTCAAGATGCGATGCATGGGAGTGGAAGCGGTATATTAAGAGAAGTGTTAGGTACAAGCAAAATCGATTTAACCATGATGCGTGATGATTTTAATCCTTCTTTTGGTGGTGTAAAACCGGAACCGGTGGCTGAGTATCTTACGGTACTGTTAAAGCGGATGAAAGATGAAAAGTTTGATCTTGGATTGGTTCTTGATGGGGATGCCGATCGTATTGCGGCTGTAGCTCCTGGTGGGGAATATATTAGCCCTCAAAAGATTTTAGGTTTGATTGCGTTACATTTAGCGCGTAATTGTGGGCGTTCCGGTGGTATTGTCAAAACGACATGCTCAACAACCATGATGGATCATATTGCAAAGAAATGGAATCTTAAATTATATGAAACGCCTGTAGGTTTTAAATATATCTCTCATCTGATGGTGACAGAAAATATTCTCGCTGGTGGTGAGGAGGCGGGGGGCATTGGTGTTCAAGATTATATCCCAGAACGTGACGGGACATTGGCAGGGTTATTATTGTTAGAGATGATGGTTTATGAGAAGAAAAACATCAAGCAGCTTTTGGATGATATGGAAGATGAGTTTGGGCGATATTATTACGAACGTGCTGATTTGGAATTAGGAAAAAAGAAGTTTCAAATGAGCAAGCTTAAAGGTATAAAATCTTTATTAGGGAAAAAAGTTTTAGAGATTAAAGATTATGATGGTATTAAATATATATGCGAAGATGAAAGTTGGTTGATGCTTAGACCATCGGGAACAGAACCTCTTGTACGTGCCTATTCTGAGGCCAAATCATTAAAACAAGCTTTGGCCTTGATTGATGTAGGAAAGAAACTGTTAAAGAAGTAGTAAACGTATTTGCTGACTAACAATAAAATACAAATATCTTTTATATGCTCTACTGGCCATGTTTTTTACTAATGAAGTTTTTGGATCTAATTTTTTTTAACACCAAATTTATCGGTGTTGATAATATCCCTAAAGATACAAGTTTTATCTTTGCTAGTAATCATATCAGTAATTTAGACCCTTTTATCATTGGAATCAGTCGGTGGCGTCGATATAGCTACATGGCCAAAGACTCCCTTTTTAAAAAGAAATTAGTCGGTTGGTTTTTTCATAATGTCGGTGCCTTCCCTATAAAGAGAGATAAATCCGACTTAAGAGCGCTACGCGAGGCCTTAAAACGGTTAAAAGCGGGTTGTCCTTTGATTTTATTTCCAGAGGGAACTAGGGGAGCTGGCAATCGTGAAAAAAAGCCACAGGCGGGAATTGGATTTCTAGCCAACAAAAGTAATAAACCAGTGTTGCCGGTTTATATTGTTGGCTCAGACAAGGCTCTTCCAAATGGCGCTAAATGGTTGAGAAGACATCGTATCACCGTTACAATTGGAAAGCCCATACATCTCTCGGATAAACAAACTTATCCCGAGATTTCTTCTTTCATCCTCAAAAACATCTATGCTTTATCCCCCAAATTATAACCACGTAGCTAAACTATAAATTATTTTTGGTAGAGTCCGATAACAATTTCTTTATTGGTTAAAAATTTGCTGCTGTATATTGATAATCTTCACTTAACCAATTATTATCAATTTTAAACCACAGTCGTAGGTAAATGAAGTTACCATCAGTAGGGATATTGTTAACGGTGACAGAGGTATTTAAACCAGATGAGGCTGCATGAATATCTCCCCAAGGATTTGTAGAAACACTTTGGGGGGTTGTACCAACGCTAAGATAATATTCTTGAACAGCTGCCCCATTTGAAACCCAACGAAACGTTTGAGAAGATCCATTTAATGTTGAATTAGGGGAAGGTGCTGATATTGTAGGTGTAAAAATTGGTGTATGGGCCGTATATTGATAATCTTCATTTAGCCAATTATTATTAACTTTAAACCACAGTCGTACGTAAATGGTGCTGCCATCAGTAGGGATATTGTTAACGGTGACAGAGGTATTTAAACCAGATGAGGCTGCATGAATATCTCCCCAAGGATTTGTAGAAACACTTTGGGGAGAAGTACCAACGCCAAGATAATATTCTTGAACAGCTGCCCCATTTGAAACCCAATTAAATGTTTGAGAAGATCCATTTAATGTTGAATTAGGAGAGGGCGCTGACATTGTAGGTGTAAGTGTTGGTGGATGGGTCGTATATTGATAATCTTCATTTAGCCAATTATTATTAATTTTAAACCACAGGCGTAGGTAAATGGAGCTACCATCAGTAGGGATATTGTTAACGGTGACAGAGGTATTTAAACCAGATGAGGCTGAATGAATATTCCCCCAAGGATCTGTAGAAATGTTTTGGGGAGAAGTACCAACGCCAAGATAATATTCTTGAACAGATGCCCCATTTGAAGTCCAGGTAAAGGTTTGTGAAGAGCCTGATAGTGTTGAAACAGAAGGAGAGGTGATTGACGGCGTATTTCCACTTATTAGAGAAAAGGTTACGATGCAGTTGACATTTTTTGTCATAGAAATATTTCCATCTGCACAATCAGGATCATTAGAGAAGCCAGTAAAGGTGTTCCCAGAATCTGGCGATGCTATAAGATCAACATTTTCTCCGTGAGTAAAGCTAGCGTTACAAGTTCCTCCACAATTAATACCAGAAGGAGAGCTAATCACTGATCCGTTGCCGTTAATGGAAACGGATAACGTCTTGTTACTCGAGCCGCCGAAGGCTGTATATTGAAGAAAATCAACTTGCTGCCATGAACTGTTGTTTATTTTATAAAATAATCGTGCATGGACCGGGCTACCGTCTGTCGGCAGACCACTGACTGTTCTTGAAAAGGTGTTTGCAGATATTGATTTACTATCGTGATATTCTTGTCCTCCAACAGTTGAACCAACATATAGCCACCATTCAGTAATGTTATTTGTTGCCTGAGGGCTCCATTGAAAAGTTACTGCCGATCCCGCCAAGGTGGATTCATGAGCAGGGGATGTTATGGCTGGCGTTCCAGGCGCATTGACAGTAACAATAAAAGCCTTTGCCGCTGATGCATTGCCCGAATCCGTTGTTTCTAAGGATACCGTATATATTCCTGGGTTATTAAATGTATGAGGCGGTGGGGTTGCTGCGTTAGAGAGCGTGTTATCAGCGAAATTCCATTTGTACGAAAGGCTGGAACCTTCTGGATCATGAGATCCTGCGCTTGAAAAGTTAACCGTTAATGGAGCTGTTCCGGATGCTGTGTTAGCGCTGATAGTGGGTTTGGGTGCTTGGTTAAAAACATTAAAACGGCCTCTTAAATGCTGATAGGCGTCCTTGGCGATGGGTTCTATTTGACCATTTAATACATCAAATCCGTTAAACATCATATGGAACCTTTTTCCATCATCACTTGTCCAATCAGGTGTTTTGGTTGGAATGTTTCCAATATACATCGTTATACTGTTATTCCAGTTTGATGTATATTCAACCGTGGTCCAAGGACCCCAAGGTTCAGGAGCGTCAAAGATACCAAGATTTCCAAGTCCATGTATCACAACCATTATGTATCTACGTAAACCTTTGTTATAGCTGACGGTTGGAAATCCAACGCCATTGGTATCCGTAAAAAGATGTCCCCGCGCGTTAACATTGCTTGTCCAAATAGGGTATCCGTTTGCATCTTTACTCTTATAAAACTCATAAGCTGATCTGTCGGTAATTTTATCTTTCAGAACTCTTCCCATAAGCATATGGATGTGATCGTTACCAGTAACCTGTGGATCCCCTCCTGAAACGTCGGGAGAATAAAAGTAAACATAATTATCTCGCGCGCCTTGATAGTCTTTTCCGAAATTTATAAAGGCGGGGCCGGCAAATCCATCTGTGTATGTAAAAAATAAATTTGGGTCTGATGAATCCCAAGCAGCGGCCGATCCTGCGGACCAAGCAAGCCTTGTTTCTGTGACAGCGGTCCAGTCACTCCCTGGACCATAAAGTTGGTAAAAGATGCCATTTATTGAAAGTAATGATGATGATTTTCCGTCAAATTCGCCACCGCAGTGCCAACAATCACCTTCCCAAATATCTTCTCCAATAAAGGATCCTGGTGATCCAATCATTCGTGATACACCCATACTAATTTTGGGTAAACTAGTATTTATGTTTTCAAATCCCCATCCATCTTGAGGAGAAGTATATAAATGTCCGTCCGCAGCCCAGGTGACCGGCCAATTATCGCTGTTTTCCCCTTTGCGTACAACAGTCGATTTATCATCCCAGGTAATATTAGAGATAACGGGACTATTAGGAAGTGGTTGAGCAGAAACGTTCGATTGGATTATTAAGAAAGTTAGTGAAAGAATAAAGAAAAAAGTAAATTTAGATTTTAATAAGTTCATTACCAGGGCCTCCGATAAGGATTTGTATTTTTACAAAACAAAGAATATATCCCTTAATATGTTGTTTCAGGGTTCATCTATTAAGGATACAATTTAGTTTGCGTGATACAATAGTGTTGAATCGCTTTGGGAAAACGCTTTTTTAAAAACTTGTAAATTGTTTATTTGCAGTATTTTACGATATAATTCCAATTTGATAAATGTGAATAAAGTCAATGGAGTGTAAGGATGGCATGTGATTTGATTTAAAATCAATTCTAGAGGTGGTATTTTTGTTAAATTATTTATTTTGATTGTAAGTATTTATGTATCAATTGTTTACGGAATAAAAAATATTTTAAATTTTATTGACTTTAAAACAAATATTAATAGTCTAAGGCCAAAATTTTTGCAGTCTGGGTTATTTTTGATTTGGTGATGAATAAATGTTAAACTTGTATCCCGGCATCCTTAATTTAACTGATCGATTTTAAGTGATTGTCAGTGCTGTGATTAAGTGAAAAATTAGTATTGACAAAAAGAAGAATTTTGCGATAATGGTTTACTTCAAAAATTGGAGAAGGTCTTTTTTTCTGTGGTTTTTGAAGAATCTAATAATCGAGGTAGAAATAAATGACCGAAGATAGACAAAGTTTAATGAGTGCAATGTACAATGATACATTTCGCGATATTGCGGAAGGTGAGATTGTAAAGGGGACGATAGTAGCCTTTAATGATAAGGAAGCGGTAGTTGATATCGGTTTTAAATCTGAAGGTTTTGTTTCCGTCGAGGAATTTCGAAATTTAGAAAATATTGAGTTGGATTCTGAAATTGAGGTTCTTATTGAGTCGATTGAAGATGATGAAGGTCGTCTCATTTTGTCTCGTCTTAAGGCTGAGAAGCTAAAGGGATGGATGAAGATGGGCGATAGTATTAATGAAGGAGATGAAGTAACAGGAAAGATTATAAAGCAGGTTAAAGGTGGCTTTATTGTTGATGTTGAAGGTGTCGAAGCCTTCCTTCCGATGTCTCTTTCAGCGTTTAAAGGTGTTCTCTTAGATGAGATTATGTCATCACCTTTTACCTTTCAAGTGGCCAAGTTAAATAAGGCAAGAAGAAACCTCATTCTATCCAGAAGAGAGGTTGTCCAAAAAGAAAGAGAAGTTGTCCGAGACAAATTATGGACACAATTGGTTAAAGGCGAGAAGCGTTTGGGAACTGTTAAAGGTATTACAGATTTCGGCGCTTTTATTGATTTAGGGGGTGTTGATGGCCTTCTTCATATCACGGATATGAGTTGGACGCGCATTAATCATCCTTCTGAAGTTGTTTCGATTGGGGATAAAGTAGATGTTCTTATCCTTGATTTTGATCAAGCAAGTTCTAAAGTGTCTCTTGGATTAAAGCAAATTATTGATAATCCATGGAAGGATATTTATGATAAATATCCTACGGGAGCTAAAACCAAGGGCAAGATTGTTAATGTTATGCCTTACGGTGTTTTCGTAGAAATAGAGAAGGGTATTGAAGGGTTGCTTCATTCTTCTGAAATTACATGGCAGAAGAAGTTGGTTAATCCTCAAGAGATGTTTAAAGTTGGAGAAGAGATCGAGGTTCAAATTATTAATGTCGATAAAGACTCCAAGAGAATTTCTCTTAGTATGAAGCAGCTTGAAGATAATCCTTGGTTGGAGGCGGAGGGGAAATATACCGTCGACACTAAGGTTAAGGGGAAGGTTCGTGGCTTTACAGATTATGGAGCCTTTGTTGAGCTTGATTCAGGTTTAGAGGGGATGATTCATATCTCTGATATGTCTTGGACTAAGAAAATCAACCATCCTCAAGAAGTTCTTCAAAAGGGACAAGAGGTTGAAGTTGTTGTTTTAGCCGTTGATCCTGAAAATAGAAAAATTAATCTAGGACTTAAACAAGTCGTTTCAAATCCATGGCCAGAAATTGCTGCCAAATATCCTGTTGATACGGAAATGGAAGCGGAGGTCGTTTTAAATTCTAATTTTGGAGTGTTTGTGAAATTAGAAGAGGATGTCGAGGCTCTTGTTTATTCTTCAGAAATAGATAAAGAAAAAGCTGAAGCTCTAAAACCGAGTGATAAAATCAACGTTAAAATTATTAAAGTTGACGTTGAGCAGATGAAGATCGGTGTTAGCGCTAAAGAGCTCTAACTGACTTGATAGCGCAAGGAGCTCTTTGGTACTAAAGAGCTTTAAGAGTAAATAAATTGAATTCTATAACAAGATATCCGGTTTTTTAGCTGGATATCTTGTTTATTTCTATATACTTATAAAAATCCCACCTTATTGATAAACACTCATAATATCAAATCAAAATGGATTCCAAAGAAGCTTTAAATATTATCAAACGCGGAACAGCTGAGATTATTTCTCCTAAAGGTCTAGAAGATAAGCTTTTAGCGAGTTCTAGGCTTAAGAAAAAACTGTGTATTAAGGCCGGTTTTGATCCAACAGCACCTGATATCCATTTAGGTCATGTTGTTTTGATTCGTAAGTTGAAGCACTTCCAAGACTTAGGACATAATGTCTATTTTTTGATTGGTGATTATACGGCTCTGATCGGTGATCCAACGGGACGAGATCAGGCAAGGCCAAAAGTGGATAAAAAGGAAATTTTAAAAAATACAAAGACCTACAAAGAACAGGTGTTTAAAATTCTTGATCCAAAGAAAACTAAGATTGTTTTTAATAGCGATTGGCTTGCTAAACTTTCTGCTCAAGAAGTTTTGGAGTTAACATCACATTGTACAGTTGCTCAAATGTTAGCGCGTGCAGATTTTAAAAAACGCTTCGAAGATCAGAAAGAAATAAGTTTGTTAGAGTTTGCTTATCCCTTACTTCAAGGATATGACTCCGTTCATTTAAAAGCCGATGTTGAACTTGGTGGAACGGATCAAAAATTTAATCTTCTAATGGGGCGACAATTACAGGAAGTTTACCGTCAAGAACCTCAAGTTGTAATAATGACACCGTTACTTGTTGGAACGGATGGTGTCAAAAAAATGAGTAAGTCTTTAGGGAATTATATTGGTATTAACGAATCACCAAAAGAAATTTTTGGTAAAATTATGTCAATCTCAGATGAGTTAATGCTGAATTATTTTGAACTTTTAACAGATATGGATTTGATGGATGTTAAAAAGCTTCATCCCAAAGAGGCAAAGTTGCAGTTGGCCCAAGAAATTGTTAGGCAGTTTTATGATGATAAAAGGGCTCAAAATGCCCGTTTAGAGTTTGATCAAGTTTTTAGCCAAAAACAAGTACCAACGGATGTCTTAAAATGCTCTTTAAAGAAGGTTAAAACATCCAATATCGTCGATATTCTGCTTGACTATAAGCTTGTCTCATCAAAAAAGGAGGCTAGACGCTTAATTGCTCAAAAGGCCATAAGCTTTGAAGGGGTTAAAATAGAAGATGAACATTGGACGGCTCAACCAGGGGTTTTAAAGGTTGGTAAATTGAGATATTTGGAAATTTTGCCATAATTTTGTTTGGTTCATAAACCCAATAGTGGTAAATAATTAGAGCCCTAAAATAGTCTAATAAAATTCTTGACAAAATAAAAAAAACATATATACTCTAATGATTATTGTAGACTAGTCTTATTGTATTTGTAGTTATTTAACATATTATATAAGCAATTATTGCGCGTGTTTCGTTCATTTTATCGTCGCTAAGCGGTATTTTTTTGTAAAAATAAGGGGTTGTTTAGAGCGTTTTTTGAGCAATTATGGTTGCCCCTGTAGCTCAGTTGGTAGAGCACGTCCTTGGTAAGGACGAGGTCTCCGGTTCAAGTCCGGTCGGGGGCTTATTCAAATAAATTTTAGAAATAGAAAATAGGATGTTGGTAAGATGGCAAAGAAAAAAGGAAATCGTGAAGTCGTTCATCTGCAATGCACAGAATCAGGCCGCATTAATTATACGACAAGAAAAGATAAAAAGAAGCATCCGGAAAGAATGGAGCTTAAAAAGTATTGTCCTTTTTTAAGAAAACACACTCTTCACCGAGAAGTCAAAAAATAGATGGTATGGGTGGGCAAAAGAACAACAGTATAGGTTTAGGCCTGTAGCTCCAATTGGCAGAGCAACGGTCTCCAAATCCGTGTGTTGTAGGTTCGAACCCTACCAGGCCTGTTTAAAAACAAAATGATTGGAAAAATAAAAAAATTTATTACAGAAGTAGTCGTTGAACTGAAGAAAGTCTCCTGGTCAACAAAAAAGGAGCTTATTGATGCGACTTGGATTGTACTCATTAGCTCGGCGTTATTAGGAGTTTATATTGGAGCTACTGATTTTGTTCTTTCAAAATTTCTAGCGGTAATTGTAAGGTAAGATAATGACGATGAAGTGGTATGTGGTTCATACACAAACAGGTTCAGAAGAGAAAGCTAAGGCTGGTCTTGAAAGTCGGATGAAAACGACAGATTTAAAGACTTACATCAAAGAAATTGTTGTGCCTACAGAGCAAGTATCAGAAATTCGAGGTGGAAAAAAACGAATAACAGCACGAAAATTTTTCCCTGGTTATATCATAATTAACATGGATATGACCAAAGAGAGTTGGTATTTGGTTAAAACAACTCCTGGAATCACCGGTTTTATTGGGCCTGGTCGAAAACCTACCGCAATATCAGAACAAGAAGTTGATTCGATTTTAAAGCGAACAGAAGACACCGAAACAAAACCTACCCCCAAAACAATTTTTGATGTGGGTGAGTCCATTCGTATTGCTCAAGGGCCATTCGCAAATTTTAATGGTGCTGTTATGGAAGTTTTTCCTGATCGAGGGAAATTAAAGGTTAGTGTTTCTATTTTTGGTCGGTCAACGTTAGTTGAATTGGAAAATTGGCAAGTAGAAAAAGTTTAAGATAAATATTAGTTAGCAATATATAGGAAATTACGATGGCAAAAGAAGTAGTCGCTCAAATTAAATTATATGTCCCAGCAGGACAAGCAAATCCTGCGCCACCTGTTGGACCGGCGTTAGGTCAGCATGGTGTAAACATCATGGGGTTTTGTAAATCTTTTAACGAAAAGACAAAGGGACGTGAAGGCCTTATTCTTCCTGCTGTTATTTCAGTTTATAAAGATAAGTCGTTTGATTTTATTATCAAAACGCCACCTAGTTCAGTATTAATTAAAAAAGCTGCTAATTTAGCTAAGGCTTCTGGTACAGCAGGGAAAGAAGTTATTGGTAAGATTTCAAAATTGCAAGTAGCAGAAATTGCGCGAATAAAAAAAGAAGATTTAAACACTAATGATGATGCTCAAGCCATCAAAATTATTAAAGGCACGGCCCGAAGTATGGGGATTGAGGTGGAGGAATAATGGCGAGATTAAGTAAACGGGTGAAAGAAGTAGAAAAGGGATTTGTAAGGGATGAACTTTATCCTTTAGAAAAAGCTGTTGAGAATATTGCCAAATTTCCAAAAGTCAAATTTGATGAAACCGTTGAACTTCATTTTATGTTAACAATTAATCCTAAAAGTTCTGATCAGTCTGTTCGAGGCACCGTTGTCCTACCTCATGGTTCAGGTAAAAATATTCGCATAGCAGTTTTTTGTAAGGGTGAGTTGGAGAAAAAGGCTAAAGAGGAGGGCGCTACTTTAGTGGGTGCTCAAGAACTTATCGATAAGGTTGCTGGTGGTTTTTTAGATTTTGATGTTGTTATTGCAACACCTGACATGATGAGAGATTTAAGTAAACTAGGAAAAATATTGGGACCACGAGGACTTATGCCTACCCCAAAATCGGGTACAGTTACTGTTGATGTTGCTAAAGCGATTAAAGAAGTTAAGGCTGGAAAAATAGAATTTAAGTCAGATAAACAGGCAGGAATTCACGTTGGAATTGGAAAAAGATCTTTTTCAAAAGAACAATTGTTAGAAAATGCGCAACACCTTATTGAGGCAATAAACAGTGTAAAGCCTAATGCGGTAAAGGGAAATCTAGTTAAAAATTTATGCGTCTCAACAACGATGGGGCCGGGTCTAAAGGTGGTCATATAATGAAAGTTGGACAACTTTATCGTGAAAATTTAGTTAATAAGATTAAAGAATCTGTTGGTAATAAAGAAAGCACATTTTTATTAAGTTGCGCAAGTATTTCTAGTTCACAAATTAGCGATTTAAGAAAAGAATTAAAAGGCGTTGGCGCTGAAGTCTTCGTGGCTAAAAATACCATAGCTTCTCTGGCTTTAAAAGAACTTGATGCTCAGGAACTTTCAGATAAAATAAGCGGTCAAACAGCTCTTGTTTGGAGTGATTCTGATTCCGTAGAAATTTCAAAGGTTTTAGTTAAATTTATTGAAGATAGTAAAAACGCGTCACTAAAAGGTGGTCTTTTAGATGGTCGCTATATTGATGATAATAAGATTAAAGATTTATCCGAATTACCATCGAGAGAAGTATTGCTTTCGATGTTATTAGGAACCATTCAAGCGCCTGTGACACAGCTCATGTCGGTTATGAATGCAAAATCCAGAGATCTTTTGTCTATATTGAAACAGTTAGGTGAAAAAAAGGGAGGAAGTTAAAATGTCTGAAGATACAGTGACAGAAAAAAAGGAAAGTGTAGAGTTGTCTGCAAAGTTGGAAGATGTCGCAAAGACGATTGAGGGTTTGACAGCACTTGAGCTTTCGGAATTAGTAAAAGGTTTGGAAGATAGATTAGGTATACAAGCAGCTGCTCCTATGGCGGCTGGCATGATGATGGCCGGTGCTCCTGCTGCAGGCGGTGCTGCTGCTGAAGAAGAAAAGACAGAATTTGATGTCGTTTTAACTGAAGCTGGCGGACAAAAGATTGCTGTTATTAAAGAAGTAAGAGCGGCAACTAGCTTAGGACTCAAAGAAGCAAAAGATCTAGTCGAGTCTGCACCAAAACCAATTAAAGAAGGTGTTACAAAAGAAGAAGCTGAAGAATTAAAAAAGAAGCTTGAAGCAGCTGGTGCAAAAGTCGAATTGAAGTAATTTAATCTCGTTTGTAACATAAATCATAACTTAAGGCCAATTTTCTATGACAAAGTTAAATATTAAGAACTTTAGTAAGTTTAAAGATAACTTTCCACTACCTCGTCTGTTAGATATTCAGTTGGTTGCGTACGCTGATTTTTTGCAGCGTTACGATCATCCTGAAAAAAGAAAAGATCAGGGGTTAGAAGAGGTCTTTGGAGAAGTTTTTCCACTTGAAAGTTATGATGGTCAGATTAGATTAGAATACATTAGTTATACTTTGGGTAAAGAAAAATATTCTTCTCAAGAATGTAAGAGAAGAGGGATGACGTATTCAGGTCCATTAAAAGTAAAGTTGCGTCTTATTACACCAATAGACATTAAGGAACAAGAAGTCTATTTTGGTGACTTTCCTTTAATGACAGATACAGGAACGTTTATCATTAATGGTGATGAGCGTGTCGTTGTTTCGCAAATTCAGCGTCCTCCAGGTGTTTCTTTTGAAGAAGAGTTGCATCCTACCGGAAAAAGTCTTTATCATGGTCGAATTATACCCGCTCGAGGAGCTTGGTTTGAGATTAAGTATGACTTAAGTAATGTTCTGCTTGCTTATATTGATAGACGTCGTAATTTTCCTGCCACACAAATACTCAGAATCATGGGGCTTTCAACAAATGAAGATATTCAGAAGTTGTTTGGAGATGATTTTGATAAATTGAAAGAAACTTTAGAAAAAGATCATACCGAGACTAAAGAAGAAGCTCTGTTAGATTTTTATCGCAAAATGCGTCCTACCGAGCCTGCTACAGTAGAGGTTGCGGACAATCTTTTTTATAGATTATTTTTTGAACAAAAACGTTACGATTTAAGCAAAGTTGGTCGACATATTATAAATAGAAAGTTAAAGATGGGCGTTGGTCTTGATAATCGTGTTTTAGACATTGGTACGGTTGTTGAGGTTGTTCGTTATCTTTTTAGTTTAAGAGAAGGTGTTGGTGAGACGGATGATATTGACCATTTGGGTAATCGTCGTATTAAGACTGTTGGTGAGTTGGTGCAGAATCAAGTTAGAATTGGTTTAGCACGACTAGAGCGCTCGATTAAAGAACGTTTGGTTGTCATGAATAATTTTGAACATCTTACCGCGCATCATCTTATTAATTCCCGCCTTTTTTCAAATCAAATACAAGATTTTTTCGGTCGCAGTCAGTTATCTCAGT
Source organism: Candidatus Omnitrophota bacterium (assembly GCA_029261065.1). Lineage (GTDB taxonomy): Bacteria > Omnitrophota > Gorgyraeia > Zapsychrales > Zapsychraceae > JAJDCB01. The sequence continues at coordinate 75,327 of JAJDCB010000019.1, read as the reverse complement.
TTATGGATCAGGTTAATCCGCTTTCAGAGATGACACATAAAAGAAGATTAAGTGCTCTTGGTCCAGGTGGACTTTCGCGAGAGCGTGCTGGGTTTGAGGTTCGTGACGTTCATCCAACACATTATGGCCGGGTTTGTTCTATTGAAACTCCTGAAGGGCCTAATATTGGATTGATTGCCTCTCTTACAAATTGTGCGCGTGTTAATGAGTTAGGTTTTATTGAAACGCCTTATAGAAAAGTTAAAGATGGGAATGTGACGAAAAAGATTGAATTTCTTACCGCTGATCGTGATCAAGTTGAACCTGTTGCACAGGCAAATACAATTGTGAAGGAAGATGGAGATTTTGCAGAAAACGTCATTGTTTGTCGATATAAAACCGATTTTCCAAAAATGAAAGCAAAAGATGTAACGTACATGGATGTTTCTCCCTTGCAGATTGTTTCTGTAGCGGCTTCTTTAATTCCATTTTTGGAGCATGATGATGCGAATCGTGCTTTAATGGGATCAAACATGCAGCGTCAAGCTGTTCCATTGATGATTACAGAGGTGCCTTGTGTAGGTACGGGGATGGAAGAAAAGGTAGCAAGAGATTCGGGTGTTGTTGTTATTTCAGCAAATGATGGAAAAGTAACGGCTGTCGATGCTCGAGAAATTGTCGTTGGGAAAACCGTTTATCCACTAAAAAATTATCAACGTACAAATGCAAACACTTGTATTCATCAAACACCATTGGTTCGTTTAGGGGATAAAGTTAGGGCAGGACAAATCATTGCAGATGGTATTGCAACTAAAGATGGACGTCTAGCTTTAGGGCGAAACGTGTTGGTTGCTTTTATGCCATGGCGTGGATATAACTTTGAGGATGCCATCCTTATAAATGAAAAGATTGTGCGTGAAGATGTATTTACGTCCATTCATGTTGAAAAATTTGAGGTTGAATGCCGTGAAACACGATTAGGAAATGAAGAGTTAACGCGTGACATCCCTAATGAAAGCGAAGAAACATTAATTAATTTAGATGAAAATGGAATTATTCGCGTCGGTGCTGAAGTTAAATCAGGTGACATTCTTGTAGGTAAAGTAACACCAAAAAGTGAAAAAGAATTGTCGCCTGAAGAAAGACTGTTACGTGCTATTTTTGGTGAGAAGGCAGCCGATATACGTAATACGTCATTAACACTTTCACCAGGTATTGAAGGTGTTGTTGTTAATATCGAATTATTCCAACGTAATGAACGTGGACGTAAAACAAAAGTTGATAAAGCCAAAGAAACGGAAGCTATTGAAAAAATTAAAGCCTACTACAAGCAAGAAATACATTTAGCGGAAGAAGATAAGAAGAAAAAGCTTACAAAGCTTCTAAAAATTGATGAGAAAAAGATTGATCTATTGAAAATGGATGACTTTGAAGAAGACTCTGAAGAAAGTGAAGTTATTCGTTCCTTTAATGATCGAATTGCCGAATTAACAGAAGAAGAGGCTCATGAAGTAGAGCGCGTAAAACGTGGAGATGAGCTTCCAGCAGGTGTTCTTAAGAGAGTTGTTGTTTATGTTGCGACAAAACGTAAACTTTCTGAAGGTGATAAGATGGCCGGACGCCACGGTAACAAAGGAATCGTTTCAAGGATTTTACCAGAGTCGGATATGCCTTATTTAGAAGATGGGACTCCAGTGGATATTGTTTTAAATCCTTTAGGTGTTCCTTCTCGAATGAATGTTGGGCAGCTTTTAGAAACGCATTTGGGGTGGGCGGCTAAAACGCTTGGGTTTACCTCAGAAACTCCTGTTTTTAATGGTGCTTCTGAAGAAGAGATCTGGAAAAGTTTAAAAGAAGCTGGACTGCCTGAAGATGGAAAGGCTACTGTTTTTGATGGATATACGGGGCTACCTTTTGATCAAAAGGTGACCATTGGTTACATTTATATGCTTAAGCTTAATCATTTAGTTGATGAGAAGATTCATGCGCGTTCCATTGGACCTTACTCTTTAGTTACGCAACAACCGCTCGGTGGAAAAGCTCATTTTGGTGGTCAGCGTTTTGGGGAAATGGAAGTTTGGGCTTTAGAAGCCTATGGTGCGGCATATACTTTACAAGAAATGTTAACTGTAAAAAGTGATGATGTTCAAGGTCGATCTCGTATGTACGAAGCAATCGTCAAAGGCCAACAAAGATTATCGCCTGGAACGCCAGAATCATTTAACGTTCTAGTCAAAGAGTTACAAGGCCTTTGTTTAGATATCCAGATGATTAAGGCTGGTGAGCAGCCTGGTCAGAATGGGAAACCCATAGACAAATTAAAAGAAAAGAAAAAGTCCTAATATGATAAAGAAAAAAGAAGACAATGTAGAGAAAGACAGAGTTGCCATTCAAATTGCTTCACCAGAAGTCATTCGTTCTTGGTCATTTGGTATTATTCGAAAAGCTGAGACGCTTAATTACAGAACGTTGAAGCCTGAGAAGGATGGGCTTTTTTGTGAAAAGATTTTTGGTCCTGTTAGGGATTGGGAATGTAATTGTGGAAAATATAAAGGGATCAAGTTTAAAGGTATTGTCTGTGATCGTTGTGGTGTTTTGGTTACGAGATCTTCTGTTCGTCGAGAAAGAATGGGTAACATTGAATTAGCATGTGCCGTTACGCATATTTGGTTTTACAAAGCTGTTCCATCACGATTAGCTGCATTGCTTCAGATTGGATTGCGAGATTTAGAAAAACTTATTTATTACGAAGAATATATTGTTATTGATCCAGGTGAAACATCATTGAAAGATCGGCAGTTTCTTTCGGAAGATGAATATCAGGAAGCCTTAGTTAAATATGGTGGTGGTTTTAAGGCAAAAATTGGTGCTGATGCTATTCGTGAAATTTTAAAAGATATTGATTTAGGGGCGTTGTGTAAAAAATTAAGAAAAGATTTAGAAAAGGCAAATCCTGCGGGAACAAATGCCAAGAAAATTGCTAAGACACTAAAAATCGTTGACGATTTTAAAATGTCTCCTAACAAAGCTGAATGGATGGTTCTAGATGTATTGCCTGTTATTCCACCAGACCTTAGACCTTTAGTTCCTCTAGAGGGTGGACGCTTTGCGACTTCAGATTTAAACGATCTTTATCGACGTGTTATTAATCGAAATAATCGTTTAAAGAAATTGATGGATCTTAAAGCCCCTGAAATTATTTGTAGGAATGAAAAGCGAATGTTGCAAGAAGCCGTTGATGCCCTTTTAGATAATGGACGTCATGGTCGACCTGTCCTTGGTTCGGGAAATCGTCCTTTAAAGTCTTTGTCTGATATGTTAAAGGGAAAGCAAGGGCGTTTTCGTATGAATTTGTTAGGGAAGCGTGTCGATTATTCTGGCCGTTCCGTTATTGTTGTTGGTCCTACTCTACAACTTCATCAATGTGGTTTACCTAAAAAGATGGCCCTTGAATTATTTGAACCATTTATTATTCGTAAACTCCGTGAAAAAGGTTTTGTCCATACGATTAAAGGTGCAAAGCGTATGGTTGAAAGAGCAAAGACTGAGGTTTGGGATATCTTAGAAGAAGTTATTAAAGATCATCCGATTATGCTTAATCGAGCGCCAACTCTGCATCGTTTAAGTATACAAGCCTTTTTTCCAGTATTGATTGAAGGTAAGGCTATTAAGCTTCATCCTCTTGTTTGTGCCGCTTTTAATGCAGATTTCGATGGGGATCAAATGGCTGTTCATGTTCCTCTTTCACTTGAAGCGCAAATTGAATGTCGCTTAGAATTATTGTCCGTTAACAATTTATTTTCACCTGCCGACGGGCGACCCGTTATATCTCCTTCACAGGATGTGGTTTTGGGTCTTTATTATATGACGAAAGAAAGTACGAATCCTTCAGATGAGGATCGCGTTTATGCATCTTCAGATGAAGTGCTCATTGCCTACAATGATGGATTTATTGATTTACATAAAAGAATTAAGTTAAGAATTCATCACCATGTCTGGGGAGAAGATAAGCCTTCTTTGATTATTTCTCAAGAAAAAGCACTTAATGTTGGTGGTGTTGAAGAAGATGAAGATGGCGTTGTAAAACCAAAGATTATTGAAACGATAGTCGGTCGCGTTTTATTAAATGAGTTGCTTCCAGAAAAATTTGGTTTTGTAAACGATTTACTTGATAAAAAGAAAATTGGAATGGTTATCTCCGATTGTTATAAACGTTTCGGGCAAGCAAAGACTATTCAGCTATTAGATGATTTAAAAGATATGGGCTTTGCACAAGCAACATTAGCTGGTATATCGATTGGTATTTGCGATATGACTGTTCCGGAACAAAAGAAAGATATTCTTAAAACATCTAAACAAGAAGTTGCAAAGGTTGAAGATCAGTATCGAAAAGGGATTATTACTGGTCGAGAAAGATATAACAAAATTATTGACGTATGGACGCACACAACAGAAACGTTGTCCGACTTAGTCTTTACGCATATGGATCCGTTTAATCCTGTTTTTATTATGGCCGATTCTGGTGCTCGTGGTTCACGATTACAGATTCGTCAGTTGTCAGGTATGCGTGGATTGATGGCTAAACCATCGGGAGAAATTATTGAAAATCCGATCACAGCAAGTTTTCGTGAAGGGTTAACGGTTTTGGAATATTTTATTTCAACGCATGGTGCGAGAAAGGGACTTGCGGATACTGCTCTTAAAACAGCTGACGCTGGTTATTTAACGCGTCGTTTAGTTGATGTTGCTCAAGAGCTTGTTGTTACAGGTCTTGATTGTGGAACATTAAATGGTATTACAGTAGCAGCTATTATTGAAGGTGATGAGCTTGTTGTAAGTTTAAAAGAAAGAATTACTGGTCGAGTGGCTTTAGACAGTATTGTTGATATTGTTACAGATCAACGTGTTGTTGAAGCTGGAGACATCATTACCGAGGAGAAGTCGGAGCTTATTGAGCATTTGGGTATTGAGAAAGTTCGTATTCGAAGTGTTCTTACTTGTGAGTCAGAGAGGGGTCTTTGTGGAAAATGTTATGGAAGAAATTTAGCAACACAGCGAATGGTTGAAATCGGTGAAGCTGTGGGAACGATTGCGGCTCAAAGTATTGGTGAGCCAGGCACGCAGTTAACAATGCGTACTTTTCATATTGGTGGTACAGCCAGTCGAGCTATCGAACAATCATTTTATAAAGCTAAAAATTCAGGAACGATTAAGTATCATCAATTACGTGTTGTTGCCAAGGGAAATGAGTTTATTGTTCTTAATCGAAATGGATCAATAAGTATTAATAATGAATACGGCCGTGAGTTTGAACGTTACCAATTACCTCAAGGTGCTAGTATAAAAATAACAGATGGTGAGACCGTTAAGAAAGATTCTATTTTCGTTACTTGGGATCCGTATACGGTGCCTATTATTACAGAGGTTCGTGGTGTTGTTACTTCTGAAGATATTATTAATGACGTAACGGTTCAAGAAGAAAAGAATGCTGTGACAGGTGTTGTTGAACGTGTTGTTGTTGAGCATAAGCAAGAATTCCATCCACAAATTATTATCTCAGATGATAAGGGTGAGGTTGTCGGGATTTATTCTATTCCAATTGGTGCTCACATTCTTGTCCAAGATAAACAACAAATTAATGCAGGAGATCTTATTGCAAAGATTCCTCGTGGAGCTGGAAAGACGAGAGACATTACGGGTGGTCTTCCACGCGTTGCGGAATTATTTGAAGCACGAAAACCAAAAGATCCTGCTGTTATTAGTGAGATTGATGGTGTTGTTGAATTTGGTGAAGATAAGAAAGGTCGGCGCTCTATTGTTGTAAAAAGTTCAACGGGTATGAGTGCTGAATACACCATTCCTCATGGTAAACATCCAAATGTTTATAAGAATGATAGGGTTTATGCTGGTCAGCAATTAACGGATGGACCTGTTGTTCCTCATGACATTTTACGTGTTTGTGGGGATAAAGTATTACAAGAGTATTTGCTAAATGAAGTTCAAGAAGTTTATCGTTTGCAGGGTGTTCGTATTAACGATAAGCATATTGAGTTGATTATATCTCAAATGTTAAAGAAGGTTAAGATTGAAGATTCAGGGGATACTGATCTTTTAATTGGAGAGCAAATTGACCGGATTGTTTTTAAGAAAGCAAACGAAAAAGTTTTAGCTAAAAAAGGAAAGCCCGCTCAAGCAACACCGCTATTATTGGGTATTACAAAAGTCTCTTTGACGACGGAGAGTTTTATCTCTGCAGCGAGTTTCCAAGAGACAACAAGGGTGTTGACAGAAGCAGCTTCATCTGGTAAGATCGACGTTCTTTCGGGACTAAAAGAGAACGTAATTGTAGGTCATTTGATTCCAGCTGGAACTGGTTTAAACAAATACGAAAACATAGAAATGGTGAAATATGCCGACGATACAACAACTGATTCGTAAAAGAAGAGTACAAAAAAGTAAAAAAGGAAATTCACCTGCGTTAATGAATTGTCCTTTCCGTCGAGGTGTTTGTTTGCAAGTTAAAACAATGACGCCAAAGAAACCAAATTCGGCATTACGTAAAATTGCAAGAGTAAGATTGTCAAACAAATTTGAAGTGACATCATATATTCCCGGTGAAGGTCATAACTTGCAGGAACATTCTATTGTTCTTGTTCGAGGTGGCCGAGTCAAAGATCTTCCAGGTGTTCGTTATCATATTGTACGAGGAACATTGGATACTTCTGGGGTTGCGAAACGAAAGAAATCTAGATCAAAATATGGGGCGAAAAGGGAAGAATCTAAGGCATAACAAAGATGAGAAGAAGAAAAGCAGAAAAAAGAGAGCCGATTGCAGATCCAAAATATAACAGCAAATTAGTAACGCGATTTATTAATAGTTTGATGATAGCAGGAAAAAAGAGTGTGGCAGAAGGTATTGTTTACGGAGCTTTTGATTTACTTGAACAAAAAGTAACTGATGCCAATGGTGTTAAGATATTTAATAAAGCTATTGATAATGTTCGACCAAAGTTAGAGGTAAAGGCAAGAAGAGTCGGTGGTGCTACATATCAAGTTCCTATCGAAGTGCCTGCTTCAAGAGGAAATTCATTAGCTATTCGATGGATTAGAGATATCGCCCAGAAGAAAAAAGGGCGGCCCATGAAAATTAAGTTGGCAGATGAATTATTAGCGGCCTATAAAGGTGAAGGTGCCGCTGTTAAAAAGAGAGATGACACACATAAAATGGCAGACTCCAATAAGGCGTTTGCTCATTTAAGATGGTAATACTACAAGCCCCGTATCTCCTTATATAAGAGAAAGGACCGATAGGGGCATCGTTACATAAAAGGAAAAAATGGCAGAGAAAGTCCCACTAAAAGATTTCAGAAATTTCGGTATTATAGCTCATATTGATGCTGGCAAAACGACAACGACAGAGCGTATTCTTTTTTATGCAGGTGTTATTCATAAAATGGGAACTGTAGATGAAGGTAACGCGACTATGGATTGGATGGCTCAGGAACAAGAAAGAGGTATTACAATCACCTCAGCGAACACGACTTGTTCTTGGAATGATAAGCAGTTAAATATTATCGATACCCCTGGGCACGTTGACTTTACAATTGAGGTTGAAAGATCTTTAAAGGTATTAGATGGAGCTGTGGTTGTGTTGTGCGCAACAAGTGGTGTTCAGTCGCAAACAGAAACGGTTTGGAGACAAGCCGATCGTTATGGTGTGCCACGTCTTGCGTTTATCAACAAATTAGATCGTTTGGGGGCAAGTTTTGATAGAGTTTTGGGTGAAATACTGGATCGTTTAGGGGCAAACGCAGCGGCCATTCAAATGCCTAATGCTCATGAAGAACATTTTGAAGGTATCGTCGATTTGATTACAATGAAGTACCACTTATATAAAGATGATAAAGGTGAACAAATAGAAATTCTAGATATCCCTGCTGATTTAAAAGAAAAAGCTGAAGAAATGCGTCATACATTGATTGAAAGGCTTTCTGACGCGGATGATTCGATTATGGAAAAGTTTTTAGAAGAAAAAGAAATTACGGTTGAAGAGCTTAAAGCTGCTATTAGACGTGCTGTCATAGCAGCTAAATTTTTGCCTGTATTGTGTGGAACAGCATTAAGAAACAAGGGCGTACAACTTGTCCTCAATGCGGTCACAGATTATTTACCATCTCCTTTAGACGTTCCTCCTATAACTGGATTGGATCCTGCTACGGGTGATGAAATAACAAGAGCAACAGATCCAGATGCTCCATTTAGTGGTTTGGTTTTTAAAGTAGCAACTGATCCTTATGTAGGAAAGTTATTTTACACACGTGTTTATTCGGGGACGTTAAATGCTGGTGAGCAAGTTTATAATTCTTCTGAACAGAAAAAAGAAAGACTATCAAAAATAGTCGTTATGCATTCCAACAAACAAGAAATTGTTCCAACAGTATCAGCTGGTGAAATTGTTGCCCTTGTCGGTTTAAAAGAAGCGAAGTCAGGTAGTACCGTTTGCGATGCAGATAACAAGATTGTCCTTGAGAATATGAAAATTCCTGAACCGGTTGTCTCGATGTCCATCGAACCCAAAACAAAAGCCGATCAAGATAAATTAGGTTTAACCCTTCGAAAGTTCCTTGACGAAGATCCTTCCCTTAGAGTTAATTACGATCATGAAACCGCTCAAACTATTATTTCCGGAATGGGTGAGTTACATTTAGAGATTATCATTGACCGAATGAAGCGAGAGTTTAATTTGGATTGTGATATTGGTCGTCCACAAGTTGCGTATAAGGAAACAATTACTCAGCCTGTCAAAAATATAGTTGGAAAATTTATTTCTCAGACCGGTGGTCGTGGTCAATATGGTCACGTTGTCATTGATATTATGCCTGCGGAAGAAAGAGGTGCTGGTGTTGTCTTTGTTGATAAAATTAAGGGTGGGTCAATTCCTCGTGAATTTATTTCTTCTGTAGAGAAAGGGATTCGCGCTGGTGCTTTAACAGGTGTTCTTGCCAGTTATCCTTCAACTGATTATACTGTTACGCTTGTTGATGGAACTTATCACGATGTGGATTCCAGCGACATCGCTTTTCAGATTGCAGCCAAGATGGCGCTTAAAGAAGGTTTAGTAGCAGCCAAATCCGTTTTTATTGAACCGATTATGGATATAGAATTAGCAGCTCCAGAAGAATTTATGGGTGCTGTACTTGGTGATCTTAACACTCGACGAGCAAAAATTGTCGAGCTTGGATCGAGGGCAAATTTAAAAACAGCTCGCTGTGAGGTTCCATTATCAGAGATGTTTAATTATGCAAATGCCCTTCGTTCATTAACTCAAGGCCGTGCCTCATTTTCAATGGAGCCGGCCTTTTATGATATAGTCCCTAAATATATTGCTGATAAGATTATTGGGGAAAGAGAAACTGTTTCAGGTAAAAAGAAATAATTTGCTAGATCTAATTATAGAAATAAGGAGAAAATATCATGGCTAAAGAAAAGTTTGTAAGAAATAAACCACATTTAAACGTTGGAACTATTGGACATGTTGACCATGGTAAAACGACGCTTAGTGCGGCTATTACAACTATTCTAGCGAAAACAGGTCAAGCCGAAGCAAGAGGTTATGATCAAATTGACAATGCCCCTGAAGAAAAAGAGCGTGGGGTTACAATCAACATCGCTCACCTTGAATATGAAACAAATAATAGACATTATGCGCATATTGATTGTCCTGGTCACGCTGACTACATCAAAAATATGATTACGGGTGCAGCTCAAATGGACGGTGCTATTCTTTGTGTATCTGCAGCTGATGGAGCTATGCCTCAAACAAAAGAGCATATATTGTTAGCGCGTCAGGTAAATGTTCCTTCTATGGTTGTCTTTATGAACAAATGTGACCAAGTTGATGATGAAGAATTATTAGATTTGGTTGAGTTAGAGTTGAGAGAATTATTATCAAAATATGAATTTGATGGTGATAAAACACCCATTATTAGAGGAAGTGCTCTAGAAGCATTAAACAATCCAGGAGATGATGCAAAAGTTAAGCCTATTCTTGATTTAATGGAGGCTGTTGACGCATATATCCCTGAACCACCACGAGAACTTGATAAACCGTTTCTTATGGCTATTGAAGACGTTTTCTCTATTTCTGGTCGCGGAACGGTTGCGACGGGACGTATTGAAAGAGGTATCGTTAAGGTTGGTGAAGAAGTTGAGATTGTTGGTATTACAAAGGATGTAGGTAAGACAGTTGTTACTGGAGTTGAAATGTTTCGTAAAGAACTAGACCAGGGTCAAGCGGGTGATAACGTTGGTTTGCTTCTTCGCGGTGTCGATAAAGAAGGTATTGAAAGAGGGCAAGTACTTGCCGCTAACGGAAGTATCAAGCCGCATACAAAATTTAAAGCGAAAGCTTATATTCTTACAAAAGAAGAGGGCGGACGTCACACACCATTCTTTAAAGGATATAGGCCTCAGTTTTATTTTAGAACAACGGACGTTACCGGAACGGCAGCTCTTCCTGAAGGGGTCGAGATGTGTATGCCAGGTGATAACGTAGAACTTGAAGTGGAGCTCATAGTGCCAATCGCGATTGAAAAAGAATTGCGTTTTGCTATCCGTGAAGGTGGCCGAACAGTTGGTGCTGGTGTTATTCACGATATTATCGAATAATTAGACGAGAACAATGCAAAAAATACGTATAAAATTAAAGGCTTTTGACCACAGGTTGATTGATCAATCTGCTCAAGAAATTGTTGATACCGCGATTCGTACAGGAGCCAAAGTTTCAGGCCCGGTACCGTTACCAACAAAGAAAGAGTTATACACGGTGTTGAGATCTCCTATGGTTGATAAAAAGTCTAGAGAACAATTTGGTCTTGCAACACATAAAAGATTGATTGATCTTATCGAACCAACAGCAAAAACGGTAGAGGCGTTAAGAAAATTAAATCTACCTGCTGGTGTTGATGTTGAGATTAAACAATAATTAGGAACAAAAATGATTAGTGGTTTAATTGGTAGAAAATTAGGGATGACTCAGATATTTGACAAGGAAGGAAATCTTATTCCTGTCACATTAGTCGAAACGGGTCCATGTACGATTATGGAGCTTAAAGAAGAGCCCATGAAAGTTAAAGTTGGGTTTCGTGATCTTAAGGAAAAAGGTACCAATAACGCGCAAGCTGGTTATTTTAAGAAAATTAATGTTAAACCTTTGAGAATTGTCAAAGAATTTAACTCTAGCGATAATAAAGACTATGAAGTCGGTCAAGAAATAAAGGCCGATTTTTTTCAGCCAGGTGATTTCGTTGATGTCTCTGGACGTTCCATTGGAAAAGGTTTCCAAGGGGGGATGAAGAGATGGCATTGGTCTGGTGGTCCTGCTGGTCATGGCTCTATGCATCATCGTCGTGTTGGATCTATTGGAGCAAGTGCTGATCCTTCAAGGACGGTAAGAGGGCGACCCATGCCTGGACAAATGGGAAACAAGAATGTCACTAATCAAGGTTTAAGAATTATGGATGTCATTCTTGAAGATAATATTGTCCTTATTAAAGGAACTGTTCCTGGCGCGAAATATGGTGTGGTGACAATTAGAAAATCTAGAAAGAAAGCCTTTAAATCGTTGGATGATAAGAAAGAGTTTGTCGTTCGTAAGGTTAATCCGATGAAACAAAGTAAGGCTGCAGCTGGTAAAGTAAAGAATAAGAAAGGTAAGAAGTAACGTGAAATGTCCCGTACATAATATAGATGGTAAAGAAACAGGAAGCATTGATTTGCCAGATGAAATTTTTAATAAGCCAGTCAATACAGATGTGATTCATCAAGCTATTGTCATGTATCAAGCTTCTCTTCGTCAAGGTAATGCCTCAACGAAGGAAAGAGGTGATAAACGAGGTGGTGGACGCAAGCCTTATCGACAAAAAGGAACAGGACGCGCACGTGTTGGGTCAAATCGTTCTCCTTTATTTAGTGGTGGTGGTATAACTTTTGGTCCACATCCGAGAGATTTTGGATATTCGATTCCTAAAAAGATAAAGATGGCAGCTCTTAAAGAAAGTCTAAATGTTAAGTTTAAAGACCAAAACTTGTTGTGTCTAGATGATGTCTCTAAATCATTTGAAAAAACAAAAGAATTTGCAAAGGCATTGGAAAATTTAAAGATTAAAGGAAAGACATTGGCTATGTTAGATGGAAGTGATCCATCACTTAATCGTGTTACACGAAATATTCGTTCATTTAATCAAGTAAGAAGCCAAGACGTTAATGCCTACGATATTATGCGAAATAAAAAGATTTTAATTACCAAAACAGCATTAGAAAATATATTAAAACGGATATCCTAATGAAGACTTGCTACGATATTATTCAAACTTTGGTGCGAACGGAAAAAGGTACGATGATCCAGATGGATCGAAAGTACTTATTTCATGTCGCTAAAAAGGCGAACAAGATTGAAATAAAAAATGCTGTTGAAGAAATTTACAAAGTAAAAGTTCAAGCCGTTAACACGAGTGTTGTCCCTAGTAAAATGAAACGTGTCAGACAAGAACAGGGTCCAACTACTCCTTGGAAGAAGGCCGTTGTTACATTAAAAGAAGGCCAAAGCATTGAGGTTACATAAACGTGGGTATTAGAAAATTTAAACCAACAACAAGTTCGTTGAGACATACAGCAATCTCTGATTTTGCAGAAATTACTAAATCAAAGCCAGAGAAGTCTCTATTGCGCCCTTTGAAGAAAACGGGTGGGCGTAATATGTATGGTCGTATTACATCGCGTTATCGCGGTGGTGGGCATAAAAGAATGTATCGTGTTATTGATTTTAAACGTAATCGATTTGATGTTGAGGCAGAGGTTTTAGCCATAGAATATGATCCAAATAGAAGTTCTCGCATTGCATTGTTAAAATATACTGATGGTGAGAAAACTTATATTGTTGCTCCATTGGAGTTAAAGGTAGGAGATATTATCATAAGCAGTGTAGAGAATGCTATCGAATTTAAAGCCGGTAACTGTATGCCTTTAAAAAAGATTCCTTTAGGATCTGCTGTTCATAATGTTGAATTAAAGCCAGGGACTGGTGCAAAAATTGCACGTTCAGCGGGATCATCGGCACAGTTAATGGCTCGAGAAGGTTTGTATGCGTTTTTAAGAATGCCATCTAGTGAAGTTAGAAAGGTTAGCATCGATTGTCGAGCAACAATGGGACAAGTAGGAAATGTAGAGCATGAATCAAAATCACTAGGAAAAGCAGGGCGATCAAGATGGCTAGGACGACGAGGACACGTACGTGGTGTTGTTATGAATCCGGTTGATCACCCTCATGGCGGGGGAGAGGGAAAGGCTCCTCAAGGAAATCCTCATCCCGTAACACCGTGGGGTAAACCGACAAAGGGTAAAAAGACTAGAAAACTTAGAAAGTATTCAGATAATTATATTGTTAGAAGAAGGGGTGCAAAAAAGAATGGCTAGATCATTAAAAAAAGGTCCATATGTAGAACCAAAGCTTCAAAAGAAGATTGATCGTATGCTTAAATCAGGTTCCAGGCAACCTATCAAAACGTGGTCACGTCGATCAGTGATTGCTCCAGATATTGTAGGTTACACGATTGCTGTTCATAATGGTCGAAAACATTTACCAGTGTTTATTACAGAAAATATGGTTGGATATAAATATGGAGACTTTGCACCAACGCGAACATTTAGAAAACATGGTGGGGTTAAAGCGAAGAAAGCCGCACAAAAGACATAGTAGAAAATTATGATTGCACATGCTAAAGGAAAATATATACGCGTTTCACCTAGAAAAACTAGGCTGGTTATAGACTTGATTCGGGGAAAGAACGTACCAACCTCACAAGCTATATTAGCGCACGCGAATAAAGCCGTTGCTAAAGACATTTCAAAAGTGCTTGAGTCAGCCATTAGCAATGCGAAGGCGAAGGGTTTGACAGAAGAACAATTATTTGTTTCAGAAATTTTTGCGGATCCAGGTTCTGTATGGAAAAGATTTCGATCAGCACCCTTTGGTCGTGCGACTGGAATTTTAAAGCGTTCAACGCATTTAACAATAAAGTTAGATTTAATTACTAAATAGGAGAGTTCTGTGGGTCAAAAGGTAAGTCCAATAATTTTAAGAATCGGTTACATTGAGAACTGGCGTAGTGTGTGGTATGCAGATAAGAATGAATACAATAAATTTGTTGTAGAAGACTATAAAATTAGAGACTTCATCAAGAAAAAGTATGCACAAGCAGCTGTATCGAAGGTTGTTATTGAACGCACCACGGATAAAACAAAAGTGATTATTCATACAGCGCGACCAGGTGTTATCATCGGACGAAGAGGCGCAGATATATCTCGTTTAAAAAATGAATTAGAAAAGATTTCAATTAATACAAATGAATTGCAAATTTTACATGAAGAGATAAAAAATCCAGCGTTAGAAGCCCAATTAGTTGCACAAAATGTCGCTTTTCAGCTTGTTAAACGTGTTGCTTTTCGAAGAGCTATGAAGAGAGCTATTGAAAATACGATTAACGCTGGTGCGAAGGGAATCAAAATTAAGTGTTCTGGTCGATTAAATGGTGTTGAAATGGCGCGTAAGGAATCTTATCAAGAAGGTAAATTACCTCTGCATACGTTAAGAGCCAAGATAGATTATGGTTTTGCCGAAGCGTTGACAACATATGGTGTTTTAGGAATTAAAGCCTGGATTTATAAGGGTGAAGTTATTAAAGAAATAAAAAGACAGAATGCTCCTGAAGTTGGGACGAAGTCATAACATAAAAGGAAAGATATTATGCTTTTAATGCCTAGAAAAGTAAAGTTTAGAAAATCTCAAAAAGGAAAGTTGCGTGGTCTTGCAACCTTAGGGCATAAACTTCACTTTGGAGAATATGGAATAAAGACTCTTGAGAATGGTATTATCCGAGCAAATCATATGGAAGCGTGTCGTATAGTTGTTGCAAGAAAGACGAAGGGTGCTGGTAAGCTTTGGGTCAACGTTTTTCCTTGGAAGCCTGTTTCTAAAAAACCTGCTGAAACACGAATGGGAAAAGGAAAAGGTGATCTTGACCACTGGATGTGTCCTGTGAGAAGAGGAAAAGTAATATTTGAGTTAAGCGGGGTACCAGAAGATTTCGCAAAAATGATTTTTCGATTAGTAGCATTTAAGCTGCCTGTAAAATGTAAATTTGTTACAAGGTCCAATCTGTAATTTGAAAGTTTGGTAGAATATTATGAAAAAAGAACAATTTAGACAATTAAGCGCTGATGATTTGATTCAAAAAGAAAAAGCTTTTAAGAAAGAATTATTTGATCTTAGTTATCAACGTAAAATGGGGCAAGTTGAGAAACCATCACGATTTCGATTATTAAAAAGAAATATCGCTCGTATTTTGACAATTGCAAGAGAAAACGAAATAGCGGAAAAAAATAAAAACGCAACCAAGTAGACATTGGTAAGAATAGAAAAGGATTATCATGGCGGCTGAAGAACAAAAATCACAAAGAGACTCAAGACGAAAATTACTTCAAGGAACAGTTGTTAGTGACAAGATGAATAAAACACGCGTTGTTCAAGTGAAGTGGGCATCTAAGCATTCTAAATATGATAAGGTTGAGAGACGCGCAACAAAGTATAAAGCGCATGATGAAAAGAATGAATCTAAAACAGGGGATGTTGTTCAAATTATGGAAACTAGACCTCTCTCTAAAGATAAAAGATGGACTATTCACAATATTGTGAAAGGTGATAAGAGCGTCGTATGATATATATGAAATCAGTATTACAAGTTGCAGATAATTCCGGAGCCAGAAAGGCTTCAATGATCAGCGTTTTGGGCGCCAAAGGAAGACGTTGCGGGCGTATTGGGGATATTATTAGAGTTAATATTAAAGAGTCCTCTCCTGATGCTGCTGTCAAAAAAGGTGATTTGGCTAAAGCTATTATCGTTCGAACAAAATCACCCATTCGTCGTAGTGATGGCACGTATGTTCGTTTTGATTCTAATGCGGTTGTTATTATTGATGATGCTGGAAACCCTAGAGGAACGCGCGTATTTGGACCAGTCGCTCGAGAATTAAGAAATATGGATTACATGAAAATTATTTCATTAGCACCCGAGGTTGTATAAATGTTACACATTAAGAAAAATGATCAAGTTATAGTTATTGCTGGCAAAGATAAAGGCAAGCAGGGCAAAGTATTGGCTGTGTTTCCTAAAAAACAACGCGCGATTATAGAAAATATTAATTTTGTTAAAAAAGCTAAGCGTAAAACACAGCAAGACCAACAAGGTGGTTTTATTGAGATTGAAGCTGCTATTCATCTCTCGAATTTAATGTTAGCTGATAAAAAGAATAATAAACCGACTCGTTTTGGCGTTTCTGTATTAAAAGATGGAGCTAAGGTTCGAGTTAGTAAAGCAAGTGGTGAGGTTTTATAAAATGCTTCCGACATTACAAAAAAAATATGAAGATGAGATAGTTAAAGTTGTAAAAGAGAAGTTTGCCATTAAAAATGTCATGGCAATTCCAAGGCTACAAAAGGTTGTCATCAATATGGGTGTTGGTAAAGCTATTGGAGATATGAAAGTTCTTGATAGTGCTGTTAAAGATTTAACTAAAATAGCAGGTCAAAAACCGCTTATTACAAAATCAAAAGTAGCTATTTCAAATTTTAAGTTAAGAGAAGATTTACCTATTGGATGTAAGGTGACTCTTCGTCGTACGCGTATGTATGAGTTTATTGATAGATTTGTTAATACAACACTACCGCGGATTCGCGATTTTAATGGGGTGTCTAATAAATCATTTGATAAAAGAGGGAATTTTTCAGTTGGTATCGTTGAGCAAGCAATTTTTCCTGAGATCGATCCAGGTAAATTGGCTCATCCACAAGGAATGGATATTACATTTGTTTTTAATCGAGGTCCTAAAGAGCAGACTCAAGAAATATTGCGGTTATTGGGTATGCCTTTTGCAAAAAGATAAAAAATTATGGCAAAAAAAGGTTTAATTAATAAAGCTGCTGGAAAAGCAAAATTCTCAACAAGAGCGTATTCTCGTTGCAAAATATGTGGACGACCAAAAGGATTTTTACGTCGTTTTAGTTTGTGCCGTATTTGTTTTCGAGAATTAGCGTGGCGTGGTGAAATTCCAGGGGTTAAAAAAGCGAGCTGGTAAGATCTCGTTTTATTTATGAAAAAGTAAAAACGTTTGATGATCAAGTCAATCAAATTGAGGTAATGTATGTCTTTAAATGATCCAATTAGTAATTTTTTAACAAATATTCGAAATGCGATGTTAGTTCAGAAAGAATCAGTGGATGTGCCTGCATCTATTTTAATAGGTAAGATACTAGAAATTTTTAAGAAAGATGGCTATGTTGAAGATTTTAGGTTGATGAAGTCGAACGTTCAGGGAACTTACAAGATATATCTAAAGTATGTTGGAAAGAAGCCCGCTGTTATTGGTTTAAAAAGAATATCTAAACCGGGTTTAAGAGTATTTTCAACTAAGAAGTCATTACCTAAAGTTATTAATGGTTTAGGAACAGCTGTTATTTCTACATCAAAGGGCGTGTTATCAGAAAGAGAAGCTCGCAAACTAAACGTAGGCGGCGAAGTATTGTGTTATATATGGTAAGGATTTATTAAATGTCAAGAATAGGAAAAAAACCAGTAGAAGTTCCTAAAGATGTCAAGGTTGATGTTAAACCGAATCTTGTTTCGTTGCAGGGGCCAAAGGGTAAGTTAGAGCTAAATATACCCCACGGTATTAATGTGGAGCATAAAGAAGAAATGCTTCATGTTAATCGCATCTCTGATGCCAAAATTTATCGGTCGAACCATGGCACTGTGCGTGCTCATTTGGCTAATATGGTAACGGGTATAACAAAGGGGCATAAAAGAGAATTAGAAATTCAAGGGATTGGTTTTCGTGCATCTTTAAAAGGGAATAAAATTGTATTTAGTTTAGGTTTTAGTCATCCTGTTGAGTTTGAAGTTCCTAAAGAAGTAAAGGTAACTGTTCCATCACAAACGGCCATTATTCTTGAAGGGGAAGATATAGAGAAGGTTGGACTTATTGCTGCACAGATAAGAGGGCTTAAGCCTGCTGAGCCTTATAAGGGTAAAGGAATTCGTTATCTTGGAGAAGTTGTTCGAAGAAAGCAAGGTAAGTCGGTTACTAAATAAAAATCTGTTTATTTATTAGAGAAGAAAAATGAAAAAAGTAAATCCTAGAGAAGTTAGTCGAATATACCGTCACAAACGCATTCGTAAAAAAGTTATTGGGTCCTCTCAACGGCCAAGGTTATGCGTACATAGAAGTTTAAAGAATTTTCAAGCACAGATTATAGATGATGTATCGGGAAAAGTCCTTGTGGGGATGTCAACGCTCGCAAAAGATGTAAAAGGACAGCTCAAAAATAATGGAAATAAAGAAGCGGCCACTAAGTTGGGCGAATCGTTTGCCGAACTAGCCAAGGGTAAGGGCATTTCAAAGGTTTGTTTTGATCGTGGAGGTTTTCTCTATCATGGTCGAATCAAGGCTTTTGCCGATGGAGCGCGAAAAGGTGGACTGGAGTTCTAAGAATATGGAAGAATCAAAAGAAGAGAAAAAACCAGTAGAAGACGTCAAAAAAGAAGCTCAATTAGAGAAAAAACCAGCTGATGACGTCAAAAAAGAAGTACAATCAGAAAAAAAACCAGCTGATGATGTCAAAGAAGAAGTCCAATCAGAGAAAAAAACAGTTGATGACGTCAAAAAAGAAGCTCAATCAACTGAGCCGGTAAAAGTGCAAGATAGTAAAGAAGCCAGTGTCGAAGATAAAAAGAAAGGGCGTGGCAAAGATTCAAGGAAATCACAGTATAAAGGTAACTCTTCTCAAGGACGAGACGAAAATTCTGAATATATAGAAAAGGTTATTTCTATCAATCGCATCACAAAGGTTACAAAAGGTGGAAAGAAGCTCTCTTTTAGTGCTTTAGTTGTTGTGGGTGATACAAAAGGAAAAGTTGGATATAGTTTGTGTAAAGCTGCGGAAGTTGCTGTTGCGATTAGAAAGGCTATGGCTGTTGCCAAAAAGAATATGGTTAGTGTGCCAATGAAGGGAACAACGATTACACATGAAATTATTGGACAATGTGGAGGGGCAAGAGTTTTATTAAAGCCAGCTTCTGATGGTACTGGTGTTATTGCCTCTGGTCCTGTACGTGCCGTATGTGATGGTGCGGGAATACACAATATTTTAACTAAATGTCATCGATCAAATAACCCTATTAATGTTGTTAAAGCAGCTATTGATGGTTTAAGTCGATTAAAATTTTAAATTAGGTGCATAATGGAACTTCATGAAATAAAATCTCCTAAAGGCTCAAGAAAGAAAAAAAGAATTGTTGGGCGAGGAAGAGGGTCTGGACGGGGAAAGACAAGTGGTCGCGGAGAAAATGGACAAAGATCTCGTAGTGGTCGTTGGGTTGTAGGCGGATCTGAGGGGGGACAAATGCCTCTTATTCGAAGACTCCCAAAAGTAGGGTTTCGCAGTCATCGTCCTATTCTTAATCAGGTTGTTAATGTTCAAAGTTTAAATAAATTTGAAAAGGGTAGTACTGTTAATGCGGAAACGTTAAAACAACAGGGACTTATTTCAAGTTTAAATAAACCACATAAAATTTTAGGTAAAGGAGAAATTAAGGTTTCTCTTGATGTTCATGTAGAAAGTATCTCCAAAGAAGCTCAAAAGAAAATTGAGGCTGCTGGTGGTAAGGTTGAAGTTGTTGCTCGCTCTATGAAAAAGGTGGAGACATAAAACATGCTGGCACAGTTTGCAAATTGTTTTAAGATTCCTGAGTTAAAGAAAAAGATTATATTCACATTAGGCATCATTGCAGCATATCGCGTTGGATGTTGGATTCCAACGCCTGGTGTTAATGGGGCTAAATTGGGTGAATATTTTGCAAAGATAAATTCTACAGCGGATGGAAGCATATTTGGAATTATGAATATGTTCTCCGGTCAAGCGTTAGAAAAAATGACCGTTTTTTCGTTAGGCATTATGCCTTATATCTCCGCCTCGATTATCATGCAGTTATTGACAGCTGTTATTCCTGCTTTAGAGAAATTATCTAAAGAAGGTCAAACTGGTTATCATAAGATCAATCAGTATACGCGTTATGGAACGTTAGGTTTGGCTGCGGTTCAATCGTTTTTTGTTGCTCTTTGGCTACAAAGTAAAGAAGCTTTTCAAGGCTTGATTATCGTTGACAATCCAGGTCCTGCTTTTGTTTTTATGACGGTATTAACACTAACGTGTGGTACGTTATTGTTAATGTGGTTGGGCGAACAAATTCAGGAAAAAGGCATTGGAAACGGAATATCATTAATCATTACAGCTGGTATTATTGCCGCTGGACCTGCTGCCTTAAGACAACTCATTGTGTTAATGTCTCCTAATGCTGGTGGGGGAGCTCAATTACAACCTTTGACGTTGTTGATTATGATTGCTTTTTTAATTGCTGTTATTATTGGGATAACTCTGGTTACACAGGCTCAGAGAAAAATTCCCGTGCAATATGCACGCCGTGTGGTTGGACGTAAAGTTTACGGTGGGCAAAGTACTTATATTCCTTTAAAGGTAGATACGGCGGGTGTTATTGCTATAATTTTCGCGCAATCCATTATTCTTTTTCCGGCAACGTTAGCAAGCTTTATTCCAACGCCTGGCTTTCAAAAGATGGCTGGATTTTTATCAAGAGGTGGTTGGTTGTATTACGGTTTGTATTCTGTTTTAATTATTTTCTTTTGTTATTTTTATACGGCGATTGTTTTTGATCCAGTTAAAGTAGCTGAAGATTTAAAAAAGAATGGTGGTTTTATTCCTGGTGTCAGACCAGGAACGCAGACGTCTGAGTATCTTGATTTTATTATGGTTCGTGTGACATTGGCTGGTGCTTGTTTTATTTGTTTCATTGCTGTTATGCCTGATGCCATTCAGGCTGCCATGAAGGTTCCGTATTTGGTGGCATCGTTTTTTGGTGGCACAGGTGTTTTGATTATGGTTGGGGTTATGTTGGATACCATGAAGCAAATTGAATCGCATCTTTTAATGAGACACTATGATGGGTTTATGAAACAAGGGCAACTTAAAGGAAGACGATGAAATTAGTTGTTTTAGGACCACCTGGGGCAGGAAAAGGGTCGCTTGCTATGGCCATTAAAGCTGCAACGGGAGTAGCTCATATTTCAACGGGTGATTTATTGCGCGAAGAGATGAAAAACGAATCAGATTTAGGTTTAGAAGCAAAAAAATTTATAGATAGTGGTGATCTTGTACCGGATGAACTTGTAACGCGATTGGTTGAGAATAAGTTAAAGAGCGATTCGACTTTGGATAAAGGTTATATGCTTGATGGATTTCCAAGGACTGAAGTACAAGCCAAAGATTTGAATAGAATTTTAAAAGGGTTAGAAAAAGAACTTGATTATGCAATCTATCTTGAAGCATCATTACCGATCATTCTAAAACGTTTAACAGGTCGTCGTGTGTGCCGAAATTGTGGGGCGTTGTTTCATATGACGAATAAGCTTCCGAAACAAGAGGGAGTATGTGACCAGTGTGGTGGTGAACTATATCAGCGTGCTGATGATAACGAAGAAACAATAAAAACACGAATGGATGTTTATCTGAAGAACACTAAACCGATTACAGATTATTACCGCGGCTCAGGCATTTTAAAAGAGATTGACGGTGATGCTCAAACGGAAGACCTTCAGAGAGTGTTGACTCAAATTTTCGATGGGCGTTAAAAATACAATTACTATTAAGACTGACGAAGAGCTTCAAATATTGCGTGAAGCGGGTAAGAAGTTAGCAGCGATTATCAACGAAGTACAATGTTCTTTAAAAACTGGAATGACAACGAAAGATGTGGACCGTATAACGGAAGACATTATAAAGGGATATCAGGTAATACCTGCTTTTAAAGGTTACCGCGGATTTCCTGGATGTGCATGTGTCTCTGTTAATGAGGAAGTTGTTCATGGCATTCCTTCTAAAAGGGTATTAAATGAGGGTGACATTCTCAGCTTAGATGTTGGAATAATTTATAAAGAGTATTATTCTGATACGGCTGTCACGTTACCAATTGGTCAAATCGATCCTCAATTAAACAAACTTCTAGAAGTTACTGAAAAGTCTTTAATGCTAGGGATAGAAGAAGCGGTCATTGATAATCATCTTTCAGATATTTCTCATGCCATTCAAAAATATGTTGAGTCACACAACTACACCATTGTTCGCGAGTTTGTAGGACACGGGATAGGAAAAAATTTACATGAAGATCCTGAAATTCCTAATTTTGGACAACCGCATCAAGGCCCAGTTTTAAAAGAAGGTATGGTGCTTGCCATAGAACCAATGGTGAATTTAGGAACTTGGCAAACAAAGATATTGAAGGATGGTTGGACAGTTGTTACTCAAGATGGGAAATCATCTGCACATTTTGAACATTGTGTTGCGATAACAAAAGCTGGACCAGAAATTTTAACGAAGTTGTAGTTAGGCGTTTCAAGTTTAAAGTATTTTAGAAGTTTAAGGAGTTTTTATGAAAGTTAAATCATCAGTTAAAAGAATTTGTGGCAATTGTAAAATTGTCAGACGAAAAGGTGTTGTAAGGGTTATTTGTTCCAACCCAAAACATAAACAAAAACAAGGATAGTGTTATGCCAAGAATATTAGGTGTGGATATTCCACATGATAAAAGAATTGAAGCTTCGTTACGATATATATATGGGATAGGTTTGACTTCTTCTCAAAAGATATTAACGCTAGTTAATATTGATGGAAATCGTCGAGCAAAAGATTTAAGTGATGATGAGATTGCAAAAATCACATCTATCATTCAAAGTAATTACATAACGGAAGGTGATTTGCGTAGAGATGTAACTCAAAATGTTAGAAGATTAATGGATATTGGAGTATATCGAGGGTTAAGACATCGAAAAGCTTTACCGGTTCGAGGTCAGCGCACTAAAACAAACTCACGAACACGTAAGGGAAGAAAGCCAAGTGTAGGCGGCAAACGAAAGTAAATTTTTTTTTCATAAAGGAATAATAAGTCATGGCAAAACAAGTGAAAGCAAAAGAAAAAGCACAGCAAAAGAAAAAAGAGAAATCTAAAAAGAAAGCGCTTAAAGGGATTACCTCAGGCGTCGTGCATATCAAAGCGACTTTTAATAATACAATTATCACTATTTCGGATAGCCAAGGTAATGTCATTGTTTGGGCAACACCTGGAGTTGTTGGTTTTAATGGTTCTAAGAAGTCCACACCTTTTGCCGCTCAAGTTGCAGCCTCTAATGCAGCTCAAAAAGCAAAAAGTCTTGGTCTTAAAACAGTTGAAGTATTAGTCAAGGGACCAGGATCTGGACGAGAATCTGCGATAAGAGCCATTCAATCCAATGGTTTGCTTGTCACTTCAATTAAAGATATTACACCTTTGCCGCATAATGGTTGTCGGCCAAGAAAGAAAAGAAGAGTCTAGAGGGAAGGAGCTTAAGCGTTATGGGAAAATACGTTGGTTCAGTTTGCAGGTTATGTCGAAGAGAAGGTGAGAAGCTTTTTTTGAAAGGAACGCGTTGTAATACGCATCGATGTGCCTTTGATCGAAGAGAATATCCTCCAGGTCAGCATGGAAATTCTAGACGGCAGAAAATGTCTAACTACGGTCTTCAGCTTAGAGAAAAGCAAAAAGTAAAAAGAATTTATGGCTTGTACGAAAAACAATTTCGTCTTTATTTTGCAAAAGCTGTAAGAAAAAAGGGGAATGCAGGAACAACTCTTTTACAGTTTTTGGAACGTCGATTAGATAATGTTATTTTTCAGTTAGGTTTTTGTACGTCTAGACGCGCTGCTCGCCAGCTTGTAGGTCATTGTTATGTTTACGTTAATGATCAACGTGTTAATATTCCATCATTTTTGGTTAAACAAGATGATGAAATTAAATTGACGTTTAAGAAAAAAGGTGAAAAGACAGTAACTGATAATATTGAAGCGAATAAAGATCGTACAGTACCTGAATGGCTTGATGTTGATCATGCTCATTTCAAAGCAAAAGTTAAACGATTGCCTGAAAGGGAAGATATTGGTTTTCCTGTAAACGAACAGTTGATCGTCGAGCTTTATAGTCGATAAAAAGTTAGCGGTATACTTATATATGTTTCTTAGATGTTCATAAACTTACAAAGTTTGTGCAGAAGTTTTTCGGAGAAATTAATACCGGATAACTTTTATATCAAATGTAAATTAGGAGGAGAGTATGGGAGTTAAATGGCGTGATTTTCAGATGCCTAAGAGGCTAGATTGTGATGAAACAAGTTATACAGAAACGTATGGCAAATTTATAGCTGAGCCTTTTGAAAAAGGTTATGGTGTCACATTAGGAAACTCCTTAAGACGGATTTTGTTGTCTTCTATTGAAGGTAGTGCTGTAACTTCTGTTAAAATTGATGGGGCTAAACACGAATATTCGACGTTGCCAGGGATTATTGAGTCTGTATCTGAAATTATCCTGAATTTGAAAAAGTTGGTTGTTCGTTCACATTCGAAAGTCTCAAAATCTATATATATCAAAGCAGAAAAGAAGGGTGAGATAAAAGCCGCTGATATTATTTGTGATGAAACGGTTGAAGTTTTAAATCCCGACTTGCATATTGCTACCCTTTCTCGTGATACTCATTTTTACGCGGAAATGGAAGTTTCAAGAGGTAGAGGATATGTTCCTTCTGATTTAAACAAAAAAGATAATATTGTTAACTCAATTGCAATTGACTCTATTTTTACGCCAATTACTAAAGTCACTTTTGGTGTTGAAAATACACGTGTTGGTCAAAGAACGGATTACGATCGGTTGGTTGTTGAGATTACGACAAATGGTGGTGTGAGTCCAAAAGAAGCAATGCTTTATGGAGCTAATATTCTTCAAAGGCATTTAGACGTTTTTGTCAGTTACGGTCAGTTACCAGAGGAAGAAGAAGAGATTTCTATTGAGGAACAAGCCTTATATGAAAAGCTTCGTCTACCAATTTCAGAATTAGAACTATCTGTAAGAAGTGCTAACTGTCTAAAAGATGCTAATATTAAAACAATTTCTGAATTAGTAAGAAAGACTGAGTCAGAACTTCTTACCTTTAGAAATTTTGGAAAGAAATCACTTACGGAAATTAACGACCTTCTTAAAGTCATGGGTATACACCTAGGCATGAAAGTTGATTTAAAGAAGTTGAAAAAGAAAGAATAATAATGCGACATAAAATAGCTGGAAATAAATTAGGAAGAAATTCTTCTCTTCGAAAAGCCACGGTAAGAGATATTGCCAAAGCAACTCTTATTGCCCAAAGAATATGTACAACTAAGGCAAAGGCTCGTGAAGCTCGAAAATTGGTTGATAAGCTAATTACGATGGGTAAGAAGGGAACGTTGGCTGATAAAAGGCGCGCATTTGCAATTCTATGTGATCACAAAATTGTCAGTAACCTTTTTAAGAATACAGCCCCACGTTTTACGAATAGAGTAGGCGGTTATACGCGTATCATTCCTATTGGACTAAGAAGAGGAGATAATGCCCAGTTAGCGTATCTTGAACTAACAGAAAAAACAGAAATTATAATCAGTAAACCTAAGTCTGCTGCTTCTTCAAAAAAAGAGGATCTAAAACCAGAAACAGCTCCTAGTGATGAAACTGATCAAACACCAGCCACTCCTAAGAAAGAGAAAAAATCAAACGTTAAGACTTATGATGAGAAGGCCGCACAGAAAGATAAGGGGAAATCTGGTAAGAAAATCGTTAGTGGTATACGAAAAATGTTTAACCGAAAATCACCGGAGCAATAATATGGCAGACGTTTTGGACTTAAAAATTAATAGTCGTATAAAGACAATTGAAGCATCATCAACTCTTGCAATTACAGCAAGGGCAAAGCAACTAAAAGCAGAGGGCTGTGATGTGGTTAATTTTGCAGCCGGTGAACCTGATTTTGATACACCAGACTCCATCAAAAAAGCGGCTATTCAATCTCTAGAAGATGGTTTAACAAAATATACTCCTAGTATCGGAACAGTTCAATTAAGAGATGCTATTGTTGAGAAGTTTAAAAAAGATAATGGTCTGGAATATACCCAATCACAGATTGCGGTTTCTTGTGGAGCAAAACATACCATTTTTAATTTGATTCAAGTGCTAGTTGATCAAGGCGACGAAGTTCTTATTCCAGCTCCTTATTGGGTAAGCTATCCTGAAATGGTTAAAATCGCTGGTGGAACATCTACTATTATTCCAACAACAGTTGAGACTGGTTTTAAAATTACAGCGGATAGTCTTTCCAAATCTATTACAAAAAATACGAAAGTATTAATTCTTAACTCTCCATCGAATCCTACGGGGATGTTATATTCTAAAGAAGAACTTGAACCTATTGCGGAGATTTGTGTTAAGAATAATATTTTTGTTATTAGTGATGAAATTTATGAAAAATTGATTTATGATACTGATACTTACACGTCATTAGCGTCATTAGGTAAAGATATATTTGATCTAACGATTACGGTTAATGGTGTTTCTAAAGCTTATTCAATGACAGGCTGGAGAATTGGGTATTGTGCTGGAAATGAAGAGATTATTGGATATGTTAAAAAATTGCAAGATCACTCTACTTCAAACCCTGCTTCCGTTTCTCAAGCGGCTGCCTTAGCTGCGCTAAATGAGCCAAACGAAACGGTTTTGGCTATGAGAGATAAGTTTAAAGTACGTCGCGATTTAATGATGTCTGCATTTGACAGTGTGGGGGAAGTTAGTTATATTAAACCTCAAGGCGCTTTTTATATGTTTGTCGATTTTTCTAAATTAGGTCAATCACTGGAAGTGGCCAAAGAAATACTCAATGATGTGAATGTCGCTATGATTCCTGGAGAAGGATTTGGCGCCCCTGGTTTTATGCGGTTAAGCTTTGCTACAAGCAACGAACGCATAAAAGAAGGAACGGATCGTATCACCCAGTGGATAAAAAATCGAAATAAATAACCATTGATCTTTTTCGTCATATCATTGGATTAAGAACTTCAAAAAAACCTCAGACTTTATCTTGGTTGAAGGAGATCGAGGTTGGAATTACAGGAATTACTCAAACTTGCTATTCAAAGCAAGGCATCAGATTTACACCTCACGGAAGATAGCCCTCCCGTATTAAGGATTGATGGTCGTTTAGTATTTACAGATCACAAACCTCTCACTAAAGAAGAATTAAAAAAATCTATTTATGGCCTTCTATCAGATGCGCAGAAAGAAAAGTTTGAATCGGACCTTGAATTAGATTTTTCATTGGCCTTAGAAGATATGGAACGTTTCCGCGTTAATGTTCACATGCAGCGTGGATCTGTTGAGGCTGCCTTTCGACGTATTCCTATATACATCCCAAACATGGATGAACTTGGTCTTCCGCCTATCATTACAGAGTTTGCTAGAAAACCTAGTGGCCTCGTTTTAATTACGGGTCCTACCGGGTCTGGTAAAACAACGACGTTAGCTTCTATGATTAATTTAATCAATGAAGAGCGTGCCTGTATGATTATGTTAATTGAAGACCCGATTGAGTATGTTCATGTTAATAAAAAATCAGTTATTAAACAGCGAGAAGTTTTTAGTGACACTCATGGATTTTCAGAAGCTCTGAAACGATGTCTTCGTCAAGATCCAGATGTTATCGTTGTTGGTGAGATGAGAGATTTAGAGACGATTGCAACCGCTTTAACGGCTGCAGAAACAGGCCATTTGGTTTTAGCAACACTGCATACACCAGATGCTGCTCAAACTATTGAAAGAATTATTGATGTTTTTCCTTCCCATCAGCAACAACAGGTGCGTTTACAGTTATCCGCATCTTTACAAGGGGTTGTTTCACAAACGCTTCTTCCTCGAGCGAGTGGCGAAGGTCGTGTCATGGCATCTGAGGTATTAGTTGCGACACCAGCGGTTCGTAACCTTATCCGCGAACAAGCTATTGAACAAATGCCCACCTCAATTCAAACGGGAATTCAATACGGTATGCATACGATGGATATGTCTCTTAAGATTTTATATGAAGAAGGCCTTATCACGTATGAGGATGCGTATGCTCAGGTGAAAAACCACGAAGAATTTCAGCAACTCTTAAATGATAAAGATTATTAATTTTAAAGTAAGGAGATAGTAATGGCTCATAATGTGACTCTACTCCCAGGGGATGGTATAGGCCCTGAGGTAACTAGTGCGATGAGAAAATGTGTGGATGCTACAGGTGTCGATATCAATTGGGAAGTGCTTGAGGTTGGTGAGCATTCGATGAAAGAACATGGAACGCCTATGCCGGATCATGTTTTGGATTCTATTCGAAAAAATAAAGTCGCTATCAAAGGTCCAATTGTAACTCCAGTTGGAACAGGTTTTAGATCTGTTAATGTTCTTCTTCGTCAAGAGTTAGATTTATTTGCTTGTGTCCGACCTTCGAAATGTTATGAAGGAACAAAAACAAAAGCGGATAAAGTCGATATTGTGTTATTTCGTGAGAATACGGAAGATTTGTATGCTGGTATTGAGTTTGAACAAGGTAGTGATGAGTGTTTAAAAATTATAAAAGAAATTAATGGTATTCAAAAAAGACAAATCAAAGATGATGCTGGAATTTCGATTAAACCGATTTCTATTTCAGCAACAAAACGAATTGTTAAAGCGGCATGTGAATATGCCATTAAGAATAATCGTAAAAAAGTGACGATTGTTCATAAAGCCAATATCATGAAGTATACAGATGGTTTGTTTCTAAAAGAGGGAATGGAAATTATGAAAGCTTATGAAGATAAGCTTATTATCAGAGAATGTATTGTCGATAACTTATGTATGCAACTTGTTCAGCGGCCAGATCATTTTGATGTTTTGGTTATGCCGAATCTTTATGGCGATCTTGTTTCTGATTTGTGTGCTGGTCTCGTCGGAGGATTAGGGATTGCTCCTGGGGCAAATATTGGAGATGAAGTTGCGCTGTTTGAACCTGTACATGGTTCAGCTCCTAAATATGCCGGACAAGATAAATGTAATCCAACAGCTACCCTTTTGTCAGCTGTTCTTATGTTAAGACATTTAAGAGAAACAGATGCTGCTGATCGTTTGGAAGCAGCCGTCCAAGCGGTATTAAAAGAAGGTAAGCACGTTACTTATGATTTAAAAGAAGATCGTGAAGATTCATCTGCAGCAACAACAACACAGATGGGTGATGCGATTTGTGAGAAATTAAAATAATTAAAGTTTATAAGTTGTCAAAGGTCACCCCGTTCCAATCATTCGTTTTGGCGCGGGGTTTCCAGTTTATGGTATTAACATTTGTGAGGAATTATGGCGTTGGATGTTCAAACTCAGAATCATAGTTGCGTTATCAACGATTTAGGCGTTATCTCCTATCAATCGGCTTATGATGTACAGATGCGTTGTGTGAGTGGCCTTCTTAAAGGTGAACCTCAAACGTTACTGCTGTGTGAACATCCTCTTGTTATTACGTTGGGGCGTATGTCAAAGAGGGAGCATCTCTTAGTTAGCCAAGATCAGTTAGATGAGCAGGGGGTAGACGTCCTTTCTATTGATCGAGGCGGAGATATTACATTGCATTGTCCTGGACAATTGGTTGTTTATCCTATTTTCAATTTAAATCATTATGGAAAAGATTTAAGGGCTTATTTGCATCAATTAGAGCAAGTTGCCATTGATTTATTAAGTGAGTTTGGTATATTGGCTAATAGAATTTCTTCTCAGACAGGAGTCTGGGTTAAAAAGGATAAGATTGTCTCGGTAGGTATTGGTGTTAAGAAGTGGATTTCTTTTCATGGCATTGGCATTAATGTAAACACGGATCTAAATCATTTTAAATTGATAAAACCTTGTGGATTAAATGTTGCTATGAGTTCAATAGCACGGATTAAAGGTGTGGAGCAGGAGATGGATAAGGTCAAAAGCCAAGTTAAAGCTATCTTTAAGCGCCATTTTCAATTAGATTATAAGGATTAATTATGACACAAAAAGTATTGGTTCCAGAATTAGGTGAGGGTATTGATAAAGTTACGATTGCTTGTTGGCACGTTAAAGAAGGAGATACCGTCAAAAAAGAAGATGATGTCGCTGAGATTGTAACGGACAAAGCCACATTCAATGTTTCCGCGCCCGCAGATGGTATCATAAAAAATATTTTGATTAAAGATGGTGGAGAGGCAGCTATAGGGGATGCTATTGGATTGATTGATAGCGCTGCTTCTTAAATTAGTTTTTTGAAGAAATGATAAGGATTTAAGTGTGGATGATAAACGTCGTATATTGTTAATGTATATCACTAAGGTCTCTGGGCACAGGCAAGCAACAGTGGCTATTCAGAAATCCCTTCGTCAACTTGACCCTCAAGTTGAGGCCCCTACGGTCAATGGTTTTGGGTACACCTATCCTTTGTTAGAGAAGGTTGTTAATCAAGCCTACATGAGTGTTATTCACACAACGCCTAAGGTGTGGGATTATATGTATGATAATCCTAAAATTGTCAAAAGATCACAATCCATTAAAAAATTTCTTCACAAAACAAGTCATAAAAAGTTAGATAAGCTTTTTAAGCGATATCGTCCTGATACCGTCGTGTGTACCCAAGCCTTTCCTTGTGGCATGGTTGCTGATTATAAGATCGAAAATAAACTTGATACGAAGCTTGTTGGCGTATTAACAGATTTTGCCCCACATTCGTTTTGGATCAATGAGGGAATTGACTATTATGTCGTACCATCCATCGAGGCGAAAGAGCGTTTTATCAAAAAAGGAATTGGGGCTGATAAAATTAAAGTTTATGGAATACCGATGCGATCGAAGTTTGCAACGCAATTAGACAAAAAACCTATTGCTGAGAAATTAGGGTTTAAAGCAGATGTCCCAACAATCCTCATTATGGGAGGGGGACAAGGTTTGGGTCCTATTAAAAAAATTATGGAATCTCTTATTAAAGTAAAGATGGATTTTCAGATTATTGCGCTTGTGGGGACGAATAAGAAGCTTGTTAATAGTTTAAAAAGAAGAGCTAAAAAATCTGATAAAAATATATGTATTTTTGAATTTGCTAATAACGTTGATGAATTAATGGAATTAGCCACGCTCATTATTAGTAAGCCAGGTGGTATGACAACGAGTGAATCGATTGCAAAAGGGTTGCCGATGGTCATTATCAATCCTATTCCTGGTCAAGAGATGCGTAATACAGATTTCTTGATCAAGAAAGGTATTAGTATTCGTATTGATGATACAAGCGACATAGGAGAGGAGGTTGAGATATTACTTA
Source organism: Candidatus Omnitrophota bacterium (assembly GCA_029261065.1). Lineage (GTDB taxonomy): Bacteria > Omnitrophota > Gorgyraeia > Zapsychrales > Zapsychraceae > JAJDCB01. Next base: position 43,950 of record JAJDCB010000019.1, on the reverse strand, counting down.
AATCTCCTGAACGGTTGGCCGCTATGAGTAAAGCGGCTTATGAAAATGCTAAACCATACGCCGCATTAAACATTGCAAAATTGATTATTGGTTCTGATGATGAAACGGATGATATGGTACAAGAATATGATAAACACCTAGAGTCTTATGTTTAAGTATTTTCTATTTAGATTGACATATAGTCTTGTCAATTTCTTACCCTTAAAAGTATCGTATGCTATAGCTCAAACAATTTCAGATATTCAATTTGCTTTCTCTCGTATTGATAAACAATCCATTCATAACAATCTTCAAAAAATAGTAGCTTCGGGTGAACCTTCGCTTCAGCAAAGTCGAGAAGTGCTTCGAAACTTTGGAAAATATCTCATTGAATTTTTTCGTATGGAACGTCATCTTGATCAGGACTATATTCGCGAGAATATTGATTTAGAGAATGTGGATATCATTCAGTCGGTATTAGACAAAGGTCGTGGGGGAATTATTATGACCGCGCATATTGGCAATTGGGAGCTTGGAGCCTCAGTATTAAGTCATCTTGGGTTTCCTGTTATGGCGGTTGCTCTACCTCATCAGCAAAGAGACGTTAATGATTTTTTTAATCGTCAGCGTGAATCTCAAGGTAATATTGTTGTTCAAAGTAATGTTGCTGTTAAACGGTGTGTAAAGCGTTTAAGAGATAATAAACTTGTTGCACTTGTTGCCGATCGAGATTTTACTGAAAATGGAGAAGAGTTAGATTTTTTTGGTCAAAAAACCCTTATCCCTAAAGGCACGGCGATGTTCTCACTCAAAACAGGTGCTGCTATTATTCCAACATTTTTGATTCGAAACGGTTTTAATAAATTTGTATTAAAGATACAAGAACCCATTTATCCTCCTATTATTGATGACAAAATGGATGAAAGGCATGCTATACTTAAAATCATGAAAAAACATACCGAGATTATTGAAAATATCATTCGTCAATATCCATCTCAATGGCTCATGTTTAGGGAGTTTGGAGTCTAATGAATATTTGTGTGCTTATTCCAGTATATAATGAGGCAAAAGCCATTGGTCGTGTGGTTAAGTCTATTACATCGTTAGGGCTTGATGTCGTTGTTGTTGATGACGGATCTGACGATGATTCAGAGAGTATTGCAAAAAAAGAAGGGGCCACAGTTCTTAGACATGGACAAAAAAATGGTAAAGGTTTCTCTCTACAATATGGATTTAATTATATTCAAAATAAAGGGTATGATGCGGTTATAACGATGGATGGAGATGGCCAGCATGCGGCAACTGATCTAAAGGCGTTTATAGAAAAATCTCAAAAATATCCTCATTCGGTTATTAACGGAAATAGAATGACAAGCTCTAAGGGGATGCCCCTTGTTAGGTATTTGACGAATAAATTTATGTCTTTTATTATATCTTTAGCGACGGGACAAAGTATTCCTGATTCTCAATGTGGATTTAGATACATCGGTATGAAGGTTTTAAAGGATATTAATCCTTCGTGTACAGGCTTTGAGATTGAAACAGAAATTTTAATGAAGGCCGCGAAGAGAAAACATAATATTTTTTCTGTGCCTATTCAAACAATTTATGAAGATGAAGAAAGTAAGATTAATCCAATGGGAGATACCATTCGGTTTTTTTCTTATTTTTTTAAAGAGTTATTTACAAAAAAATAATTTACAGACCCTTCCTGCTAATAAGATTTGTTTATGAATAATAAACTGTTTTATTTCTCTCTTTTGCTATCAGCTTTAATTCACGCGGGCGTTGTGTTTTCTTTAAATGCTAGAAAATCAAAGCCACCTCCTAAGCAAGCCAAACGCCTTGAGGTTACTTATCAGAAAATACAAACAGTGAAGGCAAAAAGACAAGATCTTCCGGCTAAAAACTTAAAGTTTATTAAAGAACCCGAATTACCTAAAAATGTCAAAGTGTTAACAAAAAAGACGGATTCTTTGCCCATTGCAGGTGGGGCTTTAAAAAGCATATCTAAAAAGCCTCAACCCATAAAATTGGGTCGGAAAATTCCTCCCAAAATAAAGACCTTGGACTTAAATCGCAAGATTTCGATGACCATGGTTAAATCTGAGAAGATTACAAACCCTCAATATCTTAGTTACAATCAAAGTATGCGGCAGAAAATTCGACAGCGAGCCTATAATTATATTGATCATCCGGATTTCCAGATAGGAGAGGTTTATCTGACGTTTTTGTTAACTTCAAATGGTCGTGTTAAAGATGTTCGTGTGTTGGAGGAGAAGACGCATTCTAATGAATATTTAAGAAAGGTTGCTGTTCGAAGTGTTAAAGAATCAAGTCCATTTCCTCCGTTTCCCAAGGGCTTTGATTATCCGGAATTTACGTTTAATTTGTTGATATCTTTTAAGGATTAGAGCTGCTGAGATGTTTGTGGCCTGTGATTGACAACAAAATTGTTAGATGATATTCTAGGGGGCTTCTTTTGAGAGAAATGGCTTTAAAAGAATTTGTAAAATAAGAACTCTCCTAGCCGCATTGTATTTGATCAGTGTTACAGGAAAGAACATTATTAACGGTTAATTTGTAAAGGGACTTATTATGGACAAAGAAAAATATGTAGATGAAGATTGGAAGGAATCAGCTGCGGAAGATAAAGAGCGTTTGGCAAAGTTAAACGAGGATTCTGGTAAGGTGGATTCGAAAGATAATGTCGAAAGTAGTGATAAACCAGATGATGCGGCATCTTCAACAGAGCCTTCTGAAGGTTCAGAAGGGTCAGAGATGGAATTGAATTTCCTTAATTATGTGGCAAGCTTAGGATATCAATCTATGATTTTTTTAGGTGAGGTCGCCCACCCCATGACAAATCAGATTGAGAAAAACTTGGAACAAGCTAAATTTTTGGTTGATACATTAGTTCTCATTCGTGAAAAAACGAAAGGGAATTTATCCAAAAAAGAAGATGATATGCTAAATAGCACGATCTATGAACTTCAGGTGAAGTATGTGGAACAGACAGAAAACCAAGTATCAGAACCTCAAGAGGAAACGCCCTCATGATCGATGACGATCTGTTAAAGATTTTAGCTTGCCCTGCCTGTCAGGGGAGCGTTGAATTTAGCGATGAAAAAATTGTGTGCCAACAGTGTGGACGGAAATATCCCGTTCGGGACGGTGTGCCAATTATGTTAGTTGATGAAGCACAACAGTAGGAAATGTTAGTACTAATCATCCTAACTCACGGAGAATGATATGAAAATTTTGGTTGTTCATGGGCCTAATCTAAATTTGTTAGGTCAAAGGGAAGCTGATATTTACGGTGAAACTACGTTAGAAGAAATTAATCAACGTCTCAATGAGAAGGCCAAAGAGAATGGCGTTACCCTTGAGACCTTTCAATCCAATCATGAAGGCGAGATTGTTGATGAGATTGGAAAGTCAAAAGAGAATGAGATTCAAGCCATTTTAATTAATCCTGCCGCCTACACGCACACGAGCATCGCCATTCGAGATGCCTTGGCCGCGGTCAGCATTCCTACGGTTGAGATCCATTTATCGAATGTTTACGCTCGCGAAGAATTTCGACACAAGTCTTTGATTTCTCCAGTGGTTCATGGCCAAGTCTGCGGATTTGGGGTCAATAGTTACATGCTCGGTCTTGACGCTTTAATAGACCTTTTGAAATCTTAACCCTCAAGGTGGACATGTCTTCACGGATTAAAAAGTTAGTCACAAGCTTTCAAAAAAACAACATTGATGCCCTGCTCATAACGAATGATACCAACATTCGTTACCTCACCCATTTTAAAGCCCAAGAGTCTTGGCTTTTTGTTACTCCTAAAAAAACATATTACATTACAGATTTTCGATACATCACAGAGGCCAAAGAAGGCTTAAAAGGTGTTACGGTCAAGCAATATAGCAAAACATTGTATGATACCGTATTTGAACTGGCCAAGGTTTGTCAGGTTAAGCGTATTGGTTTTGATGAGCGGCATGTTACGTTGGCGTCATTTAAGAATTTTAAAAAGCGGACACCTAAGGGTTTTAAGTTATGCGCGGCAAATAATTTGGTTGAATCCTTACGAGAAATCAAAGAATTAAGTGAAATCAAACTTATTAGGAAGGCTTTAGCGATTCACGAGCAAGCCTATAAATTGCTGAAAAGGATCGTCAAGCCAGGAAAGAAGGAGTCTGAGATCCTTGAAAGTTTAGAAAGATTCATTCGCGTGAATAATGTTGGTTTTTCCTTTGACCCGATTGTCGCCTCAGGCCCCAATTCTTGCCTGCCACATGCCCAAGTTACGAGTCGAAAATTTCGGGCTAATGATGTTGTCTTAGTCGATATGGGAATAGACTTTTCTGGCTATAAGTCCGACTTGACACGTATGTTTTTTTTGGGTAAAATACCCAATCTTGTTAATGAAGTTAACGAGAAAGTCTTTAAGGCTCAGCGACTTGCGATCGAAAAGATAAAATCAGGCGCAACTATTTCAGAGGTTGATCAGGCGGCACGAGGTTATCTAGATAAACACAAATTAGCTAAATATTTTGGACATGCCCTAGGTCATGGTGTGGGGCTTGATATCCATGAGGATCCAAGAATGTCGCATAACAATACAGCAACTCTTAAACCTGGTATGATTATTACCGTTGAACCAGCCGTTTATATTCCTAAAAAATTTGGTATTCGTATTGAAGATATGGTTTTAGTAACAAAAAATGGGTGTGAGGTTATTAGTGACCATATCTATTAATCAAATCAGTTCAGGCATTGGCCTGCGAGTGGATGGGGTGCTTTATGTTGTTTCGGAATACACACATGTGAAGCCAGGTAAGGGAAGTGCCTTTGTTCGCATCAAATTAAAAAATGTTCATACTGGACAAGTTGTCGAAAGAACATTTAAATCAGCGGATAAGTTGGAAGATATTCAACTTGATGAGCGAAAGATTCAATATTTGTATCGCTCGGATGATACCTTTCATTTCATGGATAACACGACCTATGAACAGATAGAGGTCTCCCTGGGCACAGTAAATGATGTCTTAAAATTTTTGCAGGATGATCTTGAAGTCACAGGTTTGTTCTACGATGAAAAAGTATTAAAAATTAATCTGCCAACATTTATTATTGCTGAAATAACACATACAGAACCAGGTTTTAAAGGAGATTCCAGTAAGGCTGGAAACAAACCGGCAACTATTGATACAGGGACATCGATTCAAGTTCCTTTGTTTGTGAATATCGAAGATTTCGTTAAAATTGATACACGAACAGGAGAGTATGTGGAAAGGGTACAAAAATGAATCTAAAAGAAATACGTAATTTGATAGATTTAATGAATGAAAATGATCTCAATGAATTAGAGATTGAACGTGATGGTATGAAAATAAAATTAAAGAAGGCAGCTGGTGAAGGAGCTCCCGTTTATTCTCGAAACCCTGCTGATTTTACCATTCAAAGTGCTCCCTCCGTAGGATCCACAGAAAAGAAAGAAACCGTCGCCGACACGAGCAATCGAAATGAAATTCAGTCGCCCATGGTTGGTACCTTTTATCGGGCCCCTTCTCCGGAAGCCCCTTCATTTGCTGAGATAGGACAAACAGTCGATGTTGGTCAAGTCGTTTGTATTATAGAGGCTATGAAATTGATGAATGAAATTAAGTCAGAGATAAGAGGGAAAATCGTCGAAGCACCGATCGAGAACGCCCAACCCGTTGAATTTGGACAAGCATTATTTATCGTTGAACCAGTATAAGTTAATCCTTTGATCCTGACTTTTAAGGGGATATCATTTTCCTTTAGAGTTTTAATGAGTTATATTCAATAATGTTTTCGAAAATATTAATAGCTAATAGGGGAGAGATTGCGCTACGCATCATTCGTGCTTGTCGTGAATTAGATATTCAGACAGTAGCCGTCTATTCTGATGTTGATCGTGATTCTTTGCACGTACGTTTTGCGGATGAAGCGGTGTGTATCGGCCCTGCCTTAAGTATAGATAGTTATCTTAATATTCCAGCCATTGTCTCGGCTGCAGAAGTAACAGATGTTGAAGCCATTCATCCAGGTTACGGTTTCTTATCAGAAAATGCTCATTTTGCTGAAATTTGTGAATCATGCAATATAAAATTTATTGGCCCAGATCCACAGACTATACGTAAAATGGGTGATAAGGTTGTGGCCAAAGAAACAATGAAGAAAACGGGAGTCCCGTTAACACCAGGCGGGAAAGGTATTGTTCAATCAAAAGAAGAAGCTGTTGAGATAGCAAAAAGTATCAAATATCCCGTCATTATTAAGGCGGCAGCAGGTGGTGGCGGTAAGGGTATGCGGGTTTGTCATAATGATATGACATTAATGAGTTCTTTAACAATGGCGCAAACGGAAGCTGAGGCAAATTTTGGAAATTCGGCCGTTTACATTGAAAAATATATTGAGGATCCCAAACATATTGAAATTCAGATCATGGCGGATGAACATGGGAATGTGGTTCACTTAGGAGAACGTGATTGTAGTATTCAGCGTCGGCATCAGAAACTTCTTGAAGAGTCTCCGTCGCCGGCCTTGGATGATACTTTGAGAAGGCAGATTGGTGAGGCTGCTATTAAGGCTGCAAAAGCTGTCAATTATAAAAATGTGGGTACGGTTGAGTTCTTATTAGATAAGAATAAAGATTTTTATTTTATGGAAATGAATACGCGCATTCAGGTTGAGCATCCCGTGACAGAAATGGTGACGGGTATTGATCTTGTTAAGGAGCAGATTCGTATCGCCGCTGGAGAAAAGTTAAGAGTGAAGCAGGAGGATATTGTCATAAAAGGGGCGGCCATTGAATGTCGTATCAATGTCGAAGATCCTCATAATAATTTTATTCCCTCTCCTGGCAGGATTGAAGAGCTTAATCTACCAGGAGGACGAGGTGTCCGGCTTGACACTCACATTTATCAAGGTTATATGGTCAGTCCGCATTATGATTCAATGGTGGCCAAGCTTATTTGTTATGGTGAAAATCGCAACGAAGCTATTAGTATTATGAAGCGCGCTTTGGATGAGTTCTATGTTAGTCCTAATAAAACAACAATCGCATTACATAATGAAATTTTAAATAATAAAGATTTCCTAGAGGGAAATGTTTCGACGCACTTTTTAGAAAAGTTGGCCAAGAAGGACGGAGATTTAGGCTAAAAGATTATTATCAGTCCCTATTTTAGGGAAAGGCTTAGGAGGCAAATATGAACTTTATAAAAACGATTTTTTATTTTTTTTACGTCGCGCTGGTATTGTTGATCAGTGTTGTCGGCATAGCTTTTGCTTTTCGGTTTTTTAGTGTAAACGAATTGGGTGAATTGTTTAGACTTGTACAGTCTAATCAAGAATTGAGATTAATTTTTGGTGCATTAGCGAGTTTTGTCGGTTTAACAACGTTTGTTGTTTATTTTAAATTTCGTTCAGGTATGAAAGAAGATAAAGTTATTGCCTTTGATAACCCATCCGGCCGGGTGAGTGTTTCGTTAAGTGCTTTAGAAGATTTGGTGCGTCGCATGTTAATACGACTTGTTGAAATTCGTGATGTGTCAGCCAATATTACTGTCGCCAAAGATGGTTTAAAGGTTATTATTCGTTTGGTTTTGGGCTCTGAGGTTAGTGTTCCTGAGATTTCTTCTAACATACAAAAATCTGTTATTAAAAAAATTCAGGCAACGATTGGTGTTGATGAACAAATTGATGTTGCTGTTTATGTGACAAAAATTATTGCTGAAAATGTTAAAGATAAATCAATAGCGGGTTCAGCGGCATCGGATGAGGGGCAAGATCCTACAGTTCCTTTTCATGGATATCGACCATAACGTAATTAAAAAGAGCAGATATGAAAAAAATTGGAATCTTAACAGGAGGCGCTGATTGTCCGGGATTAAACTCGGTTATTCGTGCTGTTGTGCGAAAAGCAATGTTAGAAGGGTATGTTGTCACGGGTATCAAAAATGGATGGAATGGTTTAATCGAAAATGATATGCGCATTTTGGATCTCCGATTAACGTCAGGGATTCTGGATCGTGGGGGAACCATTCTCGGGACAAGTCGCATTATCCCTCCTTTAGATAAAGATAAGGAAAAAGCGATTAGTGAAAATTTTGAACGAAGCGGTATCGATGCTTTGATTGCGGTTGGAGGAGAGGACACGCTTAAGATTGCATTGAGTTTACACAATAATTATGGGTTGCCGGTCGTTGGTGTGCCAAAGTCCATTGATAATGCCTTATCGGGTACGGATTATGCTTTTGGTTTTGACACTGCTGTCAACATTGCCACTGAATGCATTGACCGCCTTCATACCACAGCGGAAAGTCATCATCGCATCATTGTTATTGAGGTTATGGGACGATATACCGGTTGGATAGCGCTTCAAGCTGGTATTGCAGGAGGCGCCGATATTATTTTAGTTCCCGAATATAAAGTAAACATTGAAAATGTTTGTGATTTTTTAAGATCTCATCATTCGCGTGGAAGATCTTTTAGTATTATTGTTGTTTCAGAAGGGGTCACGGTTGATGGTTATAATGAAGCGCAGAAGGAAGGAAGTACCTATAAACATCGCATAGGCAATGCGGGAGAGTTGATTGCAACGTTGATTGAAGAGAAGACTGGCTATGAAACACGGGTGAGTGTTTTAGGTCATATTCAACGGGGTGGAACGCCAACGGCTCATGACCGAATTATTGGAACACGATTCGGAGTAAAGGCAGTTGATCTCGTTAAAGAAAATAAATTTGGTAAAATGGTCAGTTTGCATGACGGTAAAATCCGTTATGTTGATATTAAGGAGGCTGTAAGTAAACATAAAGCCATTGATGAAGATTTGTATAAAATGGCACAGACGTTTTCTTCGTGAAAAAATATGATAGAAGATATTAATAATATTTTTAAAGAATCGATAGAGGTTAAGCAACAAGCGCTTGAAGCGAATCGAGAGATCATTATTGAGGTCGTCTCGGCTTTTAAAGAAACACTTCTCGAGGGTGGAAAATTAATATTTTTTGGCAATGGAGGATCTGCTGCTGACTCTCAACATATTGCAGCTGAATTTGTTGGTCGATTTCAAAAAGAACGAAAGGCTTTAGCGGCTATTGCATTGACGACAGACTCATCTATATTAACCGCACTGGGTAACGATTATAGTTTTGACATTGTTTTTGCGCGTCAATTAGAAGCCTTAGGACGCGCTGGGGATATTGCCTTTGGCATATCAACAAGTGGCCAATCGAAAAATGTTATTGAAGCGATGAAGGTGGCTAAGTCCTTGGGTATTAAAACTGTTTCTTTAACGGGGAAAGATGGTGGTGCATTGGCTGCGATGACCGATATGAATATAAATGTTCCTTCAGAAAAAACAGCAAGAATTCAAGAGTCACATTTATGTATCATTCATAGTATTTGTGAACTTGTTGAAAATCATTTTTGAAACTGGGTGGTTAGGCTTTGAAGGCTCAACGTAAAGTTGTTACAAAAGAGACTCTTAAACGTAAGATTGCGTTAATGCGCCGTGAAGGCAAACAAATAGTTTTTACAAATGGGTGTTTTGACATTCTCCATTTTGGTCATGCCAGTTATCTTCAAACAGCTAAGAAAAAAAATAGATTTCTCGTTATTGGTTTAAATTCTGATCGTTCGATCAAGCGCATTAAAGGCCCAACGCGTCCCATTGTTCCTCAACAACAACGTGCTTTGCTTTTGGCTTCATTAGAATGTGTCGATTACATTACCATTTTTAATGAAGAGACCCCTGAGAAGTTAATTGCGTATCTTAAACCAGATGTTCTTATTAAGGGAGCTGATTGGAAGGGAAAAAGGATTGCTGGTCAGGACTTTATTGAATCCGTGGGTGGTCGTGTGGAGTACATTGATTATATTCGGGGTTTTTCAACGACAACCATGATAGAAAGAATCAAAAAAAGTGCAAAATCTTTCTAAGAAAAGTATATTTCGAATTTGCGATGCTAACTTTAATAGAGCTAAAGAAGGTTTAAGGACTTGTGAAGACATATGTCGATTTGTTTGGGATGATAAAACATTAACACGATCATTTAAAAATATTCGTCATCAATTATCAGATGCAATTCTAGCTTTAAAAATTAAAGATATTATCATGTCGCGTGATATAAAAGGCGATGTTGGGAAGTCCTCGACAACGTGTGAATTTAAGAGAAAAGATGTGCGAGATGTTTTTTACGCCAATTCCCAGCGAGCTAAAGAATCGATTAGGGTTCTTGAAGAATTTACAAAGCTTCTAAATAAAGAAGTAGCTCAGGAATTAAAAACGTTAAGATACCAATTATATGCCGTTGAACACAAATGCGTTTCAAGATGCTAGATTGTATGTGATCTTAGATGCTCAAGTAAATTCTTATGATGAGCTTTTAGATATTGTCAGATTTTCTCTTGAGGAGGGCGTAGATGTCTTACAACTTCGAGATAAGGTGGGGAGCGCTCAAGATATTTTAAGGTTTTTGAGAGCTGCTGTTGACATTGTTCGAGATCAAATTCCGCTTATCGTCAATGATCGAATAGATATTACGCAAATTGTTAACGCCCATGGTGTTCATTTAGGTCAGGATGATATTTCTTATAAAGATGCGCGTGTGATGCTTAATGAGGAATTTAGCATTGGTTTGTCTTGTCAAACATTGGAGCAAGCGCAGCGCGCAGAAGAGTGGGGGGCGGATTATATAGGATTTGGTTCTGTCTTTAAGACGTTAACAAAGCCGGATCGCAATCCAATGGCCTTGGAATTAATTGAGTCAGTTACCAATGCAATTTCTATTCCTGTCTTTGCTATTGGAGGAATTGATTTAGATAATGTGCATTTATTAGTTGATCGTGGTGTTCATCGTATTGCTGTTTGCAGGGCTATTTCTAAGGCATTAAATGTCAAGCAGGCCATAAGGGATTTTAAAACCATTTTGGATAAATCGATAGTTCTTAAAGTATAGAAATATTAACATGCCCTTTTTGAAACGTATTTTAGTGTTAAGGTTGATCGTTTTTTTAAGTTTGCTCGTGGTTTCAGGATGTGTATCAAGTAAGGACGTGGCACACATTGAGATTCCCCAACCTAAAATTGAGGGCGTTTATCATAAGGTTATGAAAGGGGAAACCCTTTGGCGGATTACGAAAGCTTATGCGATTGATATCGAGGATATTATTGAGTTTAATAATATTCCTGATGCCGCTCAGATTGAAAAGAATCAGCTTATTTTTATTCCAGGGGCTAAAAAGACAATTGAAATTGTTTTAGATAAAGTTGAAGATACAAACGATTTTGTTTGGCCTGTTAGGGGTAAGGTGATTACGTATTTTCATCAGCGTAAAAACAATATTTTAAGTAATGGGATAGATATCCTGACAAAAGAAGGTCAGGTGATTACTGCGGCTCGAACAGGCCGTGTGATATTTGTTGATTATCTTGTTGGTTATGGTGAGACAATTATTTTAGATCATTCAGATGGTCTTTATTCGGTGTACGCTAACAATGCGAAAGTGTTAGTGAAGTTAGATCAGTTGGTTAAAAAGAATAATCCTATTTCTTACCCAGCGGTAAGAAAGGATCTAGCTTATTTGCATTTTGAAATAAGAAAAAATGCACAAGAAGATAACCCTTTACATTACTTGCCATGAGCTTCTTGGAACTTGAACAAAATTTTTTTGGACGAGAAGAGACCTTAAGTCTACTTAAGCGACGTGTGGTTGACTTAAAAGAGGGCTATAGACAAAATATCGCTCTTTTGGGGAATCAATATGTGGGCAAAAGTGCGACTGTTATTCATTTTCTTTCCAACATTGAAGATGAAAATCTCACCTATATTTATCTAGATCTAGAAAATAAAGATTACCACTATTTTGTCCATGCCTTCACCTCTGGGCTCTTACATCATTTCTTGAAAAATAAGCAACAACATGTTGATGACGATTTAAGTGTCTTAATGGAGACAGCCAAAAGATTTATTCCTCAAACAGTTCAAGTGATCGCCAAGGTTTTAGACCATTATGAGGCTGGCAAATTTAACGAATCTTTTCTAGGCTTGTTGGCTTTGCTAGATGTCTATTCAAATGAATCTGGAAAGTTATGCTTGTTAATTCTTGATGAATTTCAAAATTTGAATGAATATCCCTTATCAGAGGTCTTTCAAATTCTTGGTAAAAAGATTATGACGCAGAAAAAATGTTTTTACATTTTAATTAGCTCATATGAGGGACTCGCGAAACGTATTCTAACGGAACAATTGTCATTGTTGTTCGGTAATTTTGAAGTCATTGCCATCGAACCCTTCGATTTAAATACCAGTCAAGATTTTATAGAACACAACCTTCAGGATGTAAAAATTGGTGTCCAATTAAGAAATTTTTTAACGGATTTTACAGGTGGTCATCCGTTGTACTTAAACATGATATCTCGCGAGCTAACGCATTTAAGTGCCTTACATAATCAAAATGAAATTTACATGCCGATATTGGCGCAAGCTATAGAAAATACGCTTTTTGATCGGTGGGGTGTTATTAGTCGACACTTTGAATTATGTATCAATGAAATTTCGCGTGGAAAAGGTAATCAATTGATACCGGTCATCTTGTTGGCTTTAGCGAATGGTGTTCATAAGTTAGATCATTTATCGAGTGATTTAAAATTAAAAAAATCTCAAATTTCACAAAAATTATCTCGGCTCATTGAATTGGGGATTATTGTTAAAAATAGTCAGTTTCATTACTTTAAGGATAAATTGTTTCGTTATTGGATGAAATATGTTTATCAAAAGAGACTTAAGAGTTTTGAGTTAGAGGGAAACAAACAGAGAAAGCAACTTAAGGATGAGTTAAATCAATGTGTTGATACTTTTAAACTCAATTCTCGAAAAAATTTCTCAACGCGAATTGTAGAACTTCTTTCCTGTTTTGAGAACGAATCGTTTCAATTAAACGGACGAAGATATAAGCTGCCTTTCTTTGAAGAAATTGTACCCTTAAAACTCATTAACGAACAAGGTCAAGCGATAGAAGTCATTAAAGCTAGGACGAAAGATGGCGTTTGGATCGTGGCTACAAAGAAAGAACATATGTGTGAGGGGGATGTTAATGCGATAGCTCTGGAGGCGAAGAATCTTGGTTTAAAACCAGATAAATGTTTATTGGTATCTTTAGCCGGTTTAGATGAAAATGCGAGATTAAAAGCTTTGCAGGAAAGGTTTTGGATCTGGAATGAGGATGAAATAAACACATTATTAACAGTATTTGATAAACCCTTTATATTACGATGAAAATAGGTATAGTAGCCGACACACATTCTCGAGAGGTTCCCAAGCAACTCTTAAAAGATTTTAAGTCCGTTGATCTTATTATTCATGCCGGTGATTTTTGTTCTTTAAAAGATTTAGAAATTTTTACGAAAATAAAGGATGTCGAGGCTGTCTATGGTAATATGGATGACCCTCAGATAAGAAAGCTGTTTCCTGAAAAACAAGTGATAACGTTGGAAGGTTTTAAGATTGGATTATTTCATGGGGAAGGGCCAGCCAAAAGAACTTTGGAATTTACCAAAGAAAAATTTAAAAATGATTCCATAGATATTGTTATTTTTGGCCATTCGCATATACCTTTTAATGAAACCATTGATGATGTTTTATATTTTAATCCAGGAAGCCCTAACGATATGATTACAGCTCCTTATTGTGCGTATGGGATATTAGAATTAAAGAATGATAAAATTACCGCCAAAGAAATTAAAGTAAAGGAATAATATGGACAAATTGTGGGCGCCATGGCGAGAGCAGTATGTGACCAAACATATCAAAGAGAATAAAGCCTGTGTTTTTTGTCGTATATTGAAAGAAAAAAAAGATAAAACAAATTTTGTCGTCATGCGGACAAAATTGAGTTCTGTTATTCTTAATTTATATCCGTATAATAATGGTCATTTGCTTATTGTCCCCAATCGCCATGTCAATGATATAAGCAAGCTAAAAAGGGAAGAGCGAGAAGATTTGTTTGATGCGTTAGATGTGGCGAAAAAATTATTAGATGACGTATTAAAGCCTAATGGTTATAATATTGGCATTAATTTAGGTCGAGCAGCAGGTGCCGGCTTTCCTGGTCATTTGCATGTGCATGTTGTCCCACGATGGAAAGGAGATGTCAATTTTATGCCTGTGACAGCTTCCACAAAAGTGATTTCTCAATCCCTTAAATCTGTTCATAAATTATTAACTGATGCGTACAAGAAAAGACACTGAAAAATTAGAACAACACGTTTTGGCTCCTTATGCGATGAAAAGCCAAGATTCCGTCGGACGTTTTTACAATGAAGACGATCACGAGTTTAGAACGTGTTTTCAACGTGATAGGGATCGTGTTGTTCATTGCGAGGCCTTTCGAAAACTTGAATCTAAAACACAAGTTTTTGTTATATTTGAAGGCGATTATTACAGGACGCGATTAACGCATACCATCGAAGTTGCTCAAATTGCCCGAACAATTGGCCGATCATTACAATTAAACGAAGATCTTATAGAAGCAATAGCCTTAGCTCATGATTTAGGTCATCCGCCCTTTGGGCATGCCGGTGAATACGCTCTTGATGATATCCTTAAAGCGGCAAATTTAGAAAGCGCAGGATTTAATCATAATAAACGTAGCTATGACATTGTCACAAAGTTTGAGAAACGTTATCCTAATTATGATGGGTTAAATTTATCGAAGGAAGTGTTAGTAGGAATTCTAAAACATAATACGATCTATGATGTTGAGGGGGAGGATGAAGATCTTAAAGAGCAACCAACCCTTGAGGCGCAGGTTGTCGACATAGCGGATTCTCTGGCGTATCTAACACATGATATTGATGATGGTCTTACCTCGGGATGCATTGAAGATTCTGATTTGATGGATAGCGAGTTGTGGCAACGCGCTTATAAAATGATTGAAGATGCTTTAAAGGTCAATGATATTGAGGTGATGAAGTATCAGATCGTTAAAGCCTTGCTTGATATGCAAATCCGAGATCTCTTAGCTCATTCAGATAAAAAATTGTCTGAGAAAAATTTTAGCTCATCAGCAGATGTTAAAAAGAATAAAGAGACGATTATCGGTTATAGTCCGGCGATGGCAGAGCAAAGAAATTTTCTTCAGAATTTGTTAAATAAAAAACTTTATCATCATTATCGAGTTGAGCGCATGACAGAGAAGGCTCGACGTATTATTAATGATTTATTTGATGTTTATAAGAAAAATCCAAATCAACTTCCTTATAAGATTTATCAACGAGATGTTGAATATTCGGAAAAGGAAATATATGAAATTTGTTGCAATTACATTGCATCAATGACAGATAGGTATGCCCTAGATGAGCACAAAAAACTCTTCGATCCTTACCAAAAAGTATAGGCTTGTATTATCTGCCGTGCATATGGTTTATAGGTTAGTAAACTCTACATACAACTTGCAAGAGTTGACGTTACGTTTAACACGTTTGTTATGTCAATTTATTAAGGCAAGTTCCTCGACAATTTATATTCTTGACCCTAAAAAGAAAAAAATAATTTTAAAGGCCATATTTGATAATAAAATAAATATTCTTGTTACAAAGAAAAAAGATTTAGCAAAAATTACCGATAATGAAAAAAAAGTTTTATCAGGCTATAGCATCTTTGAACCTCATTTGATTGCTCTTCCCTTAGTGGGTGAAGATATTATTGGTGCGATATTTATCGAAAGAAAAAAGAAGGAGAGAAGGTTTCAAGAGTTTGATAAAGAGATGCTCTCTGTTGTCGTGGAACAATCCGTTACGGCGATTAAAAATTTACAGTTATACGAAGAGCAACAAAAAGCAATTTTAGGAAGCATTAAATTTATTGGCAGTTTATTGCGTCAATATGGTCGAACAAATAATACCCATACACCGGTCTATTTTAATATCGTCAAATCTGTCGCCGAGAAACTCAAAATTCCTAAAGATGAGGTGGATAGTTTGTATTATGCTAGCGTTTTAAGAGCGACGGGCGCGATTGATGTGCCGTATGAAATTTTAGCTAAAAAGAGTCAGCTGACTCCTGAGGAATTTAAGATCATTCGAGAGCAGCCCACGAGGAGCGCTGAATTAATTAAACCCGTTGAATTTTTAAAACCAGTACTCCCCTATATTTTATATCATCATGAACATTATGATGGATCTGGCTATCCATCAGGATTACGAAAAGAGCAGATACCCCTAGGAGCCAGGGTCATGGCGGTGTGTGATGCCTTTGAGGCGATGACACGAGAAAGGCCATATAAAGAGCGAAAAACGGTTGCTGAGGCCATAAATGACCTTAAAAAGCACAGTGGAACCCAATTTGACCCAAAAGTCATAAGTGCTTTCATCTCACTAAGTAAGCAAAAAAAGTTTAGAAAATACTTGAGTTTGACCTCTTAGTTAGGGTATAATACTTTTCATGTCGCACTTCCAAAATCAATCCCAATTTGAGTTGTTTCCACAATCAAAGAATAATCCTCAGGAACCTGAAAAAAAAAGATTCCTCCTGAGAGATTTAACTTTTCCTATTGAAAATATTATTGTTATTCTCATTATTGTCGTTATGGGGTTTGTCCTTGCTTTTTCATATGGCGTTGAGAAGGGAAAAATGACGGATTTTTCAACAGCAGAGGCTTCAAAAAATAATGATGCAAAATTGACAGAAAATGCTATAATTGAACCTCCTACAGAGACAAAGATACAGGTTGTTGAAAAGGATTCCGCAAGGTCAAATAGTGCTAGCTCAAAGGTTAAGGAAGAGAAGATTGAAGTATTAAAGATTCCTGCCATTGAAGAAATTGAAGAAGACGTTCCTTTAAATAATTACACGATTCAGGTTGCTTCATTTAAGCGTGAAGTGAATGCCAGAAAAGAGGCGTTGACTCTTAAGAAAAAAGGTTATGAGTCTCATGTCGTTCCTAAGGGGAGTCATTCCATTGTCTGTGTCGGAAAATTTATAGCAAAGCTAGAAGCGGAAAGATTTTCAAGTAAGTTAAAAAATAAATATAAAGATTGTTTAGTAAGGAGATTATAATGTCGTTACATCCATCATTAAAAGTAGACTCGGCCGGAGCACAGCAACGAACCGTCTTAACACGAATTGAGCGTATTAAAGATCTTATGAAAAAGGGTCTTTGGGAAGATGGTCGTTCCGTGACATCCCTACCTAAAACCAAGATTGTGAAGATTAAGGCACAAAAGAAAGAAAAAGAAGAAGCCGCTGAAGATGCTCCTAAAGAAGATAAAGCATAAATTATCTTTTTGATAAATCACAATCAACTCTAATCCTTCCATAAAATGGCCAAAAGATTAATTCTATCTATAGCTTTGCTATTGGCAATATGTACCCAAGCCCAAGCGCGACAAGAGTTTTTTCCTTTTGTTGCAGAAGTTAATGCGCGTAATGTTAATGTGCGCGCTGGTGAAAATACAAATTTCGAAAAAATTTCCCGATTAAATGAAGGCGACCGTGTGGTCGTTGTTGAGAAACGTTTTAGTTGGTATAAGATTGAACTTCCTAAAGTTGCTAAATCGTATATTAGCGATGAATTTGTGCTTCTTCATGATGAAAGAAATGGGGAGGTCATTGGTTCTCGTGTTAATGTGCGTGCTGGTGCAGGCCCTGAGTTTACAGTACTCGGGCAGCTTAAGGCGGGTGACTCCGTTACTGTGACTGGTCATAACGCAGGCTGGTATCAGATTGAACCATTAGACAATAGTCATGGCTGGGTTAATGAAAAGTTTTTAACCTTTTACTCCAATACTGTAGACGATTATGATCCTGATCAGCTTGTGACAAGAATTGAAGATAGGAAAGAAAAAGCTTTTTATCAAAAATTAAAGAAAGAACAAAAAAAGAATATGCCTGTTGAAACGATTGTTGTTTCTAAGGGCGTAACGGCTGAAGGTTTTCTTTCTCAAGAATCCTTAACCGGTTCTGATATTATAGCTCACAAAATTAGCATCGATGGTAAACCAACGTATTACCTACAAGGCTTAAGATATATCCTCGATGATTTTCTTCATTATAAAGTCTCCATTAAAGGAGAATTGATAACAACGGAGGAATCACACTTTTCCTATCCTGTTATAGATGTCCAGGAAGTGCATTTAATTCTTTAAATGAATACTTTATATATCGTTGTTATCATAATTTTTGCTATTGTTCTTCACGAATTTGCTCACGGTATTGTGGCTTATTGGTTAGGCGATACTACGGCAAAAAAAGCTGGACGTTTAACGCTTAATCCTATTAAACACGTTGATCCATTCGGCACAATCATCCTGCCCGGCATACTTGTTACACTTCAAAGTTTAGGTTATCCTGTTATACCACTTGGTTGGGCTAAGCCTGTGCCTGTCAATATGGCGCAGTTACGTCAACCGAAGCGAGACATGATGTTGGTGGGGATGGCAGGCCCTTTAGTGAATTTAGTATTGGCGATTATTTTTAGTCAAATAATACGACTTGAACTTTCTGATGCGATGTTTGAAGTTTGTCTTAATGCTGTTATTATTAATTTAGTATTAATTGTTTTTAATATGATGCCTATTCCGCCATTAGATGGTTCGAGACTGGTTGCTTTTTTATTGCCGAATCAATTAGCCATTAAATATTTAAGGCTTGAGCCATATGGTATTGTTATAGTTATGATTCTTTTATATATGGGCGTATTTGAAAGAGTATTGTTGCCTGTCATTCGCGTGATGTGTAATATTTTAGGAATTGAAATATAATGAAAAAGATTAGTGTCAAACTTAAACAAAATCCCTATGACATCTATATTGGTCAAGGCATCTTGTCTCAATTAGGATTGTATGTAAAGAAGTTGGCTGTGGGGAAAGATGCCATCATTATTACTAATGCAAAGATAAATAGATTGTATGGAAAAACGATTTGTCTTTCGTTAAAAAGGCATGGCTTTACGAGCAAAGTCTTAACGGTAGCCGATGGAGAGGCAAGTAAGTCCGCTACTGTCGCTTTTCAATTGATGGCGGCGATTGCTCGATACGATATTTTTAAGCAACCTTTCATTATTGCTTTGGGTGGTGGTGTTATTGGAGATTTGGCTGGTTATGTTGCTAGCGCTTATAAAAGAGGAATTCCTTACGTGCAGGTGCCAACATCCTTTTTAGCGCAAATCGATTCTGCAATCGGTGGTAAAGTAGCTGTTGATCTGCCCGTTGGAAAGAATTTAGTTGGGGCTTTTTATCAGCCGCGAATGGTTTTTAGTGATGTGAAAGTTTTAAAATCTTTACCAACGCGTCAGATTAAAAACGGTATGGCAGAAGTCATTAAATATGGTGTTATTTATGATAAACGTTTTTTTAATCATATTGTTAAGAACTGTAAAGATATTATGAATAAAAAGCTTATAGCTTTGGAATATATTGTTCGACGATGCTCGCAAATAAAGACAGAGGTTGTTTTAAAGGATGAAAAAGAAACGAAAAATATTCGGACCATTCTTAATTTTGGCCATACGGTAGGTCACGCCATTGAGGCTGCTGGGGAATTTAAACTTTATCAGCATGGAGAGGCGGTAGGTTTAGGAATGAGGATTGCGGCTAATCTATCTGTGCAACATCGTTACCTTACAACGGAAGATGAGAGTAAATTAAATGAAATTATCTCGAAAGTTGGTTTACCAAAATGTATTAAAAAGTTGAAAGTTCCAAGAATTTTGCTGATGATGAGACATGACAAAAAATTTGTAGCAGGCAAAAATAGATTTGTGCTGGCTCGGGGTATTGGGCAGGTAAAGGTTGTTGATGGTGTTAAAGAGTCTAAGATTATTTCTGCAATAAAAAAATATATAGCTTAATTTCGACCCACGCGTAATGTAACAGTCTTTCCTTTGGGGTTCATGATTTCAACTTTTTTAAGAGAAATAGACATGATGCGGTTGCCATTAATGGTGTCTCCTACTTCATAAACCTCGTCATTAATTAAGGCAACTCGTTTGTCTTCCATCATCATTGTGCCACTTAAAACGAGGTCGCCATCGTTATAGCTCCTTCTAGTAGATGATGTTTTACCTATAGGGCTAGGTAATTTGGGCAGGCTAAAATTGATGTTTGAGATGAGTTGTTTGTCTTTGAGTAAGTAAGCTGTTAATCCACCTAAAAAAGCTAGTATAATAATAACGAGAAAAATAGGGATAAGAAAGTTTTTGTTTTTCTTTGGTGGTGTCTTCTCTTGTGGTGTTTGTGATGAAGGTTTTGGTTTATGTAGTTTTTCATAAATGTTTTTTGTGGTTTTTTTTGGTTTTTCTTCTTTTTGGTTGTTTTGAGTGAGGTCTGATTGTGCTTTTTTTAATGCGTCATTAATAATACTCATCGATGAGCGACCTCCCTGGCACATTTATGAATGATTTTAAGATCAATGACTGGGTTTTCCGAAACATATCCCGCCAATAAAGCTCTGTCACATAATATATTAATCATACGAGGAATGCCTTTTGAGAGGTTATAAATCCCTTCAATGGCTTCTGCTGTGAATTTTACTTTTGGTTTAGCGTTCGCACCAGAGGCAACGAGGAGGCGATGATTGATATAATCTTTCATTTCATTTTTATCAAGAGGAGTAATATGATAACGAACCGTTACGCGTTGATTAAGTTGTCTTAATTCTGGTAATTTTAATACGTCATATAGTTCGGGTTGTCCGACAAGAATAATTTGTAGAAGCTTGGCTTTTTCCGTTTCAAGGTTGGACAATAATCGGATTTGCTCTAATTGATTGACCTTTAAGTTTTGGGCCTCATCAATGAGGATGACAACGTTATTTCCTTTGCTTGTTTCTTTGAGAAGAAACTCATTAAGGGCATCGATGAGAGCGAATTTATTCTTTAAGTCTTGTTGAATGCCTAGATCTTTAAGGATGAGTTTGAGTAACTGCACATCAGAAAATTTTGGATTCAAAACAAGGGCTGTTTTAATGGTGTGATCAAGACGACTTAGAAGCGTACGACAAAGCGTAGTTTTGCCTGTGCCGATTTCACCGGTTAAGACAAGGATGCCTTTGCGTTGTTTAATACCGTAAAGTAAGTGGGAATAAGCCTCGGCATGCCTGAGACTTGAGAAGAAAAAATCTGGATCTGAGGTGACGTTGAAAGGATCTTCTTTGAGGTTGTAGTATTCTTTATACATTTGGTCTCAATTATATCATGGCCTATTTAATAGGTAAACCTAAACACTGAATATTTTTCATCGTTAAATATTTACTAACCTATTGAAAATAAAGTGTTTAGGCATCATCATAAATATGCCCCCCTCAACGATCCTTAATGTAAATATAGCACATATTTTTGGATTTCCAAGTGTTCACTTTTAAGGTGTAAGGTGCTTTTTTCCAGGCATTTAGGAAGCGTTGGATTTTTATGGTCTGTGCAAAAAATCATTGAGTGTAAGGTTGATTATGTTATAATGCTCACGCTTAACTCCTGGACATTTAAACAATGGAGCAATCTTGTGAAGAATAGTGGGGAAGAAGAAAATCGCGTTTTTTCAAGAATTCCATTTAAACAACCGGTTCAATACCAGAGTTTGCGTTATGAAGATATTGTCGGTTGTGTAGCCAGTGATTTAAGTGAGGGAGGCTTACGCGTTAATATTAATCATTTTGTACCAATGAATACGCCTCTAGCAATACAGATTCAATTGGATGATCTTAAGAAAGTAGAGTGTTTGGCGCGCGTTGTATGGATTTCGAAGATGCGTTATAGTGATCGTTATATCGCAGGTTTAGAATTTGATCCGGAATCGATTATTGCTCAAACAAAACACAAGCTTCATCAATTTGTAGATAATTCTTAAAATACAAATAGGGTGATATCGTAGTATAAAAAGAGAAAAGGAGTAGAGTTTCATGTCTGAAAAGAAGAAAGATAATGAAGTGGCAAAAAAGTGTGCGGGGACCGGAAAGGCTCTTAAGCGCGTCAAACGTTATTATCGTAATGGATTGTATTATGCTAATAAAACGGCTTATCAAGCAAAAGTAAAAAAAGATAAAGAAGCAGCTGCAGGCGCTGAAGCTTAATTTCTAATCGTTTCAATGGTGTTCTTTTTTTTAATTTAGGAATTTCGAAGCTTTAACGAAATTCCAGGTTGGTTTAATACCTCTGATTAACAACAGTTTTACATTGTTTATCCTTAGACTCACATGCCAGAACGCAGAAAAGATCACAGACTTGATAATAGCATCCCTTTAAAGTTGTGCCAAGAGGATGGTGATATTGTGACAGAGACAGAAAATATATCCCGTAGTGGTGCGTATTGTCGCGTTAGTCGGTATATTGAGCCGATGACTAAGATCAAAACGCAACTGCTTCTGCCTATAACAAGAAATGGGAAACAAGCAACTAAACGTATTTCCTGCTCTGGAGTTGTTGTTCGTATAGAAGAAATATCCAATCCAAAAGATCATTATAATGTGGCCATTTTTTTTAACGATATTTCTGTTAAAGATTCAGAGTTAATTGCCGATTATATTTCCGAATATTTAGAGAAAGACGAATAACATCTAATTGTTATTCATAGCTTATTGTGGTCAATCTCAAAAAATTAATTCCTGTCCTTCACGAAGATGAACATTACATCGTTTTCGATAAACCTTCGGGACTTCTTGTTGTTCCAACACCTAAAAAAGAAGAAAATACCCTTATCCATATTGTTAATTTTCAAAAAGCTCAAACCAAAAATAATCAGAAACTTCATCCTTGTCATCGGCTCGATCGTGATACCTCAGGGGTTATTCTTTTTGCAAAAGGAAAATCTAATCAACAAAAGATGATGGATGTTTTTAAAGATAGAGCGGTTAAGAAAACGTATATAGCATTTGTCCATGGACAACTTAGTCAAAAAGAAGGTCAAATTAAGCATCCCATTAAAAGTCTTGATCAAAAAAAATATCTTATGCATAGTGCGCCTAAGCCCGCTATAACGGATTATAAAGTGCTTGCGGTAGGTAAAGGATTTAGTATAGTAGAGGTAATGCCGATTACTGGCCGTAGCAATCAAATTCGGATTCATTTTAATTTATTAGGTCATCCACTCCTGGGAGAAAGAAAGTATGCGATTGCCCGGGATTATTCAATTAAATTTCGTCGTGTGGCATTACACGCGCAGAGATTAGAGTGGGTGGATATTTATACCAACACAAAAGTTAGTGTCGACTCTAACTTACCAAACGATATGGAGGTGTTCCGTGCCAGAAACAGAAATTAAAGGACAATCACTTAGTGAGTTAGCACAAACGTGCCATAGCATTGCTAAGGAAAAAGGGTTTTGGGAAAAAGAAAGAAATATTGGTGAGGCTTTAATGCTTGTTGTTACTGAGTTAGCCGAAGCGATGGAAGCTCATCGTCATCAAGATGAAGCCAATTTTAAAGAAGAGCTAGCTGATACCTTTATCCGTCTTCTAGATTTATGCGGAGGGCTAGGGATTGATATTGAAAAAGAAATTTCAGAAAAATGTGAAGTTAACAAAAATAGACCATATAAGCATGGTAAAATTTGTTAGTTAAATTACATCTTTCTAAAAAGATAAGAGTGTAAAGCATATGAAGAAATGGTTGGTCATAGTTTTTTGCGTCATGTTTTCAGGTTGCGCCTCTGTCACTGTCCCCCAATATATCGCTGATAAATATTCTTATAAACAGAAATTTTATGCGGAATATGATGATGTTTTTAAGGCTGTTATAAAAACAAGCGAAGAATTTGGATGGACAGTGACAAATACGGTTGATCCTGCAATATATGAACGGAGTCTAGCCACCAAAACGAAAGAAGATCTTCAAGCTTTATTTTTCGTAGATGTAAAAAAACCTTCTAGTTTCTTAAGGCGTGGTTACGCTCGTGCCAATATATTTCTTAGGGCGGGAGCAGGTAATGTTGTGGAACTGGAAGTTCGTTATTTAAAGGTATCGACAGTTTATGTGAAAACGACATTTAAGTATAGAAACGATAAGCTTATTAATCGTTTTATGAAAGATGTCGAAGGAAAAATTTAATTGTTATGTTGGTTAAGGTCCCCGGTTACTGGGAGATAAGAAACATTTGTTATCTCTTAGATGAATCAGGGTTTTTTCATTTTAGGTTAAAATCTCGTCATGGATAAATTTATTCTTGAAAGCAAGTTTAAGCCAGTTGTTGAGCAACTTACAGCCGTTGATCAATTGGTTAAAGGCATAGAAGCTAAGATGCCCTCGCAAGTATTGTTGGGGGTGACAGGAAGTGGAAAGACGTTTACCTTAGCGAATGTCATTGAAAAGGTTAATCGCCCTACACTTGTTATCTCGCATAATAAAACTCTTGCCGCCCAACTCTACAGTGAATTTAAAGAGTTTTTTCCTCATAATGCTGTTGAGTACTTTGTCAGCTATTATGACTATTACCAACCAGAAGCCTACATTCCTCAAACAGATATTTATATAGAAAAAGACGCCTCGATTAATGATCGTTTGGATCGATTAAGGTTGTCATCCACAACTTCGTTGATGTCTCGTCAGGATGTGATTGTTGTGTCAAGCGTATCATGTATTTACAGTTTAGGCTCTCCAGAAGTTTATAAAGAAAATTTGTTGTATTTGGAAAAAGGGCAGGAGATTGATCGAGATGAGGTGTTGTTAAAACTGATTGATATTCAGTATGAGCGCAATGATTTTGATTTTACGCGCGGATCTTTTCGCGTGCGAGGTGATGTTGTTGAGATATATCCTGCTTATCGACAGGATGCCCTTCAAATTCAGTTTTTTGGAGATGAGATAGAAAAGATTCTTCAAATCGATCCTATTTCAGGTAAAGAATTACAAGTCCTGAATAAAACGGCTATATACCCAGCCAAACATTTTGTAACCTCCTCTGAAAGAATTGAGAAAGGGTTGGGTGAAATAGAACAAGAGCTGAAAGGGCAAGTTGCCAAATTAAATAAAGAAGGTAAGCTTGCCGAAGCCCAACGCCTAGATTCACGGACACGTTATGATATGGAAATGATGACGGAGATGGGTTATTGTCATGGGATTGAGAATTATTCACGTTCGTTATCCGGTCGTCCACCAGGGGCAAGGCCTTTTTGTTTAATCGATTATTTCCCCAAAGATTTTATAACCCTGATTGATGAGTCTCATGTGACGGTTCCACAATCACGTGGTATGTATGAAGGGGACCGTTCGCGTAAAGAAATGTTGGTTAAACATGGATTTCGATTGCCTTCTTGTTTGGATAATAGACCTTTAAAATTTGCTGAATTTAAAAAATCAATCGGTCAACGCATTTATGTTTCGGCAACACCGGGCCCTTATGAATTAACGGAAGATCGAGGTAAGGTTGTGGAACAAATCATTCGTCCTACAGGTATTGTTGATCCTCCTATTGAAATAAGGCCTACTGAGGGGCAGGTTGATGATTTGGTTAAAGAGGTGAAAATACGATCAAAGAAAAATGAGCGCGTGCTTGTGACAACATTAACGAAAAGAATGTCAGAGGACTTAACAGACTATTTGTTAGAACAGGGCTTAAGTGTTAAATATCTTCATTCTGATATTCAAACGATTGATCGTACAAAGATTTTAAAAGAGTTGCGTATGAAGAAGTTTGATTGTTTGGTTGGGGTTAACTTATTAAGAGAAGGGTTAGATTTGCCAGAGGTGTCTTTGGTTGTTATTTTTGATGCCGATAAGCAGGGTTTTTTAAGGTCACAAACATCTCTTATTCAAACATCCGGGCGAGCGGCGCGTAATATAAATGGGCTTGTCATTATGTATGCTGATTCGTCAAGTCTTGCGATGAAGGCAACGATTTCAGAATGTGATCGTCGTCGGAAAATTCAATTAGCTTTTAATAAAAAGCATAATATTACACCTCAAACGATTAAAAAAGCGATACGTGATGGTATTGAACAATTAGCTGATGGTGAGGTTGAAAATATTATTCTTGATGCGGTGGGACAAAAACCGGAAGAGTATGAGTTATCAAATTATATATCAGAATTAGAGCGTGCAATGGATTTAGCCGCGCGCAATCTACAATTTGAAAAAGCGGCAACGATTCGTGATAAAATTAAAGAGTTACAAACTCCGCAATCCGTTGGTCGTTCAAGAAAAGTAAAGTTTAAAAAACTTTCTAAAAAAAAGAAAAAGACATGAAGTTAGCTGTTGATATAGGAAACACATCGATTAATGCCGTATGTCTTTTGAAAAAAAGAATCACGCCTGTTTATCAGTTTTCATCACAATTATCCCAAAGAGAGATTAAGAAACATCTTGAAATTTTGGTGAGACGTCTAAGAAAAAAAGGTGAGGTTGATGAGATAATCGTGTGTAGTGTCGTTCCTAAGGTTGAACAGGTTGTTGTTAAAAATATTGAGAAGTTGCTTTCTTTGAAACCTAAGGTTGTAGGACGGGATCTAAAGGTTCCGATTAAGAATAATTATGATCGACCTAAAGAGGTAGGAGAAGATCGTTTGATTGGTGCTTATGCGGCTAAATGTTTGTATGGTGCGCCTGCTATAGTTATCGATTTTGGAACAGCGATAACTCTCGATATCATTTCATCAAAAGGCGCCTATGAGGGCGGCCTTATTATTCCAGGAATTCAACTTTCTGTGGAGTCATTATTTCAAAGAGCGGCATTGTTGCCTAAAGTAAAGATGATTACTAAACCAAAATCTCTTATTGGCAAGAATACGAAAGAAAGTATTCTCTGTGGAATTTTTTATGGTTATGGAGCGATGTGTCAGGGGCTTATTGATACGTTATCTTCAAAATTTAAAAAAAAGCCAGTTGTTATTGTAACGGGTGGTTATACGCATTTAATGGCCTCTTTTATAGGTAAGCGTGTAGATTATATGGATAGTCAGCTTGTATTTAAAGGATTGGGACTTTTATGTGAAAGTAAAGTGTTGTAATACTAATGCTGTGGTTGTTTTTGTAATCTTCCAAAGTATATTCACTATTCTTCCAAAATATTTCTTAGATTTAATAAAAATACTTGACAAATAAAGAATTTTTGGTAAATTAGCACTCTGGTTAGTTAAGTGCTAATTGAGAGTTTATTCCATTTTGCATAATATTAGGTGCAAAAACAGTTAAGAATCAACACGTTAAACCTTAAAGGGAGGTAGCACAGTGGCAATTAAACCGTTATCAGACAGAATTGTAGTAAAAACGCTTGAAGCTGAGGCGAAATCAAAAGGGGGCATTGTTCTTCCAGATACTGCCAAAGAAAAGCCACAAGAAGGAAAAGTAGTTGCTGTTGGAAAAGGAAAATACAGTGACAATGGTCAAATACAAGCTCTTGAGATTAAAGTAGGCGATCGCGTTTTATATGGAAAATACAGCGGAACAGAAATTTCAACAAATGAAGGCGAAGACCTTTTAATTATGCGGGAAGATGATGTTTTTGCTGTTGTTGAGAAGTAAATTCATCAATAAAATCCGTAGATAAATTGAATTAACGAATTAGAGGAGATTTTTCATGGCAAAGCAATTAAAGTTTGACGACGATGCAAGGCGCGCGATCCTAAAAGGGGTTGAACAACTTGCACGTGCAGTAAAGGTAACAATGGGACCAAAGGGACGTAATGTTGTTCTTGATAAAAGATTTGGTTCTCCTACCGTAACAAAAGATGGTGTTACTGTTGCAAAAGAAATTGATCTAGAAGACCCTTATGAAAATATGGGTGCTCAAATGGTTAAAGAGGTTGCTGAAAAAACATCAGACATCGCTGGTGACGGTACAACAACAGCTACCGTTTTAGCAGAAGCCATCTTTAGAGAAGGTCTTAAGAATGTTACAGCTGGAGCTAATCCAATGGCTCTTAAAAGAGGAATTGATACAGCTGTTACTAAGATTGTCGAAAAAATTGGTACACTTTCTAAAAAGATTGATCTTAAAAATATTACAGAAGTAGAACAAGTAGCCACGATCGCAGCTAATAGTGATAATGTTATCGGAAAAAAGATTGCCGAAGCATTTGAAACAGTTGGTAAAGATGGTGTTATTACTGTTGAAGAATCTAAAACAATCGATACAGAGTTAAAGATTGTTGAAGGGATGCAATTTGATCAAGGTTATTTGTCTCCTTATTTCTCAACAGATATGGAAAAAATGACATGTACTCTTGAGCAACCTTATATTCTTCTTTATGAAAAGAAAATTGGTAGTATCAAGGATATGCTTCCTTTATTAGAAAAAGTTGCTAAAGCAGGAAGTCCTCTTTTGATTATTTGTGAAGATGTTGAAGGGGAGGCATTAGCCACGTTGGTTGTTAATAATATGAGAAAGACATTAGCTTGTGCAGCTGTTAAAGCTCCTGGTTATGGCGATCGTCGTAAAGCGATGCTTGAAGATATCGCTAAATTAACAGGTGGTCAAGCGATCACAGAAGATCTAGGTCTAAAGTTAGAAAATGTTGACCTTAAAGATCTTGGTCGCGCTAAAAAGATTAAAATTGATAAAGAAAATACGACTATTGTTGAAGGTGCTGGTAAGACAACAGAGATCAAAGCTCGTATTAATCAAATAAAGAATCAAATTGAAGCGACAGATTCATCTTATGATAAAGAAAAGCTTCAAGAGCGTCTTGCTAAATTAGCAGGCGGAGTAGCTATTATCAATGTTGGTGCAGCTACAGAAACAGAAATGAAAGAAAAGAAAGCTCGCGTTGAAGATGCTCTTCATGCGACAAGAGCAGCTGTTGAAGAAGGTATCGTCCCTGGAGGCGGTGTTGCACTTCTTCGTACTTTGGATGCCCTTGATGCTCTTAAGTTAAAAGGTGATGAAAAAACAGGTGCACAAATTATCAAAAGTGCAATTGAAGCTCCTGTTCGTCAATTAGCTCAAAATGCTGGCCTTGAAGGATCAGTTATCGTTGAGCGTTTAAAGAAAGAAAAAATTAACGTTGGTTACGATATTAACAAAGATGATTATGTTGATATGCTTAAATCAGGTGTTATTGATCCAGCTAAAGTAACACGTACAGCCTTACAAAATGCAGCTAGTATTGCTGGATTGTTACTGACAACAGAAGCTATCGTCACAGATGTTCCAGAAAAAGAAGGTGCTGGAGCTGGTGGTGGAATGCCTGCTGGTATGCCTGGTGGAATGCCTGGTGGTATGGGCGGCATGATGTAATCAGGTTGTTTTCTATACTTGAAAAAAAGGCAAGGTTTTCGAACCTTGCCTTTTTTGCTTGATAACGTTTTTGTAAATGGTTACAATGAATATTTTTGTGGGTATCATTCTAAAGGTAGTGTAAAAGAACATGGCAAGAATAACCAAGGTGCAAGTTATCCCGCCGTTGGCGTGACCCCGCAAAAGGCGGGGCAAGATATTCCGGCCTTTGGCCGGAACCCGCGTCTCTTGATGCTGGGCAAAAAATACCCAATACATCAATGCTTTAATACCCAATTATTTTTGGTTATTCAAACATTGTTTCTTGATTATTTTTTGTATCTTGTGTCTTGTACCTTGGTTATTCTTGCCTTAGTCTTTTGAAACTACCTTCAAAAATAGTAGGAGAAAGAATATGAAGAAAGCTTTGATTACAGGTGTCACAGGTCAAGATGGCGCGTATCTTACGGAGTTACTTTTATCCAAAGGTTACGAAGTTCATGGTATTAAAAGACGAAGTTCAATGTTTAATACGCATCGGATTGATCATCTCTATCGTGATCCTCATGAACAGGGTGTTAAATTTAAACTCCATTATGGAGATATGACAGATTCAACCAATTTGATTCGTATCATCCAAGAAGTTCAACCCGATGAAATTTATAATCTCGCCGCTCAATCTCATGTTCAAGTTTCCTTCGAGACTCCTGAATACACAGCCAATTCCGATGCGTTAGGTCCTTTAAGATTACTCGAAGCTATCCGTATTTTAAAATTAGAAAAGAAAACAAAGTTTTATCAAGCGTCAACATCTGAGCTCTATGGTAAGGTTCAAGAAACCCCTCAAAAAGAAACAACGCCTTTTTATCCACGATCACCTTATGGGGTTGCAAAATTGTATGCTTATTGGATTACCGTCAATTATCGCGAAGCGTATAACATGTATGCCTGTAATGGTATTTTGTTTAATCATGAATCTCCGTTAAGAGGCGAGACTTTTGTCACACGAAAAATTACGCGTGCTGTGGCAAGAATCAAAGTGGGTTTGCAGAATAAAATATTTTTAGGTAACCTTAATGCCAAGCGCGATTGGGGTCATGCCAAAGATTATGTGGAAGGGATGTGGAGAATAATGCAGCAGAGAAAGCCAGATGATTTTGTTTTGGCGACGGGTGAAACATATTCTGTGCGAGATTTTGTTAATCTTGTTTTTAAGGAAGTTGGAATAACTATCAAGTGGCAAGGTAAAGGCATTAAGGAAAAAGGAATTAATAAGGCGAGCGGTAAAACAGTTGTTGAGGTAGATTCTAAATATTTCCGTCCGACAGAGGTTGAATTACTTTTAGGTGATGCGTCTAAAGCGCGAACCAAATTAAAATGGAAAGCCAAACATAGCATGCAACAGTTAGCGAAAGAGATGATAACCTTCGATCTTCAGGAAGCTGAAAAAGAAGCTTTGTTGAAGCAAAAAGGCTATAAGGTCATGGATTTTCATGAATAGAGTTTTAATCTATTTTAGTAAAAAAGGACAGTATGGAAAAAGATTCTAAAATATTTGTATCAGGCCATCGCGGCATGGTTGGTTCGGCCATCGTTCGTGCTTTAGAAGCGGCTGGTTATACAAATATCCTCACCCAAACGCATAATCAATTAGATTTAACGCGGCAGGAAGATACGGAAAAGTATTTTGAAGAACAGCGTCCAGATTACGTTTTTTTAGCTGCTGCTAAAGTAGGCGGGATTTTAGCGAATAATTCGTATAAGGCAGAATTTATTTACCAAAACTTGATGATTGCATCAAATACGGTTGAAGCGAGTTATAAGGTTGGCGTTAAAAAATTAATGAACTTAGGCTCAGCTTGTATTTATCCTAAACTTGCCCCGCAACCATTAAAAGAAGAATATTTGCTCACAGGCCTTCTGGAACCAACGAATGATGCGTATGCTATTGCCAAAATTGCTGCCATTCGCCTTTGCAAACATTATAACGAACAATTTGGAACCAATTATATTTCTGTCATGCCGATTAATCTTTACGGTGAAAATGATAATTATCATTTAAAAAATTCGCATGTTTTGCCTGCTATGATTCGAAAATTTCATTTAGCGAAATTATTAAAAGAAAATAAAATTGATGATATTTGCAAAGACTTTAAGCGTTATGGGAGTCCTGAAGAAGATTTAACCAAAGCGGATGAATCAAAGATTAGAGAGTCCTTAAAGAAAATTGGTGTTAGTGATCAAGCCGTTGTCATGTGGGGTTCAGGTTCTCCGTATCGAGAGTTTTTATATGCTGATGATTTAGCCGATGCCTGCCTTTATTTGATGAATCAATGTGATGCCAGCGACATTGGCGAATTTGTGAATATCGGTATTGGCGTTGATAATACCATTAAAGAGATTGCTGAAATCGTGCGAGATACTATTGGTTTTGATGGTGAGATCAGTTGGGACACTTCAAAGCCTGATGGAACTCCTCGAAAATTACTAGATGTTGATAGGTTGAGCCAATTAGGTTGGAAGGCAAAGATTGACCTGAGAAAAGGTTTAGAATTGGCCTACGTGGATTATCAAAAGAAAATGGCTTGATTGTAAGGCATCATAAGCTTTCCTTTTCTCGATCCCTTGACGTTTCCTCAATAAATGTTACCCTTATATATAATCAATATCTTCATAGTTTTACATCTACAAGATAAATTGTTAAAATCTAAGTAAAATGACTGCAAGGGTTTGTGAGGTTTGATCCTGGCGGGAGGAAGCAGTATGGATAGTCATAAACTGACAGAACGTCAGCAGAGAGAGCGAGAGTATTACAGCCAATTTTCTGATAAGAATGCAGTCAAAGATATCACGTTTGATCCTGTGTTAGGAACAGAATCAAGGCCATGGAATTCCTATTGGTTTATGTATGAATGTGTGCTTAGAGAATATCAAAAAGGGAGAAGAACACTTCTAGATTTTGGTTGTGGTAATGGTGCGAGTGCCGTTCGATTTGCTAAGATTGGGTTTGATGTGTGTGGATTTGATATAACACCTAACAATATTGAGTTGGGTCATAGTTTAGCCGAAAAGTATGGTCTGAGAGATAATGTTGATTTGTCCGTTCGGGTGGCTGAAAATACGAGTTATCTTGATGAGCAGTTTGATATTATTGTTGGGATTGACATCTTGCATCATATCGAAATCAAAGTGGCCATTAAAGAGTGTCACCGGATTTTAAAAAATGGTGGGGTGGCTATTTTTAGAGAGCATGTCGAGGCGCCTTTATTGGATCGCATTAGGAATATGCAATTTATCACAAAGTTTTTTTCCAAAGAAAAATCATTTGATAATCACATCACAGAAGATGAAAGAAAGTTAGTTGTTGATGATATCAATGACATCAAAGAAGTCTTTCCAAATATTGAGATCAAAAGATTTCTTTTGTTTTCAAGAATCGATCGGTTTATTCGAAAGCCAGATAATAAACGACCTTCCTTGTTAGAAAAAATAGATCACTTTTTATTTACCTATCTTCCTTTTTTAAGAGTATTTGGAGGGGGAGTGGTTATCGTCGTGAGAAAGTAATCGTGTCATTCCCGCGAAAGCGGGAACCTTGTAATATTTATAATTATTAATGGATCCCCGCTTTTGCGGGAATGATATGATTATTTTTTAAACCCTACCAATATCCGTAGTTTTCCGTAGAAATAACATACCAACCTAATAAAAAATTTGTAACGGTATGGGCAATGATAGGATCAAATAGATTTTTACGTTTGTATAATACACCTGCATAAATTATGCCAGCTAAAATGCCTGGCAACCATCGGTAGTGTTCAAAGCCAAAAGCAATAGAGGTTATAGCAAACGAAACCCATGTGAATTGTCCAATGGGGACTTTTTTAAACTCGTTTGATATAAAGTATCTTAAACAAAATGAGCGCCAGAATAATTCTTCCATTAAGGGAACGACAAAGGAAGATCCGATTAAACGAATTGTAAGGAGATAACCCAACATATATTTGTTCTCTAAGTTGAAACGATTGATTTTCGATTCACCTAATTGAGGAAAATGTCCTTCCAAACCGATCCAAATTAAAAACACAGCCACACCAGCAATAATAGGAAGTATAGAAAAAGAAGGGGTTATTTCACTGCGATATTTTTTTCTATAAGCGAATAAAACATAACCAACGATTAATATTTGAAGAGTATAAAGGGCGAGATAGCTAGTTCCTTTTGTTAGAAGGGCTAGATACATAATGACGATATATAGGGCAAATGGAACAACGTAAGGTGACCAGGTCTTTTTGAAGATATCTGTGGATAAAAAAGAGTTTTTGGGCAAGGGTGTGATCCGAGTAATACGTAACGTTTAATTTCGTTTAGTATAAACCAAATCTAAAAAGAGCACAACTAAAATCAATGAGAATGTTATTTAATGGGACAATGCAGACTATACTAGGACAAAAAAGGGCGTGAAGGGTGTGTGAAAGCGTTGTTAAAAATTTTAAAGGTTGACATTTCCTCCTAAAGTGACTATATTATAAACTTAAATATTGGTATAAATTGTAGGTAATTTTAAAGAATCTGTGCGTCTTTAAGATGAAAGTTATTAGAAATAAAGGATTTACAGGTTTTTATTGAAAAAACAATCCTTTTAGTGCTCTCAAAGCTTTTGAAAGAAAGGGTAGAAATACATGGCAGAATGGATAGGAATAGGCCGGCGTGCAAGACGCTGCTATGGGTTTGATGAAGTGGCCTTAGTGCCTGGTATGCTTACAGTTAATCCTAATGAAGTTGATGCCTCTTGGTCATTAGGGGGTAAGAAACTAAAAGTTCCTATTTTAGCAGCTGCTATGGATGGTGTTGTTGATGTTAATTTTGCAGTGGCCATGGGAAAATTAGGTGGCATTGCTGTTCTTAATTTAGATGGTATTCAAACGCGTTACGATAACCCTGCTGAAGTTCTCGAACAAATTGCATCCGCCACCCCAGAGGAGGCGACCAAGTTAGTTCAAACTGTTTATTTACAACCTGTTAAAGACAAGCTTATTGCCAAACGGGTTGAAGAAATCAAGTCAAAAAAAGTTCCCGCCGTTGTTAGTTGTATCCCACAAAATGCGAAAAAATTTGGAGCTATTGCTCAAGAAGCTGGTTGCGATACTTTTATCGTTCAATCTACTGTTGCTACTGTTAAACATATTTCAACTGAGTATAAAGTTTTAGATATCGAAAAGTTATGTAAAGATTCCAAGATGCCTATCGTAATGGGTAATTCGGTAACTTATGAGATGGCCCTTGAGTTAATGGAAATTGGGGCGTCTGGTTTGTTGATTGGAGTTGGACCAGGGGCTGCGTGCACCACACGTGGGGTATTAGGAATAGGTGTTCCGCAAATTACGTCTACTGTCGATTCGGCAGCTGCACGTGATCATTTTTTTAAACGAAGAGGAAAATATGTTCCTATCATGACAGATGGAGGGATGCGTATCGGAGGTGAGATTTGTAAAGCCTTTGCTGCGGGTGCTGATGCTGTTATGGTTGGTTCTGCATTTGCAAGGGCTCAAGAAGCTCCTGGAGGTGGGTATCACTGGGGAATGGCAACAAGTCATGCCAATTTACCTCGTGGAACCCGTATTCGTGTAGGAACAACGGGAACGTTAAAAGATATATTGTTTGGACCAGCGAAAGTTGATGATGGTTCACAAAACTTAATGGGCGCTTTACAGACTTCCATGGGATCATTGGGAGCCGCGAATATCAAACAGATGCATGATGTCGAGATGATTATTGCGCCTTCCATTCAAACGGAAGGTAAAGTGTTTCAAGTAGGACAAAGAGTGGGGATGGGTAAATAAGAATGCCAAAAAAAGTCAAAAAAGTAACAAAGAAAAAAGTTTCGAAAAAAGCAACAAAGAAAGTTGTAAAAAAAGCGGTAAAGAAATCTGCAGCTAAAAAAGGTAAGGCTCCAGTCGTTAAGAAAGTAAAGAAGGTAAAAAGATACGCCTTAAAAACGCGCGCTAAGCCTAGTTCAAAAAATCGAATTGGTCGATTGCCTAAATTAAAAAAAGTCGCCAGTACACGTCTAGGTTCTGCTGTTCGTATTCGAAAGATAAAAACTAAAGATGTTGTCCTTGTTCTAGATTTTGGTTCCCAGTATACCCAACTTATTGCAAGACGAACGCGTGAGAGTAAAGTTTACAGTAAGATTGTTCCCTACAATATCACTGCTGAAGAAATTCAAGAAATAAAACCTAAGGGGATTATTCTCTCCGGCGGTCCTTTAAGTGTCTATGATAAAAGTGCTCCTCGACCACATAAAGAAATTTTTGAATTAGGTATTCCTATCTTGGGTGTTTGTTATGGGATGCAGTTGATCACGGAGATGTTTGGTGGTAAGGTTGATTCTAGTAAAGAGCGTGAGTTTGGTCGTGCAGAATTATTTGTTGATAATAATCGAACTTTGTTTACGAATCTACCGAGTAATATGACATGCTGGATGAGCCATTCGGATCAAATTAAAAAAATTCCTAAAGGCTTTATTAAACTCGCACATACTCTTAATGCGCCAATTGCGGCTATTGGAAATACGGCTAAAAAAGTTTATGGTGTTCAATTTCATCCTGAAGTCGTGCATACGCAAAGAGGAACGCAAATAATAAATAACTTTTTGTTTACGATTTGTGGTTGTTTGCCTCGATGGACGATGGCTAAATTTGTTGATGCGACTGTGAAACAAATTAAAGAAAAAGTGGGCCCCAAGAAAGTTATTTTAGGCTTAAGTGGTGGTATTGATTCTGCTGTCGCCGCGATGATTATTCAGAAAGCTATTGGAAAAAGATTGTTTTGTGTTTTTGTTGATAATGGGATGCTTCGAAAGAATGAGGCATCTTCTGTTCAACGTACGTTTCATGGTCATTTCAAAATGAATCTTACAACGGTCAGTGCCGAGAAGAGATTTTTACAACGCCTTAAAGGTGTTGAAGACCCTGAAGAAAAACGTAAAATTATTGGAGATGAATTTGTAAATGTTTTTCTTGAACGAGCTAATCGCGTTAAGAATGTTGCTTTCTTGGCACAAGGAACCCTTTATCCAGACGTCATCGAATCGATCTCTCCAACAGGCGGTCCTTCAGCGATGATCAAAAGTCATCATAATGTTGGAGGGTTACCTAAAGATTTAAAGTTTGATTTGATTGAACCTTTGCGGGAATTGTTTAAAGATGAAGTTCGACTCATTGGAAAACATTTGGCGCTTCCAGACTCTGTTTTAAAACGTCAACCTTTTCCTGGTCCTGGACTTGCTATTCGTATCCTTGGAGAGGTAACAAAAGAGCGATGTGATATGTTAAGAGAAGCGGATGACCGTGTATTAGATGAAATCAAAAAGGCTGGATTATACAATGAAATTTGGCAATCTTTTGCCGTGCTTCTTCCTATTAAAACAGTAGGCGTTATGGGTGATAAGCGAACGTATGAAAATGTTATGGCTATCCGTTGCGTTAATAGCGTCGATGGTATGACAGCTGATTGGACACATTTGCCTCATGAACTTCTAGCAAAGATCTCTAATCGAATCATTAATGAGGTTGAAGGTGTTAATCGTGTTGTCTATGATGTAAGCTCCAAACCTCCCGCGACGATTGAATGGGAATGATATTGTTTTAAGATTGTTCGCTTTTTAGTAAATTATTGAGTTAAATAACGATTTTATCTGAGTTTACAGAACCTCTATTTAAAAAATAGAGGTTCTTTTTTTTGTATTTAAAAAGTAGTTGCTGTAGCAATTTGTATATTTTATAAGTTGTTGTAAAGTAAGCATTTAAAATTGTATAGAAAGTTAGCTTTAAAGGGCTGTTGGGTGGTTATTGGATATAGATATGGCATACTTATAAGGAAATCCTTTTATTTAGGAATTTCGAAGCTTTAGCGAAATTCCAGGTTGGTTTAGTACCCTAAATAATTGAGTCCAGAGCTTGCTCTGGGGTTCATATCATTAATTCAATATTTAAACAAAACATTTGAGGAGAATTCTATGAAGAGGTTCTTGCAAAACATCAAAGAAGAGTTTAATTATTTGTTATTTATCCTTGTCGCAATTATATGCGCGACAACACTATATTCCAGCCAAGATTTACACGCCCAAAATTCCAACCAAATTATTAATTCTTTTTCCAATCATATGGTTGCTCAAATTCAAAACCGAACGTTAGTCGTTGACTATGATGGAGATACAGTTTTTGAACCTTATTTTGTCAAAGGGGTGGGTTATGCCCCTGTACCTATCGGACAGTTTCAGGGATCGGGTGACAGTTGGAGTACTGCTTGTCTATATACAGGTCCATATCCTCTTAATAATCCTGATAATCGCTTTGATCATGATTCCCCTGATGGTGCCTATGATTGCGGCTCTTACGGTGATAATTTTTACCAAAGTTTAAATAATTTGGATCGTGACTTCTCTTTATTAAAGGAGATGAATGCCAATACCATTCGGACTTGGGGCCATGTGACACCAGAATTGTTATTCTCAGCTAATAAATATGGACTAAAAGTCATTGCTGGTTATTGGGTTAATCATGATGTTGACTATACTTTTTCAGGTGCCGAAGGAAGCTCTCAGCGCCAGGCCTTAATTGATGATTTTGTTAATTACGTCAATAACAACAAGCTTAATTCTGCTATTTTAGCTTGGGGTATAAGCAATGAGAATAATTTAAATTTTTGTAATGAATGTTTTAATATCCCTAATTGTGATCGCGAAGCCCAAGCGGCTGGTTATTATAATTTAGTCAATGATATGTCTCTTGCTGCGAAAGCAGCTGAAGGGTACTTGGCTCATCCTAGCATTGTTGTATCCGCTGAATTGACGGATGATTTAATCAATTATGGGCACTTGATGAGCGATGTTGATATTATCGGAATTAATTCTTATCGAGGCCAAAATTTTGATGGTTTTCCAAGCACCGAATTGAATCTTTTTGATAAATTTGAAAGTAACTTCTTTAATAAGGCCCTTCTCATTACAGAGTTTGGAACCGATGCCTGGAATGTTAATGGTTTTGATGCTAACCCAGAAAATGGTTTTGAAGATCAAGTGGGACAATCAGCTTATGTGACTTCAGCTTGGGATGATATTGTTTTAAATTCAGTTGGCAATGGCGGCCCCGTAAATGGAGGGGTCGTTTTTCATTATTCTGATAATTGGAATGGTTTTGCGGTACCAGATCCTGATAATGCTTGTTATGTCAGCAGCGACTGGACGCCGTCAGTAAGAACGCATGATCATGAGTTTATTGATCCTAATGTGTTTGGTTTAGGTGTAGCTCCAGATAATAGAGTAAATGGTGAATGGTGGGGAATTATGTCTGTAGGAATTGGAGGAACGGATCCTTTCACACCAGACATCATGACACCACGTCAAGTTTATTTTGAATTACAAAATCGTTTTGCTGAAACAAATTCTGTTGCTTTAGCTATTTTGGATATTGATGCTAATGGTGTGGCTCATGCAGATACAGATGGAGCATTAGTCGTTCGATATCTTTTTGGTATTAGAGGAGCTTCTCTTATTGATGGTGTTGTTGCCGGAGATTGCACCCGATGTACAGCCTCAGAAATAGAAGCCTATTTAAATACTCATCAGACAAAATTTGATGTTGATTTGAGTGGATCCGCTGCAGCGTTACA
The DNA here is from genome assembly GCA_029261065.1 of Candidatus Omnitrophota bacterium. Classification (GTDB taxonomy): domain Bacteria; phylum Omnitrophota; class Gorgyraeia; order Zapsychrales; family Zapsychraceae; genus JAJDCB01. Next base: position 5,125 of record JAJDCB010000019.1, on the reverse strand, counting down.
AGATGGTCAAGTGATAATTCGATATCTTAATGGGGTAAGAGGAGCTTCCTTGATTAATGGTGTCGTCGATCCAAATGGTCAAAGGACAACAGTCCAAGAGATAGAGAACTATTTACTCACTTTGGTCTCAACAGTGTCACCCAGTAGCATTTGTGGAAATAGCACTCTTGAATTGAATGAAGAGTGTGATGATGGCAATACTACTAATGGAGATGGATGCTCTTCTGAATGTTTAATAGAAGGTTCTTGTGGAGATGGCATTTGTCAGCTAAATGAAGGGCATGCTCAGTGTCCAGTGGATTGTCCATCGTTTAATTGTGGAGACGGATTTTGTTCCGCCTTTGATCAGGAAAATGGAGTGACGTGTCAACCTGATTGTAGCATAACGTGTGGAGATCAAATTTGTCAGCAGGATGAAGGGTATCAGGTTTGTGAACAAGATTGTCCATCGTTTAATTGTGGAGACGGATTTTGTTCCGCTTTTGATCAGGAAAATGGAGTAACATGTCAACCTGATTGCAGCGTAACGTGTGGAGATCAAATTTGTCAGCAGGATGAAGGGTATCAGGTTTGTGAGCAAGATTGTCCATCGTTTAATTGTGGAGATGGATTTTGTTCAGCTTTTGATCAGGAAAATGGAGTAACATGTCAACCTGATTGTAGCGTAACGTGTGGAGATCAGATATGTCAGCAGGATGAAGGGTATCAGGTTTGTGAACAGGATTGTCCATCGTTTAATTGTGGTGACGGATTTTGTTCGGCTTTAGATGGAGAAACTGTAGTTACATGTTCTCCAGATTGTGGCCCCGTTTTACCTGAGATAACATCACATATACCTGGATCCGTATTAAACGGCTCAAGTGTAACGTTTAATTGGAGAGCGAATGGGACTAATGTGCTTGGTTGGTGGTTATATGTAGGAAATGCTAGTAATAATAAAGCTTATTATGACAGTGGGTCGTTAGATCTCAGTTTGTCAGATACGGCGACGGGAATTCCATCAGACGGAAGTCAAGTAAAGGTGACGTTGTGGTATCGGGATTCGTCAGCATGGAAATTCGAGGAGTTTTTCTATACAGCTGATACAGCAACTGTCGAGCTGCCTACGATCACAAGCCCACTGCCAAACACGATATTAGATGATTCGAGTGTAACGTTTAATTGGAGGGCAAACGGGACCAATGTTCTTGATTGGTGGTTATATGTAGGAAATGCTAGTAATAATAAAGCTTATTATGACAGCGGGTCCTTAGGTCTTAATTTATCAGATACGGCGACGGGAATTCCAGTAGACGGAAGTCAAGTAAAGGTGACTTTGTGGTACCGTGATTCGTCAGGATGGAAAACGGTGGAGTCTTTCTATACAGCTAAGACAGCAACAGTCGAGCTACCTGCGATCACAAGCCCACTGCCAAACACGATATTAGATGATTCAAGTGTAACGTTTAATTGGAGTGCAAATGAGACCAATGTTCTTGAATGGTGGTTATATGTAGGAAATGATAGCAATAATAAAGCTTATTATGACAGTGGGTCTTTAGGTCTCAATTTATCAGATACGGGGACGGGAATTCTAACAGACGGAAGTCAAGTAAAGGTGACGTTGTGGTATCGGGATTCGTCAGGATGGAAATTCGATGAGTTTTTCTATACAGCTGATACAGCAACCGGCCAATAATCTTCCTTTGGAATCAAAAATTAAGGGATAAACACCAGCGCGAATCCAGATTGTAGCATTTTATTCGTAAACTATTGTAACAAAATGACTTAGAAGTTAGTGTTTATGCCAAAATATTTTATACTTAAATAGTAGTATTTATGCAACGGCAAACTTTTCGAAAGAAAAGGACCTTTGAGTGCAATTTAGATAGACTCGAAGCGGTGATTATTATCCTACCGGCAAAGCTAGGGGTCCTAATAAAGTACTTTGGACAGCCCGGCTCCTCAACAAAAAAATTCTTTTAATCTTACTTTTATTCCAAAATTTTATTGCAGAATAAGTGTGTGTTTTAATATGAAAAAATGGGAGAGAAAAAATGACATTTAGAAAATTAGTTTTTAAACAGGCAATTTCTTTTTTGAGTATGTTGATCATGCTTTTTGTGATCACGCCTCAGGTTTGGGCTGTCCGTGCGCCTAGAGGAGAACGGGAAGTGGGCCAGCAGGCCGTTGGTGTTAAATCGCTACAATCTCAAAAGGCGCAAATCTTAAGTGCTAAAGCCAAAAAAGAATTGGCGCCGGAGATCATCATCAGAGATATGAAGCATTTAAGTCTGCTTAACGTAAATCTCAATGCGAATACTAGCAGTGAAGAAGACATTTTAGCCGCTTTAAAAACACAATTAAGGAGAAATTCTGCGTGGTTATCAGAATTAAATTTCAATCAGCTTAAACTTGTTAATATCTCGACAGTTCATTCCGCTGATGGATTTTCAAATATGGTTTATATCAGGTTTATTCAACAGAATGATGGTCTTGATGTCATGGGAAGTTATGCCCGTTTTACTATTAAAGTCTTTGATGATCGTACCGTGATTATGTCTGCTTCGGCAAAGCTTTTTCCCAATATAAATGTTGATGCGCGAGGAATTGTTTCGGATCATACAATATTAAGAGAGGCAGCCGAAGCTCAGGGGCGCATTTCAGATCAATTAAAAGTTAAAGATCAACGAAGACATTATCGATACTTAAAAGGAAAATGGCGTTGCGTTCAGGAACTAACATTTGAAGAGCGAGAGTTAAAGTCTGTTGTAGATGAAAATAGCGGAGAGAAATGGTTGGAAGATGATCGTATTTATGCGACAGAAGTTGGCCATGTGCAGGGACGGGCTAACCTTTTCGGGCCGGATGTTCCCGGGGCCCCCTTATCTATTGTTGGTTTAAGTGATTTAGAGGTGAATTTAAATTCACAAACAGATCCATCCTATTCCCATTCGAATGGAAATTTTAATTTTGAAAGGTTACCCTCTGGGGCGACTATTGCTGATGCGCAGCTTTCGGGGCTTTGGTCAACAGTATCTAATGAGGTTGGTACAGATTTGACGGTCACAGATCAATCAAATCCTGGCGATTCTTTACTCTTATTTTTTGAAACGGCTGGATTCTCGGAGGACGTAAGATCACAAGTCAATGCGTATCACCACACATCACTCATTCACAATTGGTTGCAGATGCAGCTAGGACAAAATCCGTTAGAAGGAATTGATATATCGATTCCGACGATAACAAATATCAATTCTAGTTGTAATGCGTTTTACACACCTTTTTCACCAAGTATCAATTTCTATTTATCGGCTGCGGGAGGCTGTCCCAATACTGCTTATGATACCGTTGTTTATCATGAATATGGCCATTTTGCCGATGACATGGCGGGAGGTATTACCAGTGGCGGGTTATCAGAAGGTTGGGGAGATGTTTTTGCTGTCCTAGTAACCGATCAGCCTGAAATTGGTCAAGATTTTTTTGGACAGGGATCGGGACCATTAAGAACAGCGGATAATAATTATCAATATCCGGAAGGCGGCTTAGATGGCGTGCATGCGTTGGGACAGGCGTGGTCTGGATTTGTTTGGCATTTAAGAGAAAACTTAATTAATTCACTCGGTGACGAAGCAGCTGCAAAACAATTAACGATTGATTTAGTCATCCCTACACTATTAGCCAATGCCCCAGATATTCCTTTTGCTGTTCTTGAAGTTCTAATTAATGACGATGACGATGGTGATTTAATGAATGGAACACCTCATAGTGCGGAGATTTTTGCAGCGGCCGCTCAACACAGTATTCCTATTCCAGAGAATGATAGTGTTGCACCTGCTGCGGTCATAGACCTTGCTGTTGTTGCGGATGGATTGGGACAAGTAAAATTAACATGGACGGCAACAGGTGACGATGGGTTAGATGGACAAGCTTTTAGATATGATATCCGGTATTCTTTCACAGATATTCTTTCTGATACTGATTTTAATAATGCGATGCAAGTAACTGGAGAGCCAGTACCAATGCTCTCAGGCTCATCTGAACAAATGATTGTAAGCGGTTTAGTGCCAAATACCTTTTATGTTTTTGCTATGAAAGTATTTGATAACATGCAAAATGCTTCAGAATTATCCAATATTTCTTCGTTGTCATTGAATGAGGGATTCACGCTCTTTAATGAAGATTTTGAGTCGGGATCTGTAGGTTGGGGAACAACAGGGTTGTGGCATATTTCTCAGACTAGATCAAATAGTGCAATAAACAGTTTTGCTTACAATATTGATGATGGAACAGCTACGCCCAACTACAATACGGGATTTGTTAATAGTGGGGCAATCGTTTCACCGTCGATAAATTTAGAGTTTTATGAAGAAGCGATTTTAATATTTAAGAGTTGGTTTGAGACGGAGGCCAATAATAGCTTTGATTTAAAGACTGTTCAAATAAGTGATGATGGTGGAGTCACCTGGATAAATCAAAAGCAACTTGATAGTACCATTAATCAACGTCAATGGACAACAGAGGGGGTTGATTTATCAAGTTATATTGGAAAAACAATTCAAATACGTTTCCTTTTTGATACAGTTGATGCAACATTAAATGACTTTGAGGGATGGTATATTGATGATGTCATGGTGGTGGTCAACAATTCAACACCAGCAATCACAAGTCCATCTCCAGGCTCAACGTTAGACGGATCAACTCAGATGTTTAATTGGAGTGCGAATGGGACCAATGTGCTTGGTTGGTGGTTATATGTAGGAAATGATAGTAATAATAAAGCTTATTATGACAGTGGGTCGTTAGATCTCAATCTGTCTGATACGGCGACGGGAATCCCAACAGACGGAAGTCAAGTAAAGGTGACGTTGTGGTATCGGGATGCGTCAGGATGGAAATTCGAGGAGTTTTTCTATACAGCTGACACGGTAACAGTTCAATTACCTACGATCACAAGCCCACTGCCAAACACGACATTAGACGACTCAAGTGTAACGTTTGATTGGAGTGCGAATGAGACTAATGTGCTTGGTTGGTGGTTATATGTAGGAAATGATAGTAATAATAAAGCTTATTATGACAGTGGGTCGTTAGATCTCAATCTGTCTGATACGGCGACGGGAATCCCAACAGACGGAAGTCAAGT
>JAJDCB010000018.1 GCA_029261065.1 Candidatus Omnitrophota bacterium | reverse complement strand
TTCTCACGCGCATGAATACCGACAATCTGACCTTCGTAAACTTCATCTCCATTTCCCACGAGCAACTTACCACGAGCCTGCAAAGGAAATAATGAATAGGCGACAGCCCTACCTCTTGCATTTGCTATCAACACGCCATTGGGACGTTGGCCGATACCATCTGAGACAATTGGACCGTAATGGGAAAACACACTGTATAACAAACCGGTACCACGTGTCATGGAAAGATAATCCGTTCTAAAACCGATTAAACCACGTGTGGGGATTATAAACTCAAGCCTGACTCGACCCTTATCATCTTGAACCATGTCTTTGAGTTCTGCTTTACGCATACTTAAACCTTCCATCACGGCACCCTGATACTCGAGTTCAACATCAGCTGTTAGCTCTTCATAAGGCTCTTGCTTAATACCATCGACTTCACGGACAATCACTTCTGGGCGGCCGACTGCTAGTTCAAATTTTTCACGACGCATGGTTTCAATCAACACTGAAAGATGTAATTCACCACGGCCTGATACTTTGTATTTTTCACCTTCTTGCTTGTCTACGCGAAGCGCAACATTATGTTTTAATTCCTTCTGCAGGCGATCCCATATATTTCGACTAGTTACAAATTCGCCTTCCTTACCTGAGAATGGCGAGGTATTCATCTGAAACATCATGCTAATAGTCGGCTCATCAACTGTCATCGCAGGCAGTGCTTCAACGTGTTCTTGATCACAAACCGTATCGGAGATAGAGAGTGGATCAATACCGCTAATCGCAACAATATTACCCGCTTGGGCTTCCTCAATTTCCACACGGTCTAAGCCATGAAAACTTAATAACTGTTCAATGCGACCACTACGTTGTGCGCCATCAGAACCAATAATTTTAACCGCCATATTAGTTTTAGCGACACCACGTTTGATACGGCCGATGCCGATAACACCGGCATAACTATTATAATCCAGTGTCGAAATCTGTAACTGCAAAGGGCCATTGATATCAACATCCGGTGCATGCACATATTTAACAATCGCTTCGAACAAAGGCGTCATATCACCACTGGTAATCTCGGCTTCATCTCCAGCATAACCATTAACGGCCGAGGCATAAATTACGGGGAAATCGAGTTGCTCATCGGTTGCACCAAGCTTATCGAATAATTCAAACGTCAGATCCAAGGCATGATGCGGGTCAGCGGCTTCACGGTCAATTTTATTAATGACTACAATCGGTTTAAAGCCCATCGCGAAAGCTTTCTGGGTAACAAAACGGGTTTGCGGCATAGGACCCTCAACTGCATCAACCAATAATAAAACCGAATCGACCATCGAGAGGACGCGTTCAACCTCACCACCAAAATCAGCATGCCCCGGGGTATCGACGATATTGATATGATAATCATTCCAGTTGATTGCGGTATTTTTCGAAGTGATCGTAATACCACGCTCTTTTTCCTGATCGTTTGAGTCCATCATGCGTTCAGTCAGTACTTTACGCTCATCAAATGTACCCGATTGCTCCAGCAACTTATCAACTAATGTGGTTTTGCCATGGTCTACGTGGGCGATAATAGCGATATTTCTAATTTGTGTGGTCACGGTTATTCTCTCTTGGGTTTTCTATATCTATAGATGGATTATTCTTGGCAAGGCCGGCTATCATAAAACTAACGTTATTCTATATTTCCTTGCTACTTATTGCTTCCTTCATTTCTGAAGCACCTATCATAACGCGAAAAAAGCAATTTACAAGGTATTACATTGACCTGACCCTTGCTTTCTTAATTCTCTACTACTCTTTCTCTTCTGGATAAAAATATGCAATCTTGAGATGATTCATCTTTTGCGCTATAATCTACAAAATTTCAAGAGATAAAAAATTCTCTGAACCAATAGAATCTACTATATTGACTAAAGGTCAAAACCGTTTAAATAGGCGAAATCACTTAGCAAGGCAGAATCAATGACTATTATATAAGTCAATTGAACCCGCCTTGCTAAGTGATTTCGCCATACATCAATTCGAAAAGGAAGGTATTCCCGTGAAAAATGTAAAAATAACTTGGACAAAAATCGATGAAGCGCCAGCTTTAGCCTCTTACTCACTTCTCCCTATTGTAAAGGCATATACAAAGGGAACCGGTATAGAAATAGACATCAGTGACATTTCGTTGACTGGTCGGATTATTGCAAACTTTTCAGAAAAACTAACGGAAGACCAAAAAATTCCAGATTGTCTGACTCAGCTTGGTGAGTTAGCAAAAACTCCAGAAGCAAATATCATTAAGCTTCCTAATATCAGCGCATCAATTCCACAACTCCAGACAGCCATTAAAGAATTACAAGAAAAAGGTTATTCAATTCCAGATTACCCTGAGGATCCTAAAAATGAAGAAGAAAAAGCATTACAGGCTCGATTTGCAGTTGTGCTGGGTTCGGCCGTAAACCCTGTACTAAGGGAAGGAAACTCTGACCGACGGGCCGCTGTATCGGTAAAGGCAAATGCTCGGACAAACCCACACAAAATGATGAAACCCTGGCCAACAGCTGGTTCGAAAACTCAAGTGGCTCATATGCAAGACAACGATTTTTTCTCCAGTGAAAAATCAACAACCATGAGTCAATCTGACGAATTAAAAATCGAGTTTAAAGCAGAGAATGGTAGTACTCATACTTTAAAAGAAAAATTTGCCGTGGAAGCTTGTGAGGTCATCGATTGTTCTGTCATGAATGTTGCATCCCTTCGAACGTTTTATGCTGAGCAGATCAAAAAAGCCGAAAAAGAAAATGTCCTGCTCTCCCTCCATTTAAAAGCAACCATGATGAAAGTCTCAGATCCTATCATTTTTGGTCACTGTGTTTCTGTTTACTACAAAGATGTATTGGAAAAATATACAGATGAGATGAAAGCAATTGGCGTAAATTTGAATAATGGATTTGCAGATGTTCTTGATAGGTTAAACCAGCTTCCAGAAGATAAAAAAGCTGCCATAGAGGCCGACATTAAAGCTGTGTACAAAAAGCAAGCCTCATTGGCCATGGTCGATTCCCGAAACGGAATTACAAACCTCCACGTACCGAATAATATTATTATTGATGCCTCTATGCCAAATATCATCCGGGATGGTGGTAAGATGTGGAATAATGATGATGAATTGCAAGACACCATTGCCATGATTCCGGATCGTTGTTACGCAACCATGTATCAGGCCATACTGGAAGATGCACAAAAAAATGGACAATTTGATCCTGCTACTATGGGCAGTGTATCTAATGTTGGTTTAATGGCTAAAAAGGCTGAAGAGTATGGTTCGCATGATAAAACCTTTGAAGCTCCGGACAAGGGTACCATTCAAATTGTTAATACAGCCAGTACAGTACTATTAGAACAACCCGTTGAAAAAGGAGACATCTTTAGAGCTTGTCAGACCAAGGACCTTCCTATTATAGATTGGGTTGGTCTAGCTGTTAGGAGAGCAAAGGCAACAAACACACCCGTCGTTTTCTGGCTCGATAAAGCAAGAGCTCATGATTACGAACTCATTAAAAAAGTGGAACCTGCTTTGGCTGAGTTAAATACACAAGATTTAGACATACATATTATGAAGCCGGTTGATGCCATGAATTTTTCATTAAAAAGAATTCGAGAAGGTAAAGACACGATCAGTGCAACAGGTAATGTCCTGCGGGATTATTTAACCGATCTCTTTCCTATTTTGGAATTAGGTACGAGCGCCCGTATGCTCTCCATTGTTCCACTTTTAAATGGTGGTGGTCTCTTTGAGACCGGCGCTGGAGGTTCAGCTCCAAAGCATGTTCAACAATTTTTAAAAGAGCAGCATATCCGTTGGGACTCTCTCGGTGAATACTGCGCTCTTGTCCCTTCTTTGGAACTTTTTGCCCAACAGACAAAGAATACAAAAGCATCTGTTTTTGCAAATACGCTTGATCTTGCCATTGGAAAGTACCTTGAATATGGTCGAAATCCATCCCGAAAGGTACATGAAATCGACAATAGGGGTAGCACTTTCTATTTAGCACTTTATTGGGCTCAGACCCTGGCCAAGCAGGATACAGACAAATCATTGAAAGAGAGATTTGCTCCTATTGCGAAAACATTGGAAGAAAATGAAGATAAAATCAATGAGGAACTATTAGCCGCACAAGGGTGCCCTGCAGATATTGGTGGATATTTTCAACCAAACCCTGAACTGACTGAAAAAGCCATGCGTCCAAGCAACACTTTTAATGATATTATTGATTCGCTTTAAAGGTTGGTTTAATGTCCAATCTTTCTAATTTAAATAAATATTCAGCATTTCCTTCATCATCAGTTCCAGCGTTAGTTCTGGGAACAATTTTCATCGAACGATTAGCCGTGTCACGAACGTAATTTTTATCATCAATATCATCACTTTTTTTAATCCATGGTGTTGAAAAAAAGGTGACAGTCACCCTCAGGGGGACACTTATCATTACAACTCTTCAATGCCTGTCCCCTTTTGGTGACTGTCACCTATTCTTTCATTTTATACTCAAACGGTTATAAGAGACTCATAAGGAATTTTCAATTGATCATGCAAAGTTTTGATCATCTTTAACGTTAATTTCCGTTTTCTATGAAGAACTTCAGAAACTCTATTAGCCCCACCAAAAAATTTAGCTAAGTCGCCCTTTTTCAATCCCAATTGATCCATACGAAACATTATAGCTTCAACTGGGTCAGGAGGAAAAATTGGATAATGTGTTTGTTCATAGGCTTCAACTAATGTAGCAAGAACATCCAACATATCCCCTTCCTTAGTATTCGGCTTAGCATCCCAAAGTTTGTCAATGGCCTCTAGAGCTTGTTCATAATCTTTTTTTGTTTTAATTGGAGTTATTTGCATCTTCATCACTACACCTCCTCGATATCAATCTCATCATATTGTTTGTGTGTCCCAATAAATCGAATGTAACAAATTTTATATTCATACTTTATAGCAACAACCAGACGATACTTGTTCCCGCAAATATTAAATACAACCCTGTTATTACCAATAATGCTAGCCGTTCTATAGGCTCTTTTAATCTGATGCGGATTTGACCAGTCAGACCTCTTGGCTTCTGTATACCAGGCCCTAAGAGCTTGTTCAGAGTCACGATATTTTGACTGAAGCCAGAAGTCTCTTAATTTACTAACTGAAATAATTCGCACAATAAAAGTATACCATAAATTCCCAATATGGGAAATTTTATTTTAAAAATTTTTAAATCAGAGAAAGAGAGAAAGGGACAGTTGTCCCCGTTTAGGGACAGGACAATAAGTGTGACCTGTCCCTTTTCGAAGACTGTCCATTTCTCCATAGCCCAACCCATCACTTTTCAAGGGGGTCTATGCGAAAAAGGTGACAGTCACCCTCAGGGGGACACTCATCATTACAACTCTTCAATGCCTGTCCCCTTTTTGGTGACTGTCACCTATTCTTTGACTCATATTCCATTGACGAAAAGCATCTGCTTTAGAAATAGAAGAATCAAGAAATCCTTTCACTTCAGTCAGAACCCCAGAATATTTAGTTCCTAGGACTGCTTCTTTTCCTGCACCTTCTCCTGGCCAAAAGCCATTACTTGTCCATGGCCCGTCACCTTTTTTGTGAGAGATCCACGCATGTCCCCATGAATCACCACTACTTCCCCCCATACCAGAACTTCCAGATCCTCTTTTAACCGACAACCTAAATTTTCCATAAGTTCCTGTACTATCTTCCGTCTGTTAAAGAAAGGGACAGTCCCCATCTAGGGACAGGTCAATCATTTGCTACGTCCCTTTTCGGGGACTGTCCCTTTCTCTCTTTCTCTTTTTTCTCTTTCTTTCTCTGAGAAAACTCAATAATTCTTTGAGGACTAACATATGTTAAAACTAACCCTACAACCATCACAATACCATAGTAAATATCCCAAGACTCAAAGCCATCTCGTGCAAGAAAATAAATAATCCCGCAATAAAAAACTGTGAAAATTATTCTTGAAATTCGTTTCATCGCATTCCCTTCTTAAAATTATCCTCAGAAGATAAAGGGACAGTCCCCGTTTAGGGACAGGGCAATAAGTGACCTATCCCTTTTCGAAGACTGTCCATTTCTCCATAGCCACACCCATCACTTTTCAAGGGGGTCTATGCGACCGTTAACCGGTCTATATAACAGATATTATTATTCAGCGCTCTGCGCATCCCATTGATCGTGGCGCTCAGCAGCTTTTTTATCCCACTCAGGGGCAATATCCTTAAGGAATTTATCTTTATGTGCTTTTATCTTTTCCATATCCAACCCAATAACCGCTTGTGCTTTAGCTTTTGTTGAAATATCAGGTATCTCAACGGTATCATGGACACCATGCTTTGCAAGTACTTTAACCAACTCTAGCCGGGCATCTTGGGCCTTTTGAATAGATGTTGCAAGAATGCGTGCGGTCTCAAGTGATGAATGAAAGGACCCGCCATGGCTTGCCGACGCAAAATCCCAGCGCCATTGAGCGTGACGAATAAGTTTAAGAATATTTGTCATTTCTTCTTCTGTCGCGCCCGCATCCCAAGCGGCCTTGGCTTCAAAGTGCGCTCTAACAATATTTTCCTCGGCTTGAATACGCAATGTCTTAATCTTTTTTTGTTTATTTTCGACAGAACTACGTAATGTTTCTTCACTCTCGCGGTGACAAACCAAACATGAGTTCGAAATATTGTTTAGTGGACTTTGAATTTTGTGATCTGTAAACTTAGCACCGCCCTCCGTTCTATATGGCATATGACAATCCGCACAACTCACGCCACGCGCGGCATGTGTTCCTGTTTTCCAAACTTCATATCCTGGATGTTGTGCTTTAAGCATTGGCGCACGACTAATTGCATGGGTCCAATCTTTAAATTCGGCCTCATCATAATATTCTTCCATAGCCTCCACACTCGTACCTTTATCCCAAGGAAAAGTTAAATACTTCCCCTTACCTTTAAAATAGTATTCAACGTGACATTGTGCACAAACAAGCGAACGCATCTCTTGATGTGTCGCGTCCTCAATATTCTTCCCTTGTCTTTCATAGGCTTCAATTAAGGCAGGACGTGTGATTTTCAATGCCATCGTTTTGGTATCATGACAATCATAACAACCAATCGGATTAACAATTTCATGACCAAGATCAGCCCATTTGGATGCATAAAACTCAGCAACACCAATTTCTTCCATCACACGTGGTACATCCGGACTTTTACAAGTCCAACATGTTCCTGGAGATTTTTCATGATTCGTTCTATAAATATTTCTCATATCATCAATCGCATTATAATGACCACGCCCTTGATAATATGCTTTAGAAAATCCATACCCGGCCCATAAAATAACAAGCCGTGGATCTCGTTCCAATTCATCGATTTTTTTACTTCCGCCGGCATATGTTTGTGTATCACTCTCACGTGTCGCACGGTATCTTTCAAACTGACGTGGAAAATTTAAACCCCATTTTTCATTACGTGTTTCGTGATCACTGATGGGGTTTATTGGCTTATATACCATTTGTGCCTCCATACGTCGTTCAAAAATATTAGACGCAAGCATTCCCACTACAAAAATACTGAAAGCCGTTACAAGAAATAGTAACCACCCTACCCAGGGTTTTTTATTTACAAGATCAATGATGTTTTTCATAATTATTCTCCTAAGTCTTTTTGTTTGGGTGCTATAAATGTATTATTAAACCAATCAGGAATAGAACTAGGTAATTGAGGAACATGGGCATTAGGAACAGCCGACAAACTCCTCACCTTACCATGAGGTGTTTCACGGTGACAATCCCAACACAATGGACCTTTACCCGCTTCACTGTCCTTATAAGTAATTTCATGAATAGATAAATCATTAATTAAATCTAAATGGCAGCGGATACAATTCTCCTGAACCACAGCAGCGCCTTCATGTTTAATGCGAATCACTTCCGGTTCGGCATGCATCGTAAAAATCGCGGCATGACGAACACCATCTTTAGCTTTAAATAAATACTTTTTTAAAATATTATCATGTGGCACATGGCAATCTGTACATTTGGCCACGCGTTTATGACTTGATCTCTCCCATGTTGCATAAGCCGTTTTCATAACATGACAGTTCATACAGACTTTAGGATCATCAGACATATATGATGTCGCATTAGATATATGAAGGATATAGCCAACAATACCGACGAAAACACCTAATGCCATAAGTACAGGTATGTGCCATTCTTTAGGCGGTCTAAGTATTTTTAAAAATTGAATTAAACGGTTAAATAGTTTCATTTCTTTTATTATACAACTCTCCGAAATTAATCAATATTATTTAATTTTAAAATATGTGTTTTACTTAAAGAAGCCAGCACACTAATTAAAAGTAAATCAAGACCTAAACAAACAACTAACACTAAACCAGTACCTTCCGTAAATCCATATGAATGCAAGCCTACACTCAACAAATTAACCCCAAACCATGCCCACATAACGACAATTAGACCCAAGGCTGCTAAAACAGCAAAGCCTCTCTCCTTAATAAGCCCCGCTAATCGCGCGTGATAAATCATCGCGCTCCAAAGTACAATCATTAACGCGCCATTCTCTTTAGGGTCCCAACCCCAAAAACGTCCCCATGATTGATCCGCCCAAACACCACCCAAAATTGTTCCAAGAAAAGAAAATGCTAACCCCCATCCTAAAGATAAATACAAGGTGCGGAAAGTTTTTTTAAGATTTTCTTTCTTGTCTTTAATCACCCTTTGAATGAGGTAGATATGCCCAATCACAGCGGCCACGCAACATCCTGCATAACCAATCGTAACTGTAATAACATGTGTTGAAAGCCAAAAGTTCGAGTCCAAAACAGCCACCAACATCTTCATGGTATCACCCTCGGCGGCAAACTTGCCCGAGATAAATAAAATAACAGATCCCGTGAAAGCAGCAACAAAAGAACCCAAACCTTTGTTAGCTTTATCATCCTTAATGACTAACCCTGCAAAAACAGTAACCCAACTCACAAACAAAAACGTTTCAAAAAGATTTGTCACAGGTGGGCGCGCCAACACATAAATTCTCGCCACCAAACCAAAACTATGTATAAGCCACGCGCTCGCAATAAAAAGCTTAATTGGCAAATATGCAGGCGAGACACCTTGAATCAATCGCACAATAATCCAAAGAAGTGCAAGTACATAGATAACTTTTGCCCAGAAAAATGAATTTAACCAATTGTAAATATTTTCAAGTGAAATCATTTTAAGCGCACGAACATTCGGTCGTAACTCTCTAATGCTTACATTAAATGATATTGCCGCCCGATCAAACCCCACTTGATCCTCACTATTCCAAGCATTGTACAAATCAATAAGATAAAGTATTTGTTCACGAATAACTGGGTTTTTAAGTCCCCCTGATAAACTAGCTTCTAATGCCGTACTCCATCTCTTATCATCTTTGATATGTGGAATAATTTTTAACGGTCCATCGCGATCCGTATTAGACCATTGATAGACTTTGTTTATTAAACGAAAGGCATCGGTTTGTAAATCAGACCACTGATCGGCATCCACACCCTCCATACTCTGAATCGTTTCATGAAGCATAGGTGCGCGCATCACAATATCCATGTAACTGCAACATTTTTGTGTATCTGAAATCTCTAACAACTTCTTCGTCTCTGCACTATCAATCTCAAAATCATCTGTTGCCTGAAAAGCAGCAAAACTTTGCGCTGTACTCATATAAAGCAACATGTTGTCCGTTAGACGAATTATTTCACGCTCAACCAGTGTTAAATCCTTTGGATCTTCCTTTTCTTGTGCCTGCAGAGCTAAACTTTCTAAACGAAAATAACCTTTAATCAAATCATCAAAACTCCATCGTCGCTCATCACTATTCTCAATACCTGCCGCTTGTAATGTCTCGGGGTGATTCACCAAGAAAATACGATCATCACGTACACTTTCAGGGTCAAAGATAAGCTGTGTTACCCAAGCCAGCGCATTTTCACCCTCATAAGAAGACTTACCAGAAAGCTGCAACATAAAATGACGCGCAAAAGAATCAAGCGGTTTAACGCGTCCTTGATGAAGGATTGCTATTTGACTGAAATACTTAGTATTAAGAGAAACCTTACTCTCTTGTGCATTGGCAGATACACCAGCGCCCAACATAAAAAATGCCATCAGTAAAATATTCAAATATTTAAACGTACACTTTTTTAACATCACGCCCCTGTCTTTGTATTGAACGTAAAAAGAAATGTAGAAATAACCCAAAAGAAGTAATAAAGCTCGCCCAATACGGTAATATTCTTGCTGGATTTTTAACAATCGCAAAAGTGGATGTTTCGCGGCCAAAACTATCATCTCCATAAGATGCTTGATAAATCGTGTACTCTTTAATACGTAATGGTTTATTCATAGATATCGTCGCTAAACGCATACCTGAGCCCTCATCAACACTCACATCACTTTCAAAAGATTTGGCTATTCCAGTTCCTGGATGAAACTCTTTTCTAAAGTCATCAAGCCTCAGCTTAAAAGGAACGGCCAATCGTTTGCGCCTAAGTGCTAAATAAAAAGCACCACCTTTATCATTTTCAACTGGCTTAGCCACAGAATCACTTGCAAAGAAATCAACTTCCGTTTGTTTATCACCCGATACAACATTTATAAATACTGCCGGCAAATTTTCTTCAGGATTTTTAGATGATGGCATTTCGCTGACACGTCTCTTTAGTTGTGAATGATCATCGCCATGCACAATTTCAGCGTGGGCATTTTCTAAATAATCCTTTATTTCAATACGCATACCTAAATCATCCAAATCATAAATAATATTCTCAGATTTTTTTGTTAAAGTAATTGCCGTGATATTACGTTTATTATCGGCATCATCTGCCGGCCATATCGATAATTCCCACACATGATATGATTGTGACGTGTTAACCGTTTCTTTCTCAACAAGTGTGATTTGTGTTTCTACCGCACTTGTATATGTAAGCCATGCGGCAATAAAGAAAAGAAGCAAGCCGATATGCGTAATTAATATCCCCGCCTTCTTAAGTCTAAATCCTAACATGCGATAAAAGGCCGAAATAAGGTTGATGCACATGATGGCTAAAATCAACTTGGCACCAGGGAGCCAAATTATCCAAAATGCAGGAAAGAACATTGAGGTAAAAAACTTTTGCTGGGCTGCAAATAATCCATTCTCAACCTGATCAAGAGTCCCCCAAAACGTAAGGATAAAGAGATAAAATAAACAAAAAACAGTTACTTTAAGAGAACCACCTGTGCGAAATAATTTATTAACTCCAGAGCTCATAACTCTTCTCCCTGGATGATATACTGCACTTTACCGATAAAGACATCCCTAAAGGAGCGAAGTTCCTTGAGAGGACCTTTCATCTTTATAAAAATACTTTTCTGTCCATCGAAAATAATAGCGGCGATCATACTATCTGAATCTTCATCTTCACTTAACTGTGTGTAATCAGCAATGGTTGTTGTTATGCTTGGCTTCCCTTCAACTTTGCGAAGAGATTGGATGAAGTCATTCTTTTGAGTATCAAAAAGCTTTAAATGGGAAAGTTGCTGCAGCCACCGCAGAACATTGGCCTCAACACCTCCGGCTTCACCAGGTAAAGACGTCAGTGTAACAATGACATTATCAGAGACAAACGTCCCAAAACTCATCGCAGCTAGAGCAGTAGGTTGCCATATTGGTTTAATCTCACCCCAAGCTTTTAAACTTTGCTCTTGTAAGGAAATTTGATCTACATCTACGTTTAAAATATCCGTATCTTTAACCGCAGCTGTCTTTGAAGATGGTTTACGTGGAGGAAGATTGCAAATCTGTACTGGAGGTTTTGGACGATTAGAAATCTCAACATAACGTTGAATATCATCTTGGGGCACACACCCGTTTACAAACACACATGTTAAAGCAAGAAATAATATATTAGAATAAACCCGAATCACAATTTAAAGCCTTCCTTAAGCAGAACAAACCAGCATAATTATAATTACATTAAAAACAAAATACTAAGAAGAATTCAACTAAAGTTATTATTAAATAAGCCGTTGCAAGTTATTAACTCACAACGGCTTAACTAAAATGGCTCCCCCGCGTGGACTCGAACCACGGACAAGTTGGTTAACAGCCAACTGCTCTACCAGCTGAGCTACAGGGGAATAAGACTGGTAAAAATTGTGAACTGAATTATATCTAATATTTTGGAAAAGTCAATGGATTCTCTAAATGTTCTCGGTGACAACTCTCCTCGATTTTAAGCTCATCGCCAGGGTTGAGATATCAGAGAATTCCACGGAACTGCCCATAGGGATGCCAAGGCCGATGCGGGTGACTTTGACGTCTTTGGATTGTAATTGTTTGATGATATAAAGAGCTGTCATCTCACCCTCATTATCCGGATCGGTTGCAATAACAACTTCTTTAACGTTTTGCGTTTCCACACGATTAATCAAATGGGCCATGGTGAGCTCATCTGGGCCTCGCCCTTCTGAAGGAGCGATAGTGCCAAGAAGGACGTGATATTGGCCTTTATAGATGCCGCTTCGTTCAATAGCGATTAAATCTTTAGGATTCTCAACAACACAAATTGTTGTTTGATCCCGTGTTGAGTCTGAACATATAGGACAAATTTCAGTATCACTTAAATGATGACAGCTTCGACAAAATTTTAGGTTTTCTTTAAGATCGATTATACTTCTCGTGAGCTTCTGCGCGTCTTCAACAGGATGATTTAAGACCCAAAACGCCATGCGTTCCGCACTTCGGCGGCCAACACCTGGCAGCTTGCTAAATTGTATAATGACTTCTTCTATAAGTTTTGGATAAGACATATTGGGAGATTAATCGTTATGCCAACGGCCCACAACTTCACCGTCAAACTTCGCTAAAATATCTTTGACGCCTGAGTTTTCTGGAACTTCGACGTCTTGATCAATAATATATTTAATAATCACATTCTCTTTTACTTTATCTGAAAAAATACGCTCCACTAATAAAACATTTTCTTGGCTTTCCATACTCTCTTTTTGAAAAACACAGCTAGCTGGAAAAGCGATGGTTAATATCGAACTTGCATAACGTATGGGTTGCGCTTCTTGCAAATATGTCGCCAAAGACATTTTTTCTTTACTTAACGCATACGTTAGGGAATCCCAAGCATTTTTGATTTTCTCAAAATCGACACCTGATTGCCCCACAGCAATATCATCCTCAACAATCTCCTCACCTTGAGCCTCCTCTTCCATAACATCTTCAAGTCGAGTTTCGGGACCGTCCTTAGCTGGTTGACCTTGAGGATATCCTACCTGCCCTTTATTGTCACTTAGTCGTTGCGCTGTAAAAATAGATTTCTGATTATCTCGAATCTCTTCTGTCATAACAGAAGATGAGGACACCCCCTCTTCTTGAAACGTTAATTTGGCCAAAGCCAGCTCAAAAGGGATACGCATCGACTCGGTTAACCTCGCCATCTCCTGTGTTTCAATAAAGGCATCAATGATATTGAGAATAGCTTTAACCTCAAAAAAATCACATTGTTTTAAATACATCTCTTTAATCGCCACAGGATAATCAACCAACTTACCCAACGACTTACCACCAATCTTAATGACCAATAAATTTCGAAAGTGTTCAGTCATATCTTTAAGAAGTTGTTTTAAATCTTTGCCTTGGTTGACAATTTGATCCAACACCTCCAAAGCCGCAGATGAATTTTTTTGACCGATCGCCGCACCTAAATCAAAAAGCAATTGTGTCTCCACAATACCTAACATGGTATACACATCACCCGCTTCAATCGTAATTTCGCTTAAAGCACTTAATTGATCTAAAACACTTAAGGCATCGCGTAAGCTGCCCTTGGCTGCTTTGGCGATGGCATAGAGAGCATCTTCTTCAATCGTAAAATTTTCTTTTTTACAAATATCAGCTAAGAGATCTAATATTGTGTTGATTGAAATGTGTTTAAAATCGAATCGTTGGCAACGTGAAAGAATGGTTGCTGGAACTTTGTGGGGTTCTGTTGTGGCAAAAATAAATTTGGCATGTGCTGGAGGCTCCTCTAATGTTTTTAACAACGCATTAAAGGCCTCTGTTGTTAACATATGAACTTCATCTACAATATAAATCTTATACCGTCCGTAACTCGGGGCAAACTTGACGTTTTCTCTTAACGTTCGAATTTCATCAATACCGCGGTTGGATGCTCCATCAATTTCAAGGACGTCAAAACTAGTTGATTTCGAAATCTCTTGGCAAGCAGAACACTCACCACAAGGCGTGATCGTTGGACCTTTTTCACAATTTAAAGATTTGGCTAAAATGCGCGCGCATGATGTTTTACCAACACCACGTGGTCCACAAAATAAATAGGAATGGGCAATACGATCACCTTCAATGGCTTTGGTGAGTAATTGCGAAATGTGTTCTTGGCCTACAAAATCTTTAAATAATTGTGGGCGATGTTTTCTAGCTAATACTAAATAGGACATCGTTACTCTTCTTCATCTAAACCCGCGAGACACGATTCAAGCGCCTCTTTAAGATGCGGATATTGAAATTGATAACCTCCCTCTTGCAAACGTTTAGGCAACACGCGAGCACCCCCTAATAATAAATAATCAGCCATCTCACCCACAAGTAAACGTAAGGCAAATGCAGGAGCAGGAAGTTTTGTGGGGCGATTAATCACCTCACCTAATGTATTACTAAATTCCTGATTCGAGACAGGCTCAGGAGAGACGATATTAACAGGACCCTTTATATCCTCATTTTCTATAATATGCAATACAATCTTTGGAATCTCATCTAACGCCACCCAACTCATCATTTGTTTGCCTGAACCTAATTTTCCGCCTAACGCCATTTGAAAAATGGGTAACATCTTAGCTAACGCCCCGCCTTTAGGACTTAAAACAGCCCCAGTGCGAAAATGAACAACCCGAACGCCAGCTTGCTTAGCCGCTTGAGTAGAGGCTTCCCAGTCTTGACAGAGTTTGGCTAAAAAGTCTTCGCCGACTTTACTTTCTTCATCAATAGGTATTTGCGGTTCATGATTCCCATAAAAACCAACCGCTGAGGCGGAGATAAAAACTTTTGGAGGAAATTCCAATTTAGCAATCGTTTCACTTAAAAATGTTGTTCCCTCAATACGACTGCTACGAATTTTTTCTTTAAAATCATCATCCCAACGCTGATCTGCGATATTTTCTCCAGCCAGATGAATAATGCCATCTTGACCTTCCAAACCTTCCGAATCAATTTTCTTAGTCGATAAATCCCAAAACATATGCTGCTCGGAGGGTTTGGTCTTCGTGATGGAAAGTCGCGCAACCCGAGTGACCGAGGCTTCACGCGCTTCAAAAAATTCAACAATCGCCTGACCAATCAATCCTGAAGAACCTGTAATCGCGATACGCATAAATAATCCTATTTAGGTTTTTACAATTCGATAAGTTGGATAAGCAAATTCAACATTTGGTTCGTTATGAAAATCTTCTAAAATCGCCTGACACAATTGATCCTGTGTAAAACGTCTTTTTTTAGATTCTGTTAAATAACGTAAAGTTAACTCAACACCACTGTCTTTGATATTCACATACACAATGGGTGTCAATTTTCCATAATAAATCATGTAACGATTACGCATGGCATCAATCTTACGACGTACATTCTCCTCAAGGCCTTCAGCGTATTTTCGGGCGTGGGCGATCATCACATCTCGTCCCCGCTTCCAATCACTTTCAAACGTCACTAAAATCGGTATTTCATTCCAAATAAATTCAAAACCACGACTATAATTATAATTCGCTTCTTTAAAAACAAAACTATTAGGGATATTAACAATCCGCCCTGTACTTTGATCAGCGTGAACCCAATTACCTATTTCTAAAAGGGATGTTTGAAACATACGGATGTCAATAATATCACCCTTAATCCCTTTCAGTTCAATGCGATCCCCCACTTCAAATGGTCTACGCACCAAAATCAGTAACCAGCCGGCTACACTTAAAATAACCTCTTGCAAGGCAAGCGCGAGTCCCGCTCCGGCGACACCTAAGAATATTGTAATGGAGTTAAGATTTTGAATCCATATAAAAAAAACAACGATAATCTGACAGGTTGTGACGATATAAAACACATTTTTCCGTACAATATGCCGAGCCTTAATATCCTTCACCCGATTATTAACAAAAGTAATCAATCCAAACAATATGCCATAACCCATTAATAGAACAAAAATAGTCTGCCCTAATTTGTCACCTAGGGAATCTCCTGATCCAAGAAGGAAATGGGAGAATGAATTAAAAAAGGATGAAATTTGTGTTGAAGTGTTAGCTTGGGTGGTGGGTTGGGCTGAGGCTATGTTGCTTTGTAGAATAACACAAGAAAAGCTAAGGAAGAAAAAAAGTGATGTTATTAAAGTGGTGACGCGTTTATTTAAGCGGTTCAAAAGGGGTTCCTTATGGTAGTATTGTCATTAATATAGTAATGGTGTCATTCCCGCGAAAGCGGGAACCTCATAATAGTAATACTGGTTCTCCGCTTTCGCGGGGATGACAAGGTAACATGTTACATTTACCAAATTACATTGTCAACATTATAACAGGATTTCCTCCATAAAATTAACCTTTTTTCATTTGTATCTCTGCCTTAAGAGCTATAAAATGCGGTTGTTAAATAAAGGTTACTCTTATGCAACATAAAATATACATTATCGATGATGAAAAAGACCTTCTCGCCTTAACGCAACTTGTTTTGGAAAAACACAACTATTTGGTTTTTCCTGTTCAAGATTTAACTTACGTGCTTGAAGAAATTAAAGAACTGAAACCGAATCTTATTATTCTGGACTACCTTCTCTTGGAAGACACGGGGCTTGAAATTATTGAAAAAATTCGTAAAAATGTCTCCCTTGCCTCAATTCCTACCATTATGACAACGGGTCATGATATTACCGAACTTCTGACCAAAAGCAACTCACCGGATGATATTATTATGAAACCGTTTGATATTGATCATTTGATTGAGAAAATTGTGCGGTTGTTATCAAAGTAACGCTGTCTTCAAGCAACCTGTCATCCCCGCGAAAGCGGGAAGCTCATAAAAGTAATACACGCTAACTGGATTCCCACTTTCGTGGGAATGACAGCTTTTCTTACACTTTTAACAATCACAATATCAATTCATCTTCTTCCGCATCGTCAACGCAATGCGCCTTCGCGCCTTATCCACCTCAAGTACAATCACCTTAACCTGCTGATGCACTTTAACAATATCAGCGGGATCCTTCACAAATCGCTCTGAGAGTTGGCTGATGTGAACCAAACCATCTTGATGAATGCCGATATCCACAAAGGCGCCGAAGGCTGTGACGTTTGTAACAACGCCTGGCAGCGACATCCCTTCTGTCAAATCATCCATCGTTTGCACACCTTCTTTAAAATTGAAAATTTGAAACGGTTCACGTGGGTCTCGTCCAGGTTTTTCTAACTCGGCTTTAATATCTTGTAACGTCGGTAAACCAATTTGATCGGTCACATAATCCTTCAAACTAATTTTCTTACGATAATTCTCATGATTGATTAAATCCGTCACCTTACAGCCCAAATCAGCGGCCATCGAATCAATAATCGGGTAAGCCTCGGGGTGAACAGAACTGGCATCTAAAGGATTAGCTCCATTAAAAATCCTTAGAAATCCAGCCGCTTGCTCAAAGGCTTTGGTTCCTAATTTTGAAATCGTTGTTAAATCAAGACGTGATTGAAAAGGTCCATGTTCGTTACGATAATCGATAATCGATTGCGCGCGCGTTGGACCAAGACCTGAAACATAAGTCAGGAGTTGTTTGCTGGCCGTATTTAATTCCACGCCCACCTGATTCACACAACTCATCACACAATCATCTAGACTTCGTTTCAGTAAATTTTGATCCACATCATGTTGATACTGCCCGACACCAATAGACTTAGCATCAAGCTTAACCAACTCGGCTAAAGGATCCATAAGACGTCGACCAATAGAAACAGCACCGCGCACCGTGACATCATGATTCGGAAATTCTTCTCGCGCAATATCTGAAGCCGAATAAATCGAGGCGCCGGATTCATTAACCATAACGATTTGAATCTTCTCATCCAATCCTATTAAGCGCACAAAACTCTCCGTTTCACGAGAGGCTGTCCCATGACCAATAGCAATAACCTCAATCTTATATTTTTCACAAAGTCTCTTAATAACTTCTTTGGCCTCATCTGCTTCACGTTCGGATTGCACAAGATATACGGCCGTATTGTGTAACAATTTCCCCTGTTTATCTAAACACACAATCTTCGATCCCGTACGCAAACCCGGATCGATGGCTAACACATTTTTCTGCCCCATGGGAGGCGCCATTAACAATTCGCGTAGATTATTTCTAAAAACGGTAATAGCTTCTTGATCTGCTCGCTTTTTTAATTCCATACGAGATTCTGTTTCAAGTGATAACGATAAAAGCCGTTTGTAACTATCCATCGCGGCCAACTCTACTTGTTTTGAATCTTCTTGATCTGATCTGACAAATTGATCGATGATAATTTTTAAAGCTTCCTCCTCTGGAGGAACAATACGTACCATCAATATTTTTTCCCGCTCTCCCCGACGAGTAGCTAAGATACGATGCGAAGGGGCTGTCCTAGCCAATTCTTCCCAATCATAATAATCTCGATAATTAACACCCTCCTCATCTTTTCCACGTAAAACCTTAGATTGCAAAACCCCTTTTTCTCTAAATAAAGCTCTTAATTTTTCTCTCACCTCACCATTTTCGTTAATCCATTCTGCGATAATATCCCGAGCCCCGGCAATCGCCTCAAGTGTTGACTCAACCCCCTTCTCATGATCCACAAACTTAACAGCCTCTAACTCCACATTCAACCCTTCTTGATCAAATATTTGTGAAGCCAAAAGCTCCAACCCTTTTTCTTTAGCGACCGTGGCTTTTGTACGACGTTTAGGTTTGTAGGGAAGATACAAATCTTCTAACACGGCCATAGTCTCGGCATTTGCAATTTTATCTTTTAAGGCTGGCGTTAATTTGCCTTGTTGTTCAATGGTTTGAAAAATCGTAACACGTCGTTTATCAAGTTCTTGTAATTGATGCAATCGATCTCGGATAGCTG
Organism: Candidatus Omnitrophota bacterium; assembly: GCA_029261065.1. Classification (GTDB taxonomy): domain Bacteria; phylum Omnitrophota; class Gorgyraeia; order Zapsychrales; family Zapsychraceae; genus JAJDCB01. Next base: position 21,169 of record JAJDCB010000018.1, on the reverse strand, counting down.
TTAAAACTATTTCATCTAAACTATCTGTCGCTTCCTTTCGGTATCGAGCAATAAAAGGAATACTTGAACCATCGTCTAACAACTTAATCGTCGCTTGGACCTGATCCGGTTTTAAATTTTGTTCTTCACAAATTTTTGATACATATCGACTCATAACAAATTACTCCTTGATAGGGTATAGGGGTTAGGGTGTAGGGTTTAGGTATATAAAATTAATAATTATGACGTAGCTGAACCAATCAATCACCTACACCCTAACCCCTACACCCTATACCCTAAATTAAAATTTATCCCAAGACACAACCTTCATCACACAAGTTGCATCCGTCCCAATAAGACCAGCGGGTAAATTATCAACCGTAGAAGGCACCTGGTAAATAGTTGGGTCATTGGTCCCTAATGTAAATTTATTACTGACCATGGTTCCTATAAGAGTTGCAGACGTGGAGACGGTGATTCCTGTTTCAGCATAAAACAAACCCATCACCTCAATGCCTGATTCATTAAAAATGATATTATCCGGCGTCATGAAACCAATAGCATTTGTTGGAAAGGAAGCCGCACCATTGGTGGTGACATTGGCCTTAATCGTGATATCGTCTTCCACCAAAATAATACCAGAACCGGAAACGGTAAAGGTTGTGTCTCCTCCGTTTTTGTTCATGGTTAGCCCACCACCTTTAATATAAACTTTTCCTGAGATGGTTAAGGTTCCAGCCCCATCCATCTGTAAACGCCCATAGCCATTAAGAAGATCATTATAATCAAAAGTATCCAAAGGATCCAAACTAGCTAGTACCGCCAGTGACGGGGCATCACTAATAACTAGAGAAACAGCTTCAAGATATGCTTGATAAGAAGCATGCGGTGAATAAGCTGTTGCTAGCGATGGAAAAGTAATCGTATTTCCCAAATCATAAGTGTTAGCCGTCCCATTATCCGAATTAACATTGCCCGAACCTTGCGTTCCTCCAAATCCATCGGAGACATAAGTGCCATCAACAGTCTCTTTATAGGCATCCGACGTTGCATCTGCCTCCCCTATAATACCAGATCCCGTCAATCCAACCTGACCATTTTTAACACGCAGGATAGCTCCTAAAGATTGGACAGATTCTCCGCCAAAAGACACATTTGTAAGGGATGGAATTTTGGCACTTAGTCCAGCGGAAAGCCCTTCATAATTATTTCGCATGATGTAACTGCCCCCACCCAAATCCATAGCAAGATCCGAACTGCCTAAGCTTGTCGCTAAGAGATGAACAGAACCTCTAGTATGAATATTGCCATCGACAACCTCCGAACTTGATCCAGCTCCACCAAAAAGAGCAGTATGCCACGGCGAGACAACCTCGACTTTGACATAAGCTTCAATACCCTGCGATTGGCCTCCTACTGTTCCTGTTGATCGAATCCAGATTGCGGAATTGTCACCAGAAACATTTTTTAAATCCACCGAATATGTTCCGCTATTAACGGAGTTCGGTTCATAGGCCGTGACATCAAAATAGCTTGAGGTATTAGGGCCGATACTCATCCCATTGATATCACCATCTCCCCAACTTGGGCTGCTCGTATCATCGACACAATCTTGTCTTAAATCATAAATAGCCCGTTCATAACCCGCTTCAGCTAAAGCTTGGGCGGAGATAATCCGACGCTGCAAATCAGAGGTTCGTCCTTCTGTTCCACTTAAGACAGTCAGAGCAACCCCTAATCCAAGGAGCATAATGGTGACGTAGTAGGCTATTACGAACATCGAGCCGTTGTTATTGCATAATGTTTTGTGCATAATATTAATATTGTCATCCCCACGCAAGTGGGGATGACATAATAAAGTTGTCATTCCCGCAAAAGCGGGGATCCACGCGCCTAATTCCGCAAAACAACCTTAAAACTATTCGTCGAACTTAGCGTATTGCCTTTTGGCGTATCTCTTTGTGCTGTTAATGATACCTCGACAATATGAGGCGTTGCCGCTAGACGACGAACTTGTAATGTTTGGATAAATGTCGCAATCGTCCTATTTTCATTGACAGTCACACCATCCTGCAATTTTCTCATCAAATCCGTCGAGGTTAGAGAGTAGTCTACTGTCTCTGTTGGCCAATCGGTATAACCGGATCCATCAACGCCCTCAGGGATACGAAATTCGATAGAGGTATACCATGAGCCATCAGCTGGAACATCTATAATAGATGAGCTCCCAGCCTTTCTTAAATCCGCCTTCATACGATCCATAGACGTTCTTAAATTTTGAACTAACTCTGTTTTAATCTTTGTGGTTTGATACGTCTCAGTTCCCATAATCAGCATTGTATACATGGCACTCACAATAATTGAAAACAATAAAACGGTAACTAAAAGTTCTGGTAACGTTACCCCTTTTTTATTTTTGAATTTTAATTTCATATTATCTTCTAGCACTATAACTCACTAAAGAACTACCTCCCACTCGTCCATTTTTATTACTCCAAGAGACATCTACTTGAATTTGAAGAAGATCAGCTGCCACATCAGCGCCAATTTGGGAGACGGCAATGCTTCCTGTACCTGTAGAAGGAGTCGTTAGATTAAACGTTGTTCCATTAAAAGTAGAAAGCATATCATCGTATTCTGTATTACGGATCTCCTCGATCTTACTTAAACATTCTGCCAAAGCGGCTGTTAAATTCGCTGAACTATTTGTAAGGATGGTGGTGTTAATAAAGACACTTAACGCCCCTGTTAAGACGACAGATAAAATCATGACCGCCAACATCAGCTCCGCTAATGAGAACCCCTCCGTTTTTCTAATCTCTTTAAGCATAAACTTCTTTCTTAATTTTTATATCTGTTCGCCTTTTTGATTAATATAAACTTCATGAGTCAATTCTTGTTTGTCATTGTAGGCCTTTTTATATCCTTGAGGCAAACTGTTGGTTATATTCCATTCGTATCGCAGGGATCCATCTTCGTAATAAATTTTACCCACCCCCACCTCTGTTTCCCCAGGATAATCTCTGGCATCCTCATAATTAATTTCTGTCTTTAATTGCCCTTCTTTAAAGTATTGCTTTACTAACATCAGTTCTCCATATATGTAAAATATTTCCTTTTCTACCGCCCCCTTTTCATAATAGGTAACCGATCGTCCATGTAATTTGCCATCCTTATAAAACTCCTCGCCATAACTTTTATATTGATCATTTACAAACTCTATTTTTGAATCAGGAATATCACCAAATTGTTCAAGGATATGATTATTACGTATTCTTTGTGTGGCTATTTTTTTATTATTAAGATAAAAGTACGCCTCCTCATAATCCTTACCTGGCGCTCGAAGGATGCGTTTGGTAACAAGCGTCATTTCAACTTCAGGTTTGATTGTGCTGGCAATTCTTTTCTCCTTGTTTGAAACTTCTAACGCTTCTTCGGCCTCTCGTATTTTTGAAAACTCCTCCCAAAAGGCTTTTCGATGCACTTCACGTTCTTTTAAATTCTTTTCACTTAAAACACTAATCGAAACATTTAAATGATTAGCAAGACTATAATAATCACGATCTATTCTTTGTTGATAAGGCTGCTGCACTTTGGGTAGCACCAAGAGTAAACCGCCTGCCACAATCAAGATACTCCATAACGATGCCCACAACCAATCATCTGGCGCTTTTAATTTAAAGGGTAATTGTGACATAGCTAGACCTTCATCCACGTAAATGTTTTCGTAATCGCATAATTCCACACAGATCCAATAACAGCCCCTAACAATCCTGAAATCCACCACTCAATTCCAGATTGATACAGATAAAGGGCAATAATCATGTTAATAACGGCGCCTAGACTACAAGCTACAAAAAAGGATAGCAACCCACGTAAAAAATGAGCTCCACGTAGCTTTAAGTCTTGGTAAGTAAACTCGTTATTTAAAAGAAAATTAAAATTAATAGCTAAGATAATTGCAATCGCCTGCGCTTGGACAAATGGCATCTGAAGATAATGAAAACAAAAGGATAATGTGCCTAGATGAAAAAAAGCACCGAATAAACCGACAATGACAAATAAAATAAATCTCACAGGAAAATAACGCCCTAAGGCTTTATCAGCGATAAGCAAAAAATATTCCCAGGCTACTAAACCATCCAGCTTGCTTTCCCCAGCATGGCGATTCCGAAAATGATACGGTAATTCTTTAAAGGTTAAAATACGTTTGGATGACATCAGAATGTCTAATAAGATTTTGTAACCCTTTGCTGATAAGTGATGCACAACTTCTATAAATGACGCGCGCTTAATAAGAAAAAAACCACTTAAAGGATCTTTAATATCAACACGCATAAACATCTGTCCTAATCGCGTGGCCACTAAACTGATCCACTCGCGTTTCTTGGACCAATCTTCGGTATCGCCCCCTTCAACGTAACGACTGGCCACAACAAGATCAAGCTTCTCTTCTTTTATGGTACTCAACATCTTCATCAATAACGTTTCATCATGTTGCAAATCAGCATCCATCACAGCGACATAAGGAGCCGCACTTGCCATGACCCCCTCAATACACGCTGAGGCCAAACCTCGTTTACCAATGCGATGAAGACAACGAATCTGATTATTGTTTTGTGAAATTTCTTTGATAATGTCTGCTGTCTGATCGCTTGAATCATCATCTACAAAAATGATCTCATAAATAATTCCTTGCAACGCCTTTTCAAGCGAATCACACAAAGGACGAATGTTATCTTTTTCATTGTATGTAGGAATAATGATGCTTAGTTCTATATTCATTTTTCAGCCACAGCAAATAACAAATGCCCCCATAAAGAGCCCCAGGTCTTATTTTCAAACACCGCTAAATGACTCGCCAAAGACCAATGCAATGGCGCAACAAAAGGAGCCATTCCTTGAAAGGCGGTTATCCAAATGTTATTGAAGTTTTGGTTTTCCAATAACTGCTGTAATTTTGTCTTTGTAAAATGTGTCACATGCTGTTCTTTATAAGAAACAGGCGTGCTACGATTAACACAAGCCTCCAAAATCGGCCAAAGGCTAGCGTAATTAGGTGTTGTCAAAACAAGCCTGCCCCCAGGGCGAAGAACACGTTTAATCTCATTAAACAATTTCTTTAACATCTCATCTTCTAGGTGTTCAATTAATTCAATAATGGTGATGCAATCAAAATGCGCATCATCAAAAGGTAACGTTTGGGTTTCATTCAAATGAAAAAAAGAATGATCATCTGTGATGTATTTTTTCTGCGCGAATTGAATTTGCTCGCTTGAGACATCAACGCCAATACTTTTTCTTCCCTTGCAATAATGCCCAATAAACGTACCTGGTCCACATCCTATATCTAAATGATCTCTAAACTCTCCCATACGATGAGAGACATATTCAAATTTAAGATGATGCCACTTGCTTTGGGCCCCCTTTAGCTTTGAATAGACGGTGTCGTAATAGCCTGGCTGTAAGGATTCATAATCAAAAGGGCTAGGTTCGTTTGTTGATTTGCTCATACAAAAATATTTTTCTCAGATCGCACGGGTCCCCGCTTTCGCGGGGATCAAGTAATAATAAAAGTAAAACTGCGCCTAGCCCCTAATAGATTCCCGTTTTCTCGGGAATGACATATAGGATAGGGATAACACTTATATTACATCTTCCGCCTATAAATACCTATATGATCCACCCTCTTAACTAGCACATAATTGTGCTCAACCTCAAAGTTCACCCTCTGATTTTGATACTCATCAAAATACCAAGGCCGATCTGATTTGATAATAAAAAGGGGTTTCTTTCTAAGAATCGCATTAATCTCATTTTGAATCGTAGCCTGATGGCCATCGACTAACGTCATTAAATGTTCTCTTGAGATATTCGAAGGATGTATGAATTTAGTAGGCTTTTTGACATCAAGTAACCAATAACCGATATGATACTCACAAAAAAAGATATATTCTTTAGAAATATTTTGCGTTTTTAAATATTTCAAAATCTTATGTCCTGTATCTTGCCTTAAGGGTTGTCCTTGATAAATACTCACCCAGCTATGGCGATATTGGATAAATGTCGGTTTTAGTAAAATAACAGCAACAACAATCCATAACACATAATAACCCTTTATACGAAATTGAGATAGACGCGCAAGATAAACACCTGCAAATACGGACATAAATATTGTCCATTGCAGAAAATAATGAGGATGGGCGCGTCCTGTTACGATAACAGAATAGACAGCGGCCATAAATAACAGCAACACTACACCTAAAGCATCTTTTTTTGTGGCATCACCAGGAGACCTATTCGCCATAAAAATTGACGTTAAACCCCCAGCAAATAATGACCAAATCATAAAATCTTTAACGAAGAAACGCTCTTTAAACATAACTAAGGTGACATTAAATTTATCTTCAAACGTTTGGGATAAAAGTGTGACGTATTTTAAGGGGGCCGTCACCGCTGATTGAATAAGCAAATCTAGAGATCCATCCAAGGAATAAAACATTACCGTTAACAGAGGAAGAAAAGCGACACCCAGACCAAAGACAAATAAAATACTAAAAAGATTTTTAAAACCATAACGATATTCGCGTGCAGCCAGAATAAAGGCGACAATAATGCCGCAATAAACTAAGTTGGTACGAATCAAAAGAATCAATCCCATCATAATCCCCATAAAACAGACGTTATCCAAGGTATATTCTTTTCGAAGTAAATACAACAAAAGGATACTCATCGGTACCAGAGTCAGATGTTCTGTCATGGTTCCTGCCTGCAAGCTTGTGGTCAATATAAAAATAATTCCTGCCCACAACCCCGCTTTTCCTCCAAATAACTCTTTAACCGTTCGATACAAAATGCCTGAAGCTAAAAACACACAAAACAATCCCAAAAGACGAATAGTCAATATTCCCTTTCCAAATATAAGTATGGCAACTGCATAAATAAAAAATACAAAAGGCGGCTTCATATCCCATAGGTGTGTGTAGGGTAGATGGCCCTCAATTAAGTCTTGCCCCATTAAAGCAAAGGTGCTTTCATCCCAATTAATCTCGGAGCTTACAAAATAAGGCAAACGACAAAAAAGAGCAAACAGGAACAAAACGATTAAAGCCATAGGTGTTTGCAACGAAGATTTTGACCCCTCTTTTGTTGTGGATTGTTTTTTTGAGTTTTGAACTAATAATAGAGAGGGAATCACTAAAGCTATTACAAGGCTAGACAGCACCAGCATATCCATATAAAAGGCTGGTATCATGGTCATAATTGTAGTGAGAACTTCGCGGCCGAGAAAAACATACCATAATGCAAAGAAACTAAACAATAAGTACACTATTGATAATATACGGCTTTGTGTGAAATGTTTTTGATTGGGCATAGGTATTACTATTATAAGTACTATTATTATTTTATATATAGAATTATATCATCAATCTCTATCGAACTTATTGAAAAAACAATAATTTTCCTTCAAATTTCTTGACTTTAAACCCCGAAGGTTTTAACGTAAATCAAATGAAATTTAAGCCCCTTCTTCCCATTTCTGTTGTTCTTCTCGCTCTTTTTTTGACTACTGTATTTTTTCTTAATAAAAACACATCGCTTGATGAAAGTTCCGTTTCTTTTTTAGTGGCTGGCCATATTTATGGTTCGCCTCAAGGAGAAAATTTGGAAATGGATCCTCTTTTATTTCAAGAATTAAACGTCCAAAAAAAATATGACTATGATTTTCTTGTATTAACAGGCGATACGGTTCGTCAATCCAATGAAGATCATTGGCAAAAAACGTTATCCCAACTCGATCAATGGCAAAAACCGTATTATCTGGTGATGGGGAATCATGATAATTCCAAGGAAGGAGAAAAAATATTTCGCAAAAAATATGGACGCACCTATTATCATTTTACAAATGGAAAAAATCTATTCATCATTTTAAACACACAAATTAAACGTGGACGTATTCCTATTAAGCAGCAACGTTACGTGAAGAAAACATTAAATAAATACAAAGATGCAAATAACGTATTTATCTTTATTCATGAACTGATATGGACCGCACATAGAGAAGAATACCGTCAACTCATTCATAACCAAGGATCTTACGATCCCTATTTTGAATCAAATTTCTGGGATGAGTTCTATCCGCTTTTAACACAATTTCCTCAAAAAGAGATTTACATCGTGGCTGGAGATTTAGGAGCACATCCACAAACCCTTGGATTTTATCGGGAAGATCGGGCACATATTCATTTTCTGGCAAGTGGCGTGGGAGACAGTCCTCATGCCAATTATTTGACCATTAATGTTCCCATCGGATCCAAACCCATCATAACGCCTCAATTTTATAAACGTTAAAAGTGAGCTATAATTTTTAAGTTAAAATCATAGTTTCTAAAATACCATTTACGTACTTGGAATGACGAGCTAATCTAAAGGGGAAGTTTTGGGTCATTTGATTGGCTTCTCTATCGTTATGAGGAGCATATTTTAGTTCTAAGACGTGATTGCGCGCATTGTTGCTAAGAAACCCCTTTTTCACACCCTTGATCAATACTGAATATTCTAAATCGAAATCCAAGGTTAAACGAAAATGACGATCAAAGGATTCATGATAATGACGCTGATATCTATTTAACAACGCAACTTCATAACCCCTTAATTCTTCTTTTATATAATCATTAATATCACAGCAAGCAATTAGGTTGGGCAAAAACTTTTGATCAGCACATTCCTTGAATTTAAAATCCGTTAACGGAAAAACGATTTTATAGCCACTTAACCCCTCTTTTGCTTTTATTTCTAAAACAGGATTTTTTATTTGCTCGACATCATCGCCATACCATCTTATCCGCACCTTAAATCGAGAAGCATCTCCCCTGATATTACTTTCAAAACATTTTCTATTCAGGGTATCTAAATAAATATTGTTCACACATCTTGTAGGATAAGCCTCTTTAAAACATCCCTTAGATAACCTAATAATTTTTAACGCTAAATCACAATCGGTATGCGGCAATACGAATTTACGTTCATAACGTAATTTTTGTTTATCCTGATTGTTTAATAAATTTATCATAGTTGCTTTTTTACCTCTTCAATCCCCTTCCCATCAACCGTTATGTAAGATCCCTCTTGAATGTCATAAACGTGTGAAACGCCATTGTGGAGCACATCACTCACATTAATATAGGCTCCTGAAAACTCTGATTTTTTCTGATACGCACTCAATCCCGTTTTACAATTTATTAACTCAATGCGCGAACCCTTAAACAACGATGAGTCTTTTGATACAATCCCGTAGGCGGACTCACTGATATAAATATCTTCTCCAACAATCTCACTAACCTCCCCCACACTTATCCCCTTATCCCCAGCCTTTTGAATACGGATATCGTGAAGAACAACATGGCTTGAGGAGAAATCTATAGCATCATTCCCAGATTGAATAATAGTTATATTTTTCATCTCTCCTGTAGAGAAGTCGATATCGATCGCGTCTGCTTTGGATCGTGCAAAATGTAGGTGTGAGAAATTTATCTTTGATCGAATAACATTTAGATAATCATCGCCTTTGACATTGTTATGAAAAGTGACATCGCGCATTGTCACGTCGGCTTGGTAAAAAGTCACCGCACCTGTGAGTTTCCAAAAATTATCATCAGGCGCAGAGAGATGTTCAAAAATAACACGTTCTAATGTTGATTCTCCTGACACATCGATGACACTTAACCCCTCACCTGTTGCATCACTTGAAGTAACAACTATCGAGTCATCTTCCCCTCCCTTCCAAAGCAAAGGACTATAGGAAATGATTTTTGCTCCACTCACTAGATCCAACGTAACGCCAGCAGAGGCCATAAATAAATAGCCCTTAGGAATCACGACATCCTTTTTAACCTCCCATTCTCCGGCCTTGATATGAATTATTTTATGTTTCTCATCGACTTTTAAAAAATTGAACGTCTTAAGTTCTGAGGCCTTTTTGAGTAAATCTTTTTTCATCAAGGGAAAACCATCATTAGGGGAGGCATCCAACTCAACCTTCGAGGGAAATGACGTTCCTACAACACTAACTTGCAATTTTAAATTTTTAATGTGTTCCTTTTTAAGATCAAGGGGTTTCTTAGCCGTAAAATGATACGTTTGATAATCCAACGGTTGGCTTAGAATCTTTCCAGGGATAACAATAGGTCGCGTCGGTGAAAACAGCAAAACATCATTAAGAGAAATGTCATGAATACTTACTGGCAAGCCTTGAGTGTTAGCTATGCGCAACTCTACTTCATTTTTATTATTCTTCGACACATACGCATGCACGCCCTTAACAGGGATTAACGCGTTTCGGATAAATTGTTGATTCAAAACCAAGTTTACATTACTAAATTCCAGATCAGAGAACTCTTTATTTAATATATTAACCTGTTCGCCTAATTCCTTTTTGATGGTATTAAAGAAACCTACCAAATAACTAGGATCTGACATAGATTTAAGTTCTTGCAAATATAACGCCATAAATTCATCATCATTAAAAAGTAACTTATCAAAATCGTAATACGCATTTTCCATATTAAAGGCACGCACACCCATCAAAAATGAAATACGACTTCCCGCATCACCATCAAAACCTATGGGTTCTAACTTTGAAGTTATGGGATTGACATAGAAACGTAAATTATGAAAATAAAACATGTGTTGTGCACCAAAAACATCGCCTAAGGCATACATTTTTGCCATTTTTCTTATGTCAAAAACCTCACTTGCCTTAAGCTGGCCTGACCGAAATTTCTCCAACAAATGATAGCCAACCTGATAAAGAACCATAAGATGCGGTTTGGCTTCTAAAGATTTTGATTGAAAGACATCAATACGACTAGAATAAAAGTCTGTTTGTTTTCCCTGCCCATCGCCAGATTTCGCGCGTTGAGCCCACATCAAATCTTCGTCAAATTTAATAATGGGCCCCTCACGAAAATGATTATGTTCAATAAGCCTTTTATCAAAATGTTCTTCAAGGGCATAGATGCCTAAACTTTTCTTATTCATGAGAAGTTCAACAAACCTGTAACGCAATGCAATCTGCCCCTCATAGGCTAAGGCTTTATGCAAAAGCCATTCATAAATATAATTACGCGTTTTTGGGTGTTGTAAAGCAAACTCCTTTATACCGAGAAGCGTATCATCCCCCTTCATACTCACACGAAAAGACCATTTTCTCCCTTTAAGATGTTCACTCCAATCTCCTTTCAGTCGTATTTTGGCTTTCAGAGTTTTATCCTGATATTTCAATTTTACAGGAACATAATCATTCTTACTCGTTAACAAAACGCCCGTAGTTAGAGCCTGATTTCTTTTGTCCAACAACTCCTTATAATCCGTTTGTGATATTCCTAATGAAATGACAGGTGGGGTAGATAAAGATGCGTCATATTTATGATCTGTAATTTCAAAGTGAGCTCCTTTATAAAGGAGGTTACTGCCCTCTGGCATATATGACATATGGATCAAAATGCCAACAGCCAGTAAGAGTAAAGAATAAACGAATAAAGCAATAATAAAAAAATAAGGCTTTGATTGTTTAAGGAAGGTTCTTCCTTTTTTTGAGGCGGAGAGGTGTGTATCAGGATCTTTAAGAATCATTCTTGTGAAAGACTCCTAACTTATACCTTTATTATCCAAAAATGTGATGTGAGCATCGGGACTGTTTTTAAGAATTTCATTCTTTAACATTTGGAGCTGATTCATCTCGGTGATTTCGATGCAAAATGAGACATCCATTCCCCTCTCTTGCTCATCAAAGCGTCTTAAATTAACAAGGCGAGAATATGCTTTGACGATGTCTGTGATTTGTTCAAGAGAAATAGAAGCAGATTTCTGAGTGGAAACATTTAAAAACAAATTATGCGCCTGCTCTATGCGCATATTATGTTGAAATATAATAACAATGACGATCAGTCCAAAGGCCACCGTAGTAACAAGGCGTTGACTCGCCCCAAATCCAAGACCAATCGCAATATTTAAAAATAAATAAATGAGCTCCTCAGGCTCCTTAATCGCCGCCCGAAACCTCACAATCGACAACGCCCCAACAAGCCCTAAGGAAAGAGCTAGTGAACTTTTCACAACTGTTATGACAAGCGCTGTCGTCATGGCCAACAAGACAAATTGCTTAGCCAACATCTCTCGGTTGGAGAGCGATGTTCCATATCGCACATAGACACGTGCAAGCACACTTGATAACACAGCGGCCAAAACCAAATCCCACAAAAAACCCAAAAGTGGAATTTGAATGCTTTGAATAGACAAAAAGTCTTGAAAAGCCTGCAGGCGTTCGTTCATAAAGGGTTGCTATTTTTAAGGTTATTAATAAATTATGATAACACACAGGAAGGTGTTACGCGGATGAAAAATGAAAAATTTTGGAAAGATTTTACTTTCTTGTGGAAACTTAATATCTTTAAAAGCGGACCATCAAAATAGATAATTTTGCCGAGTCTCGTCATTTTTGTAAGCAAAAATGGCGGAGAGGCAGGGATTTGAACCCTGGGTCCCGTTACCAGGACAACTGATTAGCAGTCAGCTCCATTCGACCACTCTGGCACCTCTCCGGGAAGAACAGATTCTAACAACTCAAGCAATTAACGTCAAGGGAATTTGTGGGGTTTGGATAAAATTTAATTCAGGGAAATTCGTTTGCGACGAAAAAATTCAGTGAGTAGCCCTCCACATTCTTCTTGAAGCACCCCACCATCCACACAAATTCGGTGATTGAGCTGATTGTTTTGGGCCACATTCATCACCGAACCACAAGCCCCTGACTTGGGATCAAAAGCGCCAAAGACAACATTTTTAATACGCGATAACACCAAGGCACCAGCACACATACTGCAGGGCTCAAGTGTGACAAACATCGTGCTTTCGTGTAACCATTTTTGCGATAACGTGTTGGCCGCTTGTGTGATAGCAATCATCTCAGCATGAGCCGTTGGATCATTAAGCATCTCAACTTGATTGTAGGCTTTTGCGATTAATTTGTTTTGATGGATGATAACAGCACCAACAGGGACTTCATCTTTTTCAAAGGCTTGACGCGCTTGCACCAAAGCCTCTCTCATATGAAACTCACACATCGTTTGATCAAAATCTGTCATAATTATTTTTTACTTTTATAAAGAGGAAAAGAGATACTAACCGCAGTGCCCTTTCGGGAACTGCTTTTAACGCGAATTTCCCCATGATTAGCTCTTATAATGGAATAAACAATTGCCAAACCTAACCCAGAACTTTTCTCTAACCCTCTTTCTTTAGTCGTAAAAAAAGGCTCATAAATACGCGGCAGCGCCTCTTTGGGAATACCAATCCCATTATCAATGCAATCAATACGAATATAATCTTCGTTTTTCAAATGGGACGTCTTAATCGTGATAATCCCCTCACCTGTAATAGACTGAATCGCATTAGTTAAAATACACGTAATAATTTGCAACATATCCAATTGACCCACAGCAATATCAGCTAAGCGCGCGCCTAATTTCAATTTTACCTTTATCGCCAAAATATCTAATTGATGATTCGCAAGCTTTACAGATTCTTTAATCACATCATTCACATCACAATGATCCGATTTAATACCGACCTTCTGACGATTGATACTTAACAAACGTTCTGTTGTATCTAAACAATATTTCAATTGATCATTCATCACCTCAAGGGTCTTCATCATATCTTTAAATTCTGCATATCCGATATATTCAAAATCTCGATCGCGATACTTTTCTATTAAATTTTCTGACAACTTCCAAACCCCCTGCAGAGGATATTGAATTTCATGAGTCGTACCTGCAATAAAATGCTGAATGGCCTGCATTTTTTCCGCTTCTTTTTTGAGATTATCCACCTCGGATTTTTTACTGATATCTCGTGATACCGTAAGAACATATTCTTGAGCGGCGTATTTCATATATACAGCGGTGGTCTCAATTGTTTGAGTTATCCCACCCTTTACAATACGATCAATCGTAAAAGAAACGCTTTTCTTTTTCTTTTTAAGGGCAGCAAAATTATTTTTCAACCAAGACACAGACCCTTTACGTTCATGAAAGAATACTGTCACTCGTTTATTTAAAATTTTTTCTTTAGGATAACCCATCCCGCGAACTGCGGCTTGATTGGCATAGGCAATGCGTCCGTCGTTTCTGATGACAAGAACTTCATCACCTATCTCATTGACGATGGCATAAAATAATTCCAATTCCTCAAGTGCGGCCATAAATTTGTTGGATTGCCCCTGCGAGACCCGCGGAACGCTTGTAAACGCTGAAAGCTTTAAATTGCGTTTTTTTGTAGTCGTTTTGGTAGGTTTCTTTTTTGCGGTCATTACATTTTTTAAACTCTTATAATTTAAACGCGCCCGGCACGATTCGAACGTGCGACTTCGAACTCCGTAGGTTCGCGCTCTATCCAGCTGAGCTACGGGCGCAAAAATTCAAAAATTGATAAAATATTATAACAAACATCCCTTTTTTGGAAACAACTTTTCTTTGGAAGACGTTTCTTCGAGGATACCACTATAATTCCCAGTCCAAAAAGAATTTGGATGGCTTATTCATTATATCGTGTATATATCTCTTGCAACGAACTTGGAACCTTAGCAATATAGCCATCAGCACCAACCTCTTGGGCTTTGGCTGCATTAATAGCTTCTGTCGCACCTGTCATAACGATAACCTTTGAAGAAATGTTCTCATCCTTAATTTTTTGACATACCTCAAAGCCATCCATACCAGGCAAAAGGGTATCAACAAAAATCAAATCCGGAGACAACTCTTTAGCCTTTGTTATACCTTCTTCTCCTGTTTGAGCATCAATAATCTCAGCTTCGTATCCTGCATGTGATAAAACCTCAGTAATGAGTCTTACGTCTCCAGGATCATCATCAACAACCAATATTTTTTTTATCATACTTATCTCCTTAATAAGGTTTACTTAATCATGTCCTTCGGGTAATTTTACAACTGTAAACCAAAAATCCGCTATCCCATTAACGACATTTCTAAATTGATCAAAATCCACAGGTTTTGTAACATAGCAATTCGCCCCTAACTTATACATTTCCTCAATATCTGCTTCGGAGGCTGATGTTGTTAAAATGACAACAGGAATATGTTTAACAGCAGCATCTTTCTTTAATTCAACTAAAACTTGTCGACCATCTAATTTAGGCATGTTTAAATCTAACAAAATTAAATCTGGCTTAGAATCTTCTTCTCTTAAATATGTCAGACATTCTTCTCCATCAGAAACGTGATGCATTTGTATTTTTAACTTTGACCCCTTTAAAGATTCCTTGGCTAACTGAACGTCAGCCTTATCATCATCCACCATTAATATTTGCACCGTTTTTCCAGTCATAATCGCTCTCCATTAGAAGTTATCATAATTACTTATTTTTACCCAACAATTCATCTCGATCAAAGCCTAAACCCTTCATCGTTTCAACGGGATTTTTACTATAAGCCCGACAAAAAGTCGTCACTTCCTTTAATGTTGTCATATCCCGTTTATCCAACTCTTTTAATAAAAATGAACGAATCATATGTTCTTGCATAACATCTTTGGCGGTCAATCCCGATTCTTGAGCGAGACGATCACGATAAACAGTACTTGGATTCATTTGACAAAATTCATGGGAATCATAATTATATTTATACACACTCGACAATAATATTTTTACACGCTCCATCCCACTTGTTTCACTGACCTCATCAACAACACGAAAAATTTTATCTTTCACATGATATCGTTTTAAAACAATAAACACATCAATCAAATTAACCAACATCTCAGGGATATTCATCGGCTCATTTTGCATGCGAATTATGGCCTCACGTGATGTTAAGGCATGAATCGTTCCAATACAATATTTTCCAACGTTACATGCCGTTACCATATCACGAGCTTCTTCTCCTCGCACCTCACCAATAATAATGCGTTCTGGTCGCATACGTAGACTATTTTTTACCAAATCGGTTAATGACGTCTCTGCATCACTTTCCAAACGCGAACAACTCTCCTCCAAAAAAGTATTTAACTCAAGCGTGTCCTCAATAACAACAATGCGATCAGAAGTTGGAATAAAAGCAAACAACGCATTTAACAGAGTAGTTTTACCCACACCTGGGCCACCAGCAATAATAATATTCGCCGGACGAATCGCCATCCCCTCTAAATATACCCACAATTGCGCTGCGACTTCATGAGACATGCTTCCTGCGCGAATCAAATCGAGAATGCTTAAAGGTGTCACTTTTGCTTTAGTAATTGTAATTTGAGGACCAAACGGAGAGAAAGCAATATTAACGCGCCCCTCTAATCGAGGCAGCTCCAGATTCATAATTTTTTGAAGTTTAGAACGTCCTGAGAACATCAAAATCTTGTGTATAAACAGATCAATTTGTTTTTGGGAAGAAAATCTTTTATCCGTTTCAATAAATCCTTTTTCACTATGATGGATAAAAATGGGATTGAGATTGTTTATAATAATATCTTCAACATTAAAATCACACAAAAGATCTGTAATGATGTCGTAGGTAAGAAAATTTTTAATAAATGTAAGACGTACGGACGCATCTTCTAATTCCTTCTTAAACTCGCTAAAAGGCACTTCATCCAAGACTGGAATCAAAAATTCGTTTACAAGA
Organism: Candidatus Omnitrophota bacterium; assembly: GCA_029261065.1. GTDB lineage: Bacteria > Omnitrophota > Gorgyraeia > Zapsychrales > Zapsychraceae > JAJDCB01. The sequence continues at coordinate 4,496 of JAJDCB010000018.1, read as the reverse complement.
ATTTCTCGCTCTTTGTTGGGTTGCAAAAGGTTCATTTTACCTTCAAGAACCTCGACTAAACGAGTTTCTAAAGGAAAAAAATGAGAATCATTCATCTTTGTCTTTCTTATCTAGTGGCCTTGTGATAACCACGGCCATGGTTTGAAGATTAAGATACTGTTGGGCGGCTTTCAACAAATCTTCTTTACTTACCTGATCAATATATTGATCATATTTTAAATACTCATCAAAACCCAAGCCATAAACTTCATCTAAGGCACTCGTTAAACTTATTTGTCCACTTGTCTGAAGCCCTCGCTTAAAACCACCTTTAAGATATGTTTTAATGTTTTGCAATTCTTCATCTTTTAGATGCGTTGTCTGCAAATCTTTAATTTCTTTTTCCAATAATTCTTTTGTTTTATCGACACTCGCCTCATCCGTTAAAACATAAAAATAAACCATTCCCAAATCAGGACCGGGCACATAACTTCCACCTAACGTATAAGCCTTACCCAATTTATCACGAATATTAGTAAACATTCTTCCACTAAATGAAGAACCCAACACAGCACTTAAAACTTCAATAGTATACCGGTCAGGACTATTAAAATCCGGACCAAAAAAACCAAAAAGCAACATCGCTTGTTGTTTATCTAACCGGTATTCCTCTTCTAAAACCTGATCAATGACTTTTTCATTATACTGTGATAATGCCAATTCTTTTTTCTTAATTTGACTAAAATGTGATCTAACTTCAGCCAAAACTTTTTCCTTATCAACATCGCCAAATACGGTAATAACCATATTTGATGGTGTTACAAATTTATCAAAGAAACTTTTAACATCTTCACGTGTTATCTGATCAATAGATTCAACAGTTCCATTTAGATCTCGCCTAAGGGGATGGTTTTTAAACAACAATTGTTTTAATCGAAAAGAAGTATACGAACTAATGTTATCCTCACGTTGTTTTAACGCTACTTTCATGTTTTCTTTAATCTGATCCATCTCTTTTTGAGGAAACGTCGGGCTTTTAAGAAGATCTTCAAAAATTTGAAAAGCCGTTTTTAGATCTTCCGATAATAAAGAGATGTTAAGCCCAAAACTATTACGTCCTGAAAAACTCCCCAGACTCATCCCCAAAGAATCACTTATTTCAGCCAATTCTTCAGACGTGTAAGACTTACTTCCCTTCGTCCAAACCTCGCTCATTAATGTTGATAACCCTGCTAGTTCCTCCTCTTCTTGACGCGCACCTCCCTGAAAAACGGCTCTTAACGTCACTAAGGGAAGAGAATGATCTTCTCTAATCAAAATAATTAGCCCATTCTCTAATTGAATTTTTTCAATATCGCCTACACGATTGTACTGATCTGAGGCTTCATCTGATTTCGCTTGAGAACTCTCTGGACGCAAACTCACAATGGTCCTTCTCTCTTCCACTAAATAATGATTGGCCACACGTTTAATATCATCCATCCCAACATCCTTAACGGCCTCAACATATTTTTGAGAAAAACGATAATCACCCGCATAAGCCTCATCAATCGCATGGGAACGCGCCACATGCGATGTAGTTTGTAAGGCATGCACATGATCACTTAAGACTTGTCGTTTCGCCTTTTCTAACTCTTCAGTGTTAACACCTTTGTCACGTATTTGTTTAACTTGATTGAGAATTTCTTTAAGCGTCTCTTCTAAATTTTTATCATCCAACAACGCCGAGATCTCAAAAGCACCTCGATCTATAGGGGTGTAGTTATATGCGTTTATGTTATAAACTAACTGTTTATTTTTATACAGCTCTTGATAAAGCCTCGAGCTCTCCCCATCACCTAAAATTTTAGCTAACACATCTAAAGCATACAAATCTGGATCAAGAAGGTTCACACTACTATATGCGATAGAAATACGTGTTAAGTCTGTGGGATACGTATCATCATAGCGTCGAGAGGTGATTTGTTGGGGTTCTTGAGGTAAGTTGCGATCAACCGGGGTTCTCCTTTTAAAATCTTTAAACGTTTTCTCAACTTTACCTAAGACCTCATCAATCTTAATCCCACCGGCAATCGATAGCACCATATTATTAGGACTATAATAGGTTTGATAATAATCAAATAAATCATCACGCGTAATTTTTGCAAATAAATCCTTATAACCGATGACAGGATGTCGATAGGGATGATTAATATAAATATTGCTAAAGGTCAACTGCGATAATCTTCGATCAGGATTATCATTATGCAAACGCATTTCTCCAAATATGACTTCTTGTTCTTTTTCAACTTCTTTTGGATCAAAAATCGAGTTCATGACCATATCCGAAACAATATCAAGCCCAACATCAAACTTTTCTTTAGGAACATCAATTGTATAAATGGTATAGTCAAAACTGGTAGACGCATTGATACCACCACCCACCGCTTGAATCGCCTCGGAAATCACACCCACCCCGCGCGTTTCGGTTCCTTTAAATAACATATGTTCTAAGAAATGAGATATCCCTGAGCCTAAATATTTGCCTTCCGTAGCAGAACCTGCTTTCGTTAAGGCATACACAGAGACAAAAGAATTGGTAGGCATCTCGGTAATAATAACCGTAAGGCCATTATCCAAGACATGTTTAGCAGATTTGTATTGAGAACTAAAAGCGTTTTTTGGTGATAACAATAAAATGACAACACATATAAAGACACATAACACATCTTTAAATTTAAATGGCATCGTCCCTCCTGTGGTATTCATCTAAGAGTTTGCGCATATCCATCTCGACATTGCGCGCAATCTGTGTGCAAATAAAAATAAGTAATGAAAATTGCCAACAATCCTCCGGTCCTTTGATTAAACCTGTATTGACATTTTCTTGCTGTTGTAAGTTTTTTTGATAATGCTTAATTGCCTCTGATAACCTACCTTCACGAATATCCAAAGAATTCGTTTTGTTATCATAATGCATGGAAGGTAGCGTAATGCCACGAACGAGAAGAAAATTAATCAATGAATTCTCATTGATAGCCCCTTCATCTTCAAATTCAAACCCTTCAAATTGCGGGTTATTCGGAGGAACAATAATCGAAGGCTTAGCCACCATAACCTCACCTTTTCTTACAATCGTATCCCCTTCATTAATACTTGATTCTGCCAAAAAGATATAAGGTACACGCGTATCGCTTGAGGCAGATAACGATCTTACCCGCGAACGAATGATCTCAGTTCCCTTTAATGCTTTTTGCCAATATTCTTCGAAATCGTACATGATTTTGAACCTGTCATTCCCGAGATAGCAGGAATTCTTTTCACACGGTTCCCCGTTTACACAGGGGTGACAATTTTTAATAGTAAAACGGAGAGAGAGAGATTCGAACTCTCGAGCCATCTTGCGACAGCCACACGCTTTCCAAGCGTGCTCTTTCAACCACTCAGACATCTCTCCAAAATGATGACGAGATCCCCGCTGGAGTTCACCCCATAAGATTCCCGCTTTCGCGAGAATGACATAAGAGGCAGGGATGACAGTTCTTTTAAACAAAGCAATACAAATAGTAATATTGTCATCCCCGTGAAAACGGGGATCCAAAAAGGAATAACTTTCCAATTACAATACCACAATTCACTCAATATTCCAGGAAAAATATTTTTGGTATAACCATTTATATAGGAAGCCTTTAGGTGGGAATATGTGATTCTAAATCGTTAAATAAGCTACACAGAAATGCTCTTGCTTATCTGTCCAAAATTTCGCCAATGTTAGGCCCGCTTCTTTGGCCAGAAATTCAATATCCTCAATACTATATTTATGTGAGGATTCCGTATGTATTGTCTCACCCTTCTCAAATGTAAAGCGGTGCTTATTCATTTTCACTTCTTGATCAGCTCGGCTCACAAGATGCATCTCCATACGTTTATTTTCCTTATTATAAATAGCTTTATGCTCAAAATGATCTAGAGAAAAGTCAGCTCCAAGTTCGGTGTTAATTCGATTCAATAAATTTAGATTAAAAGCCTCTGTAATTCCCTCACTGTCATTGTAAGCCTTAAGAAGAATATCCTCATCTTTAATCAAATCAAATCCAATAAACGCACCATCTCCTTTTTGACAATGTTGAAAAATATCTTTAAGAATAGACAGGGCCTCGTCTTTATCAAAATTACCTATTGTTGAACCTGGAAAATAAACAACCCTCTGTGAGGTTGTCGTTGAAAGAGATGGCATGGTAAATTCTTCTGTAAAGTCGGCACACAAACCAACCACTTCTAATTGAGGATATTCATGGTTAAGTTGTGCGGCGGTTTCTTCTAAATGTTCTAAAGAAATGTCGATGGGGATATAACCTAATGGATTTTCAAGATGATCTAATAATAAACGTGTTTTCTCCCCACTACCACTTCCATACTCAATCAACATACAATTCTCACGAACACATTGGGCGATCTCCTTGGCATGATCTTTCATAATTTGGATCTCTGTGCGTGTGACATAATAATCTTCTGTCTCACAGATACGATTAAACAAG
>JAJDCB010000017.1 GCA_029261065.1 Candidatus Omnitrophota bacterium | reverse complement strand
GAGCGAGTTACGAGCGCAAGCGAGTTGTCTGAGCTCATGATACCTTATGACAACTGCGGATACGCTTATAAATTTAGGACGATACCCCTTTTCTAAATAACGCGCTCGTTACCCCCATCTATAGGAACTTGCGCACCTGTTGTCTTTGCAAATACAGGGCCCGCCATGGTGCAAGCTAGATTGGCCACATCTTTGGAAACTATTTCTACTTTTAGAAGGTTATTTGTTTTATATTCTTCTACACTTAAGCCATAGTGTTTGGCTCTATTTTTTAATACACTGTCTGTCCAAATTCCTGTATCAAAAATTTGATTAGGATGTATAACGTTCACACGAATACCATCTTTCGCTAATTCAAGGGCTGCTATACGCGATAATTGCGTTAGTCCAGCTTTGGCGACAGAATAAGCTCCGGCTCCATAACCTGGTGCTGGTACATTCTTAGAGGCGACAATGATAATGGAGGCATCAATACCATATTTTAAAAACGGAATACATTGTTTGATAAGGCGTTGATGACTTGAGAGATTAACATCTAAACTTTTTTGCCATATTTCTTCGTTTAAGCATTCTAAGGTTTCTCCCTCTGGAAAAATGCCAGCGTTGCTCATTAAGATGTCAATACCACCAAATTGTTTTATACCCTTGGCAATGGCGGATACAACGTCTTTTTGTTTTGTCAGATCACACACAACCCCTAATACAGAATTTTGAGGAAATGTTGATGTAATTTTTTTATCAATATCTAAAGCAAGTATGGATGCTCCTTGTTTTAGTAATTGTTCAACGCAAGCCTTGCCTATACCACTAGCCGCACCCGTAACAACAGCAACCTTTCCCTGAAATAGTGGCGCACTTCCTCCCTTTTTTAACTTAGCCTGCTCCAGATCCCAATATTCCACATCAAATATATCTTCTGCCGGTAATGCTCTCCATCCCCCGAGCTTCTCGGCACAAACAACAGCTTCCATGGAATGTTCTGTAATATCTTTAATAATATTTACTTCTTTTATGTTTCTACCAAATGCCACACATCCATAAGAAGGCCAAATAGCCCAACGAGGAGACAAGTCTAGACATTTTTGATCGGTACTTGCATGCTGTTTGAAATATTTTGCATACGCCTGTTCATAATCCGATACACTCTTTAAAATATTACCGTTAAGAATCATAGGAATTCTTTTTACACGAATAACATGATCAGGTGTTAATGGCCCTCGTGAGGCAATGAAGGAAATGTTTTTTCGATTTGCATAATCTAAACTTTTATCATCATCCAAAAGCGTTGCTAATACTGGCGTTTGCCTAGATTCACAAATGCTTCGCCTCATTTGGACTAATTGAAGAAGGTTTGGTTTAGAAGAAGCTTTCTTAATAACATAATTCGCATTTTGTTTTTTTAGATATTTTTCGGCTTGTGTGACAAGCTTGATCATCTTTTCATAACTTCGTTTAGCATCATCATCAAAGGTAAAAATTCCATGATTCATAAGAACAATACCCGTAACTTTCTTCCAATCGACCTTTTTTGTCTCATCGAACACTTTTTTAGCCAACTGAAATCCAGGCATCACATAATCAATAATAATCATATTCGGACCATATAACTCTTCAATGCGTTTTCGTCCATCTTTTGTGTTCGTGATCGTTACAACAACATCAGAATGAGTATGATCAACATATGTAAAAGGGATAATAGCGTGTAAAATGGCTTCTACGGATGGATTTGGAGCGGCAGGATTAATCATCGCCGAACGTTGAACGCTAACCATCTCTGTATCTTTTAACGCTTTTAATTCCGCCATTTTAAGCAGCACATTCATTTTAACGGGGGCAAACCCTTCCCGCTCAATCGTAGCTAAATCCCACCCACTTCCCTTAACATATAAAACTTCTTCCATCTCACCAAATAAATTACGCACCTCTGTTTTCACAGACGTGTTTCCGCCCCCATGTAACACAAGTCTAGAATCCGCGCCTAATAATCGAGAGGTATAGACCCGCAAATCAAGAGGATCTTTTAAAAAGCGACGAGCTTCTTTGTCATTCCAAAGCGACTTCATATTAACTCCTTATATAATTCCAAATTTTCCACAATGCGTCTTAATAAACGAGCTTTCATGGATCGGCCCTTTAATTCTTTTGATTTAATCGGATTCCACTTACCTGGGATCAAGACTTGAGATGCGATAAAACGATCAATCGTATCTTGTAATTCTTTTTGGTCAATACGATCGATTACGCTTAACGCTTCATTAACAATCCAGGTTAAGCCATCTCCTGTTCGACGAAACTCATAATTGATAACAGAAGATTTTTTTAAAACTCCTTTTAGAGTGATTTTATAAGTTTTGCTAATACCACATATCAGTTCTTTATATAAATCTTGAAACTCAACAGCCTTCGCTCGTCGATAATCATTACATTCTAAATCTTTTTTCTCAACATAAGAACCCGCCATAATTTGACAAAAATCCTCAGCCTCCATATAGGGCCATGGCTTTCCTTTTTTTTGATTCTTTAATAAAAACCTTGGAAATTCACGCAGTATATTTCTAACCAAAAATACAGGAGGATGATCGATACCATCTGGCACACGAACCTCTCCTTTTAAAATTTTGACATTCTCAAAATAATTAAACACTTTACTAAACCCAACAACTTCCTCTTGTTTCGTTTTGATAAGTTTGAGAATCTGTCGATTAGAAAATCCTATCCTCTTTAACATGCGTTGCTGGCGTTCATAAAGATAACATTTGTCAAATTTTTCTAAAACAGAATGATTATCAAACTCCTTTAAACTCTTTTTTTCTTTTGTAATGATAAAGTCGATCGCTTGGACAAACGTTTGGACAATATTCTTTGCTTCATATTTTTGTTCTGTTAATGATGTTGAGAAACGATCAACATCTTCATAGCGATATTTATTATGTTTCGCAGCAAATTGACGTATGGAACCATAATCAAGCACGGCCCCTTCAGCTAAAACATTATCTCCATCCCAAGCTAGCCAATTAAAAATATACTCTTCTTCTAATACAGCAACTAATTTGGCATAAACATGAATTAAATAATCTAATGACTTAAGATAGCGGGTCTTTCCACTTTTAGGAAGACTAACAGCCTTGTTTCTCTCTTGGCGTTTAAGAAAATAATCATACGATTTTTTAAGCTCCACCCACTGACCTAATTTTAAATAACGAAATAAATGGGCTGGTCGAATAAGATTTGGAGCCGTACGCACACCAACGGACGTTTTATCCTTATAATCAATAACACAAAGGCATCTCTCTGTGGGAATGCCTTCTCGATAAAATATTTCAGACATGATCGCACTGCCTAACATCTCCTCGACATCAGCAAGTCCCGAGGCGTACCCATAACTATCACTACCTGTCTCTACATGTGCCCCTGCCTCAGCAACCCCTGGACTTAAAATCGTACTCCCTGTCCCCCGGCTTGAAACATCAAAAACCTTACCCTTGGTCTTAATGTAACCATTCCAAACACTACGCCCATCACCTGATGTTTCCCCCCGTTTGCTTTCATGCTGCAATTGCAAATACCGTGTTGCCATATAAAGTTTATCCGCATGATGATCTTCGGGAAGACTTTTACGATTAACCCAATCATGTTCGTTTAATATTCTAATGGAGAATGTTTTTAAGATAGCATCTATTAATTTAGGATTTAACTTGGAAGGATGTTTACGAGGGATAAGCCCTAGCTCTTTGGCTAAGTCATAATTGAAATAAAGGACGCGGCCGCCCTTTCGATAGTAAGCAGGATAATCAATAAATCCTTCTTCACTAACATCGCGCCAAGGGTGCTGGCCATTAATTTTTTTGAATTTATTGTACATCTAACATGTTTATAGAACGAATGATAATATTATTAATACTCGCCCCCTTCATAAGGAAAAGATCATCAACCCATACAAACGATCTACTGATTTACGCAAAAGTAATAGGGTTTCCAGAAACTGTCTTTTTGTACAGAGAATCGAGGTTTCGATTAGGCCTATTACTTTTGCGTAAATCAGTAATCGCCGACTTGCTTTAATTTTTTCTTTCTAAATTGATCTTTGGGTGCTTGTCGATAATTAGGAGATTTTAAATCGTTTTTCCGAAAACCTGTTCTTAAACGAGGATCTTCCACTATAAAGCCATCGGCTGTTTTCTTCTTAGCCTTTCTCTTTTCATAGGACCTTTTCTTATCTTTTTTTTCTTTCTTCTTTTTACTAAAATCAAGACGCTTCTCTTTATTATCCTTTTTTTCAGTCTTTAGTAAACCGTCTTGTTCATTTTTTCGTTCATGAAAATCTTCTACTAGCTTTGGCTTTACCTTTATAAAGCTTACCCCTCGATAATCACCTCTTAACTTTTTTTCCTTCTTCGCGATATCTTTAAGCTTTGGTTCAATTTCCTTAAATATCTCCTTACGCTTCTTTTTAGTTTGCGCAAACACCTCTTTACGCTTTTCTTTACGCAAGTCTGCACCTTCTAATCTATCAATCTCGTTTAATTGCAATTGCGTGTCATCTTCCAATTCTTTTTTGCGAAACAATAATTCCTTCTGATATTCACTGCGTTTGCTGCGAAGTTCGTTTAATTGCTCTAGATATTCTGTTTTCTCAATTTTTTTATCTTCGAGGTTTTTTTCTTCTTCTGCCCAAAGAGGAGTTGTAACACATAAAATTGAACCTAAAAAAACAACTCCAACATACTTTATAATATTTGAATATTTAATAAGATACATATTAATCTCTCCTTCGTTAATAGCGCCTCTTACTTCTCAAAAACCCAATCATAATCAATAATTTCTAGAGGAACATACGGCTCCGAATGAACAACTTCTCCTGTGTCTTTTTTCATAACAACAAGATATCGCCAAAAACTTTGATCAAAACTTTTAGGATCAAAAGACACAAACCAATAATCAGAATAATCTTTAGCAGGTAGCGTTTTAAGAACTTTTGCCGTTTTAACTTTGTATTCAGAAAGTTTTGATGACTTATTTAAAGCTTGTGTAGCAATCTCTGTAGCCTCTTCGATATTAATTCCATTTGAACGATCAATAACGACAGCATTTTTTGAGCCCGTTGTTGAACAGCCACTGAACATAACCAGCAATCCTACAAAAATAAAAGTAAAATTTCTATTCATCATCACCCTTTCTTAATGGATCAACCATCAACAAATTTGAAACTGTCCTTTATTTCTTGAATCAAAAATTTGTACTTATCCCAATTCTCTTTAGGTGTTACAGAGAATAAAACACCGTAAAGTTTAAGATCATGAACCATATAATAATCTAAAATTCTTTTATCAATATTATCTTTGGCAAACGCTTTAACTTCAACATAATCTTTTCCTCCACGTTTAATCCGGTCAAGACGAAATCCATCTGCATACTGATCAAGGTTTTCAAGCGTCGGCTTTGACATTTGTGATAAAAACTGAATATGAGAATCAATTTTGGCAATTATTAAGGTAACGGTAGGATCTGAATCGATAACAACTAAGACGGCATCATCGATGGTTTGCATCTTCCATTGCGGATCACACAAAAAAGCAACATTAAGCGCTTTATTACGACACATTCTTAAGTTATCTTGATTGGAATTCTTTTTTGAATCTTTGGCAAAAGTTGATGTAGAGATAAAAAGAAACATAACCATCAACCCACTCATAACATATTTATTTTTCAACCCATTCTCCTTTTTCATTTTGAATCATATCCCCTGGTTCGGCCTTATCACGTTTGACCTGGGCAAACACTTGTTCTATCGTTTTCAAAGAGTCCGATAAATTATTCTGTTGAGCAATCGTCTCGTAAATAACTTTTCTATCTTTATTTTCACCATTCACAACAGCCTGGGCTTCATTGTCTGGCACTAAAACTTGCACATAACCTTTATTATCTTCTCCAACTCGCCTTTCATCTTTGAGAGCTCTTAGTTGATCATACCGATTGCGTCTACCATCCAAGGCCTGTTCAACATCTGGCGTCATTTCTTTAATTGTATAACTTTGTGCAGCAACAGCTGACAAATTCAAATAAACTGCGCTTAACCCAACTATCAAAAAACTAATCATTAATATTCTTTTCATGATTCCGAACCTCCTTTTACGGGAAGACTTGTCTTTGGTGCTTTTCCACTGACATAATCTTCAATGTCATTGGCCGTATTTTCCAATCCCTTTATATCAAGAGTGATGTGCGCATTAATCGTAATCGGCCGATTCGGATCACCCACCGCCTTGACGGTGCATCCTTGGGCAAAGCCAACAACACCCATTAAAGCACAAAACATCAGAGCGGCTAGCATCTTTTTGTTTTCATTCATTATTATTTCCCTTTCTCTCTTGAAACCAATATCTGTTTTAAAATATTTGTTGTTCTAAACTCTGACCAATTAATAGGTATCGTTGCATTAAAATTTAGATTTGGGACTTCAGCTTTAAAAGCTAACGAACTTAAAAGTCCTGTTTCGGTTAATTCCTGAATGCTAAAGTTTAAATCCTTCACATTAGAATAAGCATCTTGTTTAACTAAAATATCTAACTCATCTAAAAATAACCCTGGAATCGGTTCAATATAGGATAATAACGTCTTAAACAAAACAGCTCGAATCTGTCCTTCCTTAGGAATACTTAAAGAAGCCTTGAGAGTTGTGATATCTCGCTCTTGACCGCTTAAAGACATCTCCCCATGAAGACGGCCACGAAACATAGAAAAAAGTTTCTCATTGGCACTTTCAAGTCTTTTGATATCAACATCCTCCAAATGAGCCTTTATAATATAGGCTAGATTGGGATCGTTTTCCAGTACAATCTCACCGGTAAATTGGCCATCATAGAAATTAGATTTCAAATCTTTAAATTGCAAACTCTTAGAATCCCCCAACACATCAACACTTAATTGATCAAACACATATCCAAAGGCCTTTAAATGTTTGGCTTCCATAGTGCCATATATCGATTCCTCTGGGGTATGAGGTTGATAATGGAGGTTAAAATTCATATCTTTGATCTCATAGCTAAGAGATTTGAGTTGAACACCGCTTAAAGCTAGATATAATTGCATATACGTCTGATCTTGAAAATCTCTTAAGTCAGCCAAAACTTCATTTAGCTTAACATCATAGGCCACGCCATCAACGTCACATTGAATTTTAACCTCATCAATATCTAGGCGCCCTCTCCACTGAAGATCAAACTGACCAAACTCTAAATTTTTAATAGTAATATGATCCGACTTAGCATTAACCCAGCCCGGTAAATTCTTCTCCCAAAATGATTTTGATTTAACCTGATAGATAAATATTCCTATGCCGATAGCAATAACGATAAAAAAAATAAGAATACCAATGATAAGATTTTTAAGAAAGGTTTTCATGATTGAGAAGTAATTACTGAAGATCATCCTTGCCCCGTCTGTCATTCCCGCGAAAGCGGGAATCCATGGGGTAAACTCCAGCGGGGACCTTCCTGCCAGGTCCGCATGGATTCCCAATGTCTCGGGAATGACAGGTAGCGCGGGAATAACAGGTGTAGCGAAAATGACAGAGCTTTAAAAAAATCACACACTAAATCGAAAATTCACAACATCACCATCAAGCATTTCGTAATCTTTGCCTTCAAGTGTTACCAAATTCTTTTCTTGTAACGCGCTATAAGAACCTAATCGTTCTAAATCTGCACATTTATAAATCTCAGCACGAATAAATCCACGTTCGATATCGGAATGAATTTTTCCAGCGGCTTTCTGAGCTCCTGTTCCCTTTAAAATTGACCAAGCACGTGTTTCTTTTTCTCCGGCTGTAAAAAAACATGCCAATCCAAGCAATTCTTCACCGGCCTTTGCTAAGGTCGCCAAGCCAGGTGTTGCGATACCAGCTTCCTCATAATAAACGGCCCTTTCATCCTCAGGCAATTCAATAATCTCGGCCTCTAGCTTGGTACATAACGAAACAATTGCAGCATTTTCACTTTTAGCTCTTTCTTCTAAAGCCTTAAGCAATTCTTGATCTGAGCTTTCATCGGTATTAGCAACATACATTAAGGGCTTAGATGTTAAAAATTGATATTCTCCAAGAACCTCTTGATCAATGTTTTGTGATCTCGCTGATTTACCTTGATCAAAACCTTTTATAATTTCATCAAGGGCTTCATATTTTATTTTCGCGGCTTTATCACCTGCCTTAGCTGGTTTGGATACACGTTGTAACGCGTTTTGAGCTTGTTGTAAATCAGCTAAGAGCAATTCCGTTTCGATAATCTCAGCAGCCTCAACAGGATTAACATCTCCTAAAACATTAACAACATTGTCATCTCTAAAACAACGAACAACATGACAAATCGCATCAACAGCGCGAATGTGAGAAAGAAATTTATTCCCTAAGCCCTCCCCCTCACTAGCCCCTTTAACAAGACCCGCAATATCAACAAAACGAATACCTGCGGGAATAATTTTTGCACTTCCGAATTCTTTACTGAGAAGGTCTAGACGAGGATCGGCCATAGGAACAATGCCGACGTTTGGCTCAATTGTAGTAAAGGGAAAATTCTCAGCCGCAATCCCAGCCCCAGTCAGGGCATTAAATAGAGAAGACTTACCCACATTTGGTAAGCCTACGATACCAATTTCCATAATGTTACTCCAGTCAGTTATATTTACAAACGCCAGGGTTTGGCCAACGGATGGCCTTAGTGACGCTCGAGTTCTGTTTTAATAAGCGCCATGACATCAAGATTATTTTGGGAAATAAACACGAGTCGTGTAAATTCAGCATTCGGATCTGTACTGCCATAAATTAAAGCGAGATCAATGCCTGCTTCCGCAATTTTCTCCGTGACTTGTTGCAACGCGCCAGGTTTGTTATCGATGGTTAATAAAACAATCTCTTCTTCTTGAACACTATACCCACTCTCTTCTAATATACTTCTTGATTCATTATTATCTTCTGTCGATATCATAATCGCGACATTGTTATCAACCGCATAAGCACATATCGCAATTAAGTTAATACTTGAAGCGGCAATAATATGTGTGATTTCGGCTAACGTCCCTACTTTATTATCAACAAATACCATCAATTGACGATCGAGTTCTGCTTTTACCATTGTTTTTGTCCTTGATTAAGTTTCATAGCTCAAGTCGCTTCCTATAAGCGGTTGATGAGAGCAATGACATGCGAGTTACGCAGCGTAAGCGGAGTTGTTTGAGCAGGGCATTGCTCTCATCAACCGCTGATACGTGGGATTCCCGCTGGAGTTTATCCCGCAGCAATAGATTCCCACTTTCGTGGGAATGACATGCGAGGCGAGAATGACAAATGAAATGTGAGTGACAGATTTTACCGAAAGATCTCTTTCTGCACAGGCGTATTCGGTGTTGGGAATTGACCGTTTATTGCCGCTTGCACTAAATTTTTCACCTCATCGCTAAATTTGGCAGATAAAATCCATTCTAAATAGCCCCGATCTTTTTTTACAACTTCCTGAAGACTAGCCTTTCTGGCATACTTACCAAACATCATATACAACTTTCCATTCCACCATCGAAACTTTCTATCATCATCATAAAACTCTTCATCTCTTTTATATTCAAACTGACTTAAAACTTCAATCTCTTCTTTACCCTCTCCGTATTTTTGCACCTGCGCTTCAAGAACATCTAAGGTTGCTTGGGTATCAGCCATGGCCGAATGGGCATTTTCGAGATCTTTCTGGCAATAATGTTTTAGAGCTCCTGTTAAATCTCTTTTTTCATTAATATGAAACACTTTTTGAGCATCATAGACCATGGATGTTTGCCAGTTAAAAGATAACCCCGCATCATTCAGTTCTCTTTCTAAAACAGGTAAATCAAAACGTACAACATTAAAGCCAGCAACTTCAGCTCCCTCAAAAATTTTTAAGATCTCAGCAGCCACATCTTTAAACTTTGGGGCATCTTTAACATCTTCATCCGTTATTCCTATAAGTTTACTGACCACAGGTGGAATAGGCATCTCGGGGTTTAAACGTTTTTCGTATTTTTCTTGATGACCATCGGGGAATAATTTTATAATAGCAATCTCTACAATCTTATCTTTTTCGACCCAAATTCCGGTCGTTTCTAAATCAAATACTATTAACGGCTTTTTTAATTTCATATTCTTATTGTCCTATCTCTGATCCATGTTCACGCATTTTTTGCAATTCTTGAACATTGGCCGTTAAGACATCCCTATGTTTCTGACGAGCCTTCGTTGTTGATTCATCGGCACTAATGATACCATCATAATCCTCAGGATACTCAAGTCTTAAACGCAATTCGTTATAATTATTATGCATTGCCATCGCATATTTACTGTCATTCACAAGACGTCTTAGATCAACGCCTAAAGAATTCCCCAACGTTCCAACGGCTTGTTCGTACTCTTTAATAAGAGCTCCTCCATTGTCCATGACAGATTGCGTATTGGCAAAAGCATCCTTAGCTTTTTTATCTTTTTTACTTTTTTCTTGTGTGTAAATGTCGAGAAAGGATCTTACATCAACAACAGACTCTTTTTCTAAAATTTTTACAATCTGATCAAGCTGGTCTTCTTCTAATGCTAATTCATCAGTTGTTTTTTTAATATCCTCCTGCATCGCATCAAGAATGTACTTTTTTTCAGCTTCCATTTCTTGATATAAAAAAATCAAATCAGTTACATCTTGATCCGTAATTTTCACGAGTTGAACAACCATAGCTCTAAGCCTGCTTTCAACACGTTTATCTACTTCTTCTAACTGTTCTCTATAGGTATCCGTCTGATCCAATTGTTGTTCATATTTCTTTTCGACCAATTGCGCTTTATCGATAAAAGATTGAAAGTTGCCCATACCGGAGTTAACCATCTCTTCAATCAAATCGTTTAAGGCGATTTTGGCATCCTTGATGTCATTTTCCAAACATGTCTCAACGGAGAAACAATCTTTCTTAATCTCAAGCTCATCAGCCAAGAGATGTTTTTCCATTCGGTCTAAAACAGCAAGCAAATTCGTTTTTTTCAATTGATCTTGAGTGAAAACATCCTCTAATGGTCTAAGAAGATCTTCTTTAATTTGATCAAACTTTTCTTTTCTAATCTTTAAATCTGGCTCATTTAAAAGAGTTGAAAACTGAAGACTTATGGATTGAACATCCGGAATTTGTTTTTTGATACGTTCTGTTTCTTTCTTTAAAACAGCATAAAAGCTTTCTGCTTCTTTTTCGATTTGAAGATTGTATTCTTTTAGTTCTTTGAGGATATGTCTACGATCATATATCAGCTGATTTCTCTGTTCTTTAATCTTTTGTTGATTTTCAGCTAATCGCGATAACATCTCACTAGATTTCATTTGGAAGGAACGGTGGGTTACTCTTTCGGTGATATTGTCTTTCATTTGGGCCAATCCAGCAAAATCGATAAGCTGCCCAATGGGACTTACTCCGGTCTTTTTAACTTGATATCGATCGTAGGCATAAACACTACTAATAGAAAACAAGACAATCAAAATCATCATGGTTTTATCATTCATAAAAATCTCCAAAGTTATTAAAAATTAACCATTTCACCGAAAAACGAAATTCATTCTACATGCTTAAGCCTTGACTGACAAGATAAAAAGAATCACGACCTGCCCTTCAAAAACCCAAGCCATCGCTTAATTTGAAATTTTGTTTGGACCACAACATCCTTATAACTTTCACTATAAATAACAGAATACGTCTTTTTTGCTGACTCACTTTTTTGAGCAATAGCCCAACCCTCTAATTTGTGTAAAGTAAAATGTGAATAAGAGGGATGTTGTTTGACTAGAAGTTCGAATACTTCCTTTATCTGGGGATTATCTCGCTCAGCGTTGGAAAGTTTGCGGTGGGTTATGCCATCAGTCACGTCTCTTGATTTATCGGCCGATCCATAAGTCCAATCATAATCATCAAAGATCATAAATCCGTTCTTTTTTAACAGCTTATCGGCACAAAAAAAAGCACATCCGTCAATGGTCCAATTTTTGGGACCATCAATGATGCACAAGTCATATTTGGGTTCACAAATGTCTTTGCGGGTATTATTCTTAATTTCATCGTGTAAAAACCATGTATAACCCGTCTCCATTCGAACAACGTTAACATACTTCGACAAGTTAACTTTTGCGAGTTGCTCCTCAACAGAGGGCTTAAAGTGATCTTTCATCTCAAGCAAATCAACAGATGTGATTTGGCCTCCCCCTATTTCTTCTAAGGCGGCCGCCATATAACAGGTAGCCGTTCCATGGGCTATGCCTAACTCTAGAATATTGGTCAATTTTTGATCAATAATCATATTGTATAAAATACGGGCATTATTTTTACAAATATAGGGAACCCCTTTTACAAGGTCATGAATTTTTTCAAACGTCATAATTATCTTTCTTTACAATTGCTAGGCTGAAAAGCAATATAACACATTAAATGCAACAACTTCAACTCTAGAAGGTAAAAAAGCAAAGGTTGTCGTCCCGGACTACATCCGAGATCTAAAATTCGCTGTTTATACCAAGTTCTACTCCAATGGATTCTCACTTTTGCGGGAATGACAGGAAGTACATCTTACCCCAACAAAAACGACCGATGAGTAAAAAAAACGCCAGCGACACACGCGGTCATTAAGCAGGCTAGATTAGCAGCAATCAGTGCCCTAACGCCTATCTGGGCCAAGTCTTTTGTTTTTTCAGGGACAATGGCGGCGATTCCACCTATGAATATCGCTAAAGACGCGACATGGGCAAAACCACATAATGCGTAGGTGGCAATGACAGCGGATCGGGGATGGGTTAATACATTTTGACTTAATAACATATTCAAATCCTGATAAGAGGCCACCTCCGTCAAAATCAAGCGCTCTCCAATAATTTTTGATAAAGGACCGGCATCTTCAAATGGAATTCCAATAATGAGCGTTAAAGGATAAAAGACAATGCCCAACAAACCCTTAATGCTCCAATCAACATCAAAAGGCATGATGACATTTAAATAATGCCCCAGAAATATAATGATTTTATCCGCGAGCGACACTAATCCTAAAACGGCAATTAAAAGGGCCGCGATACCAACGATCAATTTAACACCTGTATTCGCGCCATGAATAATCGATTCAAACACATTATCATCACGCTTAATATCAAGCTCTACATTTTCCCCTAATGTTTTGGGGTGTTCAACTTCAGGATACAAAACTTTTGAAATGGCTAATGCCGCCGGAGCGGAAAGAAAAGAAGCAGAAATAAGATGACCGGCGATGTTTGGAAACGTTTGTTGTAAACTAAAAACATACACGGCCAAAACATTGGATGACACCGTCGCCATACCCGCCGTTAAAACCGTACACAACTCCGATTTTGTCATGTCCTTGAGATAAGGTTTAATCGTTAACGCTGATTCAACCCCAACAAAAATATTACTCGCCGCACATAACGCCTCGGCACCGGAGACCTTCATTAAACGTGTAAAGAGAAAGGCGAATGCTTTGATGATACGTGGAAGGATATTAAAATAATAAAAAACCGCCATAAGACTTGAGAAGAAAATAATCGAGGGTAACGCCTGAAACGCTAAGATAAAACCAATAGAAGCCTCCCCTGTTTCCGAGACACTTCCCGGCGGTAAAGCAAGCGGCCCAAACAAAAACTTTGACCCCGCTAATGACGAGTCCATCACCTGCACAACAACATCATTAAGAAATGAAAAAAACTTCATGCCGGTGGGAACAACAAAAAGAAACCAGGCAAACAACATCTGCAAACTAATCCCCCACACGACCACATGCCAGTTGACTTCTTTGCGGTTGGTGGAGAAAAAATACGCTAAGGCGAGGATTATTACTAATCCAAATAAACTTACAAAATTATAGATGTCCATCGATTAATTGTAACAGAAATAATTAGTGACAGGCACCATTTTTCGGTCTTCCTCGT
The DNA here is from genome assembly GCA_029261065.1 of Candidatus Omnitrophota bacterium. GTDB lineage: Bacteria > Omnitrophota > Gorgyraeia > Zapsychrales > Zapsychraceae > JAJDCB01. Next base: position 2,428 of record JAJDCB010000017.1, on the reverse strand, counting down.
TACCAATGTGTACCCTTTCTAAAGGATTTATAATAGTGGGGGAGTTTTTTAGCGGGGGGAGAACTATTTAATATGGTTTATTATAGCCATTTAAAAAATCTTCTCAAATTTTCGGTTATTCGTGCCTGTCACTATTTATTAAAAAGAGGCAACTCCGAAGAGCCGCCTCTTTTTGTTACGATTAATACATTTAACTGTTACTCAATAGGAAACGTAACAATATCAAGCACACCTGTTCCTGCTTTTTTAATCATATGAAATGGTGCGGTTAGAAGACCAGTAAATAAACCGACTATCTTGTGATCTGCTTCAACAACTTCACTTTTCGTATGGTCAAAAAGCACTACAGGGGATTGAAGAACATCTAGCGTCCCGTGAGTTATCTTTTCAACAGGTCTGGGTAAATCGGCAGCATACAATGGCGCGGCAATACCCATGACAAACATAACAATAACGATCAAAGAAAATGCCTTTTTCATTTTATACCACCTCCTTTTCCCAACAAGCTCTTGCTTAAACAACAAGCAAAAAAGGGAGAATTTGAAGCCAAAATGCTTTGAAGTTAACATAACATGGCTTCTTTTAAGTATGACACACTAGGACAGGCTTAACAACCCCTATTATTTTAAATTCTTAAATAGCTGATATTAAATAACTTACGATATTTTTGCAGAAATGTCCCTTAAAGAGGCCGCCCGAAACCCAAAGGACCATGCGCGTGATGTCATTTTGGCATTTTCCGTGATTTTGATCTCGGTCTCAGGGGTCAGACTGATCAGATTATGCCAAATGCCTTTATACACAATGAGTGGTTTATCTAAAACAAAAGCTTCAATGGCACTCAAATCCTTTTTTGTAGAGACAAAAAGAACCGCCCTTCCCTTGATCGGTTCAAAGGTCTCATCTGAAGCCGGATGACACCCCATCTGCCCAATTGTCTTATCTCTTAAAATCAAATAAGCCACCCGCCAGCCGGTCTTCGCATCTGACGTATGCACAATGCGCCAAAGATTGCGTTTGGTGCCTTTGGAAGTTTTGTTGGGGTAATCGATGAGTTTGCCATAGCAGCGGAAGTTTTGTTGTGTGGGGGATTTTGGTGTCATTGGATAAACACTACCTGTCGTCCCGGGCTTGACCCGGGAACTTAAACAAATAAGTTTAAAGATTACGAAATAATTTCGCCCATCCAAAGCTCTGATAAGAATTGCCTCCAAGGAAGAATACGAATAGATCCATGCTTTCGTTCTTCTTTCTCATTGCAAACTAACAAAGCCTTTTTAGGTTTAAATTCTACCTGAAAATTTTTTAAGGATCTTAAATCCTTATTATCAATCTTGGAACTACTCTTAATTTCTATAGCGACTTCCCCAGAACCAAGGACAAAATCAACCTCGGCACCTGCTTTGGTTCTATAAAAATGGATATTATAATCAAGTTCCTTATAAGACCTATGAGCTAGTAATTCCATAAGAATAAAATGTTCAAAGGCTCGACCAAATTCCTCTCCTTTTTCCTCTAGTAAATTTCGTTTTGTTATACAACCGGCGACACCCACATCGAAAAGATAAAATTTGGAAGCTTTGCTAATCACATGACGACTTTGATTTGATTTATACGGAGGAATCATTATTCCAAGCAAAGTATCTGTTAACACTTGAAAGTATTCTTTAACCGTTTTATTGCCCACACCACATTCTCTTGCAATATTTGCATAATTGATCAGCTGCCCATGAGAAAAACCAACAGCATCAAAAAATCGTGAAAAAGCTGGAATGTTACGCGTTAACCCTTCCTCAAAAACTTCTTCTTTCAAATAATCCTGAATATAAGCTTGTAAAGATTTCTTGGGGTTGTCTTGCAGATAATGCGATGGAATCAAACCATGATTTAAAATGCGCAGTAAATCAACATTTTTGATTTCCTCTGATGTTAACGGAAACATTTCATAACGCCAAGCCCTCCCCCCCAAAAGATTGGCCTGACCTCGTTTTAATTTTCTTGCACTTGACCCACAAAGAATAAATGAAATATTCTTATTTTCAATAAGCCAGTGAACTTCATCTAAAATTTGAGGAACTTTCTGAACCTCATCAAGGATGACGGGATACTTAAAAATACTGTCATCCTTGGCTAGAAGTTGTTCCCGCAATAAAGATGGTTTTTTAGAAAACTCTAAATATAAATCTGTCTTTAAAAAGTCATAAATAAGACTCTGGGGAAAAATCTTTTTAAGATAAGTAGACTTACCAGTTTTTCTAGCCCCCCAAAGAAAAGCCGATTGCCCTTGAGGTAATTGAATATTGAGTGCTCTTGTAATTTCTTCCATTATGGCATTAACTCCCATTTAGTCGTCTTTTTATGGAGTATACCATCAATATAGTAAGAAAACAAATAATTAGTGACAGGCACCATTTTTCGGTCTTCCTCG
>JAJDCB010000016.1 GCA_029261065.1 Candidatus Omnitrophota bacterium | reverse complement strand
CCGTATGTTTTTCGCCACCTGTAATAACTTTGCTCTGATACTCCAGCATTTCGACAGGCTTGAGGTGTATCCACACCTTGCCCAATCGATAGCTCAATATCACGCAATATCATCACGATTTCTTCGGCTTTAAACTTTTTTCTCGCCATTTTGATCTCCTTTTTGTTGCCATTATTCTATCACAAAAAGTGGATCAACTTTCGGGGGCTAGGTCAATGTAAGTAACATTTAAAGGGCAAGATATTAAGCGCAGGAAAACTAAAGGTTAGTTATGCTTTAAGCTTAACAGATGAAAAGAGGATAATCAATAGGACAACGTTGAAAAAGGTGGCAAGAGCGGTGAGGCGGTCGCTTCAAGAGCACCATTTGCTTTAAATGACCATCTTCTTACCATCATGTCTGATAACAAATCCTATTCGAAGATCTGCGCCACAAGCGACAGCAATCTTTTGCAGTAATGAAACGCTATAACCCGCATAATTATTACTCTCGTAACGTGAAATCGCTGATTTTGTCGTATGAACTTTTTTCGCCAATTGCTCTTGCGTCAAATGAGCCTTATGACGTAATTCAGCTATTTTTTCAGAAATCATAAGATTTTTGTATTCAATATCAAAATCTTTTTTAAACTTTTTATCAGCAAGTAATTTATCTGCGTAAGTTTTACCTTTTTTAACCATAATAAACGCCTCCTTTTGTACGAAACTCATAATCCTTCTTTATATTTATAGCTCGCTCCAATTCTTTTTTATTAACTTTTTGTCCTTTTTTCCTGTATGCATTAGTTATAATAATTTTCTGACCATCATAAAAAAAGTTAAAGAATCTTTCCGACTTAGGCTTAAATTCGTAAATTTTATTATTTTTATCAACCTGTCTAAACTTCGTAATATCAAATAGCTTTCCGTTTTCTGCCATATATTTTACGAGAGCTAATAATTTTATCTGTACATGATATTCGGATGATTCGAAATACTCTTTTGCTGGTAATTCTCCATTTTCGTCGTAATAAAATTCAATCTGAAATTTTTTCCCCTGATAAAACACATATTCTTCATATTTTGGATACTTCATCGAACCCCCTTTAAAAGTTAGCATATTTGCTAACAGCTGTCAAGGTAGAATAAAAGCTATAGATCTAAAATTGCAGAGCAATTTCAAAACTAAGGGTAATTTAGGAAACTAGAATTGGAATAATCCAAAGGGCAGGATTTAACGCGCATGATGTGTAAAAACTATTTATGCTTTTAATATACCAGCTGAAAATGGGATATTCAATAGGACAAAGGTGGACAAGGCGGCAAGAGCACTTATTGGTAGTCGCTTCAAGAGCACTATTTGCTTTAAATGACCATATTCCTTAGACAATCTGTTAAATTTGATTTATATAGTTTTCACTCATATTACCATAACTATACACTAAACTATATACATTGTCAGAGACCTAAACGTCCGCGACTTTCATGCAACGTCTTTAAATAGGCCTGACCAGCCCCATCCCTTGGGTGATGTTGGATGGCAAGCTTGAAGAATTTTTCGGCCAAATCGTACTGGGCTTGTTCTTGATACAACACCCCAAGTCCCAACAACGCTAACTTGCATTTTGGATCCATATCCAATGCCATCCGGTAAAATTGTTTGGCGTTGTGTTTTTGACGGATGTTGTTATAACGAACGCCGAGTTGGGCGGCTTGGGTACAGTTTTTGTATTGGGTTTTATCTAAGCCTCGGCTGTTTTCTCTAATATAAGTATTATGCAAACAATAGGTTGGTGAGCCGTTTGTTGGGTTTTTCTCTTTCCAGTAGGTGCAATAGGTTGTGGCATCGGCCCAGACTTTATTGGTGTTATATGTCAGAGCCGTCATTCCTACAAGCAGCCCTCCTATCAAAAATAACCAAAGACGAACAGGCATAATCTTTTTAAGAGACATCAAACCAAAGGCCACCAATCCATAAAACCCCATAGACGGAAAGTTCATCCAGTGTGGTTCGATCATGGCGGCTTTTAGGGAATGGACATTGATAAAACAAATCAAGGGTAACGTGAGTAAACCAAATACAAACTTAACAAGAGACAAAGCTTTCACTGATTTTCGTGCATAAAAAATAAAACACAAACAGATATCTGACAAAATTAAAAGAAATAATACATTCCAAACAGGATAAACAACTGTTGCGATGGGTTCAAACCATACATATAAAATATCAACAGGCACAATCAATTTTGAGAAATACCAGTAGAGCATGTGAAGATACGTAGTGATATATTGGAAGAAAGAAATATTTAAAGACTCAGGCGTCTGCACGTGAAATAAACCCAACGCTTGGGTGCGCATCATAAAATACAGACAAAATACAACGAAGAAACCCAAAACCCTCTTTATGGAATTAAAAAAAGATACCCCTTTAAGCATAAATAAAATCAAAGCGATATACACAGGCGTCATAAACGATATCTCATGACACATAAGAGCCAGAAAATAAAAGAGATAACTGAGGAGTAATTTAGGAAGGCGTTTATTCTGATCAAATTGCAGATACATCAACACACTTAACTGCATAAACAAAATAAAAAGCGATAGGCCGCTAGCGGATTTATAATTGACTAAAAAGCTATTGATAGGATGAATGGTATATAGAGAAGCAGCCAGCAGCGCCCAGTGATAATTACGCGAGATATGCCGAAGGATAGCAAAACAAGATAAACCCATCGCAAAAAGTAAAATCAAATTAACAACATGATACCCAAATGGATTATCGCCAAAAAAGTCAAGCTCATACTTAAACAACCCCAACCCAACCGGCCGATAAACTCCATTGATCCCCTCTTGAAACAACTGCCCTAAGGTAACACTCGACAACCCCTTATCATTAAACAAAAACAAATAATCATCCAACAAAAATCCGTTGGCGAACGTGTTGCTGTAGCCTAATAGGCACAAGAGTCCAATAACAATAATAGCAAAGGCGTTTCGAGTCATGGATAAACTAGGGTTGAAACATCGCGGCGATTAAACCTTTCTTGCCAAAATTCGCCATCGTTGTCAATCATTGATGTCCTCACTCAAACTCACCCCTCCTTCTTGTCGGGGTTCAATTTCGTTCAGACATCAATGATTGACCGGTAACAATTTGTTGGACTAAATTAAACAATATCTTATACATCGATTGTCTCAATACTTACACAGAATTAACACCATTTTTCTTCAATAATCTTAAATTCTTTTTAGCCCCATGACCCCGCCTAAACGGAACGGCTTTAATTTGAACAGTCATACCAATGGCGAGCAATATTCTTTCTAGTGTCATAATACTACTAAATTCACCATTTTCGACTTTAGAAATTTGTTGTTGTGTCACACCCACTTTTTCTGCCAATTGCCCCTGTGTTAATTGATATTTAATCCTATATTCCACAATCTTTTCAACGATCGAATACTTTTGGACTTCTAATTCATAGAGCTCTTTAAAGTATGGATCTTTTGTTTTTACTTTTAAGTGGTCACTTATTTTATATGGCTTCATAATTAGTACCTCTTATTGTTTCTTATCACTTAAATACTTTTCTCTATCCCGACACCGATTAAAGTATACAACCGTTTAGTTGTATTATCAAATTTAATTGGCTGCAAGTTATAAATCTAAAAACAATTGTCATTCCCGCGGAAGCGGGAACCTATTTAGATTCCCGCTTCCGCGGGAATGACAAGGTGGGTGCAAAATTCTTGGCGAGCCCCTTCAAATTTCTAATCAATCATCGCTTTAATAAGATTTTTGGGTTCTAGCAGGAGGTTGACGGTCATGAAGCATTCATGGGTGCAGAAGCATTTTGTTTTTTTGATTGTTTGGGCCATATCGACGCGTTTATGCGTATGCCACAACTTTCGAAAATTAAAATCATAGTCGGCGAGATTACCAATTTTGTCATCAATCAATTCACAAGCATTGACGTTACCATCGGAATAGATGACGGCGGCTTTATCGGCAGCGACACACGTGACCCCTTGATATTTATTTTCCGTATAGGTTCGTGAAATCTTTTTGCTCATCAACTTATCTTTAAAATTGATGTCCCCATAAAGACTGTGGCGTTTACTATTGTAGGCATCAATCTTTTTATAAAACTTCATATACTCGTTGATATCAACGCCCTTCGTTCCTACATCCATGGGTTTGCCACGAATCAGGGTGGCTGACACGGTTGAAGGGTGAATCTCTTGAATTTTTTCGAAAACAGCATCAAGCCGAGCGTAGTTAGCTGAAAAAACGGTTAAATTAATATTTGTCGATAAATTTGTATGAACTTTTTTAAACTCATTTAACAGATGCATCGTTTCAAACACTTTATTATAAGCGCCTGGAATCTTTCTATTATCATCATGTTCTTTTTGAAGGTCATCAAGTGAGATACAAATATCAAGATGAAAGTCTTTAAGGGCTACCAATTTCTTAACATCATTCATAATCCTGTCTGTATAAAACCCATTGGTGTTGATACCCAAACTTCGTAATCCATTATTTTTATAAAAAGCCTTTATGATATCAACCAAATCCTTTCTTAAAAAAGGCTCGCCCCCTGTCATGCGTAAGAAAGCCAAATCATCCATGGATTCTGAAATTTTAACAATATCTTCATAGGAGAGATGTTCGCGACTATTAATGCTATCCCAATAGAAACAATGGGCGCACTTCATATTGCAACGGGAGGTGACAAAAAAGATGACGTAGAGCGGTGTGTTATTTTTATTGTTAATTATACGTGGGATATATTTTAGGTTTTTGATCATTTAATTTTCTTCTTTTAGTTAAAACCTCTATATTTGTCTATCCCCATAGGCGGGGCGAATCTAAGACTGTAATATCTAGCACGGTTCCACGCTTCGGCGGGTATGACAACTCCTTGTCATTCCCGAGTCATCGGGAATCTAAATGGATTCCCGCTTTTGCGGGAATGACAGCACCCTTGGTTTAAATCCCATTTTAACAAACGTAATTCCAATACCAACATCAAAAATGATAACATCAAATATCGTAACAAATACCGCTTTCAGACTAAAAAATAAACCTCTGTGCTTAGCTAAAAATGACCAAAAGGGGAAATTAATGACAACAAACAGCGTTAACATCAAAAAAAACAACGTAACGGCAAATGATAATTGTGTTAAGAGAGCTATCAAGGCCATCATTAAAATAAACGGCATAAAGGCAACATCAAAATAGATATAAAACGGTTTTAGATAATACGATTTTCCAGATAAATTCTTTTTCGTTTTATCTTTTTTATCTTTAAAAAACGAATTAACAAACAGCCGTGAAAACTTCTCGCCTCTTAACAACTCAGATCTGACAAAACCCAAAAACGAATACTCTTTAAGATGCTCCATACAGATGTGTTTGGGCTGTGTAATCACAACACCCGCACGCGTTAAACGATTGCCAAACTCCGCATCTTCAGACATATACCCTAAACGTTCATCAAAGCCCTTAAAACCATCAAAAAGCTTTTTTGTTATAACGGTCAAAGACGTATCTAGGGTGCTCGTTTGGCTGCCTTGACTCAAATAATTATGACACAGATAGAGATGTTTGTAATTAGAAAGAACACTTTTATACCGTAGTTGGAATAAGAACATCCCGATAAAAACCTCATGCCCTGCCTGATAATATTCTGTGATCTTCTGTAAGGTATCCGGAGGTAAAACAATATCAGAATCGATAAAAAGCAATAATTCCCCAGTGGCCTTCGCCGCCCCCACATTTCTAACTTTCGCCGCCCCACTTTTTTGATCCATCTCAATGAATTGAGCATCATAGTTGCGACAAATAGAAACAGAGTTATCTGTGGAGCAGTCGTTAACCAGGATAATCTCATGAGGCTTTTCATCTAAAGCCACCAAGGCATCCAAACACTCTTTTAAGGTTTTCTCTGAATTAAAAACGGGAACAACAATAGAAATGTTAATATCACCAGAATCCATCTTATTTAAAAAATTTCTTTTTGATTAATGGAGATACGATCTGAAAAGGAACAAATTTTTTCAAATAATACGCCAAGCGAGCCTCGTTATCTGGAAAATTTCGAAACTTGGGGTTGGCCGCATTGATAATCTTTGAAAGACATTTGGCTACCTGGATAGATTTATTGGAAGAATTTTCGACATGCTCTAGAAAACTTGCCTTACAACTTTGTGAATAACCATAGTACGGGCTTTCGGGATTATCCACATGGGACCCATAGAGGATATGTTCTTTAAATATTTTTGTCCGATAAAATCCTGGCTCCACCACATGCAGACTAATATTAAAATGCTCTTTTAATTCATATTGCAAACTTTCACTTAAGCCTTCTATCGCCCATTTACTACTGACATACGCACAGGAATAGGGAACGCCTAAATATCCTGCGATGCTTGAAAGATTAATAATTTTTCCCCGCCCTCTATTTCTCATTAAAGGAAGACAAGCCCGCATTACATTCATCATGCCAAAAAAGTTAACATCCATTTGTTTACGAAACTCATCATCCGTAATATCTTCAAGCGTCCCGCCTAATAAAACACCTGCATTATTAACAAGCACATCGAGCTGTATGTTTTGGGTTTGAATATGTTCGATCACCTGCTTGATAGAATTTGTATCTGTCACATCTAGGGAGAGGATTGTTGCTGATAATTTCTTCTCTTGAAGCTTATCTGTTAAGGATTGTGCGTTATCGATGTCTTCAACTGTCGCGATAACACGATGGCCTTCTTGGGCGAGATAAACCACGCTCTCAAGGCCAAAGCCGCTTGAGGAGCCGGTGATGAGGATAGTTTGTAGGTTTTGTTTTGGCATTTAGAAAATATTTAGTTTCTAAAATTGATTATTGATTATTTTTTGCCAATCGCGTCAAGAGACGCGAGGCCCCGCCAAAGGCGGGATATCTTGTACCTTGTATCTTGGTTATTCCCTACGCTGAAAGCAAAATCATCTCACCTTCCTCAAAAACCCAAACGCCCCCAACCAAGTCGCTGCCACAAATAAAACTAACATACTAGCAAACCCGACATTTGCGATCGCTGAAAAATATTCGTTGTTCACCCCTTCACTAATCGCAGCCATACTGCCAAGGACAAGCATCGCACCTCCCATAATACCATAGAATTTACGCCCACCATGTCTCTTATTAACAAAAGCGCAGGAAAAAGGAATGGCTGAGATAAGAATCGTTCCTCCTAAAATCATCAACGGCATCCATTGGCCGACCATACCAAACATCAACACAATAAGACCTAACAAAAATGAACCGCCTACAAAAATACCATCTAGCTTCTCTTCTTTTTTTAAGGCCAGTCGTGCATAAGGATCAAGGAGAACAATTAAATTACCTACCCCATTAGCTAACCACGACCAAAAAATGAAAAGATAAAAGAAAATAATCACACCCACACTCACAAAGGCAAAACGGCCGCCAGCGACATCTTTAAAAAAACCGCTTATCAGACGTGCGCCTATTATGATGGCGATGATGATGGAAAATTGTTTGAGACGTGATTGGCGCGACATAAACAACGCATAATTTAAATACCAACGGTACAAAGGAGACTTTACTTTAAGTGTTTCAAGCATCCCTGATCGAGCGGGTTCTAATTGGGGGTCTATCTTTAACGCTGTTTGAAAATGCATTTGCGCTCGTTTGTAATCTTTTTTATGAATAAATACCCAACCGGCATTAGCATGCGAGATGGCATTGGATGGATCTTTGGCCAGTAAGCCCATCACGACTTCTTTATTTTCATCTATCCGATTTTGCATACGCAGGGACGAGGCTAATAAATTTCCTGCAAATAAATTTTCTGGATCCAAAGATAACGCCTTACGCGCCGCCCCTTCTGCCAATGACCACTTCTCTAAATTAAGCTGCACATACGCCTTAACGGCAAAAGTATGACTGTAAAGCGGATTAAGTGTAATGGCGGTCTCAACTAAACTGACGGCCTTTTTAGCTTGAGATTTATCCGTCATAATCATAGCTTTTAAATTATAAAAGGCGGGTTCATTGGGTTCATAACCTATGGCTTGATCAATGAGTTGATTCGCTAGATCGAGTTTTTTAGGGGAATAATACTGACATGTTGATAGTAAATACAACGTATAAGCATCTTGTGGATTTTGCGCGAGGATTTGTTCATAAATGGTCGCGGCATCTTGATATCGTTGCTGATCTAATAAAAGGTTGGCTTTTTGAAGTAAGGATTGGGGGTTGAAGGTTGATGTCATATTCTACGTTCGAGGAACTCGCATAGATTCCCGATGTCTCGGGAATGACAGAAGCTTTGTCATCCTCGCGAAAGCGGGGAACCGTGTGCTGTCATGTAATATCTTCCAAAATGTCATTCCCGAAGCAAGAGCCCTGTCATTCCCGAGACATCGGGAATCTATGGCTTCCCATTAAAATAATCCAAAATCGGATCATAAATACCACTCTGGTTGGCAAACAAAGCATAATTCTTAGCGCTCTCAAACCAAGTCTTACTGGACGGGGAAACGCCTTTGATGGCTTTTAATAAATCTTTTGTTGTTATCGGGATAATTCGATTTTCCTTCATCGCTTTACTTAACGAATCTTCTACCGCCGTATCAAACAACGCTTCAATATCCGCACCAGAATACCCAGGTGTTTTTTTCGCTAATAGACGAAAATCTAATTTGTCACAAGGTTTATCTTTGGCTGCAATCTTAAATATTTCTAAACGTGCCGCTTCATCAGGTGTTGGAACAAATACAATGCGATCAAAACGTCCTGGACGACGAAAAGCAGGATCTATGTGCCAAGGGGCGTTGGTGGCTCCCAATATAAGAACACCTTCATTGGCATTTAAACTTCCATCCATCTCAGCCAGAAGCTGATTGATGACGGTTCGGGATGCCGATTGTTTTAAATCTGTACGATTAGCCGCAAGCGCATCGATCTCATCAAAAAACAATACACTTGGCGCATTATTACGAGCTAATTCAAAAATATCATGAAGATTTTTTTCACTGTTACCAATATACATATCTAAAATATTATGTAATCCCACACATAAAAAATGCGCATTAATCTCACCCGCTGTTGCTCGAGAAACAAGCGTCTTTCCACACCCAGGAGGTCCATACAATAATACGCCTCCTCCCATTTTCTTTCCATACGCTTTAAAAAGTTCTTTATTTTTAAGAGGATGAATAATCTTCATACGAATTTCTTCTTTGATTTTTTCCATCCCACCTACATGACTAAAATTTGTTTTGGATTTCTCAACATTATCAATAAGTAACGGTTCTTCATAGTCCTCTTCATCCGTTTCATCCGCTCCAGGCGTTAAGGCATCTTCCACCCATCCTAAATCCGTATTTAACACCTTAGGATCTGGCTCACCTTTTTTATCATCTTTCGTTTCCGTTCGAAGACCTAACTCTTTTTCGATAGCGCCATCTGTAATCGTGGCATCAATTTGGCGGGCTTTTTCATAGAAGGAGAAGGCACTTTTTAGCTGTCCTTCGCTAATATTAATCTTACTTAGAAGGACCAACGCTTGGGCACATTGAGGGTCGATATGAATGACAGATTCGGTACGAACCAAGGCCTCTGAGGTTTTCCCCATTTGATATAAGATCTTGGCAACACCTAACTTAGCGTCAATATCCTCTGGATGTAATTTAAGGACATGCTCAAAAGCCTCTTTGCCCTCAGCCAAGGACCATTCATCCAGGCAGACATCCCCATAGAGCTTTAACAATGGGACATTGTCAGGGGAATATTTAAGGGCTTCTTGTAATGATTTGAGTCGAGATTGATTTTCCATAGAAAGGGGACTATATCATAGTTACGTTTAAAAAGCAACGATTTGAAACCTGTAACAAACACCTCATTTTTACCCGAACTCACCTCTTTCTGCTACCTTCAAAACAATCAAGTCCAGTCAATCCCGAGATAAGATCCTTGTCATTCCCGAGACATCGGGAATCTGTTTTGCTTAACAAGCACAAGGCTCCCCGCTGGAGTTTACCCCATAGGATTCCCGCTTTCGCGGGAATGACATATGGGGCGAGGATAACAGGCCCTAAAAAAGCCAAAATAATCTACAACCCCCGATACACATCTTTTCTATGCCGAACACTCACAATTATAATGATAATCTCTTTCTCTTCAATTTTATAAATAATCCGATAAACACCTTTACGTAATCTGTAAAGATTTTTTATGCCTTTTAGTTTTTTGGAACCTGTTGGTTTTGGATTCTTCTTTAATGATTCAATGCTTTCTTTGATTTTAAACAGTTCATTTGCTGGAATTTTATTAAAGTCTTTTAATGCCTGCTTTAGATAAGCTATACGATACATGCCTGACACAGATCAACCTTTGCTTCTTTGTTTGAAATATTTTTCCATTTCGTTTTCTGTTATAAACTGTGGTTTGGAAAGTCTTTTTTTGGCTTCGATCGTATCATATTCATCTTCAATAATTTCTACTAATTTGTCTTTGATAGCCTCTTCAACAAAGTGTTTTCTTGAAACCCCACTATTTTTACAATATCGATCAAGACTCCCTTTAATCTTAGTTGAAACTCGAACCCCCAACATTTCATCTTTTAGTTTGATCATAATTTCTCTCCTATTGATATAGTAATGATAACATTTGTAATATAATGATAACATATAAAGAGAGGCAATTCAAATGCTTCCACACATTGTGGAAATAAGGGTCCAGGTCCGACCCCTCTTTATCTCGCATCTTTACTTCCAGATTTTTTTCAAATACCCCGCGCGGCCAGAGCCCACATGATACGCTTTATAATGCATGGTATTTTTTAAATAATATTTTTGATGATAATCTTCAGCAGGATAAAAAGATGAAGATTCAGTGATAGGAACGACTATGGGATCATTAAAATGACCAGATTCCCCTAAGGCTTCTTTAGATTCTTGTGCAATCGATTGTTGTTCCTTAGAATGATAAAAAATTTCCGGACGGTATTGAGAACCGACATCGGCAAATTGACGATCAGCTGTGGTGGGGTTGATATTCATCCAAAAAATATCTAAGATCTCTTTGTAGGAAATTTGTTTCGGATCGAAAATGACTTCAACGGCCTCGGTATGTCCAGTGGATCCTGAGGAGACTTCTTGATAGGTGGGGGCGGCTTCCTTACCTCCCGTGTAACCAACAGTCGTTTGAATCACACCTTCCCTCTTATCAAAGGGCGGTTGCATACACCAAAAACATCCCCCCGCCAATGTGGCCACTTCATATCCAGCCATCTCAGCATCAGAAAGTGTTTTGTTTTGATAATCAACACTTTGGCTGTTGCAGGAAACGCTACTCATAAGGAGAGCAACAAGTGTTATGAAAGTAGTCGGAATAACTTTTTTCATAATTTTAAATAAGCTTATTTTCAAAATGTTCTTTCCAAATCAACTTGATAATATCCGAACGGGAAAGCAGCCCAACAAGTTTTCCATCTTCCACAATGGGAACGCGTCGAATGGGACTGTTGATTAAGAATTCTAAAACTGTATCAACATCATCATCCGGATGAAAAAATTTCACTTCACGTGTCATATAATCACCAACAGTCTTACCTTTAAAATCTTCATTGGCCCGCAACAAAACCAAAACATCTTTCTCAGAGATAATTCCTTTAATATTCTTCTCTTGATCCACTACCGGTAACCCAGTAACTTTCCACGTTGAAAGAACTTTAATAGCCATCCCAATAGGTGTCTCTGGATGAACCGTCATAACTTCTTTTGTCATTAAATAGGCCACTTTACTCATTGTTGCTCCCCTTTAACTTATTAATCTTTTATTTCCTCGTAATCTTACGCTCTACACGACTAATCGCTTTAACCATACGATCAAACGCTTCATTTTTGCTTGCCCCTTCTGTCACACAATCACTGCAAACAGCGGCAAACCCTCTTCGATTTTTCATCTTAAAAACTTTCACTGATTTTCGTCCTATCTTCATTTATGACTCCTTTCAAACGTATGGGTTTTTAAGGTTTTTTAATAAAGATACGTTATCTTATCAATGAAAATATAGAGCGTCACGCAAATATTGATATATTTCAACTCTTTGTTAAGATCCCCTTTAATTCCGGAGATTCTCTAAATCGCCAAATCACCCCTTCTATATAATAATGATACACAATTAGCATATAGACAGGCATTGAAAAATAAATGAGATATTTTTTCTCAATACTCATTAACGATTCCAGAGACCAACCCCCGTACATTTTTAAATAACGAAAAATGATCGGCACCAACGCGAGGAGGAGCCCGATATAAAGGGTCCGTTTAAACCAGCGTTTAGGCATCTCGGGATCCTGAGGGAAACGTCTTTTCTGATAAAGTTGAATCCATCCCTGATACTGCACATCATGATAAATAGTTTCAACAGCGATAAATATTGTTAAGGGAACAGCAAAACCAACGGATTCAAATTCTAGCAATAATAAGATATAAATTGGGATGGTGGCTCCCATAAACAGCAATTTTTGCAAATTAAGCGCCACTTTTCTCTTAATAAGCCACAATTGCCGGCTAATAAAAACCACACAAAATAAACAAAAAATAACAAAAGCACCCCCCCCTAAAACCGCTCGGCCATCAGCCAACCCCAAGGAGGACCAAGCCCCCCCGCCATCTTCAAAGAAATCAATATCCCCTAAAATGCCGGCGGCACACACCGCATAATAAATGCCCTCATCTAAAAACCGATCGAAGCCGGCCCTATCTCCATTAAGGCCTTTATAAATTTTTAAGAAACCAATATTTTGTTTAAGGATATGCCAAACACCGAGTACTAACCCTATATTAAAAACGATAATCTCATAACCTAAAAAAACAGAAAGCTCACCAATGAGCACAAAAAGAATCAATCCATAAACAATACGATGACGATGCCTTTTATGTTCCTCTTGATCCACATGTGATCGAGAAAACATTTGTAAGATATGCGGCATATCAAATAAGCCGCTAAAGACAGTAAACGTAATAATCCCTGTATTACGCTCAATTTCGATATCAAACCCATAAGCCAACAGGATATGAAATCCAAGAATGAGAAAAGAAGCTAAAACGGATCCTATGAAATAAAAAAGATCATAGCGTTTGCTTACGATCCAGTTAGATTGAAATAGATTCCCTCCACCAAGCCGGGAAGAATGAGAATGATACTCTGTCATTGCACGCTCCCCGTGGTCTTCCCCTCAAGAAACTTATTTGTCCCATGAAAAACTTTCACAGGCCCCTTCTCCAAAATATAGTTATAACCCGCCACATCCTCTCCCTTGTAGAGATCCCTCCAAAGAGAAAATCCTTTAAATTCATGACCGGTTAAGACAACCACAAGCGGACGTAATCCGGTAACTTCTTTGATTAAGTATTCTGGAGTTGTAGAATCTAATTGTCGAATATTTCTACCTGTAAGAATTCTTAAAAAATATCCTTGATTGGAAATAATATAGGCTTCTTTCGGGTAAGCTTTGAGATCTTCAACGATCGCGGTTAATTTTTGATAATTGACCATACGTAAGGCATGCATAGCAACATAGGGGCGAAGAGCAAAAATTTGAATAATCACATAAAGACCAACAATTATATAACCTATTCTAGCAACAGGCCACCTCCATTTGTCATGACACCACCGTCCATAGATACTCAAAATAAGAGAAACAAAAAATATGATCACCCACGCATGCTGCATATGATTACGTATTGTAACGTCGGCTCCCCACAGATATTTGCTGCGCGAATAAACAACCAAAGCGGAACCAACAAAGGCATACACCATTATCGTTGAAAAATAGATACCTTTGATTTTCTCCTGACTCATTAAAGAAGCAAACACCCCTCGTTTAAAAAGGTAAATGACGCCACTTAAAACAAAAATCCCAAGAACAACAACAAACCCAAACGTCCATTGAGCAGTACCCAAAAATGTTTCTGATAAAGTCCATAGATACTGCTTCACGGTGAGAGTTAACGTAACATCAGAAGGTGGCATCGTATAAGGTTGAATCGAACCAAAATGAATAATATTGCGCAGAAGCAGCGGACCATAAGTGATCAATCCACCCATCCCAAAAACGAAACCATAAGTAATAGCCTTCTTCCATGGCCACAGACCCCAAAGGGCACAAAAACTTAAACCCACCAATTCGGAGAAGATTAAGGCATACCCAACATTACGTATCAGCAGTCCAAAACCAGCCAAAAGGCCAGCCAAAAAAATCAAACGCCCCCTTGTTTTGTGTATGCCTTTAAATAAACAGATAAAACTAAGCAATGCAAAAAAGAGATACGGTAAATCAGACATTGATTTAACCGCATAAAAAAAAATAGCCTGTGTAAGACAACAGGCTATGGTGACAGAGAGAGCGGTTTTTTTATCGAAAAACATCTTTGAGAGGATGTAAAATAACAAAGGGAAAAATAAATAGAGAAGAGAGGGAACCAGACGCGTAGCTAAAACATCATCGACACCGCATAAGGAAAGAAGAGCCGTTAAGATGGAGTAACCGGGAGGAAATAAAATCATCAATTTCTCATCCTCCTCAACCGGTAGAACATCATACTCAGAAACAACCAAGCCCCGCCCTTCTTTAATACTCTTCATCGCTTCAATATATTCGGCGGTATCCGCGGTAAATGGAATAATGCGTGGCGATAAAAAAACCACCAGGCCAAGACAGGTTAATGTTAATACGCCTATAATTAATTTTGAATTCATATCATTTCATCGATACTGGTTATTTTAAGGTCGCATAATTTAAGAGTCAAGTCTCGCCTTGGATAGTTCTTCAAACCTCCTCCACCTCCAGAGAACTATCCAACAGGAGACTTGACCCTTATTCTAAATACGGTATGGAATTTTAACGAAGTCGTGCTTTTTCTCTTGAAAATCTTTTGTATTGCGCGTGATAAGTTTAATGCCGTGTTCTTTAGCGATAGCCACTTGAAAGGCATCTGGCAACAGCCATTTGTTGATTCGCCTCAAATCAGAAGCCAAATCTGCTGTAGCCTCTTTTATACCTAGACATTGATACTCACTAAGAAGTATCTTCACAAAAGCCCTCAGTTGATCTTGATCGATACCTACTAAAACTTCCGCACGCGTAACGACCGATATAGCGGCTTGCCCTTCCTTCAATTTTTCCAACCAAACAGATGCCTTGGTGACACCGTTTAAATGGTCAATGATAATCACACTGTCTAATAAATATTTTAAAGCCATAATTTATTTACCCCACTCCTCGCGTAAACTCTTCACATATTTATTAGCATCTTTTTTGCCATTTTTCCAAATCCCTGCTGTCATCGCTAAACATTCCTTATAGGACTTTTTTTGTACTTGTCCCTTAAAATGTCGAATAGCCATACGGATAGTTTCTGCCGTCGATTGTCGACGTGATTGGCTAAAATTATCAAGCCATTTTTTATCCTGCTCTGATAATGTAATAATTGTTCTGACCATAGCGCCCTCCTTAGTGATATCACATAAAGTATATCACATCATTCTCTCTTAATCAAGTCTTCGCACTATTTTTGCTATCTTTACCCTGCTGGCTTTCCAAATTTCTTCATCATTTTTCTTGAAGTCGCAAGCACATGATACCTCGCATCCCAATACAAACGTTTGTAATATTGTAAACGACCCCTTGAAGTACTGCTAACAGGGGTTATAGAGTATCCCAAGACCGTTTACCCTGGCAGTTGAAGCAACCTACAATTGGTGTTTTTTTGTAGACCTTGCTGAGTTGTATGCTCAAAAAGTTTATTTAGCAAATTCCTATGAACTAAAAGCATTTGCAAAAAGACATAAAAAAACAGATAAGATCGATGCAAGATTAATAGCAACTGTTTTATACAAAGGATTTTTACCAACCGTGACCATAGCTAATAAACACACACGTGAAGTCAGTTAGTAAAGGGGTCAAGTCTCGACTTGACTACACCTTACTGTTAACTTTTCAAAGACATTTTTAAGATCTTTATCTTTTTTGCAGCGATCCATTAATCGCTCATAATATTTGGCTGCGCTTTTATACGAAATCCCTCCATACGTTTGAGCAATTTCCTTATATGATAATCCAAAACCCTTCCTTGCTAAACTTATAGCCATCATTCGTGGTATGTTTTCTTTACCTCTTAGAGAATGATATAAAACTTCTTCCTTAACGCCAAACTCTTTCAGCACCTCCCTTTTGATTTCTTTTATGCCAACCTCAGCCCTAATTTGTTTGGCTTGAGGAATCTCGCCGTAGGTTCGCGGTGTCTTTAAATATTTCATTTTTATCTCATCCATATAATCTTTATCGCCGAAAATAATAGCATTAAAAGATCTTTGTTGTTTTTCTTTTAGATATTCCTCCAACTCAACATCCTCAAGTTTCATAAACTGCTTATACTTCGAAAGCAAACTGCCTTGCCCCCTCCACTGTGTCTTTAGTGGATCTTTAAATTTTAACCAACGACTCTCTTCTTCTTTTAAATATTGCGGATGACTAGAATACTTATAATCACTTAACCTCTGAACAATTCTTGCTCGTAAAGGATTTTTATGCATGTAACGGATTAGACGTAATAAATAACTGCCCTCTTGAACTACAATTGCTTTATAACGACCTTTAAATAACGGCCCGTCATGTTTGTATCTCTGATTAAAATTTTGTGTATAAATGCCATTTAACTGCCGCATAAAATCAGGGAGGTTGGCGTCTGGGGTGTGGACTAATAGATGGTAATGATTTCCCATTAAACAATAAGCGACAATGTTGACGTTATATGTCTGAGAAGTTTCACTTATTATATTAAGAAATGCTTGATAATCTCTTTTGTCTAAATAAATCTTACGTCTACCTTGACCTCGATTGATCACATGGTAATAAGCACCTTCAAATAATATTCTTGCAGGACGAGCCATTTCATTTATTTAGTGTTTAAAATTGCGTTTGTTTTGTGTTTGATGTGAAATACTGGTTATAGCTTAGCAGGCGAGCTAGATGTAGTCAAGTCGAGACTTGACCCCTTACTTTTTGCACCAATAAATGATAATGATTACTCATTAAACAGTAAGCAACAATTTCAACCTGATAAACTTCGCAAGCCTCTTTAAGTGCTTTTAAAAAATTTTTATAATCATAATTATCTACATAAATCTTTCGCCTATCTTGACCTCGATTCATGACATGATAATACGCACCCTCAAATAATATACGAACAGGTCGCACCATATATGACCTCTCTTTCCTAATATTTGTTATTTTGATTGAAGTAAAACTTACTGAGGGGAAGGTTTGTATTTTCTTTTCTGCTGCTACGAGGGGAAGTTAAATTCTCTTTTCGATTTCTGCTTTATCTCTCACATGTCGCCATGTCCCGACCTGACCCTTATATTCCCTTCAAATAATATTCTTGCAGGACGAGCCATTTAGTTTGTTTGATGTTTAGAGTTAAGCTTGCTTTGTGTTTGATGTGAATTACTGGCTATAGCTTAGCAGTCGGACGAGATGTAGTCAAGTCGAGACTTGACCCTTTAATAATATTAAGATTAAAAAAATTTGAAGGCATTAAAAAAAGAAAAGGTCATAACACAGCTAAAGTTATACTCTCTCGCGACTTTTTGAAAGTCATTTATCACGTTTTAAAAGAACGACGTTGTTATTTTAAATCTAATGACACTAAAATCCAGTCGGTGGCGGCTACTGCACTCTTAGGGGTCTGAAGAATTCTTGCAAAGAATGTCTTCCTCGACTTGATTAGTGAGTAGCTGCTCCGAGATTATCATGCGGGTCAAATATTTTAGACGCCGCCTATTGGTGACTGAAGGCTGGTACCTCTTAAAGCCAGTGCTTCTTAAGATACTTTTATCGACTGATTTAAAAAAATCTGTTTAAATTTAAATACGGGCTGCCTGACAAATGAGTGCGTCTCCTATTGACATTTATATCAATTGGTGACCCTTATTCTAAATAATTTCTAAAATTTGCAATACACATCCCCAAATAATACATTGTCTTCTCCGTACCCCTCAAGAATCCCTATAATTTCTTTGGAAGTTACATATTTGTCCAAAACAAGCCGCATACTTTCACCAATGGTGTAATTAAATAGAACATCACCAAGCGATTCAAGATGTTCAATGCACTTAAATGTTGACTCTATAAATTCTGGAGTGAATTCTAGAGAAATAAACCCAATTGGCTTTGATAACCCCTTCACTACCTCATATTCAAAACCTTCAACATCAACCTTTATAAAAGAGGGGATTCCGTAGGTTTCAATCAATCTATCTAATGTGGTCATTGGAACAACCTTTTTCTCTTCCCACGAGTGATTAGAGAATCGTCCACTTGATTTTACAGATTCAATCCAATCCTGTGACAAAGAAGAAATTGTATTGCTATTACTTATCATTAGTTCGGCTTCGCCTTCGTGTGACCCAAGGACTTTCTGTATAACTGTAAAATTTCTGTTCTTGTCAAAACCTGCTTTAAGAAAGTTGACACATGCATCTTGTGGCTCAACCCCAACTACTTGTGCTCCCAGCTTGAGAAAAATCTTTGTTCTGTTCCCCATATTTGCACCTACATCAAAAATAAGCTTACCAGGAGACACAAACTGCGAATAAAAAACTAGCATTTCTTGGTCTTCTTTTGTCCAACTCGCAGCTATTTTTCGGGCACGGAAATCTTTAACGATTTTATTCGGGACAACCTTTTTTATAACACTTTTGACAAATACAAAAATTCCCATTCTTACCTCCCTTGTAAAACATCAATTTAATATACGACAGTTATTTTTACTAAGACATTTAAGGGTCAAGTCTCCTCTTGGATAGTTCTTCTTTTATTCTTTCGTATTGAGAATTAAATCTTTTATTCTTGGCTCTAATTTGGTTCATACGAATAAAATGTGAATATATCGTTTTATAGGACTCCAACTTATATGCCTCCGCGATGTCTTGATGCTTTGCTCCTGAGATTTCTTTCGCTAGGCTAATAGCACATTGTCTTGGTAAATTAATCTTTCCACGCTTCGATTCTAGTAATTGTTCATATGATATCATAAATTCCTTGCTCACATAATGATTGATCGCCTCAATCATGCCCCATGCTTTTGCCTTATTCTTTTCAGGAATTTCCTTCTCTAACCATATTCTATTTAAATATTGGCTTTTTATTTCATCCACGTAGCGTTCTTGTCCCAAAATTGATATTCGCTTTTTCAAAGAATAAAAATTTTCTAACTCCTCATCATTATGAACTAACATAAATTGTTGATACGCTTTTAATAGAAAGGGGGGTCAAGTCTCGACTTAACTACACCTCAGAACCTCCACTGAACATGTAGTCAAGTCGAGACTTGACCCTTTAATATTCTTCAATATATTCGACGGTATCCGCGATAAATGGAATAATGCGTGGCGATAAAAAAACCACCAGGCCAAGACAGGTTAATGTTAATACGCCTATAATTAATTTTGAATTCATATCATTTCATCGATACTGGTTATTTTAAGGCCGCATAGCTGATACGAA
>JAJDCB010000015.1 GCA_029261065.1 Candidatus Omnitrophota bacterium | reverse complement strand
CTAATTCCTTAACCAGTTCATTCGCATCGCTCTCTTCTTTGGCTAAAAATAAGTCTAACGACTTATGGGCTGAATCCATCCGTCCCGTGGCATTAATGCGTGGCCCTAAAATAAAACCAACATGAAACGGTGTAATTTTTTTCCCAGCCACCTTTGCTAATTGCAATAAAGCACGTAACCCCTTATTCTTTGTCGTATTGACTCGCGGCAATCCTGCTTTTACAAAAATACGATTTTCCCCTCGAAGAGGAACAATATCAGCAACTGTACCAATAGCAACAAAATCAAGATAGTCTTCTGGCAACTGACCAATAAGGGCATGAACCAATTTTGAAACTAAACCAACAGAAGCCAAATCTTTAAAAGGATAGGAACAATCCTTTTGTTTTGGATTAATCATCGCATAAGCATTAGGTAGGTGAGAATCTAAGGGTTGATGGTGATCAACAATAATGACATCGATCCCTAACGCTTGAATTGTTTCAACTTCACTTATGGCGGTTGTTCCACAATCCACCGTAATCATTAGCGTAACACCTTCTGACTTGGCATACTCAGCCACCTCATGATTTAACCCATAACCATCCTTCTCACGATGCGGGATCGTATGAATCACATCCAACCCCATACCAATCAAGGCTTGATTAAGGACTACAGATGATGTCACGCCATCTACATCATAGTCGCCAAAAATTAAAACTTTTTCTTTATTCGCTTGCGCCTGATTAATACGATCAACAGCCTCTTTCATATCTTTAAAAAGAAAAGGATCATGGATCATGGAAAGATCCGCTTTCAAAAATTGTCGAGCCTCTTGAGCTTCCTTAATACCACGATTTACCAACAATTGTGCCACAATAGGATCAACATCAATCGCTTGAGCGAGCTGAACCTGTGCTTCTTTATCAATCTTTTGAACATTCCATTTCTTTTGCATATTACATACTTTCTGGTTGGCTGACTCCTAAAAGATTTAAACCGTTTGCCAAAACGATGCAAGCAGCCTTTAGAAGTCCTAATCGTTGGGAGGTTAATTCAATATTTTCTAAATCTAAAACACGATGTTTGTCATAACATTTATGAAAACAAGTCGCTAATTCGTGCAAATAGTTGACTACTGGATAAGGATCTAGTTGCGCGTGAACAGCTAATAAACTATCGATAAAAGCGCCCATCTTCTTTATTAGCTCAAGTTCCTCATCTTCTTTGAGTTTATCAAAATCCGAAGTCTTTGGATCAATACCCTCTTCTTTCGCGCGTCTTAAAATACTATGAATACGCGCATGAGCATATTGAATGTAATAAACAGGATTCTCTGCAGATTGTTTTTTTGCCAATTCCAAATCAAACTCAAGATGAGCTTTAATGTGTCGCATTAAAAAGAAATAACGAGCCGCATCAACCCCTACCTCTTCAATCACTTCACGTAGTGAAATAAACTCCCCCTTACGCGTAGACATCGAAACAGGCTTACCATCACGATAAATGGTGGCGAGCTGCACAATAAGCACCTCAATCGCATCCCGCTCCATTCCAAGGGCTTCAACAGAAGCCTTTATACGAGGAATATACCCATGATGATCCGGACCCCAAATATTATAAACCTGTTTAAATCCTCTATTATACTTATCCTTATGATAAACAATGTCAGGCGTTAAATAGGTATAACTTCCATCACTTTTTCTAACAACACGATCTTTATCATCTCCAAACTGTGTTGAAGCAAACCAAAGGGCTCCATCTTTTTCGTATAAATGGCCCTTGTCTTTTAAATCTGATAATACTTCTTCAATGGCTTTAGCATGAGCAATTTTTGATTGATGGCTATAAATATCAAAATGAACACCAAAATCGCCTAATTCTTTTTTGATGACATCTAAAAGGTATGTTGCTCCAAAATTTTGAAACTCTATATCTTCTATCTTTTTTAAGTTCTCAACAGAATCAATACTTCGTTGCTCCATAAATAATTTTGCCATATCAATAATATAATCACCTTGATAACCATGCTCTGGAAACTCAATCGTCTCGCCCAAACAACCAAGTCCGCGTAATCGAATGGAGTTGCCTAGAATATTAATTTGATTTCCCTCATCATTCACATAATATTCTCGCGTCACATCAAAATCTATAAACTGTAAGATATTGGCTAAAGCATCTCCTACAACCGCCTGTCGCGCATGAGCAACACTTAAAGGACCAGTAGGATTGGCCGAGACAAACTCAATCTGAATTTTCTTCTTTTCACCTACTAAAAGACGTCCAAAATTTTCTCCTTCTTCTAAAACTCGATCCAACACTTTAAGGACACCTGTATCACTTATAAAAAAATTTATAAAGCCTGGCCCCTTCACTTCAATTTTACTAATAATTTCCTCAAAAGGAGAACCCTTTAGGGAATCTTGTAACTTCTTCATAAAATTTTGTGCTATATCTTGGGGAGATTTCTTAAGAATTTTTGCTGATTTAAGGGCTATGTTTGTAGAAACATCGCCATGATG
Source organism: Candidatus Omnitrophota bacterium (assembly GCA_029261065.1). Classification (GTDB taxonomy): domain Bacteria; phylum Omnitrophota; class Gorgyraeia; order Zapsychrales; family Zapsychraceae; genus JAJDCB01. Next base: position 27,686 of record JAJDCB010000015.1, on the reverse strand, counting down.
TTTATCGGAGGGAACTTCAAGTTCAATAGGGGGAATAGGTTGTTCGTCTGAGAACTGATCAGTTAGGGATTCATCTATAAAGGCTTGTAACTGCGTTTTGATATCGTTTAACATTAATTCTTATAATAAACGTCACTTTAGTCTTAATTTTTCGATTTATCTGGTTTTTGCCAAACAACTTCTTTGGCTTCTTTCCATAAGTAATCAAGTCTATAAAAATCTCTGAGGGATTGTTCAAATATATGAATAACCACATCCCCTGTATCAAGAACAACCCAATCCGATTTATTTAACCCTTGTTTAAGGCCAATTGACAGGCCCATTTCATCCAAACCATCATCAATGCCATCGGCAATTCCACGGACATGTCTGTCGGTTGTTCCCGAACAAATTACAAAATAGTCGCAATAATTGACAAGTTTACGCATATCTAAGATAACGATATCTAACGCTTTCTTATCTGAGGCAAACTCGGCAATGTGTTTGGCTATGGTTCTTGACGTCAATGAAGATTTTCTAATTGCAGCAATTCCTTTACATCGGCCGCTCTTGGAAAGGGAAATGCCCATCAAAATGCGGGGATTGTGACACTCTTTTAAGCCACCAAATGAATTATTTCTTCATTTTTTCGGCTTGAACTTTACTAAGAACTCTCCAACACTCATGAGTTCCTTTAGGAGATTTTGCAACTGCAAAAAAACGCCCACTTTTTTCTCTTACATCATATTCAGTGGCATTAAATTTGGATTTTGTCTTTACATCATAAAAAGAAAGCTCATCCATATTTCCCTCCTTGGTGTCAACATTATTAAAAATGACTAAAAAGTTTATGAAAGATAACTTCAAGCCTATAAATAGACGAAATAATTACTTTCTTTGAAAACTTCTAGACTAAAGTCTAACGGATTAAAATAACATTGTCAATTTAAAATAGAGAATTCCTAAGCTCCATTTTAATTAAGATACCACTTTTAAAAGGGCCCTTAATTGTTGTTCCTGATCACTTTTGATAGGTCCTACAATAGCTAAACTCACCCTTTTAAGATCAAATAATTCTTTTGCGACACGCATAATATCGCTTGGACGCACTTTATTAAATTCCTTTATTACCTCTTTTAACGTCCTAACCTTATTCCGACTAATCACGCTCTCTCCAATCCACAACATGTGATCCATGGTGTCTTCCAGGCCTAATAGCAGTTGACCAGATAAATAGTCCTTAGCCCTTTTAAATTCACCGGCAGGAACCTCTTTCCTTTTGAGTTTATTCAACTCTTTAAGGATTAAATCAACCGCATCAACAAGTTTAGCGTTATCAACACCAGCTCGAATCATAAACAATCCTGTATCCTTAAGGGTTTTCGCGCAACTGGAGACCGAATAACCATACCCCTTCTTTTCTCTTAATTCGACAAACAAACGGCTCGACATATTTCCACCTAATATAATACTTAGCAAACTTAAAGCATACCGATCCTTATGTTTTTCATCATAACCTGGAACCCCCAAAGCCACATGCATCTGTTCAATATCTCGTTTTAAAAACTTAACCCGAGATTGGGAGTGCAAAGCGTCAACTTTCTTAAATTCCTGTTTCATTCTGGTTTTTAAAGAACCCATCTTCGATTTCACCATAGCCACAACTTTTTTATGATCTAGCTGACCTGAAACGGCAACAACAATATTTTCAGGTCCATAGTGCTCTTGATGAAAACGTCGTAATTGAGGAGATGTCATGGCACTTACTGTTTCGATGCTACCAGCTAAACCTTTTCCTAAGGGATGACCGTTCCAAATAAGCTGATCAAGCAACTCAAGGACATAATATTGTGGCAAATCATGATACATTTTGATTTCTTCAACAATAACTGTTTTCTCCTTGTTCATATCTTTTTGAGCAATTTTAGGAGCAATAACCATATCCGAGAGGACATCAAATGTTTGTTTTATATGGAGAGCCGGAATTTTTGCATAAAAACAGGTTTGCTCCTCTGTTGTAAAAGCATTCAAGGATCCACCCACACCCTCTATGGACTCTTTAATTTGCTCACAACCATACTTTTTTGTTCCCTTAAAAACAATATGTTCTAAATAATGCGCAGCACCCTTTAATACATCCGATTCAAATCGCCCCCCCACACCTATCCATAATCCAACAGACACACTTTCCCGATTGCTAATACCATGCGTTACAATCCTTATACCATTGGGTAATACTTCTTTTTTGTACATCGAGACCCTCTTTTATTAAGAAATTATTTTAAAGGTTTAGAAAGCTTTTTTACAAACTGAGAAACCTCTGAGACTAACTTTTTGCTTGATCGATTTTTGTATATCTCATTGACAATCGCGCTTCCCACAATAACACCATCAGCTACTTTGGCCATTGATTGTACTTGTTGCGCATTTGAAATACCAAAACCGACACAAATGGGCTTCGCGGTTTGCTTTTTAGCTAATTGCATTTGTTTGACAACGGATGGAGGAATGTCTTGCCGAGCCCCTGTGACACCAGTCAGAGATACAAAATAAATAAATCCTGTGGAATGTTGAACTATTTTTTTTACACGTTTCGGAGTCGTTGTGGGCGCTAAGAAGAAAACTTGGGAGAGATCGTTATCTTTCGATAGTTTAATCAAATCTCTTGCCTCCTCCGGTGGCAAATCCGGAATGATAAGACCATCAACACCACTTGCAGCAGCATCCTTACAAAATTGCTTCTCGCCATAATGAAAAATGGGATTGTAATAGCCCATCAAACATATTGGAATAGATGATTTTTTTCGAATGCTACGGACGGTATCAAAAATTTTTTGTATGTTAACACCTTTTTTTAACGCACGTGCCGATGAGGCTTGAATGGTAGGTCCATCAGCTAAAGGATCAGAAAAAGGCACACCAAGTTCGATAATATCAACACCCGCCTGCTCAAAAGACAAAACAAGCTCTTCTGTCATCTTTAAATTGGGATCACCAGCAGTTATGAAAGCAATAAAGGCTTTTTTCTTATTTCGTTTTAATTGCTGAAAAGTTTTGTCGATCTGATTCATGATATCAATTTCTCAATAGATCCCATATCCTTATCCCCGCGTCCGGAAAGACAAACAATCACACTAGATTTTCTTTTAACGCGGCGCGCCAACTTCTCTAAATAGGCAATCGCATGCGATGTTTCTAAGGCCGGAATAATGCCTTCGATTTGCGACAATAATTTAAGCCCGCTTAACGCCTCTTGATCCTTAACAGACACATATTCCGCACGCTTAATACTTTTATAATAAGAATGCTCAGGTCCAACGCCTGGATAATCTAAGCCAGCCGCAATCGAATGAGCAACTTTGATTTGACCATCTTTGGTTTGAAGCAAATCGCTTTTGCTGCCATGCAAGACTCCGATAGACCCTTTCGCTAAGGGAGCCGCATGTTCCTCTGAATTAAGCCCGAGGCCGGCGGCCTCAACACCAATCATCTTGACAGTCTTATCTTTAAAAAAGGGGTGAAACAACCCCATCGCATTACTCCCCCCTCCCACACAGGCTAGAAGATAATCAGGCAACTTTTTCTCTTTGATCATAAATTGTTTGCGCGCCTCTTGACCAATAACGGCTTGAAAATAACGCACCATCTCAGGATAAGGGTGAGCACCGGCCACAGAACCAATAATATAAAATGTAGATTCAACGTTCGTCACCCAATCGCGTATCGCTTCATTCATCGCATCTTTTAAAGTCTTTGAACCACTACTTACAGGGATCACTTTAGCGCCTAATAATCGCATACGAAAAACATTTAACGATTGCCTTTCGATATCTTCTTCGCCCATATAAACGTCACACTTCAATCCCATCAAAGCGGCAGCTGTTGCTGTGGCCACACCATGTTGCCCCGCTCCCGTCTCTGCAATAATACGCTTCTTCTTCATCCGTTTAGCCAAAAGCACTTGGCCTAACGTATTATTAATTTTATGAGCACCAGTATGAAGAAGATCTTCACGTTTGAAATAAATTTTTAATGTTTTGAAATGACCACTTAATCGAGAGGCAAAATATAAATTAGTGGGGCGTCCGGCATAATCTTTAAGGAGAAATTGAAATTCTTTTTTAAAAGAGGCATCTTTCTTGGCCGACTGAAAAAGACGCTCCAAATCTTCGTGCAACGTCATTAATGTCTCAGGCATATACCGCCCACCAAACTCTCCAAAATGTCCAGATTTATCTGGGGTAGTCATCAATTTACTCCATAAATATTATTCGGGAAGGGATATTAGACCATAATTACAAAGGGTTGTAAAGAACTTGAGAAAGCTTTCTAAACCTTTATATCTTAAAAGTTGAAACTCACCAATTTCAACTAAAAATCGGGAGATTTAATTTTGTTTTCAAGCAAACGAATAAGAAATTCACGTTCTTGATCATCAATCTCCTCCGTTGACTCTTCAAAGTTTTTAACACGATCTTTTTGTTGTAAGAAATACATGATATCAGCAATCACGCGTTCTCCATCACGCAGCAAACCTCTTAGATCAGAGATTTCTTCAACAGATGGTTTAGCGGTGTTAAATCCACCAATCACACTCATTAAACGTTTTAATTCCGATTGCCAGTCTGCAAAATTATTTTCAAGGTTTGCATAATGCTCCGCATCACCAACGATCCAAAGCTTAATTTGTTGTTTATCTTCAGGAGTAATATGTTCTCCTCTTTTTAATTTACCAACGACCCTTTGAACCTCATCAACGGTGAGTTCTTGAATATGTTCACGAAAGTGATTATGAAGCTCTTCAAATATCGTTGACAAACGACTGTACGCCTCTCCTGTTCCTTTTTGCTGTACATCTTCATAATGTTCGTTGAGCTTTTTTATAATTCCAGTGAATTCTGACATAGTATTTCTCCTTAAATGGTCTTAAATTTTATATTAATTCTTCCAATCAGGATACCGCTCACTTCCAAAATAGGATCCTGGATACACCTTTCTAATAATGCTCTCAGGAAGATATTTAAACAATAAATACCCTTGAGGTTTTGCATCGATTTCTTTATCTAATGGCGCGCGATCAAACTTAACCTCTTTACCTCTAAGTTTCCCAAAAGCAGATACATTCAAACGCTCAGCTGTAGAATTAGGTTTACTAGAGGTATAAATAAGATTTTTTCCATCTGGTGACCAGCCCACGTGACGATCTTCTCCAAAATTGGCGGTCATGCGACCTTTATTTTCTCCGTTCGCTTCCATCGCATAAATTTCTAAAATTTCATTGTCATGTTTATCAAGCAATCCTGACACAAAAGCAATATGTTCTCCATCCGGGGAATACGTTGGTGCATAATCACGGCCTTCATAAGATGTTAATTGACTAAAATCTTTTGAATTCACATTAAAAGTCCAAATATCTGAATTTCCGCTTCGCTTTGATGAGAAAACAATGGTGTTGCCATCCGGAGAATATTGCGGTGTATAGTCCATACTTTCATAATCCGTTAATTGCGTTAAATTCGATCCATCCCTATCCATCGTATGCAAATTGATGTCTCCACTATAATTGGCACAACATACAATACTTCTTCCATCAGGAGACCAGGACGGCGTATTGTGCCATTTATTTTGATGGGTAATACGCCTCTGATCTGATCCATCTTCATTCATAATCCAAATTTCAGGGGATCCTGTGCGGCTTGAGACAAAAACAATCTTTTGACCATCAGGAGACCATTTGGGGCAATCATTCCAATACTCTCCCGTTGTCAACTGTTCGATTTCTTTAGAGAGAAGATCAATCGCCCAAATATCATAATCTCCTGCTTTTCCAGATGAAAATACAACCTTACCCTCTAACTCCATAACATCCACCCCTTTTTTTGACAAACAAACTGATTAATAGATTACTATTGATCTGAATTTAATGTGTATTTCTCATACTCCACCATAACCATTGAGGTACTCCCAAAACCAATTGCTCCATCGATACGTAAAGGAACCCTATCATCACTCTTATCAAACCATATTCGAAATTGTTTTGGATTGCTCTCTAAATAATAAGCAGGTGTCTTTTGATAAACGGCTTTTACTTGAGTCTCTTCTATAAAATTAATTTCAAGATTTTTTGTCGGCAGATTGATCTTTAATTCTTCATCTGCTTCAAATTTTCCTTTAAGACGATAACGATAGATAAACCCATAAATATTATCAAAAGGCCCTTCCTTACGGATAGACATATCTGTTGTTTCCCCATTGCTTTCTTTAACAATTTTGATAAATCCTTTGTCATGAAAATACTCTTCCGATATTTTTTCTTTTTTACCCCACAGATTAATAACTCTCTTAACCATAATTGGATAAAACGTTTCAGGGTCGAGATAAATGCTTTCTTCATCAATAAAATTCATTGCCTCTGCTCGAAAAACGATTAAATAAGCATCCCTGTAATTAATACGAGTCCGTCCTTTAAAAATTAATTTCGCCTCGCCTGTTTTGATACCAAATTTCTTAATCTTATAATGTATAGTTTCCCCCACCCTAAAGGGTAGAGCCTCCTCTTGTTCCTCTTGAGCAACACTTAATGAAGAGATACCGACAACAATGGCCATCAAGACAAAGATCAAACACCACTTTTTCATAACTGATCATATTCCTTAATATATTCTTCTAAAAACTGCGTTCCTCGATACAAAGATTTGACATAAATGTATTCATCATTTGTATGAGCCGTCTTATGAGCTCCGAATCCTGTGGCAAAAGCAGGAATATTATATTTCTTAAAAAATGTTATCACGGTTGCGCCTTCACTCCCCTTTAACTTTGCCGGACATTTCATACGTTTAGCTATCCTAATAAAAGCTTCAACACTCTCATCCTTTGGATCAATATCATAAGGGGCTTGAATATCATCAATTTCAAATTTAAACTTTTTAGCCTCACTTCTAATAACATCTTTAAATTCTTTAATTAATTTTTTTGGATCCATTCCCGGCAAGAAACGATGATCCACGCTAAACTCGCAAAAATCGGGAACCATGTTTACTTTATCTCCCCCATGAATCACACCAATATTCATCGACGGCTCTCTTAAAAAAGGGTGTTTTTTGTATGTATAGTTAATCTTCTTTAACTTATTAATAACACAAGCGGCAATCTCAACAGCATTTACTCCTCGCCAATTATAAGCCCCATGAGATTTCTTTCCAAAAATTTGCACACGCCCATGAATCAAACCTTTTTGTGCGATAACCGCATCATACTCTGTCGAATCCATCACTAAAGCCAAACGTGGCTTAAGAATTTTTTTTTCTAATAACGGAATAATACCATAATGACTTCCCGTTTCTTCATCAACCGTCGCTGCCATAATAAGATCATGTTTAAGCTTAACACCATCCTCCCTTAAACTGCGCATAACCTCCATACAACTCGCTAAATTTCCCTTATCATCTGTAGCACCCCGACCATATAATTTGCCATTTTTGATTTCCCCTCCAAAAGGATCCACCGTCCATCCCTTTCCAATAGGCACTGTATCAAAATGAGGAGTTATTAAGATGGCGCCCTTTGCCGCTTGTTTTCTTGGCAACGTTCCTTTAAGTGTAGCAACAATGTTGGGACGGTTTTTCGCATAAGTATATTTTTTGACATCAATTTTTAAAGAACGCATATCCTTCTCAATAAATTGAGCACATTCTAACTCTTGACCAGGAGGATTTTCAGAATTAATCGATATAACTTTTTGTGTCAACTTCAAGAGACGCGGCTTTTGAATCATTTTAGAAATTCCCTTGCCTTTAACTCACCTAATTGTTTGTTGTAATCTTCATAATCAATAATGAGAAGATCAGGTCTTTGGGCGAGGAGTGATTTTAGTTTTTTGTGATGAACTTTGATATTACGAAAAGAAATGTATTTAAAGGTGTTTTGGCATTTAGGACACTGAGTCGCATCCAATTTCAAATCCAGTGCCTGGCAGCCAGCACAGGTGCCCTGCAAATCACCATAAATCATAAGGCTGGATTTTATCTCGTTGACATTTAAGGGTTTATAGACCCTAATCAGCTTATCTGGCATAATAGTTAATTATAACATATATTTTGAAAAATTACGGTAGTTTTGTAGAAGAATCAACGGCCTTAAAAAATAAAAAAATCCTTAATTTCATAAGGATTAAAGTAAGCCGATAAAGGAGATAACTCCCTCATCTCTTCGGCAACTCAGCCACCATCTCGCCCGTTAACCATGTCCGAATTGGATACAATGTGCCTCACTCCATTGAGTACGAGGCCTTCCCGGTTGTAGACGCCTTAGGTCTGTAGTTTTGTCCTGCCGCTATATGCGCCAGGCCAAGCAAGTCTAAAATAGCCTTGCTTAAGTCCCCAGATTTCTCTGGGTTTACCTTTATCGGCTTAATTAAAATATAACATGACAAAGACTAACCGGCAAACCTATAACTGTTGCAATAAAAAGACTTGCAGTTCTAAATAAAAAACTCTGTCACAGTTTGTCCTAGTTAACTTCTCATCTATTTATCTATAGCATTGACTGCGCCAAAAAAAGCCCTAATCTTTTTTGGCTCCTTAATGCCTGGGGACTTCTCAAGTCCGCTTGAAACATCGACAGCATATGGGTTTAGATACTTAATCCCCTCCTCTACATTATCGGCGTTCAAACCTCCGGAAAGAATCACAGGCCTATCAAATTTCGCTGTCTTTATAATCTCCCATGAAAAAGACCTTCCAGTGCCGCCCTTGGCTTCCTCAGAATAGGAATCAAAAAGGTAGGCATCTGCCTTGTATTTCTTAACGGCCTTTAAATCAAACTCCTCATTAACACGAAAAGCCTTGATCACTTTGCAACCAGGAAATCGGGTACATAAAGTGGGCGTTTCATCGCCATGCAATTGAATCGTACGAATATGCGTAAAACGACAAATATCCTTGATAGCATTTTCTTTAGCATCGACAAACACACCAACAGGGGTCACAAATGGCCCTATCGCCTCAATAATCTTTCGAACCTTACTTGGCGAGACATACCGCGGACTCTTTTTATAAAATATAAAACCTATCGCATAAGCGCCATAATAAACGACTTTCTGCGCATCTTCAATATTTGTAATACCACAAACTTTAATTTTCACTATCTTCTCCTAATAATTCTTTGACCTTATGACCAATATCCTTCTCACTCATAAATGTTTCGCCAACCAATAATGCATTAGCCCCTGCTGATTTTAAACGTTTAACATCATCATAAGTTTTAATGCCGCTTTCCGCCACTTTAACAATATGAGAAGGAATTTTTGGAAGGAGCCCCTCTGACACACCTAAATCAACTTCAAACGTTTTTAAATCACGATTATTAACACCAATAATTTGGGCATCAATGTTAATAACCCTTTTAAGTTCATGCTTATCATGAACCTCAATTAAACAATCAATATCAAGAGACTCGGCTATTTCCATAAAATTCATCAGCTTGATATCATCTAAAATCGCTGCAATTAAAAGAATGGCACTTGCTCCCTGATACCTCGCCTCATAAATCTGACCTGCATCGATTACAAAATCTTTCATCAATATAGGAACCGAACAGTAATTAGACACAGCTTTTATAAATTCAGGCTTCCCTTGAAAAAATTTTTCTTCTGTTAAAACGGAAATAGCAGCGGCCCCATTGGTCGAATAGGCTTTGGCCACATCAACAACATCAAAGTCTTCACGAATAATACCTTTGGAGGGTGAAGCTTTTTTAATTTCGGCAATCAAGTTGGTTTTATCAGGCGTTGATATAATCCGTTTAAACAAATGATACGGGTGATAATCTGATTTTTCTAACGTTGTTCTAATTTGTTTAAAAAATTCTTTTTTATCTTCATTGACTTTTCTCTTATGTTCAACTATCTTTTTTAAAAAGTCTTCACTCATAATTGCGTAAACTCCTTAAGAGCTTCCAATTTAGCTTTAGCCAATCCTTTATCAATAGACTCTCTTGCCAAGGCGACACCTTCTTCGATATCAGCAACCTTATCACACACATATAATCCGTAAGCTGCATTTAAAACAACGATATCGCGTTGAGGACCCTCCTGGCCTTTAAGGATATTTTCAATAATTTCAATATTACGATCGATATCGCCCCCCTCTAAATCACGAGGATTAGCTTTTTGAAAACCTAGTTCTTCAGGATCGATATCATATGAAATAATCTCATCCCCATTATATTCACAAATAAATGATTGTCCTGTTGTAGTGATTTCATCTAATCCATCAGATCCATGCACAACCAAAGCTTTCTTTAAACCTAAATTTTTTAAGACATGAGCCATGGGTTCAATTAAATCTCTACTATAGACTCCAATCATTTGATGTGTCGCTTGAGCAGGATTTGTTAAGGGCCCTAGTATATTAAAAATAGTTTCAACACCCCACTCTTTACGGACAGGAGCTACATTCTTCATTGCAGGATGCAACTTCTGAGCAAATAAAAAGGCCATTCCCACCTCATCCAAACATTGACTTAAACGCGATTCCTCTACATCAAGGTTAACACCCAACCCCTCCAAAACGCAAGCACTGCCACATTTGCTTGATACCGAACGATTTCCATGCTTGGCAACAGCAACCCCCGCCCCAGCAATAACAAAGGCGCTCGTTGTTGAGATATTAAATGTATTTTTCTTATCTCCACCGGTTCCACACGTATCCAACAAAACATCGTGCTTGGTATTAACACCTATAACAAATTTACGCATTATTTTGGCCGCACCCGTTATCTCATCAATCGTCGGACCCTTCGCGCGCAAAGCCATCAAAAAGGAGGCGATATCTTCTTGAGCCGCGTCCCCACTCATAATCTCATGCATCACATCTTCAATTTCGTTGATGCTTAAATTTTCTTTGGATTGAATTTTATGTATCTGCGTTTTCATTTTAATTTCAAAAAATTATTTAACATACTTTTTCCGGCCAGCGTAAGAATTGATTCTGGATGAAACTGAACACCCCACATTGGATAAGTTTTATGAGCGATCGCCATAATTTCCCGATCTGAAGTCCAAGCAATAACATCAAAACATTTTGGCAATGTTGTTTTGTCAATAATAAGAGAATGATAGCGTGTCGCTTCAAATGCATAATCGATGGATTTAAACAAGGCATTACTGTTATGTTTAATCATAGATGTCTTACCATGCATCAACTTTTTTGCTCGAATAATCTTAGCCCCATAAGCATAGCCCATACATTGATGCCCTAAACACACACCCAAAATAGGAACTTGACCCGCAAATTCCTTAATAACATCTACAGATATCCCTGCTTTTTCAGGTCGTCCCGGTCCTGGAGAAATCACGATGCGATCGGGTTTTAAGGCTTTGATCTTATCAATCGTAATTTCATCATTACGAAAAATGTTCTGCTTGGCACCTAACTCCCCAAAATATTGAACGAGATTGTAGGTAAACGAGTCATAGTTATCAATCATTAATAGCATAATGTCCGTTTCAATTACTCCTTTTGTCTGTAAACCTTCGCCCCAACAGCTGTTAACTTCTCTTCAAGCCTTTCATACCCACGCTCCAAATGATAAATACGATGAACTTCTGTTTTACCGCGAGCTGCTAATCCTGCAATCACTAACGCTGCCGAAGCTCGCAGATCAGAGGCCATGACAGGGGCTCCGTGTAACTCTTTGACACCCTCTACAATAGCCGTTGTCCCTTCCCGTCGGATATTCGCGCCCATTCTATTTAACTCAGCGATATGAATAAAACGATCCGGATAAACCTTATCTGTTATCACGCTCACCCCTGGTGTCAAACACATCAAAGCCATAAACTGGGCTTGAAGATCCGTTGGAAAACCAGGATACGGAAACGTTGATATACTCACTGGTTGAAAATTTTTCTTTGATTTAACACGAATAATATTTTTTTCTGAAACAACATTTACACCAACATATTTTAACAAATCTACCATAGCCATCAAATGAGAAATATCAGCATTTTTTAACGTCAAAAAACTTTTCGTAGCCGCAGCTAACAGGATATATGTCCCTGCCTCAATACGGTCAGGAATGACATCATATTTTAAACCATTCAACTTCTTAACACCAGTAATCACCAATCGAGGACTTCCTCGTCCTTCGATCTTGGCTCCCATCTTGATAAGAAAGTTTGTTAAATCTTCTATTTCCGGTTCACAGGCTGCCGACTCAATAATCGTCTTTCCAGTAGCTAAAGTTGCTGCCATCATAATATTCGCTGTGGCCAATACAGATGAGCCAAAAATACCACCCAAATAAATATGACTCCCCTTTAACTGACGCGTTCTTACAATCACATAACCATTGTCAATATCATACTTAGCCCCTAAGGCTTTTATACCTTTAAGATGTAAATCAACGGGACGCACACCAATAACACACCCTCCAGGGAGAGAGACATCTGCTTTTTTTAGTTTCGCAAGAAGTGGTCCAAGCACACAAAATGATCCACGCATCGTTGAGACCAATTTATAATCAGCGCGATGATTAATCTTACCATTAGATGTGATTGTCAGCGTATTGTTTTCAAATTCAACATTCTTTCCCAAAGAACGAAGCAACTTCATCATAGTTGTTGTATCCCGCAATTCTGGGACATTGCCTATGATGCACGGCTCGTCTGTCAGAAGCGTCGCTGCCATAATTGGCAAAGCAGCATTCTTCGATCCACTTATTAGGATCTCTCCTTTCAGAGAATGACCACCTTCAATAATTAATTTTTCCATATAGAATTCTTAACTACGCACTAAGTGCTTTTACAATTCGATTGGTTTCTGTGTAATCTGGAATAAACTCAACATCAGTATATTTGCCGCTAGCTTTTAACAACTGATCAATAGAAGCGTGCTGTTCATCCGCCATTTCCAAAAATAAACAGCCTTGAGCTTTTAGGTTTGAAGGAGCCAACGCAATAATATCTTTAATAAACTTTAATCCATCAATACCGCCTTCTAAGGCTAGCATCGGTTCCTGTAAAACATCTTTGGGGAGATGTTGCATATTATTTTGAGCAATATAAGGTGGGTTTGAAATGATAAGATGATATTTATCTTGAGAATTTTTTTTATCTTTAAGAAATTCGATCATATCTTTTTGAACAAAATCAATTTCATCAATAACATGATGAGTCCGGGCATTTTCTTGGGCAACATTTAAAGCGTCAGCTGAGATATCAACTGTTGTAACGCGACAATGAGGGTATTCTCTAGCCAAAGTTATTGCAATATTTCCTGATCCGCAACCTAGATCTAAAACGTTTAATTCATCTTCGCCATCATACGTCGTTAAATAATCCAAGGCAGCCTCAACCATGATTTCTGTTTCAGGCCGAGGGATGAGCACGCGTGGATCAACTTTAAAATCTAAACCATAAAAGTCACATTGCCCTAAAATATATTGTAACGGCTCACCAGCATCCCTTCGTTTTTGCATATCACAAAGAGTTTGGCGTTGTATTTCTGTAAGAGGTTTTTGATCAACATATAAATCGATTCGTTCACAATCCAAAAGCGACATCTTCATTTGCTCTATTTCTGTCATGACTCCTCTGACTCCTCTAACTCGGCACGTATTAAAGCCTCTGCAATTTCATCTAAATCACCATCCAACACAGCGGGAAGCTTATACGTTGTAAATCCAATTCGATGATCTGTAATACGCCGATCAGGAAAATTATAGGTCCGAATTTTCTCACTTCGATCACCAGAACCAACTTTTAATTTTCGATCCTTTGATGCTTTCTCAATACTTTCGCGTTCTCTTTGATCCAACAATCGAGCCCGCAAAACTCTCATGGCTTTATACTTATTTTTTAACTGTGAGCGTTCATCCTGACAAATAACAACAATTCCTGTAGGCATATGCGTTAGACGAATTGCCGAATCTGTTGTATTAACACTCTGTCCACCAGGTCCAGATGAGCGAAACACATCTACTTTCACATCAGCTGGGTCAACCTCAATATCGACCTCTTCTGCTTCAAATAAAACCGCAACCGTTGCAGCGGATGTATGAATACGACCAGAAGCCTCTGTCGATGGTACACGTTGAACACGATGCGCGCCACTTTCAAACTTTAAATGCTTTTCAGCCCCATCACCGCTAATACTAAAGATCACTTCTTTAAAACCACCGGTTTCAGAGTCATGAGCACTAATCTGATCAACTTTCCAACCCTTTTGATCTGCATATTTGCTATACATTCTGTATAAATCAGCTGCAAAAAGGCTAGCCTCCTCACCACCTGTTCCAGCTCGAATTTCAAAGATCAAGTCCCTATTTTTTTCTTCCTTCTTGGGATTGACTAAATCATACAAGGAACTTTTAAGTTCCTCAGATTTCTGCTGCAACTCTATCAATTCCGTTTGTGCTAATTCCTTAAACTCTTGATCATTCTCGTCAACTAAAACAGCATTTAGATCTTCAATCTGTTTATTAACATTTTGAAACTTATGATACATGTTAACAATGCCAGACAAACCTGAAAACTCTTTTGCCAATTTTTGATATTGAGTCTGATCAGAAATGATCTTAGGATCAGCAAGAAGGTTTTCTAACTCTCCATAACGTTCTTGCGATTTCTCTAACTTCTCGAGCATACCCTACTTATCGCTTTTTTTGTATCTTTGTTTAAATCGATCAATACGACCGGCTGAATCCACATGCTTTTTCTCACCTGTAAAAAACGGATGACAACTTGAGCAAATCTCAACACGTACATTTGTTTTGGTCGAACGCGTTTGAATCACATTACCACAAGAACATGTGATTGTTGTTTCGTTGTATTCTGGATGAATCTCTGCTTTCATTTTTTTACTCCCTATTTAAGTTGTCTAAAAACTCTCTATTCGTTTTCCATTTTCCGATACGGTCAATGAGAAGTTCCATGGCCTCTGCGGAATTAAGATCATGAATCACTTTTCGTAATAACCAAATCCGTTGAAGATCGTCTTTGGGTAACAGGTATTCTTCATGACGTGTGTTAGACCGTTTAATATCGATCGCAGGATAAATCCGTCTTTGAAACAGACTTCGATCCAGCTGCAATTCCATATTACCAGTCCCCTTAAACTCTTCAAAAATAACCTCATCCATGCGGCTACCCGTGTCGATAAGAGAAGTTGCAATAACAGTCAAACTTCCACCCTCCTCAACGGCACGCGCGGCTCCAAAGAATCTTTTAGGTTTATGAAGGGCGTTAGAATCAACCCCACCAGAAAGAATCTTACCACTATGAGGAACAACCGTGTTATAAGCACGCGCTAAACGTGTGATACTATCTAACAAGATTACCACATCTCGCTTGTGTTCAACAAGTCTTTTTGCCTTCTCAAGGACAATTTCAGCAACCTGCACATGTCGCTCAGCGGGCTCATCAAAAGTGGATGAAACAACCTCACCTTTAATATGTCGCTGCATATCCGTAACCTCTTCAGGACGCTCATCAATAAGCAACACCATTAAAATAGCATCCGGATTATTGGCCGTAATCGAATTTGAGATTTTCTGTAAAAGGACCGTTTTACCACTATAAGGAGGAGCAACAATAAGAGCGCGCTGCCCTTTTCCAAGGGGTGTCAACAAATCCATAATACGTGTTGAGATTTCATCACCTGATGTTTCTAGAAGAATTCTCTCCTTTGGATATAAAGGGGTGAGATTATCAAAGAAAATTTTATCTTTGCAATTTTCTGGATTTTCAAAATTAACAGCCTCAACCTTAAGGAGAGCAAAATACTTCTCACCTTCTTTAGGTGGACGAATATGCCCGCTAACACTATCTCCTGTCTTTAAATCAAAGCGTCTGATTTGTGAAGGAGAAATATAGATATCATCGGGACAAGGTAAGTAGTTATAATTAACGCTTCTTAAAAAACCAAATCCTTCCGATAAAATCTCCAATGTTCCCTCTCCAAACATCAATCCTTGACGTTCAGCTTGAGCTTGAAGAATTTTAAAGATAAGGTCTTGTTTACGCACGCCACTTATACCATTAATACCCATATCTTTTGCAAACTTACTTAATTCAGACATTTTCATATCTTTCAACTTCGTAATATCTAAATTTTCATCACTACCCTTCTTACCCACTACTTTTGTGACAGCTTTATCCTTCGCTGGAACCGACTTATCCATCGCTTTACCTCCCTCACTTATTTTTTTATCTTTAATCGTATTTTTTGCCATATATCACTCACCTGCTTTTTTGTTTGATTAATTGTTTTACTGTTATCTATGATAAAATCCGCTAATCGAATTTTTTTATTTAAAGGCCACTGGGCTTTTATGCGTGTTTGAGCTTGAGCGTTTGTCATCCCCTTGTGTTGATTCGCTCTTTTGATTTGCTGAACTTTACTTGCCCTGACCACAACGGTCCAATCACAATATTGATCCCAATTCACTTCAAATAACAACGGAACATCTAAAACTAAAAATTTATGTTTCTTTGATTTTTTTAATTTTGTTGTTACTTTTTGAATTCTCTTTAATACCGCTGGATGAATAATGTGCGTTAATTTTTTTAATTTCTGCGGTTGATCGAAAACGAAACAAGCTATCTTTCTTCGATCTATCACACCTCGTGTTAATACCTCTTTTCCAAAAAGCCGAACAACGCTCTTATAACACTCACCATTCCGCCACATCACTTGATGAGCGAGCTTATCCGCATCGATAACCCTAGCCCCTAACTGCCCAAACATCTGAGCAACTGTCGATTTCCCCGTAGCTAAACTTCCCGTTAATCCGATAATAGGCATTGATACATGTCTTTGTATTGTTGTGCTAAATTCTTCTAGGAGATTCAGCGGTCTGACTTTCTATCAACAAATCTTGATACATATCTTTATATTCTTGAGCTGAGCTTTCCCAAGAAAAATCAGCATTCAAGGCACTGTAAACTAAGGATCTCAGTTTCAAAGGCTGTTCATATGTCGTAAACGCACGTTTGATTTCGCGCATAAAATTTTTCTTATCAAACGTATCAAAAATAAATCCTGTCGCTTTATTATTATTTTGCCGATACGGAGAAATGGTATCAATCAGACCACCCGTTTTATACGCAATAGGCAATGTTCCATATTTCATGCTAATAAGCTGACTTAATCCACAAGGCTCATAAATCGAAGGCATTAGAAAAAAATCACTTCCAGAATAAATTAAATGAGCTATTCTTTCATCAAACTTCAAACACAAGCCGATGCGTTTAGGATATTTCTTAACGGCTTTCTCAAGTTTACGCGCTATTTTGGCCTCTCCAACGCCCTGAAAAACGAGCTGAACATCAAACGCCATGATCTCGGTTAAAGACTCTAAAATCAGATCAACACCTTTTTGATGCGACAGGCGACCAACAAACCCGAAAACAGGCATGTCTTTTTTTTGAGGCAATTTAAAAGAACGTTGTAACGCTAATTTATTAAGACGTTTGCCTTCTGTATAAGACTCACGCGTATATGTTTGCTCCAACCATTTATCTACTTGAGGATTCCAAATATCATGATCCAAACCATTTAAAATGCCAACAACTCGATCTTTACTATGCTTTAAAACGCCTTCTAAACCACACCCATACTTTTTGGTAAGGATTTCTTTGGCATATTGGGGACTCACCGTTGTCACTTCATCAGAATAAAGAATAGCGCCTTTAAGAAGATTAATTTTATCGTAAAATTCGAGTCCTTCTGGTGAAAACAATTCAGGACTTAATCCCAGTTGGGGGAAAAAACTTTTCTTAAACACCCCTTGGTAGGCCAAATTGTGAATCGTAAAAACAGTCTTTGTGTTTTCAAAAAAAGGATCTTCCTTATAAAGCTCCTTAAGGTACAAAGGAATCAAAGCTGTTTGCCAATCATGACAATGAACAATATCAACTTGAAGCTTCAAAGCTTTAAGTTGTATTAAAACATCTTCGCAAAAGAAATGAAACCGTTCAAAGTTATCTTCATAGTCGCCATAACCATCACCATAAAGATAATCGCGGTGAAAGTGCCCCTTATGATCAATAAAATAAACTGTAAGATTCTTTCCAAGGATTGTTGACCACAACCCTTTTTTCAATTTTTTAACCTTATACCCTTTTTGATCAACACCTTTATAAAAGGGTAGAAAAATACTAACGTCTAATCCCAACTTCTCTAAGGCTAAAGGCAATGCGCCACTGACATCAGCCAATCCGCCTGTTTTCGCAAAAGGAACAACTTCTGAAGAACAAAAAGCTATTTTCATATTCGATCTAAGTTAAATCCTTCATTTCCAACCAGTTTTGCCCCATCTTCATACTGACCTTGATTGGAACACTTAAAGTTAAAGGATTCTCCATAATTTCTTTAATTAATGCGGCCATTTTTTCTTGTTCACTAACAACGACATCAAAAACCAACTCATCATGAACCGTTAAAATCATTTTTGATTTTAACGTCGCCTTCTTTATGGCATTTTGCATATTAATCATCGCAAGCTTTATTAAATCTGCCGCTGTTCCCTGAACGGGCGTATTAATCGCCTGACGCTGCGCAAACTGTCTCAAGCCCATATTCTTACTATTAATCTCAGGGATATAACGTCTTCTCTTTAACAACGTGGTGACATAACCATCGCGTTCACATTTTGCAATTTCATCATCCATAAATTGTTTAACACCTGGATACCTTAAAAAATAACGATCAATAAAACCTTGAGCTTCTGGTTGAGAAATATCTAAATCCTTCGCTAAGCCAAACGCACTCATGCCATAAATAATGCCAAAATTAACACGCTTCGCTGAATAGCGCATCTCCTTTGTTACGTCCTCTTCAGGAATATCAAAAATAAGAGCTGATGTGTAGGAATGAATGTCTTGATCTTTTTTAAAGGCGTTAATCAAAGTTTCATCCTTTGACAAATCCGCAAGAACTCTTAATTCAATTTGTGAATAATCAGCAGCAATTAAAATATGATCTTTTGAGGATGATGTAAATGCACCTCGAATTTTGCGACCTAACTCGGTCTTAATAGGAATGTTTTGTAGATTGGGATGACTGGAACTCAAACGGCCTGTTTCGGCTCCAATTTGATTAAATTCTGTATGAATACGATGTGTTTGGGGAGACAATAATTTGGGTAACGCATCAAGATATGTTGACTGCAATTTGGCTAATTGTCGGTACTCTAAAATTAAGGAAGGAACATCATGGTTTAGGGCTAGCTTCGTAAGAACTTCTTCATTGGTTGAGAACCCTGTTTTTGTCTTTTTTATAACAGGAAGCCCCAACTTTTCAAATAATATTCGGCTTAGCTGCTTTGGCGAATTAAGATTAAATTCTTCTCCAGCCTTCTCATATAGCTGCACCGTCAAACCATCGATCTTCTTTTGACATTCAGCAGACATCTTCTCTAGAAGAGGAACATCCAACGTAATACCCTCTTCTTCCATCGCATAAAGCACGGCACTCAGAGGCAATTCAATATCTTGGTAAAGGCTTGTTAAGGATTTATCTTCTAATTCTTTTTTTAAGACAGGCAATAGGTTAATCATATCTTGAACATCAGCATGACAAAGGTTATCGCTAAGCGTTGATTTATGAAAATATTTCCAACTGATTTCAGATATATTTAATTGAGATGGGGATTGGCCTAACAAATAAGCGGCTAAAAGGATATCAAAAGCTTTAAAGGAGCAGGTTTCGGTATTAAGGGAAAAGGTTTTGTAAAGACTTTTAAGATTATAGCAACAAAGGGTTCCTTTAAAATTCGACAAACACGTCTTTAAAGACGATTGAAGTGTAGCATCAACGACGTAGACCGGTTCAAGCCCATCAAAGAAATAGTGCGCAGCGCTTGTCCTTAAGGACTTATCTTTCGAGTCCGACCATTGCGTTAAATAAGCCAATTGATCCGCTTTTTTTATACGATCCAATAAAGGATCTAAACCTTCTTTGTCTTTGATTTCAACAAGCGCCATTCCATCACTAATAGCTTCTTGTGGAGCAAATTCGTTGGCTAAACGACGAAACTCTAATTCTTTGAACATCCCAAAGAGTAGTTCTCTATCAGGTTCTTCTACTTTCATATTGTCTACAGAAATTGTCATAGGTACTTTTAATTCTAACAAAGCCAAATCTCTTGATAAATAAGCAGAATCTTCTTGATCAACAATAAGCTGCTCTTTGGACTTTAATGTTTTGTTTGCTTTTAAACTTTTAATAATCTGATCAAGATCTCCAAATTGATTAATAAGATTGCGCGCATTAACATCGCCTATTCCTACCACACCTGGGATGTTATCCGCTTTATCACCTGCAAGCGCGATAAAATCAACAATCTTTTTTGGTTCAAAACCTAGCTTTTTTTTAACATCCTCATAATCTAAAATGGCACTTTTACGCGCACTGTAAAACTTAACCTTCTCATCAACCAATTGAAACATATCCTTATCTTCCGTCACAATAACAACATCAATACCGTCTTTAACAAATCTGTCTGTCAACGTTGCAATAATATCATCGGCCTCATAACCCGGTTTCTCGACAATTTCTAAATTTAAGGCACGCACAACATCTTTAATAATAGGAATTTGACTGATAAGATCATCTGGCATTGAAGGCCGTTGAATTTTGTATTCGGCAAATTTCTCAGCACGAAACGTTTTCTCAGGGGAATCAAAACAGACAACCATATAATCAGGGTTAAACTCTGATAGTATCTTTCTTAAACTGACAACAAATCCATAAACAGCATTTGTCGCCTGCCCCCTACTCGTACGCAACTCCTTAATTGCATAAAAAGCTCGATAACACATGGCATGGGCATCAATGAGAAACAACTTTTTTGTTTTCATCAATACGCTCCCCATAGAAGGACAATATAGTATAAATCAAGTAACATGGATTAAATGATGTAGAATTAAATATGGAAAAGGATTAAAATTTTTTTGGATTGTTTACGGGTTCATTTGGAATCGTGGAGAGCATTTTTTGGATTTCACTTTTTGCTGAACGCGTATCACCTGAATCGAGTCGTTTTATAGCTTGATTGGTAAAATGCACAACATTTGTTTTTGTTAACTCCAGTGAGGCTTGCTCTTTGGCTTCCAGAATGACGGGATTGCGAGGGGTAAACCCCAAAGCACGATCATATTCACTAATCGCTTTATTAAAATTGCCGTCTTTAAAGTACATCTCTCCTTTTTGATAATGTTCCTTTGAAAGTTCTACCCTTTTGTAAAACTCTTCCTTTTTTTTCCGAACTAACTCTAGATTTAATTTCTCAGCCTCACGATGAACAAACCATTTTTCATACGAAGGATTAATGGCAATTATCTCATCCTTAACCTTTTTAGCCCAAGGGTCATCTGGAGAGCCTTTTTCAAAACGAATCTTGAAATAATGAAAGGCTTTTTTCTCCCATCCTAACCTTTTGTATAAATAAGCGAGATTGGTGTATGCAGGTAAATAATTTTTGTTGATGTTAATAGCTTGTAAATAGTGCTTTTCCGCTTTTTCTTGCAATCCAATCTGTTCGTATAAAACCCCAATATCGTTTAAAATGACCTCATTGGCCTCATCGAAGGCCAAAGCCTTACTGTAATAAGCTATTGCACTGTTTAAATTACCTTGTTTATGCTGCTGGTAACCTAAACTCCGATATTCTTCGGCTGTGTTTTCTCTGATTTCTGCAGAAACGTATGTGTGACAGGTAATTATGGAAATGATTAAAAGAAAAACGCTGATGTTCCGATTTGCATTTTGTCTTAAACTCTTATAAGTAAGCATAATATATAAATTTCTGTTTGGCAAGTGGAAAGTTTCCTATGGAAAATTTCTCAAAATCTGGAATTTTTTGGGGTAAAAAACTAATAATCGGTCAATAAATCGCTCTCTTCTTGATCAGGCAACATGTTCGGTGTTGATACATTCACAAATTTCTTTGAAGGTGCATCAATAGAAGCCTCCTCTAAGCGATGCTCTGTTTGTATCCCAGCGCTAATCCTGTCAAAATCAAGTTGCGACTCAAAAAGCATTTCTTTTTTGTGGCTCAAATCGGTTTTCTCAACAATAAAACGTCGAAAAACATCCATCCTCTCTGAAGCATTAATAACGATTGCACCAATGAGATTATTTTGGCTAAAATACAACGTTTGATATCCGTTATCATCACATATAAATCTTTTTTCAATCTCACATTCTTCCGATAAAGCATTATCACCTAATACATGAATCTTCACATCAAAGATATCGATAATCTCTTCCCTTAAAGCAGGTTTATCCTCTTCCCCCTCAACGCCCTGATAGAGCTCTCCCAATTTTTTTCCACTATTTTGCAATATATCAAAATCATCTTCCGAACGTCTCCACTCATCTGTTTCCGATACACTGAGTCGACCAACGGCAAAGACATCAGAAAAACTCGACTTAAAATCTTTATCAATACACACCTTTCCATTTCTTGTTAAAGGCAATTCAGAAAAGACGCGTAAATCTTCATGACCCTCACCAAACAAAATCATTGATGTGGCTAAAACCTTTCCCGACTTAAGCCGAATGGCTTTGGCATCCGCATCCCCTAATATTTCGATGATTTCGTTTTGCGTAAAGATACGAAAACCTTTTTCTTCTAAGGGCGTAAAAAATTTATTAATCACATCTTCTTGAAAAAGAGGATCTAAAATATTTTTTGATGAACAAACGTATAATATTTCTTTTTCTCTTTTAGCGAGGGCGGAAGCTATTTTTAAACCACTAATTTGATCACTCTGAATAGTAACAGAATCTGTCAGTGGAATAAGTTCGTTAATTTTTTCTATATCCTTAATGCGTTGCAATCCATAAATCCCTGTTTTATTATTTCCTTTAATATCAGGCAACTTATGTTCTGGGACATCACTCAGAATCAGAGCATCAAACTCAAACTGTTCTTTATTTTCGGTATACACTCTTTTTCGTTTAAGATTTATACGAGACACTTTTTGATCTAAAATTACATTAATTTTTTGAGTTGTAAAAAAATTTTTGGAAGGATAAAACAGGTCTTTTCCTGGAATATCTTTAGCAAGAAAAGAGGCAAATAAATCTGACCGATACGGATAACAACCTTCATTTAAGAATAAAAAAATTTCACTCTCTTGATCGTTTTGACGAATCGTTTCAATGGCTTTAACCACATCCGGCGAGTTTCCTATGGCTATAATTTTTTTCATGATCTAAGGCCCTCTTTTAAATAGAATTCTGATACTGAAATGTTTCAATACAATTTTTCATAAGCATCACAACTGTAACTGGGCCTACTCCGCCTGGAACAGGTGTAATATATCCAGCACGTTGCTCTGCTTTATCAAATTCAACATCCCCAACAATCCGACCATTAACACGATTAATGCCAACATCGATCACTGTTGCCCCACTTTTAACCCAATCCCCTTTAATTAAATTAGGCTTGCCGACAGCAACAACAAGAATATCAGCTCTTTTGACATGCTCCTCTAGCTTTCCAGCTTCACTCGTAGCGATATGACAAACACTTAATGTCGCGTATTCTTGCAAAAGTAACAGACTCAACGGTTTTCCAACAATCTCGCTATGACCAACAATAACGGCTTCTTTTCCTCGAATAGGCACACCCGTTGAATGAATATGAGCCATCACAGAGGCAGGTGTGCAAGGAATAATTTTGGTGTCTCCAATAATCATCTTTCCAATATTGGTGACGTTAACACCTTCTAAATCTTTCTCAACACTTATGCCGTTAGCCGCCGCACGGTAATCAATATGCTTTGGAACCGGTTTATGTAACATTATACCATTAACATCAGGATCCCCATTTAAATTTTGAATAAATTCAACCAATTCTTCTTGGGGGATGTCTTCTTTTAAAGTGACAAGTTCATATTGAATACCAACATACTGCGCTGCTTTTTTTTGCGAATTGGCATAGGCACAAGATCCATCATCTTGACCAATAAGAATATTTTTAATAGTAGGTACTTTTCCGCTCTTCGTTTTTAAAAGTTCAACTTTTTCTTTTAGTTCATCTTTTAATTGTTGCGCTAAAAGTTTTCCATCCAACAACTTTGCAGACATGATTGTTTCTCCCATCATAATGACGTATCTATAAAAGCTAATCCCGATTTGTATGCCGCCAAAAGCATCTCGACAGCAGCCTCAACATCCGATATCAAATGTTTGTTACCAAGCTCAACAAGCACGGGCGCTAATTGAACAGCTTTATAAGATAAGCGACAAACTTCCAACGGCACTTTACTTCCTTGTTTTAACGCTTGTTTTTGTTTAACTTTTGAGAGTTTCCGAGAGCGAACAACTTCCAAATATGCCTTGGCGTCAAGATCAACCAACTCGAGCATTCGTTTTTGAATCTCTTCTGAATTAACTAAAGTTCTTTTTATCTTATTTTCAATCGCCTTGCTATTATTCCGGCCAAGTGAGTATTGCGCAACCATAACCAAAAGAGAAGCCCCTAAAGCCCCTGTTAAGGCAGATGCGGAGCCACCACCAGGTACAGGCTCTCTGGCGCTTAATTGAAGACAATATTCGTTTAATGTATGGTTTTTATACTGTTTCACAAATTGAAAGGAGTATTGATTGTTTGATAAGGATAATTATTTAAGAGAATTGCTAAAAGATTAAACCTTTGTTTCGAATAAAATTATAATATCCCAATCAAAATCAATTTGCAACGCTTATTCAACTTTTCTCGAGGTAATCTTTCTAAATGGCATCAAATGCATTTTGAAGCAATTCAATCGTGTAGTCATTGTTCTCTTTTGGGATAACAGCAACGACATCAAAACGTGCGGCATGATCGAGTTGTTTCATCTGCTGCATATAATGTAAGGCTAACTTAGAGAGAATACGTATTTTAGCTGGTGTGATAGATTCGAAAGGATGACCCTGATCCTCAGAGGTTCGTGTTTTGACCTCAACAAAAACCAACACCTCACGCTCTTGCGCTACAATATCAATTTCGCCAAACCGCGTTGCATAATTTGTTTCAAGAATAGTATAGCCACGATCTATTAGATATTGTTGAGCTAGCTCCTCCCCTAGTCGCCCGAGCATTTTTCGCTGAACAGTCATTTAGTATTTAAACGATCTCCTTTGAATCAATGATGGCCCCAATCTCTTAATAGCAAGTTTGTGCTCTCGCGTGGGGTAACCTTTATGTTTCTTAAAACCGTACTCGGGGAGAAGTTTATCGTAAATATGTAAAAACCGATCTCGCGTTACTTTGGCGATGATAGAGGCACAGGCAATCGATTTAACCTTAGCATCCCCCCCTACAATTGTCTTATAGGCATAGGGTAAGCTTGACTTAAAACGATTACCATCAACTAAAAGGCATACTTTCTTTTGAAAATTATCACGACTTTTAATCTCAGCCGGGATATATGTCATAAGATCCAAAACAGCATTTTGCATCGCTAAAAATGTCGCTTGTAAAATATTGACATCATCAATCACAGCTTCATTCATGATCCCAACACCAACGTAAGCCTTTTCATATATTTCATGAAAAGCCACCACGCGCTTTTTGGGAGTCATCTTCTTAGAGTCGGTAATGCAGCTTTCAAAGTGATCGGTCTTAAGAGCAACAGCACTTGCAACGACAGGGCCTGCTAGTGGACCGCGACCAGCTTCGTCAACACCTACAAAATATTCAAAGTTTGATATTTGAGATTCGGGCATGAGCCAAAAAAAATCCCCGTGAAAACGGGGATTTTAAATTTATTGTGTTTGACGACGTTTAACTCTCGCCTTCTTACCAACACGATCACGCAAATAATATAACTTAGATCGTTTAACAATTCCTTGGCTAACAACTTGCATACTTTCAATAACGGGGGAATGTAGCGGAAAGATTCTTTCAACGCCTTCGCCAAAAGATATTTTACGAACGGTAAAAGTCCCTTTAACACCTCTGCCTGTTTTACGAATAATAGTTCCTTCAAAAGGGTGTAAACGAGATTTATCAGCCTCTTGCACTCTTACCTTCATTTTGATTGTATCTCCTACACTAAATTCAGGCAAATCTTTACGCGCATACTTTTCTGCGATTTTTTTAATTTTAGCATCAATATCCATACTCACCTTAGGCCTCCTTGAAATACACTATTAATTTATTTTTTAAACAAATCAGGTCGATTGTTCTTAGTCAACTTGATCGCCTGCTCTTTGCGCCACTGTTTAATCTCTTTATGATTGCCAGATAGTAGCACATTTGGCACCTTTAATCCACGAAAATCTGCGGGACGCGTATATTGAGGATATTCGAGCAAATTATCCTCAAACGACTCACTTTCCAAAGATTGTTCTGCTCCTAAAACACCTGGTATTAAACGAGTTATACAATCTATGATAATACAAGCGGGAAGTTCTCCTCCAGTAAGGACATAATCACCAACTGAGATACTCTCATCAACAAGCTTTTTTCTGACGCGCTCATCAACACCTTCGTAATGTCCGCATATTATAATTAAATTTTTCGTTTTCGCAAGTTTTTTTGCTAGGTTTTGTGTCAGAGGCTTTCCCGTAGGACACGTCAAAATAACCGTCACTTTTCTGCGCCCTTTTATCTTTTTGACGGCATCAAATATCGGCTGCGGATTCATCACCATCCCTGGACCTCCTCCAAAGGGGCGATCATCAACTTTTAAATGCTTGTCTTTAGTGTAATTGCGCAAATCATGAATATCAATACGAACCTTCTTCTTCTCTTGAGCGCGCTTGATCATCGACTCATTAACCATTGGTTGAATCATCTTAGGAAATATCGTAATAATATCGAATCTCATGCTCATTAAATTGTTTCCAATAATTCTGATTTGTATTCCGTTAAAAATTCTTTTTGAAACTCTTGATAACGATCTGCATCGATGGCGGCACGAATATCTTTCATTAATGTAATATAAAAATGAAGATTGTGATAGGAAATTAATCTCAGAGCTGAGAGTTCATTCACGCTAGCTAAATGACGAAGATAGCCTTTAGAATACTTCTGACAGACTACACAAGAACACGTTTCATCAATAGGACCTTTAGCCATTTT
The DNA here is from genome assembly GCA_029261065.1 of Candidatus Omnitrophota bacterium. Taxonomy (GTDB): domain Bacteria; phylum Omnitrophota; class Gorgyraeia; order Zapsychrales; family Zapsychraceae; genus JAJDCB01. The sequence goes on along the minus strand of JAJDCB010000015.1, from coordinate 620 downwards.
ATATCGCGCATTACGTAAAATGAACCGCCCCTGACGAGAAAAGGCCGTGGCATGTCGACCGTAACGCGTCGGGATGCAGGTATCAAACATATCAATACCTAAACCCACGGCGCGCACAATCTGATCTGGTAAACCAATACCCATCACATAACGCGGTTGATTTTTGGGTAACAATGGAATCACCCACTGCATCGCTTCAAACATACCCTTAACAGGTTCTCCAACACTCACACCACCGATGGCATATCCATCTAAACCGATACTTAATATTTCATCTGCCGAACGTTCACGCAAATCGCGAAAAGTTGCGCCTTGAATAATACCAAAGAGAAATTGTTTTTTAGTGGGATGAGGATTATTTTGAAAGTGAATTTTCGAACGCTTGGCCCAATCGGTTGTTCGCTCAACAGACTCTTGAGCTTCCTTATAATCGCAAGGATACGGCGCACACACATCCAAAGGCATAATCATATCAGAACCAATGGTGCGTTCGATATCCATAACCTTCTCAGGCGTAAAAAAATGCTTCGATCCATCTATATGAGATTGAAACTCAAAACCTTCCTCACTAATCTTTCGCAACTTCGATAAACTAAAAACCTGATACCCCCCACTGTCCG
>JAJDCB010000014.1 GCA_029261065.1 Candidatus Omnitrophota bacterium | reverse complement strand
CGGATTGAACTTAAAACAAATTTTGATGCCCAAACAAATATTATTATCAAAGCCGATGCCAATCAACTGAAACAAGCTTTTTTGAATCTTATTTTAAATGCGATTGATGCTATGGCGGAAGGTGGAACGCTTACTGTAGGGGTTAGGGTTCAGGGTTTAGGGGATAGGGAAAAGCTAAAAACCAAACACCCCCCCCCCTCTACCACCTAAAATAATCATTACAATCCAAGACACCGGCCCTGGCATCAATAAAGAAGCTCAAAAACATATTTTTGAGCCTTTTTATTCAAATAAAGATCATGGGACTGGATTGGGATTATCGATTACGTATGGAATTATTCAGGAACATCAAGGAAAGATTTTTGTAGAAAGCACACCAAACAAAGGAAGCACGTTTATCATTGAACTTCCAAAAACAGAGAAAGGGACAGTCACCGCATAAGGAAAGATATAGAGTTATAAAAAACTAATAAAAACTCTGTGACCTGTCCCTTTCCCTCCATTTTTTCTCGTGCGCCACCCCTAATCCCCTTTAAATAAAAATCGAAAACAAACTAAAGGAATGAGAAAAGCAATTAATGCACAGAGAATAAATATATGCAAACTAAAAGGTTCGTATTTCAAAACGACAAAATTGTCGCCTTCTTTTAAAGGAATGCGTAACAGCATATTTTTATTATGGCTAATCTTACGTATTTCTCCATCAACACGGGCCGTCCACCCTCTTATATGTATGAATGTCGCCACCATTTCTTTATAACGAACATTTAGCTTAGGCAATTGCACCGTAAGACCATTGCCACGAATTTCCATGTGAGCACTATCCAAGGGAACACGTTTTTCTGTATCGTCTACTAAATAAACCAAACTAGTCTTCAAAGGATTTTCATATAAATGCCATTCATCGTCCGACGCTGCTAAACGCCAACCTTTTTGAATCAATTTATGATCATATCCTTTCTGCATCACAAAACGAATGCCCAACGTAGCCAAGGACTCTTCTTTCCACGGAGGTGAAAAATGATAAGCAAACGGCACATTATCAGGTGTAATGAGCTCTTCTTTTAAGAGAAACTCACTAAATTCTCTATTAAGAATGACACTCCGGCCGGTACTACCAAAAACGAAATCTCTATTAATTTTTATATCACGACCATGTTGGGAAACATCATCGACGGCTATACGTGAGTTCGTTGGAATGTGATCCAAAAATGATCTCCGCCTAAACACATCATCACCCTTCTCGCTAAAATAAAATCCTGTTCGACAAACCGATTGATTCTGCAGCTCCATTATCCGTGTGGACACACAAAAAATTTGTAATCCAATAATCGCACTTCCAATAATCCAAAAATGAACCTTCCAATTCAATACAAAAGAAGCTTGCTTCGAACGATCTTTTTTCTTTAATAAATAAATGACTAAAAAGCCAAGGATGCTCAATACGAAGAAAAATATCATATATTTTTGATCATATAAAAAGGTATGTTTAAGAAAGGCTCGGAAACAAAGCTCTACAACAAGCAGTAAATAGCCATACAAAACTAACCAAGACGTATATGCACTCCTATTTCTTATGGTATCAAGACTTTTGCCAACACCGATAACAAGAAAAACATTCGAAAACCACCATAAGCGGCTAATATCTGTTGACTTAACAAGAGGGATTTTCTGCCAAAAAGTATGTGCGTTAAGTAGGATAAAAATGAACACCATGGGGACAAGGCCTAAGATTAAAACTCTAAGAAGATCAGATAATCCCTTCTTACCCTCTCTCCAAAACATTAAACACCCCCACAAAACGAACCCTAACATGGGAATAGAAAACCTCTTAGCCACCGTAAGATGTGGGGCTAAGTTATAACCCATTTGCACGCGCATGCTTTCGCTAATCAAATAAGCAAAATTCATCAAATCAGGTAAAACAAAAATGATTCCCGAGAGCATGGCTAAAAATAAGGCCATCAACTTTTCACGGCTCCGGCCTTCAACTAACAACGCCTGATTCATCACAAACAACGGAAGCATAATACAAGCCGTATGAATACTGCTATTAACAAAAAGAAAGATAAAACTCAAGCACAGTAAAAAAAAAGAGCTACACTTTTTATCATTTACAAATTTCCTTTGAGCTAATAAAACTAAAACAAAACACAGTTGAGCAGCTTGATAATGATGATGAGCAAAATGCCAAAAGAATCCAGGTGTTAAAAATACCAAAACGGCGCACACACAGGCCGAGAATTCTGACATTAATCGCCGAAAATATATGATTAAAAAAAAGGTCGTTAGTGCACTTAAGAAAAACCGGTTAATGGTCATGGCCATGACAGGTGAGAAAAACCAGTACGTTTGGGCATGCAAAGACCAAGGGTAGGATAAAACATCGCCTAATAGGGGCGTCCCAAAATTATTCCACAAATTTATTAAAGGAAATTGGCCGACTTGAATATTAGCTCGTGCGATAAATAAATTAACAAAGGTATGATTAGCGTCATCTGTAACATCAAAAGCCTTACAGCCAGGAAGGAGAAATATCTTGATAATCGGCAAGAAACCAATACCCAGCGATAGGAATACAAATCCTATCAACTCTCTTTTTGAGCAATTAAAAGCTTTGAACGTCCACTTTTCTTTCATAGTCTAATATTTCTTGCTGAAGCATACGTTTAATCCATGTCATTTTAGAATCATCATTGGGTAAAACTTCAGATATCGGTTCGATGATGGCCTTGGCTCTCACTAATTTTTCTTGATCATTTAGCCAAAAACGCTGATCCATATCCAAAAATAGTTGAAAAACAAACGGATATGTAGCTTTAGAAGCCAAGTTTTTCCCCGCAGGATCATAAACAGTAACATCTGTTAGCTTATAAACATAATCCTTCTCTTGGCAGCTCTCATTTACGCGCCAACTAAGATCCTTGCCTGGCAACACCGATTTCATAGTCAGGATAAAAGCATCCTCTGATCGAAACTTGTAATTATCCAGAAACCCAAATTCCTTAAAATAAGGAATGGGTTGCACATTGTTAATGCAAACCGTTGTATCCGCATGACTATTTATGATGTTTGTCTTCTCTAAATCATCAGCAATCATGTGTGTTTGTTTAATATAATCGTAACTCCAAATCACATTAGAAAGAATTGTTTGAGCGAGACGTTGTTGAATACCTAATACATTTAGCCCCGAGATGAGCACAATCCCTGCAAAAAAAACAACACGAAGTCTCTGTTGGACTAATGGCTTAAAGAAGTTTGGTAAGATCTCAAACAACAAACAACTGATCAAACACGCTAACGAAGGCATAATATAAATGAGATATCTTGACTGAACTTCTTCCGGTTTATAATCAAAAAAGAAAAATAACGTCATCGACCATACCAGAAAAATCATAAGGAGATTATTTCGCTTTTTCACATAAAAAGAAAATATACACATCAAAATTGCCGTTAAAGCATATAAAACTATGGTTAGGAGTAACGTTTGAGGAAAATTCATGATCTGAAGACGCATTAATGGATTTAATTGTGCATCTGGAATGATAGGCCTAGCCCAAAGATAAAGACTTAAACCCATATATTGTGGCAATAAAAACCATCCAAGGGCTAAAAACTCTAAACCTCGTTGGAAAAAACGAAAAACCTTTATTCTTATCAGCAGATAAACACCAAAGCGAATGCCTAAAACTAATAACAAAGAAAAAGGGAAAACCCATAACAAAGTAAAATCGCCAAAAAATTCTTTAACAGGTGCTATCAGCCCATCAAGAATATATTGCTGTCTGACCACCAAAATAAAAAATAACTGCCCTGCAATAATCAAAAAAATACCAGGCAACCATACATCCAGTTTCTTTAAAATAACGTTCTCATCTCGTTGAAAAAGAAGAATATGCATTAAAAGCACAACAGGAAGTATCAATATCGACATGCGCATGAAAGAAGCCATAAGAATAACAAACATCGTCGCAACATAATAAACCCACCTCGCTCTCCTATTCTCCCAAACTTCTTCCGTTTTTAGATAAAGATTAAGCGCTAAAAGAATAAAAACCATAGCAAACAAATGATGCACCGCAATAGACCAAAGATACACATGAAAATGACCAAAAAAAGTAACGTACATCAGCGTTGCTGAAATACTTACCCAAGCATTTAATTTGATACGGCGAGCCAAAAGCAGATAAAATAGTATTGCTGAGATAAAAAAAAGCCCTAAGGAAAAAAGACTATACGCCTTTAAATCAAAACCAAAGAGGGATATCATCATCATATAATAATATCCATTAAACGGCGTAAGCTCGCTTTTACAAAAAAGCTCAAAAGCTCCAAAAAAACTATGATTGTTTGAAATTTGTTCAATAACAGGCAAAAGCCATAACAAATCATCTTCGAG
>JAJDCB010000013.1 GCA_029261065.1 Candidatus Omnitrophota bacterium | reverse complement strand
TCATTGTTATTCTTTGGTGGAAGAGATTGCGGTTGCGCTTCGAAAAAAGTTACCAGACGCTTTATTTATTGCTGGTGGCGAACATCCAACAGCTGCCCCGCGTGAAGTTTTAAGTGGGCCTATGGATGTTATTGTTATGGGAGAGGGAGAGGAGACTATTTTAGAGTTGATTAAGAAAACTGAGGCTCAGGAAGACTGGAAAGGTATTTCAGGTATTGGTTTTTTAGATGGGAATGGATTTTTTGTCAAGAATCAAGCGCGGCTTCGAACAAGTGCGATTGACGATTTTCCTTGGCCAGATTGGGATAGTTGGAAGATTGAAAATTATATTTCTCGTCGACAATCAACAGGTATTAATCTTGGGCGGACTATTCCTATTTTAGGATCTCGAGGTTGTCCTTATGCGTGCACTTTTTGTTCCAATGAAGGGATGTGGACGCGGCGTTATATCATGCGGGATCCGGTTGGACTTGTTGATGAGATGGAACATATGGCGAAAACTTATCAGATAACAGATTTTGCGTTTATGGATTCTACTTTTATTGTCAATCGACGAAAGACTTTAGATTTTGCCAACGAATTAATTGCGCGTGATATCAATGTTACCTATCAACTGCCTGCAGGAACACGATGTGAGGCTTTTGATGAAGAGTTAGCCTTCGCTTTGGATAAGTCTGGATTGCGCAACTTTGCCTTTGCTCCTGAATCAGGTTCGACCATGATTTTAGAGGCGATCAAAAAACAAGTTGATCTTGATAAATTGTATGAAGCGGTTCGAATTGTTTTAAAGACGAACATGACGATTGGCTGTTTTATTGTGATTGGTTTTCCAGAAGATACAAAACAAACACTTAAAGAGACATTAAAGCTTGTGAGAAAAATGGCTGTTTTAGGGGTTCATGATGTTACGGTTTCAAAATTTACACCATATCCAGGGTCTCCTTATTTTAAACAATTGCAAGAAGCAGGCAAAATTAATATGGATTTAACAGATTTTCAAAATATTATCGATTTTTATGATAGCTCAGGGAAATCTTATTGTGATCAATTGTCTTCTAAGCAGCTATATGTGGAGATGTTGTGGTTATATATTAATTTCTATATTTTATCCTTCGTATGTCGTCCTATGCGTTTGATAAATAATTTATGGGTTTATTTTACGCAAGGCGGGACGGAGACAACGCGTTATATGCGTTTGTTTAATGAATTGTTTCGAAATCGTACGCGATGGAAAAAAGGTGAAGTTAGCAAAGAACATGTCTTAGCCAATTCATCAACCCCTAAGAGTAACGTCTCTGAAACATCGAAAATTACAAAATAGTGAATAGTTTGACCTCCATTATCAATTCCCTCATTAGATTTTTTTTATATCTTCTTATTTTCTGGCTTCCTTATAGTCCAGCGGTTGTTGAGGTTTGTGTGGTTCTCTCATTAGTCTTGTGGATTGTGCAGAAAATTTTAACCAAAGATCTCTCTTTTCCAGAAACCCCTTTAAATAAACCTATTGCTTGGTTCTTGGTCGCCTGTCTATTTTCAGTGAGTGGCAGTGTCTTTCTGTGGGAGTCTTTTCAAAACTTTTTAACAAAAACGTTAGAATGGTTTTTCATTTATTTTTTGGTTGTCGCATTTTTTACAACAAAAAAACATATCCGCATTGCTATTACCGTTTTGATGATTACATCGTTGACTGTTGTCCTAGATGGATTGCAGCAATATTATTTAACGGGGATGGATATTTTTTCTCAAGAGCGAGGGGTTTTGTTTAGTCGCGCTTCAGCTAGTTTTAAAACAGCGAATGGTTTGGGTGGGTATCTTACGATAATTTTGCCGATATTATTTGGCCTGCATTGTGCTTTTTTTCGAGATGAACATAAACATTATTTGAGTTTAGCGAGTATTTTGATAAGTGTATGGCTTTTGGTTATTACTTTCTCACGAGGGGCATGGATCGCAGCCGTTGCTGGGATTGGATTTTTCTTATTTACTACGCTTCGCGGAAAAAAAAACTTCAAATCCTTACCGGTTTGGGCTTAATCTGTTTTTTGATAGGTATTCTGGGCTATGTACTGTTGAGCGGTTCGCCTTATGAGATGTTTGTATTCTCTCGTGGGGAAACCATGCTGTGGCGATTGGAAATTTGGCAGGACGTAGTAAGGATGATTCAAGAAAGGCCTTTGTTTGGACACGGGATCAATACTTTCATGTCCATTTTTCAGGAATATTTTCCTCTAGCCAAACATGGACCAACGTATGCACATAATTGTTATTTGCAAATAGCAGCGGAAACAGGGTTGTTTGGATTAGTGACTTTTTCTTTTATCATCGCCCGTATATTTCAAAGTTATTTTAAAAATCCTAGAGTTCTGGCCTTGGAGGATGAAACCTTAAAATGGATATCCATTGGTTTAATCTCTGGAATATTTGGCTTTTTGGTGCATAGCTTTTTTGATACACATTTTTATACGCTGCAACATTCATCTTTGTTTTGGTATATGGTGGGGTTGTTGGTGGCTATAAGTAATATTAATCGTGGCATCCCCGCGGAAGCGGGGAAGCATTAATAGTTTTTAACGTCATGAGGTCTCGATGACATTATTGTGATTGTCTTTAAAGTGGAAAGACGTATGAACATTGAAACAATCAATAGACGCTGCGACAAGGTCATGGCTTTTGCCTTTTACGCCATGATTTTCTTCTTACCCATGTCACCTGCTATGATGGAGAGCCTTTTTGGCGTAGCTTTTTTCTCTTATATTATAAAACGTAGTTGCCGTTTTGTTGTTAGGGTAAAAGATGATGCGAAATCAACGAATATAAAGAGTATTGTTTATCTTTATAATGCCTTTCGGGAATCCTTTCGTCCGGTGGCGTCTTATCTTAATACACCTATCGGTTTTTATACGTTAATCGCCTTTTTATCTCTTGTCATTAGTTACTATTTCCACTTAAGTTTCAAAGGTTTTTTCTGTAAGTTGCTTCAAGGAACGTTTACTTATTTTATGTTTATTGAATGCATGAATACAAAAAAACGAATCATGATGTTTTTAAAAGTGCTTTTTGCCTCTTTTGCTTTAATCGTCTTTAATGGCTTATTTCAATATGTTGTGCGTCGAGAATTTATTATGCAACATCCTATCACGGATGGACGCGTCACCTCATCATTCAAACACGCTAACGATTTTTCTGGTTATCTGTTGTCTTTTCTTCCAGTTGCTCTGACATTATCGTTGGTGCGTTTTAAAAAAATGTTCGGTTTCTTCAATCAACAAGATAATGCCAAGAAAAAGTTGTCGAAGTGGTTTTATATAGGGATGCTGTTTATTGTTGTTATGGCTACTTTAAACCTTGGTTTCACATACTCTAGAAGCGCTTGGGTTGCTTTTGCTTTTAGCTTAATATTTTTAGGATTGCGTAATCGTAAAGTATTAATGATTATGGTTTGCGTTATCATTTTGTTTACATCCTTTTTTGCTAATCGTATGTTAAAAGAAAGGACGAGTGATGTTGCTGGAGGAGGGCTGTTTGATGACTCTGAAAGGCTCATCTATTGGCAGGAGGCTTTATTGATCATCAAAGATCATCCTCTATTAGGTTCGGGATTAAACACCTACTCGATGGTAGCTCCCCGATATAAAATTCATTGGGGTGGGTATCCGCATAACTGTTACTTACAAACGGCGGCAGAGATGGGGATTTTGGGTTTAGCGGCGTTTTTATGGATATTGTATCGATTGTTTTATCATAATTTGAAAAATTTATCTAAAGTGGAAGATGGTCCAAGTTATATGCTTCAGTTTGGTCTATTAGCCGGCATGCTTGGCTTTCTTATTCATGCTTTTTTTGATACCGATTTTTATTCTGTTCAACTAGGAACGTTATTGTGGTTGCTTATGGGTGTTGTGGTGGCGGTTGATAAAAGGTCAATTAATAATTTAGCGTAGGAGAAAGAATGTTAAACAAAGTCATTTACCCATTTATTCTGGCGGCGAGTCCATTGCTTGTTTATTACTATCAACATCTGGAATTTCTTTCGCCTTTTGGTCTGATTTTATCAGTATTAGGTTGTGTGATAGTTACCTTATTGTTTTATCAAGGGTTTAAATTTGTGTTTAAAGATGCTCATAGAGCTGCCATTATTGTATCTTTCTTTCTGTTTTGTTTTTTTATTCATGGGTATGCAACAGACACTCTTTATGGTCGGGAGTTTTTTGGGTTTGTCTTTTTTTCGCGGCAAAGGCATCTTTTAATTTTTTGGGTTATTTTGTTAATGTTTGTTGGCGGAGTGCTTTTTGTTTTGCGTTGGAATTTAGTTCGTGTGACGAAATATGGTAACGTGTTATGTATTGTTTTTTTGGTAGGGTTATGTATTTCTGTTGGAGTTAAAAGATGGGAATTGGAGCCAACATTTAAAAGATATAGTTTAACAAAAGAAGAAGCAACGAAGCCCAAGAAAATGCTTCGTGATATCTATTTTATAGTTGTTGATTCGTATGCAAACTCAAAGACCCTTAAAGATATGTATGATTACGATAATCATGAGTTTGAAGATTTTCTTAAAAATAAAGATTTTTATCTCGTCTCAGAAGCGCGCAGCAATTATGCTTCTACAATCCTATCCCTTTCTACAGCAATGGACATGCGTTATACTCATGATCCTAAAATGGGGACGAACTCACCCGTAGATGCTGTTGCGAGCCCGTATGATATGATTGCTAATGGTCGAGTTGTAAATTTTTTAAAATTATTGGGCTATAAATTTTTTAGTTTTCAAACGGACTGGATCGGGACGCATCTTATAAGAGAGGCTGACTACGAAATATTATGTGGAGCTTTTCATGAGCCTTATTTTGATTATCTAGTAGATATTTCAATGTTGAGATACGTTATTGATAATTCTGATGATAAAGCAGATAGGACGGCTTGTATGATTGATGGGCTCAAAGAGCTGCCTAAATATAGATTCCCTAAATTTGTTTTGGCACACTTTTTACTTCCACATCCACCGTATATTTATAAACGTGACGGGCAGGTGGTTGAAGAAGAAACTGTTATTAATGATAAGGTTTGTAGTATTAAAGAACAATATTTAGAGCAACTGATTTATACCAATACACAAATGAAAGAAGTTATTGAGCAGCTTATTTCTAAATCAAGAATGAATCCGATTATAATTTTAGCCTCGGATCATGGCCCGGATAGTCATTTAGAATGCGCAGGCGAGGGAGGATGGATGGATCCTCCCGATATTGCTCTACAAGAGCGAATGAGAAGTTTTAATGCTTTATATCTTCCGGAGACAGATACGAGTGAATTGTATAAGACGATGACATTTGTCAATACGTTTCGTGTTGTTTTCAATGCGTATTTTGATACAGATTATAGGTTGTTAGATGATAAAAGTTATTTTTCAAATTATGATGCTCTTTATAAATTAAAGGATGTAACAAATCGAGTTATTTATGATAATGAATAATTTTGCGCAGGAGAAAGAATGTTAAAAAGGGTTATTTATCCATTTATTTTGGCAGCGAGTCCAGTACTCGTTTATTACTATCAACATCTAGAGTTTCTTTCGCCATTTGGTTTAATTTTATCAGTATTGGTAAGCGTGTTGTTTGCTTTTTTGGTTTATCAGGGGTTTAAATATGTGTTTAAGGATGCGCATAGGGCCGCCATTTTTGTGTCGTTTTTTTTATTTTGTTTTTTTATTCATGGACATGCAACAGACACGCTCTATGGTCAAGAATTTTTCGGATGGATCCACTTTTCTCGTCAGAGGCATTTATTAACCTTATGGGCTGTTATATTAATGGTTGTCGGGGTTGTTCTTTTTGTTATACCTTGGAATTTAGTTAAGGTAACAAAGGTTTTTAACATGGCATGTATTGTTTTATTGCTGACATTATGTGTTGCAACAGGGTTTAAAAGATGGAAATTGGATGTTACGTTTCAAGAGTATAGTTTACAGGAAGGAGAGGTGACGAGGTCTAAAAAATTGGTTCGTGATATTTATTTTATTGTAATGGATTCGTATGCGAATTCAAAAACTTTAAAACAAGTCTTTGATTATGATAATCAAGATTTTGAAGATTATTTGAAAAATAAAGATTTCTATATCGTCTCAGAAGCCCGTAGCAATTATGCTTCTACAATTTTGTCTTTATCATCTACCCTTGATATGCGTTATGCACATGATCCGAATAAGGGTACTGGAACTCCGCAAGATGCTGTTGGAGGTCCGTATGATATGATTGCCAATGGGCGGGTTGTTAATTTTGCAAAATCGTTAGGCTATAAATTTTTTAGTTTTCAGACCGATTGGATCGGCACACATCTTATAAGGGAAGCTGATTATGAAATTATGTGTGGTGCTTTTCACGAGCCTTATTTAGATTATCTAACAGACATCTCTATGCTGCGATACGTCATCGATAACTCCGCTGATAAAGCAGATAGAATAAACTGTATGTTTGATGAATTAAAAGAGCTTCCTAAATACAAGGTTCCTAAATTTGTATTGGCGCATTTTTTACTTCCACATCCTCCTTATGTTTTTAAACGAAATGGAGACGTCCATGAGGAGGAAACGTTAATCAATGATAAGGTGTGTATGGTCAAAGAACATTATTTAGAACAACTCATTTATACCAACAGGCAAATGAAACAGGTTATTGAAGAGATTCTTTCTAAATCGAGGATGAAACCTATTATTATCCTTGCCTCAGATCATGGCTCTGATGTTCATTTGGAGTGTGCTGGAGAGGGGGGATGGCGTAACCCTCCTGATAAAGCTTTGCAGGAAAGAATGAGAAGTTTTAATGCCCTTTATCTCCCGGAGGTCGATAAAAGTGAGTTGTATCAAACAATGACCCCTGTTAATACGTTTCGCGTTGTATTAAATGCGTATTTTGGGACAGATTTTAGGATATTAGATGACAGAAGTTATTTTTCAAACTATGAAGCTTTTTATAAGTTAGATGATGTCACAGACAGAGTCTTATATGACAAATAAAATTAAAAAATTCTCTTCATCTCCGATAAAATTGATTGGGTTATGTGTTTTACTGACACTAGTTTTAACCTTTGAATTTTGGTTTCTAGGTACCTCATCATTTCTTCGCGCTCATGACACATGGGATTCCATTGCATCGCGTGACATTTTTATGATGAGATCTTTAAAGGAAGATGGCCCATCATTATGGTCACCTTTAGCGGGGGGAGGTTTTGATAAAGTATCGAATGATATGAAGTATCTGCACACTTCAGCCATTTTGCAATTTTTCTTCCCTGGATGGTTTGGATATATATTTCTGATTGTAGGATCGTATAGTCTACAATTGTTTACTGTTTATTTGTTTGCTAAGAAGTCTCTAAAGTTGCCTGCGTTTGAGGCGATACTTGCAGGTTTTTTTAGTGTGGCCGCCTATCTTTGTCATTATCCATTATTTGGCAGGGCGGATGTGGGGCTTTCTTTGGCATTGTTTCCACTTATCTTGTTGTGGTTTGAATCGCTAAACCAAGAAGGGTCTTTTAAATTATCTCGTCAATCGCTTATGCAAGGGGTTGCTCTTTTAGTTGTTTATAGTGTCACCTCATCGCTCATTTGGTTTCTTATGTTTGCTCCTTTAGCGGCTGGTGTCTGGTTTATATTGGGGCGATTTCAAAAAGATATCAGATTTTGGATGTGTTTCATTGGGTTTTGGGTGCTGTCGTTTCTTCTTCATACGAATGACATCATTGCCATGGGTGTTTATACTGCTAACTCTCATCGGACGGCCTGGAATTTCATGGACGAAACACTTTGGGAGCAAATTACAGCACGTATTGAGTTTGTGCCGCGGCACTTTATCCTATTTTCTTTATTTGCCGGAGGGTGGTTGATTTGGAAGAAGGCTTTAAATCGTACGTGTGTTAAATTAATGTTGATTTATTTAACACTCTTTGCGTTTATTCCTATTGTTTTTGATATTGCTCGTAACATTCTTAAAAATTATATCCCCATACTTCGTAGTGTTAATCTTGATCGGACGATGCACTTTTCTAATATTTTTCTAGGTTTGGTTGTGGGCTATGCGATAAGTCTCGTTTATAGGAATATTAAACAAGAGCATCAAAGAAAATTTGCGATTAGTTTTTGTGTGATTACCTTTTTTATTGTTTTTTCTGGAAAACTTCTACATTTTTACAACAACAAATCTAATTTTAAGTTTTCATACAAGCATCATATGGCTAATAAACATCTTCAGTTTATTAAAGAGAAACTGGACCAAGAAGAGTTGCCGTATCGTATTGCAACGGTTGGGAATGATCCTTCGGTGGCGCATCTGAAAAATATTGAGACGATTGGCGGCTATCTCAATCTTTATCCGCTTCACTATAATCTGTTTTGGAAAAAACTTATTGGTCCTATCATGGAGCTCAACTGGCAGGTTGACGAATATTTTCTTGGTTATGGATCACGACTCTATCTTTATGTTCAGGGACAAGATATTATTGAACATCGCGTTGTTCCTTTTAAAAAATATTACGATCTAGATTTATTATCACTAGCAAATGTTAAATATATTTGGTCATACTTTCCTATTGAGACTGAAGATTTGATAGCCCTTAAGGAAGGGGCACCAGAGATGGCTGTTAGCAAAGCCAAAAAATGGAAGAATTTGATAAAGGCTAATTTTGGTCAATTCTCCAAACGTTTTGCGGGCTACGTTTATGAGAACCCGTATGTTTTACCGCGTTTCTTTTTTGTGGAAAATTTTGAAGAAATCGATGGGGAATCAGAAATGTTCGATATTTTGGCGCAATATCCGCTGGATAAATTAAAAACCACAGTTTTAGTGGAATCTGATAAATTAAAGAATAGAAATTACGCGTTTCAAAATAATTCGATTGATGTTTTACAATATACGCCGGATAAAATTCGACTAAAAGTTAATCTCGATGGCGATGCGATTTTGGTAGTTACAAATACATACAATCCATATTGGATAAGTTCAATCGATGGTAAGCCACAATCCATTTTTCGTACCTACGGAACTTTTTGGGGGATAGAAGTAAGTTCGGGCGCTCATGAAATTGAGTTTCAATATAAACCACCCTTTGGGGCTCTTTAGATAGGTTAATTATGAACACATTAGCTATTGTTATTCCATTTTATAACGAAGAGAAGAATTTAAAACCGTTTTTGGAGCAGATCGAAGAAAAACTTAATAACGAACTGCCTTTGCATTTTATCCTTATCAATGATGGTTCAGCTGATAAGAGTTATTCTGTTGTTCAAGATTATAAAGTTAAAAAAGCTAATAAGAAAAAGCTAATTAATCTTACGAGAAATTTTGGGCATCAACAGGCGCTTATGGCTGGCCTGTATCATGTTCCAAAAGACGTTGAAAATATTCTTGTGATTGATGCTGATTTTCAAGATGACCCTTCAGATATTAAGTTGTTGTTAGACAAATATAAGGAGGGGTATGATTGTGTCTATGCTATCAGGACCGCAAACTCCGGTAATTGGATTATAAATATTTTGACAATGATGTTTTATAAATTACAAAAAGCAATGACGATTTTAACAATTCCTCAGGATGCAGGAACGTTTTCTGTTTTTAATCAAAAAGTACTAGAGAAGATTCTTATGTTTAAAGAGCGAGAAATATATTTTCCCGCTATTCGCGCGTATGTCGGTATGAAACAAACAGGTGTTAAATTGGAACGCAAAAAAAGAAGGCAAGGAGACTCCAAAGTAGGATTTAGAGGGTTGTTGAATTTATCATTGGTTGGGATTATTGGTTTTTCTGTAGCACCTATGCGTTTCATTTTTCTCTTTGGAATATTTATGATTGTTTTTTGCGTCGCCGTTGCTATTCTGGTATTTTTCTTAAAAATATTTGATATCACCGAAATTCCAGGTGTGACGACCACACTAATAAGTATTTACGGATTAGCAGGTATTCAAATTATGTTTATGGGAATGATTGGTGAGTATATTGGTAAACTTTTCATTGAAAATAAAAGGCGTCCCCTTTGGCTTGTTTCGGAGATCATTGATGAATAAGAAACAAGAATATTTTCATCGAGAAAGCCATGCCTACATGCAGTATGAATCAGATGATTTTTCTTTTTTTGTATTTCAAATGATCAACAATCTTATCGGGCAATTTGATTCAAAGGAAGTTGCTGTTGAAATAGGGGCGGGGATGGGTCGGTTTTCAGCGCCTGTTGTAAACAATTTCAAACAGATCTATCTTATTGAGCCTTCAGCTTCCTTTTGCGAGGCGTTAAAGGAGAAATTCTCTGATTGTAATCACGTTAAAATTTGTAATGATACAGCGGATAGTCTGCTAAAAGCGAATTTTTCTTGTCCCCCGAAGTCATTAATTTTTGTTTTCCACACCTTACATCATATGAATTATGAGCAACGCCAAACGATTTTTGAAATTATAGCTAAAAAAGATCTTGTTGGCGTTTTTGTGGAACCAAATCCGTACAATTTACTTATTCTTTTACAAATTTTAATAACTCCTGAAATGTCATTTAGCGAGGAGAAGGAGTATCTAAAATTGACAAGAGGCACCATTGAAAAAGAAATATCCGTTCATAAACTTAAATTAGAGAAATTTAAACGCTGTTGTAATCTTCCACCAGGGCTTATTGCGCGGTTATTAAAAAATAAAAGATCCATTGTTGACGCGTTTGAATCTATCCCCACAAATTTTATTCCATTTTTGAGTGCCTATCACATAATGATTTGTAGAAAAGAGTGACTATGAACCAAAGTTCCTATATTGGAGAAGAGCTAGATATTTTTGCCAAGGCGGTTAATTGGAAAGCGTATTTAAACTCATTTATTTGCCCCTATTTAAAAGGAGATGTCCTTGAAGTTGGTGCTGGGCAAGGTGGGACGACATTTTCATTTTTTAATGATACGATAAAAAGATGGGTTTGCCTTGAACCAGATAAAGAATTAATTAATAAAATTCCTGAAGAAAACAAAAGGATAGAAAAAAGATTAGGAATTATTGACGATATTACTGTTGAGGAAAAATTTAATGCTATTGTCTATATTGATGTCTTAGAACATATCGAAGATGATCTTAATGAAGTAAAAAAGGCTCTTAGTCGTATACGTGTCGGCGGACATCTCGTCATTATGTGTCCAGCGCATCAGATGCTTTATTCACCTTTTGATGAACAATTAGGGCATTTTCGTAGATATACCAAAGAAATGTTACTTAAACTTATGCCAGCTACTGTAGAGATCGTTCAAAATAAGTATTTAGATTCTTGTGGTTTTTTCCTCTCCTTAGCCAACCGCTGTATCTTAAAATCATCCACCCCCACATTATCTCAAATAAAATTTTGGGATAACATTGTTATTCCTCTATCAAGACCCATCGATTTTTGCACCTTTTATCATTTTGGCAAATCGGTTCTTATTGTTGCTAAGAAAATAAGTGAATAATTTTTTTAAGTTTGTCGTACGTATGAAATCTTAAGAAGATATTTCTTCGATTTAGGAATGCGCCATCTTTTTTTTTACAATTTATTGGTGTAATTGTAGCTATATGAGATAGGTTAGTCGTCGGTAGATAATAGATAGTTGGCGCTTTTCATAATAATGTCATTGCTTGTCTTAAATTTTTTCTTTATTATACCGTCATAATATTTTAAATGCTTAATCATAATTTACAAAGAAAGGAACCTTTATGAAAAAAAGAATTACGTCACTTTTGTTGCTATTTGTTTTTTTTGCCGCAACCAGCTATGGGGATTTAATGTCGGAACAAGAAGCATATAACGCGTTTCGGTTTGGAGAAGATAAGGGCGAAACGATTGCGCTTATTGGAAATAGTGCGGTTGATGTATATTCTAATGAGCAAGGTGTTGATACGGCCTCTTCAGTGAATGTAACGTATGTTAACAATGCAAATGCCACGATCAATGAAAGTTTTGAAGATGCATACACAACTGATTACGGCATAGGTGGAGAAACAGGAACCTTTGAGCAGCAAGCTCAAAGTTTTTCTACAAGTAAGAATGTTTATAGTCCAAAAATAAGTGTTAATATCAAAAAAGTGGGAACACCTACAGATGATATTATATTAGAAATCCAAACAGATAGTTCGGGCAAGCCTTCAGGGACCCTTGTTCATGAAAATGCTTCTGTTGCTTTGGATTCCTCTGAGATTTCAGCATCCTTTTCATATGTTGATTTTGATTTTCCTTGGAATGTGCGTTTGAATGCAACAACAACGTATCATATCGTTATGAGACGAACAGCTTCTCGTGATTCATCTAATATCATTCGATGGTCAGTAAAATCAGGTAATGCCTATTCAGGTGGGAGTCAAAACGAACGTAATTCGGGGACATGGTCGACCGATACTAATATTGATTTCAACTTTAAAGTTTATGAAGCAGCTGGTAATTATTATGTCTCTGAAAGAAATGCAGGAGATACTGTTGAAGAAAGTTTTTTAAATACATATGCCACAGGTTTTAGTGTTGATGGTGGGCCTGGAAATGCTGAAGAGCAAGGTCAAGAGTTTGAATTGAGTTCTGCTATTGATTGTTCTAAGCTTAGTGTTCAAATTAAAAAGGAAGGTCTTCCAACAGACAACATTATTGTTGAAATTCAAACTGACTCTAGCGGAAAACCGTCTGGTACTCCTGTTACAGGAACAACTGTGACCAAAGCTGCAACATTAATATCCACATCGTATAGTTATGTTGATTTTGAATTCGCAAGTCCCGTTTCATTATCCGCAAGCACGAAATATCATATTGTTATGAGAAGAAGCGGAAGTAAAGATGGGTTTAAGATTATTCGTTGGTCAGCTGTTAATACGGATAGTTATGCCGATGGAGATAAAACAGAAAAGCGTCAAGGCTCCTGGGTTACAGAAAGTGGTTATGATCATAACTTTAAGGTTTGGGAGGCGGGATCAACAGAAGTTCAACTTATCTCAGAAGGGTTTACTGCAAAATCTGTTCCTGATGATGCCAAGATAATTATTTTTGAAGAAGATATCCATAATATTACTTTAAATACGGATATCAAAGCCTACATCAGAAGAGGAGGCGAATGGTCATCTGCTCTTACCCTTTCTGATTTTGGTGACTATGATGATGGTCGGCGTATTCTTTCTGCCACAGCCGATTTATCCACATTAACATCCGGGACAGAATTAGAATATAAAATAGAAGTATTTAATAACGACGATCTTAAGATTCATGGTGTTGGGTTATCTTGGGAGTAGAATAAAATTAGAATAGTAAAGAGTGCTTAGTTCTAATTGTTTCATGCACGAAATCAAAAAAGGATATTTCCCCGGCTTAAGACATGCTCCGCTAACGCTGCGCAACTCGCTTGGGAAATATCCTTTTTTAAATATAAAGAAGTGTACAAATTTTTTATTATTTGAATTTAGGAACCAGGGTACTCTATATTTCTGTAAAAGTATATATCTCAGGCGAGTTACGGAGCGTAAGCGGAGTATGTTTGAGCCGGAGATATATACTTTTACAGAGATCTTGCGCGCCTGGTTAGGAAAGATTTCCAGTCATTGACAAATCCAAAACCTTCGCTATAATAGGTGCTTCAATATGAATATAAAAAGGATTTAACTGTTAGGGGAATAACAAGTAATGAATAAACAGACCGTCAAAGATATTGATTTAAAAGATAAAAAAGTCATTATGCGGGCCGATTTTAATGTGCCTTTAGATGATAATCTCGCCATTACGGATGATATCCGTATTAAAGCTGCCATTCCTACCATAAAATATATTCTAGAACAAAATCCAAAAAAGTTAATTTTGATGAGCCATATGGGCCGTCCAAATGGCCAAGTTGTTGAAAACATGAGACTTACGCCTGTAGCGCAACGATTAGAAAAATTGCTTGGAGAGGGCGTTTTTAAGTGCGATGACTGTACTGGCGCTGGGGTTCAATCTGATATAGCTGAGAAATCGGAGCGTGTTATTTTATTAGAAAATTTGCGATTTCATAAGGAAGAGACGGATAATGATGCTGGTTTTGCTCAAGAGTTGGCTTCTTTGGCTGATGTTTATGTCAATGATGCCTTTGGTACGGCTCATCGGGCTCATGCTTCAACGGAAGGGATTGCCAAGAATTTGCCTGCTGTTGCAGGCTTTTTATTAGAGAAGGAAATTGCTTATTTGGGCGAAGCTGTTAAAAACCCACAAAGACCTTTTGTCGTAATTTTAGGTGGGGCGAAGGTATCAGACAAAATTTTGCTTGTTGAAAATTTGATTTCTAAAGCCGATGCTATTTTGATTGGTGGGGGAATGGCGTATACATTTCTTAAGTCTCAAGGAAAAGAAATAGGAAATTCAAAGCTTGAGGCGGATAAAGTAGATATTGCCGGTGATCTTTTAGAGAAGGCTAAGGCCGCGAATGTGAATATCGAATTAACCCAAGATTTTTTGGTGGTGGATAAATTTGATAATATAGCTTCCCGAAAGATTGTAGATGAAATTGATGAAGGTTGGGAAAGTTTAGATATTGGTCCTAAAACGATTGAGGCTTTTAAAAAAGTGTTATCAACAGCGAAAACGATTATTTGGAATGGTCCTGTTGGTGTTTTTGAAATTGATGAGTATGCAGAAGGAACCAAAGCCATTGCAGAATATTTAGCAACATTAAAGGATGCGAATACGATTATTGGAGGAGGAGACTCCGCTGCAGCTGTTGCCAAATTTAAAGTGGACCAGGATATTACACATATCTCCACAGGTGGTGGTGCTTCCTTAGAATTTTTAGAGGGTAAGGCCTTACCAGGAATTGAGGCGCTAAAAGATAAAAATTAATGATAAAGGGAAATGACATTATGAGAAAACCTATTATTGCAGGAAATTGGAAGTTAAATAACAATATTCAAGAATCTGTGGATTTAGTGACGCTGTTAAAAAGGGAACTAACGGATTTGACGGGAGTGGACATTGTTGTATGTCCTGTCAGCACGGCTCTATCGGTTGTCCAAGATTTATTGTTAGAATCTAACATTGATGTAGGTGCTCAAAATGTGTATTGGGAAGATTCTGGTGCGTTTACAGGAGAGGTTTCAGCGCCTTTGTTAAAAGATTTGGGCGTGAAGTATTGTATTATTGGTCATTCAGAGAGGCGACAATATTTTGGAGAAACAAATGAGACGGTTAATAAGAGAATTAAGGCTGCGTTAAAGCATGATTTAATTCCTATTGTGTGTGTAGGCGAAGTCTTAGAAGAAAGAGAGAGCGGCAAAGCTTTTGATGTGATCTCTAAACAATGCGAAGAATCGTTAGCAGGTTTAACAGAAGAAGAAGCCAAAAAACTTGTTATCGCCTATGAACCGGTTTGGGCCATAGGAACAGGCAAAACGGCGACTCCAGAGCAAGCTCAAGAAGTTCATAAGTTTATTAGAGATTTTCTTCGTAAAACTTTTAGTGATGCCGTAGCTGATGGCGTATGTATTCAATATGGTGGAAGTGTTAAGCCTGATAATATAGCGGAATTAATCTCTCAAGAAGATATTGATGGTGCTCTCGTTGGGGGAGCAAGTTTAAAAAGTGAAGCTTTTATAGAAATTGTTAAACAGAGTAGTAATTCAACGCAAGTAACAAGGAATGGAATATAATGACATTATTTATTAGTATTATTCATGGAATTGTTTGTGTTTTATTAATCGTGATTATTTTGATGCAATCAGGACGAGGTGGTGGATTAACGGAAGGATTTGCTTCGGCAGAATCAATGTTTGGCGCTCAAACGAATACTATGCTTATCAAAGCAACCACCATATTTGCTACTATATTTTTAATGACAAATCTTGTTTCTACTTTTTTAAATATAAAAAGGTCAGAATCTCTCATGCCTAATAAAGTCGCTGTTATAACGGAAGAACCTCTTACAAAAGATTTAAATGAAGCATTAGGCGATGCCAGTCAAAAGGTAGAAGAGAAAGCCGAAGAGCTAAAAACAGAAGTCGCTCCAACCGTTGATGCAGCTAAAGAAGCAACTCCTCCAGTTGTTGAGTAATTCTTTCAAAATTCTTCATAAAAAGATGAAATTTTATGTCTCAAGCGGACTGTTTGTTATATAATAATTCTATTATATTACTTTTAAGAAGAAAGTTTAATAAAGGGAAAATGACTTATGACTAACAGAATTTCGATACAAAAATTTGTTTATTTAAGCCTTTTGACGTTGGTATTGCTGACTGCAGGATGTTCTTCTAGTAAAATTAATGTGACGCGTACGGGATTTTTGAATAATTATTCTAATTTAGAAGAAAATGAAAAGTTAAAGGGGTTGTATGATTATTCCAATGACTATGTTGATATGGATCAATATAGCAAGTTATTAATTGCCCCGGTACAGCTTTTTTTAGATGAGGATGCGGAAAATAAATCGATCAATGCAGAGGAAGCCACGCAATTAGCCGATTATTTTTATGATCAGTTAGCTGAGGAATTAGGGGGAAGGTACGAAATCGTAGAGGATCCTGCTGAGGATGTCATGTTAATTCGTACAGCTATTACAGGTGTAAAGCCGAACAAGATCTATCTAAATCTGCACTGGTCAACAACCCTGTTGGGGGCTGGAATTGGAGGTGCTTCCCTAGAAGCTGAGTTAGTTGACTCTCTTAATGGTGAGCAAATTGTTGCCCTTATTGATGCGCGTAAGGGAAAGAGTTATAAGTATCATAAGGGGTTAACGAAGTGGGGTCACACCAAAAGTGTTCTTGATTTGTGGGCGAGAATGCTTGTGGAAAGTTTAGATAAATTAAAGGATGCTGAAATAAATTAGTTGCAGCTTCCTGCTGTTAAATCAATACTAAATAGATTGTAAACCCCATTAACGTTACCTCGCCAATAGATTTTATCTCCACTTAAAAGAGGATGTTCATCATCGATACTGTTATTTGTTAATTGGACAACAGTACTTCCATCATACATAAATATCTCAAAATCAAATCCATCAAATCCTTGCCATACAACTTTTCCATTGTTATCAAGATCAACATGGGAATCTTCTAAGGTATTGTTTGTCAGTTGAACAACACTTACCCCATTGTAATAATAAATTTCTGAGAGTTGTTTATGTCCCTTGACCCATGCCATTCCTTGGTTATCGTTAATAACGATATGCAAATCATCTTCAGTGTCATTAGTGACTTGTGAAATCGTTGTGCCATCATAATAATAGGTGTTATATATATTATTTATTGGATCTTTTTCTGACCAAGCCGCGTGATTATTGTTAGCAAGAACACTGCCTGTTTCATGATGATCGTTAGACGTTAAGGTAATGGTGTTACTTCCATCGTGATAGGATAACTCAAGATCTGAATTCGATTTAAAATCTTGCCATAGCAGATGATTTAAGTTATTAATTTTTACAGAGTTGTTGGTCAAACTATTGGATGTGATTTGTGATATGGAGTTCGATTGGTATGTATAAACTTCCCAATTATTTGTAAGCACACCACTTTTGGATCCAATCCACGCGATATGATCATTGTCATTTAAATCAATTTGATCGTCATAATTAGCATTGTCTGTAATACGTGTCGTATTTGTTCCATCATAAAAGTATATCTCACCCTCTGGATTGATTAAACTTCTCCAGGCAATATGACCTTGGGTGTTAATATGTGGTGCTGTATTACATGTGCTATCATTTGTGATTTGATTAACATTTGATCCATCAAAAAGAAATATTTGATCATGTTGACTTTGTGGCGCGCGTGCTTGCCATGTGATAAGTCCATTGGTGCTTGCATTTAAAGAATCATAACGGATATCAAAACTATCTATAGTGATTTGTTCGACATGATAAGGGTCGTTAGGATCGCAAGCCTCTGATTGACAAATCATGGAGCATCCATCATCAGCAATTGTGTTACCATCGTCACATTCCTCACCAATTCCTGTTTGTAAAATACCGTCCCCACATGTTTCTAATAAACAACTAGATGAACAACCATCTTCTGAATTTGTGTTTAGATCGTCACATTCTTCACCAAGCTCAACAATTCCGTTTCCACATAGAGTAGGACAATCGGCAGGACAACTTATAGATGTTTCATAAGGAGTGCTACACGTTTGATCTCCACAGACAAAGTTGTTCTCTGTATCACAGTTCGTTTGATAACGAGCCATAAATAAATGCATTTGGCTTCCCGTATATTGGCCCCAAATAATAGATTGACCAGAAGCTTGTGGATTCTGATCCGCAAGATCATTCTGTGTGATCGGAGTGGTTACTTGTGTGTTTAGATCATAAACAAATATTTCCGTATCACCATTCATCTCTTCTTGCATCTGCCAAACGAGAAAGTTTTCGCCAAAAGAAGGTGTAGAGATGTTATCCCCGTCAAAACCTGTTGCGATGGTGGTGATATTTATGCCATCGTAAAGTTTTAAGTTATCTTTTAATCCTTCACGAGATATCCAAGCAATATAGTCGTTGTGAACAACAGGTTGATCAAAGGTATCACTTACTTCATTGTTTGTGATTTGTGTGGTACTTGCTGTTGTGATGTCATGGAGAAATACTTCAAAGGGTTGTTGATCGGTATTTCTAAAGACAGCTTTAGCATCATCAATTTGTTGGTTGTTTGTAATGGTTCCTTTACCCAGCGTAAAGAAGTTAGAGTAATCATATAATCTGATTTGTTGAGGTGTTGTTGTCGTGGCATAAATAACTCCGCTCGATGTTGCTAGGGGAGAGGTGATATTTGTTTCTGAGTTGATCAGAGATGTTGAGTTGCCATCATATTGATACATATCAAATTGATTACCAACTACATTTTTTAACCATATTGCCGTATTTCCATTAAGAAAGCTTAATGAATCGGAGTTATTATCATTGGTTAAACGAGTAACGGTTTGGAAATTATAATAATAGAGGTCTGCTTCTGATGCATCATTATTTAAGTCTGGATAAGCTTGCCATATAATGGCAGAGTTTGATAACTGTGCAAGCGTATCATTGGAGTTGTTTTGTGTTAGTTGTAAGATGTTGTTGCCATCATAATAGAATATTTCGCTATCTTCATTGTCACCCAATACGGTTGCCTCCCAAACAGCCTGACCGTTATCAATAGCCCAATTGGTTTTATTCATCGTGTTATTTGTCAATTGTTGTGTCACCCACATCTCTGAGGTGATTGTACATTCTTCAAGCTGACAAAGGCTAGAACAGCCGTCATTATCAGCTGTGTTATTATCATCACAGGTTTCATTTAATCCCGTTTGTATAATGCCATCCCCACAAAATTCAAGGCGACATTCAGAAGAACAACCATCTTCAGGTAATAAGTTTCCATCATCACAATCTTCACCAACTTCTAAAATGCCATCCCCACACATAAATGGGCAATCAACCGCACAGTTATTTTTATTTTCAACACTTTGAGAACACACACCATCGCCACAAAAAAGCGCGGTTTGACATGTTTCAAAAGCAGAACAATCGTTTAAACAGTTGCGGCTTCCTTGATAACCAGCAAGGGTAAAACATGATTCTGTTTCTGAGTCACAAACTTCATTAAGATCTACTGTCACAATGCCATCACCACAAAACTCATCTAAACAGCTAGCATTACATCCATCACCTGAAATTTGATTAAAGTCATCACATTCTTCTCCTAATAATGACTGTACAACACCATCGCCACAGTTTTCTGTCTGACAGTTATCTGAACAGCCATCGTTGGAAACTGTATTGCCATCGTCACATTCTTCATTAGCAGCACTTTGTATGATGCTATCCCCACATGATTCAAGAGCCGAACAAGCGCTATAAGTACAATCAGTTTGACAGTCTTTGGCTCCTTCATAACCATTGATTGAACAGCTTAAAGTTTCGTTGCCATCACATTCTTCAGCATTTTCAACAAGGCCATTCCCACAAACATCATTTTGGGGGATAGAGACATTATTGTAGATATCTAAGATAGCTTGATCGCTAAGAGGATTGTCATAATAACGAAAGTCGTCTATGCGTCCATCAAAGTTAATTTTGTTGACGCCTTCAATATAAGTAATTCCCAGACGACCTTTTGTTAAATTTTGAGGGTTTTGATCACTAAGGTGTTTAAACCAAGCTCCTGAATCACTATTTGAATAATATCCTGTGGGGGGTTGAAAAATTCCGTTTTTATACATTTTGAAATTATTACCATCTTGAACGCATACCAAATGTGTCCATTCATTGACTCCAACGAGATCATCATAAAAAATACCAAGTGGTCGAGTCGGCGCATTGTTGGCAAATCCTTGAACAATAAAATTGGTTCTACCACTTGCTGCGACAACAAGATTTAAGGATGTGTCGAAGTCACTCGTAAAGCCAAAAATCATACCTGTTTTATTATCATTGTTACGTTTGACCCAGATACTTATAGAACCAACGGCATCATATTTGATGTCTGAAAGAAAGTTATCTACGTTGATATATTCGGAACTATTATTGAGTTCCAATGACTGTTGATTGACACCTGGTTGACTTAAAAGAGAAGTGGATGTTGATGCGTAAGCATGATTGTGACCATAGCCATCATCGATAAGAGAAGTCGTTGAATAATTCTCATCTAATCTAAAGTGGGTATACATATTTTCAAATTCAACGATACAGTCCATAGCACAGGTATTGATATTCTCATCATTTTGTTGGCAAATGCCATCCCCACAATATGGTAAATCAATTAATACACATTGATCAGAACATTCTTGATGTTCCCCAACACCTGCAACACCATCACATTGTTCTGAGTTATTAACAATCCCATCTCCACAATAAGGAAGAGCGACAAGGACGCATTGCTCAGAGCATTGTTGGTTTTCACCAACACCTGCTGTTCCATCGCATTCTTCGTTGTTGTTGATAACGCCATCACCACAAAAAGGGAGGTTGTTTAATGTGCAATCAGCTAAACATTCTTGGTTTTCACCAACACCATCTGTTCCGTCACATTGTTCGTTATTATTTTGAATACCATCTCCACAATAGGGAAGGGCAACTAATGTACATTGATCGGAACAAACCTGATGTTCACCGACACCTAAGGTGCCTTCACATTCTTCGTCACTGTTAAGAAGACCATCTCCACAAAAGGGGAGGTCGATTAATAAACATTGATCAGAACATTCTTGATGTTCACCGACACCTGCCGTTCCATCACATTGTTCATCATTATTGACAACACCATCGCCACAAAAGAGAAGTTCAATGAGGCTACATTCATCAGAGCAATCTTGATGTTCGCCGACACCGTCTGTACCGTCACATTCTTCTGTATTATTAACAACGCCATCTCCACAAAAGGGTAAATTGATTAATTGGCAATCGGATGAACATTCTTGATGGTCACCAATTCCTAAATCACCATCACAGGGTTCGTCACCGTTAAGAAGACCATCTCCACAAAAGGGAAGGTCGATCAATAAACACTGATCAGAACATTCTTGATGTTCACCAACACCTTCAGTTCCATCACATTCTTCAAACGAGTTGTGAACGCCATCTCCACAAAAGGGTAGATTAACAATGTTACAATTCGAATCGCAGGTTTGATTAACGCCGACACCCGCTTGACCATCACATTGCTCATTATTATTAATGTTCCCATCGCCACAAAATAGTAAATTGATTAACGTACACTCATCGCTACATTCTTGGTTCTCTCCGACACCAGAAGTTCCATCACATAATTCTCCAGTATTAACGACGCCATCGCCACAATAGGGGAGATTGATTAGGGCGCATTCTTCACTACATTCTTGATGTTCTCCGACACCAGAAGTTCCATCACATAGTTCTCCATTATTAACAACGCCATCGCCACAATAGGGGAGATCGATAAGGACGCATTCTTCACTACACTCTTGATGTTCCCCAACACCTTCGGTTCCATCACACTGTTCTTCGCCATCAATAACTCCATCGCCACATACAGGAACAGGTGGGCTTAATTCATCGGCTAATAAGGAAACTTCTTCATCTGTGAGGGGATATCGAAATATTTTGACCTCATCCATTAATCCAAAAAAACTTTTGTTTTTCTTCTTACGAGGGATGCCTCCTATAAATAAACGTGAGGATTGGGCAAATGAAATTCTTTGTTTAAGAACATGTTCTCCGGCAAGTTTACCATTTTGAAATAATTTGATGGTTTTTCCAGTATAAACCATGGCCACATGCGTCCATGTTCCTGGTTCTAAGGCTACTTGTGAGGCTACAAATTTAACATTATTCTTTTTGGATCTATATCGGAATTTAAGAAAGGTTTTCCCTTTTTTCTGAACTGTTTTAAGTGTCCAGAATTGTAGTGATTTTTTCTTTTTCGCATAAGAGGAGATAATATCTCTTTGACAAGAGGAGTTATGACAGAAGTCATCACTTTTGATCCAAGTGCTGACACTCATTGTTTTGTTTCTGACCTTAAATTTATTAACGCGTAAGTGAGCATTGTTGCCATCAAAAGACATGCACTTCTCTGATAAACAAAGCTCTTCATCCGTTATCCACTGAGCTTTTTTCAATTTGGCGTGTTGTTTAAATAGAGAAGAATCATATGCGCTAGAACCTTTTCCTTCATCAAGTTTCCAATGTCCAACTAATAAAGGGCGCGTATGTTTGGTTCCATGCCAATGTTTGCGCCATTCTTTAAGTTTATGATGCTTTTCTTTTAGCTTATGTAAATCTTCTTTGGAGAGTTTGTGACGTTTAGAATGGTTCTTATGATTTTTCTTCTTATAAGAAGAACTTTTGTGTTTGGAGGATTTGTACTTTTTAGAGCGCTTATAATGATCTTTTTTATACTGGTAAGAGTTTTTAGAGCTTGAGGCAGAGACAGAGTTTGGCGCAAAAAGACAGAGACAGATCCCTAGCAGGATACACACTGGACTTATGAATTTTTTGCGTTTTATAGTTAACATTCCTTTTACCCATATCCTTACCTTCGTATTTTGCTGCTACTGCTGCTCCACATAAAAAAAACCTATCCAGTTAATTGGATAGGTTCCACCTGTGTTACTCAAGATGTATGCTACGTCATGTTGATTCGGTGGCCAGGCTATCCTTATTAACAGGATCCTTTAGCTTTGCCCCTTCACTTTTCAGTGCCGGGCCCGGTTTGGTGTTTCTACCGGGGTCCTTGGGTTACCCCAAGTTTGCCTTTTTCGTCAAACCTACAAACCTTTAGTAGGTCTCCCTCAAGTATAGAACATATTTCAAGAAATGCAAGAGGGGCCAAAATTATTGGTACAGAAAAGGATAGATCTCAAGTGTTTAGGGAAAATGTCAATAAATATTGACTTAAGCCCTTTATAAATTAGAATAGTATTATTATCTATTATATATAGAGGACCCATTTTGACCCCCAAGTCACAGATATTTAACAAGTTATATAAATTTAGGATCAGTAGCTGGAGTCTTATATTAGGTATCTTCACTTTATTGGCCTTTTTCCCACAATTAAGTTATTCTCAAAATACTTCTTCTGGAAAATATGGCGGACAGCTAGTCCGATCTACCACCTCAGATCCCAAATCTTTCAATGATATTATGGCCAAGGAGACCTCAACAACTGAGGTCACCAATATGATATTTGAGGGATTAACCACGGTTAATGCGTATACGACAAAGGTGGATCCTCAATTAGCGGAATCTTGGGAGGTGAGCGAGGATGGATTAGAGTGGATTTTTCGTTTAAGACAGGATGTGCTTTGGCATGATGGCGTTCCTTTTACAGCGGATGATGTGGCCTTTACATTTAATGAGCTTATTTTTAATGATGATATCCCAAGCTCCGCGCGGGATATTTATACGATTGATGGGAAACAGTTTAAAGTTGAAGTTTTGGATCGTTTTACTGTTAAATTTATTTTACCTGTAAAGTTTGCTCCTTTTTTAATGAGCATGAATCAATCGATTTTACCTAAGCATAAATTAGAGAAAATTGTTAAGGAAGGAAAGTTTAATTTTTCTTGGGGCATAGACACGGATCCAAGAGAGATTGTTGGAACGGGTCCTTTTCAGTTTGTTGAATACAGCCCAAGTAAACGGTTGGTTTTTGATCGTAATCCTAACTATTGGAAGAAATCTGCAGATGGTGAGGCGTTACCCTTTTTAGATCGGGTTTTATTTATAATTGTTCCGAGTTTGGATATTCAATTGCTAAAATTTATGGAAGGCTCTGTTGATGCGTATGGATTAAGGGGGACAGATTATCCTTACATTAAACCTGAAGAGAAGAAGGGGAATTTTACCATTTACGATCTTGGTCCGGCTACGGGAAGCAATTTTATCACCTTTAATCTTAATCCCGGCAAGAATCCTAAGACAGAAGAGCCTTTTGTTGATCCTATCAAGTTGAAATGGTTTCAGAATGTTAAATTTCGTCAGGCGGTTGCGCATGCGATTGATAAAGATAAGATTGTTGAGATTGTTAAAAATCGTCTAGGTTATCATCAAAATTCACCTATTGGACCAGGGGCTGGTTTTTTTCATAATCCTGATGTCCCCAAATATGAGTATGATTTAGATAAGGCCAAGGAAATATTAGCATCAGAGGGTTTTAAAGATCGTGATGATGATGGTTTTATCGAAGATCAAGATGGAAACGTGATAGAGTTTAATTTAAATACAAATGCCGGCAACACGGAAAGAGAAGATATCGCTGGTATTATTCGGGGTGACTTAGAACGATTGGGGATGAAGGTTAATTTTATGGGTTTGGAGTTTAATACACTTGTCAGTAAGCTTAATGGAACTTTAGAATGGGAAGCCATTATATTAGGTTTGACAGGAGGCGTCGAACCGCATTTTGGAAAAAATGTTTGGCATTCAACAGGAACATTACATTTGTGGCATCCTCAGCAAGCGGAACCTATGAGTGATTGGGAAAGGCGTATTGATGAAATATTTACCGAGGGCGTCCAACAGCTAGATGAGGGGGTTCGTAAGATTTATTATGATGAGTTTCAGGTGATTGTTTCTGAAAATCTTCCGGTTATTTATACGGTTTTAAGTGCAAAGAATACCGCCGTACGAAATAAATTCGGAAATCTTAATCCCACAAATTACGGCGGGGTTTATCATAATTTGGAAGAACTTTATGTCTTACCAGAATATCGTCATTAATAACGCATTGAGATTATGATCAAATTTATTATAAAACGCATTTTAGTCGCAATTCCTATGTTATTAGGAATTGCCTTTTTAACTTTTGCCCTTATGGGAGGAACGCCAGGAAGTTATCTTGATACTCTTCGTATGGATCCTCAATTCTCACCGGAAACCATCACCCATTATCAAAACCTTTATGGTTTGGATAAGCCTTGGTATATGCAATTTTTACATTGGGTCAGAAATATTGTTCGTTTAGAGTTTGGGTACTCTTTTCATTACCATATCCCCGTTGCCCAGATTATTGGCGGAAGACTTTTAAATACTTTCTTGCTTTCGTTTGCGACTTTTATATTAACGTGGTCCGTGGCTATTCCTTTAGGCATTTGGGCTGCTGTGAATCGTAATAAAATTACAGATCGTATTATTCAAATACTATCTTATACGTGTCTTTCTTTACCAAGTTTCTTTCTTGCCATGATTTTTCTTTATTTTGCCAGTCAAACGCACATCTTACCTCTTGGTGGTATGCAAAGTCCTCAGTATGATCAATTAGGTTTCGTTGGAAAAACATGGGATGTCTTTAAACATCTTCTGATTCCGGCGATGGCGCTTTCTTTAAGTTCGATTGCGGCTTTACAACGTATTATGAGAGGGAATATGCTTGAGGAGCTTGGGAAAAAATATATTTTAACAGCGCGTGCTAAAGGTTTGCCTGAAAATCGTGTCATTTATCGACACGCCCTGCGAAATGCCATTAATCCTTTAATCACATTATTAGGGTATGAGTTTTCTAGTTTGTTAAGTGGGGCGGCGTTAGTCGAAATTATTTGTAGTTGGCCAGGATTAGGGTCCTTGATGCTTACAGCGGTGCGTTCAAAAGATGTTTATCTTGTTATGGCGAGTATGTTAATGGGGGGCGTTTTATTTATTATAGGAAATTTAATAGCTGACATTGCTTTGGCCAAAGTTGATCCAAGGATTCGATATGACTAAAGAAATGAAACATATCAGTGAAACACAGATGGCTTTTCGTCAATTTTTTAAAAAGCGTGTGGCTGCAGCATGTGTGGGTACCTTATTGTTACTCTATTTCTGCGCGATTTTTGCTGGATTCTTATCGCCGTATTCTTATAAAACCGAACAACGTCAGTTTTCATATGCACCACCTACAGCTATTCATTTTTTTGACGAACGGAAATTAACAAAGCCTTTTGTTTATGGGATGAAGATGGATTATGACGAAGTTAATAAACGGATTTATCAAGAAGATAGGAGCGTTAAATATCCGATCGAACTTTTTAAAAAAGGGGATAAGTATAAGATATTTGGATTGATAACGTGTGACTATCATTTTTTTGGAGTAGATGAATCCACGCGTTTGTATATTTTGGGAGCTGATTCAAGAGGGCGTGATTTGTTATCTCGTTTGCTTTATGGTTCTCGGATTTCATTGTCTATTGGATTAATTGGTGTCACCATTTCCTTTACCATTGGTTTACTTATCGGTGGGATAGCAGGATATTATGGTGGTGCTATCGATAATTTTTTAATGCGATTGTGCGAAATGTTTATGATGGTGCCCGGCTTTTATTTATTGCTGGCTTTAAGAGCTGCTTTTCCAGATAATTTTTCATCCCTACAAGTATATCTAGCTATTATTGTTATCCTATCGTTTATTGGTTGGGCGGGATTAGCGCGTATTATTCGAGGGATGTGTTTGTCGTTACGTGAAAGAGACTATGTCTTAGCTGCCAGAAGTTTAGGGTTGTCTGATTTTCAAATTATTGTGCAACACATCTTGCCGCATACTTTATCTTATTCAATATTTGCCATCATGTTGTCTATACCAGGTTATATTTTAGGAGAATCGGCATTAAGTTTAATCGGTTTAGGTATTCAGGATCCATTTGCCAGTTGGGGAAATATGCTTTCCGATGCGATGAGTATTGTAAAGATTAGATTTTATCCTTGGATTTTATGGCCTGCGTTTATGATATTTTTAACGGTTATTTGTTTTAATGTGATTGGAAACGCGTTAAGGGATGTTTTGGATCCGATGTTAAAAGGTGAAGGAGAGAATTAATTTTGAGTTTAGTTCGATTTAGTGGCTTAACCGTAAGTGTGATGGAAAAGGGTAACGAGAAATTACTTCTTGATGGTATTTCTTTGGAAATTTCTGAATTTAGTATTGTGTCTTTGGTGGGAGGGTCGGGTAGTGGAAAGACAACGGCGGGATTGGCATTACTGCGTCTTTTACCTGTTGGGCTTACGATTAAAAGAGGAGAGATTACATATAAAGATGAGAACTTATTAAAAGCATCTTCTAAACGGATTCAACAAATTAGAGGTAAAGAAATATCGATGGTTTTTCAAGAACCGCTTTATGCCTTTAATCCTGTTTTTTCCATTGGTTCACAAATCAATGAAGTTTTAGAATTACACACGTCGTATTCCAAAGAGAAAAGGAAAGAGCGTATTTGGGAGTTATTGGACATGGTAGGGATTAAAGATCCTAAGCGCGTGGCTAATAATTATCCTCATCAACTGAGTGGGGGGATGAGACAACGTGCGATGATCGCACAGGCGATTGCCACAAATCCAAAGCTCATCATCGCCGATGAACCGACGAGTAATTTGGATGTTACGCTACAGGCAAAAATCATGAAGTTGTTTGTAAAATTAAAAGAAGAATTAAAGTTATCCATTTTATTGATTAGTCACGATTTGGGTGTGGTTGAGAACATCTCAGATAAAGTGGTGGTGATGTATGAGGGGAAAATTGTTGAAGCTGGAGATACGGCAAGTGTTTTCAATGAACCTAAGGCGGAATATACGCAACGTCTTTTAGAAGTATCAAAATTTAAATAACATGATATTACAACTCAATAACATTGTTAAAGATTTTCAAATCAAAAAAGGTTTTTTGAATCAATCTAAAGCTGTCGTTAAAGCCGTTGATGGCGTGAGTCTGGGGTTAGAAAAGGGAGAGAACTTAAGTTTGGTAGGGGAGTCGGGCTGTGGTAAGACAACGCTCGCGCGTATTGTTATGAAACTTCTTGAGCAGGATTCAGGTGAGATTTTCTTTAATGGAAAAGATGTGTCACAACCTAGTCATTCTCTTTTAGCAGAAATGCGTAAGTCGGTTCAAATGGTTTTTCAAGATCCGTATAGCAGTTTAGATCCTCGTTTTACTGTGAGACGGATTATTAAAGAAGCTATGACGTTGGATAGTCAGAAATTTCAAACGGAAAATGAAAAAGAAATGAGGCTGTTAAAATTGCTTGAGGCGGTTGGTTTGCAAGGAGATATGCTTAACCGTTATCCGCATGAATTTAGTGGAGGGGAAAGGCAAAGAATTGCAATAGCGCGAGCTTTGGTTCTTAATCCTAAGCTTTTAATCTTAGATGAAGCTGTTTCTTCCTTAGATGTGATTATTCAAGATCAGCTTTTAGAGTTACTATTGGACTTGCAAAAGAGATTTGAATTAACGTATTTATTTATCACGCATAATTTAAAGGTGGCTAAGCGTATTAGCCATAAGATTGCTGTCATGTATAGAGGAAAGATTGTTGAGTTTGCTCCCACTCAAGAAATTTTTGATAATCCTTTACATCCTTATACCAAAGAATTATTACAAGCCGCCATTCATTATGAGGCGAGCGAGGTGGATAAGGTTTTTTCCATAAAGCCTCAGGCTATTATTGTGGATAAGGGAGATGGACACTTTGTCTTGGAGTAAATAAATGATGTCGACTTGGTTTTTTAAAAAAATTAGTTCTCTGGCAGGATGGGTTAGCATCCTTGTTCTTTTTGGCCTTGTTATATTTTCGGCTAATCTTGAAATAAAAGATTTGGATTTATGGCTTCATCTTGCTTCTGGTCGCCAAATTGTGACGCAGAATGCTGTGCCTCACCAAGATTTTTTATCTGCCGTTGTTTCAGGAAAAGATTGGATCAATCACGAGTGGTTGTTTCAAGTGATTCTGCATGGGTTTTATCAATATGATGGTGTTGATGGTTTGATATTGTTAAGAGTTTTAATGCTTGGTTTAACCTTTGTATTGTTATTGTCTCTGGGGTTTCAAAAGGAGAGGCAGCTTATTCCTATACTATTGTTGCTGCTCGTACTGCTGGTTTATCAATTGCGATTGATGTTACGGCCGGACATTTTTAGTATTGTCTTTTTTATTCTCTTTGTTCAAGTATTAGGGACACGATTAGAACAAAAATCTACACCATGGATTTTGTTTATCCTTCAAGTATTATGGACAAACATCCATGGTTTTTTTATTCTCGGGCCAATTCTTATTTTACTCACCATTGTTTCAGAATTGATTAAAAGGCATATTCCGCTTCCCTTTAACTGGAGAGAGGTCGGAAGGATGGAGCCTGGAGAATTTAAGAATCTTAATCTTTCTTTTATTCTTATAGTGCTTGCATGTTTTATCAATCCTCACTTTATCGAGGGGGCGTTATATCCTCTTCGTGTGTTGTTATCATTATCAGCTGACCAACAGATATTTTTCGAACATATTGGTGAGCTGCAAAAGCCACTAGCTGGAGAACCCCTTTTCTCTATGGGGCAGTACCCCTTTTATAAATTAATGATTCTTTTATCGGTTGTCAGTTTTGTTGCTAATTATCGAAAGATTGATGTTGGGATACTTATGTTGTGGGGGATATTTTTGTTTCTATCTCTTAATGCTGTTCGTAACATTGTATTTTTTTCAGTGGCTTCTTATTTTACAATTCTTTCTAATCTTCATGAGGTTAAGTTCTCAAAAATTTTTACAATAACGCAAAAAGATGAAAGGATTCGTCACATCTTAGTGATCATCGTCCAAGTTTTTGTTATTGTTTGGATGTTGCAGTATGTACAGAAAATGTCGTTGCGAGGATATTATGATTTTGACAATTATTATCGTAAAAGTGAATATGGGGGCGCGTCATTAAGAAGTTATCCTTTTAAAGCCGCGGATTTCTTGGTTGATAATAACATTGAAGGACAGTTCTTTAACGATTTTAATTCAGGGGCTTATCTTTTGGGTCGCGTTCATCCTCAAATAAAAGTGAGTATGGATGGCCGTACTGAGCTTTATGGTGGAGAGTTTTTTAAAAGGCATGATGATATTTGGCGAGGATCAAAGGAGAAGTTTGATACATTAGTTGAGGAGTATCAATTGACGGGCGCATTTCTTGGTTCGGTTTATGTTCCGGCTCCCGCATTTACTTTGAGGCATTTGTATGAAAGTAAAGATTGGGTGCTTGTGTATTTCGATTATGATGCAACAATTTTTTTAAAAAACATTGAAAGGAATCAAAAGTGGATTGATCAATTTGCTATAGATTTAACTCAATGGGAGGTTCCTAAGCATGATTTATTAAAGTTAGGCTCTACGTATGTTACGCCTTATCGTCATGTGAATCGGGCTTATGCCTTAATTAGTGTGGGGTTATTAGATAAGGCTCAGGAAGAGGCAAAGCAGGCGATGTTAATTGAACCGCAGTATGTTGAGGCCTACAAATTATTAGGTAAGATATATCTTGAGAAAAAAGATTATCAAAAATCCTATGAATATTTTCGACAAGCAAAAATTTTAGATGCTCGTGATGTTACAGCGCGTATTCATATGGCTCTTGGTGCGTTTTATTTAGGAGATATGGAGTTAGCGTTTAATCAGGCTTTAAGATGTTTGGCTTTTGACCCTAACAATGCAAAGGCGCTTTATCTTATGGGTATGGTTTCAGCTAAGTATGACCAAGATGATGATGCCTTTTTGAGGATCAAACAAGCACAAGCTGCTGATCCCTATGAGTTTGGGTTTTTATTAAAATTGGGTGATGTATTTTTTGAAGAAAAAAAATACGAAAAAGCTAAAGACGTTTATACTATTGCTTTGAATAAAAAAAGAAGAACAGCTGTCATACATAAAAAAATTGGGCAAAGTTACTATGAATTAGGTCATATGGCATTAGCGAAAAAATCTTGGGAAGAAGCTCTTAAGGTTAATCCAACATATGAAAGTGTAGAGAAGTTACTCAAAAAAATTAAATAACTATTTGGAAAATGATATGCGCGAAAGTTTTTGGAAAAAAGTAAGTTATATATTTGCATTGTTGCCTATTGCAGCCATTTTTGGCCTGACAGTTTATATGGCCAATATTGAAATTAAAGACCTTGATCTTTGGCTTCATCTGGCCACGGGGCGCTTTATCACCTTACATAATTTTATTCCTAAAGTGGATATTCTATCCTTTACGATAGCCGGTCACCATTGGGTTAATCATGAGTGGTTTTTTCAAGTTGTGATGTATAACGTTTATAATCTTTTTGGAGTGCAGGGGCTCCATAATATGCAAGTTGGCGTCGTATTAGTGACGATGCTCATGCTTTTATTTCTTGGGTTTAACAAAGAAAAATTATTTACAACATCATTCACTTTATTTTTAGTTTCTTTTATTTATTCGCAGCGCTTTACTCTTCGACCAGATATTTTTAGCCTTCTCTTTTTTACGATTTATATTTTTGTCTTAGCGTTACATATCGATAAGCGTTGGTCCATTTACGTGTTGGTGATAACACAAATTTTTTGGAGCAATATGCATGGGTTTTTCTTTTTTGGCCCGTTATTTGTAACGATTGGTCTGATCTCAGAGTTCATTAAAAGGCATGTGCCTCTGCCTTGTCAATGGAATGAAGCGGGTCGGCTCTCTGATGAAGAGTATACAAGGTTAAGGCGTATTCTTATCTTTGTTATCTTAGCCTGTCTTGTAAATCCTCATTTTGTAAAAGGCGCCCTGTATCCTTTGGGGATATTCTTCTCAATTTCGGGTGATCATAGTGTGTTTTTTAAATACATTCAAGAGTTACAAAGGCCGATTTTATCTATAAGTGATTTTTTTAACTTTGATCGGTATGGACAGTTTAAATTATTGATTTTCTTGTCTTTTGTTTCTTTCGTTTTTAATCGTCGTAGAATAGATATTAGTGCATTGTTTTTTTGGTTAGTCTTTCTTATTTTTTCTTTATCCGCTGCTAGAAACATGTCGTATTTTGCTTTTGCTGCTTATTTAGTCATTATCACAAATACACTTTCTTTTTCTTATAAGGATTTAATTCCTATTCGTTTTACGGCTAAGAAGTTTTATTATCTGACGGCAGCTGTTTTGCATCTTTTATTTTTTATTCTTATTCTTAGTTTTGCAGAAGGCGTTGCTACCAGAAGTTATTTTGATTTTGATACTTTTGAGTATAAAAGTGAATACCGAGGAGTTTCAAAGCGAAATTTCGCCTATAAGGCTGTAGATTTTTTGGTCGATAATGAGATAGAGGGGAACTTCTTTAATGATTTTAATTCTGGCGCTTATTTATTAGGGCGGACTCATCCTCGCATTAAAGTTTTCATCGACGGACGAACCGAGGCGTATGGAAGTGAATTTTTTATTGAATATAAAAAGATTATAGATGGTGATGTGGCTCTTTTAAAAGAGAAGCTTAAACAATATCCGATAACGGGTATTCTACTAAACTCGACCAAACAACATATTGCTCCACCATTGTTGAAATATTTTAGAGAACAAGAAGAATGGAAGTTGGTTTATTTTGATTTTGATGCTGTCATCTTTTTAAAAGATATTGATATCAATCGAGATGTTATAGACAAATTTGTTTTTAATTTTGAAGATATTACGGTGGATGCTTTTGATCGTCAAAAGTTAGGTCCTAAACGTATTATTCCGTATCAAAATTATTATCGGGCTTATACATTGGAAAGTTTAGATTTAGATGATGCTGCGCTTCTTGAGGCGATGGAGGCGGTGAAAACAGTTCCTGGTTATGCGGAGCCGTATCAACTTATTGGTAAGATTTATGCTAAGAGAAAAGATTATTTAAATGCATTTGAATATTTTCGTATAGCTGTGTTGTTAACACCTAAGGATAAAGAAATGCGCTTTAACTTAGCGTTGGCTTATTATGATCTTGAAAACTATAAAGGGGCTATTGAGCAGTATAAGACCATTATAGAGTTGTGGCCGCAAGAGATGAAAGGCTACTTTTTATTAGCAAGATCTTATGCTCAGGATGATAATATCGACAAATCATATAAAATCTTGGCCTCTGTCATAAAGAGTAATCCTGGGGCCATTGTTGATGTGATTAATATTGGGGAGGTTTTTGAGGCCACAGGTAATCTTGAAGCAGCTAAAAAAATATTTGATTTGGCGGCCTCTGTTGGAACCCATCAAGATTTAATCCATAAGAAATATGGTTTATTGCACAAGGCTCAAGGAGATTTAGAGCAGGCGAGAATATCGTTTGAAAGAGCCCTTTTATCTAGCCCCAATAATGAAGAAATCCTTAATTTATTGGATGAGTTGAAAAATAAATAAAGTTCGTTATAATACGTGGAGATTGGTTCCTTGATTATGTCAATCCCACTTCATCTGTCATTCCCGCCCCTTATGTCATTCCCGCGAAAGCGGGAATCCTATGGGGTAAACTCCAGCGGGAATCTACGGGAACAGGCATTGTTATCAACACCAAATTTTAGATCCCGGATCAAGTCCGGGACGACAAGCTTCGTTTTATTACTTTAATTGTGACGAAGTACAGGAAGCGGGAATCCAACACTGTTAGGAAAAAACTTTTAATGCGAAATACATTAACATTTATATTAGCCGGAGGAAGAGGCGAACGGCTTGATCCGCTAACGCGTGATCGTACTAAACCGGCTGTCCCTTTTGGTGGTATTTATCGGATTATTGATTTTACATTAAGTAACTGTATCAATTCCGGATTAAGACGAATATATGTTTTAACTCAATACAAATCTTTTTCTCTTCAAAAACATCTTCTTTCAGGATGGGATATTGTTTCTAATCAATTAGGCGAATTTATTGATGTTATCCCCGCTCAACAGCGAATCAACGCCGAATGGTATCGGGGTACGGCTGATGCTATTTATCAAAATATTTATGCCATTCATGATTGTAATCCAGAACACATTTTAATTTTAGCAGGTGACCATATTTATAAAATGGATTATCGGCACATGATGAATTTTCATCAAGAGAAGAATGCTGATATGACGGTGGCGTGTATTCCTATGTCTAAAGCGACGTCAAAAGATTTTGGAGTTATCGAGGTGGATTCGGATCAACACGTTCGAGGATTTCAAGAAAAACCGGATACCCCTAAAACGATTCCCTCGCAACCTGATCAAATTTTTGCATCTATGGGGATTTATTTATTTAATAGAGATGTTTTATTAAATGAACTTGAGATAGATGCTAATCAAGTATCTGCCCATGATTTTGGAAAAAATGTGATTCCTCAAATGCTTTCAAGAGGTAAGAAAGTTTATGTTTATGATTTTGTCGATGAGAAAGGTGATCCGAAATATTGGAGAGATATTGGAACGCGGGATGCTTATTATGAATCGAATATGGATTTGTTAAAACATAAACCGGATTTTAATTTGTTTGATAAAAATTGGCCTGTGCGCACTTTTCATGAACAACATCCTCCTGTAAAAATGGTGAGTACGCCTTCTGGGCCTAGTGCGATTAATGATTCGATGATTTCAGGAGGGTGTATGATTGAGGGCGGTGTGGTCGATCATTCGATTTTATCACCCAATGTAAAAATTATGAATCAAGCCGAGGTGAGTCATTCGGTTATTATGGAAAGTGTTGTTGTTGGAGAAGGCGCCAAAATAAAAAATGCTATTATTGATAAGCAGGTTGTTATTCCTGCAAATAGTAAAATAGGTTATGATTTGGAGTTAGATAAAAAGAGATTTAATTTAACAGCTTCGGGTATTGTCATTGTCCCTAAAAGATCTCATGTAGAGACATGATTGTAAAAAAGGAAATATTAATTTTAGAGTAGAGGTGATTTATGATTGTTCAACCAAAGGTAAGAGGTTTTATTTGTACGACAGCACACCCCTTGGGTTGTGCCCAACATGTTCAAGAACATATTGATTATGTTCGCGCTCAAGGTCCTTTAACTAAGGGGCCGAAGAATGTATTGGTGATTGGGGCATCAACAGGTTACGGGTTAGCTAGTCGAGTGGCTGTATCTTTTGGCGGTTTAAAAGCAGCAACGATTGGTGTGTTCTTTGAAAAACCCTCTGATAAAAAACGAAGTGCAACCGCAGGTTGGTATAATTCGGTTGCCTTTGAAGAGAAAGCTCACAAAGAAGGGATTTATGCCAAAAGTATTAATGGAGATGCCTTTTCACAAGAGATCAAAGATCAAGTTGTAGAGATGATTAAAAAAGATTGGGGTTCGGTTGATCTAATCATTTATAGTTTAGCCTCTCCGCGGCGTGTTGATCCGAAGACTGGTGAAATAAATAAATCTGTTTTAAAACCGATCGGCCAAGACTACACCAATAAATCGATTGATATGTCCACGCATGAATTAGAAACCGTAACGCTTCATGGGGCAAATGAGGATGAGATTAATCAAACGGTTAAGGTGATGGGTGGCGAGGATTGGACGTTATGGATTGATGCCCTTGATCAGGCTGGATTGCTTGCTGAGGGTGCTAAAACAGTGGCTTATTCTTATATGGGGCCACAGATAACAAAATCGATTTATAGAGGAGGCACCATAGGCCGTGCTAAAGATCATTTGGAGCAAACGGCTAAGGATTTAGATGAGCGATTTAAAAGGATGGGTGGTCGAGCTGTCATTTCCGTTAACAAAGCTTTGGTTACTCAATCAAGTTCGGCGATTCCCTTTATTCCGTTGTATTTTATATTATTAAAAAAAGTCATGGTAGCCAAAGGCGTTGAAGAAGATTGTATGGCTCAGATAGACAGGCTCTTTCGCACTGCCCTTTATGAGGATCCTGTTGTTGTTGATCAAGAGGGGATGGTTCGCATGGATAATTTGGAGTTGCTTGATGATGTTCAACAAGATGTACAAGCGAATTGGGATCAATTAACGCCAGAAAACCTTAAGGATTTTGCTGATTTGGTTGGTTATCGCGCAGATTTCTTAAAACTTTTTGGTTTTGGTTTAAATGGTGTTAACTATGATGAAGATGTAGAGATTGACCTACCATTGCCCTCAAATTTAAGCTGAGATTCGGGCTTAAAGTTTATAAAAAATAACCATAAAAACCGTTGATTAAAGCACTAGGCTTGTTATAGTGATATCAAATATTGTATTCGGTAACAACTTCAAAATAAAGCGGTTGAGGAGTAACTATGTATTTTAAAAAGTTGGAAATATTTGGTTTTAAATCTTTTGCTGATAAAACAGTACTCAATTTTGAGCCAGGTATTACGGCTATTGTTGGACCTAATGGATGTGGGAAAAGTAACGTGTTTGATTCTATTCGTTGGGTTTTAGGTGAACAAAGCATGAAAGAGTTGCGCGGTTCATCAAAAGAAGATGTTATTTTTAATGGTACAGAAAAAAAACCTTCCCTTGGATTTGCTGAAGTCAGCCTTACATTCTCCAATGAATCACGTATGTTACCTATCGAATATGATGAAGTCACAATCACACGCCGCGTATTTCGTTCGGGTGAAAGCGAATACTTATTAAATAAAACAAATGTTCGTTTAAAAGATATCAATGAGATGTTGATGGGTACAGGAATTGGCGCTGAGGCTTATTCTTTGGTTCAGCAAGGTAAAGTTGATTTGGTTGTTAGTGCTAAACCAGAAGATAGACGTATTATTTTGGATGAAGCCTCAGGTATTACGAAATATAAAACAAAGAAAAAAGAGGCTCTTAATAAACTAAAAGATGCTGATAATAATTTACTAAGAGTTACGGATATTACGACGGAAGTTAAAAGACAAATTGGTTCTATCGAACGGCAAGCGAATAAGGCTAGAAAATATAAAGTTGAATATGAAAAACTAAAAGATATAGAAGTGAAGATGGCGCAGTATGAGTTGGGAACATTTTCAGGAAGAAAATTTGCGATTCAGGAGTTAGTCGAGTCTCATAAAGAAAAAGATATTCAGTTAACAAAGGAATTAGAAGAGCTAAATCAGTTGTTGGAGAACGAAACACAGTTTATTGCAGAGATTGAACAGAAAATTAATGAGGTTCATGCCGAGGAAATTAAGCTAGAGGGTCAAATTGATTTAAATAATCGTCAAATTTCTTTTAATGAAGAACGCATCGCGTCGATGAATGAAAATGAAAAGAAATCCGTTGATCAAAAAGAGCAGCTTATTGTGCGTTGTAAAACGCAGCAAGATAAGCTTGAGACGTTAAAGCAAGAGGTCGCTGTCTTAAAAGAAGAGGTGGAAGCCGATAAGTCACGTTTGGAACAAAGTAAACAAGAGCAGTCTGATATTGAAAGAATTATTCGAGAATCCAAAGAAAAAATAAAAGATCATGAAGAGAAAATTTTAGGGTTAACTTCTAAACAGGTGCATATTCGTAATAGATTGACGGACATTATGAAGGAGATTCAAGGAGGGTTAGCGCGAAAGAGAAGGTTAGAGTTTGAGAATGATAAGGTTTCAAATGAAAAGCAAGAAATCGATATGAAGTCTAAGAACATGGATTATCAAATTAATAGTCTCCAGGGAAGTATTTGTGAGCTTAAGATTACAAAGTCGCATCATGATCATGTTTTAAACGAGCTGAAATTATGGTTGGAAAGTATAGAAGAGG
Organism: Candidatus Omnitrophota bacterium; assembly: GCA_029261065.1. GTDB lineage: Bacteria > Omnitrophota > Gorgyraeia > Zapsychrales > Zapsychraceae > JAJDCB01. The sequence continues at coordinate 67,919 of JAJDCB010000013.1, read as the reverse complement.
AGATTGATGATCAAGAGAAGCAGAAATTGTTTTTAAAGAGTCAGAAAGAATTTATCGAAAAAATGCATGCGCAGTATAAAGATATTCCTGATCCGATTATTGAAGGACGCCTTATAACGCAAACCCCACCTTTAGATCATCATACGGGTATCATCGGAAAAGTAAAAGAAGTGGCGCCCATTGGACATCAACGTCTTAATCAATTGGGTATGGATTCTTCTGATTTTAATCCTGTGCAACTTTATGAGATTGTTTGTGAGACTAAGTTTATAGAGCTTGACCCTCAACAAATTACTTTAAAGATCGAAGAAATTTCAAGAGAGATTGAGAGTTTAGAAGGACGACAAGCAGAGTTGCAAGAGCATTTGAATAAACAAAATGAATCGTGTGAGTATTTTTTGCATGAAATTCAAACCAAAGAAAAAGCCTATTCCATATTGGAGGCGCAGAAAAAAGACATTATTGAAGAAGCGCAGAAACTAAAGGGGGAGATAGATCTTGTTGATTCTGAGCTTGACGAGGTCAATGAAACGTTAGCTTCTTTTAAGAAGCAGGAAGAAGAGTTAAATTATGAAATAGATACGGTTAATCAAGAATTATCCTGGTGTCAAAATGATATTCGCAAACAACAAGATGGCATTGCAGAAAATGCAGCCACACGAGAATCCATTGCCATTACAACAGCTCAACTTGAAACAGAAATTCAAGCGAAAAATGATAAGTATGCCAATCTTGAAGATAATCAAAAAATTTTTACAGAGACACTTGATGGTTGGCTTGAAGAAATTAATAAAATTGATGAAGAGGTTTCTTCTTTTCAAGCAAAACGTCAACAGTTTAAAGATGAGATCGATGAATGGATAGATGCTATTGATGAACTAAAAAGGAATAAAGAATCTATTGAAAGTGTGTTAAGTGAATATCAGACGCAAAAGGAAGATGTTTCTATTCGTATTGGTGGTGTGAGAACAAATATTGATGCGATCGAGGAAGAGATTATTAAGATAAAGAAGGAACTGCATGACAGTCAGATGAAAGAACAAGAGTTAGAGTTTAGCGAAAGAGGTATTAAGGATCGATTATTACAAGCGTATAAATTGGATTTGGATAATTTGCCTGTTAAAGAAGAAGCTTCATCTGATGAGAGTCAAGGTGATGAGCCGCAGCAAGAAGAAACGGCTCAAGGGCAAGACGAAGATGAACAGTTAAAATCCGCCCTTGCTGGACTTAAAGCGCAAGATAAGAAGCAGACGAAAAGGGTAGAAGAAGAGATTGTTGTGACGGCAGAGAATATCGATGAGATCAAGTTTCAATTAGAAAAACTTCGTAAGAAATGCGATTCGTTTGGAAGTGTGAATTTGGTAGCGATAGAAGAATATGAAGAATTAAAAGAAAGATTTGAATTCTTAACAAAACAACAAAGTGATTTGCTGGAAGCGAAATCTCAGTTGATGAGTACGATCAATAAAATAAATCGAGCGACACGTCAGAAATTTATGGATACCTTTACACGAGTGAGTGAAGAGTTTCGTATTTATTATCGGATGTTATTTGGTGGTGGTGAGGCGCAGTTGGTTTTGTTGGATCCAGAAAATGTTTTAGAATCTGGAATTGATATTGTTGCTCGTCCTCCTGGAAAAAAATTGCAAAGTATTAGTTTGTTGTCTGGTGGAGAGAAGACGTTAACAGCAATTGCCTTGATTTTTGGTGTCTTTAAAGTTAATCCAAGTCCATTTTGTGTCCTTGATGAAATTGATGCCGCTCTTGATGAAGCGAATGTTGGGCGATTTAGCTATTTATTAAAAGAGTTTGCTAATATCGCGCAGTTTATTATTATCACACATAATAAGAAGACCATGTCTCATGCTGATGTCATGTATGGTGTGACCATGCCTGAGACAGGCTGTTCACGATTGGTCTCTGTTGATTTCTCTGAGAAGAACGAAAAAGAAACGGATGCCGTTCCCGCAGGAGTTTAAGCTCATTATTTAGCTTTAAATTATCACACCTTTTTGCTGCAAATTGAGTCATAGGCTTGAAACCCATCACCTCTGTAAAGACACCCACTTATGACCCTTATGTGAAATTAATTGAAAGAAATTTACAAGAGTTTCACTTGTTATTTACATGTGTTTGTTAATAAGATGGTAGATTTTCTTTTTGTTTGATAATAACATGTTGGTATTAAAAGACTTACGTTTTTTATTGTTGTTTGTTTCGCAAAGTATTGAAAAATAAAGCTTAAGGATTCAAAGCTAGATAAGAGAAGTTGATTTTTCATGAAAATAGCTTAAAAGTAGCTTGAGATGTAGATTTGTAAGTTTATACATTTCAATGTTTTACGTACATTTAAATTAAATTCGTAAGAGGGGAGCGCTTTCTTGACACCCAAATAGGCGTGTGTTATACTTTTACGACTTCAGACCATAATTATAATAAATAGGATTATTTATGTTACCTCTCGGTTGGGTTGATCTTTTATTTGTTATTATAATTGTTAGAGTTTATACGGATGCAAAGAAGAGCGGGATGTTTGTGGAGTTCTTTAAACTCATTGGTTTGTTTATTTCCATATGTGTCACCATGCACTATTATAGTTCCTTGGGGGAATTCTTTAATAAGAGATTTTTTATCCCCCAGGAGATTTCTGATTTTTTTGCTTTTTGTTTGATGTCATTTGGGATTTATTGTCTATTTGTTGTTGTAGCTGACAGTTGGTTTGATATTTTAAATTTTAAACTTAAAGCAAAGTTAGACAGATATCTCGGCTTGTTCTTTTCTTATATACGTATGTATTGGCTCGGCGGAATGGCTGTATTTTTAGTCCTTTTGACAGGCAATATTTTTATTGTTAAAAATACAAAAAACTCTCTAAGTTTTGCCCTTTGTGCTCAAGGTCCAGTTGCTACATATAAGTTTGTTCATCATCAGTTTATTTCGAGCATTTTTTTTGCAGAAGAAATAAATAAAAAGCCGTTTTTAGTTGTTGAAAAGGAAGAGGAAGTTGAGGATGATGAGTAGAGGTTTAAGGGAAAGTTCTTTGAAAACGTTATGTTAAAGATTTTGAGAAATTTATGTGCAATTGTATTTTTTCACATGGGTTTGGAGAAAAGAATTTTTGTTTTATGGGCTTATAAGGGGAGTTGGTAATCAATGGGCTTGATTCCAGAAGATATCGTTACACAGGTGATCGAACGCTGTGACATCGTCGATGTCATTGGCAGTTACATTCCATTAAAGAAGACTGGCCAGAACTTTAAAGCTCCATGCCCGTTTCATAATGAAAAGACGCCTTCTTTTGTTGTTAATCCAAATAAACAAATCTTTCATTGTTTTGGATGCGGTGTAGGAGGTAATGTTGTTTCATTTGTTATGAAACAGGATCATTTGGTCTTTCCCGAAGCCATTCGTTATCTTGCTGCGAAAGTAAATGTAGAAATTCCAGAAAATGATGCGCGAGATTCAGCCGACTCAAGTATTTTTCATGAGATACTTAAAGTTAATCATGTAGCCTTAGATTTTTTTCATAATAATTTGCTGGATGATAAAAGTTCTGAATCCGAAATTGCTCGTCAGTATTTAAAGAAGCGCGGCGTTAGTTTAGATGCAGTAAAAAAATTTCGTTTAGGATGTGCCCTAAACACATGGGACAGCTTATATAAAAAATTACAGCAATTATCCCTTCCAAATGATTTGTTAGAAAATTGTGGCCTTCTCATTAAGAAAGATTCGAGCCAAGGCTATTATGATCGTTTTAGAAATAGAATTATATTTCCGATCTTTGATACACGAGGAGAGGTTCGAGCGTTCGGTGCACGGTTGTTAGAAGGCGCTCAAAACTCTACAGATAAAATTTCAGCCAAGTACATCAATTCACCTGAAACAAAAGTTTATGTGAAAGGTGATCATCTTTATGGATTTCATTTGGCTAAAGAAGAGATGGCAAAGCAAGATTTTGTCGTCATTGTTGAGGGTTATATGGATGCCCTTATGCCGCAACAAGCAGGTTTTTTGCCTGTCGTTGCTTCTTTAGGAACGGCTTTAACACCGTCACAGATAAGGCTTGTTAGACGTTATACAAAGAATGTGGTTATGTTATTTGATATGGATGAGGCTGGTGAGTCGGCAATGATGCGAAGTTTAGATATGTTGCTTGAAGAAGACATGGTTGTTAAGGTCGCATCTCTTCCAACAGGTGAAGATCCAGATTCATTTATAAAAAATAAAGGTGTTGAGCAATTTAGAAGTCAAATCGATCAGGCTCAACTGCTCTTTGATTATAAAGTTAGTGTTTTGCAGAAAAAAATAAATACGGACACGGTTGAAGGTAAGTCGGAGCTTATTGAGCGCATGCTACCGACGATTAAGTCTTATAAGAATGCGGTTGTTCGTTCCGGATATTTAAAAAAGTTAGAGAAGATGTTTGATGTTTCCGAGGCGGCCTTAACGGAAGAGTTTAATAAGACGCATAAGACGAGCTGGAGAAGTGCACAGGAACCGGCAAAGAAAGCTAATCTTAGAGTAATTCATTCGTCTAGGTGTGTTGAGCGAAATATACTAAAGCTTATTTTAGAGGATGAATCACTCTTTGCGACCGCCAAAGAAGAAATAAGTGTTTCAGATTTTGCGGATGAAAATATTCGTAAAGTTATGTCGAAGATTTATGAGATTTTTGAAACGGAAAAAATGATTAGTACGCATAGTCTGTTGAATAGTTTTCAAGAAGACGATATTCAACATATGATATCGGAAATTGTCAATGATGAGCGTATGGTTGTATTGGACAAGAAGAAGATGTATGAAGATTGTATTTCGCGTATGAAGAAAAATAGACTTAAGAAGCAAAGAGGTGATTTGCTTTTACAGATAAAAGAAGCAGAAAGGATGGGCGATCAAGAAAGATTGCATAGTTTAAAAGAACAATTTAATAATACTGTCAAATTGTAACTGATTAAAGATATTTGACTGAGTATACAGATTTTTTTAAGAATCAAAAATAAATTTAGAAAATGGAGAAAAGATGAAAACACCAAAAGCAAAACATGATATCAAACAAGACATAGAAAAGTTGGTCTTGTTGGGTAAGAAAAAGGGATTTTTAACTTATGATGAAGTTAATGAGGCTCTTTCAGAAACGGTCGATTCTTCAGAAGAGATAGATAAGGTGTTTGATGTCTTAGATGGAAAAGATATAAAAGTTGTCGAATCTGATGATGGCGAGAATAAAGGCTCTTTGAAGAAAGAAACACGAGAGCAGGAAGTCAGACGTGTACGCGAAGAAAATAAAGAAGACGATGTCTATTCTGATAAATTTATCCCTCTAGATGACCCCGTTAAGATGTACTTAAAACAAATGGGTTCTATACCCCTATTATCAAGAGAGAATGAAATTAATTTGGCCAAACGTATTGAAGAGGCAGAAATTAAGTTTGCCGAAGCGCTGTATAAATCGGCGTTTGCTCGTAAAGAAGCCTTAAAAGCCATAGCACGGGTTCTTAATGAAGAGATTAACGTTGAAGATATCATTAAGGATGAGCTTGAGAGAAGATCTAAGCTATTAAAAGAGCTAAAAGGTTTAAGAGAGAAGATTGCACGAACACGAGTAGGGACTGATCAGTCAGCTACGTTACTTGCTGCTTTTAAGTTAACGGCTGCTTTTAACGAGAAGCTTGTTATTCAAATATTGCTGAGAATGGATCGGCTTGAAAAGATAACAAGAACGTTAAAGGGTAAGAAGAAGAATATTGATATTAAGGCCTTAAAGAAGGAAAAGCTTCAGATTGAAAAAGAGTTAGGTCAGTCTGTTAAAGTAATTAAAGAGTTGTTGCGTGTTATTAAGCTTCGCCAATCTAAATTTAATAAAGCTAAGAAGCTGTTAGTTGAGGCGAACCTTAGATTGGTTGTTAGTATTGCCAAAAAATATATCAATCGCGGATTATCTTTTCTTGATTTGATTCAAGAAGGGAATATGGGGTTAATCCGAGCGGTTGAAAAATTCGAATACAAACGTGGTTATAAATTTTCTACATATGCCACATGGTGGATTCGACAAGCGATTACGCGTTCTATTGCCGATCAAGCAAGAACGATTCGTATTCCAGTTCACATGACAGAAACAATTAATAAAATTATTCGTGTCTCTCGTTTATTTGTTCAAGAATACGGACGAGAACCAACGGCTCAGGAAATTGCTAAGCAGATGCGAATTCCTGTTTTAAAGGTTAAAGAAATATTAAAGATTTCTCAGGTACCTATTTCGTTACAAACACCTATTGGTGATGAAGGTGATACGCACTTTGGGGATTTTATAGAAGATAAAAAAGCGGTATCACCGGCAAATGCCACATTACAGTCGATGCTTAAAGATGAAATTACAAATGTTTTAAATACACTAGATGAGCGGGAGCGAAAAATTCTTGAACTTCGTTTTGGAATTGCTGATGGGACAACAAGAACTCTAGAAGAGGTTGGTAGCGAATTTAACGTAACAAGAGAACGTGTTCGTCAAATTGAATCTAAGGCCCTTCGAAAATTGCGTCATCCAACAAGATCTCGACGTGTTAAACAGTTTTTGGATATGGCAGCTAAAGAAGACGAAATCATTTAAGTGTCTGCTCTTAGGTAAAGATTCGTAACAAAGGCCCACTTTTTGATGAGTGGGCCTTCTTTGCTGTAAGTATAAATAAGGTAAGTGAGGTGTGATCTTATGATTAAAAAGATATTTAGTTTTTTAATTTTTCTTTTTTTGTGTTCTAATCTTTCAGCTGAGACTCTCGTCGTTGATGAAGAGATGCAAAAACTTTCCAATGAAGTTATGCAGCTTATTTATGATGATATTTTTGCTGTTAAGGAGAAGTATGAAGAATTGGATGCCTTTAATGAGTCTCATATGCATGAGAATGAATATGGTATAAATGAAATTGTTTATGAAAAAGAAATGTTTGACGATTTAAATCAATCTCGTAAGTTTACTTTTGCTTTAACGATTGATCCAATAAATGCTAAACGAAGATACTCATCGAAAGACAGGCCCTTTCAGTATGAATTTTTGTTGTTGGATCTAAAAATAGTAGCCTATTATAAGAATAAAATGAGATCCTCTCAGTTTAATTTGAATGAGGTTATTCAGAATAATGCCTTACTTTTAAGTGATGCACAGAGCAAGAAATTGCCTTTTGAGTTTTCTCTTGTTCCTGTAAAGGCGGAGTATAAAGTGGGCGAAGTTATTAAATTTGATGTTATTTTACATAATCCTTCAAAAAATAGTTTACGCGTTAAGGCTTTAAGCAAAAAAACACTATCATTTTTATTTAATACAGATCAGTGGGAAGATGAGGCTATTGCTCATAAATCGGAGTATAAAAGAACGGTTATTATTAAGCCAAAAGAATCATTAACCAAAAAATTTAGTGCTCCGGCTGTGTTTTCACCTAATGAATTTAACATTCTTTGTACATATGCATTAAAATATAAAGGCGTTTATCCAACAGCCCGATTAAAAGTTGATGTGACGCGCTAGTGGTGAAGGGCCTTTGATTTAAGTCTGTCAATTGTAATAAGAAAGGTCCAATTCTGGCTGATTCATCAGCTCCTTTTCACATTCAAGAATTATCAACAAAAACTCCCTAACGTGTTATAAATAATGGACTTTTTGCCTAAATAGATGTCAATTGAAATCTATTGAAAAGGGCAGATCGTTGTGTTATTCTAGAGTTCAAAATTTGTGACAAAAAAGAGCATAAGTTTTAGGCCGTCTCCTAGTACAGCCTTAGTTTTCGTGTATTTGGGGCCCATAGCTCAGTCGGTTAGAGCAGTTGACTCATAATCAATTGGTGCGGGGTTCGAGTCCCTGTGGGCCCAGACTTAAAGTAGGAAAGTTTATTAACTGTCAATAAAGGATAATCCGGTGCCAGAAATATCTGTCAAAGATCAAATAAAAAAGTTAATTGAGATACAAAAGATTGACGGTGAAGTTTATCATCTTAAAGAGCAGCTTATTCTTAAGCCAAAAGAGGTGGAAGCATTAAAAGAATTGTTTGAATCAAAAAAGACAAAGTTGCATGAATTAGAAGGAAATTTAAAAAACCTTAGTTTAGATAGGAAAGCTAAAGAGTTAGATTTAAAGACCAGAGAAGAACAAATTGCTAAATCTAATGCTCAGCTTTCTGCACTTAAAACAAATAAGGAATATTCTGCAAAAATAAGTGAAATTGAAAATATCAAAGCTGATAAATCTCTCTTAGAAGAAAAAATTTTATTATCTATGGATGACTCTGATGCCCTTACTGAAGATATTAATAAAGAAAAAGGGAATGTGGCAGAAGAAGAAAAAAAATATTTAAGTGCGAAAAAGCAAGTAGAAGAGGATGTTAAAGTTATTGAAGATCGTATTAAAGTTTTAGAAGGCCAACGCAATCAACTTATTCCTGAGATTGATCCAAATTATCTAAATAAATATGAAAAAATTCTAAATAATAAACAAGGTATTGCGATTGTTCCTATTTTATCGGGAGCTTCGTGTGGTGGTTGTTTTATTAATTTGAATCCGCAAATGATTAATTCTCTAAGGATGCAAGAAGAGATGATTTGTTGTGAGATGTGTACAAGAATTTTATATCTTGAGGAAGAAAATTGAGTGATGAGTTTGTGATTAATGTTGATGGTGCGTGTTCAGGAAACCCTGGACCAGCGGCGATTGGCGTTGTTATTCGAAAAAATAATGATGTTATAAAAGAAGTTTCCCGTTCTATTGGAGAGGGGACGAATAATATTGCCGAATATTCTGCATTAATATGTGCCTTGGAAGAGGCAAAAATATTAAAAGCGCAGTCTTTAACAATTTATACAGATAGTGAACTTGTTTTTAAACAAGTAACGGGACAATATAAAGTTAAACACGAAAATATGAAAACTCTGTGCAATCGCGTTAAACAATTGATTCAGGATTTTTCATCAGTTGATCTTCAACATGTTCTTAGAGAAAAAAATAAGGAAGCTGATAAATTGGCTTCTTCTGTTCTTAAACATAAATCTGTTGTTTAGAAGTTTTTTAAAAATTTTTCTAAACTTACAGGCAAGTCAAAGTGGTTGCCTTGACGTTTTAGCACGTTAAGGAGGAAAGTCCGAGCTCCGAAGGATAGTGCATTCTGGTAATTCAGAATATGTTAAGAGGTGACTTTTAACAGAAGACTAGAGCTACAGTGACGATGCTCCTATTCTTTGGAATGGGAGAGTGAAACGAGCAATCTCTGTATGGAGCAAGGCCAAATAGGGGAAGACCATAACTAACTATATAAATTCCCAGCTTTGCCAATTAAACGGTGAAGCTCAGAGTTTATTTTAGTTGTATGGACGAATTGATCCGGTTCGTTTGAATTCCCGGGTAGGCTGCAAGATGTTGGATAAGTAATTTCCAATGTGAGTTGAATAACCACAATTAAACAAAACTCGGCTTATAGACTTGTCTGGAAGTTATCTGGAAATAAATGAAAATTTATTTCCAGATAACTTCTCATTATTTAAATACGTTGGTGATCATTCCAACGAACGTTAGAGTAAGAAGCGATTAATTATAGTTATTTAGGAGGATAAAAAAATGTCGGGACATTCTAAATGGGCAAGTATTAAACATAAAAAAGGGGCAGCTGATGCTAAGCGAGGAGCTGCGTTTTCAAAAATGTCGAAAGAGATTTCTGCGATAGCCAAAGCGGGTGGGGGAGATCCTGATACCAATGTCAACTTACGCAATGCGATTGATCGAGCCAAAGGTATTAATATGCCTAAGGACAAAATTGATAATGCTGTAAAAAAAGGAACGGGAGAACTTCCTGGTGTCACATATGAAGAGGTCACATTTGATGCGTATGGTCCAGGCGGAGTTGCGATGCTTATTACGGGTTTAACCGATAATAAAAATCGTTCAACAGCTGAAATTAAAAATATTTTATCAAAGAAGAATGGAAATTTGGCAGGTGCCGGGGCAACCTCTTTTTTGTTTACGAAAAAGGGCATCATTGTCATCGAAAAGGATAAGATCAGCGAAGAAGAGATTTTTGAAATTGCGATAGAGGCTGGCGCTGAAAATGTTGAACCGGATGGTGATTTTCATGAAATTACAACGGAGATCAATGATTTAATGTCTGTGAAGGCGGCTATCGATGCTAAAGAGATTGAAATTTCTACAGCTGAGATGACCATGATTCCAAGTTCTTATGTGAAGGTGACCGGTTCCGATGCGAAGTCTCTTCTTGGTCTTATTGAAGGATTAGAAGAACACGAAGACGTTCAGCATGTTTATGCTAACTTTGAAATGACAGAAGAGATCGGAAAATTGATGGAAGAGGGTTAATGAATAATTATTTAAATTTATGATACTCCTTGGTCTTGATCCAGGTTTGAAAGCTACAGGTTATGGGTTTATTCACTTTCAAAAAGGTGAATTAAAGCTGATAGAGTGCGGTACCATTGAACCCAAACCAAAAGATCCAATTCAATATCGCATCGAAAAAATTTATTCTATTTTAGAAGAGTTAGTTTACGAGCATAAACCTCAGGCTTTGATCTTAGAAAAATTGTACGCTCATTCTAAACACCCAATGACTGGCATTATTATGGGCCATTTGCGTGGTGTTATTTGTTTGTTATGTGCCCAACAGAAAATTGATTTAGTCGAGCATAGTGTTAAGCGGATTCGAAAGGCGATCACCGGTAATGGCAATGCTACAAAGCAACAAACGCGATCTCTTGTGGCCAATGCTCTTAATATTGATGAAAAGAAATTAACTTTAGATGCCAGTGATGCCCTTGCTTTGGCATTAGGTTTTACTCACATTCATAAATCAAGTTTGTTAAATATTTAGGGATAAGTGTGTGATTGTAGAGATAGCCGGTTCTCTAGTTGAAAAAAAAGCACAAAGCGTTGTTATTAACGTTGGTGGGCTTTATTATGAAGTGATCGTTCCTTTAGGCGTTCTGACACGCATTGATGAGACAAAAGATGAAAAAGGTTTTGTTCATCTTAAAACCTATCAATACTTTCAATTATCTCAATCAAGCGGAACCCCTTTGTTGATTGGTTTTGTTAATGAAATAGAACGTGATTTCTTTTTGCAATTTATTAAAGTGTCTGGCATTGGTCCTCGGGCTGCTGTTAAAGCTTTAAGCAAACCGATTTCTGAAATTTCGCAAGCCATTGATAACGGAGATTTTAAATTTCTAAAGACTCTTCAAGGGATTGGGATGCAAAAGGCCAAAGAGATTGTAGCCAAGCTTCAGGGGAAAATTGGTAAGTACGGACTTATTCAAGATCAGACGCCTCAAACAGTAGAAGTGGATATCGAAACGGATTGGCAAGAAGAAGCCTTAACAGTTCTTTTGCAGTTGCAATATAAAAAGCAAGAAGCCTTAGATATGATCAAGAAAGCTTTAGGCCGTTCAAAAGATATTGATACGACTGAGGCTCTTCTTAATGAAATATATAAACAAAAAGTGAGTACTTAAACCCTTAGTTGCCTGGATTTTAAGGTAACGACAAGTGAGGAACGTAAATGGGCGAAACGATTAAAGAGCAAGATGTTGATCAAGAGGTTAAAGAGGTTGTTGAGCAAGAGCCCTCAACATCTCAAAAAGACAGTGATTACATTAATGATCGTGTTAAGGGAGCCATTGAAGCGTTATTATTTGTAAGCGAACGACCGCTATCATTGGATCAGTTAAGAAGTATTTTAAAAACGGTTGGTGGTATGGAGATTAAGGTTGCCATTCGAGACCTTCAACAAGACTATGAAACGCGAAGTGCTGGCTTAACAATTTTGGAACTTGCTGGTGGTTATCAGATGTTAAGTAATTCGATCTATGCCACATATATCAAAGATTTTTTTAAAACGAAACACAAAGAACGGTTGTCTAAACCAGCTTTAGAAAGCTTGGCTATTATTGCTTATAAGCAACCTGTAACACGGGCGGATATTGAAATTATTCGTGGCGTTAATTCTGATGGTGTTGCTGGAAGTTTGTTAAGCAAAGATTTGATTAAGGTTGTCGGGCGAAAAGATGTGCCGGGTAAACCTTTTATGTATGGCACAACTAAGCAGTTTCTTCAATATTTTGGATTAAAATCATTATCTGATTTGCCAAAACTAGAAGAATTTCCTTCACTGATGGAAGCGGAAGATAATCAAGAGTATTTAGAGACTGATGCCCTGAATCCTACAGAAAACACTCAAACCGAAGATGTTCAGGAAGAAGCAGTTGCAAGTGTTGAACTAATAGAAGACATTGAACCTAAAAGAGATGAACAAAAAGAGGCTTCTGATTCTCAGGAAGAAGCTCAAGAAAATCCTGTTGTAACCAAAGCTGCGGAATTTTTGCAGGAAGCCGAAGGGTCTTACGATGACACCGAAGAAAAAAAAGAAGACAACGAATCTAACTAGTCTTAGAAAAAAAATTGATAGCATTGATACAACGCTTGTTTCGTTATTAAATGAAAGAGCATGTATTAGTCAGACTATTGGCGAAAATAAATTAAAGTCTAACAAAGGCATTTATGCTCCGCATCGCGAAAAAGAGGTGCTAAAACGTATCAAACAATTGAATAAAGGCCCCATGACACAAGAGGCTTTTGAGGCTGTTTATCGTGAGGTGATGTCAAGCTCCTTGTCATTGGAAAAAAAACTTCACATTGCTTATTTAGGGACGGAAGGCTCTTTTACACACTTGGCTGCTAATAAAAAGTTTGGTTCTCAAGTGCACTATGCGTCATGCAGTAGTATTCTTGAGGTATTTCAAGCTGTCGATCGCGGGGAGAGCGATTACGGTGTTGTGCCTATTGAGAATTCGGTTGAAGGGGCTGTGACACATACCTTTGATTTATTAGTCGACTCTGATCTTAAGATTTGTGCGCAAATTTTGTTAAAGGTTTCGCATAATCTTCTTTCTAATACAACGCTTAAACGTATTAAAAAAATTTATTCTAATCCACAAGTTTTTGGACAGTGTCGTGAGTGGTTGCATAAAAATGTAGGGCATGCCGGCTTAATTGATGTTGCTTCAACAACATTCGCCGCAGAAAAAGCGGTTAAAGAAAAAGCGTCTGCGGCGATCGCTTCATCTATGGCAGCCCAAGTTTATGGATTAAATGTTATCAAAGGTAACATTCAAGATGTTGCTCATAATATGACGCGGTTTTTAGTTATTTCGAATCAAGATGTTCCAGCAACAGGAAAAGATCGGACATCTCTCCTATTTTCTATTAAAGATAAAGTGGGAGCCTTGCATGCTATGCTAACCCCATTTTCTAAGAATAAAATTAATTTAACGAAAATTGAATCTCGTCCTTCAAAAAAAAGGGCTTGGGATTATTATTTTTTTGTGGACTTCGAAGGTCATCGTGATGATACGAATGTAAAAAAGGCATTAGATCAGTTGGAAGGGATGTGTAAGTACTTAAAGATTGTTGGTTCTTATCCCATACTCGATTGACATCTCGGTGGTGATGGATTTTTGTGATGAAAAAAGTGGCCAAGAAAACTATTTTTAGTGTTAAACCTTATCTTCCTGGAAAGCCGATAGAAGAGGTAAAGCGTGAACTCGGGTTAAAAAACGTTATCAAATTAGCGTCTAATGAAAATCCATTCCCGCCTTCTCCAAAAGTTTGCGAGGCCATCAAAAGGGCTACACAAATAATCAATCGATATCCGCAAGGAGATTGTTATTATTTACGTGAAGCTTTAGCTAAGAGGTTAAAACTCGATTCCAATCAATTCATTTTTGGAAATGGTTCTGATGAGCTTATAGTTTTAGCTGTTAAAGCCTTTGTAGGTGAGGGGGATGAGGTTGTATTAGCAAAACCTTCTTTTCTTATTTACGATATTGCCTCACGCATTGCTGGTGCCAAAATAAAGGAAGTGCCACTTCAAGGCTTTCATTATGATCTTAAGAAAATGAAAGCGGCTGTGAGTAGTAAAACAAAGATTGTTTTCTTAGGAAATCCAGATAACCCAGCAGGAACATATTTAAGTGAAGTTGATGTTCAGAATTTTTTAAAGGGTTTAAGGAAAGACGTTTTAGTGTTTATAGATGAGGCATATTTTGAGTTTGTTACGGCAAAAGATTATGTCAATTCTCTGGCTCTTTTAAAGACACACAAAAATATTATTGTCACCCGAACGTTTTCAAAAATGTATGGTTTAGCAGGATTGCGCATCGGTTATGGTATGGCCAATAAAGAGTTGATTGATATTTTAGATAGAATTCGCGAACCTTTTAATGTTAATTCTTTGGCTCAGGCAGCAGCTTTAGCGTGTTTGAAAGATAAGGCGCATTTTAAGGCCGTATTAAAGGATTACATTGAGCAAAAGCAAACTTTGTATAAAGCCCTAACGAAATTATCTTTTGAATATGAAGAAAGTTTTACAAATTTTATTTTAATTAAAACGAAACAAAAAGCTGCTGATATTTCCAAACTATTACTTAAAAAAGGAATTATTGTGCGTGATATGAGTGTGTGGGGGATGAATCATTATATTCGCGTCACGATAGGAACGAAGCAGGAAAATAAGAAATTACTTAACGCATTGGAGGATGTAACATGATTATTATATTAAAATCTGACGCTACTGAAGAGCAGATTAAGCATATACAAGAAAAAGCAGAGAAATTAGGACTTCAGGCGAATATTTCTCGAGGTGTAGAGAAAACGGTCATTGGTCTTATCGGTCCGGAAGATGTCTTAAGGGGCACGCCTTTAGAAATTTTTCCAGGGGTTGAGAAGGTTATTCCTGTATTAGCTCCATACCGTTTGGTTTCTCGAGAATTTAAAAAAGAAAATACGGTTATAAAATTGAGTCATAATGTCACCATTGGTGAGAAAAAGTTGCATGTGATGTCAGGTCCCTGTTCGATTGAAACACATGAGGGGTTAAGAAACATTGCACGCGAAATTAAGAAGTCTGGGGGTACGATTTTAAGAGGTGGTGCTTTTAAGCCTAGAACATCACCTTATGATTTTCAAGGCCTAGGAGAAGAGGGTTTAAAATATTTAAAGGATGTTGGTGAAGAATTTGGAATGCCGACAGTCACGGAAGTTATGGATCCGCGTGATGTCGAATTGGTTTGTCGTTATGTTGATGTCTTACAAATTGGTGCGCGCAATATGCAAAACTTTTCTTTATTAAACGAAGTTGGAAAAACTAAAACACCAGTTATGCTTAAGCGTGGAATCAGTGCAACATATAAGGAATGGTTAATGTGTGCGGAATACATTTTATCCAATGGGAATTTTGATGTTATGTTATGTGAGCGCGGTATTCGTACATTTGAAACAGGCACGCGAAATACATTAGATATTAATGCCGTTCCTGTTGTCAAACAGCTATCTCATTTACCCATTGTTGTAGATCCAAGTCATGGAACAGGACGATGGGGTCTTGTCAGCAGTGGCGCAAGAGCAGGCGTTGCGGCAGGTTGTGATGCTTTGATGGTTGAAGTTCATGACAACCCAGAAGAGGCCTTCTCTGATGGTGCGCAATCGCTACTACCGAAAAATTTTGAAAGTTTAATGATCGAATTAAAAGCAATAGCAAAGGCCATTTCAAGGGAGATATAAATTTATGATATTACGATCAACACCGTTTAGACGCGTTACGATTGTTGGCACCGGGCTTATGGGTGGTTCGTTGGGATTAGCCATCAAAAAGCATAAGCTTGCCAAGGAAGTTGTAGGGTTATCACAGAAGCAATCATCTTTAGTTCATGCGATTAAATGTAAAGTTATTGATGTCGGTGAAACAAATATCCAAAAGGCGATTAAGAATGCAGATTTAGTTGTGTTGGCGACGCCTGTTGATTCGATTATCAGTTTGTTTGCCATGATCAAACCTTATCTTAAACGTGGATGTTTTGTTACAGACTTAGGTTCCGCGAAGGTAGAGATTGTGGAGAAAGCTGAAGCTGTGTTACCCATGCCGGGAAATTTTTTAGGATCTCATCCTTTAGTTGGATCTGAAAAAACAGGCGTTGAAAATGCGGATGCTCAATTATTTCAAGGATCAACGTGTATTCTTACGCCCACCAAAAAAACAACGCGATCAACTCAAGAAAAAATGAAGCTTCTTTGGAGTACCGTAGGGGCTCAAGTCAAAACTCTTTCACCAACGGAGCACGATGAAATTCTTGGTTATATGAGTCATCTTCCTCATCTCATTTCTTTTGGTTTATTGGAAACGATTCCTCAAGATGATTTAGAGTATATGACTCGTTCTTTAAGTGATTCAACCCGCATTGCAGGTTCCTCACCTCAAATGTGGAATGATATTTGTTTAGCGAATTCGAAAAATGTTTTAAAAAGTTTGGATGAATTTGTCAAACAAATGGCTGTTATCCGTACAGCGATCATCAATAAAGATCAACGTGCACTTGTCCAATATTTCACCAAAGTCAAAGAAAAGCGCGAATCGATTAAAAGTTAATATCTATGAGCGAGAACCACATTGTTATTGCCATTGATGGTCCTGCGGGTGCAGGAAAAAGTACCGTTGCTAAAAAGCTAGCGGATCGATTATGTATTTTTTATTTAGATACGGGTGCTATGTATCGAGCTTTAACCCTTAAAGCCCTTGAGAAACATTTAGATTTAGCAGATGAAGATCAGCTGACAGAGATGACAAAAAACACTTTGATTGTCTTTGAAAAAAAGGATAGTAATTTACAGGTTCTATTAGATGGTCGAGATGTCACAGAAGATATTCGCTCAATTGAAGTGACAAACAACGCCTTTTATTTGGCTCGTACGAAAGGTGTGAGAGAGGAGCTAGTTTCCTCTCAACAAGAAATCGGAAAAAAACAAAGTATTGTAGCTGAGGGACGTGATACAACAACTGTTGTTTTCCCGCATGCTACAAAAAAGTTTTTTCTGGATGCGAAGGTTGAGGAGCGCTTACAAAGGCGTTATGATGAGCTTCAAGAAAAGGGTAAGTCTGTTGAAAAAGAAGAGCTATTAAAGGATATTAAAGATCGAGACAATAAAGACTCCTCGCGTGAGGTTGGACCTTTAAAAAAAGCAGAGGATGCTATTATCATCGATTCCTCATCAATGTCCGCTGATGAGGTCGTCGAACAATTGTTAATTCATATTAATGAGACTAATAAATAAAATTTATGGATCAAGCACATATTAGAAATTTTTCAATTATTGCTCACATCGATCATGGCAAATCAACACTTGCTGATCGTCTGCTGTTGTTTGCAGGGGCCATTGATGAAAGAAAATTTAAAAATCAATTGCTTGATGATATGGATTTAGAGCGCGAGCGGGGCATTACAATTAAAGCTTCTGCTGTTCGTCTTGAATATAAAGCTGATGATGGAGAAAAGTATATTTTTAATCTGATTGATACGCCAGGTCATGTGGATTTTTCTTACGAGGTCGAAAAATCATTACGAGCCTGTGAAGGCGCGTTGCTGGTCGTTGATGTCACCCAAGGCGTTGAATCCCAAACGGTGGCTAACAACTTTCTGGCTATTGAAAATAATTTAGAAATTCTTCCTGTTATCAACAAAATTGATATCGCGAACATTGATATCGATCATGCCAAGTTGCAATTAATGGAAATCTTAAAATTTAATGATGAACATATTCAAAGTGTCTCTGCCAAGGAAGGTATTGGTATTAAAGAGTTGTTTGAGAAGATTGTAAAGTTTATGCCCGCTCCAGAAGGCGATCTTGAAGCTCCTCTTAAAGTTCTTATATTTGATATGAAATATGATATCTATAAAGGTATCATTATTTATGTGCGTGTGTTTGATGGGTGTTTGAAAGCTGGGATGGGGATTCGTATGATGAATATGGAGAAGAATCATAAGGTTGAAGAGATTGGCGTATTTACACCTGAGGCTGTTCAAGGAAAAGAATTATCAGCAGGTGAAGTTGGTTATATCACGTGCAATATTCATGAACCAACTGAGGTCCGTGTGGGAGATACTATTACGGATTCAGCTCGGATGGCTGAGGAACCTTTTGAAGGTTATCGTACGCTTAACCCTTTGGTTTTTTGTGGCATTTATCCCGTTAATTCCAAAGATTTTATGTCCCTTCGCGAAGCGATCGCAAAGTTGAGACTGAGTGACCCCAGTCTTGTGTATGAACCAGAAACCTCACAGTCTTTTGGTCATGGGTTTCGGTGTGGTTTTTTGGGACTGCTTCACATGGAAATCGTCCAAGAGCGTCTTCAGCGAGAATATAATCTTAATCTTGTTTTAACGACTCCTAATGTACAGTATAAGGTTTATACGAAAAAAGAGGATGTTATTGATCTTGAATGTCCTGCCCAATTGCCAGATGTTTCATCGATTTCCAAAATTGAAGAACCTTTTTTAACCGTTACGATTTTAACGCCCGTTCAATATATGGATGGCGTGATGGAGTTGGCAAAAAGAAAACGAGGCATTTTTGTGAGTAGTGAGTTTGTATCTGATCGCATGCGTATATTATTTGATGTGCCGCTTTCTGAGGTTATTGTTGATTTTAACGACGTGGTTAAATCGATCACGCGAGGATACGGTTCGATAGATTATAAATTTAAGGGATACTTAGAGACAAATATATCAAGGTTGGATATACTGATAAACGATAAAATGTGTGACGCGTTCTCTTGTTTGGTTCATAAGGATCATGCGTATAACAAAGGTTTAGCTCTTGTGACAAAATTAAAAGAGCTTATCCCTCAACAATTATTTGAGGTGCGTGTGCAGGCGACATGTGATGGACGTATTATTTCTAGTGCAAGAGTTAAGTCTGCTGGAAAAAATGTCACAGCGAAGTGTTATGGGGGAGATATTAGTCGAAAACGAAAACTTTGGGAAAGACAAAAAGAAGGAAAAAAACGTCTGAAGCAGATTGGAAATGTAGAAATTCCACAAGAAGCTTTTTCTGCGGCGTTAAAATTATAGTATGGCTTTTAAAAAATCAGCAACACGTGAGTGGGTCGAGTCGATCGTTATTGCCTTTATTTTGGCAATGTTTATTCGAACCTTCTTTATTCAAGCTTTTAAGATTCCAAGTGGCTCGATGATCCCAACCCTAAAAGTGGGGGATCGTTTGATGGTTAATAAAACACGATTTGGCCCAAAGATTCCTTTTACAGAGAAACGTATCAATGGATTTAGGTCGCCTGAGCGAGGGGATATTATTGTTTTTAAATATCCTGAAAATGAAAAAAGAGACTTTATCAAACGTTTGATTGCTTTGGGGGGAGACAGGGTTGAAATTCGCGACGGAGATGTTTATATAAACGATGAGCTTGTCACGGATCCTACAATTAAAAATATTTATTATTTTAATCAAAGTCGATATGGTCAAGAGGATCAGGTGGTTGATGTCCCTGTTGGTTATTATTTTGTATTAGGCGATAACAGTGGATCAAGTTCAGATAGTCGTGTATGGGGTTTTGTTCCTGAGGAAAATGTTATAGGGCGTGCTGAGTTTATTTATTGGCCGTTTAAGCGCGCCAGATTTTTAAAATAAAGCCTTTTGCTTATGAATCGTCCATTCCCCACAATCTACTTATGTTTTGTTTTTTTTCTTGCCGGTTGTCAAACAATACCCATAAGACAATCAAATAATACAAACAAAGAAACTTCTCGAGATGTTGAAAAAGCCTTAGGAGATGTTGCCGAGGCTCTTAGTGGAAAGCCTTTAACTGAAGAAGAGCGTAAGGAATTAAGAAAACAAATTCTTCATGATAAGGAGGCTCAAAGTGCGATAGGTGTTATTTCCGAGTCCCTTGATACCACTAAGATCGTTGTTAAATATTGTCCTAAGACGGGAAATCGTTACGCAGCACATTTAGAAATGTGTCCCATTCATAATGTTCTGCTTGATGTTGTCGAAGAATAATTACCTTATCCTAATTATGAATGCAGCCCTCGCCAATCAACTCACATGTCTTCGTATCCTCATTGTTCCTTTTTTTGTTACAACCGTTTTGTATTATTCTCCTGAGAAAGATTATTTAAGATATGTGGCTTTAGCTTTATTTTCTTTAGCGGCTGCTTTAGATGGTCTTGATGGTTATGTTGCCCGTCGATTTCAACAAACATCACAGATAGGAGCGATTCTTGATCCCGTGGCCGATAAGCTTTTATTGATTAGTGGTTTTCTCGTTCTCTATAAAATGGGGCCAATGTTTGAGGTCGTAAAGTTTCCAATTTGGTTGATTGTTGCTGTGCTAAGTCGTGATATTATTATTCTAATTGGTATTGGCATTATTTATTTGTTGCATATTCCCATTACGTTTCAGGCTTCGCATTGGAGTAAGGCGTGCACATTTTCTCAAGTATTCGCCATTGTATTTTTGTTAATGCAATGGTCGATAAGTCATTATGTTTGGTATGTTGTTTTGGGGCTGACCATCATTTCTGGTTTAGATTATGTGATTAAAGGGTTTAAAATTTTACAGAAGGAGGCGTAGGTTAAATGATTATTGTGATAGGAGCTTTTTTAAGTTATTTGATGGGTTCCATCCCAACAGCCTATATATTTGGAAAGCTCTCAAAGGGCTTAGATATAAGGGAACATGGGTCCGGAAATGTGGGGGCCACAAATGTCTTTAGGGTTTTAGGAAAAGGGCCTGGAGCGATTGTTTTAATTTTGGATATTTTAAAGGGTCTTTTAGCTGTTGTTTTGATTGCTGATGTACTGGGTCTAACAGAAATTTATCATAGGCTCTTATTGTCCATATGTGTTATCAGTGGGCATAATTGGACGATTTTCCTTAAATTTAAAGGGGGTAAGGGGATCGCGACGACCTTGGGTGTTCTTATTGGTCTGGCCATCAAAATAGCCTCAATTTGGCCTGTTCTTGCGATTACCCTTATTGTCTGGGTGGTCAGCTTTTTAATAACGGCCATTGTGTCACTATCTTCGATTTTAGCTGCTATTACACTTCCTGTTATTATGGCGTTAACCAGTCAGCCTTTGGAGATTATTTTTGTTGGGGTTTTACTTTGTATTTTTGTGGTCATAAGGCATCGCCCAAATGTCAAAAGGTTGCTCAGAGGCGAAGAGCCTCGCGTGCCTTTATCTTTTTTAGGCAAAAAGTAAATATATTGTAACATGTTGAAAATAAATGGTTTACATAATTTTCGAACTCACCTCTCCTTAGTTAACATAACATCCTACCCTTTTTTGATTTAGGTTCTATTTGGATTAATACCCTTCAATATATTCTCACCACAATTATCACGATGAAAGGCATCTCAACCTTTTTCCGTCGCTGATAAATCAAGAAAACGTTTTCTGCAAAGCCCTGTATCGCTCTTGTTCGACTACCCTTGAATGCTATACTTTCACTGTCAAACAAAGGGGAGTCAAACATGAAGAAATTACAATTTAAAAGATTGAACGATCCTAAAAAAAAGATGAAGTTAGTTCGTATCACTTCGCGCACAGAGGATAATGAGTGTATTACTCATGTCCTTAAGAAGTTTACTTATAAAGTATCAGTCAGTGAAGAAAAGGAGCCTAAAACAGTTGCTCCTGAGGTCTTCATTAAGAAGTCATTTAATACCCGCAGGAGAGTGGAGAAATTCAACTTTCTTGTAAAAGGGCATTTTTTCGTTAAGCAAAAGCGTATGTTGTTAAAGGTGGATTTTCAGCATACTCTTAATATCCATATTAGTTGGAAGCATAAAGCTTTCTCCCCCAAAAAGTCAGAGGCGTTAACGTAAGTTGATGTTTTTGATTATGCAGCCCAAACGGCACAAGGTTTTCCTTGTGCCGTTTTTTTAATGAGTACTCTATGCATCTTTTGATAGATGAATAGAGTACTCTATTCAGCATTCCTCCCCCCAAAAGAATCCCCGTATTTTTGTTTTTCAACCAAATAATATTGCGCCATATTTTGTTTATATTACAAAGGGGAAAAACTGTTGAACTAGTACTTGATTAGAAGGGGTCATTTTTGTTAAACTACATCTCCTATAGAAATCATTTTTATAGTGAAAAGGAATACGGTTTTAAATGAAAAAATTACTGACCTATCTCTTATCCCTCATGCTTCTATCCGGATGCGCCACGGTCAGTGAGGTGATGCCACCTGATGTAGAGCTTCCTATAGTTCAAGAGGTTGTTGTTGAGAAGCAAGAGCACGAAGAATCTTCTAGCACTCAGGCAATTCTGCCTGATAATGATCTTTCCCCGGAATTAGAAAATGTTAAATCGGAAACACTGCAAGAGTATGTAGAGGAGAAAGGTGTCATTTTTGCAAAGACGGATTTTCAAGGTGTATTACAGACGACGTATGTTAAATTCTTTATCGAAGATGTCAATAATGAGGACAATAAATTTCAATTGTATATTGGTGATAAATCCGCTCAGACACATTTTTCTTGGGATGTAAAAGCAGTACAACCAGGATACTTTTTCATTGAGTTGCCAGCGGGCGTCTATAGAATCTCCTCTATTTCTATTCCTGTAGGCTCAACCACGGCGGAGGAAGAAATTTTAATTACATTTGAAGTGTTGAGTAGTACGATATCCTACATTGGCACCCTTAATGTTTTAGGTACGAAAGAAAAGATTAAGTTAGGCGGTGTCCCCGTTATCAAGCCTGGTTTTGAATATACAGCAGAGGTGCTAAATGAGTCGGATGATGCTATGGTTTATTTTGAGAAACACTATCCTGAGATCTCCAAAAAAGTTAAGGTAAATATGATGCAATATCATGTGATCCATAACGAAGGTCAGTAATGTTTTTTGGATCTAATTTATTAATAGAAAAATACTTTCGGCTTCTTAAAATCCTGTTTCTCTTAACAGGATTTTTTTTGTATCTTTCCTCGCCGTCATCAGCTCAAATTATAAAAGATGCCAATACGGAAGTTGAACTGATAAGTGAAACTCTTTCGCTTAAACCTGCTCAGTCAATAACCGTTGCATTACGCATGACAATGGATGAGCATTGGCACGTTTACTGGCGTAATCCAGGCGATTCAGGTTTTACTCCGGAAATTGAATGGACTCTACCCGAAGGGTTTGAAGCCCAAGATATTCAATGGCCATACCCCGAACGCATTAATATAGAATCGTTGACGAGTTATGGATATGAAGGAGAGGTTTATCTCACTAGTAAAATTCTTACACCACGGCATTTAAATCCAAATACTCCTTATACAG
The DNA here is from genome assembly GCA_029261065.1 of Candidatus Omnitrophota bacterium. GTDB lineage: Bacteria > Omnitrophota > Gorgyraeia > Zapsychrales > Zapsychraceae > JAJDCB01. The sequence goes on along the minus strand of JAJDCB010000013.1, from coordinate 44,749 downwards.
TTAAAGCTCATGTTAAGTGGTTGGCTTGCAAGATTGAATGTGTGCCAGGAGGGGCTAATCTTTTTTTGACGTTGCCGGCTACAATTTCTGAACCTATAAAAAATTCCCAATGGCCTAACGATTTAAAAAGTTTTTTACCTGTAAAAGAGCATGGTTGGCAGCTAAATTTTGAAAATCATGAATTTGATTATCGTCTAAAACTGATTCCCCCTGAGGGAGAGTTTGTCAATTTAGAGAGTGTTTATTTTTATCCTTATCAAAACGATGTTATTGATCATGCCGCAAAGCAAGTTTTAACGAGGTTTACTGATGGACATTATTCCTTGCATGTTAAAAGGTCAGATCTTGCAAAAGAATCTGTTGATATGTTAGAGGGGATTATTGAGGCCAAATCAGGTTGGGGGCGAGGGGTTTCATCTTTGGCTATTGAGGTGGAAGCTCATGAGGTTAAGATACAGAAATCTCCTCAATCATATGTAGGAAATAATGAGGTTTCTCATTTAGGGTTAGCTATCATTTTTGCACTTTTGGGCGGGCTTATATTAAATTTGATGCCTTGTGTTCTACCGGTGTTATCGATAAAAGTTTTGCAACTCATTGAGCATACCCAAAATGATAAAAAGTCAATAATGTCTCAGGCTTTGATGTTTGCTATGGGTGTGATTTTTATGTTTTGGATTTTAGCCGGCATCGTGTTAGTTATGAAAGGAGCTGGTTATTTATTGGGGTGGGGATTTCAATTTCAATCGCCTATATTCATCGTTTTAATGGCGGTCCTATTTTTGTTATTAGCCTTAAATCAATTTGGGCTGTTTGAGTTTCAAATTGCCTTTTCTCAGAAAACAAAAAATAATGGTCTAAGCGGGCAATCTTATTTTTTTAACGGTATGCTTACAACGTTAGTGGCAACACCGTGCACAGCCCCTTTTATGGGATCAGCTTTAGGCTATGGATTAACACAACCTTTTTGGGTGACTTTTATCGTTTTCACGTCGTTAGGCGTGGGGATGGCCATGCCTTATTGTTTGCTTGCTATGTCGCCATCATTACTTAGCAAACTGCCTAGACCGGGCCCATGGATGAATGCCTTAAAACAATTTTTTGGGTTCGTGTTTTTATTAACTGTGTTATGGCTGGCTTGGGTTTTAGGCCAGTTGGGTGGATTGGGTGCGATGGCATTCTTGTTGTTTGGTTTGCTCTTTATCGCATTAGGCGTTTGGTTTTATTCCCTTAAAAAGTCTCGTGTGCTTTTGATATTAATGGTCTTAAGTGTGCTTGTTGGTGCAAATTGTCTTTATTTCTCCATTAGGGATCATAGTGTTGGTGAGACGAATAATAGGGGTGTTTCACAAAAATTGCAATGGCAAAATTATTCACCGGAGTTATTGAAACAATTGTTAGAGAGCGATAAAACAGTATTTTTAGATTTTACAGCTTCATGGTGTTTAACCTGTCAAGTCAATGAAAGGCTTGTGTTAGATAGAAAAAATGTTGTTCAAAAATTTAAGGAAAAAGAAGTGGTTTTTCTTAAAGCGGACTGGACGGATTATGATGAAGATATTACCAAGCTTTTAGCTGAATTTGGAAAGAAGAGTATTCCCTTTTATGTGTTGTATACAAAGGGCAAAAAGGGTGATATTATTTCTCTTCCGGAGTTGTTAACAACAAAGATTGTATTAGAAGCATTAGAATCTATTCCGTAATAATAATGGTTTATTAAAAGAGGAGGGTGTTATGAAAAAAATAATGATTGGTTTTTTTTGTTTGATCGTGTTTGTCGCATTGGCACGGCCAAGTGAGGCTTATGTAGATATTAATTCACCAGCACCAGATTTTACCTTAACAGATTCAACTGGCCAGCAGCGTTCTTTATCTGATTATCAAGGAAAGTACGTTGTGCTTGAGTGGGTTAATTACGATTGTCCTTTTGTTAAGAAGCATTATGACAGTGAAAATATGCAAAACCTGCAAGCTCAATTTGTCGCCCAAAATGTCGTCTGGTTATCTATTAATTCTTCCGCAGAAGGCAAGCAAGGAAACTTTACACCTCAGGAAATTAATGCGCGCATTGAAGAGCAGTCCGCTACACCGAGTTCCTACTTGATTGACACCGATGGTACTGTTGGCAATCTCTATGAGGCACAAACGACGCCGCATATGTTTGTGGTTAATCCTGATGGTGTCCTTATTTATCAAGGGGCTATTGATAGTGACGATGGATTTGATCCTGCTGGAATAGCGGATGCCGATAATTATGTCTTAAATGCTCTTAATCAAGCGATGTCAGGTGTTAGTGTTACAGATTCTGAAACAAAGTCTTATGGTTGTTCTGTGAAGTATTAAATCAAGAGAATCCCGTGTTTAAATTCTCTATTTGAGTCCTATAAAATATATGAAGAACTCATAGGCACATATTTTCTTTGTGTTAAAATAATTATTATACCGTTAAAATATTATTATAAAATTATCTTCAATTAAAGTAGTATATTCCTCATTATGAAAAGTTACGATTATGGGATCGTGGGCAACTGCACGAGTGCAGCGCTCATTACATCCCAATGTTCTATTGAATGGCTCTGTCTTCCATTTTTTGATTCTCCATCGCTATTTGCGAAAGTCCTTGATTCTAAGAAGGGGGGATTCTTTACAATTGAAGCAGTTGATGTCACCGAAGTCAAACAAGCCTACATAACACACACCGCCATTCTTAAAACGACTTTTACGACCAAGCAAGGGGCTTTCGAAGTTAACGATTACATGCCACGTTTTATGGCTGTCCGTGGCGGTTATTATTGTCCTTCGGAATTGCATCGAAAGATTCGCGTTATCTCTGGAAATCCTCGTATTGTTGTTACCTTAAATGCTAGCCCTAATTATGCGTTAGGTCCCGCCACATATGCATTAAAAAAAGATTACATCAAGATTATGTCTCAGGCAGGGGAGTACAATAGTTTTTATCTTTATAGTAATCTTGATGCGGCTAAAATTTTAAATTCAGAAGAAATCGAGTTAGATGAGTATTCCTATTTTCTATTGTCTTATCACGAGAAACTTGAAAATATTGATAACGATAAGATTTTTTTAGAATATGAAAAAACAAAGTCCTATTGGTTAGATTGGGTTCAACGTACGAATTATCCTCCCAATTTTAAAGAGCAAATTAGTCGCTCAGCTATCACATTAAAACTTTTGATGTATCAAAGAACAGGGGCTGTCATTGCAGCTCCGACAACGTCATTCCCAGAAATTATTGGAGGCAATCGAAATTGGGACTATCGATTTTGTTGGGTGCGTGATGCGGCGATGATTATTGATACCTACATTCGTATTGGTCATATTGAATCTGCTAATGGTTTTATCGATTTTATCTTAAATCGTATGTTATTAAAACATGAAGATATTCGTGTCATGTATGGGATTAATGGTGAGGAAGAATTAACGGAAATTGAATTGGATCATTTAGCTGGTTACGAAGATTCTAAGCCTGTACGTATCGGAAATGATGCTTATCGACAAAAGCAAAATGATTTGTATGGGGAGTTGATTGAAACGATTTATACTTATTTCGTTGTCAATCGTCGTGATCACTATCAAGTGAATGAAGAAATATGGACGATGACGCGCTCCTTAGTTAATCGTGTCCGTGATATTTGGCAAAAGCCAGATAGTGGTATTTGGGAGAGAAGAGAGGCTTTGCAGCACTATGTGCATTCGAAATTGATGAATTGGGTGGCTATGGATCGGGCGGTGAAGATTGCAAAGTATGTTAATAAGACGGATCATGTGGAGAGTTGGAGTAAGTTGGCTGATGAAATTAAGGAAGATATTCTCGCAAATGGCTGGAATGAAAAACTAAAATCCTTCACGATGTATTATGGATCTGAATACTATGATGCCTCAAACTTGTTAATGCTGCATTATGGCTTTTTGGATAAAACAGATCCACGGATGGTTAGTACCGTAGAGAAATCTTATCAGCATTTGGTTAAACAAGGTTTTACATTTCGATATATAGCGGAAGATGAGTTTGGTCTTCCAGAAAATGCTTTTATTGTTTGCACGTTTTGGATGATTAATGCCCTGTATTTGATTGGCGAGGAAAGAAAAGCGCGGGACATGTTTGAGAACATGCAACGATGCAGTAACCATTTAGGTCTTTATTCAGAAGATGTCGAGATTGCCACCAAACGTCTTATTGGTAATTTCCCACAAGGGTATTCTCATTTGGCCTATATTCAAACTATCCTTTTGCTTGAAACAGATTATGACTGGAGTGATGCTTCTAAAGATTACAGTATGAAAAAAAATAATTTATAACTTTTTCTAAGTCTGAACAATAACGCAATCAAACTTTTTAGACTTAAGAAAATTAATTCGTAATTCCTGGATAATCATTTTCTAAAATGATTAAAAGGAGAGGAGGGATTTGTGAAATCAAATATTATCATTACATTTTTAGCTGTTGGGCTGTTATCGGGGTGTTCCGCCGTTACCCAACCAACGGCGATGAATCAACTTCAAATTAAGGTCTCTCAATTAGAACGTAAACTGGAAGATCGTGATGAAGAAGTTGCTGTCTTAAAGGAAGAAGTCGAGGATCTTTCCTCACAACTTGATTCAACAGATACGCATTCTTTTGGAAGCTACATAGAGGAGCCTGTGCTTTCAAGATCTTCTGTAAAAACAACAAGTTACAATTCGAAAAAGACAAGATCCAGTTCTGATATTGTTCGTGTTAATGTCAGTTCTCAAAAAATTCAGACAGCTTTAAAAAACTCAGGATATTATAAAGGCAGTGTTGATGGCAAGATCGGTCGGGGTACAAAAAAAGCTATTCTTACTTTTCAGGCTGATCATGGATTGACAACAGATGGGATTATTGGCAAGAAGTCTTGGACGGAATTAGAAAAATATTTATAAATAATATTTAAGTGATTCAATATTATTTTTCTCACCTTACACTCTTATGAGAGCCTCTTTGCTACCTCAAAACTTAAAGGCATCATATGTCACAAAATAGTATTAGCATTTTAGGATGTGGTTATTTAGGTTTGCCTGCAGCGAAACGGTTTTTACAACAGGGGTTTGCTGTTAAAGGTTCTAGCACGTCTCCAGAAACATTAGAACAATTAAGCTCTTTGAATATCACCCCTTTTCTCATTAAAACCCCAGATTTAAATCCTACAATAAAAGACTTCTTTGATTCAGACGTGCTTTTTTTAAATATTCCTTTCCGCCGAGGATTTAAGGATCCTTGGGAATATAAAAAGCAATGTGATGCATTGGTGCCTTTTATTGAATCCTCAAGAATTCAACGTGTTATTTTCGCCAGCTCAACATCAATCTATCCAGAGACCGTTTGCGATGCTTATGAAGATCTAGATTTTGTTCCAGATAATGAAAGATCTAAAGTTTTAAAGACGGTAGAAGAAATGTTTTTAAATAGCTCCTTATTTCAAACAACGGTTTTACGATTGGCTGGATTATTTGGGGGAGAGAGGATGATTGGAAAATTTTTGTCAGGAAAAAAGAGTATAAAAAGTGCACAAGGCTATGTGAATTTAGTTCATTTTGAAGATGTCGTATCTATTTTGTTAAAAATTGTAGAAAACAATGTATCCCCTGGTGTTATTAATGTTTGTTGTGATGAACATCCCTTAAGAAAAGAATTATACGAACGAGCGGCCAAACATTTAAAGGTACCCTTGCCAACATTTGATACATCTGCTGAGGTTAAGGGAAAAAAAGTTTCAAATAAGAAATTAAAGTCTTTGTTAAGTTATGAGTTTCAATATTCTAATCTGTTCGATTTTTCAAATCACTAAATAAATGTCTAAATACATCTTAACGGTTACGCTTAATCCGGCCATTGATCGGATGATCTTGCTTAAAGATTTTAAGCTTGGTTCTACATCTAACGTGACACAGCAATACGTGCAGGCCGGTGGCAAGGGTGTGAATGTTTCGCGTTTTCTCACGCGTTTAAACGTCCCAACACGAGCAACCGGATTTCTTGCTGGCATGACGGGTTCCCATTTAAAAGAGAGGCTGGATCAAGAAGGGATTGCAAATGAATTTGTAATGACTGAAGGGATGACTCGAGAAAATGTAACGATCATCGATACAAGAAATAAAAAACAGACGCGCTTGATGGGGACTTTTAAATCAAAAAACTTTACGTTATTTCAAAAGAAATTTACAAAACTGTTATCCAAAAGTCGTTGTGTTGTTTTTGCCGGAAGCCTCCCGCAAGGGGCGTCTGTTTCGATGTATAATCGTCTTATTAAATTAGCTCATAAAAGGGGAGTATTAAGTGTTCTTGATGCAAGCCAAACCCCACTTATTGAAGGGATAAAGGCGAAACCATATCTCGTTAAACCTAATGCAACCGAATTAAAATCGTTGTATCGTGGTCCATTGAGAACCCATAAACATTATCTCAAGGCTATCGATAAAATTCATGCATTTGGAGTAAAACTTGCTATAATCTCTTTAAGTAAAAAGGGGTGTGTTGCATCCAATCAGAAAGAGGTTTGGATTGTGACTCCGCCATCAAAGCGTTCTTATCGTGATGTGGGTTGTGGTGATGTATTGTTGGCTGCATTTTTAAAAGAGCATTTATCGGGAAGGAGTTTTTCTAATAGTCTCACTCGCGCCGTTGCTCATGCCAGTGCTTACGCTGGGACACCTTATGATAAAAAGTTTAAAATCAGTGATAGTCACAAAATTTTGAAACACGTTAAACTCAAACAAATACACTAAAAAGGGAAGCTCGATGAACACCATTGAAATGGATGTAAAGCCACAAAGAAAAGTAGAATCTTCGATGTTACGTGATGATTTAAGGGAGCAAATTTTAGATCATTCAAAAGGCTTTAAAAAGTCTTGGGTCAAGTTAGGCCAAGCCTTATACGCGGTTTGGCAAGACAAAATGTATCACGCTTGGGGCTTTGAGAAGTTTGAGGATTACACGGAAAAGGAAGTGGGTTTAAATAAACAGACGTCTATGAAGTTACTTAAAGCATATTTATTCTTAGAACAAGATGAACCGATGTATTTAAGTGAAGAGTTTTTTACAACACGTGAAGCAAGTAAGGTCCCAGGTTACGAAGAGGTTAATGTTTTACGTTTAGCCAAACAAAAAAAAGAAATAAATAAAGATGATTATAGTGATTTAAGAAAATCAGTTTTTGAAAAAGGCAAAACTGCCAGTGCTGTTCGTAAAGATTTAACAGCAATTATGAAGGAAAGAAAACAGGTGGATCCAGAGGAAGAACGTGATAAACGAAATGAGGCCGCGATCCGACGGCTTGTTGGATCCTTAAAGTCCTTTAAAAATGAAATGGATGCCCTTAAACTTCTTCCTGGTGAATTACTTGTTGAGACTAAAAATTTAATGGATAAGCTTGAGACGCAATTGCCGTAGTAAATAGTGACAGGCCGTTTTATTTTAAGATCTGTCATTCTCGCGGAGGCGGGAATCTCGAAGCAATTATTATTATGACTTGGTCCCCGCTTTCGCGGGGATGACATTATTTATTTTACAACTCATGTCTTCAAAAAATATATGTTTAGAAACGATCACCGATGAAGAGCTTCTCAAGGTTCGGATTAGTGACCTACCTATAGAGATAAAAAGCACATGGGTTGAAGAGTGTGTTCAACAGCTTTATCAAGAGTTGGAAGAAAAGGGGCTTAATTTTCGGCCAGAATGTTATTTGGCTGATGAATGGTTAACTCCACAATATGAAACCTGCATTGGTATCCCTTTTTATCTCATCCATCCCACCCTTATTCGTTTAGAAAAAAAATTTATGATTGATGCCGAAGGCGATGGCAAGGTTTGGTGTATGAAGTTGCTTAGACACGAAGCGGGGCATGCGATAAGTTATGCTTACCGTTTACATCGGCAAAAGAAATGGCAAAAGATCTTCGGTCCTTCTACAGCGGAATATGGTGAAAATTACAAATATCGTCCTTATAGTAAAAATTATGTGCGTCATCTTGATGGTTTTTATGCACAATATCATCCCGAGGAGGATTTTGTTGAAACTTTTGCAGTATGGTTGACGCCTGGATTAGATTGGAAAGAAAAATATCAAGGATGGAAGGCCTTAGCCAAATTAAATTATGTTGATGAGCTGATGCAAGGGATTAAAGGTGTCGCGCCCATTGTCAAAAGCAGTGAGAAATTTTGGCGTTTTAAAACACTGCGCTATACACTCAATCATTATTATAAAAATAAACGCAATCTGTGGGCTGAAGATTTCCCGGATTTTCATGATACGTTTTTAAAAAAGCATTTTGTTTTGCAAACGAAAGAAAATAAACAATACACATTAGCAAGTCAGATTATCCGTAAATATCGTCGCGAAATTATTAAGAGTGTGGGGCGTTATTGTGGTGAGAAGAAATACGTGATTAATTTATTATTAAAAGATATCAATAAAAGGTGCCGGGAGTTAAAATTAGTATCGTTGGGGGATGAATCTGTCGTTGTATTAAATTTATCAGTCTATTGTTCCACTTTAATTATGAATTATCTTTATACTGGTCAGTTTAGAGGTCAGTTATCCAAGAGAAAGAAAAAATGAAAAAGAAAAAAGTGTTAATGTTATTTAACTCACCCAATAATCACCCTCGTGGTTATGATTATAAAGAGGAGTTTGCCGATCCTGACGATATGTACACAGAAAACGATGTACATAAAGCCCTTTTGGCCAATGGATATGAGGTAAGCTTATTAGGACTAACAAATTCGATCGAACCCCTTTTAAAGGAGGTAGAAGAGAATAGACCAGATGTCATTTTTAATTTGGTTGAAGTTTTTAACGAGAAATCATATTACGAAAAAAATATAGCAGCCCTTCTTGAGATGTTAAGTATTCCTTACACCGGAGCTTCCTCTGATAATATTTTTATCTGTAACAATAAGGGCTTAACGAAGAAGTTGTTAAGTTTTCATCGCATTAAAATCCCTCGGTTCTACATTTTTAAACGCAAACATAAGGTGTGGCTTCATAAGAAACTTAGACTTCCTGTTATTATCAAACCGTTATGTGAAGAGGCCTCTCGTGGCATTTCACAAGCATCTATTGTTGATAATGAGGATGCTTTTTTGGAACGTGTGAAATTTATTCATGAAAATATGAATAACGATGCGATTACTGAGGAGTTTATTGAAGGTCGAGAGCTCTATGTTTCTGTTTTGGGTTCAAAAAAATTAACGGTTTTGCCAACACGCGAGATGAAGTTTGGAGAACTTCCTGAGGACTCGCGTATTGCTACGTATAAAGCCAAATGGGATGATAACTACCGGGATAAATGGGGCATTAAGAGTGTTTATGCCAGTAAGCTTGCGGACGGGGTTGATGAAGATATTGCTGATGTGTGCAAAAGAGCCTATCGGGCTTTGGATATTCAAAGTTATATTCGTTTTGATATCAGGCTTACACCAGATAATAAGGTTTATATTATTGAACCGAATGCCAATCCTTGTATAGCCAAAATTGATGAGGTCGCTCAGTCCGCTGAAAAAGTAGGGATTAAATATAATCGTTTAATTAAAAAAATTGTGGATATGTCCATCCTTAGACAGAAAAGAGAAATTTAATGAGAGTTGTTGCCTTTGTTCTAACAACATTTTTAATACTTATCCCATGGCATCTTCCTGCTGCACAGGCTCAGGGAAATAAATCTTTTTTATGGAAGACCGAATCGAGAAGTGCGACGGTTTATCTTTTGGGTTCAGTTCATGTGGGGCGTGAAGATATGTATCCTTTAGCTGATGTTATTGAAGATGCTTTTGACGAATCTTCTCATTTAGTGGTTGAAGCAGATATTGAAAAACTAGATCCTATTGCGATGTTGCAAGAGGTTATGGCGTTAGGTATCTATAAAGGAGAGAAGCAACTTCTTGATCATATTTCCAATGACACATTAATTAAGTTAACTAAATATCTTAAAAAATATAATCTTCCCTTAGCTCAAGTGAGTAATTTTAAACCTTGGTTTTTAATGATGACGTTAAGTGCTTTGCAGATTAGGGAGCTGGGTTATGATGAAACATTAGGGGTGGATTATTATTTTATTAAGAAAGCGCGAGACAATAAAGAAATATTGGAGTTAGAGGGCGTCACACAACAATTAAAAATTTTTGATGATATGCCGGATCAAGATCTTTTTTTAAACGCCTCATTAGATTCGTTTCATGAGTTAGAAGAACAGATGGAGCCAATGATAGAGGCGTGGAAAAAAGGGGATACAAAGATAATAAATAATATAATGATTGAAGACATGTTGGAGGATAATCCGCAGCAGGCTCTTTTTTATGAAAAAGTTTTTTTTGAAAGAAACAGAGATATGACAGATAAGATATTGAAATATTTAAAAACAAATAATGTTTATTTTGTTGTGGTAGGCGCGGGTCATTTAGTTGGAGACAGAAGTATTGTGGGCTTATTAAGAAAGCAAGGGTTTCGTGTTACGCAACAGGGTGGCCGTTAATAAATGAAGTCGGCTTTATAAAAAAACTTTTCTATGTCTTGCAATTGCGTGATATTCGTAATATAACATTTATAGAAGATAAATGTTAATGATCGTCTACAAACTATTATCTCTATGATAAGTCCAAAACAAATTCCTCATTTACTTAAACTATTAGACGATGATTCATCTGATATTCGTGATGAAGTAATAAAACAGCTATGCGCTTTTGGTCCCACCCTGCGCCAAGAATTAAAACACATCCCTTTTTCACTTAACTCCGAACAAACGCGACTCATTAATCTTGTTTTTGAAGGACAGAAACGCATATTGTTGGCCCATCATTGGCCGCGATGGTTTACCGTCAACAAAGAAAGCGAAAAGCTAGAAACAGCATTAAAAATGCTTTCTGAATTTCTAACACCCATTGAGCGTGAAGCTGATTTGACAATGTTGCTGGATAAATTGGCGTATGATTATCAACGGAGTATGAAGGATTATGGGCCTTTAAGTCTGGCAAAATTTTTATTTAAGATGAAAAAGTTTAAAGGTAATCAGGATGACTATTATAATCCTCAAAATAGTAACCTCATTTATGTCATTACCGAGAAAAAGGGGATACCGATAAGCTTGGCATGTGTTTATATGCTTGTTGGTATGCGTCTAGGAATCCGTGTGGAGGGTTGTCATTTTCCCGGACACTTTTTAGCTAGAGTCAAGACTGCTGGGCGAACTGTTTTTGTAGATTGTTTTAATTCTGGTCAGGTTATAGATAAAGAAGATATCTTGAGTATCAAAGAAAATGATAAAGAGTTGATCAGAGAAGTTTTGGGACGAACAACAGATGCCGAAACAATTGTGCGTCGATTTTTAGCAAATTTGATTCGCACTTATCAGATGAGAGATGAAAAAAATAACTGTGAGTTAATGATTGATTTATTTAATCGATTAGATGAAAGGCTGATGAAACGTAAATTTTCTCAAATTTCGCCAGATGATATTATAGCAGGGAATAGTACCAATTTTGCCTTAGGAGAAGTGGTGGTCCATAAACAATATGGCTATCGAGGTATCATTGTGGATACCAATACGAATTGTCAAGCAACGGATGATTGGTATTATGGTAACCATACACAGCCTGAGCGCGAGCAGCCCTGGTATCATGTCTTGGTCGATGGTTCAGATCAAGTCACTTATGTGGCGCAGAGCAATTTAGAGGAAGACCTTTCAACAGAGGCTATTACCCATCCTTTATTGACCTATTTTTTTAAAGTCCTCGAAAATGGTCATTATCTCCGCAATGATAACCCCTGGCCAGATTCTGATTTTTAAAAAAATTATAAAAATATTTGACATTCCAATCATATGTGTGGTATAAAAGATTATGCCAATTAAGAAAGATTTAACACAGAAACAAAAAGAAGTTCTTCGTTTTATTTACGATTCCATCCGAGGTAATAATTTACCTCCCACCATTAGAGAAATTGCCTCTCATTTCGGATTTAAATCAACAGGTACCGTTCGAGATTATCTAACCGCTTTAGTTAAAAAGGGTTACATTAAGGTTTCAGCCAATAAGTCACGTGCAATCGAGCTTGTCAAAGAAGCTTTGTTTTCTATCCCTATTGTCGGCCAGGTAAGAGCGGGACTTCCCACATTAGCTGTTGAAGAAATTGAAGGCTACCTTAATTTAGATAGTTTAGTATTTTCCGATGAAAGCACATTTGCCTTACGCGTCAAAGGCGATAGCATGATCGAAGCCGGTATTATGCCAGATGATTTAGTGCTTGTGCGCCGTCAGGATATGGCTCAAACAGGTGAGATCATCGTAGCTTTAATAGGGGAGGATGCCACCGTTAAATATCTTAAACGTGTGAATCAAGATTATTTCTTGGAACCCGCCAACCCCGTTTATCAACCGCGCAAGGTTGATGGTTCGGTTTCCATTATTGGTAAAGTCATTAGCGTTGTTCGGCGGTTTTAATTTCGATGCAGTTGACTATAAAAACTAGTGGCTAGCCCTTTGGGCTGATTTGTTGAAACCCGTTGTGAGTGTTATGCTTGCAGTGGGTTTTTTATTCGAATTTTATTTTAATGGCAGGGTATTAAATGAAAAATAAATTATTTTCAATAAAATATTTATTTACATTCCTTAAATTTGAGTTTTTTGGAAAAAAAGAATGTATAGATAATATTCTTGTTAAAGGCAATAGAAAGTTTGTTAAACAAGTTATTAAAGCCTTAAAATTGATTAAAGATAATTCACCCGAAGAGTATGCGATTATTAACAATAATCTTGGCAGAATAACACAAGGTATACGAAGTCATATATATGTACAATCGAAACCTTCGATATTTTTGTTAACAGAAAAAAGCGCTTTTCATTCATTAACGTGGTGCTCTCAATGCATAGCTCATGATGCTTTCCATTCAAAATTATATAACTCGGGAGAAAGTACTTATGATAAAAGTTATGAAGGTAAAGTAAAGGAAGAGTTATTATGTAATGACTTCGCAATTAAAGTAATGCAAAATATTTCAGCGCCCCAAGAAGAAATTGAATATTTAAAAGAACAAAAAGGCGAGCATTTTGACGTTGATAAAGATGGAAAGTATGACTGGAAGGATATAGAAGCTCAAGACTGGTAAGTTTTAGGTTTATTTGTAATATTTAATGAATAGAATTATTTTTACGGTCAAGATGAAAAGTAGTTGTAAGGTTTGTAGGCAGCCGAGAATTAAAAATAATGATGGCTGGACATCTTTATTCCGTTGAAATCCCCTCGTTGATCCATCCCTAAACACATGATATAATCCTTCTTCTATGACCCAATCCATCTTCCAATTCCTCAGCAATCATTTTGAACTTATCTCCTATATTTATTTTGGTTTTCTTTTTATCATAGCTTTAGCCTTTGTTATGGTTAAGATCAAGGAAGTAGGTTATTTAAAGCAAGTGACTCTTTTGACCAATAGAACCTTACTTGTTGGTGTTGTTTTAGGACAAATGCTTTTGATAGGTCTTTTGTATTGGTCCAATTATAAGTTAGAGAGAAAAACAATTGTTGTAGAGGAAGATATTGAGTACGGAAGCACAAAATGGGTGCGATCAAAAACAGTTGTGTATTATGTTCAAGGCAAACATTTGCGTTCGATTTATTTAAATGGAAAAAACCGTAAAGATATATTTACAGCACCCCAAGTCATCAAAGAAATTAATTTCTCCCCGGATGGACGTTATTTGTTGATTTTATCAATGAATGATTTGCATCTTCTTGATATTGAAACGAAACATGTTAAGCGTATTAATAGCGTTGATATTGATCAAAACCAAGAAGATAGTAATAAACGACGCGGTGTTATTAGTGGGTTACGATGGTCACCGGATAGTCTGAAATTTTGTTATGAATTAGCCCGTTGGTCAGAATACTCGCAACAGGATGATTTGTTTTTATATGATCTCCCAACACAAAAGTCCCGCAAGATCAAAAGTCCGACACGACGCATTTCATCACTCTATTGGGATGAAAAGGGAAGTAGTTTGTATTTTTTGAGGCATGAAATGAAAACAAGTGACTTAAAACTTTCAGCTTATGAGGTTTATGTATTTCAAATTTCGTTGGATACCTTGGAATTCAAAAAAGTATTGCAGTTGCCTACGGAAACGGCTGATCTGCCTTTAGTTTCTTTGGATCTGCGTGGTATTAAGTTATTTCGTGATTCCGATCATTTTGCTTTTAAGAGAATTGTAGAAAAAAACGTTTATCTTACTAAAAAAGGACCCTTTGTAGGAATCGATGAGAAAGATCATGTGTATTATGTTGGAAATAAATGGTTTCGAAAAAGAATTTTTAAGATCGCGCGTAAACCTTCAAAAAATGCAGCTAAGCAGTATCAATATAAGGGTGGTGATTTAACCATCCGCCAAATCCGTTGGACTCCTGATGAGAAGTATTTGGTGATGGATCATGTGGATTTAGGTATTTTGGTGCTTGAGCCGATTATGGGCCGGGTGGGACGTTTGGTGGATATTGGGGGAGATATTTTTGGTTGGCATCCAAATCATTTATAGCGTGTGGTTTAACGTCTGGTCAATAAAATAACTAAAATACCTTGTTTACGTCTGGTATTTCGTTAAAATATGAGCGTACTTAGATGATGTTCCTTCCAAGCGATTGATATTCAACGATATTATTGGACAAATTATGAAAGATAATCCTTTAGCACAATCAAAAGATCAGTATGCACAGATCATCAAAATCATTGAGGCAAATTCCGCAGTAGGTATTGATGCTCAATATACACATGCCATTATCATTGAATATTTATCGCAATTATCAGTTCGCGTGACAAAAATTGAAAATATTTTAGAAGACATAAAAGAGAAATTATCAGATTAATTACTTTAGGAGGTTAGTCATGAAAAGAACTTGGATACTTTGGGGGTTTGTTATGGGGGTTGTAGTCGTTGTTTTTATGGCATTTAACTACCAAGGTTCAGAGAATGCCGTTCCATTAAGCGAAATTTTTCCAGAAGAAGAGACGTATCCCGTGGATATTGAATACGAATTTGTAGATTCCAAAGATCAAGTTGTTGAGGTAAAAAAGGTTGTTAAAGAAACGACGGTCGAGAGACCTGTTGTTGCAAAAGTGGCAAAGGTTGAGAAAATTCAACCAAGGGTTGTTGCACCAGCTCCTGTTATTAGAGCTCAAGCTAAGCAGCCTGTTAAGCAAGAAGTTATTGCTGCGAGAAGAAAGTCGGGTGCTTTTTCTATTCAAGTCGCTTCATTTAAAAATCATGAAAAGGCAAAAAAAGCTCTTAATGAGTTACAGCAGATTGAGAATTCATCATATATTGCTTCAAGAGATTTAGGTGCTAAAGGGACTTGGTATCGCGTTTATGTTGGAGATTTTGAGACGAAGGGAGCGGCTAAGCAAAAACTGCCAAAAATCCAAAAAAAATATAAAGATAGTTTTATTATCGCTCCTAAAAAATAAAAACATTTCTGTTGTCTAGAAATTGTAATTCAATAAATTTAGTTTGTTGAGAGACTAGACCGTGAATGCGCTTTAATGACAATTATTAAGAACAGGTTTTTTGGGCCTGTGATCATATTAATCGTTAGCCTTTTCATTTTTACACGTGGGCTTGCCATACATGGTCTTGAGTACAGGGATGATGAGATATTTTATTATCAGAGTACTCAGGAAATGGTTGAAACAAAAAATTATCTATCTCCTACCTATTTCGGTGAAGACCGTTTTCAAAAACCTATTCTATATTATTGGTTCATTCTCTTCTCATATAAATTAATGGGCGTTAATTGGTTTTCAGCGCGTTTTGTTGCTTCCGTTTTTGGTGCCTTCAGCCTCATTTTGTCATGGCTCTTAGCTAAAGAATTATTTAATAAACGTATTGCTCATTTGTCTGTTGTTATTTTGATGACTACGCCGTTATTTTTTCGTCATGCTAAAGAAGTTGTTCCTGATATGCCGATGAACTTTTTTATTGTTTTAAGCATGTACTGCGTTTGGACATTTTTAAATAAATCCAGTGACCTAAAGTTTAGAATTCTATTTTTTGTATCCTGCGCTTTAGGTTTTTTAATTAAAGGATTTGCGGCCTTCATTCCTATAGTCTGTGCATTGGTTTTTACATTAGGACTCAAGCAAAAGGGAAGTCTTAAGGAGTGGAAATTTGGCCAAGGTATGATGTTAATGTTATTGATAATTGCACCTTGGTTTTTATATATGATTTATACTCATGGCCAACAGTATCTTGATTATATGCTTATAGAGGAAACTCAAAACAGGCTTTCTCATCAGGATCATGGGTTTGATATTTTCTTTAGAATTCGAGATTTTTTTAATAAAATATTGTATTATAGTAATGTTATTTTTTCATATTTTGCCCCATGGTCTATTTTTATATTTGTTGCGATTCCGTATACTTTATCCGTTTATAAAAAAAGGACTAATGAGCAAAGGTCTTTTCAGTTTGTTTTAATTTGGTTTTTTTCTGTGTTTTTGTTCTTTTCATTGCTTCATGTGAGAATTAATCATTATATGCTGGTGTTAACAACGCCATTTGCGATATTAGTGTCCTATTTTTTGCTAGACCCATTAGAAGGTCAACATGTTCTATTACAGATACTTACTGGTTTTAGAAAATATATGCTTATTTTTACTTTTACAGTAGGTGTCGTTGCTTATAGTTTCTTAATAATTTTTTTGGTGGGGGCAAACAGAATGTGGTTGTTGCTTATTGGGGCCATATTCGTTGCAGGAATTCTGAGTATGTTAAGGTTGAGAAAACCTTTTATTGCTCCGGCATGTTTAGGGGTTTTGTTGCTGGGCGTGTACTCTCAGTCTGCGATACTAAATCAGGCGGGTGTTACGGAACAAGCTCCATTGCAACGGATCGCTCAGATAATTGAGCAGAATCAGGATTCTTACCTGGTTGGGGTGGGAAGTCATGACATCCATGAAAAAAAGCTGCAAGTATTTTTTGATCAACAAGTTATCAAATCAGCAGCCAGTAGTGTTGAAGAAACAAAGGGTAAGCTGAATCAATTGATGTCTTCATCAGAGGGTGTTTATTGTTTGATGATTGAAGAGGATTATCTAGCTTATAAGAGGGAAGTTCTAGATAAATACGAACATGACATTTTTTATGAAGATTACATCTTTCGGAAGAGATTAAATATAGACAAAGGTTTTTTTAAGGCTCTAGTAACATTAGACCAAGAAACTGTGTATGATTACTTTATGGAAAAAATAATATTATTAAAAAAGGACTCCCTTGTCTGAAGATTTAATTACAAAAAAACCGATTGAATATTCCATCGTTATTCCACTTTATAATGAAGAGGGATCCCTGAAACCTTTGTTTGCAGAAATATTGAATGCCATGACACCTTTAGGCCAACGTTATGAAATTGTTTTTGTTAACGATGGATCAACGGATCAGTCTAAAGAAATAGTTGAAACCTTTCAAAAAGAAATTCCGGAAATTGTTCAATTCGTTGATTTAAAAGAAAGGGGAGGGCAAACACATGCTATGTCAAAAGGCATTGCAGCTGTTCGTGGTAAGATTGTCGCCACTCTTGATTCTGATTTACAAAATGATCCAGCAGATATCCCTAAATTATTGGAAAAAATGAAAGAAGGCTTTGATTGTGTGTGTGGATGGCGTAAGGCCCGTCAAGATACCTTTGTAAAGGCTAGATTGTCAAAGGGGGGGAATGTTTTACAAAGGTTATTTACTGGTCTTAAGATCCATGATGTGTCATGCACATTACGTATTTATACACATGAGTGTGCTAAAAATATTCCTTTGAATTGGGAGGGGCAGCATCGATTTATTCCGTTGTGTTTGTCATTACAAGGTTATAGAATAGGGGAAATTGTTTCCCATCATCGTAATAGGCAGTATGGAGTAACGAAGTACAGCCATAAAAGAATTTTTCGTGTCGTTCGCGATTTTTTTAAGATATTAAAATCAAGAGGAAAAGCATGAAAGATTTTTTTATTTCGCATTGGTTGCTAATATTAGGATTTGGCGGACAGTTAATGTTTAGTATGCGATTTCTGATTCAGTGGATTTGTTCTGAGATAAAAAAAGAAAGTCATATCCCCATTGCCTTTTGGTATTTTAGTTTAGGTGGGGGCCTTCTTTTATTAACGTATGCGATATTTCGACAAGATCCTGTATTTATTCTTGGTCAGTCAATGGGAATCGTTGTTTATCTACGTAATTTAAGGCTTATTTATAAAAAACGAAATTTTTTAGAAACGACTTCTTAATAATTTTAAAGGAGGTTTAATATGTTATCAAAAAATATGAAATTGTTTTCGATTCTTGTTTTACTTTGCACTGTTGGGGTTGGATGTGCGCGAACGAAGGTGACACGTGTTGATATTGATGAAATGATAGATTTGAGTGGTGACTGGAATGATTATGATGCGATGGAGGTTTCAAAGGAGATGGTGGGAGATTCTTTAGATCGTCCATGGTTAATAAACTATATAAAAGAAAATGGAAAAAACCCTATTGTTATTGTTGGTCACGTGCATAATCGTACGCATGAGCATGTAAATTCGAGTGTTTTTGTAAAGTATTTGGAGCGTGAGTTGCTTAATTCAGGAAAAGTAATCTTCGTTGCATCATCTTTAGAAAGAGAGCAGTTGCGAGCTGAGCGAGCTGATCAACAAGATGGCTACACGCTTGAGGAAACGATAAAAAAACACGGAAGAGAAAAAGGGGCTGATTTTTTGATGATGGGGAGTATTGATTCTGTGATTGATGAGGTTAAGGGGAAGTCGGTTGTATTTTATCAAGTGAATTTAGAGTTAGTGAACTTAGAGTCCAATGAAAAAGTATGGATTGGTCAGAAGCAAATCAAGAAGGTTGTCAAAAAATCAAGATTTTCCATTTAAGAATTTGGGATCGAGTATTTAAGAAAATTTGCATCAAAAGATGTGGGTTTTTTTGTCTATGTGTTTTATTCCTTTCAGGGTGCTCATCGAAGAGCACCCTTATTCAACCGCAAATTAATGCTCTTGTTATTGCCAATAAGCATCAGCACGCCTTAAAAATCCTAGAAGAAAACGAAGAGCATTATGGTAAAAATAATCAACTGTTGTATTTGTTTGATTATGGTATGGTTTTACAGTTAGCTGGTAAGTATGAGCAAAGCATTCAAGTCTTTGAGCAGGCTAAGGATTTATATGATCAGCTCTATACACGTTCTCTCACACAGAAAGCCAGCACATGGCTTATTAATGATAATACAGACAATTATAGGGGAGAGGATTTTGAGCGTGTTTTGCTCAATATTTTTCAGTCTCTTAATTTTGCTCAAGGTGGTCAATTTGAAGAAGCTCTAGTGGAGGCGCGTGATGTGGATCGTATGTTAAAATTGATTAATGGCCAATACAAAAAAGATAGATTGAATGTATATAAAGAAGATGCTTTTGCCAGACTTTTGATGGGAGCGCTTTATGAAGCTCAAGCGGGTTTGGATAATCTTAATGATGCCTATATTTCGTATAAACAAGCCTTAAACGTATATGAGAAAAGTTATCGGCCAAATTATAATACGAAAACACCAAGGATTCTTAAGGAAAATATTCTGACGTTGGCCTCTGTTTTTGATAAAGACAAGTTATCAAAGATGAAAAAGAAATTTAAAGATGTGCGCTTCATCTCTTATGAGGAGAAATCCAAAAAATCACAGGTTTATTTGATTGAGTATCAAGGATATTCACCCATTAAATATGAGTCGCATCTTCCAATACCACTACCCAATGGTATATTAGCCAAGTTAGCTTTTCCTAAATATGATGAAAGATCATATTCAACCGTGGATAGTTATTTGAAGGCTGTTGGTGATGATAAAAAAGTATTTATTGAGGGGCTTATTCAAGTGGAAAACATATCGCAAATTGCTGTAGCCAATCTAAAGAGTCGTCAGACAAGAATTATTTCAAAAGCTACCGTTCGTTCTGCTGGAAAATATCTGCTTGAGAGTCAACAAAGCGATGTTATTGAAAAGAAATATGGAGAGGGTGCTTCCGAAGGCTTTAATTTTTTAAGCACATTATTTAATCTCTCCAGTGAACAAGCAGATGTGCGTTCTTGGCAAACTCTACCTTCTGAGATTCGAATTTCTCGTCTCATCCTAGAACCGGGACAGTATAAAATTTATCATGATAAAAAGATTCTTGCGAACCTATCATTGCAGGCAGGTGAAACAAAATTTTTTATTAGCAGAACCGCAGAATAACTGACTTTAAATAGTTGCTCATGATAACATCTCCTAACAATCTCTCACAACAAGCGCGTTGGCCGATTTATTTGGTCGTTATTTTAAGTGTCGTGGCCTTGACATTTTCCTCTGCATTAAACAATGAGTTTTCCAATTGGGATAATGATGGCCATTTGCTCAATAATATTGAAGTACGATCTTTAGCTCCCCAAAATATTTTAAAAATTTTTTCTTCAACTGTATTTCAAACATATGTTCCTTTAACAACTCTTTCTTTTGCCATTGAATATCATTTTTTTAAATTTAATCCCTTTGTTTATCATTTTACAAACTTATTGCTTCATTTGTTTAACGTGGCATTGGTGTTTTTTTTAGCCCAACAAATGGGGGTGGGTGTGCGCGGGGCGAGTTTGGCTGCTCTTGTATTTGGCATTCATCCGATGCATGTAGAGAGTGTTGTTTGGGTGACAGAGAGGAAGGATGTCTTATATTCTTTGTTTTATTTGCTTGCATTGCTCTCTTATGGATCTTATGCCCGATTCGGGCATCATAAAATGTTTCGTTTGTCATTGTTATTTGGTTTATTAAGTATCTTATCAAAAGCTATGGCTCTAAGTTTACCTCTGGTGTTGCTGCTTTTTGATTGGTTTTATAAAAGGAAATTTGATAAAGCGTTGTTTTTTGAAAAACTTTCTTACCTTGCCTATATTATCCCTATTGTATTAATCACATATTTTCTAAATGCCAGAGTACCAGGAGAGAATGCTCAAGATGCCCTACTTATCTGGATATGGTCTTTTTCTTTTTATATTCAGAAGTTTGCCGCACCTTTTGTTTTATTGCCTATTTATCAACTTCCCACGCCAGTTCATTTTTTAAATTTGTCCTATTTTTGGGCTGTAATAATTTTTTGTGGTGTTTTGATGTCTTTTTATATTTTTCGTCAAAAAAAATGGGTGATCTTTGCGTTATTGTATTACTTTCTTTCTATTTTCTTTCTTTTGCGTTTTGATAATACGGTGGATGTCAATATCGTTGCGGATCGATTTATGTATTTACCGAGTTTAGGGTTTTGTCTGTTGTTGGGGATAATGTGTGAGTGGGGTTTAAATATAAGAAATTTAAAAGGATTTATAGTATGTGCCATCATCGTATTGATTTTTACAATGGGGATGAAAACACGAATGCAATCTTTACTTTGGAAAGACAATGTGAGTTTGTGGACGCATCTTTTAAAATATGATTCTGATCAGGTTATTGCCTTAAATAATCGTGGAGTAAGTTATCAATCCCAAGGGCAGGTCTCATTGGCTTTAGATGACTTTACTCATGCGATTGCTCTTAAAAGTAATCATTATCGTGCGTATAATAATAGGGGTTTTCTCTATATTGTGTTGAGAAAATATGATTTGGCAATTAAGGATTTATCGCAGGCTATTACAATCGAAAATCAGTTTTCAAGAAGTTATTATAATCGCGCCATTTGTTGGGCTGCATTGGGTGATGATCAAAAAGCCCTCAATGATTATGCAAAGGCGATTGAATTGCAACCTGCATATTTTAAAGCTTACAATAATAGGGGCAATATTTATAAAAAATTACAAAAGTATCCTTTAGCTCTTAAAAGTTTTACACAATCCGTCCTTATTTATCCTTCTTTTGCTCAAGGTTATCATAATCGTGGGGTCGTTTATCGACTTATGAATGAGTGGGATAAGGCGTTAGCGGACATCAATAAAGCCCTTGAGCTTAAACCAAATTATCCAGACGCCTATTTTAATAGGGCTGGTATTTATTATGGGCAGAAGAAATATCAACGCGCACTTGATGATTATAATAATGTGATTGACCTAAAACCAGACTATATCTTGGCTTATCAAAATAGAGCTTTGGTGTTTCAGCAATTAGGAGATTTAAAAAAATCACATATTGATACGCTTAAGGTCGAGTCTCTTTTGAAAAAATCAAAACAGAAATAATATGATTAGAAAGTTATTTTCATTACCTTTATTTTTAATATTGTTGTCCGCCGGGATAACTTTTTTTGTTTTTCGTCCCGTATTGCAGTATGATTTTGTGACTTGGGATGATCGTAGGCATCTATCGGAGAATGTTTCTGTCCGTCATTTAAATCCAGTAGGGATAAAGGAAATATTTTCGAAAACCATAAGTGATACTTATGTGCCTTTGACCATATTGTCATTTGCCATCGAATATCATTTTTTTAAGCTCGATCCATTTATCTATCATCTTAATAATCTTCTTCTTCATATTGCGTGTGTCGTTTTAATTTTTTTGCTTGTTCGTCAGTGGGGAGGTTCATTAGGGGTTGGTTTTTTTGCAAGCCTTCTATTTGGAATTCATCCCATACATGTCGAATCTGTAGCGTGGATTACAGAGCGTAAAGATGTGCTGTATAGTTTGTTTTATCTTCTGGCGTTGTATCAGTATGGACAGTTTTTGATTAAGGGAGAGAAGACGGGGTATTTTTGGGCGTTAGGTTTTGGTTGTTTAAGTATGTTGGCAAAGCCCATGGCCTTAAGTTTACCTTTGATTTTGTTGTTGATGGATTGGTATAAGGATAACAGAGATGTAAAGATAAGTTTATTAAATAAGATCCCGTTTTTTTTATACATTGTGCCACTGGCTTGGTTGACCTATAGATTGCATATGCGTAACCCCATAGAAGATGTAGGTCATGGTATTTTGATATGGATTTGGAGTGCAACTTTTTACATTAAATCTTTTTTCTGGCCGAACAATTTATTGCCTTTATACACATTACCAAAACCGATCTCTTTTTTTCACCCATCCTACTTGTCATCTTGTTTGCTTTTTCATGTCTTAGTTTTATGTGTCATTACATTGCCTCGTTTGAGACTGTTTAAGTTTGCTGTAGGTTATTACTTTTTATCAGCCTTCTTTTTATTTCGATTTGATGAAGGCCAAGACTTAACTATTGTCGCGGATCGATTTATGTATTTACCGAGCGTAGGTATTATCATATTGCTAGGCGTTGGTTTTGAGCGCTTAATGAAATGGGCTAGATATAATGGAAAGTATTTAGGGAAATGTGTAGGAGGGATGGGGGTTTTTGTTTTTCTTATCTTAGGTTGTACAAGTTCTCAACAAACAGCTGTTTGGAAAGATAGTCCTCATTTTTGGGCGAGAATTCTTGAGCATCATCGAGACAATGATGCGATTACAGCGATGGCCCATAACGGACGTGGATTGTATTTTATGGATGAGAATCGATTGGAAGATGCCTTACGGGATTTTAATCAAGCGGTGCTTTTAAATTCTAGATTTTTTGAAGCTTTTAATAACCGCGCTTCTCTTTATATGAAGCGTAATCAGGACGCGCTAGCGATTCAAGATCTAAAGACGGTCATTTACATAAATCCTCAATACAGCAAAGCGTACAATAATCGAGGGTATCTACTGTATAAACAGAAAAATTACGAAGAGAGTTTAAAAGATTACTCGAAAAGCATTGCTATTGACGCCAATGCTTACGAGACGTATTTTAATAGAGCCTTAGTCTATACGGCCTTAAATAGGGTGGATGATGCTATTAATGATTTTTCTTTTTGCATCCAAAACAATCCTGGATTTGCTCAAGCTTATCTTAAACGATCCTTATTATATTTTAAAATTCGTTCCTTTAAAAAAGCCTTAAATGATGCGATCAAAGCAAAATCATTAGGTATTAAAAAGTTAGAAAAATATATTAATCAAATTGAACAAGTTAGTTCTTAATGGAAAGACTATGATAGAGACGTTATCTCTTAAAATAAAAGTTGCCTTAATCGTGTTTGTTGTGGCTCATCTTGGGCTTTTTCTCTATGTCAATCAACAACCCATTTATTGGCTTCAAAACGAACTTGTCGATCAACGTATTTACTGGTCGATGGATGATCGTGATGATTTTCACTTGCATACAGGCATAACGCGTAAAGATATCACAAAGCCCTTTACCAGTCGATATGTTGATGGCACTTATCGCACACGACAGTTTTCCTATTATATGGAGATGTTGTCATTTAAATTTTGGCAGATCTTTGAAATAGGTTTTTTTAAAAACTATACGTTAATTGGGATTCATCTGTTAAATGTGTTTTTGGTTGGGTTGCTTCTTTATTATTTATCGAAATCGTATATTGTTGCGATTATTGGTGCTGGCATGTTATTAAATGCCGGCATCGCTTTAACAACACTTTTATTTCCTTTTAGAAATGCCAAGTTGCTTGTCATGACATTTATATTGATCAGTTGGATCATTGTTGCTGCCTGGCAACGACCTCTTGGTCAAAGGAGATTGTTTAAGGTTGTTCTTTTTTTCTTTTCATTATTTCTGGCATTACTAACAGATGAAATTGCTTTTATTTTTGTTTTTATTCCATTTGTTTACTTAAGTTTAAGGGATGGTATGAAGTCGTTATGTGATAGAAAGGTTTTAATTGGTTCGGTTTCAGTTTTGTTTGGATTCTTGAGTGCTGTTTTCTTAAGTTATCGAAGTTATCATATTTATGCCACCCATGGCCAAACGGGGGCTCAGTTTGACCATCTTGGGCAACTTTTTAAATATGTTCTTGATCCCCATACGCTATGGGATGTGTTTCGTTCGTTCTTTGTTTATTTCTTAAGAAATAATATGGGCAATTGGCAGATGGATGTTCTTGGCTTTGCCGCGTTTATTTCTAGTTTGTTATTAATTTTTCTTATCGTCAAACACTTAAAGAGTGTTGATTGGAAATTGGTGGGGGCTTTGATATTCAGTATGCTGATAAAAACGTTTATTCTGCCGCATAATGGGGGGGTGCAGAGTTTTTTTATGCCTGAGGATGCAACGTTTCCTAGCCTTTATTATTTTAATTATTATTACACTTATTGTGATGTTGTTTTGTGGGCTATTTTGTTTGGATTAATGTTAAGAGGGGTTTTTGTAAGTTTTACGAATGTTGTTGTTGTGATGTGTTTGGTTTCAGCGATAAATATCTCTAATGGATATCATCAGCAACAAGCTTTGAAACCTGTGTTGGCTTTTCATAATTGGGAGAGTCAGGATAATCAAAATTTAGTTAATAATTTAAAAGAAGTTAAAAAATATTTAGCAGATAAAAGTCTTTGGCCTATCTATTTATCTTATCCAGGAAGTGAATCAAACATGGTAACCGAGAGAAGGCACAATTTGTATCAAATTATTCACCCCCATATTTTTTATGAAAGAGTCGTTCCCGTGATGTTTTTGCCTTCCATAGAAAAGGGGAGGATTATTACCTCTTATCAAAACACAAAAAGTAAAAACGCACTGGAATCGAACTATGAATTGACCAATGCTAAGACTTTTTTAGATGTGCATACGGGGCATCTTTTTAACATCGAACAGATAAAAACGCCAAATCATTTCCAGAATTTGCTTCCTGATAAATCTACGATAGAAAATCCTCTAATAAAGAAGGCCGCGGTCAACTATGATGATATCGACAATATTCTTTTTTTCGTGAAAGGACGATCGTCTTTTGTTATTCATATAAATGATGTTGAGATAAAGGGCAAGCAAAGTTATGGGCCTTCATATAAACGATTTAAAATTAATTTACAAAATACAAATCTTGAATTTCCCGCTAAAGTTGAAATTCGAATAACGCCAGATAATAAGGATAATACCGCCTATTTAGTAGGCCCTTTTTTCTTTGCCGCTAAGGAGGAAGGGGCAAAGCTTTAAGGCGGGAGATGTGTCACGATTCTTAAGCAAAACAGTCTGGAATGTTATTGACAAGCTAGGCATTGTCTCATAACATATAATTCTAAGATTGACGTTTTCCTTCAAAATATGTATTTGTTACGTACTTACTAAAGGATGATTTTATGATAGCTGAGGCGAAACCTGCCGTACTTCTATTATATCCAAAAACAGGTTTAGATTTTGGATCCACTGTTGCCCCACCGCATAGTTTATTAACCATTGCCGCACCCTTATTAAAAGCGGGATACACGGTTAAAGTATTTGATCAAAGAACCGAAGCCATTAACAAGAAACTTTTAGCGCAATATTTATCAGATGATACATTATGTGTTGGTATCTCTACGATGACAGGCACGCAGATTCGTAATGCCATTTATTTAGCACGGGAAGTTCGTGAAATTACCAATGGAAAAGTTCCTATTGTTTGGGGTGGGCCACACCCATCGGTTACACCGGAACAAACATTAAAAAGTGATTGTGTTGATGTTGTTGTCATTGGAGAGGGCGATGAATCATTTTTAGAACTTGTGCACGCTTTTGATCATAACGAGCCCCTTAGAAAGATTAAGGGAATTATGTATCAAGACGGATCTAAATGTATCCGTACGGAATCCCGTCCTCTTCTTGATGTTGATACTCTTCTTCCAACTCCGTGGGAGTTAATTGATGTTGAAAAATATGTTCATCGCGATATGTATTTAAGCAATAAAATTCGTGTCATGGATATTGGTCAAACATCTCGAGGCTGTCCTTTTAATTGCGCATTTTGTAGTAGTGCGTCTATTCGAGAGAGAAAGTGGCGCGCGATTAATGTAGAGAAGACGATTGATTTTGTTACCAATGATGTGAAAAGATTTAATCTCGATGGTATTTGGTTAAGAGATGATGAGTTCTATATTAATCGCAAGCGTGCCAATTCTATATTCGAAGGGTTCATTGATAATAGATTAGATATTAGTTTTTATACATCAGGCACGCGTGCCGACGTATTTATGAAGGCTTCGGATAAGGATATTCAATTATTAAAGCAGGCGGGGGCGCATACGCTAAAATTTGGAGCAGAATCTGGATCGCAACGTGTGTTGGATTTGATGGTAAAAGGAATTACCGTTGAGCAAACATTAGAGGCTAATCGTAGGTGTAAACGTTTAGGTATTAGGCCTGTATTTGGTTTAATGATTGGATACCCAACAGAAACATTTGAAGAAATTAATCAAACCATTGATTTGGCGTTTCGTATCAAGCAAGAAAATCCCGATGCTCAATTTGAGACGATGGCTACATTTACGCCAATGCCTGGAACACCAGATTTTAATTTGGCTATTAAAAATGGTTTAAAGCCACCTCAATCCTTAGAAGAATGGGCTGATTGGGTGTTTGATGATTATGATACGACGGGCACAAAGAGCCCTTGGTACGATAAAAGTCAACGTGAATTTTTAGGAAACATTTCATATATGAGTATTTTGGCTAATGCTTTAGGCAATATTATGGGTAGTTTACGCAATAAGCATCTGCGTAGTGTGGCTCAAAGTGTTGCTCAACCCGTTAGTTATTATTATTCACAACGATTAAAATATAAAATGTATCGTCAGGCGCCAGATTTGAAGTTTGTTCGGCATCTGCGTCATGAATTGTTTTATAAAAGCGATATACGAATTTTTTAGATGAAAACTATTAAACTCCTTTTTGTAAGAATTTGTGTTGTTATTGGATCCGTCATTGTTATGTTTATGGCGAGTACTTTAACCATTGCCTTACATCTTATTAAAATCTTCAGAAAATGTATGTTAAAATTTCAAAATAATTCTTATTCCAAGAATAGGGATAGTGACCCTTCAACCTCTCAAACGCTAAATTCTACGAAAATGCCTCAAATCGAACCATCGAGTTAGCAAGTGAGACAAAAAACTATAAGAAAAATACTAAGATGGTCCCACATCGTTTTTGGTTTGGTTGTGATGTGTTATATTTATTCTCCTTTACATAAATACGTTATATTTCAATGGATTATGAAAATAGGTATTATTCCCTATATTACACTCTCGGGGTTATGGATATGGAAATTCCAAATGATCAACAAATTTCTAGGAATTAAATCGTAGAATTTTTTTTTAGTAAAAAACGGTAAAGATGGCTACGAAAATATAGCTGCATTTCTAGCGAAAAAAGCTTTGATTTCTTAGGCTTAATAAGTTAAAATTGGACGCATATTTAGCGATAAATCTTATATACCAGATACTTATATTTATAGGCGGATAGATAATTGAAAATTCTCATGATCGATGATTCATTAATGGATCGTAAATTGTTAACGAATGTACTTAAAAAAAATGGGGTGTCCAATGACATCTTGGAAGCCGGAGATGGTGAAGAAGGTTTAAGCACATTAAGTGATAATTATGAAGAGATTTGTCTTATTCTTTTGGATTGGCAAATGCCGAAAATGAATGGTATTGAGTTTATGAAAGGTGTTGTTAAGGTTCCAAAAGTTGCATCTATTCCTATTGTTATGATCACAGCTTCTGGATCTGAAGATAATCGAAAGACTGCTTACGCCGCTAATCCAAAATTAGCCGGTTATGTTGTTAAACCGTATAAACCAGATAAATTGATCGAGACGATTAAGCCCTATTTAAGTTAATTTATTTAATATGGATTTCCAAGAACACAAAGAGCTCATTGAAGGTAAAAAACATGATGAATTTTATATTCATGCGTTGTTACTGTCTGAGGTTGTTAAGCGTATTTTAATGAGTAAAGGGGACATACATTTAACTTCTAAGCCCACATTAGAAAAAAAATCGGTTACGGAATTTGTAAAGCGTATGCGCGTTTCAGGTCTTACAAAATTTGATGAGCGCACATATTTATCCACGGTTAATTTTTATCGTAATGTATCGGATCAAGAGGCAGAGAAATCAGCAGGCGTTATTATTATTTATATTCCTGAAACACAGATCGTTCATCTTTTAAATGATATTGGATATCCTGTTCATAACGAAGAAGACACCGTCGCCCTTGAAGATGCCTGTGGCTCTTTTTGTAATTTGGTTGCTGGAACGTTTAAGTCTGGGTTGACACAACTAGGTTATAAAGAATTAGAGATGTCTCATTTTTCTAGTTATCAAAACGAAATTGTTGACGGTGTGGAATATGCTCCGGAAGTGCCTTTTGTCTATGAAATCACTTTTGAAAGACGGGGAGAGATAAAATTAAAAGCTGATATCAATATGGGTAATTTACCTATGATTTCAGATTAAACTAAAAATAAGGTTAAAAGAGGATAAAACTGTTAAAGTGTTATTCCTTATCATTAATAAATTGATAAAAAATAAATGGAGTGGTTATGTCTCAAGTTGAAAATATCTCAAATTTAAATCTTAATGAAGTGGGTATCTCAGATTGGAAAGAAATTTTTTACAATCTTTCTTATGATGAGCTCTATAAAGCAGAAACAGATCCGTCATTAGAGGGATTTGATCTTGGAGTAGTAACGGCGCTTGGTGCGGTTACGATTGATACAGGAAAATTTACAGGTCGATCGCCAAATGATAAATATATCGTAGAAGACGATATCACAAAAGATACGGTCTGGTGGGCATCGGGAGAAGCCTCGGGATCTGATAATAAAAAGTTAAGCCAAGAGGCTTGGGTGCATTTAAAAGACATCTCAGCAAAGCAATTATCTGACAAGAAATTATATGTGATGGATGGTTTTTGTGGCACTAATGAAGATACCCGCATGTCGATTCGTCTAGTGACAGAAATCGCGTGGATGGCGCATTTCTTTAAAAATATGTTTATTCGTCCAAGTGATGAGGAATTGAAAAATTTTAAACCAGACTGGACGATTCTTAATGCGTGTAAAACGAGTTGTAAGGATTTTGAAAAATATGGCATGCGTTCAGAAGTTTTTGGCGCTTTCAATGTTACAGAACGTATGACGGTTATTGGTGGCACATGGTATGGAGGAGAAATTAAAAAAGGAATTTTCTCCATCATGAATTATTTCCTTCCTTTAAAAGGCATTGGCGCATTTCATTGTTCGGCTAATCAAGGCAAAGATGGAGATACAGCCTTGTTTTTTGGATTATCAGGAACAGGGAAGACATCCCTTTCAACAGACCCAAAACGGGCTTTAATCGGAGACGATGAGCATGGGTGGGATAATGATGGGATTTTTAACTTTGAGGGCGGCTGTTATGCCAAGTGTATTAATTTAACGCATGAAAAAGAACCAGATATTTTTGATGCGATCAAAAAGGACGCTTTGTTAGAAAATGTCGAGCTAAATGATAAAGGAGGGGTTGATTTTGCCTCATCCAAAAAGACACAAAACACACGTGTTTCCTATCCCTTGTTTCACATTAACAATATTGTAAAACCTGTCTCAAAAGGAACTCACCCCAATCACATTATTTTCTTAACATGTGATGCCTTTGGAGTGTTGCCTCCTGTTGCCAAATTAACAAAAGAACAAGCGATGTATCATTACTTAGCCGGATATACGGCGAAAGTCGCTGGAACAGAACTAGGTGTTAAAGAACCTCAAGCGACATTTTCTGCGTGTTTTGGAAAAGCGTTTCTTCTTGTTCATCCTACGATGTATGCTGAAATCTTGGCAAAGAAGATGGAAGAGCATAATTCTCATGCCTGGTTAATTAATACCGGTTGGGTTTCTGGAAAGTATGGCGTTGGTCATCGTATTCCTATCAAAGACAATCGTGTTACGATTGATGCGATATTAGATGGAACATTAGAAAAGGCTAATTATGAAAATTTATCAACGTTGAATTTAAGTATTCCTGATAAATTGGAAGGTCTACAATCTTCTGTTAATCCCCGTGATGCTTGGGAGAATAAAGAAGAGTATGATGAAACGGTAAAGAAATTAGCTCAAATGTTTATTGATAATTTTAATGGGTTTACCGATACAGAACGTGGGAAGTCTTTAGTTTCGGCTGGACCACAAATATAGGAATCTATGGCTAAAAAATCAAAACAGTTTTATACCTTCGTTATCATCTTTGTCATTGTGGGGTTTGTTATTGCTGTTAAGACAACAAAACGGCCTGAGGCGACGACGGTAGCGGAGATTGATCCAAAAGTTGCCCGTTTTAAGGGTGAGGCTAATGCGCCGATTAAGATTACGGAGTTTATTGATTTTCAATGTCCGGCTTGTGCCAATGGGGCTAAGTATCTAAAGAAGCTTATGGAAGAGCGCCCTGGCATGATCTCATTGACGATGAAATATTTTCCGTTAAGGGGGCATAAGTATGGTTTGCCCTCCGCGCGTTATGCTCAATGTGCCGCTAAACAAAATAAGTTTTGGGGATTTCATGATCGTGTATTAGCCAGTCAAAACGATTGGAAGAAATTAAACGATGCGATCCCCGCTTTTGAGCATTTGGCTAAGGAAATTAATTTAAATTCAAAACAGCTAAAAGCATGTTTAGCGGATAACGCTCTAAATGAATCTATTACACAAGATAAGATGGAAGGAACGGCTTTGGGGGTAAAAAGCACACCGACTTATTTTGTGAATGGAAAAATGGTTGTTGGCACCAAATCCTTAAGTTTAGAAATCAATAAAATTCTTAAATTAAATTAATTTGGGCAATTTCAATGAACACGTTTAATGTTTATTGATTTCGTCCTAAGATGTCATGGCCAATATCTTACCCATTATAAGAGTCCTCATTGGCACCGTCTTTGTTGTCTCCGGTTATGAAAAATTAATCGGTCCCTACCAAAATTTTCTTTACGTCATCCAAAGCTATGAAGTATTAAGTGTCCCTCTTGAAGAGGCTGTTGCGCGCATCTTTCCTTGGATTGAGCTTTTTTTGGGGATATTCTTAGTTGTTGGATTGTGGCTCTCTTTAAGCCTTAAGGGTGTGATCGTAATGTTATTATCTTTTATCATAATCGTTTCTCAAGCGATTGTCCGAAAACTTCCTATTGATGAATGTGGATGTTTTGGACAAATGATCTCCTTGCCGCTTAAAGGTGTTTTAACATTTGATACGTGTTTATTAGTGCTGACGTTAGTGTTGGTATTTAAATTAGATCCTGCCTCACGGTTTAGTGTAGATAAATATTTTGAAAAGGCTGTTTGATGATGTTAAGGTTCCCGCTTTCGCGGGAATGACAGCTAGGATGGACAAGGCATCATGTCATACCCGTGAGAACGGGTATCTGTGTGAAATAAAATTTTGTTCTTGCGGTTGTATCTATTCATGAAAATATTGACCTTCACAATTATTCTTCTCGCTATGTTTTTTAAATTAGCACATGCCAACCCTCAAATCAAAGAACCCAACGTCAGCGGTCAGTTTTATACAGCTGACGCCAAAGAGCTTTCCAAACAGATTGATTTTTTTTTGCATCAAGCGCAGACAGATATCTCATCTAAGCCTATTGATATTATGATTGTTCCCCATGCGGGGTATGTTTATTCAGGGGCTGTGGCCGCTCACGGTTTTAAGGCTGTGAGTAAACATAAATACAATACGATTGTTATTCTTGCCCCGAGTCATTTTTATGGATTTAATGGTGTTTCTATTTGGGAGAAGGGTGGGTTTAAAACGCCTTTGGGGGTTGCTCATGTGGATCATGATTTTGCGGCTCAATTAATAGAGTCCCATTCCGATTTTACTTTTGACCCAAAGGCTTTTGAAAAAGAGCATTCATTGGAGGTTGAGATTCCTTTTATTCAAAAATTGTTTTCTCATGCCAAAATAGTTCCTGTCGTTTTTGGCCAGCCTTCAATAGAGGTATTAAAAGAGTTTGCGATTCAATTAAATAAAATTATCGCAAATCGCGATGATGTTTTGGTTGTTGTAAGTACGGATCTCTCTCATTATCATGATGATGCCTTTGCGCGAAAAATGGATCAACGTAGCATGGAGGCTGTCAAAGATATCAAGCCTAAGGTGATTTTTGAAGAATGCCAGAAGCGCACAATGGAGATGTGTGGATGTACGCCTGTTGTCGCAGCACTTTTTTTAGCGCAACAACGAGGCATTAAGGAGGGTGAGATCTTAAAATATGCCAATTCAGGGGCCATTAATGCTGAGATGGGCCGTGTGGTTGGTTATACATCAATTATTTTCCCCAAAGAGGGTCGCCCATCAACAAAAGAAGTAACGCTAACGATGAAGCAAAAGAAAAGTTTAATGGATATCGCCAATCAAACGTTTCATAGTTTCGTTAAAGGGGGAGAGGTTCCAAGGATACAAGAAACGGATTCTCGTTTACTGTCTAAAGATGAGGGGGCTTTTGTAACGATTCATAAAAATGGTCGATTAAGAGGGTGTATGGGAAATATTATTGGGGGAAGGGTGCCTTTATGTTATTTGGTTCGTGAGATGGCAGTTACAGCCGCTTCGCGTGATCCTCGTTTTAAACCGGTGAGTGAAGATGAGTTAGCCATTTGTGATGTTGAGGTCTCTGTATTATCGAAGCCGCGCACAATAAAAGACGTTAATGAGATTGAGTTGGGTAAGCACGGTGTTATTATTAGTCAGGGAAAACGTTCGGGTGTCTTTTTGCCTCAAGTGGCGGACTCGACAGGATGGAGTAAGGATGAATTTTTAGCCGAACTTTGTTCTCAAAAAGCAGGACTTTCGCGTGATTGCTGGAAAGATCCTAAAACCAAAATAGAAATATTTTCTGCTCAAGTATTTTCTGAGCATGATATTACGGCTGAATAAATTATGAATCTTTATCGTCTTTCGATCTATTTTCTCACCACTATTATCCTTGCTACTGTTGCGTGGTTTGTCATACGCTTTAATCCTTTAGGTGTTTTTACGGTCTTTGTTCCGTTGATTGTTGCGATAGGATGCATTAAATGCACAAAACTTCGAAATGCGTTTATTACAATCTTAGTTATTTGTTGGGGCCTTTTGTTTCATTATGAGTCTGTTCGTTATTTTTATTTAAATCCTTTTGTGAAAAATATTGGAGTAGAAAATTTAGAATTTCCTAAAATAAAATTTTTGTTTCCACCCGCTGGTTGGATTATGTTTTATAATGTGGGCGACCAGTATTCCACTCCTGAAGTTTATGGTGTTAAAGGTAATCAGCCTCAGCTCATTGATCCGCATGATATCTTTCGAACGCGCACGATTGGTTATGACAATATTCATCGAGGGATATTACATTCTGCCACAAGCAAGGGTGTAGAGAAAAGATTTTGTAGTTACTTAAATCGACGCTTTCCCTATTTTGATCGTTTGCTTGTGACGGTTAATTATTATCCTTCCATGATCGAAGAGCCGTATCATAAACAGCAGCAAGTAAGATATCAGTGTTCGGATAAATAGGGTAATTATAAAGGATTATTCAGGCAAGAATAACCAAGTTACAAGATACAAGATATCCCGCTTATAGCGGGACCCCAAAAAGACGGGGCAAAAAAGCAACAATGACCAATTACAAATAACCAAATGTTTGGTTATTATAGTTGATTGGTTTTTGATTATCTTTTGTAACTTGTATCTTGTAACTTGATTATTCTTGCCCAAGAGTTTCTATAACCAATTTGCCCCATGACCTTACCATTTCTAGTTATCGCTTCTTTTCTTCTTTGGCTTTTTGCCTTTCGGGCCTTCTTAAGTGGTGATCTTTCTTTGGTGGGAGATGCCATTCCCTATTACGAACATTTTAAATATTTTATAGATCAATTATCACAAGGAATATATCCTTTATGGGATCCAACCAGAAATGGGGGGGTGCCAAACGAATTCTTTTTAAGGCGCATTGGCTCTTTTAATCCATTTTATTTATTAATTGTGATATTAGTCAAGGGGGGTATATCCTTTGCGCATGCCTATATGGCATTTTTATCTTTGTATTATTTATTATGTATGTTGGGTTTTTATCTGTTAGCTAAAAAGATATTTCAGTCTTCTGCGTTGGCTTTCGCGTGTTTTGTCCTTTTGATGTTCTCATCACTTTCCAGTTTAGTGTTTTCTTCCTTTTTAATATTACCCATGACTCCAATTGTGTGGTTTTTCTTCTTTTTGTATGCCTTTTATGAATCTCAAAAGAAAAGTTATTTTTTAGGGTTGACGTTTTGTTTGATGCTTATAGTCACGACATACTTGCCTTTTTATTTTGCGACAATAATGTTGTTTTGGTTTATGTTAAGTATATTCATTTATTTTAGAGAGACAAAAGTATATATCAGGCTAACTCTGGAATTTATACAAAAGCACAAACTTTTTAGCTGTCTATGTTTGCTGTGTTTTTTAAGTTCATTATTGCCAGGTATTCTTTTCTTTCTTGAAGGGCAGGAGGGGCGCTATGTGTTGCCGATTAGAAATAAAGATTTAAGTGACGTTAATGCTGTGATGGTAGCCCCGCAGACGTATGTCGAGGGTGGAATCATGGCAACAACGTTGATTAATGATCTGTTTTTTAATTATAAATCGTTTATTTTAGGAAAGGTTTATCTCCCATTAGTATTTTATGCTTTTCTATTATGTGGATTGATTGCACCGCTTAATAAGAAAATTGTGTTTCTATCATTGCTTACGTTTTTAGCATATATGGTTGGTGTGTATGAGGCCAGTCCTGCGTATCAGTTTTTATATGAACATGTCTTTTGGATTAAGTATATGAGAAATTTTCAATACTTTCTATGGCTGATTATTGTGCCTGCGTTTGTTTTTATAGGTATTGAGCAGCTAAAGGGGGTATTAAAATTATTTAATATAAAACCTTTAAAGAGTTCGCACCTATTAGGGGTTTTATGTTTGTTTCTCTTTATAACGGTCATTCATCCCATTTATGTGTACTCTTTTCTATCTAAAAATACTCCTAAACGCGTAGATCCTTATCGATATGAACAACCATATGATTTTATTGTTTTTCATAAAAAGAAATCAGATGGTTTGACTTTAGATGATATGCAAAAGTTAAGGGGTCAGCCTGCGCCTACGGCTTGGTTTATGACGCGGCAATTTTTTGATTTGATGCGATCCGTTGGCTTAAATGTGATGGACGCTTATCAAGGGCATACATTTTATCTTTATCCAAATGATGCTCCTGTTAAATTGGGAGTAGATCTGGAGGCGTTATCAGATAAAGAGAGGCAAGAAGAGGTTTATAATCGTTTTTTAAACATGATGCGTGAGGGGTTCGCGGTACATCAAGAATCTGATCAGTTTCGTGTTCTAGATTACAAGCCTAATCAAGTTACCATAAAAACACATTATAATCGGGATCAATTGTTGGTTTATAATGATGGTTATTACAAGGGGTGGGAGGTTTTGGTTAATGGTGTGACGCAAAATTTATATCAAGCAAATTTTGCGTTTAAAGGTGTGTGGTTGCCTGCTGGGGAAAATAAGGTTTCTTTTTATTATGGAAGAAACGGTTTGCTTTTATTGCATCAATGTATTTTTGTATTGTTTTATACATCGTTTATTTTTTTGATTGTTTTGTTGTTCAAGGAGAGGAGATAGGTGAGTTTTTTTCAGAAACTATTCATAACGCTTAAATGGGTTGTGACACGATCTTTGTTTTTTATCCTCATTGTGATAGGCCTTACGTGTGTTGTGGTGGATCACAAAAAGATAAGTTATGGGTTAGGTGTAAGGATGTTAAATTATCAAATGCCTTCAACCTTTGAACCTCTTCTTAAGATGGAACAATATAAACCTAAAACGCGAGAAGAGATTAGAGAATTAAACAAATATGTGCGATACTTTGAGAGTGCTCATAAATATTTTCCTGAAAGAGCGGATATTCTTTCAACGTTAGCCTTTTGCTATGTGCAACAGCAAAAATGGAGGCAGGCTTTGATTTTTTATCAGAAAGCCATTACGATTAAGCCTAGAGTAAGTGTGTTTTATTATAATGTTGGTGTCATTCAAATGAAATTAGGCCACACTAAAGAGGCCCAACAGGCTTTTATTCGGGCGCGGCAAGTTCCCTTAAAGTCGAGTTATACATTTCTGAAATCTTCTCAAAGAATTTTTCGCTTATTCTTAGGGCACTTTTTAGATCCTGATAAGGAGTTGATTAATCGAATTAAAGCGATTCGTTTGAAGGGTAATGAAGGTGTGCTAGAGTATCAGGGGTTGCGGGTCTTGTTGTTTTAAATTTGAAAAGGCACGGGGATCCACTAATAGACATTGAGGGGAAAGGAATTGTAACAATGAAAAAACTCTGGTACCGATTATTCCTAAAAGAACGCCCGAGCATCAGCATGAGCCTATTCCGTATGGCCATTGCATTTACAACGATCA
Source organism: Candidatus Omnitrophota bacterium (assembly GCA_029261065.1). Taxonomy (GTDB): domain Bacteria; phylum Omnitrophota; class Gorgyraeia; order Zapsychrales; family Zapsychraceae; genus JAJDCB01. The sequence goes on along the minus strand of JAJDCB010000013.1, from coordinate 7,484 downwards.
CACATGTTATTCCTTCTTTTTTTCAAATGGCGGATAATTATTATCCAACAGCTTTCAAAACATTTAACACCCTTTTTTTTACAGTTGAGTTTTTAGACTTTGTTCAAAAAAGTCCACCATGGGTTATCCATGGATTTGTAGGTGTGTTTTGTTTATTTGGTTTTTTCTTTTTTATTGGGTTGTTTAGTCAACTAAGTTGTATCCTGCTGACGATGAGTAGTTATTATTTTTATGCCTTAAATGCGTTTCATGTAGGGACTTTATCTTGGGATATTTTATTGGTCACTTTATTCATCATGTGTATGACAAATTATCATGGTGATTATTTTTCTGTTGATGCTTTGATTGTTGGTGATAGGAATGCTTATAAAAAGAAGAGACCCTTTTTTCAACAACGCCTGTTACAGTTTCTATTAGGGTTTATATTTTTTTATACGGCATTATATAAAACAACGGCTCAAGGTAATTGGTTGTTTGATAATCCTATCTACTATATTATGAATTTTCCTCCGTCAGGAACGACCAAAATGTTTCTGTTTAGAGATTATTTAAGAACGCAAGAAACGTTGTGTTATGTTATTGGATTGACGATTGTTGTTGCGGAATTTCTTATGATCTTTTTGTTGTTTTGGCGTAAGACAAGGGTGAGCGCTATATATTTGGGGTTCGTTTTTCATGTCATTTTAATATTAACATTAGATGTTCCAGCAACATTTTTTTTCTTGTTTCCCGCTTTATTTTTATTGTTTATTAATCCACAAAAAATTGTAAATATAATAGAAAAAAAGAGAGCGATTAATGAATTAACGAAACGTTCTCAACTTATTTTTGATGGTAACTGTCAGTTTTGTTTAGCGAGTGTTGAGCGCCTTAAAATGATGGATTTGTTTAATACAGTTAAGTTGTGCGATCTTCATCAAATGAAAGAAGTGGATGGGGTTTTTGAGAATTTAACGTTAACAAAAAAGCAAGCAATGAGTCAGATGCATTTGTTGGATGTGAACGGAAAATTGTATGGAGGCTTTGATGTGTTTCGGCATATTTGTTTTTCTCTGCCTATGTTGTGGTTTGTGAGTTGGATTATTTATTTTCCTGGCATGGGAATTTTAGGTCCTATTGTTTATTCATGGGTTGCGAAAAATCGTTACCTATTTCATGGCAACAAAAAGTGTAGTGACAACTCCTGTTTTCTGCATTAGGCGAATTTAATTCGTAAGGGTAATACTGATTAATTTCGCCTCAACATGACTTTAAATTTTGATTTTTTTTTGAATTATCGCTTTTTTACTCATTCCCATATTAATTTCTTCTTCTTTTTTATCCTTTCGTCGAGATTTCCCTCAATTCTTATTAAAATAAACTAAAAAAAAGACAAACTACTATTGAGCCTAACTCGTTATTTGTTAATATATTAGTACATACAATAAGTAGATATCTTTAATAGAAACACCTCTAGATATGGGGGCCTGCCATTGAGTGCGTATGGCTAGATGTGATGAGTGTATATGTTGGGTGAACATTTATATTACAAACTATATATAGTATTAAAATACGAAACACCTTACAGTATTGAAACTTACAGATCATAACAATTCTAATAATCTTAAAATCCATAAGCTCTTATGTTGGGTTCGGTTATTATCATCATATATTCCTACCGTAAAAAGGGGATTTAAGTCTCTGCCATCCATTTGTTTTCCTATCACTTTTCTGCTTGTTTTTACCCTTCACACAACCCCTGCGTTAGCTGCAGATATTGAAGCTGTCTTAGACAGTGCCGATGGTACTAGTGCCTTTACGATCGAAGACAATTCAGGTTCGAATAATGTCACAGCAATTGACTCTGATGGAAACATTGTGACAGAAGGATGTTTGCGTCTGGATGCATCGGGGGTTGAATGTACCGATGCTGAGAATTTGGTTGTTGATGGTAATGTTGGTATCGGGACAAGTGCGCCAGACACAAACTTAGATGTCCGGGGAAACATTAAAGTGACTGGCTCCTATTACGGAGAGCTTGATGTTACAAATATTTCAACCTTTACAAAGGCACAACTCGCGACTCAAACTTCAGACGTTACAGATTACGCTGAGGCCGATGGCGATGTCTTTACCGGCGTTCATGATTTTGGAGGGGCTACGAGCGTTGAGATTCCCAATGCCGCCACGCCAACGACAGACGCGTTAGGTGAGATCGCGTTGGACGCATCCCTTGCCAGTCACAATGCCCTTATTCAGTATGGAGATGGTGCAGATACTTATTATGTGGTTGCGGTACCAGATGCCAATTTAACAACCAGTGATGGTTTTGTCTTGGCTTATAATTCTGGAAGTGATTCGTTTGAGTTTGTATCTAATAGCAGTGGGGGGGTGAGCTATAACGGTATCACAGCTCCAACGGCCAATGCGGGGATTGACTTTGCTGGATTTACCAACACGTGGACGAATACGTTGGACAACGGCACCTTATTTAAAATTGATAACACAGATGCAGATCTCGCGAATGATACCATTTTACTGGATCTCGAATTCACCGACGATAATGATCCTAACGGTATTTTTATACAAGCACATGATAATAATGGTGATTTGGTTTATGAAGTGGGGGCTGATGGAAAAGTTTATAGTGTTGGTCGAACAGGGTTAGGAACAACGGCTCCGGGTTACACGCTAGATGTTGCCGGTGATTTAAAAGTCAGTGGCGATTATGTAGGGCTTATAGATGTGACGGACATTACAACGTTTACAAAAGCACAACTTGCGACACAAACCTCAGACGTTTCTGATTTCGCCGAAGCGGATGGCGATGTGTTTACCGGTGTTCATGATTTTGGTGGGGCGACAAGTGTTGAAGTTCCCAATGCTGCCACGCCCACAACAGACACATTAGGTGAGGTCGCATTAGACACCTCTCTTGCTAGTCACGATGCGTTACTGCAATATGGTGATGGCGCCGACACTTATTATGTGCTTGCCGTTCCCGATGCCAATTTAACAACGAGTGATGGGTTTGTCCTCGCCTACAATTCTGTAAGCGATGAATTTGAATTTGTTTCAAACAGTAGTGGCGGTGTTATGTATAACGCTATCACAGCTCCAACGGCCGATTCAGGGATTGATTTTGCAGGATTTACCAACACGTGGACGAACGCTTTAGACAACGGCACTTTATTTAAAATTGACAACACAGATGCAGATCTCGCCAATGATACCATTTTACTAGATCTAGAATTTACCGATGATAATGATCCTAACGGTATTTTTATACAAGCGCATGATAATAATGGGGATTTGGTTTATGAAGTGGGAGCTGATGGAAAGGTTTATAGTGTTGGTCGAACAGGGTTAGGAACGACAGCACCTGGTTACACGCTGGATGTTGCTGGCGATTTAAAAGTCAGTGGTGATTATGTGGGGCTTATTGATATTACCGATGTTACAACATTTACAAAAGCACAACTTGCGACACAAACCTCAGACGTTTCTGATTTCGCCGAAGCCGATGGCGATGTGTTTACCGGTGTTCACGATTTTGGAGGCGCGACAAGCGTAGAAGTCCCCAATGCCGCCACGCCAACAACAGACGCGTTAGGTGAGATCGCGTTAGACGCATCTCTCGCCAGTCACGATGCATTATTGCAATACGGTGATGGGGCGGACACGTATTATGTTGTTGCGGTTCCTGATGCCAACCTTACAACCTCAAATGGTTTTGTTTTAGCTTACAATTCAACGAACGATGAATTTGAATTTGTATCCAATAGCAGTGGCGGTGTGGCTTATAACACTATCACAGCGCCGACGACAAATACAGGGATTGATTTTGCTGGATTTACCAATACATGGACATCCACATTAGACAACGGAACACTCTTAAAACTTGATAACACCGATGCTGATTTAGCGAATGATACAGTTTTGTTGGAATTGGAGTTTACGGATAATGGTGATGTCAATGGCATCTTTATTCAAGGTAATGATAATAATGGTGATTTGGTTTATGAAGTGGGTGCCGATGGGAAAATTTATTCAGCGGCCAGAGTGGGTGTAGGCACAACGGCCCCTGGAGCCACGTTAGATGTTCAAGGAAATATCCGTGTGACAGGAACTTATGCCGGAAGTCTAGATATCACGAATGTCGATACATTTACTAAAGCCGAATTAGAAACACAAACCTCAGACGTTGCTGATTTTGCCGAAGCGGATGGCGATGTGTTTAGTGGTGTTCACGATTTTGGGGGAGCGACATCAGTTGAAGTCCCCAATGCCGCCACGCCCACGACAGACACGTTAGGTGAAATCGCATTAGACACCTCTCTTGCTAGTCACGATGCGTTACTGCAATATGGTGATGGCGCCGACACTTATTATGTGGTTGCCGTCCCTGATGGAAATTTAACAACCTCCGATGGTTTTGTTCTAGCTTATAGCGCCACGAGCGATGAGTTTCAATTTGTATCTAATAGTGCAGGCGGCGTTTCTTATGACATGATCACAGCCCCAACAACCAACTCTGGAATTGATTTTGCAGGATTTACCAATACGTGGACATCCACTTTAGATAATGGAACGATGCTAAAAATTGATAACACCGATGCTAGTTTAGCGAATGATACAGTTTTGTTGGAATTGGAGTTTACGGATGATGGTGATGCTAATGGTATTTTTATACAAGGCAATGATAATAATGGAGATTTGGTTTATGAAGTTGGCGCGGATGGAAAAATTTATTCCGCCGCACGAGTAGGGTTAGGAACAACGGCGCCGGGGGCCACATTAGATGTTCAAGGAAATGTTCGAGTGACTGGTACTTATGCCGGAAGTCTTGATATCACAAATGTCGATACGTTCTCAAAAGCCGAATTAGAAACACAAACCTCAGATGTTGCTGATTTCGCCGAAGCCGATGGCGATGTCTTTACCGGTGTGCATGATTTTGGAGGCTCGACATCTGTTGAAGTTCCCAATGCTGCAACTCCAACAACTGATGCGTTAGGAGAAATTGCATTAGATGCTTCGCTCGCCAGTCATGATGCGTTACTGCAATATGGAGATGGCGCCGATACCTATTATGTGGTTGCCGTCCCTGATGGCAATTTAACAACCTCCGATGGATTTGTTCTAGCTTATAACGCAACGAGCGATGAGTTTGAGTTTGTATCGAATAGTACAGGTGGCGTTTCTTATGACATGATCACCGCTCCAACAACCAACTCTGGAATTGATTTTGCAGGATTTACCAATACGTGGACATCCACTCTAGATAATGGAACGATGCTAAAAATTGATAACACCGATGCTGATTTAGCGAATGATACGGTTTTGTTGGAATTGGAGTTTACGGATAATGGTGATGCCAATGGTATCTTTATTCAAGGTAATGATAACAATGGCGATTTGGTTTATGAAGTGGGAGCCGATGGAAAAATTTATTCAGCAGCCAGAGTGGGGGTAGGAACAACAGCGCCGGGGGCCACGTTAGATGTTCAAGGAAATATCCGTGTGACAGGAACTTATGCCGGAAGTCTGGATATCACAAATGTCGATACGTTTACCAAAGCCGAGTTACAAACGCAAGTCAGTGACATCGCTGATTTCGCGGAAGCGGATGGTGATGTGTTTACTGGTGTTCATGACTTTGGGGGGGCGACATCTGTTGAAGTTCCCAATGCTGCAACGCCCACAACAGACACATTAGGTGAGGTCGCATTAGACACATCTCTTGCCAGTCATGATGCCCTATTACAATACGGCGATGGGGCCGATACTTATTATGTGGTTGCCGTCCCTGATGGCAATTTAACAACCTCCGATGGATTTGTTCTAGCTTATAGCGCCACGAGCGATGAGTTTCAATTTGTATCCAATAGTGCAGGCGGCGTTTCTTATGACATGATTACAGCCCCAACAACCAATTCTGGAATTGATTTTGCAGGGTTTACCAATACGTGGACATCCACCCTTGATAATGGAACGATGCTAAAAATTGATAATACGGATGCTAGTTTAGCGAATGATACAGTTTTGTTGGAATTGGAGTTTACGGATGATGGTGATGCTAATGGCATTTTTATACAAGGCAATGATAATAATGGAGATTTAGTCTATGAGGTGGGATCTGATGGAAAAATATATTCCGCTTCAAGATTAGGGGTAGGAACAACAGCGCCGGGGGCTAGTTTAGATGTTCAAGGAGATGTGCGTGTGACAGGAAGTTATCTAGGGAGTTTAGATATCACAAATGTCGATACGTTTACGAAAGCCGAATTAGAAACACAAGTCAGTGACATCGCTGATTTCGCCGAAGCGGATGGCGATGTGTTTACAGGTGTCCATGATTTTGGGGGAGCGACAAGCGTAGAAGTCCCCAATGCAGCAACACCAACGACAGACACGCTAGGGGAAATAGCGTTAGATGCCTCTCTTGCCAGTCATGATGCGTTATTGCAATATGGGGATGGCGTGGATACTTATTATGTGATCGCCGTTCCTGATGGAAATTTAACCACAACAAATGGTGAAGTCTTAACGTACAATGCCACCAACGATGAATTTGAATTTATCGCGCAAAGTGTCACCTCTCTTGCGTATGATCGCATCACATCACCCACTACAAATAGTGGTATTGATTTTGTTGGCTTTACTAATGTATGGACATCATCATTGGATAATGGTTCTGTCTTAAAAATAGATAATACAGACGCGGATCTTGCCAACGATACGGTTTTATTAGAATTAGAATTTACAGACAATGGTGATGCCAATGGCATATTTATTCAAGGCAACGATAACAATGGTGATTTGGTTTATGAAGTCGGTGTCGATGGAAGGATTTATAGTGCAGGACGAACAGGTTTAGGAACAACGGCACCTGGTTATACGTTGGATGTTGCAGGTGATTTAAAGGTAAGTGGCAATTATGTCGGATTGATTGATATCACAGATGTCACAACGTTTACGAAAGCGGAATTAGAAACCCAAGTGAGTGACATTGCCGATTTCGCAGAAGCGGATGGGGATGTGTTTACCGGAGTTCATGATTTTGGGGGAGCGACATCAGTCGAAGTTCCTAATGCAGCCACACCAACAACAGACACGTTAGGAGAAATCGCGTTAGATGCTTCGCTAGCGAGTCATGATGCTTTATTGCAATACGGCGATGGCGCCGATACTTATTATGTTGTTGCCGTTCCTGATGGAAATTTAACAACCTCCGATGGATTTGTCCTGGCTTATAATGCCACGAGCGATGAGTTTGAGTTTGTATCCAATAGTACAGGCGGCGTTTCTTATGACATGATCACAGCCCCAACAGCCAACTCTGGGATTGAGTTTACGGGATTTACCAATGCGTGGACATCGACGATAACCGGATCCGATTTCTTTAACATCACAAATTCCGGAAATTTTACAGATGTGAGTATGTTTGTATTAGAGACGTCAGGTAATCCAACAGACGGAACAATTCTTGAGATCATCAATAC
>JAJDCB010000012.1 GCA_029261065.1 Candidatus Omnitrophota bacterium | reverse complement strand
CGCCTGATAATACGTTCTAGCTTCTGGAAATAATCTTAAATATCTTTCTTCCATATAACCCAATTCATCTTGGTTAAGAGGTGTCATGTTCCCTAAATAACTCACACGCGCACCCTCATGTCGATTTTTTTTGCTCTCATCCATAACGGTTAAACACACCTTATCATTGTGTTTAAAATTCTTTGTATGATGCGCAATATCGCTGACAAATATAATCGGTCGGGCTTGAAAATCTAACATAAAGGGGCAAACCGAACCATAAGGATATTGATCGACTGTTTGAGATATTGTCGAAAGAATGCCAAAGGGGTGTTGTTTTAAAAATATCCTAGCGTTAAAATTTAGATCGTTTTTTGTCATAAAATAAGTTAAATTTTGACTTATTATGCAGGATTTTCCATACATTGTCGAGTAAAATTAAATGAGATGAAAATATATTATGATGAAGAGGAGGTGTATTTATCGACAATGAGCGCGCCTATTGTATCACCTTTTACATTAACCATAGTTCTAACCGCATCCAAAAGTCGATCAATCGGATAAAGAATAGCAACGGCCTCAACAGGTAAACCAACGGCTTGCAAAACCATCACCATCGTAACCATACCAGCACTTGGGATGCCAGGAGCACCAATGGAGGCCAAGATGGCCATACTAAAAACAATGAGTTGTTGAGCAATATTTAAATCTAATCCAACCAAATTTGCTATAAAAATAGCGGCAACAGCTTCATACATAGCCGTACCATCCATATTGATCGTAGCACCTAATGGTAAAACAAAACCGGCCACATCTTTATTCACACCCAAATTGTCTTTCATACAGCGATAGGTGACAGGCAACGTTGCAGAACTCGAACTTGTGGAGAAGGCTGTGACTAAGGCCTCTCGAACGCCCAGATAATACGTTTTAAGTGATTGTGATGTAAAGATTTTCAATAATAGAGGAAGGGTGATAAACCCATGAAAAAGAGTTGCTCCAATGACAACTAGAATAAATTTTCCTAACGCAGCAAATAAAGAGGGGTCTTGGGTGGCAACTAATTTGGTTAATAAGGCAAAAATGCCATAAGGCAAAATTTCCATAATCCATCCCACTATCATCATAATTAAATCAAAAAATTCATTAAGCCCTTTTATAACGACTTGAGCCTTATGTTCGCCTGATACAACTAATGCAATACCAAGTAAAATCGCGAAAGTAATGGTGGGTAATACCATGCCTTGCGCCATAGCGGCAAAAGGATTAATAAAGAGTTGAGATAAAAAATTCTCAGCGAATTCTGAGATCGTTAAAGATTGTGTGTTAAAACTTAACATCGCATCTTTAAACATCGTAATTTCTAAGCCAACACCCGGTTTAAAAATGTTAACAACACTCAAACCTAAAATGACAGCCAATGCTGTTGTGCTTATATAATAAAAGAGAGAAAGCTTCCAAACCTTTTCCATCTGAGAATGCTCACGAAGATTAGCAATACCAACAGCAATGGAGGTGAAGACCAAAGGAATCAAAATCATTTTGAGCAAATTAACGAAAAGGCCACCCACAAGCCCGCACCAATAAAGAGCAATACTAGCGGCCTTCGTTTCCGTCCCAAGTCCCGCAATAATAAAACCGCAAGTAACACCCAAAACAGCAGCGATAAGTATTTTTGTATTTAATGAAATTTTCATAAGTTTTATGTTACACTATCTTTCATGACGACCAAAGACAAAATTGAAGAAACGCTCACAAACCATTTTACTATCGATCAACTTAAAATCACAGATGATTCTCATCTTCATGCCGGTCATGCTGAGGCGGTCAAATCAGGAGGCGGGCATTATTCTGTTTTTATTATTTCTTCCGACTTTAAAGATAAACCTCTAGTTAGCCGTCATCGCATGATCAATGAATCCCTCAAACCCTTATTTCAAAAAGAAATCCACGCCCTCAAAATTCAAGCCAAAATAAAAGAAGAAGTAAACTAAGACATACCAATTATCACATTGTTTGCATCGAAGCCTGCAAAGCTACATTTGCATTCCTTGCCGCATTACGCACAATTTCTGGAAGAGCTGGATGAATATAAATCATATTAAGTAAGTCATCTAACGTGCCTTCTTTATTCATAAAAGCAATACACATATGAATCATATTGGAGGCTTCATCACCCACAATATGCGCTCCTAATATTTTTCTAGATTTTCGATCAATAAGAACCTTACACAACCCATGATCAGAAAGAAGGGCCATACCCATAGCACTCTTCTTATAAGGGTTGACACCAACCACATAATCAACGCCTTCTTTTTTTAATTCATCTTCGGTTTTGCCGACACCTGCAATTTGAGGATTAGCAAAAACGGCATGAGGGATGGGAGGATACTTAATGGGCTTTTTCTCTCCTCCTTTAAAAATAGACTCAAACAAATATTCACCTTCAAAGTTCACACTATGACGAAAAAAATAATTTCCCACACAATCACCTAATGCATAGACTCCATTAACGGTTGTCTGCAAATGATCATCAACTTTAATAAAACCTTTCTCGGTTATTTCAATATCTGTGTTTTGTAAATTAAGAGTATCACTATTCGTTACAATCCCGGTTGCCACAAGTAAAGCATCTGCGTTTAATCGATGCTCATTCTTATCTTTGTCGCAGTAGGTGACTGTAAAAACATCATTGACATGTTCGACCTTTGTTGGTGTGGCATCGAAATGCACATTGTATTTTTTACTAAAAACTCGACTAAACTCTTCACTAATTTCTGAATCTTCTGCTCTTAAAAAACGGCTTCTTACTAAAAACGTAACGTCGCTACCAAGGGCCCCATAAGCATGACCTAATTCGCAAGCAATATACCCAGCCCCAAGAACAATCATAGAATTGGGAAATACGGTGTTTCTTAAAGCTTCCGTACTCGTCATATAGGGGGTATCTGCTAAACCTTCAATATTAGGAATATTGGGGCGCGCGCCGACGCCAATAAAAATGTTATCTGCTGTTAGTTCTTTGTTACCAACTTTAATCACTTTATTCGAAACAAATTCAGCGCGTTCATGATAATAATCAATATTAGGATTTCTAGTATAACCAGCCACAATGCTACTTGAATCACGATCAACGGTATTTGAGATCCTAGTTACTAGTCGAGCAAAATCCACTCCAAACTTAGGATCATTATGAATATCATATTTATAAGCCGACTTAATCTCATCAGCCACATCAGCCGGATGAATGAGCATCTTTGAGGGAATGCATCCACGATTTAAACACGTTCCACCCAGTTTATCTTTCTCAATACAGGCTACTTTTAAACCCAAACGAGCTGCAGGAGAGGTAATTTTGCCACCACCGCCTGAGCCGATAACGATTACATCATATTGTTCCATGTTTCTTTTCCTTATGTAGGAGCACTTGTAGTTTTAAATTATGCCGTTATTAAAAACGACCAAGCCTCTGACTCTTAGGTTCACGAAATTTACTAAAAGCTAAATACCAAATCATTAAGATATTGATACCGGGCAATAAAATAAGAAGACCTAACCATTTAGACTGTCTAAGATGGCCAGAAATATCCATCCAGATATTAACTAATAATAATATTTGTAAAATAGGGATAAATAACCCAACAAGATACCACATAGATCGACCTGTCATGTTAACCATCAAAATAAGATTGAGGAAGGGGACCCATGCTAAAACAGGATTGGTCATACGCATACGTGTTGCAATGATAAAAAGAGGAAAACAAAATAACAGATAAAGGATTGTTAAAAAAAGGGAATAATACTCTTCATCTTGAATCTTTTCAAACTCTGCATTATAAATTTGATATTTTTCATAAAGCCAGGGCTGATTATTTTGAAAATAACTTCGAATTTTTCTTACGTTTGATGGTACTTTTTTTCGTATATCATTATGCAATCCTAAGTCCGTTAACATCGTATCAACCTGACCTTCAACCTGTTCTCGCGCTTTTCCCGTATCAACAACCCTTTTAATTTGTTCTTTAGCTGATTCTTGAATTTCGGTTTTAATTTTTAAAAAGGATTTGACCTCAGACTCTTCCTCAGGTTCAATAATCGGCTCGAATAAGAGCTTATCATTTATGGCATGAACCTCATCTAAATAGTAATTCACATTCATGCCAAGACCCGTGTCCATAATGATCGAATCTTCTGATTCAGAAATAATTGTTCCTTCAATAATTTTTCCATCTCTAAGTTCAACGGTATCAGCAAAAGTAGGGGCGGGGATAAGACAAAGAAAGAGAATTAGGATAAGATAAATTTTTTTCATAAAAAGTTTATTAGGCAACAATATTTTTATTTTGCTCAACAAATCTATCAAGACGTTCAATAATTTTATCTAAATCAACAAGTCTCATTAAATCATGACGTAGAGAAGAGACATTTGGCAAACCTTTTAAGTAACCCACGTAATGCTTACGAAAAGGAAAAACACCTCCAACTCCTCGACGATCAATAGTTAGTTTTAGATGTTCAATACAAACATCCATTCGTTCTCTGACAGTTGGAGCCGCTAAAAGGTTACCTGTTTTCAAATAATGTTTGGCTTGATTAAAAATCCATGGATTTGAAATGGCACCTCGACCAATCATAACACCATCACAACCTGTTTCAAACATTCTTTTCACATCTTCTGGAGTGTTGGCATCACCATTTCCAAACAAAGGGATGGAGATAACTTTTTTTATTTTCTCAAGCCAATGCCATTGCGCTTCTCCTTGGTGACCTTGGGAACGCGTACGACAATGAACGGTTAAGGCCTTAGCACCTGCTTGTTCAACCATTTTAGCAACTTCTAATATAACAATGCTCTCACAATCCCAACCCAGTCGTGTCTTAACCGTAACAGGAAGATTTGTTGCCGCAACAGTTGATTTAACAATTTCTTCAAAACGCGGCAAATCTTTAAGCAGGGCTGCCCCTTCACCGCGCGCCACATGATTCTTAACCCAACACCCACAGTTAATATCGATAAAATCTGGTTTAAGATCACTGGCTTTTCGTGTAGCACCTTCCATGGAGTTTGCGCCCCCAAACAGCTGGATGGCAACAGGACGTTCTTCTTCAGTGATTTCAATCTTTCTCAGCGCCTTTGGAATATCCCGAATAATCGCTTCACTACTGGTAAATTCTGTATAAACGATGTCCGCGCCCAATCTCTTACAGATTTGACGAAAACATACATCTGTCACATCCTCCATGGGAGCTAGCGAAATAGGCTTCTCGATGTCTATTGATCCAATTTTCATAGCTCAATTATACATAAATTCCGTTTTAATTCAATTATTAGAAAATAATAGAATTCCTCTCAAAATATTGCTTTTAAAGAATGTTTTCTCTATACTCTTATAATACAAAAGCATAGAAAATCATGAAAGATCACTCAACAAACAACTTAAAAACCCCTTTAAACTCCATAGTTAATGGTATCAAAACCGTTGGCGTCGGCCGCCGTGGAAGCCAGCAGCTTAGTGAAGAATTAACAGAGGAGATCATTAAAGATATCCAAGCAAAAAATTATACTGAAGCAGCATTAGGAGCCTTTTTAGGGGCTCTTCTTATAAAAGGGCCTACAATAACTGAGAAAAAAATTGAGACTGTCTTTTTTCCAGAAGCTTTTTCAGATCCAGCCAAACTCATTGAAACGCTAGCGCCTCAGTCATCCCCAATCATCCAAAAGCTTTGTACAACGCTAAGCCAAAATAATATATTAAACTACGAAGAATCCAAAACATTAGGATCTTTTCTCCTCTCTAAAGATCCATGTGAATTCTTAAAAGGTTTTGCCGCCAGTATTTTACGTGTTCGTTACGAAACGGCAGAGGAATACCAAGGATTACTTGATAGTGCTCAGAATACTTTATCCGAAGGTTTTAAACATCCCGCCCCAAAAGGAAAACCTATTCTCCAATTTGCCGAACCCTTTGATGGGTTTGATCATTCCTATGCCATTACACCTTTGGTGACCCATTTTTTCTCAACTCAAGGGTACCGCGTTGTGACTTTAGTAGGGCGTAATAGCGGACCTAAATACGGAAATAATTTACTGGATATCGGAAAAAAAATTAAGGCAACCTTCTTAACATCGTCGCAAGACCTTAAAAATCCTCAACCGGACTTTGGATGGTATCTCAATCAAAAAGATATCTCTGAAAATTTAGATCACTGGGTTGATATTCGACAAAAAATTCTTAAGCGACCTTTTTTAGCCACATTAGAACGTTTTATAAATCCTGTAGGAGCCGATATCTGTATTGCCTCAGCCTTTCATCCTCCTTATGGAGAGAAAATGATTGAGATTGGAGAGCGCGCGGGATACCGAGGTGTTATCATTATTCGTAATGGACTTGAGGGTTCCATGGCCTTTGCGCTTAAACGGAATGCAAAAATCCTATGCAGCGCCCGCCAAAAAAATGGAAGCTATGTTCGTCATGCTTTTGAAATAAAACCTGAAGAAATAATAAAAGAAGAGATCAAAGTAGAAGAGAAGCTAACCGATCCTTCTATAGATACAAATATTTCACTCATAAACACGTTTCACGGCAAAGGGCAAACCGACTATTCCTTATTTAATTGGCGGGTAAAAGTTACTTGTACCGGTATTAAGAATGCCTTAGAATGGTGTACATCGTCAATGCTCAAGTAACGATTAAACACGATATTCTTTCTTACTCTAAGAATCACGAAGAAACTGGGTAGAAAAAATTAACTATATTTGAGAAAATATGATTTGGATAAAAATAGCTTCATTAATGATGTTTTTAGCCGTTAGTTTAGGTGCATTTGGCGCACATATGTTACGTGATAAACTAACGGAACATTATCTCGATGTATATAAAACAGCTGTTATGTATCATGCCATCCATGCTCTTGGCCTATTTGTCATTGCTTGGTTGAGCATCCAACTACAAGATCCTAAAGTTAATTTAGCAGGAATATTTTTGCTATCAGGCATTTTCTTGTTTTCAGGAAGCCTATACCTTCTAAGTACGACAGGCATTAAATGGTTAGGGGCCATTACACCTCTTGGGGGATTGTCTTTTCTTATCGGATGGGGACTATTATTATTATGCAAATGATGGAACAAAAAATTTCTTTTTATACGTTAGGATGTCGACTTAATCAGAGTGAAACAGCTGTTGTCAAAAACACCTTTAAGGTAGATGGTTTTAAGGTTGTTGATTTTAATCAACCTGCTGATGTTGTCGTCATTAATACCTGCACCGTTACGGAAAATGGGGATGCCGATACCAGACGTTTAGTCAACAAGGTTAATCGCTTAAATCCTAACGCACAAATCGCTTTAATCGGTTGCCAGGCTCAAGTTCAAAAAGAGAAACTTACGGCATTACCTAACGTTCGTTGGGTCGTTGGTAATGAAAGAAAGATGGATTTGTTAAATGTGCTTAACGAAACCAAAAATGCAACCACGCCTCAAGTCATAACGCCTACAATTGAACGAAAACCTTTCACTATTCCAGTTGCAGGTATTGATGAACTCCACACGCGAGTCAATATTAAAATTCAAGATGGATGCGACTTTTTTTGTACCTTTTGTGAAATTCCTTATGCTAGGGGACGAGCTCGCAGCCGTGTTTTTAACGACATCCTTAAAGAAGCCAAATCGCTTATCGCCTCAGGTCACAAAGAATTGGTCATCACAGGTATTAATGTTGGTACTTATAAGGAAGAGAATCATGAAATTTTAGATGTTATTAATGCTCTAGAAGATTACGAAGGCTTAGAACGTATTCGCATTTCATCCATTGAACCTACAACGATTGCTGATGACATTATCACAAAAATGGGCACGCAATCAAAACTGTGTCGCCATTTGCATATTCCCTTACAAAGTGGGGATGATACGATTCTTAAAGACATGAAACGAAAGTACAGCGTTTGTGAATTCTCAGAATTTATTGAAAAAGCTCATCAACAAGTAGACGATATTTGTATAGGCACAGATGTTATTGTTGGTTATCCAGGAGAAACGGATCAACAGTTTGAAAACACATATTCTCTGCTAAAAGACCTACCCATAGATTATTTTCACGTTTTCAGTTATTCGCCTCGTTATATGGCAAAAACTCAAAACTACACAAATACTATCGATATTAAAACGATACAACACAGAAGCAAAATTTTAAGAGACTTAAGTACGCGTAAAAGAGCTTGTTTTTACAATCAATTACTTGGATCTATCGTTCCGATTTTGTTTGAACAGGAAAAAAATGGGTATTGGACAGGTCTTACAGATCATTACGCCCGTGTATATGTTAAATCAAATCATAATTTGCAAAATCAGATTAGGAATGTAAAATTAGAAAATATTGGTGAAAAGGGAATCATAGGCTCTCTAATTTACGTTAAATAAAATCACTCATGTCAGAGAATAAAGAAAAAAACATAGAAATCATTCAATCTCTTGTTAAGAAAGCAAAGTTTTTACCAACGAGAGATAAAAAATCTTTAGATCAATTTTTGCAAGATACGCAAAAAAAGATCTCTTTACTCTACACGGAAGAACACCCCGCTTTAAATGAAATAAAATCAGCTCAATTTTTACCAGCATCATTTTATGCCTCAACAAAAGATTATCGGGTCAGTTGGTATAATGGCATTAATCAAGTTTTAAAGGTTTTTCAAACTTTATTAAAAGAGCTAGATGTTTCCCTTGAGGATCAAGATCTCTTTATATCAGATGATCAAGAAGATAGCATTTCGGAAATAAAAAAAGAGGAAGAACAGAAACCCATAGAAGAAGAAACAAATCAATTAAGCCGCGAGAACTCAAAATCAGAACCTGTCAATCCTTTAAAACTTCTAAACAACATTGAAACAAAAGTTTTCCCCCCAATAAAAGATATACAGAAAAAAAATGAACCTCCATTAATAAAGCCTACGAAAGCACAAATCCCAAAGAAAAATTCTTCACAAAAAAAGCCTCAACAATTTAAAAAAAATTCGCAAAAAGCTCTAGAAGGCCTAATGGAGGGTGTTGGGATAATGTTAGCATGGGGTAAACAAATAAAAGATAAAGTTAAATCCTTAAAAGGGGCAAGAAAAGAAAAGAAAAAAGAACTTTCAATCAAAGAGAAACAAAAAGAAGAATTGCGTATTGCAAAAATGAAGTATCTACAAGCTCAAAAATTAGAAAAACTTCAAAGACGAGAAGATAAAATTAATGAAAAGAATAGATTAAGTCTGAAAAAACAACGTTTAATACAAGTAAAGAAAGATCAAATAACAGCAAAAGAAAAAGAGAAAAATGAGCTTGAAAAATTACGTTTAAAAATTAAACAAGAAGAAAAAAATGAGAAACTAAGAATCAAAAATCAAAGAAAACAATTTCAACAAATTTCTCAAATAAAGAATTTCGAAGAAAAAAACAATGAGGAAACCCACGCTCCAAGTAGTAAAGAAACTATCACAGCGCAGGAGGACAAAAATGAAAATACAAAATTTATACCAAAAAAGAAGATACTTCTCATATGCCGTAACGAAAATGATATATCTCAAACAGTATTATCAACTCTAGCAGAATGGAACCTACAGGGCGTTATTCTTAAAAATGACGAGGTGCACTCCCAATCAATTTATGAAAAATACGAAAAAAACCAAAATACACCTTTTGCAATCGTTTTACTTTATGCCGATGATTGGGTCTATGCTAAAGACGAAAAACCTGCTGATGCTGTCATGCACGCGCATCAATCCATGGTTTTTCAATTAGGTTTTTGGCTTGCAAAACTTCATCAACAAAATGTTTTTATCCTTCACTATAATCAAAAACGCTTTCGCTTACCCAGTGAGTTTATTGATGCTATTTATACACCCTTTGATAAAAATGAATTATGGAAAAAAGATTTAAAGGTGCGTTTAGAAGAAAGTGGACTATTAAAAAAGCTAGCAAAACCTCAAACAAAGGAAGAAGATGAGCAACCCGTTGAAGATCCTGTTGCAGCATAAATTCTTATCACTCAGCCTATTAATCTTTCTATTAATCCCAATAGCTATCGTAGAATCTCAAGAAGAGAAGAGGAAAAAGCAACCATTTGCGCTGGTAGAATTATTTACCTCACAAGGATGTTCCAGCTGTCCACCAGCTGACGCCTATCTGCAAAAACTAACTCACTTAGCCCAACTAAACAATCAACGCATCTTTACTTTAAGTTTTCATGTAGATTATTGGAACTACATTGGATGGAAAGATCCTTATAGCCAAGCCGCTTTTACCAAACGTCAGCGCCAATATGCAAAAGCATTTAAGGAAAATACTGTTTTCACTCCTCAATTACTTGTCAACGGTCAGAATCCAATCATTGGTTCAGATATCAATCAAATCAAATTAAAAATTGATCATGCGCTTAAAAAAGCTTCTAAAACAATCATCGAAGTCAAAGACATAACGCAAAAAGATGATCTCATTCACATCAATTTTAATACTTCAAATTTAGGTAAACAGGATGTCATTCACGTTGCCTTAATTCAAAACGCATCTTCCAACATCGTCACAGATGGAGAAAATTCTGGAAAAACGTTGTCGCATGTCAACATTGTCAGGTCTTTTAAAACCATAAAACCAGCAGGGCTCACTCATTCTTTAAATATTACTAAACCAAAAGATTTGATGAAGGCTAATGCACGCATTCTAATATATTCACAGAATCTTAAAACGATGCATATAACAGGGGCTGAATTAGTAGAGATCTAAGCTTTTTCATTTTCTTATTTCTTGCTCTTAATATTTCTGTTATTCTTAATAGTATGAAAAGAACTAAAAACGGATTTACGCTCGTGGAATCTTTTATGGTCGTTGGCATTCTTGCCCTTTTTGTCGCCATTGCAATTCCCAATTTATTGAGATCTCGCGTTTCTGCTAATGACACCAAAGCACAGGCTGCTCTAAAAGTTATTTCTGTAGCCTTAGAGAACTACCTAGCCATAAACAGCATATACCCATCAACAACAAACGATCTACTCGTAGTGACACCACCCTACCTGAATACTGATTTTTTTACAGGAGATCATGACGGTTTTACATTTACCGTTGATGCCTTAGGCCTGTATAACTATACTGTAACGGCCATACCTTTAAGCTCCAGCGTTGGCACAGGTAGTTTTACATTATCTACCGGTGGAATCATCACCAAAAACTAAACGATTATTTGCTTCATTTATGTCATAACTGCTTTTCTGTTATCATGTTAACGATAAAGAATAAATGAAAGAATCTAAGACAAACTTTTAATTCATGCTATACTATTTTTGTTTTTACAATTAAATTTTTAAAAAATATCTTAGCCTTATCTATTACAAAATTATGAAAAAAATGACTTTCATCGTCCTTAGCGCTACTTTTTTAATAAACCTCTCATCCCTAGGATTTACAGAGCAATCTAGTCTCGACCCATTAACAAGTATTCGTTGTAACGAATTTACGTTTGATGCCTCAAGCTCCTACGACCCTGAAAATAAGGACATTTCCTTTTCCTGGGACTTTGGTGATGGTATTACAAGTGAAAATCCTGTCGTCACACACACCTACAATCAATCAGGGGATTACAATGTCATTCTCTCCATTACCGATAATTCTGGATTGGAATGTTCAACAACACGCACAGAACAACTTGTGCGAGCCAATATTCCACCGGTTGCAAGCTTTACAACCTCAACATTTGGTTGCATCGAAGAAGATATTCTCTTTGATGCCTCAGGCAGCTACTCTGGTTCAACAGGAAAAAAATTAAATTACAGTTGGGACTTTGGTGATGGTCAAAGGGATTTTGGGAAACCTGTTGTGACTAAAACTTATCAAAAAGGTGGCGACTATACCGTCAAACTTACCGTTGATGACAACAGTAAAACCGTATGTAGTCGTCAAACTATAGAGAAGTCTATACAAATTAATGAGCCTCCCATTGCTCAAGCTCAAGAAAACATGATTCTTAAATGTGTTGGGGAAGAAGAGGTCATTAACGTGACTTTTGACGGATCAAACTCTTATGACAATGATAACGACAACCTCAAATATTCATGGGACTTTGGTGATGGTTATCAAGCTGATGGTATCAAAGTAACACACACCTACTCTCATATCGATAACTATGAAGCCCGATTGATTGTCACCGATGATTCTCAATTGGAATGTTCAACAGCTGTTGATTTTATTACAGTCCGTTTAAACAAAGCACCAAAAGCAGATGCCGGGGAAGACATAATAGCCTGCACCGGAGAAATTCTTAATTTTGATGGTTCTCACTCCTTAATCAATAAAAAAGGAACCGTTACAGGTCATTGGAAATTTGGTGACGGTCAGTCCTCTCAAAACATAAAAGCCACCCACAGTTATAACAAATCAGGGGAGTACCTAGCCTCATTAACGTTACAAAACCAACTCAACGAAAGTTGTCCCATTTCTTTTGATACAAAAAAAGTTATCGTTAATTCAAGCCCAAGCGTATCGATTAGCTCTATTAAAAAGGCATGTTTAGGTGACAAAATAGATTTTAAAGCCATATCTCCACTTGATGAAAACGGTGATAAATATGAATATTATTGGAGTTTTGGGGATGGAACCATTCAGAAATCTGGATCAAGCATTTCCCATCAATACACCTTAGGTGGCGATTATCGCGTCACTGTCATCGCTGATGACATGTTCGGTTCTAACTGCTCCACAGCAACCGCATCGGTTAACGTTAAAGTCAATACAGCACCCGCAGCGAATGCCGGAGCCAACCTTTCTTGTTGTATGGATGTAGAAACCGTTTTTGATGGCTCAGGATCTACGGATGGTGATGGCGATCGATTAACTTATATATGGGACTTTGGTGATGGACGTCGCGCCCAGGGCCCTGAGGTAACACACGTTTATCGTGAGGGAGGAGAATATCCCGTCACCTTAACGATCGATGATAATTCTGGAACAGAATGTAGCTCCTCAAGTGCGGGATTTACAGCCAACGTTAATGCAAAACCTGTAGCTGTTATGACCATTAGGTAAAGAGATGAAAAATAAATTAAAAAGCATATTAGAAAAAAATGCCAAAAGGGAACGTGAAACGCCTTATAACTTTTGTGACCGTTGGTGTGATCGTTGTCATACCGAGACGCAACATCGTTGTAAACTTTATCTAGATGAGCTTGATAGACGTGTCACAAACATCGCTCATGGTCGAGATGAAGATGACACAGAAATCTATAATGAAGAAATGGAGAAGTATTCACAGCTTATTGAAGAAAGTATCGAAGATAGCGTTCCTCAGGAGGAGATGGAAAATTTCGAATTGACGGTTGAATCCATTGATGAAGAAGCTATTGAAGAATTTGAACAAAAAAGACAAGAACAAAAAAAGCATCCCTTAATGAAGGTATCTCATCAATATTGTCTTAAAGTGCATGAACTTCTTAAACACATTTATTTCGATAAAACTGAACAAATGCCTGCATCAGTTAAGTTTCAGTTTGAAACAATCACATGGTATCACACGTTGCTACCAGCTAAGATTTATCGGGCATTATGCGGCATATATGTAAAAGACATTTTTGATGATGATGATTACGAACTTTATGATGGTATTGCTCAATTAGAAGTATGTAAAAAAGCCATCCGCCAATCCGACAATGCTCTGCGGAAAATTGTAGTGGAGAATAAGAGCTATCAACTTCAAATAACAGAACTCCTAGCTATTCTTCACAATATAAAAAGCCAAATTCATTTTATCGAAAAAGACATTTAACATAATCTTTTTTCTTTAGATCATTTATTTTTATGCAAAAATTTATTTACTTTGCAATCCTTACGTTATCTATTTGCATCTTAAGCATAACCCTACCTAACATCTTTTTTTCTCAGAATACACATTCATCTGATATCATTCGCACTAAAGCTATATTACCGATTGAAAACTTTGCCTTAATTGACCAAAATGATGTATTTCACGAACTGTACTATTATTCAGACAAAAAGGCCATTGTTCTCATTAGCCAAGGAAATGGCTGTCCCATCATTCGAAAAAGCATCAATTATTTAAACGATCTTAAAAATAAATATGCTGGCCAAAATGTTACATTTTTGATGATTAATGCCAATTCTCAAGACAACAGAATGTCAATAGCAAAAGAAGCTCAAGCCTTTAATTTTTCGATGCCTATCCTAAAAGATGAAACACAAACCATCTCTGAAACTTTAAATATCGCACGAACAGCAGAGGCTTTTGTCATTAATCCTGCCAATTGGAGCATTGTATATCATGGGTCAATCCATGATCAATTAGGGTATGAGTCAGAAAAACCACACATTAAACATCATTATTTAAAAAATGCTATAGAAAGTTTATTAAATAATAGACCCCTTAAAACTCAAAAAACTTCTGTAAATGGATGCCTCATTAATTATCTGCACGAACGAAAAAATAATACCTTTAGCTACACAAAAGATATCGCTCCTATTTTGCTGAATAAATGTAGTACTTGCCATGCTCCTGGTGGTTTAGCGCCTTGGAGTATGGATGACTATGAAACAATTCGTGGGTGGGCGCCTATGATAAGAGAGGTGATTCGAACAAAACGTATGCCTCCATGGCATGCCGATCAAAACTACGGTCACTTTAAAAATGACATTTCATTAAGCCCCCAGGAAAAACGAAAAATTATCCATTGGGTCGAATCTTTATCAACGCGAGGAGAGGGGGGTGATCTTCTTGCTCTAGAAGTAAAACCACAACAAAACACCTGGTTTAAAGGGACTCCAGATCTTATATTTAGACTTAAAGAAAAACAACACATTCAAGCCAATGGACCTGATGAATTTCGATTCATTAACGCCAATAAAAAAGTTGAAAATGATATCTGGGTTAAAGCCATAGATATCAAACCAAGCAATACACAAGTCGTCCATCATTCCAATCTCGCCATTCACTGGCCTGCTACAAAAGACGAACAAACAGACACACCTCAAACGGAGGTTCCCGATATAAAAAACAACGTTGCAGAATTATACAAACTTACCGGCATGACCATTAAAAATGGTGCTATTATTGCTGGTTATGCCCCTGGCAGCGGCCCTTTTATTTTGCCGGAGAATACAGGCATCTTTATTCCCAAAGGATCAACAATTGTTTTTCGTATGCATTACATTACAACAGGAAAAGAAGAGGAAGATTTAACTGAGCTTGGCTTATATCTTCATGAAAACAAACCTCAAAAAACGTTAACTGTTAAATTAATCTCTAATGAAAAGATTCATATTAAACCAGGTGATCAAAACTATAAACGATCAGGCTCTATTACATTTGAAAAGCCCGTTACTTTAATATCAATACAACCACACATGCATTATCGTGGAAAATCTATGAAGTTCACGCTACACTATCCTGGTGGAGAAAATAAAACCCTATTATCTGTCCCCCATTATAAATTTCATTGGCAAAGACAATACCAACTAAATGAACATTTAAAGTTACCCGCTGGCACACGCATTGAAGCAGAAGGGTACTACGATAATTCTGCACAAAATCTATTTAATCCAAATCCTTCAACAGATGTCTATTTTGGCCCCATGAGCCAAGATGAAATGTTTACTGGTATTTTGACTTATATCATTGATGAAGAGGAACCTTTAGTTAAAGATTAATTTTTAGAAATAATATTTAGAAGAAAGGTGAATTATGACAGAGCAAAAAAATGTATTAGGAACAGAGCTTAAATGTTGTTGTAAATTTCCCATGACAGGTTTTTATCGCGATGGCCTTTGTCGCACGGGTCCTGATGATTTAGGTCGCCATGTGGTTTGTATCAAGATAACGGATGCTTTTCTTAAATTCTCAAAAGACACTGGGAACGATCTTACAACACCTCATCCAGAACTTGATTTTCCAGGGTTAATTGCAGGAGATCAATGGTGTTTGTGTGCATTACGCTGGCAAGAAGCTTTTGAGGCAGGTGCAGCTCCTGATGTCATTTTATCGGCAACTGATCAATCTGCATTAGAGGTTCTAAAAATAGAAAATCTAAAAAAACATGCGATTCATGAAGCGTCTGAGATTTAACAAAAAGGAGAAGCTCCATGCTATCTTATCAATGCATAGTGATTAGTTTATTTATTCCTATCATAAGTGCGGCATTTGCCAAATTTTCCATAAAAGGTTATAACAATAAAAATCCTAGAGAATTTCTAGGAAATCTTAAAGGACATGGTAAACGCGCAAATTTCGCTCAGATAAACTTTTATGAAACATTTCCGGCCTTTGCTATAGGGGTTGTCGTCGCTCATCAGCTTAATGCTTCAGTCTCAACAATTGATCAATTGGCGATTATATATGTACTTGCTCGGATAGGATATGCTTTCTTCTACATTATGGATAATCATATACTTCGCACCCTTAGCTGGTTTATCGCTTTTTCCGCTATTCTAGGGCTTTATTTTATTAGTTTTTAAAAAGATAAGTTTATACTATAATTCTTTATGTATAAAGGGGGAGACTCTTATGAAAGATGTTTGCTACCCCCTCAATGAGCGTGGGCCATCTAATTTTTCTGAGATGTCAAAGGCCTATATATTTATTGCGTTAATCTTTGAGGAAAGAGATCTGAAAAATCATATTGGGCAGGAGTATAACGAATATAAAAAGTCTATTCCCAACATATGCCCATTTTCGTTTAAATGATAATTCATCAAACCTTGATAAGTAGAATAAAGGAGACCCTATGGATAGCAACCGTCGTAAAAACAATCGTATTAGAAGTAATCTCCCTATTGAAATTCAAATCGATAAGCAAATCACAATATCTGGAGAACTCAAAGATCTCTCTCCTAAAAGCGCCTTTATTAAGGTTAACAATAGTGTCTATATGCAAGTCAACGATGAGTTTAACTTTACGATTAATACGGCCTTTAACGACATAACAGATCAAGTGCGTGGCAAAGCACGGATCTCTCGAATTAAGAAGGGAGAGGGGATTGCTGTTTTTTTCACACAAATGGATGAAAACTCAAGCAACTCTTTAAAACAAATGCTTCAAACTTAGATAGGAGAACAGATGATTGGATACATCACAGTAGGAACAAACGATAAGGCAAAGGCGGAGAAATTTTACGATGAACTAATGAAAGAAATTGGTGTTGGACGTCTTTTCGAAACGGACCAATTTACCGCTTATGGACCATCCATGGAGGAGACAGGTTTTTCTATCACTCAAACCTTTGATGGAAAACCAGCAACTGTAGGCAATGGTTCGATGATTGCCTTTAACGTTGATTCAAAAGAAAAAGTTCATAATTTCTATAACAAAGCGATCGGCTTAGGGGCAACAGATGAAGGAGAGCCTGGACCACGTGGAGATACAGGATTTTATGCTGGTTATTTTCGCGATTTAGATGGACATAAATTTAATATCTTTACATTTATAAAAGAGTAAACAATGTCAAACCAAGAAAAAACAATCTGTGCGTAAATTAAAACACGTTTCAGAGTAATCATTTCACAGAATAATTGAAAGGACAAAAGGGATGAAAATTAGTAAAAAAAAAGTCGGTGTTATTCATTACACCTTAAAGAATGATAAAGGCGTTGTACTTGATTCTTCAGATGGACAAAAACCCTTATCATACATTCATGGTATGAAAAATCTTATTCCAGGAATGGAAAAAGCACTAGAGGGAAAAGTCGCTGGTGATAAATTAGACATCGTCATACCACCAGAAGAAGCTTATGGGATTAGAAGCGAAAAACTCGTGAACGATGTCCCCATTGCAAACTTTCCTGAAAAAGAACACGTAAAAGTGGGCGTGCAATTTCAAGCCAATACGCCAGAAGGGCCTAAAGTTGCAACTGTCATCAAAGTAGAAGGAGAGACGGTGAGCGTTGATTTTAATCATCCCCTTGCCGATGAAACGCTCCATTTTAGTATTGAAATTATCGAAGTACGTGATGCCACAGAAGATGAAATTTCTCATGGCCATGTGCATGGCGATGGTTGTAATCATTAATCTTTAAATTATTATGATATTCATCAAAAAACATTTAATATTCTTTGCAATATTTTTGTTGCTCATCGTCACTCAGCCGCTTCAGTCTAATACTGAAGCGGCATCTCAATTACAAATCCTTTTTGTTGGGAACAGTTATACCTTTCAAAACGATTTACCTCAAACGCTAGAAGAGATGTTAAATGAAAGTGGTTATCAAGCTGAAATTGAGATGCAAGCAAACCCCGCCTGGAGCCTTCTTAAACATGCTCAATCAGAATATGCTATTGATAAAATTAAATCTCGTAGATGGGATTATGTCATTCTTCAAGAACAAAGTGTCATTCCAGCTTTGTCAAAATCTCGTAAAACTAAAATGATTCCAGCTGTTCGTCAATTAAGCAGTTTAAATAAAGGAACGACTATTCTTTTTATGACTTGGGGAAGAAAAAATGGTTTTAAAAATTTCAATTTTAATAAATTTGAAGATATGCAAGAAAAACTCACCCAAGGATATATCGAAGTTGCCCGCCAATTTCAATTGCCCGTAGCACCTGTTGGGGAAGCCTTTAAAGAAGCTCGCCAACAAAAACCCTTTTTCCCGTTATGGAACGCAGATGGAAGCCACCCCAGTATTTCAGGCTCTTATTTAAGCGCTTGTGTCTTCTTTAGTCTCATCACCAACGAATCTCCCGTTGGCAATACTTACCAACCTAAATTATCTGCAGAATCCACACTATTCCTTCAAAAAGTAGCACAAAAAGTAACAACAGAACAAGACTGGAACAATCTTTAAAAGGAAAATCCTAGATATTTATGCTTTTTAATTCTATAGAATTTATCATCTTTTTTCTATTAATTTACACCTTATACCTTTGCCTTAAATATCAATGGCAAAATCGTATGCTTCTGATTGCCAGCTACATCTTTTATGCCGCATGGGACTGGCGCTTTTTATCCCTTATATGGCTTTCTACGATAGTTGATTACATCTGCGGTCAAAAAATATTCCAAACGACTCATCCGAAAAAGAAGAAATTCATTCTGTTTGTCAGTATTTTCTCCAATCTCTTTATATTAGGATTTTTCAAATACTTTGATTTTTTTAGTGCAAATTTGTCATCTCTTTTTGAACATTTTGGGCTCTCATTATCATTACCAACACTGAAAATCATTCTTCCTGTTGGTATCTCTTTTTACACGTTTCAAACCATGAGTTATACCATTGATATTTATTACAACAAACTTAAACCCAAAAAAGGGTTGTTAGATTTTGCACTTTTTGTGGCCTTTTTCCCACAACTTGTTGCTGGACCCATTGAACGCGCTAAAAATTTATTACCTCAAATCCAAAAGCCTCGTAAACCGACCCTTGCTGGATTTTATGAGGGTTCTTACTTGATCTTTTGGGGGTTATTTCAAAAAGTTTTTATTGCAGATAATTTAGCCAAAATTGTTAATCCTATTTTTACACCGGCAGAAAACTATCAAGCCATAGATGTCCTTATTGGCGTTTATGCCTTTGCTTTTCAAATCTTTTGTGATTTTGCTGGGTATTCAAACATAGCGCGAGGCCTTTGTAAATGTATGGGCTTTGACATAATGATTAATTTTAATTTACCTTACTTTGCCAAAAATCCTCAAGAATTTTGGAGAAGATGGCATATTAGCCTATCTACGTGGTTAAAAGATTATCTCTACATTCCTTTAGGAGGAAATAGAAGATGCAGATTAACAACCTTTAGAAATCTGGTAATCACTATGCTCTTAGGAGGATTATGGCATGGGGCTTCTTGGACGTTTATTCTTTGGGGCGCCTATCATAGTTTACTGTTAATAGTCCATAAATGTATGGTAAGTCTGTCTCCAAAAGCCTCAAAGACATCCCCTATAAATTCAGCTATAAAAATATTTTTCTTCTTCCATATTACGTGTTTGGGTTGGTTAATTTTTAGAGTAGAATCGATTGCTCAGCTTGATGCGATGATAAAAGGATTACTCTTTAATTCTCCAGAATCCATATTAGCCGCCACGTTATTTATGATGTCTAAGCTGTTGCCTTATCTTTCTATACTCATTGCGATTCAAATTTATCAATATCTAAAAAATGATTTGATGATTATGTATAAATCTAACATTTTTCTTAAGACTTTATTTTATATAGCCTGCAGTCTTCTTTTAATCATTTGGGGAGTAACAGATGCACAAGATTTTATCTATTTTCAATTCTAAAAAATGCCCAACAGCTTTTCTCATCTGTTTGGCTTTATTGATAATCGTTGAAGTTATTGTTCGATCGAATTTATATTATCTAACAACACACTCTGATGCCCTTATTCATTACAAAGAGAAAATTCTTAGAAAAAGGGATAAAAAGATCAGCCCAAATGCAATTCTTATGGGAGATAGTCGAATTTTGGGGCTTCATGCAAAGGAAATCTCTGACAATTTAATTAACCTAAACTATTCGTTCTATAACTATGCTTTACCTAATCATGGTGTACGAGGTTATTACTTACTTTTAAAAAAATATTTAAAATATAACCCAGCCCCGGAGGTTATCCTATTTTATTCATCTCCAATTGCTCTTACAAAAGCATGGAATTTAGATAACGTAGATAAAATTGATAAAAAGAAGCTTTTTCGTTTTGTATCTTTATACTCACTTATAGACTCATTTGAAATTTTACCTTTAAAAATATTTTATAAAGCTTTAATGTTAAAAATAGAAAAAATTTCTAATCTAGTCACTTACAGGAAAAAAATACGTAAATTATTTGCAAATAGATCTGATTTTAAAGATAAAAGTTCTTGGCTTAAAAGTTCGTTAGAAATTTCTTCTGGAGGCGCCATCATCTGTCAAAATAAGGAACCTACCATGAAAGACGTTGTTACATCAGAGTATTATCAAACACATTTTAAACTTAATTCAGATTCACTTTATTGGTTTGATCAATTTTTTAAACTAGCCCAAGATAATGCTATTGAAATAATCATCTCAAATGCACCTTTAGTTAAACCAACCTTTAAAAAAAGAGAAGAGAACGGAAACAATCAGAAATACATCAAACAGATGAAAAATTTCGAGAAGAAATTTGAAAATATTACGTTAATAGAACCTTTATTAGAAGGATGGAATCTATCCTATTTTTGCGACACACAACACTTAAACAAAGAAGGATTAAAACTATTTACGGAGGAGTCTTCTAATAAAATTTCAAAATCTCTTCAGAATTTGGTAAAATAATGACTCAAATCATTTTCAAATAAATTATGTGCAGACAAAAGTTGCAATTCAACCCTATAGCTAGGAGAACTTATCAATGAAAAAAACATATCAATCCATTTGCCTTCAAGCCCCCATTGATCACGTTTGGAATGCTGTAAATAATTTTCATAATTTTGATTATGCTCCTGACGTCATTTCAAAATGTGAAATCGTAGGTGGAAAAAGTGGCGCAGAGGTAGGCGCCAAGCGGATTCTCAATGAGGCCTTTCATGAAACATTGCTTGAACATAATAAAGAAAACTATACCATTCGTTATTCTTTAGATGATGGGCCATCACCGGTTTCTAAAGATGATGTCCAAAATTATGTTGGTTGTATCAAGCTCACACCTGTGACCACAGATGACAGCACCTTCCTAGAATGGTCATCTTCCTGGGAATCAAACTCTGATGAGGCCGTTGAATTTTGTCATAACATTTATATGGCTTTATTTGGGGCATTAGTTGAAAATATAAACAAAAAATCTTAAAACGAATATTTTACTTAAACACGTTGTTTTGAAGATAAGAGAGCCTCATGAACATTTTACTTATATTAATTTTTACAACCTGCTTTTTGGCTTATTCCAATGGCGCCAACGATAATTTTAAGGGTGTTGCCACGCTATTTGGTAGTAAGACAACCAATTATAAAAAAGCTATTGGATGGGCCACATTAACCACTTTTGCTGGTTCAATATGTTCCATTTTTCTCGCCGAAAAACTCCTCAAACAATTTTCTGGTAAAGGATTAGTTCCTGACCTTGTTGCTGGCTCACCAGAATTCTTAGCAGCGGTTGGTTTTGGAGCTGCTATAACTGTTATTCTAGCGACCTTCATTGGTTTTCCTATTTCAACAACGCATGCCATTACGGGATCATTAGTTGGCGCAGGGTTTATGGCCGTTGGCTCTCAAATTAATCTCGTAATTTTAGGCCAAAAATTCTTTTTGCCACTAATCGCCAGTCCTTTTATTGCTGTCGTGTTAAGTGGCTCACTGTATGCTTTTTTTAGAATGAGTCGTGTAAAACTAGGGATTGGTCGTGAATATTGTCTTTGTGTTGGAGAGAAGGAAAGGGTTGTTCCTGTAACAGAATCCCTAGGTACTTTTAGTATAAGCACCCTTAAAACACCTGAAATATCAATTGCTAAAGAAAAAGATTGCCAACAACGTTATGTAGGAAGTTTTTTAGGTATTAATTCTCAAAAGCTGTTAGATTTTTTTCATTTTATGAGCGCTGGGTTGGTCAGTTTCGCACGTGGTTTAAATGATACCCCTAAAATTGTAGCTTTACTCTTAGCTGTCAAAATACTCGCCATCCCACAAAGCATGCTTATTGTTGGAATCGCAATGGCTATTGGCGGATTGATCAATGCGCGCAAAGTAGCGGAGACCATGAGCTATCGCATCACAACGATGAATCACGGACAAGGCTTTACAGCAAATTTAGTTACCGGATTTCTCGTCATCTTTGCCAGCCGTTGGGGATTACCTGTCTCAACGACACATGCCTCATGTGGTTCTATCTTTGGGATTGGCCTGATAACTGGAAAAGGAAATTCTAGCGTTATTTCTAAAATCATATTATCATGGGTTTTAACACTACCCATTGCGGCTGTGTGTAGTGGATTATCTTACTTACTGCTTTCATAAAACTATTAAGGTATAGGTAAAAATTTGCCCATGTTCCCAACTGTCATCCAAAAAATTCTACAATCATATATTAAAGAAAGTTCCGGCCTCGATAATATTCCTAAAACGGGTGGATTTATTATTGCGGCGAATCATAATAATCACCTTGATTCTTTCATCCTTTCATCCATCATCCACCATCACTCAAACCTTAAGGTTAAATTTCTTTCACGTAAAAATATCATACTTTGGCGAATCATCGGGCAATGGGGGGCAGATCGTTTGTCCGCTATTCTTATTGATCACAAAAAAAAAGGGGAGAGTCTAGACATCGCTTTAGATGCTTTAAACGAGGGCGCCATTATCGGTATCTATCCTGAGGCCCAATTAAACGATAAATCATATCTTCTAAAACCTCGCTCTGGAACAGCTCGCCTGGCGCTTTGGACAGGGTACCCCATCATACCCGCTGGAATTTCACAAGGGCCCGGTGCTCATCGTGGATTTCGGTTATTCAAAGATATTTTATTTTCCTTTAAAAATTCAACAAGAATCAAGTTTGGAGAAGCATTGCAATTTGATAAATACACTGAAAAATTCATTCCTAAAGAATTACTTAGTCAAACATCTGATCAAATAATGCAGAAAATCGCAACCTTATGTGACAAAACCTATAAACCGCTTTCAAATAATTAAAAAACTAACTCATTAACACCTTTATGATGAAACCCCAAAATATCTATTCACAATTGCCCAAAACCTTACCTGAAGAACTATTCGAAAAGATTCTCTCCGGCAAAAATTTTAAACTCGAACGAATTATCTCAAAAGGTCATGCCACAGATGAGGGCTGCTGGTTAGATCAAAAACAAGATGAATGGGTGTTACTCCTAAAGGGGAGTGCAGGGATTCTTATTCAAGGAGAAAAAAACATCATCACATTAAACCCTGGTGACTACGTTCTCATCCCCGCCCATGTTAAACATCGTGTTGAGTGGACCGATAAAAACAATGAAACTCTCTGGCTAGCGTTACATTTCTCAAAAGAACTCTAATGTAAGCCCATCTTGCATTTCCCACGTAATAACTGTAAAATACCATCATTCTACAAATAGTAAAATAAAAAAGGAAAAAACATGCCTCAGAAAGAATTAGAAGAAGCTCTCCATAAGCTCACCGAAGAACTTAAAAATATTGATCAAAATGATTTAAAATCTAGAGAAATGCTTGAGAAGCTAGTCACATCTATTGAACAAAAACTTAAAGAACCAGACAACAAAGATCAAAACAGTCAACTGATCCAAAAACTAGAAGAAAAAACAGCTCATTTTGAGGTGAGCCATCCCTTAATTAGTAGAACCATAGAGGATATCATCGCGATTTTAGTCAGGATTGGAATTTAAGCAGACATCACAAAACACTAAAAAAGTTGAGGAGAAAAACAAATGAATTGGTATAAAATTAGTGTTGATGATGGTACCAAAGAAGGTTATACGTATGTCGGCGCTTCAGATGAATCTTTTGAGTCGCTTGCAAAAAGGGTTGAATCAAATGAAATGATTCGACTTGATGATCTATTGTATAAAGATAATGGCGAAGTCTTTAAATGGGAACAATGGGATAATTCATTAATTCCAACTGTCTATGTAAATCCAAAAAATGTTATCTCCATTATGCAGTTTAAAGACGATCCATTGGTGATCACAAAATAAGGAGATGGTATGTTACAAAGAAACATCATAAAAAAACATTTTATATTTTGTTTAACTGTAATAATTTCTATTTTTATCATGGCTGGCTCTACATGGGCTGAAGATGAAAAGGATGCCCCTAAGACATTTATTGGCAAAGCTTTTGATGGTAAACCGCGAGCCATACGAGATGTCAAAATTCTTCTAAAAGCTAGAGGTTATAAAACAGGTCCCATTAATGAAGAATTGGATGATCAAACAATGGGTGCCATTAAATTATTTGAAGAGGCCCATAATTTTAAAGTTACGGGTCAAGTATCTGATGAAGTCTATACAAAATTAATCAAGCTGGATGATCCAAAAAAATTAGTAACAACACAATTTGATTCAAAAGATGGCTGTAAGATTACAGTTGAGTTGATTGAAAACAAAATATTAAAATGGGGAGAGAGGTGTTCCATCAAAACGGGCTGGGATCCCGTTGGTGAGGATGGCGTGATTCGATTGCCTGGTGGCATTCCTATTCAATAAAATAGGATAATAAATACAACTCAATTATTAACAAAAGACACGATTGAATAATGAGGTTACGGTATGCTTGAGAAAATCTTATTTGGATTATGTTTTTTCTCCGCTCTAGGATGTGGACTTAATGCTGGATTGTATTTTATTTTCTCAAATACAATAATGGGCTCCTTAAGCCGACTAAAGCCAGATCAGGGTATAATGGCCATGCAACATATCAATAGAGTCATATTGAATCCTCTATTTTTTGTAGTATTTTTTGGCACAGCCGTCACTTCTTTGATTTTAGCCGTATCCTCGATATGGAGATGGCAGCTACCCGGCGCCATTTATTTACTTGGTGGTTGCGTGTTCTACTTAATTGGTTCGATTCTAGTAACAATCATTTTTAATGTGCCCATGAACGAAACATTGGATGCTGCTAAACCTGAAAGTATTGAAGCCGCTCATTTATGGTCTAATTACTTGAAACACTGGACTTCCTGGAACCATGTCCGTGGGATTGCCTGTTTATTGGGATCAGCATTATTCACCTTAGCGCTACGTAATCATTACTAAAATGCACGCACTCTAAAAAAACGCGCAGCATATAAAAACACACATTATGGACCCCATTTACAAACACATCTACACCATTATCGAACAAATCCCCAAAGGACGCGTGGCGACTTACGGACAAATTGCGCGTTTAGCTGGCATTGGACAACCCCGCCGTATTGGTTATGCCTTAAGAATTTTGCATGAAGAAAATTCTACCCCTTGGCATCGTGTCATCAACGCTAAAGGAGAAATAAGCAAACGATGGGAGATGGGGTGCGAGGATCATCAGAAAAGTTTATTAGAAGAAGAGGGAGTTATCTTTGAAAGTAATATACGCATTTCGTTAGCTCAATTTCAATGGCAGCCCAGAACCCCCATAAATTCTACAAAATAGCAATCTAGCCCTGCCTTGCCAACCCGCAACTTTCGGGGTATAATTCCTGGAACTCATAATATAAATTAATAAAAAATTTTGGAGAAGATCAATGCCCGTTGAACAAAAATATAAAACATTTTGGCCTAGATTAGGCGCTGCTTTCCTTGATGGGGCAGCCTTAGCACCCTTAATTTGGTTGGATAAAATTTTGTGGAATACGACTTCTATTCCAATCATTCTTTTTCTATGGCTTTTAATTTATACAGCTATTTCTTTATCATTTTCCATTGGTTTTCTTTACTATTTTGGACAAACGCCAGGGAAAATGGCCACTGGAGTTATAGTCCTTGATCATCACGGTAAGAAATTAAGTTTTCAACAAGCCATACTTCGAAATATCGTCTCCGTTGTAATTACACCCCTATCTCTATTTATTGTATCCAAAAATTTATTTATCGGTGAAATCGCCAATCGAGGTTATGGCGAGGACATGCAGTTTCTCTGGTGGAATATGGGCCTCATGATGATTTGGATGTTTCTTGAAATGATTACTATGCTTTTTAACTCTAAAAGAAGAGCCATTCATGACCTCATAGCTGGCACAGTAGTCGTTCGACAACCCATTGAGGAACGTATAGGAAACTATAAAAAAATTCGTTGGATATTAATCATTCTCCTTATTTTAAGTTACATTATCCCTAATCTCATACCTGAAAATAATATGAAGCTACCACGCTCTGAATCCAACATTGAATCATCGGATGATGTATCGAAGGATAGTAAATTATATAAAGAAATAGATCAGCCGCTTTTGGGGTTAGATCATAATAGTAATGATTAATATAGCGAGTTATCGACTTCTAATTCTATTAATTCTTAATAATACAAAATTTCATGTTTACCATCTATTTATCACATAAATTAAATAAAACAAAAAAATTTAGGACTGTTTTATTACTTAGCGCAATAATTTTGCTAGTTAATAATACCTGGGCTGAGATAAAAGAAAGTGAAAAATATTTTCAAAAGAGCAAAAATTATTATTTAATTGAAGATTTTGATCTTGCTCTTGATCAGATTAAGCAAGCTATCGATTTTGATCCAAATAAGGCAAAATATTATTCTTTATTAGGTATGATTTATGGTCAATTAAATCAAACGGATAAAAAATTTGCGGCCAATCAAAATGTAAATAATTTATATAAAAAGGCTATCGAGCGTAATCCTAAAGATTTGAATGCCTATATGGACCTAATATATTTTTATGGAATGTTAGGAGATAACAAACAAATGGTCCATTGGTTAGAGCAGGTCTTGAGTATAAATACAGAATATTATCCTGCACAATCTATGCTCATAAAAACTTATATGACAATGGCAAGTGAAGAAACAAATCGTGGTCATAAAGAAAAAGCCCATTATTACTATAAAAAATCTAGCGAATATATCGAGAAAACGATACGCACCCTTGAAAAACATAAGGATAAAAACTATCAAAGTCACATTGATCAATACAAAACTACTTTAAAACGGATAAAAAGAGAAGATGAAGAGTTATTCACTAATTATCCTGATAAAAATAGTTTAGACTTAAAAAGCTTTATTAATGCTAGGGAAGTCGTTGGTGAAATTGACCTTTAAAAAGGTAATTATCAAAATCAACATGAAAACCGGTTAATATCGAGGAGAACATTCAAATGGTAAAATTTGTCATGTGCTGCACACGAAATCCAAAAATGTCTAGAGAAGAATTTCAAGACTATTGGCGTAATAGTCATGGCCCTTATTTTATGAAATTTGCAGAACTCCATAAAGCCATAAAGTATGTGCAAAGTCACACAATGAATACGCCCGTTAATCAGGGTCTTATCGACTCAAGAGGCATGCAACCTGAATATGATGGTGTCGCTGAAGTCTATTTTGAGTCAGTAGAGGTATTTATGGACGCCATGAGTTCTGAAGAAGGGCAAAAATTAGGTGGAGCGCTTCTAGAAGATGAAAATAAATTCATTGATCATTCAAAATCAACGGCCTTTTTTGTTGAAGAACATGTAGTATAAAAAAGTCTACAATCGATGCTTCTACAAAAACTCTGGAGAAAAGATGAAAAAATGCTTTCTCATATTTTTAAGTATTGCAACTTTAACCACAAACGTTTTTGCTGAATACAAACAACTTCAAAACGATCTTCCCAAATCTGATGATCCCTGCCATGAATTGCAGATCGAACATTTAATAGACCACTATCGCATTCTTGCTAATTTAAAAATGGAAGAGGCGGTAACAATCACTGGAGATGTAACAGAATGGATATCATCACAAAGTGATGCTTTCCATAACTTCGCCCAGTGCAAAGAAGAGCATCCAAACTTTAATGCAGAACGAAATGCCTTAAGCAAAGCTTGGGGAGAAATTATCGAAAAAAGTCAGATTGAGAATGCTCAAAAAATGGATGCACGTGCTGATCAACTCGAATCAGATCAATTTTCGATGGGACACATGCTGTTTAAAAGCATGCAAGAACAAGCAAAAATATTATTGAATTATTTAAAAATTGAATAAAAAGGTGGTTTAAATATGAAATATACGACAAAAATAATAACTGTACTTCTTCTCATAATGCTCTTCATGCCAATAAGGGGAAATAGTTTTGAAGATCACCATCATCAAGAAGATCATTCTCGTCATTCCATTTCGGATAACCATGAAGATGGACTTGGAAAACTTCATCTCAATCATGGTAATAAGTGGGAAATGGATGAGCATACCCGTGTGAATCTAGCTCAAATGTCAGCCTATTTTCTGAATATGGATATCACATCTTTGAGTAAACCAGAATTAATAGAAGCCGGAGAATACTTACAAAATGGCATTAATGAATTGGTAACAGGATGCACGATGGAAGGAGAAGCCCATGATCAGTTGCATGTATTTCTTTTGTCTGGATATATCCCCGCTGTAGCCGATCTTTACGAAACAGGAGATATAAAAGTGGCCGAGAGGGTTAAACATTATTTGGAGATTTATGCTGATTATTTTGAATAAATGATGTCAATTCTCCATAAAATCTTTAGATTTATATACTTCCATCATAAATCACCCAACCTTGCTTTTCCCACCCTTTAAAGGTATAATTCGATCAACATGATTAAGCAAAAATCTTGATTTATCATTATTGTACCGGATTTTTACTAGTAGTCAGCAGGGCTGCACTGGGGTAGGAGTTTAGGGGAGTTATGTAAACTAGGGCCCGTCCCTAGTGATTAAGCTATTAATACAATGACAAACAACGATATATTAAAAAAATTAAGAGTTGCCTTAAAGCTTAAAGATACGGATATTATCGATATTCTAAAGCTTGCCGACTTTGACATCACCAAAGCACAACTCTCTGCCTTATTTAGAAAAGAAGATCACAAAAACTATATCGAATGTCAAAATCAAATCTTACGAAAATTTCTAAACGGCCTCATCGTAAAGAATAGAGGTAAAGAATTTTATAATACAAGGACACCCCATGAACAAAAATGACGAACCTAAAACAAAAGCACCTTCGCCCACTGATACGGATACGATCCTTCAAAAGATGCAATACCAACTCGATTGCATGGAACGAAAAATAGATTCTTTAGTAAAACAAACAGCCCCACGAGATTTTAAAAGCAAATACCCCGCAAAGCCTCAGCGCAAATTTGATGACAAAAAACGACCCTTTAAGGCGAAACATGTAAAACGAAAAGAAGGAACAAAAACTCCTAAAGGATTTTACACAGAAATTCTATCTGGAGAAAAAAAGAGTTCAAGTAAAAGCCACTTTCGGAACAAGAAAAAAGCGTTAAAGAAGGCGAAGGAATTGTCAGAATAGCTAGGAGCGGGCACTAGTTAATAATGAAGAATAAGTTTTAGAAGTGTATGGGTGACCATTAGATCCACTGGGGTATAACTTTATTAAGCTACTTAAAGGTATGACATGGAATCAAACAATCAAATTGAACCACATAATATAACAAATTCTAAAACAAATGATACGATGCATGGTATAACTTTGGAAATGATTCTTAAGGCTTTGGTTAAACATCATGGTTGGGAAAAATTAGGGACACTTCTTAAGATTAATTGCTTTAATTCTGACCCGAGTATTAAATCGAGTTTAACATTTTTACGTAAAACACCATGGGCGCGGAAAAAGGTTGAGGCCATTTATTTAGATACATTAGGTAAAAAACAAAAAGAGGGGTGAGAAATGGGTGGGAAAAGTTCTAAGGGAAGAAAAGATCGAGGGAAAAGAGAAGCAAAAAAACCAAAGCAAACAAAAACAGCATAATTATGACATATAATAAAATTTTTTATGTTCCGACGAATAAAATAATTTGAAAATAATGAATAATAATACAAGATTCCCAAAAACAAAAAAAGCATTTAATGTCCACTTTATTTCGAAAAAAAGATCAAAAAACGACATCGAACTTTACGACATAAGACAAGTATTTAGATTAAGGAAA
Source organism: Candidatus Omnitrophota bacterium (assembly GCA_029261065.1). Lineage (GTDB taxonomy): Bacteria > Omnitrophota > Gorgyraeia > Zapsychrales > Zapsychraceae > JAJDCB01. Next base: position 150,390 of record JAJDCB010000012.1, on the reverse strand, counting down.
ACTGTATGATAGAAATAGAAAAATTAAAAAAAGTTGATGCTAGTTTTCACATTCAATCTATGGATGAGCAAGTTAAGAAAATCACGACTCTATGTTCATTCGACCAGATTCAAAAAGGTGGTATTGTTCTTATAAAAAACAAAGACTATTACAAGAAATTTCTTAATATATATGGAGACAATGAAGAGCTAGATAACATCGGATTTGTATTTCAAGAATCATTTTATAAATCTGAAAACAATTTTAGTCAGTTTAAGGAATTAAAGCATTCTCAATTTTTTGCCACAGTTGAAAATGTAGATTTAGCCATGTCGCGATTCTCAAAACTATTTTATGATGAAATTAGACAAAACGAAAATGCTTTAGAAGACGGGCGAAAAACTGGCACAATAAAAATTCACCCGACAAGCTCTATTGCCAATAATGTTTTCCTTGGGGAAAATGTAGATATCGCATCAAACGTTATCATCCACGCTGGGTGTGTTATTTTATCAAATTCTAAAATCGATGAAAATTCTATTTTATATCCTAATGTTACTATCTACCAAAATGTCTCTATTGGTAAAAATTGCAGAATTCATGGAAACACAACTATAGGATCAGACGGCTACAGCTATAATTATTTTAAAGATGAGCATCTTAAAGTTTGGCACTTTGGTGGCGTTACAATCAAAGACTCTGTTGAGATCGGGTCCGGAACGTCCATTGATCAAGGTACTTTTTCTCCAACAATAATTGGAGAAGGGACAAAGATTGATAATCAAGTCCACATCGCCCATAATTGCAAAATAGGAAAGGGTGTGCTTATAACCGGCCAAGCAGGCTTTAGTGGTAGCGTTACATTAGGTGATTATGTTTCAATGGGAGGTTGTGCCCAATTTGCGCCCGGAATAGTGGTTGGAGACTATGCGCAGATAGGTGGAATGGCTGGCGTTACGAATGATATCCCCGCTAAAACTGTTTATGCTGGGCATCCTGCTAGACCAATTAAAGAATGGCTTAAATCTCTCGCAACGTTAAGACGCTTTTCACTAAAACCAAAAAAAGCTAAACAGAGCTCCGAATTAAAAAATGAGATAACTATATAACGAGAGACGGAATCCTACTAAATAACTCCGATGACCGAGTACGACTAAATTTGAACCAATAAACGTTTACGATAATTTATAACATTATGATAAACAAATTTTTACAAAAGAAAGTCTTCCTGGAAACCTACGGCTGGCAGATGGATGCAAAATAGGACGACTATGGCGAAAATAGCTAAGGCCTTGGCAGAGCAGGGAATAGAGTCAAAACCAATTAAATACAATCATTAAAATCAAAGAGAGAAGCCCTAATTCTCAGTCAAATTACTGGCTGAGAATTTTTTGTCTCTACTTGTAAAAGTTTTTAGAAATTTGTATACAGAAGTAAAATTTCACAAGAAAATCACAATAATGTCACATGAATTCCATAAATTCAGATTAAACTAATGCTGTAAGGTAGCCTTTTAAATATGATATTATGTATGAAATAGATAAGGGAGAATAAAGTTAATGGTTCAACAGAGAGTTCTTATTGTAGAAGATGACAAGCATATTTCCAAACTTGTGAAATATAATTTGGAAAAAGCTGGATTCATTTGTGAAGTTACTATAACGGGAGAGGATGCTTTAGACATATTAGATAGTCAACAAGTAGATTTGATTATTTTAGACATTATGCTTCCTAAAATGGATGGACTGGAAACTTGCAAGCAAATCAAGCAGGACAAAAATTTATCATCTATCCCGATAATTATGCTTACTGCAAAGGGGGAAGAAGTTGATAGGATTGTCGGTTTTGAGTTAGGAGCAGATGATTATGTTGTAAAACCGTTTAGTCCAAGAGAGCTGGTATTAAGAGTCAAAGCCGTATTGAACCGTGGAATAGCCACAGAGTCTTCAAAAGAAATTTTAAGTTTTGGGGATTTAAAGGTCGACATTCCTCGGTGTAAAGTTTCAATTGATAAAAAAGAAGTTAAATTAACAGCAATGGAATTTAAATTGCTTGTAACATTAATTCAGAAAAAAGGTCGCGTTCAGTCGAGGGATCAATTGTTGGAGGATGTTTGGAAGTTAGATTCTGATGTGACAACACGAACCATTGATACACATATCAAACGATTAAGGCAGAAATTAGGCGATATGGGGAAATTAATCGAGACTGTACGAGGCTATGGCTACCGATTAAATGAAGAGGCTCTCGATTGAGATTAAACATACATCATAAAATTACGCTTATTCTAACAATTACTGTTGCAATCATTTTCTCAGGAATTTATCTTTATCTAAACAAAAATTTAAAAGAGTATGCTTATCAGCGGATCAAAACCAATCTATCAAAGGAAGTCTCTTTCGCCAAAGTTCATCTTGAGAAAACTTTTAACCAATCTCAATCGTCACAAGAAATCGATGATATCGCTAACCAAATTGGAGAAAGTTTAAATCTACGAGCAACTATCATTAGTTTGGATGGAGCCGTGATAGGTGATTCTGATATAAAAGGTGATGAGCTTATAAGTGTTGAGAACCACCTATCACGATTTGAAATTCAGGATGCTTTAAAAAAGGGTTTTGGGGAAAGTCGTCGGTTTAGTACAACCGTTCAAAAAGATATGCTTTATATGGCTCGTCCGTTTGGTGAAGGTTCAAATCAAGGGTTTATTCGTCTTGCTATTCCTTTGTTAGAAATTAATGTTATATCAGACAATTTAAAAAGATTGTTATTCCTCGCTTTATTATTTGCTTTTCTTTTTACGATTATTATTGGATCAATTGCCTTCATATTTGTATCAAAACCAATTACAGAAATTTCATCTGTTGCCCAAGAAATAGCTAGAGGCAATTATGCTAAGAGAGTTTCCATAACGACAAATGATGAGATAGGAGACCTTTCTAAAGCGATTAATTATATGTCTGAACAAATTAATACTAAAATGGAAGAAATTGTATCCAGCAAATCTCGGTTTGAAGCGGTCTTATTGAGTATGTATGAAGGCACGATGGTTGTTGATAAAAATGGTTCTATTATCTTAATGAATCAGGTTCTAAAAAAGATTTTCCATGTCGATAAAGATCCTATTGGGCAAAAACCGCTTGAGATCATTCGCAATATTGAAATAGAAGAAATAGTCGGTAATGTTTTAAAGTCCAAAGAATGTATAGCATCTCAGGAGATAACCATTTTAGCGCCGAATGAAAGGACGTTACAAGTATACGCTGCTCCTGTATTACGGGGCAAAGAACTTGACGGGGCAGTACTCGTGTTTCATGAAATTACAAAGCTAAGACATCTTGAAAATGTACGAAAAGATTTTGTGGCCAACGCATCACATGAAATAAGAACGCCTTTAACAAGTATTAAGGGATATGCCGAAACTTTATTAGAAGGCGCTATAGATGATAAAAAAAATGCAAAAGACTTCTTACAGATTATAAGCACTGATTCTAACCGATTAGTTCAATTAGTCGATGATCTGTTAGATTTATCCAGGATTGAATCAGATAAACTTAATCTAAATTTTTCTCCGCATTCAATTAAGTCAATAGTCGAAAGGGTTCTTGTTGGATTAGAAAAACAAGCTTCAAATAGAGAAATTACATTAAAGAAAGACATTCCTGAAAATATATCAGAAGTTAGTATTGATGATGCGAGTATCGCCCAAGTTTTATTAAATCTCATAGAAAATGGCATTAAGTATAATAAAAAAGGTGGTTCCATTACAATATCTGCTAAAGAGGATGGTAACTTTGTCCGTGTTGATGTATCGGATACAGGTATCGGCATCCCCGAAGAAGATCTTCCCCGTATATTTGAACGCTTTTACCGTGTTGATAAGGCTCGATCTCGAGAATTAGGCGGCACAGGTTTAGGGCTTTCCATTGTTAAACATATTATTCAGGCACACAATGGAGAAGTCTCAGTTGTGAGTGAATTAGAAAAAAGTTCTACTTTTAGTTTTACCCTTCCTAAAGCTTAATTTTCCCACCGCAATATTTTATTTAATCACAAACATTTCACTTACTAGCCATCTTATCTTCATTTTCATTGTTTATACTAAAAGCAAATGGAAAGGAGGTGGAGAAATATGGGATGGTTAGTAAAGCCACAAAGAATTTATTTAGATTTGGTGGCAAGCTGGCTTTGTTCAGAAATTGCTAAATTAACTCACGTTCTTACGATAATAGAGGAAACTCATGATTATCACGACGAGTATGTTCATGAATCAATTAAGACGGCGGAAAGAAGTCTACGCCGTATAAGAAAATTTGTAGATACAAATTAATCAATAAAAAGGAGTAAAGAAATGAAAAAAATTGTTTTAGGAGTTTTTATAATGTTCAGTATTTTTACTGTTCATATTTCACCAGCTCAGGCCGGAGAAATAGACATATTACTCGACGTTTTAGTTGAAGAAGGAGTTCTTTCACCCGTTAAGGCAGAAATTGTCCGTGATGAGACAAAGCGCAGAGTAGCCCAAGAGATAGCAGAAGGTAAATCTTCATCGCTGCCTAAATGGGTACAGAACATGAAAGTAAAGCAAGACCTGCGGTTGCGTTATCAATATGAGAAGAAAAACGCAAGTGCAGACGCACGAAATCGAGGCAGACTTAGATATCGGATTGGAATCGAAACAAAAGTTGTTGATCAAGTTAAAGCAGGAGTTGGATTAGCGACAGGCAGTGATGATCCTCGTTCAACAAATCAGACGTTTCAGAATACTTTTGATACTCCTGATATTCGTTTGGATTATGCATATGCGGAATATACACCAATGAAAGGTACAAAAATTATTGGTGGTAAATTTAAAAGAAAACCATATCTCTGGGCACCGACTGATCTTCTATGGGATGGTGACATTAACCCTGAAGGTGGATCACTACATTATGAAAAAAGCTTAAGTCAAAATGTAGATGGATTCCTAAACACAGGTGTTTGGGTGTTAGATGAAAATGGAACCACAGATACAACAGATCCTTTTATGCATTATGCCCAAACCGGAGCACAGTGGAAAGGTGATGGATTAGATGCAAAGGTTGCAGGTGTTTATTATGGATTCAATGGAGTTAAGGGTGTTGATCTTGACAACGAGAAGAATACAAATACACAAAATGCCGGTGTATCTGATGGAGTCCTACAGTATGACTATGATTCTATAGGGATATCAGCCGAATTTGGGGTAAGTAAACCTCTTGGTCTTCATTTAGAAAGAGTAGCCTTATTCGGTGATTACATTAACAACATATCTAATAATGTTGATCAAAATACAGGTTGGGCTGTTGGTGTAAAATTCGGAGATAAAAAGGTCAAGAAGAAAGGTCAGTGGCAAGGAAAGTATATCTACGCCAACCTTGGCAAAGATGCTTTTCCTGATACTTTTCCTGATTCAGACCGTTATGGTGGAAGCACAGATGTTAAAAGCCATGAAGTTGCTTTCAATTACGGATTAAAGAAGAACGTAATTCTAGGAATTGACTATTACAATTCAGACCGTGACAAAGCTACCAGCAATAAAGAGCAATTGGTGCAGGCAGATATTTTGTTTAAATTTTAAATTTGCAATCATTTTGCACAGTTGTCACAAGAATGTCACATTAGAATAATATAATTAATAAAAAGGAGATATTAAAAATGAAAAATTTATTAGGAGTTTTGATGCTTAGTCTCGGGCTTTTATGGAGCACAAATGCTCAAGCCCAAGAGATGCTTCAAATCAAAGGATCAGATACATTGATTAATTTGGTCCAGCGTTTGGCAGAAGTTTATATGGAAGAAAACCCAGGTGCTTACATTGCTGTGACGGGAGGTGGCTCTGGAACGGGTGTAGCTGCTTTGATAAATAAGAAGTGCGATATTGCAAATGCATCGCGCTTAATGAAACCAAAAGAAATGGCCCAAGCATCTGATCAAGGTGTAAATGTTAATAGGGTTGTTATAGCCATGGATGGGTTGAGTGTCATTACGCACCCAGACAATCCGATAAAGAAATTAACGGTAGATGCGATAGGAAAAATTTTTAGAGGCGAGATTACTAATTGGAGCGATGTCGGGGGAAATAACACACCGATTACAATGTATGGTAGACAATCAAACTCAGGTACATTTGTTTTCTTTCGTGACGCTGTTCTAAAAGGCGATTATTCGCAGAAAATGAACAGAATGAATGGAAATGCCCAAATTGTAGAAGCTGTAAAAAGAGATATTTCAGGAGTTGGTTATGTAGGAGTAGGATACGTAAAGGATGCGACAGGTTTAACTGTACTTTCTGTTGCGGCAAAAGTAAATGGTGAATATGCGAGTCCTCTTAATTCAGCTGATGTAAAAAGCGGAAAATATCCTATAACACGACCTTTGAATCAGTATATCAATGGATCACCAACTGGCCCGTTAAAAGAATTTCTTGAATTTGAATTAAGTTCTTCAGGGCAAACAGTTGTTGAAGAGGAAGGGTTCTTCCCAATACCTGCTGAATATGAAGAATTTAATACAAAAGCAGGATTATAAATATATGCAAATGGTTATAAAAAAGTCATGGTTTAATAACTCGATCAAAGAGAAATTGATCCATGGCTTTTTCTTTTGTAATGGAATAATTTCTGTTGTTGTTTTACTAGGAATATTTGCCCTTTTGGTTTTCACATCTATACCTGCCTTTAGTGAAGTTAACTTAAAAGACTTTCTGTTTGGAACAACATGGAATCCTACTTCTTATGTCAAAGAACAATATGGTATTATTCCAATGCTTGTTAGCACATTTATGGTAACGATAGGAGCGCTTGCCATAGCTATTCCTTTAGGAATAGGCACGGCCGCTTATTTATCAGATGTTGCTAGTCCTCGTGTTAGAGAGATTGCCAAACCTACGGTTGAAATATTAGCAGGTATTCCATCAGTCGTAATTGGTTTCTTAGGCATTGTTTTGGTGGGACCGTTTCTTTCCAAAGTTTTTGGAATACATAACGGATTAAATGCATTAAATGGTTCAATCCTTCTTGCGGTCATGGCTTTACCAACAATTGTTAGCATATCTGAAGATGCCCTGAGTAATGTCCCAAAATCTTATGGGCAAGCTTCGTTAGCGTTAGGTGCAACAAAATGGCAAACGGTAATAAAAGTTAAGATTCCTTCTGCATTATCAGGAATCATTGCTGCTTGTATGTTAGGCATGGGACGAGCTATAGGTGAGACAATGACGGTGTTAATGGCAACAGGTTGTGCGCCAGCTATGCCTGAAAGATTTTTAGGGCCGGTGAGAACTTTAACTTCTTCGATCGCAATCGAACTTGGAGAGGTTGCGTATAATACAACGCATTACTATGCGTTATTTGCTTTAGGCTTGGTGCTTTTTATTATTACATTCTTTGTAAATATGACGTCCGATATTATTCTACATAAATTTGAGAAGGTGAATCGGTGAAGAAAAAAAGTATGGAACAATTTATAGGGTTTATGTTTTTAAGAATATGCATTGTTCTTGTATTACTCGCTTTGGCTATTATTCTTTTTGATATATTTAAAAAGGGTTCAGCAACAATTAATTGGGAATTCTTAAGTGCAATGCCGCGCAAAGGCATGACCGAAGGAGGAATTTTTCCAGCGATTATTGGTACATTTTTTGTAACAATCATTACCGCTTTACTATCAATTCCCTTAGGAATGGGATGTGCCATTTATTTAAACGAATATGCTAAGAAAGGAAAGCTCACACGTTTGATTCGTATGTCTATTCGTAATTTATCTGGAGTGCCTTCAATCGTTTACGGCTTATTTGGTGTCGTGCTATTTGTTCAGATGTTTCAGTTAGACACTTCTATTCTTTCAGCAGGATTAACTTTAGGATTAATGACCCTCCCTTGGACAATAACAGCTAGTGAGGAAGCTTTAAAGAATGTTCCTCAATCATATAGAGATGGTTCATTGGCTTTGGGAGCTACAAAATGGCAATCTATTCGGACCAATGTGCTACCTCATGCTATTCCAGGAATGTTGACGGGAGCAATTCTAGGATTATCACGTGCGGCCGGTGAGACAGCGCCGATTCTTTTTACAGGAGCAGCATTCTATTTGCCATTTTTACCAAAATCATTTTCTGATCAATTTATGGCTTTGCCATATCATCTTTACATTATGTCAACGCAACATCACGCAATCGAGAAGGTAAGGCCAATTGCTTACGGAACGGCTTTAGTTTTGATTGTGCTAATATTTTGTATGAACTTAGTTGCAATCATTACACGATATAAATTAAGAAAGGTAAGAATGGAATGAATGTACTGTTAAAAGACGAAGAGTTAAAGTCGACAGAGTTTACAGAAAATAATATTAAAGTTTGTGTGGAGGACTTCAATTTTTATTACGATACTGTACAAGCTTTAAAAGAAATCAATTTGAAGATTCGAGAAAATACGGTTGTTGGTATCATTGGACCGTCAGGATGTGGAAAGTCTACATTTTTGCGATGCTTCAATCGAATGAATGATACGATTTCGAATATTCGTTATGAGGGGAATATTGCGATTGATGGGAATAACATTTTTGATAAAGATTTGGATGTTGTTGATTTGAGAAAGAATGTTGGTATGGTTTTTCAAAAATCAAACCCATTCCCTAAATCAATTTTTGAAAATGTTGCGTATGGTCTTAAAATTAATGGCATTAAAGATAAAGGTTTTATTACAGAACGGGTTGAGAAGAGTCTAAAAGATTCTGCTCTTTGGGAAGAAGTAAAAGATCGACTCCATAAAAGTGCTTTTGCACTTTCAGGAGGACAACAACAAAGGTTATGTATTGCACGAGCTTTAGCCATTGAGCCAGAAGTATTACTATTGGACGAACCGGCATCCGCATTAGATCCAATAGCAACAGCGAAGATTGAAGAGCTTATTCACGAATTGAAAAAGAAATATACCATTGTTATCGTAACCCATAATATGCAACAAGCAGCTCGTGTTTCAGATTATACAGCTTTCTTTATGTTAGGAGAGCTAATTGAATTTGATGTAACAAATAAAATATTTACGAATCCTTCAAATAAAATAACTGAGGATTATGTGACTGGGAGGTTTGGATAATATGGAAAGACATTTAGATGAAGAATTAAGTAAGTTAAAGACCAATCTCCTTAAAATGGCAACATTGGTGGAAGAGGCAATCCATAAATCGATAGATGCTTTGAAAAAGAGAGATAAGGATTTGGCGAATAAAGTAATTGAGGAGGATCAACGAATCGATGAATTAGAGATTGAAATAGAGGAGGAGATTATCGAGTTACTAGCTCTATTTCAGCCAATGGCTATTGATTTGCGATTCATTACGACAGGTATGCATATTAATGCGGAGTTAGAAAGGATAGCTGATTTAACCGTTAATATTTCCCAAAGAGTGTTGGAAGTTGCAGATCAACCCCTTCTTAAGCCTTTAATTGATATTCCCAAGTTAGCCAGCCAAGCTAAAACGATGGTACATAACTCTATTGATTCTTTCGTAAAACGAGATGAGGATATGGCTAAAAAAGTTATTCTATCGGATAATGAGTCCAATAAGTTGAGGACTCTGATTATTAAAGAACTTATTAATGATTACATGGTTAAAGATGGAACGACTGCCCCGAGAGCAGTGCCTCTATTATTAGTTGCTAGGGATTTAGAGCGTATTTGTGATCATGCTTCTGCGATTGCGGAAGATGTTATCTACATGATTCAGGCAAAGATGGTCAAACATCATCGAGAAAGACTTCAGAAAGAATAAACAAAAGGTTTTCTTTGCATACATTAATAATCCTACTATAAGTTTAATGTTACGCAAAATCGTGTACCTTGCATTTCCTACCCATTAATTGTATAATCCACAATGTTATAAATTATAAATTCTCTTCTTTTCGAAGAAAGGGAGATCAATGAGTACGACACAAGAATTTCTCGTAAAATATTGAAGCTAAATACTATGCATAAAATTTCAAATTTTTAATTTTCTAGACAGCAGATGAACACCAAAAGGACGGAAAATTAAGTGATTGATATGAAACAAGATACAAAGAAAATATTTCTTGAAACCTACGGCTGACCGTATGTACCAGTGGTATACGGCAGTGTTGCAAATTATTGAAGCTGTTTATGTTAGCTATTGAAAAATTACAATTTCTCATATAAAAATCACGTGTCAGTTTTACAGTTTAAAAAATTTGTTGAAAAAAACCTTAATATGAAAAGAATTCAATACTTAATTTTGTTGTGTGTTTTATTTATTTTAACTGGCTGCGCAAAGACCGTTTATTTGCCTTCTAGTGCTGCAAATTTAACAAAATCTGAATTGGTTGAGCTAAAAGGCATGGGAGGCGGGAAAGACGGTCGATTTGTTCTTGTCAAAATTGATGGCGAGAAACATCCGCAAGTTGGGTTTGTTTTTTGGAGCAAGGTATTTCTAGCGCCTGGAGAACACGACATTGTTTATTCTTATTATGAAAAATATTATGATCCACACTACGTTTGGAAAGAAATCAGCCGGCGAGATAAAGGTACACATTATGAGATTACTGAGAGGCGCGAAACAAAACATTTTCGTTTTAGAAAAACTGAAAATCGTACAGGAAAACTAACTTTTGAGTCCGGGAAGGTTTATGATAATAGACAATTAACAGAAATGCTTAGAGAAATGGAAATAAGAACAGGTAGGAAAAAAGAGATTACAACTCAAATTTTCCCAACTACAGAATTAGGACTGGCTTCTGCCTATTGTCAGAATATCCATAAGTTAAAAAAGGGCATGAATTATGCTGCAGCGTTACTGACTGGGATTCCTTTGCCACCATGTAGCGCTAAGGACCAAATTCAAGTAGTTCAATTTGCAAATTTTTATTATAAATTTGATCAAAGATGTAATCTTATTGATTTTGGTCATAATATTTATTGTCCTGAGAACGAATCAGGGCCTGAATAGAGGAAATATGAAACATATGGCTGACCGTATGTACCAGTGGCGTACGGCAGTGTTGGAAATCATTGAGAATGTTTATGTTACAGAACAAGAAAATGAGAGAATTTAAATAGGAGATGAAGTAAAGTGAAAAGTACATTGGCTGTATTTGAAAATTATAAAATTCGTAGAATATATGATGAAAAGCAGGAAAAATGGTATTTCTCTGTCATTGATATTATTGCTGTGTTGGTAGAGCAAAAAGACTTCAAGAAAGCTCAAAGTTACTGGACGACTCTAAAAAGTCGTCTAAAAAAGGAAGAAAATGAGTCTGTCACAAAATGTGACAAACTGAAAATGCAGTCCAGTGATGGAAAATTTTACAAAACTGACGCAGCAAATGTTGAAACTATTCTTCGCTTGGTTCAATCTGTTCCTAGTCCCAAAGCAGAACCAATCAAATTATGGCTAGCTAAAGTAGGATATGAAAGAATGCAGGAGATGACTGATCCTGAAAAAGCTCTCAATCGTTCACGTGAATATTGGCAAAAGCAGGGTAGAAGTAAAAAATGGATTCAGCAACGAATGATGGGTCAGGAGACCCGTAATAAGTTAACGGATTATTGGAAAGACCATGATATTAGCAACGATGATGAATTTGCGATTCTAACAAATATTATTCACCAAGAATGGTCTGATCTAAATATCAAAGATCATAAAAAAATCAAAGGATTAAAACGCAAAATCTGCGAGATCATATGACGGAAGCCGAACTTATTTTTACCGCGTTAGCTGAATTATCTACAAGACAAATAGCAGATAGCGTACAAGCTACTGGCATGACTGAAAATAAAATTGCTAGCAAAAAAGGCGGCGGCATTGCCAAGAAGGCAAGAAAAGAATTAGAAAGAAAATCGGGAAAAAGTATTATCTCAAAAGAGAATTTTTTGCCTTCTCCCAAGAAGAAACAAATAAAAAAGAAATGACAAAACTACCAGTACCATCAGAAAGTGATTGGGAAAACTATAAAGGGTGCATAGACGCGTCTTATGCCCATGATCTATTTATTGGAAAAACAAATGACGAGATGCGAGAACATTTCGACCGATGTGTAATTGAACGAGCGAGTGAATTAAGATTCATGTCCAAAGTCCCTTTTCGTTATTATATGCTTGGCTTTGGGAATTATATTCAATCAATCAATATACCAAATGAAAGAATTGTTGACGCCTCTGATGCAGCAAGTTGCTTTATTAACTTAGTAGAAGAAAAGCTCAACAAAAAGCCAGATGATATTTTTCCAATTATGTCTGAAGTATTGCCAATAGTTGAGTACATTGCTCATAATCAAAAGAATTTTGATTGCAGTGCAGATATTTATGGAAATTTTGAAGAAAAATATCAAATAATTAAAAAGATACCCGAAAACCATCGAAATAGATATACTAAATAACTAAAAAATTAAATGTCATACTCATTCATCTGAAAAATTTAACCGTTGAACGTATATGATAATTTATAAAACTATGATAAACAACACTTTACAAAAGAAAATATTTATAGAAGCTTACGGCTGACCGATGGATGCACTAGGGCAGGGCTATGATTAAATACTTTACAAAATTTTGCCAATCGGAGAATCCTAACTAATGAAACTCATAAAAAAACTTTTCTTATTACTTTCATTCTTATGCATAATTTTTTCAGTTAATATTTCCTTCGCAAGATATAGAAGCCCTGATTTAGAAAAAATACCAATAGAACGATTAATTCAAAATCTTACAACCAAATACGAAAGTGATCCAACTAATAATCAAATACTTTTTGCTTTAGCTCGGACTTTCGCTATGGCATATTCATCTAACAAAGCTGAAATAAATGTTCGTAAAGAGCACGAAAATTTAGGCCCCTGGTTTGGTTATGAGCCAAGAAATGTTCCATACGCTAATCAAAAAATAGAGAAAAATGATGAATCAGATGAAACTTATCAAGCATATTTGAATAAGGCAATTGAATTACATAAAAAAGCTTTAAACAATGATTCTGCTAACTTACTAATTAAAATTGGATTAACTTGGTGTTTAGAACAAAGTGGGCAAATTGATGAAGCTATTTCTGGGTACAGAGAAATCATAAAGATGGCATGGCCTAATGAGAAGAAAAAGAAAAGTTTATTTGGCTATTCTCCATTGATTACGGAAGAGGCAAGTGAATACCTAATACCACTTTTAGATCCTGAAAAAGATCAAGTTGAAATTAATAAATTAAAGCAATACAAACAGCATTTTGATAAACTCCCTCGAGCAGTAACTCCCATTGTCATTCCTTTAAATAAAAATCTTAAGTTCGATCAAATTAAAGATAACGACCAATACGTATTATTTGATTTAGATGGAAGCGGCATTCCTAAAGAATGGGAATGGATTAATCCAAATTTCGCTTTTCTTGTTTTTGACAAAGAGCTGTTAGGTGAAATAGATTCTGCCCTACAATTATTTGGAAATGTTACATTTTGGCTCTTTTGGGACAATGGTTACACAGCCCTACAATCATTAGACAATAATGCTGATGGAAAATTAACTGACCAAGAATTAAATGGTTTGGCGATTTGGCAAGATATTAACCAAAATGGCAAAAGTGAAAAAGGAGAGGTAAAATCTCTTACAGATTGGGAGATAAAGGAATTAAGTTGTGGATATTCTCTACTAGAAGATGAAACACCCTATAATTTATCAGGAGTATTGTTTGCAAATGGTGAGAGACACGCTAGTTACGACATCTCTTTAAATGCTAAGGGTTCGAACATTGCATTAGCAACACCTGATTAAACTGAAGTCCTATTTACTACCACCAATGGTTACGATGAACGCAGTATATACGACTTTTAGAAATTGTTATAAAACACTATGATAAAACAAGATAAGAAAAATATTTTTATAGAAACCTACGGCTGCCAAATGAACGAATACGACACCGAGCTAGTCAGGGCCATTCTGCGTAAAGCCGAGTATCGCTTTGTGGAAGATGAGCTCTCAGCAGATGTGGTGATGTTAAATACGTGTGCGATTCGGGAACATGCGCATCGGAAGGTTTATGGGAGAGTGCATGAGATTAAGCATAAACGGCAAGGGACTCCGGTTAAGATTGGGATTTTGGGGTGTATGGCGACGAATTTGCGGACAGAATTGTTGGAGAATAAGAATTTAGATATTGATTTCATTGCTGGGCCCGATAGTTACAAGCGGCTGCCGGCCTTGATACAGGAATCGTATCAAACGGGTAAGAAAAATTTTGATGTGACGCTTTCTGAATTTGAGACATATTCGGATGTTTATCCGATGCGCAAAGAAGGGGTGAATGCTTGGTTGGCGGTTATGCGCGGATGTAATAATTTTTGTACGTTTTGTGTTGTTCCTTACACAAGAGGGCGGGAGCGAAGTCGGTCTGTGAGTAATGTGGTTGATGAAGTTAAGCACCTAGCGGATGATGGGTTTAAGCAGGTGACGTTGCTTGGTCAAAATGTTAATTCTTATAAAGAGGGGGGACATGATTTTGCTTCTCTGCTTGAAGCCGTTTCAAAAGTCAACGGCATTGAACGCATCCGTTTTACATCTCCGCATCCCAAAGATTTTCCAGATCAATTGCTTAATGTGGTCGCCCAAAACCCCAAGGTCTGTAAACAAATTCATCTGCCGCTGCAATCGGGTAATGATCGTATTCTCGAATTAATGAATCGCACCTACACACAAGATGAATTTTTAAAGCTTGTTGATAAAACTCGAAAACTCATCCCCAACATCGCCTTATCCACAGACATCATCGTTGGATTTTCAACCGAAACCGATAAAGAGTTTGATGACACAATTAAAGTTATGAAACAAGTCCGTTTTGATTCAGCCTTTATGTTTAAATACTCTGAACGCAAACAAACCATTGCCTCACGCAAACACGAAGATGATGTGCCTGAGGCGATTAAAACAGAAAGAATCGTTAGACTTAATGAGCTGCAAAAACAGATCGCGTTAGAACGCAATGAAGCCCATATTGGAGAGACTCATTCCGTTTTGATTGAACAAGAAGAAACAAACAAATCCAAGGATCATTATCTAGCTCGCTGTGATAACAACAAGATCATTATTGTGCCCAAAGGCCCTTATTACAAGGGAGAGATCCATCAAGCCACTATCACCAAAGCATCCCCCCATGGTCTTAAAGGAAATGTCCTAAAATAGCCCACATTCGTGAAACCGTTAAGTTTATAAATAAAATTTGCACAAAAAATAATATTTGATATAATTAAGCAAGTTTATTCAAAAATCCTCAAAATCAATAAACTTCAAAATATTTCCCATTGAACATTAATATAAAGCATTCATACTATAGGTAGATAAGTTTATATAAGAGGTCATAATCCTATGATAACCGCACAACGCATAACAGCCGAAGAACTTCATCACTCTTTAAAAGATATTAAAGTGGGCGGAAACGTCTGTCACTATTCGCTTAAAAAATGTGAAGAACTCGTTCCTCTTATCAATGATATTCGTGAATTAAAAGAAGCGAAGAATGCGGTTATCTTAGTCCACTCCTATGTTTCACCTGAAATCTTATACGGTGTTGGTGATTATGTCGGTGATTCTTATGCGCTTAGTAAAAATGCCATGGAGACAGAAGCTGACACCATTGTCTTTGCGGCTGTCCGTTTTATGGGAGAGACAGCTAAAATTTTAAATCCCAACAAAGAAGTTCTTATTCCAGCTTTATTAGATGGTTGCACGTTAGCAGATTCCATAGATGCAAAAACAGTACGCCAACTTCGCCAAGAATTTCCTGATTACACATTTGTTTGCTACATCAATACCTCAGCTGAAGTCAAAGCCGAATCCGATGTCTGTGTCACATCAGCCAATGTCTATAAAGTCGTCGAAGAAATTCCTAATGATAAAATCTACTTTTTGCCTGACAAACTCATGGGGCAAAACCTTGTCAATGAGATGAAAGCACGTGGTGTTAAGAAAGATATTAAGTATTCCTCAGGAACATGTTATGTTCATGAGGAATACACAACAGAAGATATTTTTAAAGTGCGTACAGAATACCCAGACGCGAAAATCGTCTCACACCCTGAATGCACGCCGGATATCATCGCTCAATCTGATTTTGTCGGCAGCACCACTCAAATGCTTAGTTACATGAGAGAAACCGAATCCAAAAAATTTCTCATGCTTACCGAATGCGGTTTATCGTCACGCTTGCAAGCAGAATTTCCTGACAAACAATTAGTTGGCTCTTGTACCATGTGCCGCTATATGAAATCTAATACCTTAGAAGATATTCACCGCGTCTTAACCAATCCCACAGCTCGTGATCAAGTCCATATTGAAGAAACAATGCGCTTAAAGGCTGAAAAAGCCATTAAAGCGATGTTTCACTACACGCAGCTCTAAAGCCTTCTTTCACACCATTTTCTTATTCACAGGCCCCATGGATTGTGATATATTAACGACCAACTACCCGTTTCGGCTTCCCCCAAAATCAAAAATAAAATTAGAATAAAAGGGGAGAAAAAAAATGAAAAAATCCAAAAAAATTACATCTAAAACAAATGACCTAGAATATGATCCTCAAAGGGAAACAAGAGTTCTCCTTGAAGATCTTAGTCATAGCGTTAGTCTTCTAGCCGAAGGTCAAATGACGCTTATTCATAGATTTGACGGTTTGGAAAATAAATTTGATGGACTAGAAAACAGATTTAGCAGAATGGAACATAGGTTTGATACAGTAGAGCATAGGTTAAGCAATGTCGAATCAGAATTAAAGTCTGTCAAGCTTGCGGTTTTCGATAATAGGCATCATATCAATGAATTGAGAAAAGATCAAAACTCCGGATTCAAACGTTTGGATCAAAGGCTATTGAAGCTTGAGATGGTATAACATTTAATACGTTACTACAAGGACGCCTCTGTACTGTGTAAGGACAGGGGCGAAATATTATTATGAGTTTAGATGGTTTAGGCATTGTTGAAACACACTCATTTACTTTTGCAGATACGGGCCAGGATTTTATCCTTAAATCCGGTGTCAAATTAGCTCCTGTGACGTTGGCCTATGAAACCTACGGCGAGTTAAATCAAGAAAAGTCTAATGCCATTTTAATTTACCATGCCTTAACCGGTGATGCTCACGCAGCAGGTTTTCATGAAGGTGATAAAAAACCTGGCTGGTGGGATAAGATGATTGGTCCTGGCAAGGGATTTGATACCAATAAATATTTTGTTATCTGTGCCAATGTCATTGGAAGTTGTCAGGGAAGCACGGGGCCTGTTTCCATTAACCCAAAAACCGATAAAGCTTATGGCTTAAGTTTTCCCGTTGTCACCATTGAAGACATGGTTGTTGCGCAAAAAAAACTGATTGATCATTTGGGAATAAAAAAATTATTATGTTCAGCCGGTGGTTCGATGGGAGGATTATTGGCACAAAAATGGGCCGTGATGTACCCAGAAACAACCGCATCCACTATTTTAATTGCGTGTAATACGCGACATACCGCTCAACAGATTGCTTTACATGAAGTTGCTCGCCAAGCTATCATGGCTGACCCTGATTGGCAAAAAGGAGATTATTATGAAAAATCTATTCCTGCCAGAGGACTTGCCGTCTCACGCATGATCGGTCATATTACATATATGAGTGAGACATCGATGGAGGAGAAGTTTGGTCGCAAACTTATTGGAAAAGAAAAGGTCGGTTACGATTTTTCTCATGACTTTGAGGTGGAGAGTTATTTAAAATATCGATCTGATAGTTTTGTCCAACGCTTTGATGCCAATTCCTATTTATATTTATCCAAAGCCCTTGATTATTTTGATCTGGCCGAAGATGGAGAATTAACAGATGTCTTCTCAAAAGCGACATGCAGCTTTCTTGTTATCTCCTACACATCAGATTGGCTATATCCACCTTATCAATCCAAACAAATGGTGAAAGCTCTAAAAGCTAATGACCTTGATGTCTCTGCTATTTTAATAGATTCCTCTTATGGCCATGATGCTTTTTTAGTTGAAGTAGAAAAACAATCTAAACTTATTTCCCATTTTTTAAATCGAATTGAAAAAGAAAACCCATAAATATGCGTATAGATCATAAAGTTATCTTAGATTGGATTAAGGCCAATTCCCGCGTCCTAGACTTAGGCTGTGGTAATGGGGAGTTGCTTTCTCATCTCGTGCAACAAAAATCCTGTAAAGCGACCGGTGTTGAAATTGATGAAAAAGCAATTTATGAATGTATGGCCAAAGGTGTGACTGTGTCTCATGGTGATATTGATACGGGACTTTCGGAATATCCTTCGCAAAAATATGATTATGTGATTTTAAATGAAAGTTTGCAGCAAGTCCTGCATCCGCAAAAAGCTATATTAGAAGCGCTAAGGGTAGGAAAAAAGATTATTGTTGGGATTCCAAATTTCTGTCACTCGAGAGCTCGTTTTCAAATCTTTTTTAGAGGACGCGTGCCGCTAACAAAAGAACTTCCCTACGAATGGTATGACACCCCTAATTTACGTTTTTTAAGTCTAAAGGATTTCCGATATTTTTGCAAAGGTAACAGCATTAAAATTTTAAAGGAACAGGGAATCGTTAATAACACCCTTATTAAATTTCGCCCTAATTTATTTGCTAATACGGGGTTGTATTTACTCGAAAAAAAATAAAACAACGGAGAACACCAACATGCCATACATTAATCTTAAACTTGTAGGAACGCTCACCAAAGAACAAAAAGAAGAAATCGCGAAACAATTTGCAACAACCTTGGAGACAGTTGCCAACAAACCGAAAGATCATACCTATTTAGTTATTGATGAAGTTCCTGGTTCGAATTGGGCGGTGGGGGATAAGTTTTTTGGTTGATTGTGGTTGAAGCTCTTCTCTATTAAGGGAACAAAGTAAAGTTTGTCATCCCGGGTTTGACCCGGGATCCAAAACTTGGTGTTTTAACAAGTTCTGCTCCAGTAGATTACCGCTTTTTCGGGAATGACAGTGTGCTTGCTTCATACAAGTGTCGTACGATTCCTCGAATAAAACTTTCAAATCATTCCAAAAATTTCTTATGTGTACCATCACAAAAAGGTGGGGTTTGAGAAGATTTGCAGCCACACCACGCCACTTGTTTTTCTTCTTCAATCACTTCAATAATAGGAAACATTCCTGTTTCTTCATGATTGCCATCACAAAAGGGTTGTTTTTGAGAATTTCCACATGAACACCAGGCATAACGACCAGGTTTCATATCGAGAATGAAGGGGGCATTTTGAGCGTAACGAAATTTTTTTTTCATAACATATCCTACAACTTGAAAAGAAGCTACTCATCAACATCAAATGACCCTAAACAACTAAATATGCGAATGCGACCCATCACAAAACGGTTTATTCTTACTTTCTTTGCATCCACACCAAGCAACAACTTGTTTTTCATCAATTTCTGTTACAACAGGAGAGATATCTGTTCCTCGATGAGAACCATCGCATAAGGGTTGATTGGCTGATTTTCCACATGCACACCACGCATATTTGCCTGGTTCTACTTCTTGAACATAGGGGCCTTTTTTAGGTATTGCGTCTTCACTCATAGACTCCTCCGTTTAATGGCTTATGTTAACTTTATTCTAAGGATAACACATAGCCAAGTCAATTTTTAATTCGTAAAGTATCGGTAAACAAAATAACTATTCAGCCCTTTTGTTAATTCGCTATTTTATGATAATATGTGGACATGTTTAATACTGATGCTAAAAAAAATCAAAATAATAATATTACACATTTAAACATTATTTTTAGATGCTGTATTCCTGTTCATTCTGTACGAGGGGGCAATCGCCCATTTGATGCTACAAAACGAGAGGTTGTCTTATGTTGTTTAGAATCATTATTGCACTCGATCACGGATGATTGCACGATTCATATCTTAGATGATCATTCTGAGAAAAGCGACGTTGAAAAAATGAAGGGGATGTTACTTAAAAATTCAAAGCGTCATCAATTCATTGCCCTTAAAGATACAGGCAATGGCGAATCGCTTGACGCTTGCTTTCAATTGGCTCGTGATAAAGATTTTGAATTAACTTATTTTTGTGAAGATGATTATCTGCACTCTCCAGAAGCAATAACATCCATGCTCACATTTTATCGAGGGTTTCATCAAGACTGCATCATTCACCCAACAGATTACATTGATCGATATCTTCGAGACAAACCCTACGATTCGCTTATCTATTTAGGCTCAGATCGTCATTGGAGGACAATTAAGCACACCACAGGAACATTTATGATCAGTCAGAGAGTATTAAAAAAATATTGGAAATTATACATGGCTTTTGCACAATCTAACAAAAAAGTGTCTGGTGGACATGAAGATGAGACCATTAATAAGATTTATCAAAAAGAAATATGTTTATCTCCCATACCTTCTTTAGCGGCACACTTTAGCCCCTTTCCTGAAATGCCTCATTTTGTCGACTGGAAATCTCTTTATCTTAAATTAAAAAAAGGCATTGAATGAAGATCGCTTGTTTTCAAAATTTACCAGCCTCTGGTGCACGTAGAGCCCTATATCATTTTGCAAAAGGTTTAAAAGAAAAAGGCCATAGCTTAGATTATTATACCTTCAAGAAAAATTCCGGAGGCCTATTCTCGCCTGAACTTGTTGCCGATAATACATACATTTGTGATAAAGAGTTTAAAATGACATGTAAAACTATCAAACCTTATTTTTTAAAACTCATATACGTTTATTTTCTCAGAGAAAAATACTATCAAGAGATGAATCTTTGTTATAAAAAAATGGCAGAAGATATTGATCAAAGAGGTTATGACTTAGTCTTCTCCCACAATTGTCAATTCACCCAAGCTCCTTTTCTACTTCGACATTTAAAAACGCCAACAATCTATTACGCACATGAGCCATTACGAGCTTTTTATGATTCAACTGTTAAAAATTACTACGATCCTATTATCTATGAAGGAAAAAATGTTTTTAAAAAATTTAAAACCTTACTCGAAAATAAACTTCTAGATTTACAAGCCCAACTGTTTAAAAATGCTGATGCGACAAATATTCATGCTGCACATTCTGTTCTAACAAACTCACAATTTACAAAAAAAGCCATTTTTAATGCTTATGGGATATCTGCAGAGGTGTGCCAACCGGGCGTTGATATTCATTTTTTTTCGCCAAAAAATGAAGTGCGAGAAAATTATGTCCTATCTGTTGGCGGTCTTGCCAAAAGCAAGATGCATCATTTTGTGGTTGAAGCTTTATCAAAAATCAATAAAGATATTCAACCTAGGCTCGTTGTGATTGGACAATGGGGAGACCCAGAATATCCAGGATATTTACTAAATTTAGCTAAAGAACTGGATGTTCCATTGGAGTTAAAACGCGATATCACGGACCAAGAACTTTTAACTATTTATCACAAAACTAAAATATTCGTATTTGTTCCCGTCATGGAGCCGTTGGGTTTAGTCACCCTTGAGGCGATGGCATGTAAAACACCCGTTGTTGCCATCAAAGAGGGAGGCTTGCTTGAGACGGTTAAGGATGGTAAAACAGGAATTTTAGTTAACAGAGATGTTGATCAATGTGCGCGAGCAATTGAAAGAGTACTAAGGGATGAATCATTGGCTCAATCTATGGGAGAAAATGCCAGAAAAGAAGTAGAAGCGAGTTGGAGTTGGGAGAAATGTTGTGATCGACTAGAGAATACCTTTTTAAAATTTTTAAATAAATGATCACATAAAAATTAATAATCTTATGAAATCAAAATTTGAATATATCATTATTGGATCTGGCATTATTGGTTTAGCTATTGCTAAAACCATTAATGACAATCAGCCCAAAGCTTCTATTCTTATTTTTGATAAAGAAACCAAAGAAGCTTTCCATGCCTCTGGTCGTAATAGTGGGGTATTACACGCTGGTTTTTATTATTCCGCCGATAGCCTTAAAGCCCAATTTACTGTTGAAGGTAATAAGGCTATGAGAAAATATGTAAAAGAAAACAATTTATCCATAAACCCTTGTGGAAAATTAGTCGTTGCAAATAATGATATTGAAGTGGCCCAACTTCACGAATTAGAACGACGTGGACGAAAAAATGGATCCAACGTTAAACTTATTGATAAAGAAGAAGCCGAAGAGATAGAACAAAATGTTAACACACACCTAAAAGCTCTTTATTCGCCTGATACGGCAAGCATCGATCCAAAAGAGGTTTGTCAACATCTCAAACATCAATTAGAAAATAAAGGTGTTGAATTCTTATTTCACACAAAATATTTATCACGTAAGAACAATGTGATTGAAACAAACAAAGGATCTTTTGAAGGAAAAAAAATAATTAATTGTGCAGGACTTTATGCTGATAAAATTGCCAAAAATTTTCACTTTGGTCAAAACTATACCATCATTCCGTTTAAAGGGCTGTATCTGAAATATACAAAAAACAAAACGGATCTAAAAACCAACATCTATCCTGTTCCTAATCTTAATAATCCGTTTTTAGGCGTGCATTTTACAATAACCGTGGACCACAGCATCAAAATAGGACCAACAGCCATACCAGCTTTTTGGAGAGAGAATTATAAGGGCTTAAAAAATTTTAAACTATTAGAATTTTTTGAAATTGCTTTTCAAGAAACAAAACTCTTTATGACCAACGATTTTCAATTTCGTCATCTAGCCATAGAGGAGATGAAGAAATATCGTAAAAAACACTTTGTATCCCTGGCCCAAAAAATGGTTAAAGAAATCGATCCTCATGGATTTACAGAATTTACAAAACCTGGCATCCGTGCTCAGTTGTTAAATACGTCAAATAACCAACTCCTCCAAGATTTCCACATCGAGGCCGACCATAACAGCATCCACATCCTCAATGCCGTTTCACCAGCATTTACCTGCGCTTTTCCTTTTGCCCATTTTATTTATGAAAAATACATTAAGTCATAAAGTACTGTAAATTAACAGCTTACATTAACTACACTTAAAAATTACATAGACAAAATAAATAAGTCAAAAAATAAAGTATTTATTGACAAATTGGGCGTAAATTGTATTATACTTATATTAAATAAGGCATTTTTTGACTTTATTTCAAGGAGAAAACAATGGACGTAAAATTAATGATCCAAAGCACCCCAAACCCAAATGCATTAAAATTTGTGGTCAATTCACCTGTCAAAGAAGAAGGTAATGTTACATACAAAACAGCACAAGATTGTGAACTGAACCCCTTAGCTAAAGAATTATTTACCCTTAATGAAGCCATTAAAGAAGTTTATTTTTTTGATAACTATATAACCATCACCCAAGATGGCTCTCAAGATTGGGATAATCTTGAAGAATCTATTCGTCAAAAAATTATGGAAAAAATGCCTGAGCATAACCCAAATTTTAAAGTTGATGAACCTACCGTAGAAACACCAAAAGCCGCATCCAACGATAATCCTGATGTTGCTCAAATCAACTCCATTCTCGATCAAACCGTTCGTCCAGCTCTTCAAATGGATGGAGGCGACCTTCAAGTCGTCAATTATGAAAATAATATCGTTAAAATCTTCTATCAAGGCGCTTGCGGCTCATGTCCGAGTGCAACGATGGGAACGATGATGGCTATCGAAAATATTTTAAAGGATCAGTTTAACCCTGAGGTCACTGTAGAGGTTGCTGAAACGGTTTAATAATTATGTCTGAACTTACAGAAAAAAAATGTCAACCCTGTGAAGGCAAAACAAATGCCTTTAATCAAGAGGCAGCCACTCATTATTTAAAGCAAACACCGCAATGGAACATCAGTGGGGATTCTAAAATTATTACACGTAACTATGTAGCCAAAAATTTCTTGGCTGCTGTTGAATTAATCAATACCATTGCTGCCATTGCCGAGCAAGAAAATCATCATCCGGATGTTCATTTAACATCTTATAAAAATTTAGCCATCGATCTTAGCACGCACGCCATTGGAGGATTATCCGAGAACGATTTTATTTTAGCCGCAAAAATTGATCGCATTCTAGATAAGGAATAACGCATTATGTTTAAAATTAATCGAAAAATTGAATACGCCCTGATTGCTCTCAAACACATGAGTCTAAAACACCCTGGTCAATTAACGACAGCTAAAGAAATTTGTGATATCTATTCAACACCGTTTGATCCAACATCTAGAGTATTACAAATTATGTCTCAGTTTGAAATACTCCAAGCCGAACAAGGGGCCAAGGGTGGCTATCAAATTGTTAAAGATCTGACAAAAGTCACCATGAAAGAATTATCTGACATGATTATCGGGCCCATTGAGATTGCGACCTGTTTTCATGGAGATTATTCTCATTGTGAAATCACGCACTCCTGTCACATCATTGCTCCTATGTTAAATTTGAATGAAGAGATAAAAAATTTATTCTCCACGATCAAAGTTGCTTCGCTTATCGCGTCTAAACATGCTGGAGAAAAGGAAATAAAAGATAAAAAAATCGCTGATAACAAATTATCAACGTCCAAAAAATAAAGGTCATCCTCATGTCTAAAATTACAGAAGAAAATTTATCAAACGAAGATACCATAGCCGCTAATAAACTCTCTAGCCGCGAGTATAAATATGGTTTCTACACGGATATCGAAACAGACAGCATCCCAGCTGGATTAAATGAAGATATCATAAAAATGATTTCTGAGAAAAAGAAAGAGCCTTCTTGGATGTTGGAATGGCGTTTAAAAGCTTATCGTCATTGGACAACGCTTAAAGAACCAAAATGGCCTAACTTTAAATATGGTCCTATAGATTATCAAGCCCTTAGTTATTACAGTGCTCCGAAAAACTTTGAGGAAGGTCCCAAAAGCATGGATGAGGTTGATCCAGAATTAATCAAAACCTTTGATCGTTTAGGAATTCCTTTATCCGAACAAAAACGTTTAACAGGAGTGGCTGTTGATGCTGTCTTTGATAGTGTTTCTGTTGGAACAACGCACCAATCCGAGTTAGAAAAAGTTGGTATTATCTTTTGTTCCATGACAGAAGCGATCCAAAATCATCCTGAACTTGTTAAAAAATATATGGGTTCCGTTGTTCCTTATTCTGATAATTATTTTGCTGCTCTTAACTCAGCGGTCTTTAGTGATGGCTCTTTCTGCTACATCCCTAAAGGTGTGCGAAGCCCCTTAGAACTATCAACCTATTTTCGTATCAACGCCTCAGGCTCTGGTCAATTTGAACGCACGCTTATTGTGGCTGAAGAATCCAGTTTTGTTAGTTATCTAGAAGGGTGCACCGCACCTACGCGCGATGAAAATCAGTTGCATGCGGCTGTTGTTGAAATAGTCACTCTAGATAATGCAGAAGTAAAGTATTCCACCGTTCAAAATTGGTATGCTGGTAATGAACAAGGCGTTGGTGGTATTTATAATTTTGTTACAAAACGTGGCAAATGTGCTGGGAAAAACTCAAAAATATCTTGGACTCAAGTTGAGGCAGGTTCAGCTATCACATGGAAATATCCATCTGTTATCTTACAAGGTGATGGTTCGACGGGTGAATTTTATTCAGTTGCCTTAACCAATAATCGGATGGAAGCAGATACTGGAACCAAGATGATTCACATTGGAAAAAACACATCGAGCACCATTATCTCAAAAGGAATCTCAGCGGATGAATCCAATAATACTTATCGAGGCTTAGTTAAAATTATGCCGTCTGCTGAAAATGCACGTAATTATTCCCAATGTGATTCAATGCTTGTCGGTAATAAATGTAGTGCAAACACCTTTCCATATATTGAGGTGAATAACAGTAGCGCTACCATGGAACATGAAGCATCAACCTCAAAAATTAATGCCGATCAAATGTTTTATATCATGTCCAGAGGCTTGGATATGGAAGGTGCTATTTCGTTGATTATCAACGGATTTTGCAAAGAAGTCTTTAAAGAGCTTCCGATGGAATTCTCGGTAGAGGCTGTCAAACTATTAGAGATGAAACTAGAAGGTAGTGTAGGATAAAAAAAGTATTTAAGGAGTACAAAGATGATTGAAATCAAAAACATTCATGCCAAAGTGGCTGGAGGGGATACAGAAATTTTAAAAGGCATTAACTTAACCATTAATCCTGGAGAAGTTCATGCCATTATGGGACCAAATGGTTCTGGTAAGAGCACCTTATCTAAGATCATTGCTGGTCACCCAGAATACGAAGTGACTGAAGGGGAGATCCTTTACGAATCAAACTTTAAGAAGACAAACATCCTTGATCTGGAACCTGAAGAGCGAGCAAGAGAAGGTATCTTTCTAGCCTTCCAATACCCAGTCGAAATTCCAGGCGTTAATACATCTGTCTTTTTACGCGCCGCTTTTAACGAAATTTGTAAGCATCAAGGAGCGGAGGAAATGGACACTCTTGATTTTGATGAATACATTCGTAGCAAGATGAAGCTTCTTGAAATGGATGAAAAGTTTATCACGCGTCCCGTTAATGAAGATTTCTCTGGTGGTGAAAAGAAGAGAAATGAAATTTTGCAAATGGCTGTTCTAAACCCACGATTTGCCGTTCTTGATGAAACAGACTCAGGCCTTGATATTGATTCCATGCGTATCGTTTCAGATGGTGTCAATAAACTTAAAGCCAAAGGTAATGCGCAATTAGTTATTACCCATTATCAACGACTCTTAAACTACATCGTACCAGACTTCGTTCACATCCTTATTGATGGAAAAATTGTTAAATCCGAAGGAAAAGAACTAGCCCTTGCTGTAGAAGAAAAGGGATATGACTGGTTAATCAAATAATTGGAAAGACAAATAAGATGATAACTCAAACTCAAGGTAATAATGAGATGATAAATAATTTAGACAAAGCTGTTAAAGAAAATTCCAAAGATGCTCCAAAGTGGCTTGAAGAATACCGAAGTAATGCGTTAAATCGTTTTCAAGAATTAGGCATACCTAACGTCAAAGATGAAGAATGGAAATATACCAATATCTCATCGATTGCGAAAACATCGTTTCAAGGAGCCCAAAACAACGAAGACACGACTCTAGATTCTCTTAAAAATTATATAAATGAAAAAGATATTAATATCGTATTTATTAATGGTTTTTTCTCTAAAAAATTCTCAACGATTGATGATTCATCCAGTGGCATTTCTATATCAACACTACAAGATGCCATCCTATCAGATGAGAAGAAGATAAAAAGTCTTTTAGAAAAATACAATGAAAAAGAAACAACAAGCTTTGTAGCGCTGAATAAAGCGTTATCCACAGATGGTATCCTTATTTCAATTGAGAAGAAGGCCGTCATGAAAAAACTTATCCATATTTTACATATTAGTGACACACAAGCGACTTCATTTACATCTCCACGAACAATTATCACTAGTGAGAAACTTAGTGAAGCAACTGTTCTTGAAAGTCATATTGGACTAAACAATGACCAAACTTATCTGGCTAACGCTTTAACAGATATCTTCTTAGAGGAAAACGCTATTCTTCATTATTGTAAGATACAAGCGGAAAGCAAAAAGGCCTATCACCTAGGGAATACACGTGTATGGCAGGAAAGAAACTCAAACTTTAATAGTTTATCTGTCATGATAGGCAGCGCCATTAATCGTAATGATCTTGATATTGTCTTAAATGGCGAGGGGATTAACTCAACGTTAAACGGTTTATACATGCCTTTTGATAAACAACACATGGATAATCATACTTGCGTTGATCATCGTTTTCCAAATTGTACGAGTAATCAACTTTACAAAGGCATTTTATCTGACGCCTCACGCGCTGTATTTAATGGAAAAATCTTTGTTAAAGATCTCGCACAACAAACGAATTCTTATCAGTTAAACAAAAATATTTTATTAGGTAAGGATTGCCGTGTGGATACAAAACCTCAATTAGAAATTTTCGCCGACGATGTCAAATGCACCCATGGAGCGACCATTGGACAATTAAATGAAGATGAATTATTCTACCTTCAAACGCGATGTATTCCACGAAAAGAAGCCATCCGTATGCTTTCCAAAGGTTTCATTAATGATCTTCTATTCCACTTTGAAGATGACAACGTCAGTCAAAAAATTCACCAATTGTTAGATCCATCTCTTAACAAACTTTAATATCATCCGCGCTTAAAGGATTCCTTAAAACGTCAATGGGCTTCGATATCACATCCATTAGAAACGACTTTCCAAACCTTCAGCAAACCGTTCACGGTGAGCCCTTGGTTTATCTGGATAATGCAGCAACCACCTTTAAACCTCAATCCGTCATTGATGCAATTACCAACCATTACAGCCATGAGACATCAAATGTCCACCGAGGGGTGCATCATTTAAGTGAAGTGGCGACCGCTGCCTATGAAGGGGCTCGCGAAAAAGTGCGTGCTTTCCTTAATGCTAACAGCACTAAAGAAATTATCCTGACAAGTGGTACGACGGACTCGATCAACTTAATGGCACAAAGTTATGGACGAGCACTATTAGATGAGGGCGATGAAATTCTTATCACAGAGATGGAACATCACTCGAACATCGTTCCCTGGCAGATGCTTTGTCAAGAGAAGGGATGTGTCCTTAAAGTTGTTCCTATGAATGATGATGGCGAGTTAATCATCGAGGAATTTCATAAGCTACTTAACGCAAAAACAAAATTAGTCAGTGTGGTTTATATTTCAAATTCTTTAGGGACGATCAATCCCATTAAAGATATTATTAAAGCGGCTCACGCTCAAGGGACATCTGTTATTGTGGATGGTGCCCAAGCCGTCAGTCATACGGAAATCGATGTCCAGGATTTGGATTGCGATTTTTTTGCCTTCTCAGCCCACAAACTGTATGGTCCGACAGGCGTTGGGGTTTTATATGGAAAAGAAGCGTTACTCGATACCATGGCGCCTTACCGCGGAGGTGGCGATATGATTGCTTCGGTCACATTTGAAAAAACAACCTACAATGTTCTTCCTTATAAATTTGAAGCAGGAACCCCCAATGTCGCCGGTGTCATTGGACTTGGAGCGGCGATAGATTATCTAAATACATTAGATTTCACAGACATCTTGCAATACAAACAAAAACTCTTGGCGTATGGGACCGATCAATTATCTTCCATTAAAGATCTACGTTTAATTGGAACTGCCAAACAAAAGACATCCATATTATCATTTGTTCACCCTTTAATTCACGCCCACGATATGGGGACATTAGTGGACGAACAAGGCATTGCCATACGAACAGGTCATCACTGCACGCAACCAGTCATGAAACATTTCGGCGTTCCAGCAACGTCCCGCGCGTCTCTTGCGATGTATAACACAACAGAAGAAATTGACGCCTTAGTTAAGGCTATCCTACACGCTGTGGAGGTATTTCAATAAAACCATGGGCTACGATTCTAAAACAGAACTTTATCAACAAGTCATCCTTGAGCATAACAAAAAGCCAAGAAATTTTGGTAAGATGGATGACGCCACTCATGATGCCGAAGGTTACAATCCACTGTGCGGTGATCAACTTCATGTGTATCTTCATATCAATGCTGATAATGTCATAGACAACATTACGTTTGAAGGAGAAGGTTGTGCGATTTCAAAGGCGTCAGGATCGATGATGACGCAGGCTTTAAAAGGTAAAACCATGGATGAGGCAAAAGCTTTATTTACTGAATTTCATGACTTGGTTACTGGCAAGCTAAATCCTGAGAAATGCGAACATCATTTAGGAAAACTTGCTATCTTCTCAGGCATTTGGCATTTTCCATCACGCGTCAAATGCGCAAGCTTGTCTTGGCATACGATGAAAGGCGCGCTGGATAAAGAACAGACAATATCGACAGAGTGATCTTGGCAAGAAAAGGAAATAGTGGTCGGTGGTCTTGCAAGAAAAAGCATATTTGGTGGTCAAAAATTTAAAAACTTGGACCACCAATCAGCTTAAACAATTCAACCCAATAACCAGACCACCTATAAGCATATTCAATTTATCAAATAAGCTGACCACTTATATGCAAACCAAACAAATCACCGACAAGCTCCAACGTCCCATCCGCGATCTTCGCATCTCTGTCATTGATCGTTGCAATTTCCGCTGCACGTATTGCATGCCGGAAGAAGAATATTCCAAACATTATCGATTCATCGAAAAAAAGAATTGGCTAAATTTTAATGAGATCACACGACTTGTTAAACTGTTCGTGCAATGCGGTGTGAGCAAAGTGCGTCTTACAGGAGGTGAGCCTTTATTAAGACCCAATATTGATCAACTGATCAGCCAATTAAAAGATATTAACGGCATTGAAGATCTAGCTCTAACAACCAATGGATCATTATTAGGAGCACAAGCACAAGCCCTCAAAGCGGCCGGACTCAATCGTTTGACGGTTAGCTTAGACACTTTGGATTCAAGATTATTTCAACGCATCAGTGGAAAGCGAGCGGCTGTAGAAGATGTATTAGCGGGCATCGCGTCAGCTGAGCAGGCAGGATTTTCATCTTTAAAAATTAATGTTGTCATTCAAAAGGGGGTAAATGAAAACTCCATCCTCGATTTAGTCAAACGCTTTAAAGGAACGCCCCATGTGTTGCGGTTTATTGAATATATGGATGTGGGTAACTGCAACCACTGGAAATCCAAGTTTGTCTTTAGCACTCAAGAGATCGTTGAGCTTATTGGTAAGCATTGGCCCATTAAACCGGTTGAAGAACAATATTTTGGAGAAGTATCCAAGCGTTATCAATTCTTAGATGGAGAGGGAGAGATTGGTTTTATCTCATCGGTTAGCCAACCCTTTTGCCAAAAATGCACACGTGTACGCGTTTCCACCGATGGCCAAATCTTTACATGCCTATTTGCCACAAAAGGCACTGATCTCAAAAACGCCCTAAGAACGCAAGCCTCCGACCAAGACCTTCTTCAAATCATCCAAAACACCTGGACGCATCGCGATGATCGCTATTCAGAATTAAGAAGCCAAGAATCCCCCCAAAAAACCCTCGTAACATCCCCCAAAATTGAAATGTTTCAGATAGGTGGTTAATCCATATAGTCCCCTTTTGTCCCTGCCTGTCCTATTGAGATTTACTAAAATCTAGGTTATACTCAAAACTTAATACAAATTTAACTCATCTAACACTTACTAACGATAGAGGTTATTTATGAAACTTGCTTATTTGCAAACACTTAGAACAATTGTGGTTTTTTGGCTAACGCTGATGATTTCAAATAGCGCGTCTGCCCAAAATGACAGTTTAAAAAAACAGATGGAACCTTATAAGGGATATCAAGAAATTTATAATAATGATAGAAAAGAAGAGAATAATGAGCTGTCAGAAAATTATGATCGATTAGAAAAAGCAAATGAGAGAGTTAAAAGATCTATCAAATCGATGAAAAATGAATTGCAAAAAAGAATTAATCATCATAAAAGATTAAAAGCAACACTAGATGAACAAAGAAACAAAGATAAAGAATTAAAAATTATTTTTACAGCCCATCAAGAAAATTTCTTGAATCGCCAAAACGAATTCTTTCAACAACGAGAAGAATTTTATCAAAGAGAATCTATGGGGTTTAAGAAAAGAGGCGAGGCTTATAAGAGAAAAGAAGCGGCCATTAACGAATTGTTAACCATCATTAAAGAACAAGTTGAGGAAGATAAACGTCTTCAAGATGAATATTATGCTCAACAGGAAGAATTCTTTAGCAGACAATTAGAGTTTTACAAAGAAGAAGAGAAGGCCTTTGAACAAATAATGGAAGAGTACCAAGCAAAACAAATGGAATCAAAGAAGAATCTTGCTGATAACATTATTATGAAAAAATAATTCTTTTAAAATGCCCGTCTTATTTAAAGGCGGGCATTTTTTTACCAAATAATCGATTGAATCGACTCCGGTTTCTGATCAAAATCCCCCACAAAACGCACCTCACGCACCAGATCTAAATCAAACTTATCTTTAACCAAATGATACATTTTTTGTGACAATTGATACACATCCTCAGCCGTCGCATGCGAGCCCTTAACGATAATGTTGGCATGCTTATCAAAAATAACCGCACCACCACTACGTAATTGTTTGCCATCCACTTGATCTAAAAACCACCCACTTGCCTGACGCTTGCCAGCCCTTGAAGTAGGCTCAATATTTCTAAAGAAACTTCCCGCACAAGGATGCGTTTTAAGGTTGGGATGTTTTTGGGCTCGTAGTTTAAGAATACCTTCTCGTTCCTTGATAAGATCATTACTATCCGCTTTCGTTAAATTTAAACGCACCGAACTGACGATATCATTCGTTTCTTTAAGGTTTGAATACCTATAAGAAAAACCGCACTGCGAGGTATCCTTTTTATAAATATCACCCTGTGGAGTAATCAATTCTACCGATTCTGTAACATCTCCAATCTGATCCCCGAAGGCTCCCGCATTCCCAACAACGGCCCCACCAACAGCCCCTGGAATCCCTGAGGTATTGTTGATACCCCCAAGCCCCTCTTGAGCAGCATAAAGGGCTAAATCATCTAATCGTGTGCTGGCTGAAACATTTAAGTTATCACCATCACGTTCAATAATAGGTTGCTCACTAAAATAACGAATCACATGACAATCCAATCCCTGATCGCTAACAACAAGATTAGAACCACCTCCGATAAGAATAAATGCAATATTTTCTTTCACACATTTTTGAACGACATCAACTAAATGCTGTGGGGTTTGACAATGATAAAGGGTAGGAGAAGGGCCACCTAATTGAAAGGTTGTGTATTTACTTAAACACACATTATGTTCGATGGACGCTTTGTGATTTTTATCTGAGATAAGATTTCCCAATGAACTAATCCTTTCCTAAAGGTGAATCATCAAAAGAAAGGGCCAACAAATATAGATATACTGAGAGACGATTAATGTAGGCTAATAAATTTTTGTTTTCAAGAGGATTACTTTCATTCAAAGCAACAATTGATCTCTCACAGCGTCGAGCTATGCTACGAGCTAAATGAAGATGAGCCGATTCTTTTGAATCACCAGCTACAATAAAATCTTTGGGAAGTGTGGTCTCTTGATGGCGTTTAGCAACCTTGTTTTCAAAGGCATTTAAAAAGGTATCATCAATACGCTTTGATAAACGGTGATATTCGTCTTTTTCTGTAGCGATTTCAGCACCTACAACAAATAAAGATCTTTGAATCAAAATAATCTCATCATGAATCATTTGATTCTTAATATAACTACGCGCAACACCTAAAGCCGAACCTAACTCATCCAGGTCGCCTAACACGGCAATAGGAAGGGAGCTCTTTGAGATGCGTTGAGAGGAAAATAAATCTGAATATCCTGTATCTCCAGATTTTCGTAACATACTTGTCATTTTAAATAATCTTTGGAATTAGGTTATTCTTGAAAATAAGAATTGTGTCCTAGGGCAAGCGCGATTTCAGCCTTTTTTAACTCTTTTCCTAAATACGCAATATGTGTCTTATCTTTAAACCAGATGCGTTTGTTTTTCTTCTCATAAGCTAAAATGGATTCATACACATCTTGGGATTTTCGGCCGCTAAATATGATTTCAATCACATGATCTTTATTGCAAATAGCAACTTCAATGCGGTAAGTCGCAAAATCAACTTTAACGAGGAGATAAAACCCACTTGGATCCCGTTTAAATCCATCATAAGGATTAAATTCTGGACAATCAAAAACTTCCAGTTTATCTGTGTGTTTTTGTTTTTCCCAAAGGTAGGAAGGAGACGTCATAATTTATTTCCCTGCTGAGGCAAGTTCATTTTTAATCCAATTGGATACCCCATCCACATAATATTCTTTTTTCCAAATGGGCAATCTCAATTTAATCTCATCAATTATCATACGACACGCTTTAAAGGCATCGTCACGATGAGCCGCGCTTACACCAACCCAGACAGCCATCTCACCAATTTGACATTTCCCAATGCGATGAACACATCTAAATTCAAGAATATTATATTTTTGTTTAACTTCCCGAAAAATTAAATTGGCTTCTTTAAGACATAAAGGCTCAAACGCTTCATATTCGAGGGCTTCAACTTTTTTACCTTCATTATTATTACGCACCCAACCCTCAAAGGCACAATAGCCACCTGCCTGGGGACTAAGTAATTCATCACGTAATGTTATGGAATTTATTGGTATGTTTGATAATTGAAACATAATTGCATTGTATTGATACTGTCATTACCGCCCCTTATGTCATTACCGCGAAAGCGGGAATCCTATGGGGTAAACTCCAGCGGGAATCAAATGGAGCATGAAACATAAAAAGCATAGATCCCGGATCAAGTCCGGGATGACAATCTGTTTGATAATGATACTTTACATCTCTTAATACGTCACTTTAACAACACCACTTTTAATCTTACACTGGCATCCCAAGCGATTATTCTTATCCATACCTAAATCTTCTTCTTCCTGATTAAGCTCATCCAAATTCTCAGCCCCTTCTAAAATTTCAATCTGACAGGTACCACAAACGCCAGAGTTGCAACTAAAAGGAATGCCGGCGTTCTCACATATCTCATCAATCAGAGAATTATCTGGGACATCAAACTCAACATCATCTATAATAACTTTTGCCATTTTAAAAATTAATTTGGATTAAATATCAGGAAGGGCAAAGACGATATTTTTCTCTGGATTATCAAACTTATGAACAGTCGCATTTTCAAAACGCGCAGCAATACGATCTACAAGTTGATCAACGATAACCCTGGGAACAGAGGCGCCTGAGCTGACCCCCACTTTTTCTTTACCTTCAAGTAGTTTTAGATCTAACTCTTCAGCCGTATCAACAATATAACTCTCCGTCCCATATTTTTCTCCCGTTTCTCGTAATCGATTACTATTGGAACTATTAGGGGAGCCACAGATAATAATAATATCGCAAAAAGCAGCTAACTCTTTAACGGCATCTTGTCTATTTTGAGTGGCATAACAAAGATCGGAACGAGGAGGGGCGTTTAGATTAGGGAATTTTTGTTTGAGTCTTTCGATCATACTGGTTGTATCATCAACAGATAAGGTGGTTTGTGTAATGTAGGCAACCTTTTCATTTTCATCAATGTTAAGCTTATCAATATCGCTTTCTTCTTCAATGATATGTAGTAATTTAGGATCCACGTAGCCCGCGGTTCCAATTAATTCTTGATGGCCATGATGACCAATAAGAACAGTTTCATAATTTTTTTCTGAAAATTTAGTAGCCTCATTATGGACCTTGGTCACTAAAGGGCAGGTGGCATCAACAAATTTTAGCTTTCTTTCATTGGCCTTCTCTATAACATTGGGAGGAACACCGTGGGCGCTAAAAATAATTTTCTCACCGACTGGCACATCATTAACATCCTCAACAAAAATAACCCCTTTTTGCCTAAATCCATCTACCACATACGTGTTATGAACGATTTCATGATAGACATAGAGAGGGGAGCCATATTTTTCTAAGGCCTCCTCTACAATATCTACGGCAAAAGAGACGCCAGCACAAAATCCTTGGGTTTTTGCTAAATATATATCCATGGTTGAATTAGCCTCGATTATTCCCTATAATTGGTGCGTTCACAAAATTAATACTGCATTTCTGGAAATTTGTAAAATCAGTATATCATGATTCATTAATTAGTAAATTAGAAAAGTGAGAGGATTAGGGATAAAATGGAGCAGGTCAAACGTAGAAAAACACCCATTGTTAGAATAGGAAATGTCTCAGTCGGTCACGAATTTCCCGTTGTCATCCAATCAATGACCGATACACCTACAGCGGACATCTCAAAAACGGTAACCCAGTCTATTGAATTAATCGAATCCGGTTCACAACTGGTTCGATTGACTGTTAACGATGATGATGCCGCCCGCGCTATCCCAGAGGTTATTGGAAAGATTCGTGAAAAAGGTTATCAAACACCTATCATCGGCGATTTTCATTTTAATGGCCATACCCTTTTACAAAAACATCCTGAATGCGCCAAACTTCTAGGTAAATATCGCATCAACCCAGGCAATGTGGGTAAAGGTGAAAAGCATGATGATAACTTTACAAGTATCATCGAGATGGCCATAAAATACGACAAACCTGTGCGCATTGGTGTCAACTGGGGATCGCTCGATCAAGAGCTGTTAACGCGCTTAATGGATGAAAACGCTGCATTAAAAGCACCTCAAGAATTCAAACAGGTCACCTATGAAGCCATGATCCAAAGCGCTATCACAAGTGCCCAACTCGCTGAAAAAATTGGTCTGTGTAAAGATAAAATTATTTTGAGTGTTAAGATGTCGATCTTACAAGATATGGTGAACGTCTACTCAAAATTAGCCAAGCGCTGTGACTATGTTCTTCATCTAGGTTTAACAGAAGCGGGGGCAGAGATTCAGGGGGTTAGTTCCAGTTCCGCTGCCTTAGCGATATTATTACAGCAAGGTATTGGTGATACGATTCGTGTTTCCCTAACACCACAACCTAATGTCAAAAGAAGTAGAGAGGTTGAAGTTTGCAAACATTTGCTTCAATCACTTGGCCTTCGTTATTTTCGACCAAGTGTCACAAGCTGCCCTGGATGCGGACGCACCAGCAGCGATTACTTTCAGATTCTTGCTAAAGATATTAACGAACATATTGAACGTAAAATGCCTATTTGGAAAAAAGAATATACTGGTGTTGAGAAACTTAAGATTGCTGTTATGGGATGTGTTGTTAATGGTCCTGGAGAAAGTCGTCATGCTGACATTGGTATCAGTTTGCCAGGCACATCAGAAAAACCGGTGGCGCCTGTTTATGCGGATGGGAAGCAGTATACGACGTTAAAAGGGGATAAGATTAAGGAAGAGTT
Organism: Candidatus Omnitrophota bacterium; assembly: GCA_029261065.1. GTDB lineage: Bacteria > Omnitrophota > Gorgyraeia > Zapsychrales > Zapsychraceae > JAJDCB01. The sequence continues at coordinate 113,546 of JAJDCB010000012.1, read as the reverse complement.
TATTGTTTTGTTGGAGGGGTATATAAAGGAGAAATATTCTTGAAGGCTAAAAAAAATTGTCATCCTAATAAATCCTGTCATTCCCGCGGAAGCGGGAAACCATTAATAATTAGACTCTTTCGAGATTCCCGCTTTCGCGGGAATGACAGGTGGTGCTATGAAAGATCAACCTTTTTATTTTTAATCATTTCTATAACAACGCTCACCGGCTGCGCCCAATTCTCAACGCTTGAACGCGACTACAAAAAAATCGTTTACTTTAACGGCATCAACAATTATGAAGCCATCACCCTTGCTGAAAAATGTTTGGTCAAATCAGAATTTAAATCTTATTACAAAACGTTCCCCGCTAAAATTCGCACGGATATAGATGCCAAAAAATTCCCCAAATACTGGTTTGTCGATTTCTCTCCCAAGCTTGCCTACGATGCGCCTAGCTACCTTGTTGTCATCGAAAAAGAGCACGGGAACATTATTTTGGCAAAAGATTATTGGCCCAAAGTTCATACCAATTTAGATTGGGTTTTTCAACGAGCGAACTCGCAAAACAAAACAAAAAAATAATATGCAATATCGAATATGCTATTTACTAATAACCTGCAGCCTTATTCTCAACGGATGTTCTTATTTCGAAAATAAAAAATTAGATATGATCAATTTAGCCAATGGTGTGAATCGTTACGAGGCCGTTGATATGGCTGTTAACGAATTAGAAAATGCACCTTATAACCGCTACTTTCAAGCCTTGGAGCCCAAACTCCGAGAAGATAAACATGCGTTAAAGTATCCTGATTATTGGTTTGTTGATTTTACCGTGGATGTGAATATGGATTTTACGGGGTATTTGGTGGTGATTCATAAAGAGACGGGGGAGATATTACGATCGAGAATGTATTATTGGCCGGAGAAGGTTGCGGCATTGGATTGGGTGTTTCAAGATAAGGGCAAGAAATCCCAAGGTACAAGATAACAAGTTACAAAAAAGAAACAATAACCAATAACTAAATAACCAAACGTTTGAATATTGTATTTTGATTTTTGAATTTTTTTTGCCCGGCAGCGAAAGACGCCGAGGTCACGGCCAAAGGCCGGGATTTCTTGCCTTGGTCCCGCTAAAAGCGGGATATCTTGTTACTTGGTTATTCTCTCAGCGTATTCAAACATTCAACAATCTGCCCAGAATGAACCTTCGGCTTAACCTTTTCAAAAATTTTAACAACCTTACCTTTCATATCAATCACAAACGTCGTACGCGCAACCCCCATATATTTTCGGCCATACATACTTTTCTCAACCCAAACCCCATACAACTCACAAACCTTTTTTTCTTCATCACTTAAAAGAAGAAAAGGAAGGTCATGTTTCGCGATAAACTTTTCATGTTTACTAATCTTATCAGGACTAACACCTAAAACAATCGTATCTTTTTTCTCAATGGCTTTAATCTCATCCCGAAATCCACACGCTTGCGTTGTGCATCCTGGGGTGTCATCTTTAGGATAGAAATAAAGAACAACATTCTTTTTACCCTTATAATCTTTAAGACTCACTTCTTGGCCATTACTGGCAGAAAGGTTAAAATTTGGAGCCACTTTTCTTTCTTGAATAATCATTTCGTCCTTTCAACTAAAACTTTTTATGAATAAGAATTCCACGTTTTTGTCTTTGGATCATACATCAATTTCTGACACATCTCATCTGGCAACCCATCTTCACGCGGCCACGCAGTTGCCTCTAATTTATTGCCATCAAGATCGTAAAAATACAACGACCAAGACTTATCACGCTTTTTGGCAAACTCAATATTCACATCATTCTCCTCAAGATTCTGAATAAATGCATCAAAATCGCGGGCCGCAATTCGAAATGAAAAATGATTCGCCCCTAATCCTTCATGCGCAAAGGGATGATTCGTCTCCAAATCCTGAGCTTGAATGATACCGATAAGAGAGGGGCCGCAATCCAGAAAATACTCAATGCCGGGTTTTGAAGGTTCACGTTCCGTGACCTTAAGACCAATCACTTTAGTATAAAACTCAACAGATTTATCAATATCCTTCACGTTTAAGGCCACGTGATCAATGCCTTTAATTTCTATCATTATTTCTCCTTAGAATTTTTTACCTTGTTATAACTGACTTACAAAATCAGCAAAATCGTTATCAATTTTCTCTATGGATACTTGCGTCCTTTTCTCAAGCAATGCCTGCCAATTATCCATGGTCACATCTCTATAAAAACTCCAAAAGCTTGCTTGCCCCCATGAGTCCAAATAAAAATTTACAAAAGCCGCAGCCAAATTGCCTTCTTGATCATTTTGATAATGATCAAGAAAAACATATTGAAGATGCCACTGAATCTGCGGACTCAATTTGCCCATAACATATAAAGGAATAACTTTTACTTCACCATTAACCGCATGAGACCTTGCTTCATTGACACGACATAAACCTTCTTCAAGCCTTACGGGGGCTTTAGGATTAAAATCCTTTAAAAACAAATGCATAAATTCATGCGATGAAATCAACTGAAATTTTTCAGAGAACACATAATGAACACTTTGATCATCATAGCGTGAAAACCCAAGGAGTTCTAATTCATCATAAAGATAAAGCTTAATATTTTTGTGTTTACTTTCTGGAACAAAGGCGAAGGCATGTTGATATGATTTTTCGTATAAATTCATTGCCTCTTGAAGGTGATTCTGGGCATACGAATCGGGTTTATAATAAATTGTAAAATTTTGAAGTTGTTGTTTTTTCCATAGTAAATGATCACGGAGATTAAAACACACCGCACCTATCACCAAAAAAACAAAAAGCAGGATAAATTTAAAAGGGAATAATTTTTTCAACTTTACGCTCTTTAAATAAAATATACTCAGAATATCCAGCTTCCTTAGCAAGATCAAAAGCCTCGTCAAAGTCCTTTCCTACATCCATCGGATCATGAGCATCAGAGCCGAAGGTGAGAGGGACGCCTGCTTGTTGGTATATTTTTAGATTTTCTAGGGAAGGATACATCTCCTCGACAATCTTTCTTAAACCGGAGGTATTGATTTCAACCGCGACTCCAGATTCTTTAAACACTTGAGCTGTTTTACGAACCTCATCACTCATATCTTCCGTGGCGCGATCACCAAATTTCTTAACCAAATCCACATGCGCCATAATATCAAACATCCCGCTTTGTGCGCTTTGACGAAGAAGTTCGTAATAATCATGATACACTTGATTCACATCTTGCTCATCCCATTTCTCACGCTCATCAGGATTGTCAAATCCCCATTCCTTAATAAAATGCACCGAACCAATCACATAATCATAAGGATAATCAGCAAGAATGGCTTTTGTTTTTTCTTCGTAACCAGGAATAAAATCGGCTTCAATGGCCATCTTGATGCGTAATTCACTTTTGTACTTTTGCTGAACCTCTTCAATCATTTGATAATAGTCAGGCAGTTGGAGCATGTTCATGGTCACACCTGGATCTGTCATATGAACAAAGGGGGCGTGATCGGAGAAGCCTATTTCTTCAAGACCTAAGCTAATCGCTTGCTCAACATATTCTGAAGGTTGACCAACAGCATGACCGCAAAGGGGGGTATGCATGTGATAATCGCAAATGGGTTTCATGTGAATAAATTTCCTTATTTAAATGTTTTGATAATAGAAAGGCGTATTATAGCATAATATTTTAAGGGAAAATAGTGATAGAGTGATAAAGTGGTTTAGTGGTAGGTTAGATATAAACTTGTTGGTAGAGAAAAAAATTTTTCCCAATAGATAAAAACTATCACTAACTTCCACACAATCAGCTATATCACTTTACCACTCTATCACTAATCAGCTCAAACTTCCCATTCATTGACTTCACCAAAGCGCTATGTTATCATCTTTTTTTAACCTTAATTTAAAGGAATCCCATGGAAGAATATTACAAAAATCTTCTCAAAGATATAGGCGAAGATGTTAAGCGAGACGGATTAAAAGACACCCCAGCGCGTGCAGCCAAGGCTTTTGGTTATTTAACAAAAGGCTATAAAGATAATATTGACTCCATCGTTAATAACGCCATATTTGATTCCAACAACGATGAGATGATTATCGTTAAAGATATCGAAATTTATTCTTTATGTGAACACCATCTATTGCCTTTTTTCGGAAAATGTCATGTTGGATATTTACCTAACAACAAAATCATTGGCCTTTCCAAGGTCGCCCGTATTGTAGATGTTTTCGCTCGAAGACTTCAAGTACAAGAAAACCTCACCAAACAAATTGCTGATGCTATTCAACATTATACGGGTGGCAAAGGCGTTGGCGTTGTTATTGAAGCCAAACATTTGTGCATGATGATGCGGGGTGTTGAAAAACAAAACTCTAGTATGATTACATCTTATATGTTGGGCGCCTTTCGTAAAGAAAGCTCTACACGTGGCGAATTCTTAAGCCTCATTCGAAACAACAAATGACACTCTCCTCCAAAACAAAACGTGCGGTTCTCATTACAGGTGGAGCCAAACGAATTGGTCAGGCTATTGCACTCTATTTATCCCAAGAAGGTTTTGATATAGCGCTTCATTACCATAAATCTAAAGCTAAAGCTGAAATAAGTAAACGTCAAATAAAAAAAAAGGGAGGGAGATGTCAATTATTTTGCTGCGACCTTCAAAAAGAAAAAGAAGTATTAAAGCTTGTGAATAACGCAAAAAATACTTTTCCACAGCTTAATTTACTTATAAACAATGCTTCTGTGTTCAACAAATCTACAATCAAATCGGACTCAAGTAAAAACTTTGATCAAGAGTTTAACATCAATCTAAAAGCTCCTTTTCTTTTAACTCAGCAATTCGCTAAAACTATCAAAAAGGGTGCGATTATTAATCTATTAGACACGCATATTACGGCAAATACAACCCAACACACGATCTATTTACTAACAAAAAAGGGATTAGCTGATTTAACAAAACTTTCAGCAACAGAATTAGCTCCACAAATACGCGTAAATGCTGTCGCACCTGGGCTAATCATTCCACCTGAAAATAAATCTTATAATCACCTTGATCGATTAGCAAAAAATATTCCTTTAAAACGAAAAGGAAATATATCTAATATAACGCAATCAGTAAAGTTTCTTATTGAAAATGACTTTTTAACAGGGCAGGTGATTTATTGTGATGGGGGAGAACACTTATTATAATAACCAAGGTACAAGATACAAGATATTCGGCCTATGGCCGAACCAGCGTCTCTTGACGCTTTGGCAAAAAATAATCAATCTCCAAAAGCTAAATAATCAAACTATTTGGTTATTTGTAATTGGGTATTGTTTCTTTTTTGTATCTTGTTATCTTGTACCTTGGTTATTCTTGCTAGCAAACTAACTATAAGGACTTTCAAATGGCAAAAATTCAAATAACCGATCTACGCCTAAGAACAATTATAGGGGCCAATGAATGGGAACGTGATGTTAAACAAGATTTAATAATCAATATCACAATTACTTTTGATGCATCTAAAGCTTGTGACAGTGATGACTTAAAGGATACTCTTGACTACAAAAATATTACAAAGAAAGTCATTGAAAAAGTGGAAGGATCAAGTTATTTCTTAATAGAGAAGTTAGCCTCTCAACTTTTAAAGATTGTGTTGGATAATCCATTGGCTCAAACAGCAACCGTACGCGTGGATAAACCATTTGCCTTACGTTTTGCTGATTCTGTCTCCATAGAATTAACAAGTAGTAATACCCATGAATAACGCTGTCATCGGTCTGGGCTCAAACATTGACCCCAAAAAAAATATTGCTAAGGCAAAAGAACTCTTAAATCAAAACTACTCAGTTTTAGGAGAATCCAAATTTATAAAAACAAAGCCTATTGGTTACACACAACAAGATGATTTTATTAATGGCTCGCTATTAATTCAGACAAAAAAAAATAGAGAAGATGTCCGTTGTCAGCTTAAAGATATCGAAAAAGAACTAGGCCGCGAGGTCTCAAACATTAAATTTGGACCAAGAACCATTGACCTTGATATCATCACCTGGAATAACGACATTATTGATGATGATTTTTACAAACGTGACTTTCTTAAAAATTCTGTATTAGAACTAATCCCAAACTTGACTTACTAATGTTTTTCTACTTACTCTTATTATTTACCATAGTCCCAGCTGTTGAACTTACCATCCTTATTAAGGTAGGTGGGCATATTGGTGTAGGCAATACACTTCTTCTTATAGTGGCCACAGGAGTGGCAGGAGCTTATTTAGCCCGCATGCAAGGGTTTCTTGTTCTCAATAAAATACAACAGGATATGAATAAGGGGTTACTGCCCAATGAAGAACTTTTAGATGGCCTGATGATCTTAGTTGGAGGAATAGTCTTACTTACACCTGGATTCGTAACAGATGCCATAGGTTTTGTCCTTCTTATCCCGCTAACAAGAGCTCTTATTAAACGCCTTTTAAAATCACATTTTGAAAAAATGATCAAAAACGGTCAATCTCTGAACGTAGATTTTAATCAAAACAAAAGAGATAATACCAATCAATCCTCTGGATATGATGATATTGATATTTAATTGATGATTTTACTTGCAAATAAACAAAGGATTGTTATCATACGGGAAATCATATGAACTTCGAAAATCAAACTATTATTATTACAGGATCAACACGCGGAATCGGAAAAGAAATTGCTTTTAGCTTTGCTGAAAAGGGAGCGGTAGCAATTATTGTAGGACGAAATCCTGATCAAGCAGCTGCTGTGGCGCAAGAAATTCAAGAAAAAGGTTATAAAGCCGAAGGTATAGGCTGCGACGTGACAAACCTTGAAGATGTACTAAAAATGTCTAACAAAGTTCTTGACAAATATAAGAGCGTTGATATATTAATTAACAACGCGGGCATTACGAAAGATAATTTGCTTCTTCGAATGAGTGAAAGTGACTGGAACGATGTCATTAACATCAATTTGAAAGGCGTTTTTAATTGCTCAAAGATTGTTGCCAAAATGATGCTTAAAGCAAAAAAAGGCAAGATCATAAACATCTCATCGATCATTGGAATTACAGGAAATGCAGGTCAAGCGAACTATGCCGCTACAAAAGCTGGCATCATCGGTTTTACCAAATCTATCGCTAAAGAACTTGCTTCCAGACATATCACCGTTAATGCTGTTGCGCCTGGATACATTCAAACAGACATGACAGCAGAATTAAAGGATAGCGTTAAAGAAGAACTTCTCAAATCAATTCCCTTAGGACAATTAGGAAAACCCAAAGACGTTGCAAACGTCTGTTTATTTCTTGCTTCGGATGAAGCAAATTATATTACTGGTCAAACAATCGTCGTAGATGGTGGTATGGCGATTTAAATCAACATTTTAAAGGAGGCTTATCAATGGCAGTCGAAGAAAAGATCAAATCAATCATCGCAGAGCAGCTGGGGGTCAAACCAGACGAAGTAGTCCCTGATGCATCTTTTATCGATGACCTTGGTGCCGATTCATTGGACACCGTGGAACTTATTATGGCTTTGGAAGAAGAATTTAGCGTCGAAATCCCAGATGAAGATGCTGAAAAGATGACTTCTGTTGGCGATGCCATTAAATACGTCGAAGAAAAAACAGCAAAAAAGTAAATTGTTCATTTCTAGTCACCTTTATAGATAATTTTAACCATGCCTCGGCTTAATGCCGGGGCCTTATCTTTGTAAGCCCATGTCAAAAAAACGTGTCGTTGTAACTGGTTTAGGAGTTATTTCACCTGTAGGTACAGGTAATGCCAATTTTAATAAAGCCCTTTTGGCTGGAAAAAGTGGAATCAGGAGAATTACGGCTTTTGATCCTTCCGAATTTAATTCTCAGATTGCAGGTGAAGTCTCTGACTACGATCCTCTTAAATATTTCTCCACCAAAGAAGCGCGTAATCTCGCACGCTTTGTGCAATTTGCTTCTGTCGCAAGCAAAGAAGCCGTAGCTCACTCCAAACTCGACTTATCTCAGATTAATTTAGAACGTATGGGTGTTTTGATAGGATCAGGCATAGGAAGTATCGAAACTATTGAAGCTGAGTTTAAAAAATATTTAGATCGCGGTCCAAGCCGCATCAGCCCTCATTTTATTCCAAAAATAATCATTAATGAAGCCGCCGGACAAGTATCCATTGATACCGGCGCACAAGGCCCAGCCACGTGCATAGCAACAGCTTGTTCAACAGCTACCAATGCCATTGGGGATGCTATGCGTTTCATTCAATATGGTGATGCGGATATCATGATTGCGGGTGGAACAGAGAGTGCTACAACATTATTAGGCCTTGGCGGATTTTGTGCGCTTAAAGCATTGAGTAAAAGAAACGACGAACCTGAAAAAGCATCACGTCCTTTTGATTTAAATCGAGATGGATTTGTTATGGCAGAAGGAGCAGGTGTCGCTATTCTAGAATCTTTGGATCACGCCAAACAAAGAGGGGCTACGATCCTTGCTGAAGTGGGAGGATATGGTCGCACATCCGATGCCTTCCATATTACAGCACCTGAATCCTCAGGGGCAGGCGCATCACGAGCCATGAACATCGCTATTAAAGATGCCGGTTTAACCATCAACGATATCTCTTACATCAATGCCCATGGAACATCAACAAAATTGAATGACAAAGTGGAGTCCTTAGCCATAAAAAATGTCTTTGGAGAGATCGCAAAGAAAGTACCTATCAGTTCAACAAAATCCATGACCGGACATCTGCTAGGTGCCGCGGGAGGTGTTGAATTTGCTGTTTGTGTCAATGCTATTCTAGAAGGCGTTGTCCCACCTACAATCAACCTCGAAACACCAGATCCTGACTGCGATCTTGATTACATTCCCAACGAAGCCAGAAAACTAGAAGTCACCGCCGCTTTATCAAATTCCTTGGGATTTGGCGGTCATAATGCTAGTATACTGGTTAAGAAATTTCAGGAATAAACCCTAAATACAAAATATAACGCGTGCTTAAACCACACGTGAAGGATAACTCTATGAATACATACAAAATAGCTGTCATACCAGGCGATGGCATTGGTCGCGAAGTTATAGATGAAGGATTAAAAGTCTTAGCAGCCTCAAGCCAAAAACATCAATTTAAAATTGAGACTACCGAATTTCCTTTTGGAGGCGAGCGCTATCTAAAAACGGGCGAAATCTTATCTGATGAAGAGGTCAATACGCTTAAAAATTTTGATGCTATTTATCTTGGAGGTATTGGTCATCCTGATGTCAAACCAGGAATCCTTGAAAAAGGGATTCTTTTAAAATTACGATTTGATTTAGATCTCTACATCAATTTACGCCCTGTAAAACTTTATGAAAACGTAGAAACACCTATCAAAAATAAAACAACCAAACATATCGACTATATTGTTGTTCGCGAAAATACCGGTGGCCTTTATACCGGCGTTGGTGAATTTCAAAATAAGGGTGAGGCCAACGAAGTTGCAATTCAATCCATGGTTTATTCCAGGGAACAAGTTGAGAGATGTTTGCGTTATGCTTTTGAATGCACACAAAAACGACATAAAGATCAACCTTGGGCTGGGTTATCAGAGGAAGAAAAATCAAAAGGCTACATTGGCAAGTTAACGTTATGCGGAAAAACAAATGTCCTAACGTATGTCTTCGACCTTTGGGATCGCATCTTTCATGAAGTCGCCAAAGATTATCCTAATATTGCACCTGACTATGTGCATGTCGATGCTTGTTGTATTTATATGATTGAAAGCCCTGAACGTTACGATGTCATTGTTACTGGAAATATGTTTGGTGACATCATTACCGATCTCGCCGCTGTCACACAAGGGGGGATGGGGGTTGCTCCAAGTGGAAACATTAATCCAAAGGGGGTAAGCATGTTCGAACCCGTTCATGGAACAGCACCTGCCTTTGCTGGAAAAAATGTAATTAATCCAATCGCTGCCATTATCACAGCTCAAATGATGTTGACTCATTTAGGAGAAACTCAAGCCGCCAATGATATTGAAGTAGGAATCAAAGAAACCATTAAAAAAATGAAATCGATGCTTGTTGGCGAAATGGGATATTCAACGAATGAGATTGGGGATATGGTATTAGAATATATTTAATTAGTGGTAAAGTGATAAAGTGATAATAATTAAGAAAAATCCCGACGACTACTTCCCCGGTAAAAATGGAGAAAATACATGAGAATTAGAACATTTGAGGATTTATTGGTTTGGGAGAAAGGACATGCGCTTGTGCTTGAGATTTATCGAATGACAAAATATTTTCCTAGCGATGAACGATTTGGTTTGACGAGTCAGATCAGAAGATCATCGATTTCGGTATGTGCTAATATTGTTGAAGGATACAAAAACTCAACAAAAGATTTTCTTCGATTCTTAAATATTGCCCAAGGATCATTGGAAGAAACAAAATACCACCTTTTATTAAGCAAAGATCTTCATTATTTATCAGAAGAAAACTGTACTTCTTTATACGAACATTCCAACGAAGTTGGAATGATGTTAAACGGATTAATAAAAAACATAAGAACCTAACTATCACTTTATCACTCTAGCACTCTACCACTAAATACGAGGTAATCAATTATGACAAAATATAATGTAGCTATAGTAGGTGTCCGCGGCGCGGTCGGCCAAGAGATGCTTCAAATATTAAAAGAACGAAACTTTCCTGTCGATCAATTACGTTTATTTTCTACTAGTCTTGATGTAGATGAAAAAGAAATTGATGGATTGTTATATGAAAAATTGACAGAAGAGAATGCTTTAGAAAAATTTAAAGGTGTGCAAATTGGATTATTTTCACCAGGTGCGGCTGTTAGTAAAATCTTTGCACCACTGGCTGTTCAACAAGGCTGCGTTGTTATTGATAACACCAGTCAATTTCGTATGGACAAAGATGTTCCTTTAGTTATCCCTGAAGTCAATCCGGAAGATATCAAAAAACACAAAGGCATTATCGCCAATCCAAACTGTTCAACCATTCAAATGATAGTAGCTCTAAAACCTTTGTATGATTTCTCTAGAATCAAGCGGATTGTTGTTTCTACTTATCAATCTGTCTCAGGAGCGGGGGGAGCGGCAATAAAAGAATTAGAGAATCAAGAAAAAGGGGATTTGACGGTTAACGCTTTTCCATATCAAATTTTTCGCAACATGATTCCTCAAATCGATGTGCCCCAACCTAATTTATATACCAAAGAAGAGATGAAAATGGTTCAAGAAACTCAGAAAATTCTGCACGATGAAAAGATTGGCGTTTCGGCCACATGTGTGCGCGTCCCTGTCCTTCGTGCTCACAGCGAATCGGTCAACATTGAAACCGCTCTAAAAATTACACGCGAAGAAGCCCTTGAACTTCTCTCTCAAGCGCCAGGGGTGACAGTCATCGATGATTTAAACAATAATAAATATCCCTGCCCCTTAGACGCCACAGGTAAAGATGATACTTACGTAGGACGGATTCGTGAAGATGAATCTATCACCAACGGCCTTAACTTATGGATTGTTTCTGACAATCTTCGTAAAGGGGCGGCCTTAAATGCTATTCAAATTGCTGAAAAGCTAATTGAAGATTAATCCTCTCCTTAAAACTCTCCACGCCAACCATGAGAAATATTAAACTCACAATTGAATATGATGGAACACATTTCAAAGGTTGGCAGATTCAAGCTCAAAATCAACGCACCGTCCAAGGTGACATTTCAAAAGCCTTAAAAAAAATCTTAAAAGAAAAAGTGTCTCTTACAGGATCTGGTCGTACAGATAGTGGTGTCCATGCCCTCGCTCAAGTGGCCAACTTTAAAACATCTTCACGGATAGCCATATCTGAATTACAAAAAGCTTTAAATGCAAATCTCAAAGATGATGTTTCGATAATCGCCATCGAGGAAGTTTCAGAAGAATTTCACGCCCAATATAGCGCCAAATCAAAAACATATCAATATACTATCTCCAACCAAAAAATTCGACCTGCGCAAAGAAGACATTTTTGTTTTTGGTATCCCTATAAACTCAGCTTACAAAAAATGAGAGAAGAGGCAAAGGCCTTTTTAGGGCGCCACGATTTCAAATCTTTCCAGGCAACGGATCCAGCAAAGCGAGGCCAAAAGCGCGATACCGTTAGGACTATCAAAAAATTAACAATTTCTAAAAAAAACGACATCATTATCATTGAAATAGAAGCTAATGGTTTCCTTTATAAAATGGTCAGAAACATTGTTGGAACGCTTATTGAGGTGGGAAATGAACAACTCCCTAAAAGTAGTATTAAGATGATTTTATCTCAAAAGAACAGGACAGCCGCTGGCATTACCGCTAAGGCACACGGCTTGATGTTGAAAAGTGTTGCGTATTAATATGTTAGGACAAAATACTCCCAAAAGGGCTAAATAGCATATCATTGCCCAGGCTCCAATATCCCAAATAAACTATTGACATCCAAGAAGAAGCTGATATACTTTTGATTCGTTACAGTTCTATGTAACATCTCATAAATACACTTAGTTAGGGAAAAACGATGGAAAGAAAACTACAAAGATCATTCATGGCTAAGGCCAATGAAGTTGAACGAAAAACATATGTTATTGATGCTGAGGGCAAGATTTTAGGTAAGGTTGCCGCGAAAGCCGCTATCATTTTGCGTGGAAAACATAAAGCTATTTTTACACCTCATGTCGATACCGGCGATCAAGTGATCATCATTAATGCCGAAAAAATCAGAGTCACAGGACGAAAGCTTCAAAAAAAAGAATACCATCGCTATTCTGGTTACCCGTCAGGGCAACGGACAATGAAATTAGAAGTCATGTTAAAAAAAGCACCAACACAAGTGTTACGGTTAGCTGTTAATCGTATGATTCCAAGTGGTCCTCTTGGAAACAAAGTTAAAACAAAATTAAAAATTTATGCTGGGGACAAACATCCTCACCAAGCGCAAAAACCAATCGCGCTTGAGGTTTAATAAGGAGTTTATCAAGAATGGTTGAAATTGTTAAATATGCTGCTACAGGTCGACGAAAAAGTTCAGTTGCACGAGTTACTATTTCTCCTGGAACAGGTAAAATACGTGTTAATAAACGCGACTTAATAAACTATTTTCCTAGTGAAATTCACCAAATTACAATTATGGAACCTCTTCAATTGACCAATGCTGATAAAAATTTCGATGTTACTGTTCGTGTCACAGGTGGTGGTAACACAGGACAAGCAGGAGCGCTTCGATTAGGACTAGCTCGTGCTTTAGTTAAATACGAACAAGGAAACAAACCCGTTTTAAAGAAAGCCTTACTTTTAAGGCGCGATCCAAGGATGAAAGAAAGGCAGAAGCCTGGACAAAAGGGAGCGCGTAAGAAGTTTCAATGGGTTAAAAGATAACCTTTTAAGATTTATCAAAATATTTTCAAAAAACCTATCTCCCGAGACCAAATGAGTTGACGAGATAGGTTTTTTATTTTATTATAAACAATTCACAATAATACAGTTACACGATTGCTGGAGAAATAACATGATTAACGTAGGAATAGTTGGCGTTAGTGGATATTCAGGCAAAGAAGTCCTTGAATTGCTTCTAAAGCATTCTCAAGCACGCGTCACGTATGTAAGTGCGAATAATTCACATGGCAAAATTGAAGATATTTGGCCCCAATTTGCCGGACGAACACGCCTTAATTGTCAACGCTTCGATATTGAAAAAGCTAAAAAGCTGTGTGATCTTATTTTTTTGGCTGTTCCTCACACAATTTCTATGAAAATTACACCCAAACTCCTTAAAGCTGGCCTTCGCGTCATTGATCTAAGCGGTGACTACCGTTTAAAGACATCCTCACTATATAAAAAGTGGTATAAAACCACTCATCAAGATTTATCAAACCTTAAAAAAGCAACCTACGGATTACCCGAACTATATAGAGAAGAGATCAAAAAATCCAATTTGATTGCCAATCCTGGATGTTACCCAACAGCAGCTCTTATAGGTTTATTGCCGCTAGCAACAACAAATTCTCAACTGATCTCATCGATCACTATCGATGCCAAATCGGGCGTCTCTGGTGCTGGACGAAAAGCAAGCACTCAGCTTTTATTTGGAGAGCTTAATGAAAACTTTAAAGCCTATAAAGTCTTAAAACATCAACACGCACCAGAAATTGATCTTTATCTATCTAAAGTTGCTTCAAAATTAAAAAAGATTGAATTTGTGCCTCACTTATTACCCATCAATCGAGGCATATTAGAAACGATTTACATTCGGTGCAACAAAACAATCAAACTTAAAGACATACATCAAATCTATAAACGATTTTATAAAACAGAACCTTTTGTTCGGATACTACCATTATCCAATCAACCCGAACTTAAAAATGTTCAACATACAAATTTCTGTGATATTGGATTAGCGGCTAATGAAGAGAAAAATCTTCTCGTTTTGACCTCAGTCATTGACAATCTTGTCAAAGGGGCCGCTGGACAAGCTGTACAAAACATGAATATCATGAATAACTTTAAGGAAACAGAAAGCCTATTATGAAAGTACTACAATCAGGAGTGACACAGCCAAAAGGGTTTCTAGCTAACGGGATTGCCAGCGGTATCAAACGATCAGGCAAACTTGATTTATCATTAATTTTCAGTAAAACACCAGCCATTGGAGCTGCTGTGTTTACCAAGAATTCGATTAAAGCAGCCCCACTTCTAGTCAGCCAAAAAAACATTCGAAATGGTAACATTCAGGCAATCGTTACCAACAGTGGTAATGCTAATTGTTTTACTGGAAAATTTGGTATTCTTTATGCTCAAGAAACAGCGAAAAGTGTGGCTCAACATTTGGCTATAAAACCAAACGATGTCTTTGTTTTATCTACCGGTATTATCGGAAAAGCTTTGCCCTATAAAAAAATTAAAAAAGCGATTCCAAAATTATCCAAAAGTTTGTCCATTGATGGTGCGTCAAAAGCTGCAAAAGCAATAATGACTACAGATACCGTTGAGAAACAAATAGCGGTTGAATTAATCTTAGGTGGTAAGAAAGTAGCCATTGCAGGATGCGCTAAAGGCTCTGGTATGGTCGCCCCCAATATGGCTACGATGCTTGGAATGATCACAACCGATGCCAACATCCAACCACGATTATTAAAACTGGCCTTAAAAGTTGCCGTTGATCAATCATTTAACAGCATAACAATCGATGGCTGTATGAGCACTAATGATACTGTTGTTATAATGGCCAATGGATGCGCTAAGAATAAAAAAATTTCAACGGAAGGTTCAGATTTTAAGAAATTTCAAATAGCACTTAACCACGCCTGTCTTGATTTAGCCAAAAAAATTATCCTTGATGCAGAAGGGGCAACCAAATTTATCGATATTCAAATTACTCAAGCCAAATCAGCCAAACAAGCAAAAACGATAGGCTTAGCCATTGCTAATTCCATGTTAGTCAAGACAGCCGCTTTTGGGAGCAACCCGAATTGGGGACGCGTGGCCCAGGCTGTTGGTGCATTAGGATTAGCACAAGTCAAAGAAGAAAATTTAAAAATTTCGTTTAGTTCGTTTAAGAAAAAAGAAATAACAATTAATGTGAGTATGGGGTTAGGCAAGGGGAATGCAACAGTATTTACCTCAGACTTATCCTATGATTATATAAAAATTAACGGGGAATATAATTAAATGGAACAAGTCATCAAAAAAGCCAGCGTCCTAATTGAGGCGATTCCCTACATTCATGCGTTTCGCCGTAAAGTTTTTGTCATCAAATTTGGAGGCAGTATTCTCGATAATGATGCCATTCGTAAAAACGTATTAGAAGACATCGTTTTTTTAAGTTTTGTAGGTATTCGCACCATTCTCGTTCATGGGGGAGGACCCCATATTAGTAATCGCGTCAAAAAAGAAGGACTTACACCAGAATTTCATGAAGGCATTCGCGTTACGGATAAAAAGACATTAAAAATAGTTATTGAAGAATTGACAAAACTCAATCAAAGAATTGTTAAAGAAATCAAATTTTTAAAAGGGGATGTTACAGGTCTTAAGGGTAATGAAAATATTCTTCATGTAGAAAAACGTAAAGCTTCAAAAGATTTAGGTTATGTGGGAACGATAACCAATATTGATAAAAAAGCGCTAGAATCTCATTTAAAAAAGGGGCACATTACAGTTGTTTCTCCTATGGGCATATGTGGGAAAAAAGAATCACATAACATCAATGCCGATGAGGTGGCCAGCGCCATTTCTCATTCCCTAAAAGCAGAAAAACTTGTCCTTTTAACAAATGTCCAAGGTGTCTTAAGAAATCCAGAGGATCCAGAATCTCTGATATCAACCTTAACGGTTGCTGAGGTGGCTAATCTTATTAAGCTTAATGTCATTCAAGGCGGTATGATTCCAAAAGTCAATTCCTGTATTGAGGCCTTAAATGGTAATGTTAAAAAGACTCACATCGTTGATGCGCGAATTCAACACGCTTTACTATTAGAATTTTTTACAAATCGAGGGATTGGGACGCAGATATTAAAGGGATGAAAAAAGCAGATATCATAAATAGTTTTCAAAAATGTGTCATGAATACCTACACGCGTGAACCTTTGATTATGGTGAAGGGAAAAGGGATGAACGTTACAGATATTCATGGAAAAAAATATTTAGATTTCTTTCCTGGTTGGGGTGTTTCCAATGTTGGACACTGCCATCCTAAAGTTATGGCCGGTGTACGCGATCAAATTTCAACATTAATTCACATGCCCAATAATTTTTATCACCCCAGTCAAGCCAAACTGGCCCAAGAAATTATTCGTTGTTCTTTTAAAGGAAAAGTATTTTTCTGTAATTCAGGCGCTGAAGGGAATGAAGCCGCCATCAAATTTGCGCGCGCTTATGGTCAAGGCAAACGCCATGAAATTATTACCATGGAGAAGTCGTTTCACGGACGAACCATGGGAGCCTTAAGTGCAACTGGTCAAATTCAATACAAAGAAGGATTTGCACCACTTCCCCAAGGATTTAAGCACATTCCTTTTAATGATATCAAAGCTTTTAAAGCCGCCGTTAATCCAAAAACCGTGGCTGTTATTTTGGAATTAATCCAAGGAGAGGGCGGAATAAATATTGCCACCCAAGAATATATCGAAACATTACGAAGCATTTGCGATGATAAAGATATCTTATTGATCTTTGATGAAGTTCAAACGGGGATGGGACGAACGGGCGAGATGTTTGCCTATAAAAATTACAAGGTTCAACCAGATCTAATGATTTTGGCCAAGGGCTTAGGGGGAGGACTACCTATTGGTGCCTTAGTAGCTAAAGAAAGTATTGCCGATACATTTAAACCCGGCATGCATGCCTCAACATTTGGTGGAAGTCCACTCATTTGTAAAGGGGCTTTGGGCGTTTTTAAAGCCATTCATACTGATAAAATGCTTAAAAATACAAAAACAATGGGGCAATATCTGATTAAACAACTTGAAGAATTGAAACAAAAATATAGTTGCATCAAAGAGGTCCGAGGGATAGGATTAATGATCGGGGTCGAATTAAACAGTCAAGGAAAAAAGATATTTCAAGACTGTTTAAATGAAGGTCTTATCATTAATTGCACACAAGGCAATGTATTACGATTGATGCCTGCTTTAAACGTCACTAAAAAACAAGCTGATAAAGCTATTTATATACTGGAGAAAGTTATTAAAACACTATCATGAAACAATCCAAAAGTTTAATTAGTTTAGAAGATTTAACAAAAGAAGAAATCATCAAACTCATGGATTTGACAACGATGATTAAGCATGATCAATTGTATTCGATGGAGTTATTAAAGAATAAGAGTATCGGATTAGTCTTTCAAAAACCATCAAATCGCACACGCGTTTCCTTTGAAGTAGGCATATCTCAAATGAGCGGAAATTGCGTTTATTTAGGGCCTGAAGAAATTAATTTAGGCGTACGCGAATCGACTTCAGATGTGGCCAAAACTTTATCTCGTTACCTTGATGGCATAGTCGCTCGAACCTTTACACACCAAGATGTTGTTGATTTGGCTAAACATGCTGACATTCCCATCATCAATGGATTGTCTGATCTTTATCACCCTTGTCAGGCGTTAACCGACATTTTCTCCATAAAAGAAAGGCTACAACGCTTAGAAAATATTACAGTTGCCTACATCGGAGATGGCAATAATGTTTGTCATTCCTTAATGTTAGCCTGCGCTAAAGTAGGAATACACATCAATATTGCAACTCCTAAAAATTATGAGCCTGACCAAGCTATTGTTGATACCGCCTTAAAATACGCGCAAGAAACAGGGGCCAATATTAAAGTTACCCAGTCCCCTGAAGAAGCCATTGAAAAAAGTGATGTTATTTATAGTGATGTTTGGGTGAGCATGGGGCAAGAAGAAGAAAATGCCAAACGCATCAATGATTTTGATAAATATCAAATTAATGAAGAGTTAGTCAAATTAGCCAATCCTAATTACATTTTCATGCATTGCCTACCCGCTCATCGCGGACAAGAGGTGACTGAAGAAATCATTGATGGTGAACATTCCATTGTTTTTGATCAAGCGGAGAACAGGTTACATACGCAAAAAGCAGTCTTAAACTTTTTGTTTAATACGTGGGGCGCGTTTTAATAAATATTACACATGTCATCCTCGCGAAAGCGGGGACCCAATAATAGTAAAAATATTACTTATTGGAGGTTCCCGCTTTCGCGGGAATGACACGCTTATTTTTACTTATTAACTTAGAAGGAGCTGCAATGAAAAAAGTTGTTTTAGCTTATTCCGGAGGATTAGACACCTCCTGCGCCATTAAATGGCTTGAAGATAAAGGATATGATTCAATTGCCTATTGTGCCGATGTCGGACAAGGAGATGATTTTGAATTGATTAAAAAACGGGCTTTAAGTACAGGTGCCTCAAAAGTCTATGTGCTTGATCTTAAAAAAGAATTTGTGGAAGATTATGTCTTTCCCGCGATTAAAGCCAGTGCCGTTTATGAAAACAAATACTTCTTGGCCACCGCCTTATCACGCCCGCTCATCGCCAAACATCAGGTGCTCATTGCCAAACAAGAAAAGGCGAATGCTATTGCGCATGGATGTACGGGAAAAGGAAATGATCAAGTCCGATTTGAAGTCACAGCACGCCTGATGGCGCCTAAACTTGAAATCATCGCCCCTGTTCGTATCTGGGAATTTAAAACACGCGATCAAGAGATTGATTACGCTAAGGCCAAAAAAATTCCAATTGATGTCACCAAAAAAAGTCCTTACAGCATTGACTTAAATGTATACGGTCGAAGCATTGAATGCGGTGTCCTTGAAGACCCTTGGAATGAACCGCCTGAAAATATTTTCAAATTAACAAAAAATCCATTGAAGGCATCAAATATACCTACCTATGTTGAAATCGAGTTTAACAAAGGAGTTCCTGTTAAGGTGGATGGAAAAGCATATCAACCCGTTACCATTATTGAAAAACTCAACCAAATCGCAGGAGATAATGCGGTAGGACGAGTGGATATGGTGGAAAACAGACTTGTTGGTATTAAGTCTCGTGAAATTTATGAAAATCCAGCAGGAACAGTTATCCATGCGGCAAAACATGAATTAGATTGTTTAGTTCTTGATCGTGAGACTATGTCTCATAAACAAGGATTATCACAAAAATATGCACAATTAACCTATAACGGCCTTTGGGATACTCCGCTTAAAAAAGAATTGGATGCTTACTTTAATAAGGTTAATGAGCGTGTCACCGGAGTCGTTCGCCTTAAGCTTCATAAGGGAAATTGCATGGTGGTGGGGCGTAAATCAAAATTTTCTCGCTATAAAGAAGAACTTGCTACCTATGGCGACAAAGATGTGTTTGATCAAAAATTGGCGGATGGATTTATTCAGTTGTGGGGGATGCCGTATGGTTCAGGATAAGGGAAGTAGTGATAGAGTGGTAGAGTGATAAAGTGATAATAAGAATGTCGTCCCCGCGGAAGCGGGGATCTCAAAATAGTAAAAGTAATATTATCACTATTACTAGATCCCCGCTTTCGCGGGGACGACACGATTAATATTAATTTTACGAGAGGTTATTATGAGCAAATTCTGGGGAAGTCGCTTCGATGGGAAGTCTGACAATTTAGCGGATAAATTTAGCTTTAGCATATCCTACGATTATCGTTTAGCTAAATATGACTGTCTAGCTGGAATCGCGCACACAAAAATGTTGGGGAAATGTAAAATTATTCCTCAAACAGATGCCACAAAAATTGTCATGGGACTCAAGAAAATCCATGATCAAATAGAGAAGGGTACGTTTAAATTTAATCCTAAGGCTGAAGATATTCATACCAACATCCAAGAATCTCTTAAAAAACTTATTGGAAATGCGGCGGATAAATTACACACCGCCCGATCACGCAACGACTTAGTCGTTTGTGATATGAAATATTATTGCTTTAATGAATTTTATAACATTGCCGAGCTCATCTTTAAATTGCAGTACGAAATTGTTAAATTTGCAGACAAACATCAAGATGTCATCATACCAGCTTATACACATA
The DNA here is from genome assembly GCA_029261065.1 of Candidatus Omnitrophota bacterium. Taxonomy (GTDB): domain Bacteria; phylum Omnitrophota; class Gorgyraeia; order Zapsychrales; family Zapsychraceae; genus JAJDCB01. Next base: position 92,961 of record JAJDCB010000012.1, on the reverse strand, counting down.
TGCAAGCGGCTCAAGTGGTCCTTTTGTCACACCATATGTTAGCTTACGTTGAGATGTTAGAGCGTGATATGTTACGTATTGTTGATGCTATTAGCCATGGGGATGAGATGCCACTTGGAAGTTGCGCCTTATCAGGAACATCTTTACCCATTGATCGCAATATGATGAATGAAGAAACGCCTTTTGAAGATATCACTCAAAACAGCATTGATTCGGTGAGCGATCGTGATTTTATTATTGAAGGATTATCTGCCATCGCTATTTTAGGCATGCATTTCTCGCGGATGGCGGAAGATATGATTATCTGGAATACCTCGGAGTTTAATTTCATTGATATCGATTGGTCGTTGTGTACCGGATCTTCCATCATGCCACACAAAAAGAATCCCGATATGATGGAATTAATTCGAGGGGAAACCGGTAAACTTTATGCGAATCTTCAAGAAGTTTTGGTTTTAATGAAAGGTTTACCCTTAACGTATAATCGGGATTTACAGCTTGATAAGCCACCGCTCTTTGAATCCGTTGAAAAAGCCAAAGATATGATTGAGCTATTTACAAAACTTTTTAAGACCTTAAAAGTTAATAAACCCGTCATTGAAAAACGAATCCAAGATGAATCCTTTTTTACGGTAGACATTATGGAATATTTAATTAAAAAAGGAGTTTCCTATCGAGAAGCTCATGACACGATTGGAAAGATGGTTAAAAACTGCTTAGATAAGGGGAAAAAGATTGCCGATTTAAGTGAAAAAGAACTTAAAAAATTTCACTCTCTATTTGAACTCGATGTAAAAAAACTTTTAAATCCACAGACATCTGTTAAAATTAAAAAATCTCTTGGATCAACAAACCCGGCGATGGTTAAAAAACAAATCGCTTTTTGGAAGAAAAACAATGCACGACTTTAAGTTCAAAAGTAATGATTTATATTGTGAAAATGTCAAGGTAAGCACAATCGCGAAAAAAGTTGGCACGCCTTGTTATATCTACAGTCACAACACCCTCGTGGATCATTTAACCAAGATTCAAAAAGCTTTCTCTGAGCTTAATCCGATCGTGTGTTTTGCAATGAAAGCTAATGATAATTTAGCTGTCATTCAAACACTAGCTAATCACGGGGCTGGATTTGATATCGTATCTGTGGGCGAATTGAAAAAAACACAATTGATCAAAGCTGACCCCAAAAAAATTGTCTTTGCCTCTGTCGGAAAAACAGAAGAGGAGATTGTAACAGCCATTAAAGCTGATATTTTATTTTTTAACGTTGAGTCCCTACCTGAGTTAGATGAAATTAATCGTATTGCAAAAAAAATGAAGACAACACCCCGAGTCGCGTTGCGCATTAACCCTGATGTAGCGGCACCCACACATGCCAAAATTACAACGGGGACACTAAAAAATAAATTTGGTATTGATTTAAAAACGGCTCGTCAGATTATGAAAAATCGTAAAAAATATTCAAATATTAAATTTAGCGGACTTCATGTCCACATAGGTTCTCAAATCACAACAAAAGATCCTTTTGTCAATGCTATCAAAAAGGTAATTGAATTCATTAATGTGTTGCGTCAAGACGGCATTACTCTTGAATATTTAGATATCGGTGGAGGATTAGGAATTATTTATAAAGATGAAAAACCTCAAACAGCAAAAGACTTTGCCAAAGCGATACTTCCTTATTTAGAGAAGACAGGACTTAAAATCGTCATGGAGCCAGGTCGATTTATTGCAGGCAACGCCGGTATATTTGTCTCTGAAGTCCTTTATCTAAAAGATAATGGTGTTAAAAAATTTCTCATTGTTGATGGAGGGATGAATGATCTTATGCGTCCATCACTTTATGATGCTTATCATGAAATTGTACCCCTTCATAAAAATGGTGCCAAGAAAATCAAATGTGATGTTGTTGGTCCCATATGTGAAAGTGGAGATTACTTTGCTAAAGATAGAAGACTACCCTTAATGAAAAAAGGGGATTTCTTAGCTGTTATGAGTGCCGGGGCCTATGGTTATGTGATGTCAAGCAACTACAATGTCCGTGGGCGAGCACCGGAAGTCATGGTCAAAGGCAACAAATATGAAATCACTAAAAAGAGAGAAACCTTTGAAGATTTACTCAAAGGCGAATCCATACCGTCTTTTCTCAAATGAAAAAAATAAATTTCACAAAAATGACTGGAGCAGGCAATGATTTTATTGTCCTTAATCCACCCAAAGGCATTAGTTTAAAACGATTGGCCATTCAAGCTTGCGATCGCAGTAATGGTATTGGTGCTGATGGGCTTTTGATTTTGGATAAATCAAAAAAAGCGGACTATCGCATGCGCATTATTAATCCAGATGGATCAGAAGCTGAGATGTGCGGCAATGGAGCACGTTGTATGGCGGCCTACATCGTCAAAAATACAAAACCAAAAAAGAAATTGTTTTCGATGGATACACCTGCTGGCCTTATTTTAGGTGAAGCCAAGGGGGAAGATGCCAATGTGCGCTTAAGTGATCCTTTTGATTTTAAACCTGAAATCAAAATCAAAGTCAACAAAAGGCCCTTACGCGTAAGTTCGATCAATACCGGCGTTCCGCATGCCATCATTTATGTTAATGATGTAAAAAATATTGATGTCGCCACCATTGGTGAATTGATTCGTTATCATGATCATTTTAAACCCAAAGGAACCAACGTAAATTTTGTAGAACAATTGGGTAAAAACCTTGTGGAATGCCGAACATATGAACGAGGTGTCGAAGATGAAACAAAGGCTTGTGGAACGGGAAGTGTGGCAGCGGGCATTGTCACCTACCTTTTAGAGAACCCCAACTTAAAGAATAAAAAGAGTGCCAAAATACGCGTTAAAACAAAAAGTGGTGAAATTCTTCACATTCAATTTGATTGTACGGATGGGATTATTTCTAATGTGTGGTTACGGGGAAGTGCTAAATTTATCGCTAAGGGCGAATATTATATTAAATAATTGATTCCCACTTCCTTGGGAATGACAACAATCAGATGTTTTGAGAATGACAGTAACACTTGTCATACCCTTGAAAACGGGTAACCGTGCGAAAAGAGATTCCCGATGTGTCGGGAATGACATTTAATTCAAAAAGGAGACTAAATATGTTTAAAGGAGCAACTGTTGCGATTGTCACCCCATTTAAAGATGGTGCTGTTGATTATGAAACATTACGATCATTGGTAGAGTTTCAAATCAAGCATGGTACCAATGCCATCTTGCCTTGCGGTACGACAGGAGAATCACCAACACTTGATCATGACGAACATGCTAAAGTGATTGAAACATGTATTGATGCCGCCGCTGACCGTGTACCTATTCTAGCAGGAACAGGTTCAAACTCGACAAAAGAAGCCATAGACTTAACAGCACATGCCGCCAAAGCGGGTGCCAGTGGCGCGTTAGTTGTTACACCTTATTATAATAAACCAACTCAAAAAGGTTTATATCGCCATTTCAAAGCTGTCGCTGACAGTGTGCAAATTCCTATCATTCTTTATAACATTGCAGGACGAACGGCCACCAATATTGAAACAGATACTGTTGCTAAATTAGCATCTGATTGTAAAAACATTATTGGTGTTAAGGAAGCCTCAGGATCTCTTGATCAAGCACAATCGGTGCGATTATCATGTGGTAAAGATTTTCTCATCCTTTCCGGAGATGACGCTCTTACACTACCTATATTAGGAATTGGCGGATCTGGGGTTGTTTCGGTATTATCCAACATTATCCCTGGAGATATCGTTAACGTCATCAATACATTCAATGAAGGCAAAATCGATGAAGCACGCGAGCTTCATTACAAAATTTTACCTCTAGCTAAAGCGATGTTTGTCGAATCGAATCCACAGCCCGTTAAAAAGGCGATGGAGTTTTTAGGACTCTGCGGTGGAGAGACTCGATTACCGTTATGTGAGATGGATGATAAAAATATAGCTTCTGTAAAAAAAGCTTTAGAAGCTTATGGCATTTTAAATGTAAACGCTTAATAAAAGAGGGAAGGTTATGCAAAATTTATCCGTTAGCGGATGCCATGGTCGCATGGGCACAAGGATTACGCAGTTAGCTTTAGAAGACTCAAATTTTATAGTTAAAACGCTATTAGAGCATTCCGAACATCCAAAGGTCAAAGAACCTATTAGTGGTATCAGTGTTTCAAGCGATACCACAGCCTTAATGGGCTGCGATGTGAATATCGAATTTACCCTTCCTGAAGGAACCTTAAAGAATCTCGAAGCCTGCATTGAGAACAATGTTAATATGGTCATCGGGACAACAGGTTTTACACAAGAGGGTATAGAAAAAATCAAAAAAGCTTCTGAAAAAATTGCTATTGTCTTTGCATCCAACATGTCTGTAGGGGTCAATCTCCTTTTTAAGCTCACACAAACAGCAGCAGCCAAGACAGGCGAAAATTACTCTATCAACATCTCTGAAACCCACCATGTTCATAAAAAAGACGCGCCTTCAGGAACCGCAAAAACAATTGCTGAACTAGCTGAAGAATCCTCAAAGACGAAAGTCAAAAATATCGAGTCATTACGAGAAGGGGAAGTCATTGGCGATCATACCATCACCTTTGAAAGTGGAGAAGATATCATCACCATCACGCATCACGCCAAAAATCGTGACATCTTTGCTAAAGGATCTTTGGTGGCGGCCAAATTTTTAGAAAATAAAACATCCGGCTTGTATAACATGCAAGACGTTTTAGGATTAACTTAATAGTAACGTATCGTAAGGAGCACTTTCATGAGTACAAACACCGAATCAAATCCTTTTACAATAGAATTCGCCGACAGACTTAAAGAATTACCACCATATCTTTTTGTCGAAATTGATCGCGCCAAACGTGCAGCCATGGCCCAAGGCCGTGATGTTATCAATTTAGGTATTGGCGATCCTGACTACCCAACGCATCCGCACATCATCGAAGCCCTCAAAGAAGCCGCTCAAGATCCTGACACTCATCACTACGCCTTAGATAATGGCTTATTAGAATTAAGAGAAGAGATTGCTAACTGGTTTCAAAATCGTTTTAACGTGGCCCTTGATGTTGAAACAGAAATTCATCCTTGTATTGGATCAAAAGAAGGCATAGCTCATTTGCCTCTTGGAATTATTAATCCTAAAGATAAAGTCGTCTTAACGGATCCTGCTTATCCTGCTTATCGACCATCCATTCAATTTGCTGGAGGAAAAATTGTCAACGTTCCTTTAAAGGCAGGAAATGGATTTTTGCCAGACGTTTCTAAAATTGCGGCCATGAAAGATGTTAAAATGGTTTTGGTCAATTATCCAAATAATCCAACATCAGCAACAGCTACTAAAGAATTTTATACCGAACTTGTCAACTGCGCTCGCGAGAAGGGGTTTATCATTGTCTCAGATATGGCTTATTCTGAAGTTTACTATGATGGTGAAAAACCAATCAGTATTCTTGAAATTGAAGGGGCGAAAGACGTGGCTATTGAATTTCATTCTTTGTCAAAAACCTATTACATGACAGGATGGAGAATCGGTTGGGCCTGTGGAAATCCTACTCTTGTAGCCGCTTTAGCTAAAGTGAAATCCAATTTTGATTCTGGCATTTTTACGGCCATTCAAAAAGCGGGTATTGTCGCTCTAAGAAGTGCTCCTGAAGTAACAGAGGAGATGCGTGAACTATATCAAGATCGACGAGATTATCTGATTAATGGACTACGCGGGTTGGGCTGGAAAATTACGCCTCCAAAAGCGGCTTTCTATGTATGGGCCAAAATTCCTAAAGGCTTCTCAAGCTCCATGGAAACATCCAAAGCCTTTTTAGATAAAAGCGATATCGTTGTCACTCCCGGAAACGGATTTGGTGAAGCAGGAGAGGGCTACGTACGCATGGCATTGACCGTTTCTAAAGAACGTATCAATCAAGCGGTTGAGCGTTTAGCAAAGGTTCTCTAAATTGTCCATTGTTTATTTGGGTTTAGGTTCAAATCTAGGCGATCGGCAGAACTATTTAAATACAGCCATAATGCACCTTTCAAAAAATGGCTGTCATCTCCTCAAACAATCCACCTATTTAGAAACCGAACCTGTCGGTGGGCCTCCCCATCAAGGATTATTCCTTAATGGGGTGATAAAAATTGAAACTCAATTCTCACCACACGAATTATTAACTTTGATCCACCAAATTGAGTCTCAATTGCATCGTGTGCGCAATATAGAAAATGGTCCACGCACAATTGATATCGATATTCTAATTTTTGATCAATTAACAATCAATGAACCGAATTTAAAAATTCCTCACCCACGCATCAAAGAACGTGAATTTGTCCTTAAACCTTTGGCCGAAATAGCACCTGAAGAAAGCATTCATTTTGCCGATGAAAATATTTAATTCCACAAAATCCTTACAGCAACATTTAAAAAAAGAAAAAGCTAAAAATAAATCCATTGGCTTTGTTCCAACCATGGGCGCTTTTCATAAAGGACATTTATCCTTAATGAGAAAATCTCGACGAGAAAATGATTTAACAATTGTTAGCGTTTTTGTAAACCCCACACAATTCGGTCCAAATGAAGATTTTAAGAAATATCCTCGTCAGAAAAAAAGTGATGATTTATTGGCAAAAAAAGAAAATATTGATATAATATTTTATCCGTCGATAAAAGAGATGTATCCGTCAGGCTTTTTGACATATATTGAAGTTGAAGATATAACAAAGCATTTATGCGGTCAATTTCGAAAAAACCATTTTAAGGGTGTTGCAACGGTTGTGGCAAAATTCCTAAATATAGTTAAACCGCACACAATGTATCTTGGACAAAAAGACATCCAACAAGCTTTTGTAATAAAGAGGATGGTTCAGGATTTAAATTTTTCAACTCAAATAAAAATAGGCGAAACCATTCGGGAAAAAGATGGCCTTGCGATGAGTTCAAGAAACGCTCATCTTTCAAAGACACAACGCAAAGAAGCAATATATCTCTATAAATCGCTTAAAATGGCTAAACAACGGGCTCAAAAATCAACAATAAAGCCAAAACGACTAGAAACATTGATTCGAAAGATCATTAACGAGAACACAAAAGCGAGCATACAATATGTTACTTGTATCGATGGAAAAACACTAATGCCTATAAAACACTTACATGGACGAACAATTATTGCGCTGGCTACCTATTTTGGTAAAACACGCTTGATTGATAACATTATATTTAACGCACGATGACGCAAAAAAAGAAAAGGGTGCAGCTTAAAGTCGGCATTGTTGGATGCGGGGCGATTGGATCACGGATTGCAGACAGTATAAAAAAAGATTTAAAGAATTTTTGCCATGTTTCAGGGCTTTATGATATACACGAGGAGAAAGCTTTTAAACTTGCTAAATCTCTTAAAAGTTTAAAAAGCGTAAAAACTTCTCTCAACGATTTGATAAAAAGTTGTGACTGTATGGTCGAAGCGATTAACGCCGATAATACAAAACAAATCATTGCACAAGCCTTAAAAGCCAAAAGAAGCGTCCTTGCCATGAGCGTTGGAAAACTTCTAGATGCTGATAATCTTTTTACATTGGCTAAAAAGAATAATTGCCAAATTCTACTACCCTCAGGCGCCATTGCTGGAATTGATGCTATTAAAGCCGCCAGTTTAGTCAACATCAAATCTATTACACTCACCACACGAAAAAATCCATCCGGACTAAAAGACAGTCCTTATTTTATAAAAAATAAAATAAACATCTCCAAAATAAAAAAAGAAACTGAAATTTTTAGCGGATCTGTAGCATCCGCTGTTAAATATTTCCCTCAGAATATTAATGTAGCAGCGACCGTGGCTCTTGCCTCTCAATGTAAAAATAAACTTAAAGTACGCATATTATGTTCTCCCCATTTTAAAACCAATTCGCATGAAATAGAAATGGTCGGGGATTTTGGAAAAATGGTGACGCGCACAGAAAATTTGGTCTGCCCTGATAATCCGAAGACAAGTTATTTAGCCGTACTATCGGGGATACAAACGTTAAAACAATATTGTACGGGAATATTTATAGGAACTTAAAGGGCAATAAATATAGTAGAAGTAATAGTGTCGTTATTTTAAGATTCCCGCTTCCGGAGGAATGACATTATTATTATCACTAACACTATAAATAGAAAGAAAGGGGGTGAATGCATATGGCTAAGAAAGTTGCTAAAGTAGGAATCAAGAAGCAAAAGGGATACCTTTACTTCGTAGACAAAGCTGGCGACATTTCTTGTGCACAGATGGCTCGTGGAAATAAAAAAGGGGGAAAACCTAAAAAAGTAGCAAAGGTTGGAATCAAAAAAGAAGCTGGGTTTCTCTACTTTATAGATAAAAACGGTGACATCTCTTGCGCTAAGATGGTTCGCGGTGGTAAAAGAAAAGCAAAGAAAAAAGCTGCTAAAAAGAAAACAACTAAGAAGAAAGCAACAAAGAAAAAAGCAGCAAAGAAAAAAGCAACAAAGAAGAAAGCAACAAAGAAGAAAGCAACAAAGAAGAAAGCAACAAAGAAGAAAGCTGCAAAGAAAAAAGCAACTAAGAAAAAGGCTGCAAAGAGAAAATAAGCCTTTTTTTGGTAAAATGCATAAACGGCCCTTGTACCTTCGTATCCTACAAGGGCTGTTTTGTACTAAAACGATTTTGGGAAATAATACGTGAAATCTGATGCCATCATAATTCGAGGAGCCAAAGAGCACAACCTAAAGAACATCTCGCTTAAAATTCCCCGCAATAAGTTTGTTGTCATTACAGGTTTAAGCGGCTCTGGCAAATCATCTCTCGCCTTCGATACAATCTATGCCGAAGGCCAACGCCGTTATGTTGAAAGTTTATCTGCCTATGCGCGTCAATTCTTAGAACAACTCCAAAAACCAGATGTGGAGTCCATTGAAGGCCTATCGCCAACCATATCTATTGAACAAAAAACAACCAGTCGTAATCCCCGTTCAACAGTAGCCACCCAAACAGAACTTTTTGACTATCTTCGATTATTATTTGCTCGAATCGGAATTCCCTACTGTCATAAATGTGGCAAAAAAATTGAGCGTCAATCAACTCAAGAAATCGTTTCTCAGCTCACTAAAGAAAAAGAAGGCACTCCCATAACCGTTTTAGCTCCGCTCATTCAAGGTCGAAAGGGCGAATATCGTCAAATCACAAAACAGGTTGCTAAAGCTGGCTTTGCACGCATTCGTGTTGACGGTACTATTCAGGAAATTTCAGAAGAACTCAAACTAGATAAATACAAAGTTCATAATATCGAAGTCGTTGTTGATCGACTCAAAATGAAGCCTTCAATAAAAAAACGCCTAACGGACTCAATTGAAACCGCCCTTAGCGTTGGTCAAGGATTGTTGATTGTTGAATTTGATAAATCCAAACCTGAAAAAATGTTTAGTGAAAAATTTGCCTGCGTTGATTGTGGGATCAATATATCCGAAATAGAACCAAGAACCTTTTCTTTTAATTCACCCTACGGGGCCTGTGTCGTGTGTAACGGTTTAGGGACTAAAATGGAAATCGACCCAGAGCTTTTGGTTCCAGATCCATCCAAAGCGTGGGTCAATGCGATTGCTCCAGTCCAAAAGGGAAGGCGTGGATATCTGATGTATTATCGCGCTGTCATGCGCGAATTAGCCGTACTTTATGAAGAAGATGCTTACGCCCCTTTTAATACTCTGTCTCAAAAGTTTAAAAAAATTATCTTTTTTGGTTCATCGGATGAAATATGGCGTAAACCTTATGAAGGGGTTATTAATTATTTAGAGAGAATGTTTAAAGATACAGATAGTGATTGGTTAAGGGAGGAGATCACACGCTACATGTCTGTCCTGCCATGTCCCAAATGTAGGGGAACACGATTAAAACCAGAAGCTTTGGCTATCAAAATTAATCAACGCAATATAGCCGAGGTTACAGAGTATTCCATTAAAGAGGCTAAAAAATTCTTCTCCACAATAAAACTTAATAAAGATCATAAAACGATCAGCGAACAAATACTTAAAGAAATTCTCCGTCGCTTAGATTTTTGCATCAATGTTGGCCTAGAATATCTCACTTTAAATCGCAAGAGCGGCACGCTTTCAGGTGGCGAGGCGGAACGTATTCGTTTAGCCACGCAAGTGGGCTCAGCCCTTGTTGGTGTCGTTTATGTGTTGGATGAACCAAGCATTGGCCTTCATCAAAAAGATAACGAAAGATTATTAGCAACCCTTCATGATTTAAGAGATCTAGGAAACTCTCTTATCGTTGTGGAACACGATGAAGATACCATTCGAAAATCCGATTATGTCATTGATTTAGGCCCAGGGGCAGGGGAGTATGGTGGGGAGATTATTTATGCTGGTACAACGCCAGGACTTTTAAAGTCGCGAAAATCTTTAACAGGTCAGTACCTTAGCGGTCGAAAAACAATACCGCTACCAGCATCACGTAGAAAAATGCATGCAGATAAAATTTTAAAAATTCTAGGAGCCGAAGAAAATAATCTAAAAAATATCGACATTACTATTCCTCTAAAAAGTTTTGTTTGCGTAACAGGCGTCTCAGGCTCTGGAAAATCAACTTTGGTTGATGAAATCCTCTACAAAGCTCTTGCTCAAAAAATCTATCACTCTAAAGAAAAGCCTGGAAAACATAAGAAAATAATAGGGATTAAATACATTGATAAAATAATTGAGGTCGATCAATCCCCTATAGGTCGAACGCCACGTTCAAATCCCGCTACATACACAGGAATCTTTAGCCACGTCAGAAATTTATTTTGCCAATTACCAGAAAGTAAAATGAGAGGCTACAAACCAGGAAGATTTAGCTTCAATGTAAAGGGAGGCCGTTGTGAAGCTTGTCGTGGGGATGGGATTAAAAAGATTGAAATGCATTTTTTACCGGATGTTTATGTTGAATGCGAAATCTGCCATGGGAAACGCTTTACCGAACAAACGTTAGAGGTAGCCTTTAAAGGACATACCATTAGTGATGTGTTGAATTTATCTGTTTTAGACGCCATCGAGCTTTTTGATAAAATCCCCCGCGTGAATAAAATTTTAAAAACCTTAAAAGATGTCGGCCTAGGTTATATTCGTTTAGGGCAACAGGCAACAACATTATCTGGAGGGGAGGCGCAACGCGTTAAATTAGCCAGCGAACTATGCAAACACTCCACAGGCAATACTTTTTACATCCTAGATGAACCAACAACCGGTCTCCATTTCGCTGATGTAGAAAAACTTCTTTCTGTGTTACAACGCCTCGTGGATAAAGGCAATACCGTTTTAGTCATTGAACACAACCTAGAAGTCATCAAAAATGCTGATTATCTGATTGATCTTGGTCCTGATGGAGGAGATAAAGGAGGGGAGCTTGTTTTTGCAGGAACGCCTGAGGAAATCATCAAACACAAAAAATCTCACACAGGCAAATACTTAAAACCCTTGCTAAATTAACACCTATCTATTCATTTAAAAACGTTATAAAACCCATACAAATCTTTGTTATAATATGCTGATGTCATTCCTAAAAAACACCTATATCAAAATATTACTTATCGGCCTCATTGTTTTTTTTAACTTACCGCCAACCCAAAAAAGCTATGCCCAAATGAGCAATCAGGACCTTTTTATTGTGGCTCAAAAGGCATTTGAGGATGGATTCTATGATGTAGCAATCCGCTACATTGATCAACTTCTCAAAGAGTACCCACAAACGGATAAACGTATTAAAGCAAACCTGCTTCTTGGCCAATGCTATTTCTTTCAAAGCCAATATCTAAAAGCTTTTGATGTATTTGAAAAGTTATTAGTCCACAAAGAATACAAAGATGCCACGCTTTTTTGGTTAGGGGAGACATATTTAAAAGGCTTTCACTATGCAGATGCTCAAAAACATTATAATCAACTCATAGAACTCTTTCCCGATTCTATTTATACACCTCAGGCTTATTATTCTCTTGGTTGGGCTTATTTTGACCAAGGACAATACAAACAAGCCCGTGAAACCTTTAAAACTCTCATAAAATCTTATCCCATTCATCAATTAAGTGAAGATGCCGCTTTTAAATTAGGAGAAACAGAATTTAATGTCCAAGATTTTGATAAGTCTATTGCTTACTTTCAGGATTACTTAAGAAGATTTCCAAATTCGACTAAACAATCTGAAGCACATTTCTACATCGGGGAAGCACACTACAACATCGAAAATTATTTGGAAGCCATAACTTTTTATGCGAAAGCCGCCGATCAAGCTTATGATAGTAAGCTCATTTTAATGTCTAAGGTGAGTCTAGGCTGGAGCTATCTCAAACTTCAAAAGTACAAATTATCTGAGCAACATTTTAACGAAGCCCTGGCCTACTCCCAAGAAAAGGGAAGTTTATCTGATGACGTTTTTTTAGGATTAGCTAATTTGCATACCGAGACGGGTGAACCGCAAAAAGCACTTGATGCCTATACGCAACTTGTAGAGTTGTTCCCTAATAGCCGACGCATTCATGAATCTCTTCTTGGCAAGGCCAATACTTATTATATGTTAAAAAAATATTCTAATGCCATTACAACCTACAAAGAACTTATCGAACTCTTAAAAATAAAACTAACTGCTGCCAATAAAAACAAAGATCAAAATTCAACCGATATCCTAGAGAAAGCTTATTTCGGACTAGCCTGGTCTCATTTAAAATCAGGAAAAATTGATCAAGCCGTAACCATTTTTCAAACAGTGAAAGATAGCACCGACAGTGATGTGGTCAAAATTAGTGCATTAACCCAAATAGGAGATGCTTATCAAGATGCTGGTGAGTTAGAAAAATCAATCGAATTCTACGATGACATTTTAAAAGAATACTCAAACAGCCCCTATACTGATTATGTTCAATACCGTCAAGGAATTGCCTTGCTTAAAATGGACAAAATAGACACAGCAACGTTATCCTTCCAAAGCCTAAAAGCCAACTTTCCTGAAAGCAAATATCTCAATGATATTAATTATTATCTTTCCGTTGCTTATTTTAAGAAAAAAGAATGGAATATTGCCAATGAATACATTAATCAATTTATTGATGGGCATTCCGGCTCTTCAGAATTTTTAGCGGAAAGTTATTACATTCAAGGCTTATCCAATTTCAATTTAAATAACTATACGCCAGCCATAAAATCTTTTCAAAAAATTGTGCGTAGCTTTCCCACTCAATCAAATCTCATTAAATTAGCAGAGTTAAATATCGCGAAATGTCTTTATAATTTAGATGACCCCAAAGAAGCTATAAAGAAACTTAAAATTTTACTTTTTAAATATCCTGAGTCAGACATTGCTCAAGAGGCCCTCATTTGGTTAGGGGATCACTATCTTCAATCAGCTGAGTTTGAAGCGGCTGAAGCCTACTACAAACAATTTATTCATCAATTTCCTGGAAGTGAAAAAATCGATCTTGTCTTCTTTGAATTAGGACAAACATATGAAGCTCAGAGTGAATTTGATAAAGCCATTGATGCGTATAAAAGAGTAAGTGAAAAAAATGACCGAGAAATATTTGCTAAAGCACGCTTAGCTATAGCGGATATTTTTTCTAGAGAATTAGATCCTGAATCAGCCATTACAACATATGAAGATATCTTAACGGTTTCCCCAGAATTCAAGAGGGATGCCCATATAAAAATTGCTGAAGTGCATAAAACAACTAAACAACACACTAAAGTCATAGAATCTTATAGTAAAGCCTTAAAATCTAAAACTGGTTTAAGCCAAATTAAAGATGCTGAAATTCAATTCCTCATTGCTGATACCTATGAAAGTATCAACAATACCAAACGCTCCATGGAGGAGTATTTAAAAATTCCTTACCTTTATCCAGAAGAAAAACAATTAAATGTTAAAGCCTATCTACGTATTGCACGCATTTTCGAAGACAAAGAAGAGTGGGATAAAGCCAGAATTGTTTATAAAAAAGTTATCAAATTTGAAACAGATGAACTAAAATTTGCTAAAGAACGTATCGAATGGATTAAAGAAAACACCCCTTAGTTCGAACAATTTAAAACATTTATGACTAAACCTTTAACAATTAAATTCAAACTTATAGCAACTGCAATCATCATTTGTTTAGGGCTTGCCATATATTCCAACTCGTTTCACTCCGAATTTCAATTCGATGACAAGCCGTTTATCGTCTTAAACGAACATATTAAAAACCTAGCCGACATTAAAGGAAAATGGCATTTTTATAAATCACGTTTTGTGGGGCTTATGAGCTTTGCTCTTAATTATCATTTCCATAAACTGAATGTCTTTGGCTATCACATAACAAATACCTTCATTCATATTATTAACGCACTTCTTCTTTGGTGGTTTGTACGTCTTATTTTTGCTACACAACGTATAAAAAAGTCCTACCTAAATAATCCAGATAGGCAAAAATATTTACCTTTATGCATTGCACTCTTGTTTTTAGTTCACCCTTTACAAACACAAGCCGTAACCTACATCTGTCAACGTTTTGCATCCCTAGCAACACTTTTTTATTTACTATCAATGTGTTGCTATCTAAAATTTCGATTACTTCCAGAAAATTCACACTCAAAAAAACATTACATTATCTTGATGTTAATTAGCACGCTCATGGCCGTCTTTACAAAAGAAATCGCCTTTACTTTGCCATTTGTCATTATATTTATAGAATGTTTTCTACTCAAAGAAAAAACAAATGCTCCTAAAAAGACAAAAAACTATAAAACAATTTTATTAGTTAGCGTTTTAAGTTTCATCGTCATGATTATTCCTCTTTTGTTCTCATTTAATGTGACTAGAATTATTTTTAGACAACTCGTCTCAGGGTCTCATGATGGCGATATTATAACGAGTTACACTTATCTCTTAACACAATTTCGAGTTATCGTTCATTACATAAGTTTACTGCTGTTTCCCTTTGGACAAACATTTGATTATGACTTTCCTATTTCACATAGTTTCTTAGAAGCACCAACCTTATTAAGTTTTGTGTTATTAGTAATGATTATTTTTATAAGCTTCAAAAATTATAAAAAAATGCCTCTTCTAGCAGTTGGTGCATTTTGGTTTTTTACAACTCTTCTCGTTGAATCAAGTATTATTCCAATACCCCATGTCATTTTTGAACATCGCATGTATTTACCTTCAATAGGATTTTGTATAGCAATATTTTGTATCATATCTCATTTTATAAAAAATAATCGAGCCTTTTACATAAGCACGATAACCGTTTTGATCGCATTCTCTTTCTTGACGTATCAACGCAATTATATCTACCATGATGAAGTCACCTTTTGGATTGATAACGTTTCAAAATCCCCC
This sequence comes from Candidatus Omnitrophota bacterium, assembly GCA_029261065.1. Classification (GTDB taxonomy): domain Bacteria; phylum Omnitrophota; class Gorgyraeia; order Zapsychrales; family Zapsychraceae; genus JAJDCB01. The sequence continues at coordinate 77,616 of JAJDCB010000012.1, read as the reverse complement.
AATAAAACAAGACCCTATAATAATCTTGCGACAGCTTTAATTGAACGCGATCAATATCATGATGCCTTTGTTGTTTTAAAAAGGGGCAAAGAAATTGGCGCAAAAGGACCTCAGTTTAACACCAATTTTGGAGATGTCTATTTTGCTTCTCAAAATTTCCTCGCCGCTAAGGAGCACTATGAATTTGCCCTCAAAGCCGATCCAACGTATGTTGAAGCTTTAAACGGACTGGGTAAAACATACATGGAACTTAATAATCTAGAAAAAGCTGAAGAAATCCTGTGGAAGGCTATGATTTCAAAACCCACTCCGCATAAAGTCGTCGTAAATTATGGACGATTACAATTTAGACAAGGGTTTATTAAAGAAGCCATTGATCTCTTTGAACAAATTGTTCAAAGCGGGACTCCTGTAGAAAGTAAAGTTTTTTTAGAATTAGGAGAGTGGTACCTGCAGACAGATCAAAAACAAAAAGCTTTGCTTATATGGAAAAACGGTTTAAAGTTATATCCGAATAATCAAGATATTCAGGCTAATATTCAGAGATACAGCACCAATTAATCTCAGAAGAGGAGGACTTTATGAATGGTGGCATCTGGGAAATGAACGCGATACAGCTAATGAAAGCTGGAGGACCATTAATGGTTCCGATATTAATTTGCTCATTAATTGCATTGGCCATTGTAACTGAAAAATTAATCTATTTTGCTTCTATCCGCACTGATTTGCTGATTCTTAAACGGCAAGTCTTTGATTATATGAAAAGCAATAAAATCAAAGAATCCATTCAAGTCTGTGAGGTTAATCGTTCACCCGTTGCAAAAATTTTAAAGGCTGGCATTGTAAAATTCGGATCTTCGAGAGAAGAGGTTAAGCAAAGCATGGAAGATGTTAGCTTATTTGAAATTCCAAAGCTCGAAGGACGTTTACCAGCCTTAGCAACAATTGCACACATTTGTCCTTTACTTGGGCTATTAGGAACAGTTACCGGTATGACAGAAAGCTTTCACACGATACAAATGCGCGCGGCTTCTTTAAACCCTGTTACTCCTGGCGATTTAGCAGGAGGGATAGGAGAAGCTTTACTTACGACCGTCGCAGGTCTTATGGTTGCTATTCCTACATTTGTTGCCTACAACTATTGCGTGAGTCGCATTAATCACGTCGTTTTAGAAATGGAGCGTAGTGCCACTGAATTATTAAACTTTATGGGACAAGTTTCGGAAACCTCGATATAAACCATGAAATTTAAAAGACATACCAAATTAGAATTCGGTCTTGAACAAATTGACATAGCCCCCCTAATTGATGTCATTTTTCAATTATTGGTTTTCTTCATGTTATCGTCATCCTTTACATTTCAATCTGGCATCCATGTCAAACTTCCCAAAGCTGTAACCAGTGATACCATAAAGGAAGAAAATTTTATCATTACGATTACAAGTGAAAATATCATTTACTTAAATGATCAAGTCATAACGCTAAAAGAATTAAAGACAAAATTACAAGCCCCTACCATTAAAAACAGACCCATGCTCATTAAAAGTGATCGCAGAGCTTCCATGGGACGAATCGTAGATGTTTGGGATCTTTGTCGAAATTTAGGCATTGAAAAGATTAATATTGCGACGAACCAAGAAAACTAATGAGCGGGTTACTCTCTAGAAACTATCTAACCGTTATCCTTTCTTTGATCATTAGTGGCCTCATACATTATGGGATCATGACAAAATTCACCTTTTCTTTTCCTGAAAAGTTTAATACAAAAAAACCAAATTTAATCTTCTTAGGATCCATCCTCAAAAATAACGAACTACTCATCGTTTCAGATCAAAGGATTAGAAACAAAGAAAACAAATTCATGATCAATAACATTCCAAATTCCTTTCTTAAAAGTAGGGAAAGTCCCAAAAAAGACATTATGCTTAATAAACCCACATTTTCCAACAATGTCACTTTTGACAAAGAATCTCAAAAAACCACCTTTGAACTCATCAGGGAAAAACCGGAATCAAGCCAAAATAATCCCCTAGAAGAGCTTGAAAACGCACTTAAATTAGAACCATATAAACCTTTAAGATTCTAGTACTTATGATAAAATTAGATATCAGTTGTGCTACAGCCCTCTTTGTAAGCTTGCCAATGCTACTTGTTTTTGCTCTTTGGATATTTTATAGTTATCGTAGTGAAAGTATGTTGTACCAATCAGAAGATTTACAGCAATGCCCCTTTTGCACATACATCTTTTTTACCTTTGAGAATAAGTCTCCTGATTATTGCCCAAGATGTAAAAGTTTGCTTAACATTCAAAAGTAGTCTTGTGGTAAGGAATTTTTGATTATGTTAAAAAAATTAAAAGATAACAACCAAGGAATGGTATTCATTACTGTATTGGCCTTTATTATTGTCAGTATGGTATTGGCGGTCAGTATCCTTAGTTTAAATATCAGCCAGGTCAATACAACAGAAACCGAGATTAGACGCATTCAATCAGAAATGCTTGGACTAAGTAGCTTGGCTTATTCCCATGCCCTTCAGCTTAACGGAGATTCTTATGCCAACGCTGTCTTACCTACAGAAACGCTTGGTCCAATCGACTTTGATTCATCTATAAATATCATCACTTCTGGCACACCTCCCCCAAACTCAGAAAGCGTACCAATTAACATTATTATCAGCTACTAGTACCCCTCCCAAAAGTGGTAATCTATTCAAAATTGTTTACATATCAATTGACAAAGGTTATCTAATATAGTGTAATTAATAATACGTTATACTATATATAGTATAAGTATTATTTAATGTATTATCTGTTACACAGACTCACTCCAAGACTGTTTACAATTAATAATAAGTTTCAATTATCTTCAAATTAATATGGCTGATAAAATCTTGCTTGGTGTATTTTGGGCTAAAGACTCATTAATATTTATTGAGACTTTTAATAATCAACCAAGCAAAATTTTTAACATCCCATTTCCTGCCTCTTTAGAAACCAATCAACAAAACCAACAAAAAGAACAAGAGGCTGCAAGTAATCCACTTCTCATAACGGCTATCCAAGACTCGATCCAACAAGAGAAAATATCTACAAAAGAAATTAATTTATCTTTACCAGCACGCGATATTATATTTCGTTCTTTTCTTATTCCTTGGATGCCACCAAACGAGGTTAAGGGAGTTGTCGCATTTGAGGCTGCAAAATACATTCCATTCCCATTGAATGAGTTGTCTTATTGTTATCATTGTATAACAATCACAGAAGGCAATAATAAACAATTACGTGTCATCTTTGCTGCCATCAAAAAAGATGTATTAAAAGCGTACACCGAGCCTTTAGAAAACGCAGGTCTAACTATAAATATTATAGAACCTGCCCCTCAAAGCCTAATTCGAAGTCTTATCCTTAACAATCTTATTCCTCTTGAAGAAACAATTGCCCTCATTGAAAAAGGTGGAAAGACAGGACGTATTATTATTATGGATCATGGCGTGCCAGAGTTTGTACGTGAATTTCAACTCAAACCTCCAGCGGCAGAACAAGAGGCGATGGACCCTAAATCTTTAATGCTTCGCCTTGTTAATGAAGTGCGCATATCCTTAGATTATTTTAATCGACAACATCCCCAACAAAACGTCACACAAATCTCTATTCTATCAACGGTTAATGTTGATAAACTTGCCGAAAGTTTAAGCAGCGAACTTAGTATGCCCATAAAGCCTATCCTAACTCAGGCCATCATAAAAGACGTTCCTATAGAGCACCCCGGTTATCTTAACGCTTTTGGGATTGGTTTAATATATAGTGTGGATACGCCAGCGGACCTGAATTTTTCAGATAAAAAAATTAGTAAAGTCAAACGAAAAAAATCAAGCCCTGGGATACTTGATAAATCATCTAATAAATATAAAGACCTCGTCATTACAGTCCTACTGTGTATTGGTATTGCCTTTGCCTGCCAATTTGTATTTGGCCAAGCGTCCATTAAATTTAAAAAGCAGGTTAAAAATTTAGAAAAACAGTTAGGAATTGATAAAGATGCCTCTGTCAAAACTATCAAAAAAAATAATGATGGCTTAAAGACTAAAATCGAAACCTATGAAAGTATTCATTTAGAGACACAAGCAGCTGCCTTTTTATTAAAGTTTCCTGCAATGATGCCTCAAGGCACATGGTTTGAAAAACTTGAGATTAAGCACAAAAAACCACAAAAGGGAAAAAAAACTATAGTTAGTAAAAAAGCGACCGTTACATTAACAGGCTACGCATATTCCGAAGATAAAAAAGCACAATTTTCGTTAGTCGATCAATTAAGCACCACTATTAATGGCAATGAGTTTATCTCAGATTATTTTGAAGAAATAATGCCACAGACTTCCGTTAGCTCAAAACGTATAAAAACTTTTAATGTTACCCAATTTATCATCAAACTAGAAAAAGAATGAGTCTAAAAAAATTACAAGATATTGATGCTAAAGATATTCCAGACCTTATTAAAAGCATTGACTTTAATGTCATCATTCATATCCTAAAAACACAGCCTGAAATCCTTATTAAAACGATTGCTATTATTGCAACGACTATTTTCGTTATTTATACTATTCCCAGCAAAAGCTTAGAAAAGAAACAACTCAAAGCAAAAGGCATTACACTTCAAAAAGTTCTAGAAGCCAAAAATGAGCAGGATAAACTTCAAAAAAAATTACTTAGTTTAAGAAATAAATTTCCTAAATCTCTTCCTAGCAACGAAATTATTACTTATTTATCCCAAACCGCGGAAAAACGGAATCTACAGGTAGAATCTGTATCGCCAGCGCAGAAATCAAAAAAAGATTTATATGAAGAATTAACTATGAATATAACCATTTCCTCTAATGAAATAAATCATGAATATAAAAATATTGCTCTTTTTATCAATGATATTGAGAACTCTAACTATGCATTAAAATTAGATGAGTTAACATGCACTTTACAAAAAACAAAATCAAGGCAAAGCAGGGGAACCTCTTTAGAAAACGATTCTATTCGTGTAGATGTCAAAATTACATCTGTATATTTAAATTAAATATGAAAACATTAACTCTCTATATATCCATTTTTTTTCTAATTTTCTTCTTAAACCACCCTTTGTGGGCAGAGGAAAAAAAACCTTTGGAAGAACAAGAATTTGAAATTTTAAAGGATATAAATCCCTTTACGCCAGCATTACCTAAAATTATTGAAGATACCAAAAAACGCGGAACTAATCGCTCTAACACGCGAACAACGCAAAATCAAAAGAAATCAAACGTCATAAGTCCAATTGTTAAACAAACAACTGGTTCGAACAGAGCAAATCCTAATCAAATACAAGATATCCCTTTCCCAAATGTAAATGTAAAGGGTATCGTGTGGAACACGGACCGACCGCAAGTGATTATAAACAATCAAATATTAAGTGTTGGCGATAGCTTTGAGGATGTCAAAATTATTGGCATCACAAAATCCAAAATTGACGTGTCTTTTCACGACAAATACTTTACAATTAAACCATAAAGGAGCCCATTATGGATATGTACAAAAAAATCGCCTGTGGCAAAAAACGAAAGCGATTTTTCGAGCCTATAGGAAAGTTTAATAAACTTCACTCTTTCCTCTACAGTAAAAAAACTTTGTTAATGTTTTTTGTGCTTCTGCTTACGCTGTCTATTCCGAGACAGGCTCACAGTTTTGACATTGAAAGTTTTATCTATCCTGATATGAATAAAACCATATCCATGGACTTTCGTAATGCTCAATTAAATGATGTCTTAAAAATTTTCTCTCAACAATCTGGTTTAAATTTTATAGCTTCAACTGAAATCGCCAATAGTACAGTAAACCTCTATCTTGATCGGGTCCCTGTTGAAGAAGCCTTAGAGCGCATATTAACCGCTAATAACCTCACCTATGAAATAAAAAGCGGTAGCAACATTTTTGTTGTCAAACCTCTTGAAAAACCTTCTATTGAACTATTAACAAAAGTTTATCCTTTAAAATATGCTAGCATTACCTCTTCTAAAATTCTTTCTTCTTTAGCTGGAAGTAATGGAGGAGGGGGGGGCGAGGCGTCCTCAGATGATTCTGAAGAAGGTGCTGCAGGTATTGTCAGTGTCATCGAGTCCCTTTTAACAGAGAATGGTTCTGTGGGAGAAGACCTCCGCACAAATAGCCTTATTATCACAGATATTCCCAGCAATTTTCCGATGATCGAACAAACCTTATCTAAACTTGATGTCCGCACACCACAAATATTGATTGAAGTTGAGATGTTAGATATCGCCAAAAATGTAGCTGACCTTATTGGCACAAAATTTGGCAGCACACCTGTCACTTTCTCAGGAGCCCAACGAGACAATACTTTTCCTTTTAATGAAGATAACCTAAGAGATGATGGTTTTGAGTTTGCAGACGCTCAATACCGTGTTAGCACCATATCATTTCAAGGACTTGCCTTTAGTATGCAATTTTTAAGAACACATACAGATACCAAAAATTTAGCGCGTCCCAGAATTCTCACCCTAAACAATGAGACAGCGGAAATCGAAATATCAACTAATGAAGCTATTGGTCTTGAAACGAATACCACAACAACAGAAGGAACGGCCTCAACATCTCTAGAAGCTGAACGCGTAGAAACAGGCGTCTTTTTAAGTGTAACCCCACAAGCCAATATCCTCACCGGCGATATTACAATGAGCGTTGAACCAAGAGTCATTATCGCCAAATCTGGATCAACTTTTGGAGGCCAAACGTTTAAAGATCCTGAAGAACGAGGAACCAAATCCATTTTAAGAGTTAAGGATGGGGATACTGTCATTATCGGGGGGCTTCTACGTTCCGATGTTACCGATACACGCACAAACGTTCCCGTCTTAAGTAAAGTTCCTATTTTAGGAGAAGCATTTCGCCATAAAGATGTAACGGAAAGCCAAAGAGAACTAGTCATTTTTATAACACCTCACATTGTACAAGAAAATTTTGCCGCACAACGTCAAGATAGAACATATTATCCTTTAGATCGGGAACAAGATCTCCCAACAGGCCTAACAAACAACAGCAAACAACCAACACCATTTGATAACTAGGTAAACATAATGTCACGCCTTAAACTCGGAGAAATACTTTTAAATCAGGGACTCATTACGCCTGATCAATTGAATAAGGCCATTGATGCCCAAAAAAAAGAAAAGGGACGTATAGGAGAAGTCCTTATTAAAATTGGGTATATCACTGAAGAACATATGTCTCAAGCCTTAGGCACACAACTTGGTCTGCCATACTATTCCTCTGAGAATGAAGAACTCCTTAAACCTCAAGAAGATCAAGCTCTTGACAAACTAATTCCAGGAGAATTTGCCAACAAACACAATATTCTTCCTCTCTCACAACACATGAGTTCCTTGACCGTTGCCATGAGTGACCCGCTAGATCTTCTCGTTGTTGATAATATGCGAATGATGACGAATTGTGAAATTAATATCGTTATTGCAACAACATCTGCTTTAAAAAAAGCAATTACAGCCTTTTACTTTGCTGAAAACAAAGCTGAAGGTAAAACCTCTATGCTTGACCGTGTTGTTGAAAGCTCTTACAGTAATCAACAAACAGATGACTTTGTTAAACCTATCACCTCCAATGCACAATCAGCCGAACTTAGTTTAGATAAACTCATCGAAAAAGCGGGAGAAGCCCCTGTTATCAAATTGGTTGATTTAATTATTCGCCAAGCTATTGATGAACGAGCAAGTGATATTCACATTGAACCCTTTGAAAACAAAATCAATCTACGCTATCGCATTGATGGAAATTTATATAACATACCGCCACCAGCTCCTCATCTTCATTTAGCCATCGTTTCAAGAATAAAAATTCTATCAAAACTTGATATTGCTGAAAAACGACTTCCCCAAGATGGTGCAATATCTGCCAAACTTGAAGACCGTAATGTAGATATTCGTATCTCCACCGTTCCAACTGTTTGGGGTGAGAAGGTCGTTATGCGTATTCTTGATAAGGCTGCCGTTCCTCTAAATCTTTCTAGCTTAGGTTTTGACGGTAAACAAATAGATCTTATAAAAAAATCACTATCTTCTCCATACGGATTATTTTTCGTTACTGGACCAACAGGAAGTGGAAAGTCTACAACGTTGTATTCATCTTTAAGTGAAACGATTGACCCTCGCAAAAATATTATGACTGTTGAAGATCCTGTGGAATATAAAATTGAAGGTATCAATCAAGTTGCTGTCAAAACGGACATCGGATTAACTTTTGCATCAGCTCTTCGAGCTTTCTTACGGCAAGACCCTGATGTTATCATGGTTGGGGAGGTCCGCGACTTAGAAACAGCCTCCATATGTGTTCGTGCCGCTTTAACCGGTCACTTTGTATTAAGTACCCTGCATACGAATGATGCGGCATCAGCCATAACCCGTCTGATTGATATCGGAGTTCCTCACTATCTCTTAACACCTTCATTGGTCATGATTCTAGCTCAAAGATTAGCACGTAAAATTTGTCCTAAATGTAAAGAAGCCTACGAACCAACCCCTGAACAACATGGAGGCATTAAGTTTAATGTTGATCTCGTTTATCGTGCTAAGGGGTGTGAAGAATGCAATAGTTCAGGTTTTCGCGGACGACTTGTTGTGTCAGAAGTTTTAGAAATTACAGATGAACTCCGAGGACTCATTGCTAAAGGGGCCACTTATGTTGAGATAAAGGATGTTGCCCGTAAAAATGGCATGGATACCATTTTTGAATCAGGAATTAAACTTGTTGAAAAAGGATTAACAAGTTTTGATGAAATTTGTCGCGTGAGTGTTGAACATTAGATAAAAATAACCAAGTTACAAGATACAAGACATCCCAGCTATTAGCTGGGAGCTGGGACCCCGCCAAAAGCGGGGCAAAAAAGATACAAAATTCAAAAAGAAAATAATCAAACATTTAGACATTAACATTATGATTATTGATTATTTTTTGCCCAGCGTCTTGACGTTGGGTCTTGGCTAAAGGCCAAGATAACTTGTATCTTGTAACTTGGTTATTTTGAATAACAAAAGAGGTGACCAATGCCTAAATTTGCTTACGTCGTTAAAGATCGTCAGGGGAAAGCTTACAAAAATATTATCGATTCGGATAATCAGCAAAAGGTCGTTGACTCACTACAAAAACAAAACTATTTTATCGTTAGCATTAAAGAACTAAGTGCTGGTATAAAGCCACAGTCAGCTAAAAAGAAGAAAAAGAAAAAGCAGTTTTCTCATAAGAAAGTTAAGCTTGAAGATCTTTTAACATTTTCCAGGCAGCTTGCAACTATGCTTGAAGCCGGAGTTTCTTTGACACGTAGTCTTGATGTTATTCTTTCACAAATCCAAAGCGCTCAATTTTTTGATGTCCTAAGTAAAGTACGGCAAGATGTAGAAAAAGGAGGGTCTTTAAGTTTATCCTTAGCTAACCATCCAAAAGTATTTAATCAATTTTGGGTTAGTCTTGTGGAGGTTGGGGAGGCTTCTGGTACCATTCCTGTGGTATTAAATAAATTAGCTTTTTATCTAGAACAACAGTCCAGTTTTCGCTCAAGTATCGTATCTGCTATGGTCTATCCTGCCATCCTTTTCGGAGTAGTCCTAGCCGCCATATCCGTTTTTGCCTTTGTTGTTGGCCCACAATTTGAAAGTGTATTTAAACAAATGAATGCCGATGTCCCTGTTATGACACAAGCTCTCCTTTCCACATTTAATTTCGTTAAAGGAAACTTTATCTATCTTGCAGGAGGCGTAGGACTCCTTGTTTTTGCTGTTAAAAAATATGTAAAAACATACCAAGGGCAATTAATGTATGAGAAATTTCTTTATAATATAAAAAGTATTGGTCCAATCTATAGACTCATTGTTGTTGAACGATTCGCCTCTCAAATGTCAATCCTTCTCGATTCTGGTGTTCCTATTTTGTATGCCCTTGATATTGCTGAACGATTGGTCAACAATATCACCTGTTCTTTAATTGTTGGTGAGATAAAAGATGGTGTTAAAAAGGGGGAGTCTCTTTATACACCTATGGAACGAAGCGGCTTTTTTCCTCCTATGTGTATTCAGATGATTATGGTTGGTGAAGAAACAGGGGAATTAAGCAAAATGTTAAAATATGTTTCAAAATTTTATCAAGAAACGGTTGAAACCTTTATTAAAAGGATCTCAACAATCATAGAACCAATAATGCTCATCTTTATGGGGGTGACAGTTGGGGTTATTGTTATCGCTATGTTTATGCCAATGCTTGATATAGCAAAAATGGGGAGCCATTAATACTAATTGCTAAACTTAAGAATCTATAGCCGTATAAAAAAATATCATATTTTTCATAAAAACACTTAATTAACGTAAAGTACTACAATATAATAACTTAAGTGGATACAAACCACTTTATTTCCCACCAGAAGAAAACGCTTGCCGATTTGACATCACTTCAGTCATATGGTATACCTTCAATAGAACGAACAACTGAATGTATTGAAAAGGTAAACTACTCGTAAGAGTAGGGCTTCGGGGCAGTTAAAGGAAACAACACATTTAACCAACCCGAATCCGGTCAAAAAACCGGAACAAAGCTACAGGGTCCAGCTGCCATTAGCAGCAGGGATAGCCAGCTGTCAAAAATCATCAGACATATATGATGAAATGATCAATGTGCCTATTCTACGAGCAAAAAGTGGAGTAGGCTTTTTCTTTTGCCTTCCCTAACCAAAGCAATAATTCTTAAGGTTTGTTCTCAAGTAAGAAAATCGCATACAGCGATAACTCGAAGCGATTTTTGAACCGATAGGAAGATTTAATAATTTTTATCCTTTCCTATTCGGAAATAAAAATAATGAAGTATCCATATTTTAAGGAGAACAAAAAATGAAAACTAACAATAAAAGCGGTTTTACCCTATTGGAAATCTTAATCGTTATCATTATCATTGGTGTTTTGGCATCTCTGTCATTGCCACGATTTTTCGACACCATTGAGTTTACAAGATCAGAAGAAGCAATGCAGTATCTAGGTGCTGTTAAGCGTGGGGCTGAAACATGTGCCTCATTTCAAGGAAATGGAGTACTAAATTGGACAACATGTGATACAGCAGAAAAAGCAGGTTACCAGTCAACTCCATCAGATGGTCACTTCGCTTATACAATAGATGTCTCAACGGCAAATCATTATATTATTCAAGCAACAAGAAATGCCCGTGCCGGTGGTGATGGTGTAAGTATGGTTACATTAGATGTAGAGTTTAATCCAGCTACTAATAACTCTATCGTTACTGTTTCAAAATCAGGAACGACGGCTTTTAGTGGTATCAACTAATAGTTAAATTAAGCCGTAAAGCAGCATATTCTAGATCATAGGATATGTTGTTTTGCGGTTTATTTAAAAATATAAAGAGGTTGTAACTCATGAAGTCAAAAAAAGGATATACCTTAGCTGAAATTTTAATCGTTATTTCCCTTTTAGGGGTATTGGCGACTTTATCTATGCCTCGATACACGATTATGTTTGAACGGACGCGCGCATCCGAAGGACAACAAATTTTAATCGCACTTATGAATGCACAGAAAGCAGTACAGTTAGAAACGGGGTCTTTTGCAACAACACTTATCCCTTTAGCAATATCGTTTCCTACACCAGTAAATTTTGATGATATTGACGATGATAGTATCACAGCTCCAGTTGCTGTGACTGATCCTGTCTCAAATGTTCAACGAAACACAGGAACTTACGAACTTTTAATTGATCAAAATGGATTAATAACCTGCGATGACAGCCAAGCAGGTATGACAGCAGGAAGTTGTATCAATATTAATTGTGGATTTGGAGCAAGTTCTAATGAATGCAACTAATCCTATAAAAAATGTAAAAGGTCTCACACTAATAGAAATCCTAATCACCATTTCTATCTTGGCGCTTATTGGGTCTTTTGCTATTCCTAACTATAGAGCGACAGTAAGAAAAGGCCAAGAAAGAGATGCGATAAGTCAATTAAGAAGTATTCATGCGCTTAATCTTATGTATTTTTCCAACAATAACAGCGCTTATTTAGATACAGGAACAGGAGATCTCGCACAACTTAATCAAGGCCTTGGTTTAAATATCATGGCTAATGGGAATACCTATGCCTATACACGAGGAGCAACACCAACAACTTATACTGCTACAGCAACTCTAACAGAGGGAGCGACAACAATTTTTACATTAAGAGTCACAGAAGTCGTAATAGGAGCTCCAAATCGTTGGGGAGATCAGAATCCTTGTTGTGCTTCAGGGACAGGGACATGTTTCCTCGTAGCAGATTGTGTTTAAAAAGGAAACCGTATGTTAAAGAATTTACAAAAAGAAGGGTTTGCCTCAATCGTAGAAGTGATCGTGACCGCGGTTATTTTTGTGATTGCCTCTTTTGGGATCTTTGCAACAATTTCTAATATGCGTATGCATGGTGCTGAATCCACTGTAAAATTAGAAGCTACGTATGTGGGCAAAGGCATTATTGATCAACTTATGCGAGAACTAACAGCTAACGTATGGCATAGTCCAACAAGTAATTTAGCTGTAGGCACTTATAATCGTATGGAAGGAAACTATATGATTAATTATGTCATATCCGATGTCTCAGGATTAAATTTACGAAAACTTGTCATGAATGTGACATTTCCTGACTTGTTATAGATGTCTTAAAGGTAAATTATGAAAGCAAAAAATATACATAACAAAGGATTAACATTACTTGAACTTGTAGTTGCCAGCACTCTCATTGGCATTGTCATGGTGGGTGTTTCCGGATTTGGATATGCGGTCAACCGCATGCAAGACATATCAAGTAAAAGCTCCCTTATAGCTATGGATGCCACGGCATCACTTAGTATGATGCGAAAGGATGCCCTTCTAGCTGTGGGAGATCCAACAAATAGTGGGATAAGAACTATCGTGGAACCACCCGATAAATATACCATTTGTTTCAGACATGATACCAACGATCCTACTTCATATGCTGATGATACCTGGGTCTGTTATAGGCATGGAAGTTCAAATGGCCTATGGAGATGTACAGATGTTGACGAAGCAGAAGTACCTGCCACAGATTGTCCATGGGGAGGAAGTACAATTTCCCCTTTCTATTTAGAGTTAAAGGAATCTGCGCTTTTTAATGTCCCAGGAGGGTGTGGCACCTGTGCTCCAGGAACAACTAATAGCATTGATTATGTTGAAATGGCGATATCTGTAGCTCCTGACAACGCCGAAGCTTGCCATCCAATAACAAACCCTTGCGTAACAATAGATATGCAAATCAACCCTCCCGGACACACAAAATAATTTTCATTTATTATCCCTAAAATGGACCCAGTGATATAATACATTTTATGACTATCTTTAAAAAGTTACTGTCATGGAGAGAGAAACTTTTCTATTCTCAAGATGCCGCAAGTCTTGGATTATTCCGTATTGCATTCGGTATAGTTCTTATCGCTCAAAGCTTTTCTATTTATAATACCTCTTTTGTAAAAGAAAACTTTATTGAAAACAGCTTCCATTTTCCTTTTGCCCTTTTTAACCTCTTAGGGTTAACCCGCTGGCCTGAGGAGATCATGCACATTCATTTTTTAATTATGGGATTAGCAGCCATTGGTATCACATTAGGTTTATTCTTTCGATTCTCAGCCATTACATTTTTTCTTACCCTTAGCTATGTTTTTTTATTTGATAAAACCATGTACAATGATTGTCATTACCTCATGCTTTTACTTTCCTTTCTGTTAATGTTTAGTCCCGCTCATCGTTGGCTTTCCCTTGATCGACTTTGGAATAAAAATTTAAATAAAATAAACCAAATTCCTTTTTTCTCGATTTATCTACTGCGCATGCAATTTGTCATTGTTTATTTCTATGCCGCCATCACTAAAATCAATGTCGATTGGCTTATTGCCGCCCAGCCTTTACAAAGAGTCATAGAAGGGAAGATGCTGTTTGGCATATCTCTCGATCATCTTTGGTTAGCTTACTTTTTTAGCTATACAGGACTTTTACTTGATTTATTTATGAGTCTTTCTTTATTCACCGGTCGATATATTAAGTTGACGATTGCATTTATTCTTACTTTTAATCTTACCAATCATTTCTTACTTTTTAATGATATTGGTGTTTTTCCATTTCTGATGATCAGTGCTATCCCATTATTTTTAAAACCAAATACTCCTCGTATATGGTGGCAAAATACACAAAAATTTCTTCCCTTAACCCCTGACAACAAAGAAAATCTAGATACGCTAAACCCTGCACAAAAAACTGGAATTTATCGTTTAGTCATAACTATTTTTGTAACAGGGTTTATACTCATTCAACTCCTTGTACCATTAAGACATTTCCTTTATCCAGGAAAACCGGTTTGGACGTATGAAGGAGCTCGGTTTGCTTGGCGATTAAAGTTGAATGCTAAAAAGACGAATATGAAAATAATTATTCATCACCCTCAACTTACTACACGCAAAATACCAGACTACACAAATTTCCTTACATACGAACAACGTTGGATTGATAATTTACCTGATTGTTTATTAGATTTCGTTCATTTGATTCGTGATGATTTAGAAAGCCATGGTTTTAAAAAACCTAAAATACACATTAAAGCCGAGGCTTCATTAAATGAAAGGCCTTATCAACCCTTTATTGATGAGACTGTTAATTTGGCGCATGTAGAATATCCGTTGTTTTCGCATGCGGAGTGGATTGTTCCTTTTAGGGAAGGGAGAGGGAAGAAGTAACGCGCACGAGTCCCCGCGAAAGCGGGGATCAAATAATAAAAATAATAATGCACAGATTCCACCTACAAACCAAAACCTTCACCCCCAACACAACCGTCACCCTGACGAACAAAGAAGAACTGCACCATCTAACCCATGTTCTCCGACTTAAAAATAACGACATCATCACATTATTCAATGGCAAGGGAGAGGAAGCTGAAGCTAGAATCCTTGACATACAATCAAACCAAACTCTCATCAACATTAAATCAGTTCAAACCCATAAAGCAACACACCCCAAAATAATTCTCGCCTGCGCGTTACCCAAACGCAGCAAGTTTGAACTCATCATCGAAAAAGCAACAGAATTGGGGGTGGATGAAATTCTACCACTTTTAACCAAAAGAACAGAGATTCTTCTCACAGGCGAACGCCTTATCAAAAAAACAAAACGGTATAAGATAATTGCCATTAATGCCGCCAAACAATCAAAGCGAAGCACACTTCCTATTATTCATGATCCCTGTCAATTTAAAAGGGCTTTAACTCTGCTAATGAAGAGTTCCCTAACTTTTATGCCAAGCCTACTAGGAAAAACACAACCTATTTTCGAAGCCTTTAAACAAGCCGATAAAAAAACATCTTATTCTTTTATGATTGGTCCAGAAGGAGATTTCACTCCTCAAGAATACAAAATAGCACACGAAGCAGGCTGCATCCCCATTTCATTAGGAAAAACAGTACTTAAGGTTGAAACAGCAGCTATCTGTTCCATTTCGTGTGCAACTCAATTTTTTTTAAATAATGACAAAAAATAGAGTTACGTTTAACATCCAATCCCAGCAACCTCAAGCATGTATCGTGGCTGTAACTTTATACGTATCAGTAATTTAACAATGATTCGAAACTCAGTTTTCATTGACAAGCAAGAATCCCTCATGTATAATTCCACATCGTACTACCATTTCCCCTTCAGAATAATGTTAATGTGTAAAACTAAGGAGTTACAATGGCTGAAGAAACTAAGAAAACATCAGTTGATCAAGAAAATCGTAAAAAAGCGTTAGATCTTGCCTTAACCCAAATAGAAAAACAATTTGGAAAAGGTTCGATTATGAAGTTGGATGGTAGTGTTAACACAGATATTGGTTTTATTCCTACGGGATCCATGGCCTTAGATGATGCATTGGGAATAGGAGGTGTTCCTCGAGGACGCGTGATAGAAGTTTATGGTCCTGAATCCTCTGGAAAAACGACACTGACCTTAAGTATTATCAATGAAGTTCAAAAATTAAATGGAGTAGCGGCCTTCATTGATGCTGAACATGCCTTTGATGCGACCTACGCCAAAAAATTGGGTGTCCAACTAGATGATCTTTTAATATCCCAGCCTGATACCGGGGAACAAGCCCTTGAAATCGCTGAAACGCTCGTCCGCAGTAATGCGGTTGATCTTATCGTCATCGATTCGGTTGCCGCTTTAACACCTCGCGCTGAAATTGAAGGGGATATGGGCGCTTCTCATATGGGATTACAAGCACGTCTGATGTCCCAAGCCTTACGTAAACTAACCGGTATTATCAGCAAATCAAAAACATGTATTATTTTTATCAATCAAATCAGAATGAAAATTGGAGTTATGTTTGGATCTCCTGAGACAACAACAGGAGGGCGTGCTCTTAAATTTTATGCATCCGTACGTATTGATCTTAGGCGTATTGAGTCTCTTAAAAAGGGAGATGAATTTATTGGTAATCGCGTTCGAGCTAAAATTGTTAAAAACAAAGTGGCAGCCCCATTTAAAGAAGCCGAATTTGAAATTCATTTTGCAGAAGGCATATCACGCAGTGCTGATATTCTTGATACTGCCGTTAAAAATGACATTGTCCAAAAAGCAGGTGCATGGTTTTCCTATGAAAACGAAAAAATTGGACAAGGAAAAGAAAATTCACGAAAATATTTAACAGAAAATGTGAAAATTTTAAATAAGATTGAGAAAGAAATCATTAGCACTTTAAAAGAAAAAAATAAAACTAAAAAATAACATTCTATCATCTCCGCACTTATCGGCGGAGATGATACTTCTTTATGAGTCATGATGAGTTAAAAAAAGCTAAAATGGATGTATGTCGTTTATTGAAATATCGCCTGCGTAGCGAACAAGAATTACGAGACAAATTAATAACGAAAAACATCTCAGAGAGTACCATCAATGAGACTATTACATACTTCAAAGATTTGGATTGTATAAACGACCGCCTTTTTTGCCGGCAGTGGATTACCTCACGCCTAAAAAAACCTTTCGGATTCAATCGCATCCAATTTGAATTAAAGAACAAAGGAATTCCTAAAAACATCATTGATGAAGAATTTCAAAAACTAACTTTGGACTATTCTGAAATTAACACTGTTGTAGAACTAGCCCAAAGAAGAATCCTTAAATATAAAAATGTCGAACCAGAAAAACAGAAACAACGCCTTTTTGGTTTTTTAGCACGACGAGGATACAACTCCTCAACTATTATGAAAGCATTAAAAGAGATATGACAACCAACGACATACGAAAAAAATTCCTAGATTTTTTTGCCTCCAAAGGACACAGCATTGTTCAAAGCGATTCTTTGGTGCCAAAAGATGATCCCACTGTCCTCTTTACAACAGCGGGCATGCAACAATTTAAAAAACAATTTTTAGGACATATCGAAGATTATACAAAAGCTACAACATCACAAAAATGTTTACGCACTGATGATTTAGATGAAGTCGGTCAAACAGATTTTCATCACACCTTCTTTGAAATGTTAGGAAATTTTTCCTTTGGAGATTATTTCAAAAAGGAAGCCATTACCTGGGGATGGGAATTTTTAACAGAAGTCGTTGCCATTGATAAAGCCAAACTTTGGGTTTCTGTCTATAAAGATGATACGGAAGCCAAGGACATCTGGCTCAATGATGTCCAAATCCCTGAAGACAAACTCGTCGCCTTAGGTGATAAAAGCAATTTCTGGCCTGCCGATGCCAAAAAGAACGGACCCAATGGACCTTGTGGCCCTTGTTCAGAAATCTTTTTTGATTATGGCAAAAATCCAAATTGTCCAAGCAAAGTCTGTGATCCTAGTTGCGACTGTGGCCGTTTCTCTGAAATTTGGAATCTCGTTTTTACACAATTTAATCGTTTAGAGGGCGGGGTTCTGGAACCCCTTCCGAGTAAAAACATCGATACTGGCATGGGATTAGAGCGTCTTGTTTCTGTCCTACAGGGCAAGAAAAACAATTTTGACATCGATGCCTTTGCACCTATCATGCAGGCTATAGAGGACAAAACTTCTCATCAATTCCCTTTAGAGATCAAAGAAAAACGCATCATAGCCGATCATATGCGCGCCATTGTTTTTGGCATTGCCGATGGTGTTAATCCCTCCAATGAAAAAAGAGGGTATATCATGCGCAAATTAATTATCGATACCACAGACATTATTCTTGAAGCTGGTGCCAAAGAGCCATTAAGTCATCAACTCGTTTCAAGTGTGATTGATGCGATGAAAGATCCTTATCCTGAGCTTATAAAAAAAGAGCAGGATATTACGCTCACCATCAAACGCGCCGAAGAAGCTTATATAAAGGTAAAGAAAGAACGCGTGCCGCAACTTAAAAGTGACATTCAAAAAATTCTAAATGAAGACAAAAATAAACAAGGCTTAAAACTTGGTCAAATACGATTCACTTTTAAAGATACCTACGGCCTAACATTAGCCGCTATTGATACCACGATCAGTTCTTTTGATATCGACGCCGCCACCGTTGATCAGGCGCGTGAAACCTATCAGACATTAATGAAAGAACAACAAGACCAATCTCGGGCTAGCAGTAAAATGACCGGAGATGTCTTTTCTGATATATCCACGGACATCAGAGTCAAAAAGTTAGATAAAACAAAATTTCTTGGATATGAAAAGAATGAAAATAAATCGATTATTACAATGATCATCTCTGAGAATAAACCCATTAATGAGGCGCATGAGAAAGATGAGGTTCAAATCGTCTTAGATCAAACATGCTTTTATGCAGAGTCTGGGGGACAAATAGGAGATTCAGGGACCATCACAACTGATAATGCGACATTTATTGTTAAGGAAACGATTAAACAAAATGATGTCTTCTACCACTTTGGTCATCTTCAAAAAGGAACGTTGAAAGTAAATGATCCTGTGACAGCAACAATTGAACAAGAGAGAAGACTTGCCATTATGTATAACCATACGGCCACACATTTGCTTCAAGCGGCCCTTCGTAATGTTTTGGGTGATCATATTAAACAGCAAGGTTCGCTCGTCGCTGAAGATCGCTTACGTTTTGATTTTTCACATCATTCAGCCATTAAGGATGATCAGATTTATGCCATTGAAGAGCAAGTTAATCAGTATATTCGGCAATGCGATGCTGTATCAAAAGAAGAAATGTCCCTTAAAGAAGCTCAAAAAAGTGAAGCCTTGGCTTTCTTTGCAGAAAAATATGGTAATACCGTTCGCGTTGTTTCTATGGGCGATTACTCAAAAGAATTTTGTGGAGGAACTCATCTTGATTGGACAGGACAAATTGGGGTATTTAAAATCATTCAAGAAAGTGCTGTTGCTCAAGGCATTAGACGTATTGAAGCCAAAACAGGAGCCGAGGCCCTTAAATATATAAAAAAGCAAGAAGACGAATTACGAGAAGTTTCTAAAGTTATAAAAGTTCCAACAAACGAAATTTTACAACGAACCAAAGAGATGATGAGCAAAATGAAATCTCTTCAAAAAGAACTCCAGCAATACCGCATCAATACACTAAAAAATCAGATTGATTCGCTATTAACAAAATCTGAAGAACTAGATGGTTTTAAGATTATCACTCATGTATTTACAGATGCACAAATTGATACATTACGTCCATTAGCTGATCTCATTAAACAAAAATGTCCATCGGCGGTTATCACGCTAGGTGGCATTAACAAAGATAATGGCTGTGTTTTAACGGCGGTCACAGATGATGTCGTTAAAAAAGGTATTAAGGCCAACGAAATAATTGCTGAGATTATCATCACTATTAACGGCAAAGGCGGAGGACGAGCGCAACTCGCTCAAGCAGGAACAGAAGATGTTAAGAAAATCGATGCGGCTATTGGAACAGTAACCTCTATAATCAAAGAGAAACTAAACACATGAAAATTTTAAAACAAGACGGTCAGGGCATACAAAATCTTTACAATAGAAATCTCCATTCTCGTAAAAAACATATTGAAGAGAAGGTCAAACGAATCATTGAAGATGTTCGGCTTGAAGGTGATGAGGCTATTGTCAAATTTACCAAACGCTTTGATCATGCCAAACTAACGACGAAACAATTACGTGTCGCCGAATCTGAGATTAGTGGCGCTTATCAAAATATTACGAGTGATTTTGTTACCGATTTAAAAAGCATCATTCGAAACGTCACACTCTTTTATAAAAAACAAATCCCTAAACCTTGTAGTGTCCGTGATGGCGAAGGTATTTTACTCAAAGAAAGTATTAATCCATTAGATACCGTCGGTATCTACATTCCTGCGGGTACAGCTCCGTTGATTTCAACCGTTTACATGACCGTCGTTCCTGCAAAAATGGCTGGTGTTAAACGTATTGTTATTGCAACACCACCTGATAAAGATGGACATGTGAATCCCTACATTTTAGCCGTGGCAAATCTCCTTAAGGTGAATGAAATTTATAAAATGGGTGGCGCCCAAGCTATAGCGGGTTTTGCTTTTGGAACAAAGACCGTTCCGAAGGTAGATAAAATCGTTGGTCCAGGCAACATGTTTGTGACAGAGGCCAAACGTCAATTATTTGGTTATGTTGATATCGATATGTTAGCGGGTCCCACAGAACTCGTCATCATCGCCAACCGCCACAGTAATCCGAATTACATCATTGCCGATTTAGAAGCTCAAGCAGAACATGTAGGAGGTTTGTCTATTCTTGTGACGACATCAAAACAAATCATTCGGCAAGTCAAACCAAAATCAAGCAGTGGTTACATCATCTATGCTAAAAATATTGATGAAGCAACCGACATCGTCAATAAAATTGCCCCTGAACATTTACAAATTTTGACCAATAACCCTGCAAGTGTCGCAAAAAAAATCAAACACGCTGGTGCAATATTCCTCGGTCCTTACAGCCCTACGGCCTTAGGCGACTATGCAGCCGGCCCCAGTCACGTTCTACCAACATTGGGAACGGCGAAATTCTTTTCAGGCCTCTGCACTACCGACTTTATGAAAAAGACGCACATTATTTCTTACTCCAAAAAAGCCTTAGAAAAAATGCGCGGGCCCATTGAAAAGGTAGCCAAACTCGAACAACTCCCAAAGCATTATGAATCTGTCAACGCGCGATTCTTACCTAAAACGTATTGAAACAAAAGCAAAAGGATAAAACATGTCAAATCGTAACGCTGAAATAGAACGAAAAAGTAAAGAAACAGAAATCAAGGCCACCGTCAATATTGATGGCAAAGGCGAGACAAAAATAAAAACACAAATTGGACTTCTTGATCACATGATCGAATTATTTGCCTTTCACGGTTTTTTTGATCTAAATTTAGATGTTCAAAAAGCCGATCTTGAGATTGATATTCATCACACCAATGAAGATGTGGGAATCGTGTTAGGCAAACTCTTTAAAAAAGCCTTAGATGAAAAACAAGGCATTAAACGTTTTGGGTCAGGATTCTCTCCCATGGAGTCCACCTTAGGCCACACTGTTGTTGATATTAGTGGCCGAGGTTATTTCACATTAAATGTTGATGGTGACGCCTCCATTATTAAAGATCAAGAAGGCTATTCATTTTCTTATCTAGAACATTTCATGGAATCTTTCGCCCACGGATTAGGTGCGACCATTACGGTAAACCTGCGTGGTGTTAATGAAGATTTGCACACGGACCTTGAAACTGTTTTTAAATCCTTTGGTCAGGCTTTGGATCAAGCGACACAGATTGATCCCAGACGCGAAGGTGATGTGCCAAGCACGAAAGGAATTATTGATTAACTTGTCAGCCTGAACTTGATCCCCGCTTTCGCGGGGATGACAGAGCTCTCAAATAACAGTTTTCTCAACTACACCTATCATTCCCGAGACATCGGGAATCCGTAAGATACAACTAATATTATGATCACAATCATTGACTACGAATCCGGAAATCTGCGCAGCGTTCAAAAAGCATTTGAATTCATCGGCACCAAAGCTCGCATTACACAAAACCCAAAAGACATTCTTTCAGCTGAAAAAATCGTTTTGCCTGGTGTCGGTGCTATGCAACAAGCTATAGAAAAACTTGAAGCCTTATCCCTTATTGATCCGATCAAAAAAATGATCACGGATGGCAAACCCTTTTTAGGCATCTGCGTTGGCTTTCAATTGCTGTTTGAAAAAAGCACTGAAGGGGGAGGCTCAAAAGGATTAGGAATACTTCCAGGGGAAGTCACCCGATTTGAAAACAACTTAAAAGTCCCCCAGATGGGCTGGAACCAATTACAGTTTCAACAACAGAGCTGCCCGTTACTTAAAAATATTGAAGATAATTCCAATGTTTATTTTTGTCATTCTTATTTTGCAACACCCGAAGACAAAAGTTGCATCTTAACAACGACAGATTATGGTGAAGCATACACCTCAGCTGTTTGGAAAGATAACGTCTTTGGCGTTCAATTTCACCCTGAAAAAAGTCAAAACATTGGCTTAACATTATTAACAAATTTTGTGGAGATTTAAACGTGATTATTTTTCCAGCTATAGATATTAAAGACGGCAAAGTTGTTAGATTACTCCAAGGTCAATTCGATAAAGTCACCGAATATGATCATGATCCTGTGGCCATGGCTCAAAAATGGCAAGATGAAGGGGCCCAGTGGCTTCACGTCGTTGACCTTGATGGCGCCAAAGATGGAAAAATTCTTAATCTACCCATCATTTTAAAAATCGCACAAACCGTCTCCATTCCTATTGAGATGGGAGGTGGCATTCGAACAATTGATGATATTAAACAACTCATCGATGGCGGTATTTCTCGTGTCATCTTAGGAACACGAGCCATTCAAAATCGCGAATTTTTAAAAGAAGCATTGGCTAAATGGGGGGATAAAATTGCTGTTAGTATCGATTGTTCAAACGGTATGGTCGCTCAACGCGGCTGGCAATCTACGAGTGATTTAAAGGCAACAGAGTTTGTTAAAGAATTAGAAACCTTAGGTGTTCAATGCATTATTTATACAGACATTGCTCGTGATGGGATGCTTAATGGTCCAAATTTTGAAGGCTTAGAAGAAATTCTTAATAGCACAACCATCCCCGTCATTGCCTCAGGTGGGGTTGCTAATTTGGACGATTTAAAAAAACTCTCAACGCTCCAATCAAAAGGTGTCATTGGAGCGATTACTGGAAAAGCTATCTATGAAGGAAAACTTAATATCAAAGATGCTTTGGAGTTAAAAGACTAGATGTTAACCAAACGCATTATCCCTTGTTTAGATGTCAAAGACGGCCGCGTAGTAAAGGGGACCAATTTTGTCAATCTACGTGATGCCGGCGACCCAGTTGAAGTTGCTGCCATTTACGATAAACAAATGGCTGATGAAATTGTATTTCTTGATATCACAGCTAGCCATGAAAAACGATCCATTATCCTTGATGTTGTCAAAAAGACAGCTGAAAAAGTATTTATGCCTCTAACGGTAGGCGGAGGGATTAATAGTTGTGATGATATTCGCGAACTTTTAAATGCTGGCGCTGATAAAGTATCGATCAACACATCAGCTGTAACAAACCCAAATCTGATAAAAGAAGCTTCAGAAAAATTTGGAAGTCAATGTATTGTTGTGGCCATTGATGCCAAAAAAATCAATGAAGCTTGGGAGGTATTCACCCATGGTGGTCGAACCCCCACAGGATTAGAAGCGGTTAGTTGGGCGAAAAAGGTTGAGTCTCTTGGAGCTGGGGAAATCTTACTGACCAGCATGGATGCCGATGGAACCAAAGATGGATTTGATATTCATCTAACAAAAGCAATTAGTCACGCTGTAAACATTCCTGTGATTGCCTCCGGAGGTGCTGGAGACTTAAATCATTTTAAAGATGTCTTTGAAAAAACAGACGCTTCAGCAGCACTCGCCGCTTCTATTTTTCATTATGGCGAATATACGATAGGTGATGTTAAACAATTTCTTAAACAAAATAAAATAGAGGTACGTTAGGTGAAAAAACAAGCTATTGAAAAAATCAAAATTACTCCCCGCACCATAAAAAAATTAACATACAATAAGGATGGTTTAATTCCTGCCATCGTTCAAGACTATAAAACGAAAGATGTTTTGATGATGGCTTATATGAATGCCGATTCTTTAAAAGAAACTATTAAATGTGGTAAAACGTGTTTTTGGTCTCGTTCTCGTCAAGAATATTGGGTTAAAGGAATGACCTCAGGTCATTTTCAATTTGTCAAAGGCATTTATTACGATTGTGATTGTGACACTTTACTAATTAAGGTAAGACAAGTAGGATCTGCTTGTCACACCATGAAAAGAAGTTGTTTTTATCGAAAAATTTAAAAACCATGTATTATCCTGATCAACAACAATTTATCAAACTTTGTAAAAAAGGAAATCTTGTTCCTATTTATACAGAAATCAATGGCGATTTAGACACGCCGGTCTCTGTCTACTACAAGCTTGCCCAAAAAGCGAAATTTTCTTGTCTTTTAGAATCTGTTGAAGGAGAGGAGAAGATTTCAAGATATTCCTTTATTGCCAAAGATCCTGAAGTTGTTTTTCAAAGTAAAAAAAATACCATCACGATCACGCGGTTTAAAGATAAAAAAGCTTCTCATGAAAAAATTCCTCTCAAAGAATCTCCCTTACCGTATATTAGAGAAATAATGAATCAATACAAGTTTGTTAACATTGAAGGCTTGCCAAGATTTTGTGGAGGAATGATCGGTTATTTAAGTTATGATGTGGTTAAATTTTTTGAAAAATTACCTTCAAAGACAAAAGATGATTTAAAACTACCCGAATGTATGCTTATGCTCTCTAAACACCTTGTTATTTTTGATCATGTGAATCATAAAATCAAAATTGTCCATTGTATCGATGTTGATCCAAAATCTTCAGAAACAGCTAAAAAAAAGGCCTATAAAAAGGGCATAAATGCAATTGAGAAGACAATTTTGGAGCTTTTGAAGCCTTTGAAAGTCAAGCAAAATAAAAATGGACGAAACACAAATAATTCGCTACAATTACGGTTTAAATCTAACTTCTCCCAAGGCCAATTTGAGGATATTGTCAAAAAAGCCAAAGCACAAATCCGTGCTGGAGAAATTATTCAAGTTGTTCTTTCACAACGATTTGAAGTTAATCTTCAAACAGAACCCTTTAATATTTATAGGGCATTGCGAGCATTAAATCCTTCGCCTTATATGTATTATCTAAATTTAGGGAAACTTCAAATCATTGGCGCATCGCCAGAACTTCTTGTTCGCTGTGAAGGAGGGGTTGTTGAAACACGTCCTATTGCAGGAACACGACCGCGCGGGAAAAACGAAAAAGAAGATGAGGCCTTAGCAAAAGATTTACTAAAAGATCCTAAAGAACGAGCAGAACATATTATGCTTGTAGACTTAGGTCGGAATGATTTGGGCCGCGTCTGCAAAAAGGGAAGTGTTCGCGTTTCTGAATTTATGAAAGTAGAAAAATATTCACACGTCATGCATATCGTAAGTAATGTCGAAGGCCGATTAAATCCGAAAATGGATGATTTTGATGTTCTAAAAGCAGCCTTTCCCGCAGGCACCTTATCTGGAGCACCAAAAATTCGGGCGATGGAGATCATTGAAGATTTAGAAAATAATACACGTGGGCCTTATGCAGGTTGTATCGGTTATTTTAGCTTCTCAGGAAAC
Source organism: Candidatus Omnitrophota bacterium (assembly GCA_029261065.1). Lineage (GTDB taxonomy): Bacteria > Omnitrophota > Gorgyraeia > Zapsychrales > Zapsychraceae > JAJDCB01. The sequence continues at coordinate 51,844 of JAJDCB010000012.1, read as the reverse complement.
TTAGATACTTGCATTACGATTAGAACGATTGTCGCGACAAAATCAAAGGCCTATATTCAAGCAGGAGCTGGTATCGTTGCGGATTCAAATCCAAAGACGGAGTATCAGGAAACAGTTAATAAAGCGAAAGCGCAGTTAAAGGCAATTGAGATTGCGCACAGAAATTAATACAAAAACGAGTCATGTCATTCACGCGAATGCGGGAATGACAATATTTTGTTACAAAAGGAGAACACATGGAAGTCCGTATCAGATTACAAAAAGCAGGTAAACCAGCAAAGAATAGATATAACTATCGCATCGTTGCTATGAGTAAAGCATCACCCAGACAAGGACGTCATCTTGAGTTATTAGGGTATTATGATGCTGCTAAAGACCCAGCTATCATATCTATCGAGCATGATAAACTTAAAAAATGGCTTGATAACGGTGCACAGATGAGCGACACTGTCAAAGCACTTGTTAAAAAGACACAAAAACAATCAGCTTAAAACATAGACTTTACCCATAAGGATCTAACATGCCAGGAGAATCAGGTGGAATACCCATTATTTATGCTTATGCCGCAATCTTTTTAATTTTCTATTTTCTTGTGATTCGACCGCAAAAAAATAAACAAAAAGAGCAAAAAAGCATGATTAGCAATATTCAAAAGAATGATCATATCGTAACAGCAGGTGGGATGCATGGAACAGTAGCTCTTGTTAAAGAAAAAACTGTTGTCATTCGTGTTGATGAGAATGTTCGTATTGAATTTGACAAAGAATCTATCTCAACTGTAGCAAAAACAAAAAAAGATTTACAACCAGCTAAAGTATGACCAAAAATCTTCGTAACAAATTAATCCTTATCCTCTGCGTCATTGGCGCATCGATATATTTTACATTTCCAGTTCAAAAACACATCAATCTCGGCCTTGACTTAAAAGGGGGGATGCATCTTATTTATCGTGTTGATGCTGATCAACTAGATGACAATGCCAAAAAAGATGCTGTTCTTCGTGCGATTGAAATCTTACGAAACCGTATTGATGGCATGGGGGTCGCCGAACCCGTCATTCAGCGCCAAGGCGAATATCAAATCCTCATTCAACTTCCTGGTGTCACCGATCGCGAATCTGCTTTATCCATGATTGGAACTACCGCCAAACTCAATTTTTATATTGTCAATGATAACCCTCAAAAATTACAAGAAGCCATTAAGGGTCAAATTCCTAGAGGCTACATGTTGAAATATATTAAAAAAGAAGACAACGAACCCATCTTACTTGAGAAAAAAGTAGCTTTAAGTGGAGAGACCGTGTCTGATGCGCGCGTTGACTTTGATCAATTTACAAGCCAACCAAGAATTTCAATTACTTTTAACTCTGATGGCAGCAAACAATTTGCCAAAGTTACAGAAAAATCAGTAGGAAAAAGATTAGCCATTGTTTTGGATGACGAAGTTTTATCAGCCCCTAACATTAAGGAGCCTATTTTAGGTGGCAGTGGTCAAATTTCAGGTGACTTTAGTTTTGATGAAGCCGCGATTTTGGCGTTATCGCTTCGTTCCGGTGCTCTTCCAGCTCCACTCATTTTAGAAGAAGAAAGGACCATAGGACCTCTCTTGGGAAGTGATTCGATTAAAGCGGGTATAAACGCAACCCTAACGGGAATGATCTTGTTATTTATTTTTATGGGTATTTATTATCTGAAAGCTGGAATAATTTCTAATATCTCCTTACTTCTTAATCTATTACTCATATTTGGAAGTATGGGTTTTCTAAATGCGATGCTACCCCAATCTCAATTAACATTAACTTTACCTGGTATTGCAGGGATTATTTTGACACTAGGAATGGCCGTTGATGCTAATGTCTTAATTAATGAGCGAATCAGAGAAGAAATTGTAAATGGTAATCCTATCCAGGGAGCTATCAATAATGGTTTTAGTCGTGCCTTAAAGGCCATTATTGACTCTAATACAACAACTCTAATCGCCGCTTTTATGTTATTTCAATTTGGTTCAGGTCCGATCAAAGGATTTGCCGTCACGTTATCTATTGGTTTAATGGCTAGTTTGTTTACTGCTCTTTTTGTTACGAAAACGATATTTTTATTAGCCTATAATGCCGGGCTGCTTAATACATTACCTATGCTTTCTTTTTTTAAACAAACAAAAATCAACTTTGTTTCCAAACGAATGATTTGTTTTGTCATATCCATCGTATTAGTCATTGCAAGCTTTGTTGTCTTAGCACAAAAAGGATCGAAGGCCTACGGCATTGATTTTGTCGGAGGACAGATTCAAGAATACCGTTTTCAGACACCGATTGAGACAGACGATCTAAGAGGTGTTTTAAAAAAAGTTGGTTTAGACGAAGCTATCATTCAACAGTTTGATCAATTCCCAGAAAATGTCATCATACGAACCTCTCATGGGGCTGATACCACAGCTTCCATTGAAGAAGGCCTCCGTAACGCCTTTCCCAACAATGGATTTGAACGCCTTCGTATTGAACAAGTGGGACCTGTTGTTGGAAAAGCCTTAAGAAAAGCAGCTCTCTTAGCCATCATTTTCGCCCTTGGTGGTATTCTCATTTATGTCGGTTTTCGCTTTAAACATTTTGATTTTGCAACAGCTGGTATTATCGCTTTATTGCACGATGTCTTTATTTCTCTTGGAATATTAGTTATCCTGGGCCGACAAGTCGATCTCTTAGTCATCACAGCTCTTTTAACTATTGCAGGTTATTCCATTAATGACACCATTATAATTTATGATCGTATTCGTGAAAACATGGCAAAGGGTGGACGAAAAAATTTATCTGAAGTTATAAATACGAGTATCAACCAAACGCTTGGAAGAACGATTCTTACGACAATAACAACTCTTTTAGTTGTGGTCACATTGTTCTTAAAAGGAGGCGAGGTATTAAATACTTTTGCCCTTTGTCTGATCATTGGATTCATCGCTGGTACCTATTCCACCGTCTTCATCGCTTCTCCGCTTGTACTGGCGTGGGAAAAAAGAAAAAAATAATTTAGCCTATTTACTTTATTAACCTATCCTGACATTTCTATGTGAGGATATTGTTGTTTATGCGCATTATGTTTAAATCACTCGAACTCTTCGTAGGACAAACCATAGATCTTGAATCTGTCCTTACTCATCTCGTAAACTTCAAATACAAAAAAGCCAAACGCGCTTACGCCCAGGGTGAATTTAGTCAGTTAGGAGGGCTCATTGAAATTTATCCAGCAGGTTTTGATGGACCCGTCCGTATTGATTTTGATGATGAAAAAATCATAAAAATTGCAAGCATCAATATAGAAACAGGAAAATCTATTTGGCAACATAACATCATTATCATTATTCCTTTTAAACGAAGTAATACGACCGATGTCTTTACAAGTGAAGTTCCTTTATCCAACTTCATCGATATTCGTGATGGCGACTATGTTGTTCACAACAACCATGGTGTTGGGAAATACTTAGGTATTGAACACATCGATAAAGAAAATAAAAAGTTAGAACATCTTGTTATCGAATATGAGGGAGGAGATAAACTTTATGTCCCTAAGCATGACATAAAACTTATTCAAAAATATGTTAGTTTTACGAAAAAACCTCCGCGTCTTTTTAAACTAGGAAATAAAGAATGGAAACGGATTCGCGCCCAAATTCAGAAACGATTACAGCGTCTAGCAGCTGAGATGATACGCATTCAAGCAATCCGAGCAAGCCTTAAAGGTTTTTCGTTTTCTAAAGATGCTGATTGGCAAACTGAGTTCGAAAAAACATTTCCCTTCCAAGAAACCCAAGATCAAATAAAATCCACTCAAGAAGTTAAATCTGACATGGAATCAATCTCACCTATGGATCGACTTGTATGTGGAGATGTCGGTTATGGCAAAACAGAAGTTGCTCTTCGTGCTGTCTTTAAAGCTGTTATGGATAATAAACAAGTCGCCGTTCTTGTTCCAACAACTATTTTGGCAGAACAACATTTTTATAATTTCAAAACACGCATGAAAAATTTTCCCATTAAAGTGGCTATGTTAAGTCGCTTTCGCACCAAAGCCGAACAGACAGCCATAATAAAAGACTTACAAGCAGGTACAGTCGATATTGTTATTGGAACCCATCGTTTGCTCTCCAAAGACATCTCTTTTAAGGATCTAGGACTTATTGTTATTGATGAAGAACAACGCTTTGGCGTTAAAGCGAAAGAAAAGTTAAAACACTTACGGCTCCTCGCGGATATCCTCACCCTCACAGCCACCCCCATTCCAAGAACACTTTATATGGCCATGAGTGGCGCTAAAGACATGTCTGTTATTTCAACACCTCCCCAACATAGACTGCCTGTTAAGACTGAAATCATTGAATTTGACGAAAAAATCATTTTAAAGGCGATCAACAAAGAGCTAAAACGAAAGGGGCAAGTCTTCTTTTTGCATAATCGTGTTGAAGATATTGATCGTATTGGTAAAATAGTAAAAGATTTAGTCAAAAAGGGCAACGTCGCTATTGCCCATGGCCAAATGGCTCCAAAAAGGTTAGAGGAGATCATGATTAACTTTTTGGAAGGGAAAATTGATATTTTGATTTGTACGACTATAATAGAGTCAGGGATTGATATTCCAAACGCCAATACGCTGATTATTAACCGCTCTGACCGTTTTGGGTTATCTGAACTCCATCAGTTAAGAGGACGTGTAGGAAGGTCTGAAAAGCAAGCTTACGCCTATTTTGTTGTCCCTAAAAAGAAACATTTATCAGATAAAGCGAAATCAAGAATTGAAGTTATCGAAAAATACAAAGGATTAGGGTCCGGTTTTCAGATTGCCTTTGAAGACTTACAAATTAGAGGAGCTGGAAACCTATTAGGTCAAGAACAATCAGGATATATCGCCTCAGTTGGATTTGATTTATACTGTAGGCTGCTTAAAGAATCTATTGAAAATATTAAAAACGAAAAACAAAAACCGAAAGATGTGATTAAACATGCTAAAAATTAAAAATATTATTATCGCGACATTAACACTCTTACTAACAACAACCAGCTGCTTTGCTCTGGAAGATGCCATCATTGCCATCGTTAATGATGAGATCATTACTTTAAAAGATCTTAAAGATTATGTCCATTCTACGTATGTCAGTTTAGTTGCTGAAGGGGTAGGAGATGAAGAAATAAAATCCATTATGATCGAACTTGAAATTAATGGTGTCAATAAACTCATAGAAGATAAACTTATTTTAAGCAAAGCGAACACTATTGGTCTGGAAGTAAGGGACGCCTCCATAGATGAACGGGTTGAAAAAATCAAAAAGAAATATCCTTCCGAAAATGCCTTTATTGAAGCCCTTGTAAAAAATGGGGCCACAATTTCTGACTTAAAAAATAAAGTAAAAAACCAGATGAAAATTCAATTTGTAATCGATCATGAAGTACGCTCAAAAGTATTTGTAAACCCTAAGGAAGTAACCAATTATTATAAAAAAAATAATAAACAATTTATGGAACAAGAGCAAATGAAACTTGAATCCATTTTTATCGCTTTTGAAGAGAATAAAATTAAGGCTATGAAAAAAGCTAATCAAGCCTTAGAGGCTATTAAATCAGGAACCGAATTTACTGAAGTCGCCCAAGAGTTTTCTGATGCCCCATCCATTGGTTTGGTACAACGCGGTCAATTACAGGAAAAGATAGAAAACACCATATTTAAACTCAATATTGGAGAGATCTCACCCCTTGTGGAAACAGATCTTGGTGTTTATATTTTCAAATGCCAAGACTATATCCCCGCCCAAATCTCTGCTTTAGAAGACATTAAAGAATCTGTTCAAACTTTTCTATTTCGAGAAAAATTCAAAGAAAAATTTACAGCCTGGCTTGCTAAACTTAAAAAAGAAGCCTATATCGAAATTAAAAAATAATCCCTTGGCATAACATTCTTTTGATGTGTATCTTATGACAAAAAAAACAATCGGTATTACGATGGGGGATCCAGCAGGCATTGGGGCAGAAATTATTGTTAAGGCCTTGACTCATCGCTCTATCCGCCCATTAGCCAATTTCACCATTTTTGGCGATACCAAACTTCTTAAAGCCCAAGGATTACAATCATACCGCAATGTAACTATCGTTGATCCAATTACTCATCCAAACAAATGGAAGCTTGGTAAACCTTCAACTTTGACAGGAGAGGCCTCACTCAATTATTTGAATCATGCTATTGCAGCCATCAAAAATCAAACAATCGATGGACTTGTCACAGCACCTCTATCAAAAAAAACCGTTTGTCTTTCTTATAAACATTTTCAAGGCCATACGGAATACTTACAAGAGGCTTTTAAATCCAAACAGATTGGTATGTTATTTTGTGTCAAAGAGATAAAAACTCTAATTATAACGCGACATCTACCCTTAAAGGATGTCGCCGCTCAGATAAAAAGAAAAAAAGTGTTTGAAGCCATAGTACTAACTCATCAATATTTAAAAAAATACTTTAAACTTAAAAACCCAAAACTTGGCATATCAGGACTCAATCCACATGCAGGCGAGGAGGGAGAGATTGGTGGAGAGGAGATCACCCAAATTATTCCGGCGATCAAAGAGGCTAAGAAAAAAAAGATATCGATTCAAGGGCCCTTTGCGGCCGATACCTTATTTACACCTCATCAATTAAATCGATTTGATGCCATTATCACAATGTATCATGACCAAGGACTGACACCCATAAAAGCCTTATACTTTCATAAATTAGTTAATTTAACCATCGGACTTCCCTTTATCAGAACATCACCATCTCATGGAACAGCTTTTGACATTGCAGGTCAAAATAAGGCTGATCCTACCTCATTGATGGAAGCCATCAGATTAACAGCAAAACTAAGTTCATGACAAAAAACAAAATCAAAGCCAAAAAAAATTTAGGGCAAAACTTTCTTATAAGCACGCGTATTCAACAAAAAATTATTAAGGCCTGTCACATAGATGAAAATGATATCATTTTAGAAATTGGTCCTGGCAAAGGGGCCTTAACGGAAGATTTGGCATATGCTTCAAAGGAGCTTATCGCCATAGAAAAAGATAAACGTTTTGTAAATCAATTAAGGAATAAGTTTCCCTCGGAATCTGTCACCATTATCCATGGTGATATCCTAAAATATCAAATACCAAAAAGTGATACAAAATATAAAATCGTTGGTAACCTACCCTATAATATCAGCTCACCCATTATCGAAAAAATGTTAGAACAACGGGATCGTTTCGATTCCTTTTTTATGACCGTTCAACTCGAATTTGGAAGACGTTTAGCCGCGCAACCAAACACCAAAGATTATGGATCCCTTAGCTGTTTTGTTCAATACTACTGTGAAATTGACTTATTATTTCGCATCAAAAACACAGCCTTTTCTCCCATTCCTAAAGTAGAATCTGTCTTTCTAAAGATGAAACCTTTAAAAAAGCCTCTCGTTGCTGTCAAAGATGAAGAGTATTTATTTCGACTTATTCGATGCGCTTTTGCGCAACGAAGAAAGACCATAGTCAACTCTCTTGGACATTTCATTGAAAAATCACGCTGCACAGAGCTACTTAATAGTTTATCTCTCAACCCTAAATCAAGGGCAGAAAATCTAAGTCTAGAAGATTATGGAAAATTAGCAAATTTATGCTATCAGGAGGGATTTTCGTTCCAGCCTTTGAACCAATGATTAAGAAGTTCTTCTTTATTAAAAGCAAAAGCATAATCAAGGATTAAATCTTGATCTTCCTGCGGAATATCTTCAAAAACGATCCCAAACTGACTTAATTGACCATCACTTTTGACCCATTTAGCTTTACCAAATACAGCAATGGAGAGGGATTCATCTAAAAATATGGAAAATTTAAGGGGTTCATTAAGGGGAAGGAGGGCATTTGTTAACAGGCACATACCAGAACAGCTTAAATCTTTTGTTGATCCATCAAACTCGGTTTGATCACTATGCAATTGAAAGGAAACTCGATTCTCAACAAGCCATCGAGGAAAATACCTCATGTCTTCATGCTCAGAATTCGGATTTGTTGTCATCTCAACTGTCAATTATCAATACCTATGTTTGGCCAACATTCTGCCAATCACAAATCGTTTCTTATTGATTTATTCTAGCACACGACCTTTTCTATTGTTAGTAAAATTTCAGCTATTGTAACACAAGCAAATTGACGCTATTTCTGACTACGAACTCCATCATTTAATGATTGTAAAGGATGAAATAATATAGATAATAATAAATATAAATATATAAATGAGGAGAAAAATACCCATCATGGAAAAACAAATTTATTATCATGATACAGATGCTGGCGGCGTTGTTTACTACGGAACATATTTAAGATATTTAGAGGAGGCTCGCACAGAATTTTTAGTCGCGCATGGTCTGTCTCTTGAATTATTTCGCACTCAAAAATTTCTCTATGCTGTACGTAAATGTAACCTTGTTTATAAAAGTCCTGCTCGATATGGGGACACTATTTCATGTTCTGCAAAACTTAAAAAAATAACAGCAGCCCAACTCATTTTTGATCAAGTCATTATTGATAAAGAATCAGAAAAAATCCTCGTTGAAGCGGAAGTTCATCTTGTTAGCTTAAATAAAGATTTCAAACCAACACCCATTCCCGAAGATTTAAAAAACACCCTACTCGCGCATTGCCACTAATGGGGAGACGCGCCTCTACATGCCGCATAGAAAGGACGCCCTTGAATGCCGCAAGTACTGGCCGGCCCCCGCGCCGGCCACAAGCTTCCCGCAGACCAAGACTTTCTACTTGTGATTTCTCCAAAGGAATGCTACCATATGATTTTATTTTTCCTAAAATAATAATAATATTACGAATAATAGGGTAACCATGTTTACAGAGAAAGACGTCAAATATATAGCCAGTTTATCTCGCATTCACCTCAATGAAGAACAGACAGCTCAATTTTCCAAAGATTTAGAAAAAATCCTCTCTTATGTCAAAAAGCTAGAACAGTTAGATGTCTCAGACGTTAAGCCCACAAGCCATGTTCTTCCCTTAAAAAACGTATATCGCAATGATGAAATCAAACCTTCTCTTACACAAGAACAGGCTCTCAAGTTTTCTGTTGAACAACATAACGGCTCCTTTAAAGTTCCCAAGGTGATCGAATGAATTATAACGAATTGACTGCTCACGAAATTCTAGAGAACATCAAAGCAAAAAAGTGCAGCGCCTCTGATGTGTATAATGCGACATACGAGCACATTGATAAAGTTGAAGACAAAGTCAACGCTTATGTCCGTGTTGCCCCGAAAGAAGATACGACGTCATCTATTGATGAGACAGCAAGCACCCCCATTCCAATCGCTATTAAAGACAATATTTGTATAGAAAACAAAGAAACCACATGCTCATCCCAAATCCTAAAAGGATTTACAGCACCCTATAATGCTACCGTTATTGATAAACTTAAAAACACTGGTGCCATTTTTGTAGGTCATGCCAATATGGATGAATTTGCCTTTGGATCTTCTACAGAAAATTCTTCATGCGGAGTCACACATAATCCTTGGAACTTAAACCATGTCCCTGGAGGATCATCCGGAGGATCCACAGCCGCTGTTGCTGCTAATGAAGCGATCTGGGCGATTGGATCTGATACCGGAGGCTCAATACGTCAACCGGCTTCATTTTGTGGTGTTGTTGGCCTTAAACCAACCTATGGACGCGTGTCCCGTTATGGACTTCTTGCTTTTGCCTCGAGCCTTGATCAAATCGGTCCCATTACCAAAGACATGACAGACTCAGCTTTATTACTAAATATCTTAGCGGGTTATGATCCTATGGACTCAACATCTGCTAACATCGATGTTCCTGACTATACCCAATCATTAGTCAATGATGTTAAAGGATTAAAGATTGGAATTCCCAAAGAATTTTTTATTGATGGTATTGATCCAGAAGTCAAAGATGGCGTTAATGAGGCCATTGAACTTTTAAAGAAGCAGGGAGCATCGTTTCAAGAAGTCTCATTACCTCACACCGAATATGCGGTTGCTACTTATTACATCGTGGCAACAGCTGAAGCCAGTTCCAATTTAGCACGCTATGATGGGGTTCAATATGGTCAACGTAAAATGGCCTCAGAAACTCGCAAAACAAAACTTGTTGATATGTATGAAGAAACCCGCGCGCAAGGTTTTGGAGAAGAGACCAAACGCCGTGTCATGTTAGGAACATACTGCTTATCTTCAGGATATTACGATGATTATTATTTAAAAGGCTTAAAGGTGCGGACACTTATTAAAAATGATTTAGATAAAGTATTTGAAGAATGTGATGCCATTATTACGCCAACCTCTCCAACAACAGCTTTTAAAATAGGGGAGAAAGCCAAAGATCCTCTAAGCATGTATTTGTCTGACATCTTTACGATTTCAGCTAACCTTAGTGGCATTCCAGCGGTCTCATTACCTTGTGGATTTTCCAAGGCCGGCTTGCCCATTGGTCTACAGATCATGGCCAAACCCTTTGACGAACAAATGCTTTTTAAAATTGGATACACCTACGAACAACAAACACCTTGGCATAAAAAACGAACACAATTAACTTAAATAATTAAAGACATGACAGAAACGACACAACAACAATACGAAACAGTCATCGGCCTTGAAGTTCACCTTCAATTATCCACCAAAACAAAAATATTTTGCGGTTGCGCGATTGTCTTTGGAAAAGCTCCAAATACTCAAACCTGTCCTGTATGTTTAGGTTTGCCAGGAACATTACCTGTCTTAAACAAACAAGTCCTCGATTATTCTATTAAAGTTGCCATAGCCTTAAATTTTTCGGTTAATTCCTTTATTAAATTCGATCGTAAAAACTACTACTATCCCGATCTTCCCAAAGGATACCAAATATCTCAATTTGATCATCCTATCGCAAGTGACGGTCATATTATGATCCCTATTGGAGAAAATAATTTTAAACGCATTAACATTACGCGCGCGCACATGGAAGAAGATGCAGGAAAACTGATCCACGATAATGCCTCTAATGCTAGTCTTGTTGATTATAATCGAACAGGCACACCCCTTTTAGAAATCGTAAGTGAACCAGAATTACGCAGCGCCCAAGAAGCTTACGATTATCTTCAAACGCTTAAATTAACGCTTCAATATTGTAATGTTTCTGATTGTGATATGGAGAAGGGGAGCTTACGTTGTGATGCGAATGTCTCAATTCGTCCTGTTGGAGAGACTGAGCTAGGGACTAAGACGGAACTTAAAAACCTTAACTCTTTTAAAGCCGTGAAAGCTTCTATCGAATACGAAGTCAAACGTCAAAAAAGTGTTTTAGAGGCCGGTGAAAAAATTATTCAAGAGACAAGGCTTTGGGATGAAAACAAACTCATTTCTCAATCGATGCGAAGTAAAGAAGAGGCTCATGATTATAAATACTTCCCAGAACCAGATCTTGTTCCTTTTACCATAGAGGCCTCTGTTATCGATGAGATAGCAAAAACTATTGTTGAAGGCCCCCAAGAAAAACGCGAAAGACTTGTTAAAGATTACGCAATCTCCGACTATGATGCACGCATCCTTATTCAAGATCCAGAACTAAGCCGCTTTTTTGAAGAGTGTACAAAGACATATAAAGATACTAAAAAAATATGCAATTGGATTAACGGGCAAGTTCTTACAGAACTCAATAGCCGAAAAACAAAAATCGCCAATATTTCTTTAAAACCAGAAAATTTAACACAGCTGATGGATCAACTTGATTCAGGTGTCATCAACAATTTAGCAGCCAAAGATGTTTTAGGATTGATGATTGATTCTGGTCAAAGCGCTGATACAATTATTAAAGAAAAAGGATTGGCTCAAGTCTCTGATGATGGTACATTAGACAAAATAGTGGATGAATTAATTCAAGAACATCAAACTATAGTCACTCAAATTAAAGAAGGTAAAGAAAGTGCCATCGGTTTTCTTGTAGGACAAGCGATGCGCAAAACACAAGGTAAAGCCAATCCTAAAAAGATTGGAGATATTATCAAAAGGAGGCTTCTTCATGCGTAAACAATACTTTATTGCCTTTTCAACTCTATTAGCCTTTTTATCCGTTACGACGTTGGCTATTTCACAAATTGATCGTAAAACAAAAGATGATCTATATTCTCAAATCGAATTATACAGCTACACACTAACAACTATTCAAGCTGATTATGTTGATGAATTATCCCCTAAGGATCTTATATATGGATCTTTAAAAGGCATGTTAGCTACACTCGATCCTCACAGTCAATTTCTCGATCCAGAAGAATACAAAGAATTAAAAACAGAAACGCAAGGCCGTTTTGGTGGTTTAGGAATAGAGATTTCTATTCGAGATGGTTTATTAACCATCATAACCCCTATTGAAGGAACCCCCGCTTGGGAAGCTGGTTTAAAATCAGGCGATAGGATTGTTAAAATTGAAGATGAGTTAACCAAAGATATTACCTTAGGTGATGCTGTTAAAAAACTTCGTGGGAAACCTGGCGCGCCTATTAATATTACAGTTTTACGTGAAGAGGATATTAAAATTTTAGAATTCACCATCGTCCGAGAAATTATTCATATCCAAGATGTTAAAGATACTCAAATTCTAGAAGAGGGCATTGGTTACATTCGCCTTACAGAATTTCGAGAAGATTCCGCCAAAGAATTTCGTAAGGCCCTTGATGATCTCATTAAACAAGATGCCAATAGTCTTATTGTTGATTTACGAAATAACCCTGGTGGCTTATTAAATGTGGCTATCAAAATCACAGAAGAATTTATTCCCGATGGGCAAACGATAGTATCAACCAAAGGCCGACGTTCCGCTCAAGACAATGTCACAAAATCAACAAACAGCAATCACCTTATCGATTGGCCTGTTGTTGTTTTGATTAATGAGGGAAGTGCTTCGGGAAGTGAAATTTTTGCCGGAGCCCTAAAAGATAATAAAAGAGCTATTATATTAGGAGCCCAATCGTTTGGAAAAGGATCTGTTCAATCTGTAATTCCTTTACCTGATGGTTCTGGACTTAGACTTACTACCAGTAAATATTTTACACCTTCTGGAGTTTCTATTCATGGCACAGGTATTACTCCAGATATTATTGTCAAACGTTTCCTTCCTAAAAAAGAAGAGAAAGATGAGAAGGCTGAGAAAATTGAAGAAGTCTTTGAAAATGAAAAACTAAAAGACGATAAAGAAATAGAATTAACAGACGAAGAGAAAAAGTTAAAAGAGTCAAAAGAAAGACTACTTGGTGATAATCAAGTTCAAAGCGCTATTAGCGTTTTAAAAGGTATTCGTGTATTTTCAAACTTTAATGGGACAAGCGCTCCAGAAGAAAGCAAAGATGAGGCTGTGACGCTTTAATGCTCTATGCATGTTTTAGGAATCGAAACTTCATGTGATGAAACATCCGCAGCTGTGGTCACTAATGGTAAAACCATTAGATCCAACATCGTTGTTTCATCACTTTCTCAACATAAAAAATATGGTGGCGTTATTCCAGAAATCGCATCACGCCGTCAGCTTCAATATATCAATGATGTCCTGCACTGCGCTTTAGATGAAGCTAAAATCCCGTTATCCCGCATTAATAGCATTGCCGTTACATCTCATCCAGGACTCATTGGTTCTTTACTCGTTGGATTATCATTTAGCAAAGCTATCGCAGCTGCCCTTAACAAACCTCTAATTGAAGTCGACCATATTAAGGCCCATCTTTATGCCAACTTTCTTAGAACTAAAGATGAAAATCACAAAACTCCTCAATTGCCAGCGGTAGGCTTAGTTGTTTCTGGAGGACATACAAGTCTTTTTCATGTAAAGAATGTTAACACCTTTAAACTCATCGGCCAAACACGAGATGATGCTGTTGGAGAGGCTTATGATAAGGTTGGAAGAATTCTTGATTTAGGTTATCCGGGAGGACCAATTATTGATAAATTGGCACAACAGAAAAGAAAATCAGATATCTCCTTTACTTGTGCACCATTAACCGATACATTGGATTTTAGCTTTAGTGGTATTAAAACAGCTGTTCTTTATTACAAAAATGATCACGCACCACTAAGTAAAGATACAAAGGCAAAAATCTCATTTTCCTTTCAGAAAAGTGTTGTCTCCATTTTAGTAAAAAAAGCCATTGCGGCATGCCTCAAGATGAAAACGCAAACGTTGTTGGTTGGAGGAGGCGTTGCTGCAAATTCTGATTTAAGAAAACAACTCAATCAAGCAGCTCTAAAACATGACATTTCTGTCCATTTTCCACCCATGTCTCTTTGTATCGATAATGCTGCTATGATAGCCGGCTTGGGGTTTCATGCCGAACAAAGGAGAACCCGAAAAAATGCCTGAAAATCTCTGGGAAGTTATATTTAAAATATTCTTATCCATTTTTTTAAGCGCCTTTATTGGTGTTGAACGAGAAATTCGACAAAAAGTAGCAGGATTACGCACACATATTCTTGTTGGTGTAGGTTCGACCTTGATTGTATTGACTTCCTTACATTTATTTGATATATACAAAGATGAAACCTTTATAGATCCAACCCGTATGATTACAGGAATTGTTACCGGCATAGGCTTTTTATGTGCTGGCACCATTATTCGCGCAGGATCCCAGGTTTCTGGATTAACCTCAGCAGCAACACTTTGGATTGTCTCTGGGGTTGGCATTGCTGTAGGAGCAGGTAATTATGCAGCGTCTGTCATTGTTTCTATTGCCGTTTTTTTTGTTTTAATTGGTGTCCGCTCTATTGAACAAAAATTAGGAGAAAAATTTAAAAATGTTCCGTAAGCAGGGAGGAGAAAAAATGGCATTGCGTACTCGAAAGACACAAAACGAGGAACAAGATAATAAAAGTGTTGAAATTAATGCTCAGATGCAAGGCTCTTTAACTTTTAGTGATCCCGTTAACTTAAAAATTAATGGTCAATTTAATGGTAGCCTCGATACAAAAGGAACGCTTACTATTGGGAATACCGCTAAGGTTGAAGCCGACATCTCTGGAGATAATATTGTTATTGCTGGTAACGTAAAGGGAAACATCAACGCCAATAAAATGTTAGTTTTAATGCCTACCGCCGTCCTTAAAGGCGATATATCTACACCCAAACTAAACATTGTTGAAGGGGCCCTTTTTCAAGGACATTGTTTAATGACCGAAGGATTTTTAAACATGGGTGAGGTTTCCAAATATTTAGAAATTGATTTAAATGAGATTGAAAAATTAGCCCAAACAGGAAAGATACCTGCCACACGAAATGGGAGCGATTGGAAATTTGAACGCAGTAAAATTGATAGTTGGGCCTCAACGGGTGAAATGGATTAATATAAACGCTGATGATGACAAATAAAATATGGCTACAATGACAACCAACCAATATATATCTGTCCGAGAAACAGCTCAAATTCTAGCGACCACAGAAAAAAAAGTCATGGATTTGATTGAAGAAAGAAAACTGCAAGCCTACAGAATTGCTGACAAATTTTTAAGACTTAAAAAAGCGGAAGTGTTAAATTTGCGAAATACGGGTAAAGTTACTCAAGAAAATGCACAGATCGACTATTCTTCCGCTGAGAAAGTAAAGGACTTCTTTTATTTCAACGACTTCTATCTCTTATCTTTTTCAGCTATTATTATGCTTTTATACATCATTATGTTTACTTAAAAGTTTCAACTCTTTTTCTACCCCATACCAAAAAAAGGCTTGAAGTTTCTAGCACTTTAACGTAAAATCACACGATTTTTAATTTATTTACTATTAATTTTGGCGGAGTAGCTCAGATGGTTAGAGCGCACGGCTCATACCCGTGTTGTCAGTGGTTCGATTCCACTCTCCGCTACCATTAATCTTCTCCTCCCATGACAATTTTAAGATTAAAAATTTTAACTATTGTTATCCTATTATCCGCAAGTAACTATGGATACGCGGAAAGCAATTTTGATTTTTTCTTCAAAACAGATAATAAATACAAAGATGTTATCGTTCAAGAAGTTATTAGTGCTGATACCATTATTATCGAAAATAACTTTAAGAATGGAGAGAAGATAAAATTAATCGGCCTAAAAGCTCCAGAAGCCCCTAAAAAAGAAAAAGTACAACGCAGTGAATATGGTTTTGAAGTAAAAAAGAAGGTAACGCCTTATACTTCGATTGAAGAGAAGGCCTTTGAATTTACAAATAATTACCTAAAAGGCAAACATGTTCGTCTTGAATTTGATGCTGAGAAACAAAACGAAAATTTTATTCCCATCGCCTATGTTTTCTTTACGGAAGAAGACACTCTCATTAATGCTGAAATCCTACGCCAAGGATACGCCAATCTTCACATCGTTCAACCCAACACAAAGTATGCTGATCAGTTAAGACAAGCCTACCAAGAAGCCCGACGAGAGAAGAGGGGTTTACAAGGTGAATATTAACCCCGACCTTTAAGATGTCACTACCAAACTCAATCTTAGCGACCATCACATCACAAAAACTCATATCTCATGGCGAGACCATCATCATTGGTGTCTCAGGTGGAGGGGATTCCATCGCTTTATTGCATGTTCTCAATGAGCTCAAATATAAACTTGGTGTCAAATTACATGTGGCTCATTTTAACCACAATTTACGAAAAGGATCTAAAGCAGATCAAACTTTTGTAGAAAAACAGGCAAAATTGCTATCATTGCCCATCACGACAAAAATATGGCCCAAATCTCAACAGAACCAAAAAGGATCTTTAGAGGAACGAGCCAGAAAGGCACGCATTTCTTTTTTTAACGCTCTTCTTAAAAAAGAAAAAGCTGAATCAATCGCCTTAGCACATACAAAGGATGACTTAGCAGAAACTGTACTGATGCGCATCTTAAGGGGATCTGGCCTACAGGGGCTTCGAGCCATAAGACCCATTAAATCCCTTCACGAAACCAGAGATATCCGGCCCTTTCTGAGCACCTCCAAAACCGAAATTCTCAAATATTTAAAGACAAAAAATATTGCCTATCGCGAAGATCCCACTAATAAATCTAGTCAATTTATGCGCAATAAAGTTCGTTTAAAATTAATGCCCCTACTAGAAAAAGAATATAATGCCAACATCAAAGAGCTTCTCTGCCAATTATCCCATCAATCAAGTGTTGATTATGATTATCTTGAGAAACAGACTCAAAAGCTCTTAAATAAATATGCGCAAAGTAACTCAAAAACGACACGATTTGTCATCAAATCTAAAGTCTATCTACGTCAACCTATGGCTATTCAGAACCTTCTGATTCGCAAGATGATAGAGAGCATCAATGGAAATACCAACAAATTCACGTTTAGACATAGCCAAGAAATAGGTACTTTTATCCATGATAAGAATAAGAAAAAGCCTCCCGCGCTACCTAAAGGAATCTCTATTAAAAAGAATATAGACGAAATTGTTATTGAGCGCTACACACCTTAACTAATCCTTGCTTATATAGACAAATTCGTTATAATTGAGGGATTCTAAGATTAAAAAATGTCTAATTCCTAAATATATAAATAATTACTCTTAATTTTCTGTTATATAAGAAAGGTCACAAAATAAATGTCTAATTCGACTCCACCCAACAAAAATTTAAGACGGCATCAAAGAGGCACGCCGCCTAAAAATCGAAAAGATCAGCCTAATAACAATTGGTGGTTTTTTATCGCACTAGGCTTTGGTCTTGTCATTCTGCTAAGCCAATCTAATAACATCGCCCCCATGGCGTCTCAAGAGGTGCTCGATTACAACACTTTCTATCAACAATTAGTTGTTAACAATGAAACAGGGGCCATTACAAGCCTTGAACTTGTAGAAGGTGCTGAGGTTGTCATTAAAGGAACTTACTCTGACCCTAATCGGCCTACATTTCGTGTCTTTATTCCTCGATCAGGATCCCTATCTGATGAAGACTTACTTAAGCTTATAAGAAACAATGTTAAAGATTTTAAAGTAACACCCTCCCAAACATTTTGGAGCCAATTATTATTTTCCTTTGGCCCATTTCTATTATTCATTTTATTTATTTGGTTAATCTCCTACCGCGGCAGTCAAGTCGGTAACAAAATTTGGAATTTCGGTAAATCTCGTGCCAAAGTCACAGGTAAAGAAAGTCACAAAGCAACCTTTAAAGATGTTTCAGGTGTTGATGAGGCGAAAGAAGAGTTACAAGAGGTAATCGAATTTTTAAAGGAACCTAAAAAGTTTGAGAGACTAGGAGGGAAGATCCCAAAAGGTGTTTTACTTATTGGACCTCCTGGAACAGGAAAAACGTTGTTAGCTAAAGCCGTAGCAGGTGAGGCTGGCGTTCCATTTTTTTCTTTAAGTGGATCTGATTTTGTTGAGATGTTTGTCGGTGTTGGTGCTTCACGCGTACGCGATCTATTTGAACAAGGACGAAAAGCTTCCAAAGCCTCCGGCAAAGGCTCTATTATTTTTATTGATGAAATTGATGCTGTCGGACGCTTACGCTTTGCTGGTATTGGTGGTGGTAACGATGAGAGGGAGCAAACCCTTAACGCTTTACTTGTTGAGATGGATGGTTTTAATACGCAAGGCGGTCTCATTCTTATTGCCGCAACAAACAGACCAGACACGTTAGATCCAGCTCTTTTACGTCCCGGTCGATTTGATCGTCAAATTGTTGTTGGCCTTCCTGATATCAATGGTCGTGAAGGCATTTTAAAAGTCCATTCTCGAAAATTGAAAGTAGCTAAAGATGTTAATTATCGTCGTATTGCTCAGCAAACCGTTTATTTCTCAGGAGCGGACTTAGCAAACGTCTGCAATGAAGCCGCCCTTTTAGCTGCACGAAAAAACAAAGATTCTGTAGGTATGCAAGAATTTCATGATGCTGTCGAGCGTGTCACGATGGGTCCTGAGAAAAAAAGTAGAACCACATCAAAAAAAGAAAAAGAGATGACAGCTTATCATGAAGCCGGTCACGCGATGTTATCACTGCTTCTTGATGAGGTTGACACCTTTACAAAAGTTTCCATCATACCCCGCGGCATGGCAGGAGGTTATACCCTAACGCCGCCAACAGAAGACAAACATTATCTTAATAAAAAAGAATTGCTAGGCCGAATGGTTGTTCTCCTAGGTGGACTTGTGGCTGAAGAACTTTATGTGAATGACACATCCACGGGTGTATCTAACGACTTACAAAAAGTAACACAAATTGCACGCAGCATGGTTTGTGTTTATGGTATGAGCGAGAAACTTGGAACGCTCGCCTACGGACAAAGTGAGAATCAACGCTTCTTGGGGCGTGATCTTATGGAAAATAAAGATTACAGCGAGGAGACAGCTAAAAGTATTGATGAAGAGGTACGCAGCATCGTTAATCAATGTTATAAACGATGTAAAAAGCTATTAACGGATAACAGAGATCAACTTGATTTATTATCTTCCCGCTTAATTGAAAAAGAAGTAATGGACATAGAAGAGGTCCGCGAATTATTTGGTATGCCTAAAATAGAACGAGAATTTGAAACGCCAAAAGAAGACAACGAGACTGAGAAACCAAAAGATGGGACAGAAGCTTCGTCTTAATAAAGCATATCCTGCACCTTACCGCCGTAAACATTTTACTATCAAAGCCAGAACCTACCCTCTGCACGTAGGCACCAAAACCCTTATCATGGGGATCCTCAATATGACTCCGGATTCCTTTAGTTTAGATGGTTGCCTTAAAACAAACTCATCTTTCAAACACTTGCAAAAAGCCCTCAATCAAGCTAAAAAGATGATAAAAGAAGGGGCCGATATTATTGATATCGGGGGGGAATCATCACGTCCTGGTGCTAATCGTATATCTATAAAAGAAGAAAGCTCTCGTGTCATTCCCATTATTGAAAAGCTAACCAAAACTAACAAAACCCCCATTTCTATTGATACCTACAAATCCCAAGTCGCTCAAAAAGCTTTAGATGCTGGAGCTTGTATTGTTAATAACATCATGGGTGTTGATTTAGATAAAAAGCTCCTAAAAATGGTAAGAGACTACGATGCTGCTATCGTGCTTATGCATATCAAGGGTAAGCCGAAAACGATGCAACGCCATGTTGCTTATAATGACGTTATTGGCGAAATTATAAAGCAATTGCAAAAATCCATTGAAAATTGCTTGGAAATTGGGATAAAGTCGGATAGAATAATTATTGATCCTGGCATTGGCTTTGGAAAAAGCATTGAACATAATCTACAAATTATAAATAGACTTCAACATTTCCAAACTCTCAATCAACCACTCTTGATGGGGACATCACGTAAATCATTTATCGGCAAAGTGTTAGATTTAGACGTTAACAAACGTCTTAATGGAACGTTATCAAGTGTGTGTGCAAGCATTTTAAATGGTGCCCATATTGTTCGCGTTCATGACGTAGCACACGTCAAACAAACAGCCACAATGGCTGATGCGATTATTAATGAAAAAATTATAGAGGAGTCTTAGAAGTGTCTATATTTGAGATTTGGGACCATATTATTCCTACTTTAGAAATTTTAATTCTGTGGATAGCCTTTTACAAAATGCTTGTCTTTTTTGAAGGCTCGCGAGCTTTCCAAGTTCTAAAAGGAATAAGTTATCTATTCGGTGCCTTTTTAATCTGCCAACTTCTTGGATTAACAACTCTTAATTGGCTTTTGACAAAGTTTTTTGCGATATCTATTATCGCTGTCATGATTATCTTCCAGCAAGAACTTCGACAAGGCCTTGCTCGTTTAGGTCAAAGACATATGTTTGAGATGGGCCTTGAAGAGGCTGAGCTTGTTGAGATTATTGAAGAGATGACAGCTGCCGCATACAAAATGAGTCGTCATAAAATTGGATGTCTTATTGCTATTGAACGTGAAACAAAACTTAATACATATATCGAAAGCGGTATCACCATTGATGCCCAGATTTCATCCGAACTTATTCAAAGTATCTTTACCCAACAAACCCCTTTACACGATGGAGGTGTCATCACAAGAGGAAATCGTATTGTTGCGGCCTCCTGTTTATTTCCATTATCAGATAATCCAAACTTTAGTAAAATTATAGGAACACGTCACAGAGCAGCTTTAGGGATTACAGAGCAAACAGATGCGGTGGCTATTATGGTTTCTGAAGAATCAGGGGAGGTATCGGTAGCCTCTGATGGAAGATTCATTCCCATTGTCAATAAAGAACGCTTATTAAACATTTTAAAAAGTCTTTTATTTGGTGAAGATACAAAAGCTAAAGGACAAAAAGAATAACTTATGTTTAAAAAATTAATCACACATAACTGGATTTTAAAACTCATCGCCTTAGTCTTAGCTTCGGTGACTTGGTACTATGTCACAAAAGAAATTTCTAAATAACCAAGACTTAGTTTGATATATATTTTCTAAAGACTAAAACATAGGATTAGAAATACCATGCCAAAATTAGGAGTAAATATAGATCATGTGGCTACCCTTCGTCAAGCTCGTCAAGAGTTTGAGCCTGACCCTATCGAAGCGGCTCAAATAGTTGAAAATGCAGGTGCTGATAGCATTGTTGCCCATTTAAGAGAAGATGCTCGTCACATCAACAAAAAGGACATTGAAAATCTTAAGAAAAGCTTACGTACCCGCTTTAATCTGGAGATGTCAATGGATCCTGCCATAGTTAAAATAGCCATTAAAATAAAACCCGATCAAGCGACTCTCGTTCCAGAAAAAAGAAATGAACTCACAACAGAGGGGGGCCTTGATGTTATAGGGCAATTTCAAAAAATCAAACGCGTGACTCAAGAATTACAAGCAAAAAAAATTGAAGTGAGTTTATTTATCGATCCAATCAAAAGCCATATCAAAAAAACAAAGGAATCCGGAATAGATATTATTGAATTGCATACAGGAAAATATGCCAATGCTAAAAAAAAGGAAGCTCAAGACAAAGAACTAAAGAAAATTACTGCCGCCGCTCAATACGCCCATAGCCTAGGAATGACCGTTAGCGCAGGACATGGATTAAAATATGACAATGTTTCCCCCATTGCCAAAATATCTGAAATAGAGGAACTCAACATCGGACATTCTATCATTGCCCGTTCTATTTTTGTAGGTTTAGGAAGTGCTGTTAAAGAAATGAATCACATCATTAATCACTAATCGCCCCCTATTATGCGTCTGCCCACCCCATTACAACGAAAAAAATCAAACGTACATAAAAATAACTTTGGGCACCTTCTTATCCTAGCTGGTTCAAAAACAATGTTAGGTGCTGGCGCATTAACAGCTTTAAGTGCGATGAGAGCAGGAGCTGGTCTTGTCACACTTGGAATTCCTAACAGTCTAAATCTAGCTGCGCAAAAAAAAGTTTCAAACACTATCATGACATTACCTTTAGCTGAGACACCCGCTGGAACTCTTGGTGGACGTGCTTATAGTCAAATATTAAAATTCTCTCAAAAGTGTAACGCTATTGTAATCGGACCAGGATTGGGAACCCATCCTAGTACACAACGTTTAATTCTTCGTATCATAGAACATACGCCCTTACCACTTCTCATTGATGCTGCCGCCTTAACGGCGTTAGCTTCTAATAAAAAGATTTTAAACAAAAACCAGGCCATTCGAGTCCTGACACCACACCCTGGAGAATTCTCTAAATTGATAAATGTCAAAAAAGAAACTATTGAATCGAATCGAAGGAAATACGTAAAAAAATTTATTTATCAATATTCCGTATCATTGCTCCTTAAAGGACATAAAACCCTTGTTGGAGAGAGAGGGAAGGCATTATATTTCAATACCACTGGGAACTCTGGCATGGCCTCAGCAGGCTCTGGTGACGTCTTAAGTGGCATGATTGGGGCTTTTTTGGCCCAAGGATTAACAGGCTATCAAGCGGCTAAATTCGGGGCCTATTTGCATGGTATTGCTGGCGATCTGGCCGCTAAAAAACGATCAAAACTTTCTCTGATTGCCTCTGATATCATCGAATCCATCCCAAAAGCAATAAACAATTGCAAATAAATGACTTATAAAGAAACAAGAACGAATTCAAATTGGAAAATAGTATAAAATAATGCTATACTTAACTACGAAATAATTTAAACAAGAATAGATACTACTATGATTAGAAAAACTCTAAAAATTTGCATTTCTTATGTGCTCATAGCTGCAGTTACCATATCCATGACTCAAGCAGTCTTTGCAAACACTTTAGAAATAAGAAGATCCTTTGAAAGAACGTATAAAAGAAGTTGGTACGATGCCACAAATGAAGAAAAAACTGCGCATATTAATTTATTTAAAAAGATTAGACTAAAAATAAAAGCAAAAGAGAAAAGAATTAAAGATAAAAAGCTAAGAATTAAGCAAAAAGTTCAAAGAAGAAATCAGGCTATAAAAGACAAAAAGGCCAATAAGAAAAAGAAAATATTACAAAAGAAGAAGAGAAAAGTAAAAAGGTTAGCAGAAAAAAGAAAGAAAACCCGAGATCAATTAGAAGCGTTTAGAAAAAGATCACGAGATTCAAGGAGCAAATAGTCTCGTAAAAAGCAATCCTTCCTTAAGATGACAAAAAACAAAAATTCACCTCGGATATCCATTCCTAATAACGCCAAACGGGTTTTATTACACTCTTGTTGTGCGCCATGCGCTGGTGAAATCATGGAAAAAATACTTCACTCAGGCATCGAATTAACTGTTTTTTTCTACAATCCTAATATTCATCCAAAGAATGAATACGAAATTCGTAAAAATGAAAATATCCGTTTTGCCAAAAAATTAAACATTCCTTTTGTTGATGCTGACTATGACAGAGATCATTGGTTTAAACGTGTGAAGGGTCTCGAATGGGAACCAGAACGTGGTAAACGTTGTTCAATGTGCTTTGATATGCGTTTTGAACGAACAGCTCTGTATGCCAAAGAAAACAACTTTTCTTTATTTTGTAGCACATTAGGACTTTCCCGATGGAAAGACATGAATCAAATTAATCAAAGTGGTATACGTGCCGCGAGCCGTTATACCGATTTAGTATATTGGACATATAATTGGCGAAAAGAGGGCGGATCTCAAAGAATGTATGAAATTGCTAAAAGAGAAAATTTTTATAAACAAGAATATTGTGGCTGCGTTTATTCGCTACGAGACACAAATCTTTGGCGCATCAAAAAAGGTAAATCGCGTATCGAACTTGGTCAAGAATACTACCTCTCCAAAGATGAACCCACTTAACACGTTTTTCCACTAAACCTATAATGGCCCCAAAAACAAAAACAATTCTAATAACGGGGGGTGCTGGATTTATAGGAAGCGCCTTTGCCAAATCCTTAAACATTTCTACAAATAAAATTGTCATTATCGACAAACTAACCTATGCTGGGTCACTCCAAAGACTCGAGCACTTAAAAAAAACAGTTACCTTCTATAAACAAGACATCTGCAGATATAAATCTTTAGAAAAAATTTTTCTAAAAGAAAAACCTGACATTGTTTACCATTTTGCCGCAGAAACACATGTTGATCGTAGCAACCTTGATATCAAACCATTTACTCAATCAAATGTAGCGGGCACACAAAACGTTATCCAAGCATCTATCAAATCAAACATCAAAAAATTTATCCATATCTCAACAGATGAAGTCTATGGCAGCATTGCAAAGGGAAGTGTCAATGAGCGCGCAGCGCTTAAACCTAGCAACCCTTATGCCATAACAAAAGCATTAGCGGATCAACTCGTAATGCTGGCTATCAATATAAACCAATTTCCCGCCATCATTGTTCGTCCCGTTAATACGTTTGGTCCTTGGCAATATCCCGAAAAATTTATACCTCTTGCAATCATTCAACTCCTTGATTCAAAAAAAGTCCCGCTTTATGGAAAAGGTCATCAAATTCGATGTTGGTTATCTATTGAAGATTGTATAGAAGCCATACATTTAATTAGTAAAAAAGGAACCCTTGGAGAAGTCTACAATATTGGAAGCTCATATCACCAAGATAATTTATCAACAGCCAAAACAATTCTTAAAAAACTAGGAAAAACACAACGAGAAATACTTTACGTAAAAGATCGGCTGAATCATGACTTTCGATATTCCGTTAATTATCAAAAATTAAAAAAATTAGGTTGGAAGCAAAAACACAGTTTTACTAAAACTTTGGATGACACCATTGCCTGGGTTACCAATCAAAGACCGTGGTGCACAAAAAAAAGGAAAGAACTCCAGAATTACTGGAAAGATATCTACAAATCAAAAAATTAACTTTTTAAGGAAATTTTTTGATTAAACCTTGTTGTCACTTATAATGAAAGTTAGAATACTAACATTTCAACAATAAGCGAGAAAAACCCATGAAACTAATTATCCAGATACCGTGTCTCAATGAAGAAGAAAGTCTTCCGGATACCTTAAAAGCACTTCCTACGGCTATTGAAGGAGTATCGTGCATAGAAACCCTTATCATTGATGATGGGAGCACAGATAACACCTTTGAAGTTGCCAAAAGGTGTGGTGTAAATCATATTGTTCGGTTTACAAAAAGAAAAGGCTTAGCCCGTGCCTTTGCCGCTGGTCTAGATGCTTCTCTACAAGCCGGGGCGGACATCATTGTTAATACAGATGCCGATGGGCAATATAGAGGAGAGGATATTCCTCGATTAATTCACCCCATCGTAGAGGGTAAAGCCGATATTGTGATTGGAAACAGGGACATTGATAATGTTTCACAATTTTCATGGATAAAGAAAAGATTACAACGCATTGGGACAGCCGTCGTACGCCAATTAGCTGGCTCTAACATCTCAGATGCTACAACGGGCTTTAGGGCCTACAGTAAAGAAGCCGCTCTTAAACTCGATATCATTTCAGAATATACCTACACTTTAGAAAGCATCATTCAAGCAGAACATAAAGAATTAACTATTGCTAATATCCTTATATCTACTAATTTCGTCGCACGTAAATCACGACTCTTTAAAAGCATTCCTGAATATATCAAACGCTCGATCATCACGATCATTCGCATTTATTCAATGTTTAACCCATTTCGTTTATTTACCACCATTGGCGTGGCACTGTGTTCCGTTGGCGTTCTCATTGGATGCAGATTCATTTATCATTACATTCTCTTTGGCGGCGCTGGAAAAATACAATCTTTAATTTTGGCATCCGTCTTTATCATCATTGGATTTCAAGTATTAATTATTGGTATTGTTTCAGATCTTATTGCCGCAAACAGACGTTTAAATGAAGAAACGTTATATCGTGTCAAAAAAATAGAACTACAAAGCAAAGGATAATATTACCCATGAGCAAAGGATGTGTTCTTGTAACAGGAGCGGCTGGATTTATAGGATCTCACCTAGTCAATGACTTATTAGAGAGAGGATATCAAGTTGTTGGTCTTGATGATTTAAGTGGTGGTTTTAAGGATAATGTTTCCAAACAAGCAGAATTTGTAGAAGGAAGCATTCTTGATGTTGCTCTTATTGAAGAGCTGTTTTCAAAAATTAAATTTGATTATGTTTTCCATTTAGCCGCTTATGCCGCTGAAGGTTTAAGTCACTTTATTAAACGTTTTAACTATAACAATAATGTCATTGGCTCAGTCAATCTTATTAACGAAAGCGTCAAACATGATATTAAATGTTTTGTTTTTACATCATCCATTGCTGTTTATGGAACCAATCAAGTCCCGATGAAAGAAGATCTTATTCCAAGCCCTGAAGACTCTTATGGAATTGCCAAATTTGCTGTGGAGAAAGAATTAGAAGTCACTAAAGAGATGTTTGGCCTTAATTCTATTATTTTCCGGCCGCACAATGTATATGGTGAGATGCAAAATATTGGTGATCGCTACCGCAATGTGATAGGCATATTTATGAATCGTATGATGCAAAATGAAAAACTCCCCATATTTGGAGATGGAACCCAGACACGAGCTTTTAGCTATATTAAAGATTTAACACCTGTTATGGCTGAATCTATTGAAAAGAAAGAATGCCTTAATGAAATATTTAATATCGGCGCTGATAAAAACTACTCTGTTAACGAACTTGTAAAACTTGTTGCTCAAGCTATGGGTATAGAGCCCAATGTCGAATACTTACCAGCCCGAAATGAAGTATTACACGCCTACTCAGATCACAGCAAAATTAATAAATTTTTTCCCAATCAGACATCGACTTCAATTGAGGAGGGGTTATCACAAATGGCCACGTGGGCCAAAGAGGTGGGGATTCGAAAGAGTAAAGACTTTGAGAACATCGAAATTAGAAAAAACTTACCTCTTAGTTGGCAATAACCCCACATCTTATTAACAGCCCTTAAAACGATGACAGCCAAGCCCCTAACAATTTGTTATTTCCCTGGTCGTGAGTCCAGTTATGTCCGCACAAGGGTTTTAAAACGCGGATTAAAAGAAGCGGGGGCTATTGTTTATGATTGCTCCTATGATAAAAAATCTGTATTTCGTTACATCGTTGGTTTTTTTAGATTTCTAAAATACAAACACAAATGTGATATTATTCTTGTAGGATTTTTAGGGCAATTCTTAATCCCATTTGTCCGTTTATTTACACGCAAAAAAATAATTTTTGAAGCTTTTTTATCTACCTATCAAACACTCGCCTTTGATCGTAAGTCCATTAAACCCGAAGGAATTCAAGCCTCTATTGTTCGTTACATGGAAAAACTATCTTGTCAGTTATCTGATATGGTCCTTCTTGATACCCATGAACATATTAATTATTTTATTAAAGAATATTCCTTAGATAAACGTAAATTTCATCGCTCATTCTTGGGGTGTGATGATACGATTATGAAACAAACAGCTACACCCAAAGAAGATGCCTTTCTTATTCATTTTCATGGAGAATACCAAGCACTCCATGGCACAAAATATATTATTGAAGCAGCCCAATTATTACCGGATATTAAATTCCAAATGGTAGGGGGCGGGAGAGAATTAGAGGAACGCAAAAAACAAGCTCATGATTTAGGCCTAAAAAACATTACATTTATCCCGCCAGTCGCTTTTTTTGAAATCCCTCAATATATGTCTAAGGCAAACATCTGTCTTGGATTATTTGGAGAAACAGAAAAAACACAATTGGTCATCCCCTTTAAAGTTTATGAAACTCTGGCTCTTGGAAAACCAATCATCACAGCAAACACACCGTCTATCAAAGAATTAGTTACACACAAAGAAAACATCTACCTATGCGATTGTGCCAATCCGAAATCCTTAGCAGAGGCTATCACTGATTTAAAGAATGATCCATTGCTTCGCGAAAAAATCGCCAAAAATGGTCGTAAGATTTATGAAGAACAATGTTCGCCGAAAATTATTGGGGAAGATATCATTCAATTAGCCAACAAACTACTTGAAGAAAAACATTAATTATGAATATTTTAATGATCATAGATCGTTATCATCCCATTTATGGAGGATCTGAGAGACAGTTAAAACAACTCATTCCATACCTTGTTAGTCTTGGAAATACAGTCAACGTTGTTACTCGAAAATGGGATGCATCCTACGCATCGTTTGAGAAAATAAATAATGTTCCAGTCCATCGAATCGGAATACCTGGCAACAACCTTTTCTCTACTTTCATGTATTTGCTTGGATTAGTCATATTTAGCATTAAACATTCTCGAAAAATTGATATCATTCATACACACGGAGCTGCCGCTTTAGGCGCCGTTGGAAGAATTTTAGGTTTTCTAATTAGAAAACCTAATATCGTAAAAATAGCCTCTTCAACAAGAATTACAAAGATGAAGGAAACATGGGGGGGAGGAGTAATTCTTCATATCTTAAAAAAATCTAATATTATTTTGAGCCTTTCAAAAGAGATCACAGAGGAACTCATAAAAATTAAAACGCCACAAGAACGTATTCATTGTATTTCCAATGGTGTTGACCCATCACAATTTTATCCACTCTCAGAAACAGAAAAACAAAATAACAAAAAAGCAAAAGGATTCGATAAAACGACACCGCTTGTCATTTGTTCTGGTCGACTAGTTCCTGTCAAAGGCATTGACACTATCATCAAGGCTTGGCCTTTAGTCTTAGCAGAGCACCCCAAAGCTCATCTTTTAATCATGGGAAGTGGAGGTAACCAAAAAGATTCCATAGAAAAGACACTAAAAGAAAGTGTTTCGCAAACAATGAATTCTAATATTACTTTCTTAGGAGATATAGAACTCCCACAAGACTATTATCAAATTTCGGATCTGTTCGTTTTATCATCACACAGAGAAGGTTTTCCCAATTCATTACTAGAGGGTATGGCTTGTGCTCTTGGGTGTATCAGTACAAATATTGAAGGGGTCAAAAAGCTCATTAATGACGACATTACAGGTTTATTATTCGAGGTCAATCATTTTAAAGCGCTCGCGCAATGCATTTCAAAATTATTAAACGACTCAACCAAAACACAACAAATAGGGCAAAAGGCTCAAGAACTCATTGTAGATCAATTTAGTTACGATAAGATTTCAAAAGATTACAACCGTTTATATTCTCTAATAACATAAATTTAGATATGACATTAATTAATTCCATCTTTAACGACACAATCTTTAAACGCCTCCTAACAAATGCCAAAACTTTGCTTACTGGCAATGCCATTTCATCGATTTTTTCACTTATTAGCTTTGCCCTATGTGCTCGAGCCCTTGGACCAGAACTATTTGGAGTCTTTGTCACAATTCAAACATATGTCCTAATCATTGATCGTCTCATCAACTTTCAATCGTGGCAAGCGATCATAAAATATGGAACAGATGATATTCAACATAATCGGATAGCCCAATTTAAAAAACTTATTCGCTATGGTTTCTCCCTTGATATAACAACTGCCATTTTAGGCACTATTATTGCTTATCTAGGCGTTTCATTACTATCACAAAGATATGTTTGGTCTCCTGATTTAGTGCACTACGCCCACATTTATTGTTTCTTAATTTTATTTAACATCTCAGGAACCCCTATAGGAATATTAAGACTTTTTAACCGGTTTAAGACTTATACTTACCCTCAAATCATTTCCCAAGGACTCAAACTCATATTTATTCTTATTGCCTATTCTATAAAAGCACCATTTCAATATTACATAATTATTTGGTTTATATTTGATATTCTCAATTACCTGTTACTTGTAACATTTAGTTTATTAGAATTAAAAAATCAAAATTTATTAAATTTTTTTAAAAAAGAGGATACAAAACAAGAAAATACCCGCAAAGGCATTTGGTCTTTTGTCATCTCAACGAACCTTATATCATCCATTCGTTTAGCAACCCGAGAATTAGATTTACTTATTATAGGTGGGATTCTAGGTTTAAAAGCGGTAGGGATGTTTAAGATTGCAAAACTATTTGCCAGTATAATTATAAAAATCTTCGACCCTATTTATGAAACAATCTATCCAGAATTAACAAAATTAGTTTCCGAAAAAAAATTCAAAAAATTTTCATCTCTAATCTTAAAGACAAGCTTAATGTCTGGAGCAGGCGTCCTAATATATTTGTTAGGCTTTATAATTTTTGGCCAATTCTTAATTGATACTTTCTTTAGCTCCGCCTATTCAACTATTTATTCAACAACCATTTTTTACCTCTTTGCCATTGCCATAGCCATAGCCACAACACCCCTGACGCCAGCCGTGTTGGCCATAGGAGAACACAAGTCATTATTTCGTACTATTCTTATTGCTACAGTAATATATTTCATATGTCTTCCACGATTTCTTGTTGAATATAACCTCAATGGAGCAGCTTATGCCTATATTTTATTTTACATAACTTGGGCAACTTTAATGATCTTTCGAATTTATCATAAACTTAAAAAAAGTGACCTAAAAGATGCCTAATTACAATATAAAAGAAGGTTATCAAATTAACGAAGTTAATAGAACCATCGACTCCAATCCTAATAAACTGTATTGGACAAAAAGCCGTATTCATTTAAGCCAGCGATACCAATACAATGTTTATCTAAAGGGATGGGAGCTAGCCAAACAACATAATTGCAAATCAATTCTTGATCTTGGTTGTGGCCCTGCAAAGAAATTAAATCTTCTTTTTAAAGATGGTTTTAAAATTTTCGGCGTTGATCAACAGTCTACGATTGACATTTGCAAAAAAATACATAAATCCGGAAACTACATCACGGAAAATCTGGAAAAACCTCAACTTAAACTTAAAAGCTTTATTGAATATGCTGATATGATCATATGTGCAGACGTAATTGAACACATGAGTGACCCTCAGCACATACTTAACTACATAAAACATTTTTCAACTAAGAAAACTTTAATTCTTCTTTCAACTCCAGAAAGAGATACTCTTTTAGGAAAAGATGCCATGCAACCCTCAAACCCTTCACACATAAGAGAATGGCAACTGGATGAATTTAGAAAGTATTTGGAAGAAAATGGCTTTACGATCATTAATCATTACATTGATTGGCCTTTTAAGTTCGGATTCAACTTTTTTACTTTTAAATACATCTTAAATAGAATGACTAAAGGCTTACCTTTAAAAAACAATCAAGTCGTCATTTGTAAACTCAAAAGTTAATATTATGTGCGGAATTCTTGGTGGAACAAACAAAGATTGGCAATACAGAGAGGCCTTGAAGGCTTTAAAGCATCGAGGACCTGATGATCAAGGTATCATACACAATACAGAGCTTACGCTTGCTTTTGTTCGATTATCCATTATTGATTTAAGTATGAAAGGGCATCAACCTATGTCCTCAGCTGATCAAAATGTATGGATTACGTTTAATGGAGAAATTTATGGCTTTCGTGAACTACGAAAGCAACTTGAAAACAAAGGACACTCTTTCCAATCACAAACAGACACAGAGGTCATTTTAAATGCTTATATCGAGTGGGGTGATGAGTTTATAAACCATATTGATGGTATGTTTGCCATAGCTATTCACGATATAAAAAATAACCAATTAAAGCTCTTTCGAGATAGAGCCGGAATAAAACCCTTATATTATTATCATCAAAATCAAAACTTTGCCTTTGGCTCCGAATTAAAATCAATTGTAAGTTTGTGTCACGATGTCTCATTTGATTACGATTACACCGCCATTTATGATTACTTAAGTTACATGTACATTCCAGAACCCAAAACAATGTACAAAAACGTCTTTAAATTGCTTCCAGCTCACAAACTCATCTACGACTTAAATAAAAAACAAATTCTCCATAACGCACCCTATTGGACCTTAGAGATTGATCCTTCACCACAGCCCATTTCCCTTAATGAAGCTACTGAGAAACTAAGATCCCTTATCAATGAATCTGTGAAACAACAACTTGTCGCGGATACCCCTCTAGGCTTTTTTCTTAGTGGTGGAATGGATTCTAGTACTATTGTTGCCGAATCAGTCTCCTTAACGGATAAAATTGCCACATTCTGCATTGGATTTGATGATAAAGAAAACTCTGAGACACCCTACGCTCAAATGGTGGCAAATAAATTTGAAACAAAACATTTAGAAAAAATACTATCTAACATTCAAACTGATGAGCTTCTCTTAAAACTAAAGGGATGGTACGATGAGCCATTTGCCGACACATCCGCATTTCCAACATTCTTAGTCTCAAAAGTTGCCAGAGAACATGTAAAAGTTGTCTTAACAGGGGATGGAGGCGATGAAATATTTGGAGGTTACTTCTGGTATGATTACCTTCATAAGCTATCAAAAAATCCTTTCCATAATAATAATTATCTAAACAAAACGTTATTCCAGTTAAAATCGATTTTTCCATTTGGTTCATTTTTCTATAAAATGTTTAACGAACTAGAAACGACCACCGCAGATGATTTAACTTGTCTTGCCAGACTTCGTGGAGGTATGTCTCAACAAGAGAAAAAAAGTTATGCAGAAAAATGGAACATCCCTAAAGATTACGATGATAATTGGCATTTTCGCAACTTTTATAAACCTCAATTACCCATAAGAACACGCCTCCAATACATGGATTTCTTCACTTATTTACCAAACGATATACTCACAAAAGTGGATCGCGTCTCGATGGCTGTATCCCTTGAAGCTCGGGTTCCTTTATTATCAAAAGAAATCATTGAGTTTATTTTCAATGTCCCTGAAGAGATAAGATATTCCAATAATCAATTAAAAGGCTTATTAAAAGAAGCTTATAGAGATGTTCTTCCAGAGGAAATTCTTAATAGGAAGAAAAGAGGATTTAGCATTCCTAAGAAATATCTAAATCAATATCAACAACGCAAACAAGAAAAAATTTTACACGAATTATATCCTGAAATATTACATAGCTAAATTATGAAAATAACATACTTATCCCATTCCATCATCCCATCTCGATTTGCAAACAGCGTTCATGTTATGAAAATGTGCCAAGCCTTTGCCAATAATGGGCATGATGTTACCCTTTTAGCCAAAGAAGGTGAGCAATTAAAAAAGGATGCCTATACTTACTACGGGGTAAAAAACAACTTTCACATCCAAAAATTTTCGCAATATAAACCAAAAGCCTTTTCAGCGTTATCCTACCTTTACCAAATACAAAAATATTTAAAAAACACGACCAACATAGATCTTCTATATTCTCGTCACATGTATTGCGCCTTAAACGTACGCCATTTACAAGTCCCCATCATTTTTGAAGCCCATGACCGACCTCGGCATAAAATGGAGATTTGGATGCTTAACACCTTATTTCAATCGAAAAATTTCTTCAAACTTATCTGCATATCTAAACCTTTAGCTGAAGAATATCTGAAAATTTTTAAAAACCTTCCCGCAAATAAAATTCAAATTGCACAAGATGGAGCCGATCCCATAGAACCTTCTCATAGTAGAGAAACTTCATTGACTTTTTCATATCGCAATGACAAGATTCAAGTCGGATATATTGGTCATCTTTACCCAGGAAGAGGGGTTGAGATTATTATTGATCTTGCAAAAGAATGTCCTGATATGGACTTTCATATCATTGGCGGATTAGAGAAAGATATTCTATACTGGAGAAATAACACACAATCACTTAATAACCTTCACATCCATGGATTTATTGATCCATCTTTAGGTGATCGTTATCGTAGCCATATGGATGTTTTATTAGCCCCTTATCAAGCAAAAGTTGCGGTTGGAGGAAACAAGGGAAATACCGTTGAATGGATGAGCCCATTAAAAATATTTGAGTATATGGCCGCTGGCAAAGCAATCATTGCATCAGATCTTACCGCTATTAAAGAAATACTTCATCATAATGAAAACGCGTTATTAGTTCAACACGATGATATGAATGCATGGAAATCTGCATTACTAAGGTTAAAAACGGATGAAACGAATCGTCAAAATCTTGGCAAAAACGCTTTAGAACTTTTAAAAAATGAATACACTTGGCAGGCAAGAGCCAAAAACATTTTACCTGCTTGTTAATGAAGACACCAAGGAATTAAAATGAAAACATGGTTATTAGACTACATTCAATGTTTAGATTGTCAGGGTTCTTTAGAACTTGAAACATTTAATAAAGACGACTCCGGACTTATAAATGGCGTATTAATTTGCCAAAATGATACATGCAAAAAATGGTTTCCTGTTATTCGCTCCGTACCTCGATTTTTACCCAAGGATCTCATCAAAGATGAATACCATGAATTCTCAATGCAATATGAAGACCAACTAAAAAAATGCTCCTTAAATGCGAATTCTTATACTTTAACTGGTGATAAGCTCGAAGATCTAAAAAAACAAACAATTCAAAATTTTGGATTTGAATGGGTTGAGTACAACCGATTCGGTTGGGATGATCCCGTATATAATAATGCGTTTGAAGAAGAGGTCTTTCATAGGAAATCTTTATTAAATCCGGATGATCTGAAAAAAAAGGTAGTCCTTGATGCTGGATGTGGCAACGGGCGCTATTGCCATTGGGCCGCTAAAAATGCTAATCACGTGATAGGCGTAGATTTAGGAGACGGCGTTGAATCGGCCAATGAGAACACTCATAAGTTGGCGAACGTTCAAATTATCCAAGGTGACATCTTTAACCTGCCTCTAAAACCAAAATCCCTAGATGCTATCTACTCCATAGGAGTATTAATGCATACAGGAAATGCCCATCAAGCGACTATAAATTTATCTAAAAAATTAAAAGAAAGAGGGACCATCACCATTCATCTCTATGGCAAAGGTAACTTTATTTATGAATTTTTTGATGCTTTAATAAGAAAAAGAACTACAAAAATGTCTATCGAAAGACTGCAAATCTTTACAAAACGCATGTTTCGTTTAAGAAAGATTCTAGAAAAAATATTTTTAGTTGATTTTGTCAATTTATTTATAAAAGTTGATCCGCATCCCCATTGTATTTTTGACTGGTATGCAGCCCCCATAGCCACACACCATACCTATTCTCAGGTCAAAACATGGTTTAAAGACCTTGAGATGCCTGTCCTAAAAACAAATGAAGGGGTCATTGTCTTAGGACCTCGGATTAAAACTAAGAATAACTTTAAACTTTCTCTAATACGAAGCATCAAGAAAATTATTTATCCAATAGAATCCATTCCTGTCACTGTAAAAGCTGAGAAGCCATAAAAAAAGGTTTAATCTTTGAATATATCAAAACATTCTACATCCAGTCTTATATGTATTATCTGTGAAAACATTAATCATAAAACTTTTTGCATCAAAGATGATATGGCTTATCTTATATGTCGTGATTGCAAACATGTCTTTGTCAAAGATTCTCTTTCAAATGAAGAAATCATTGCTCTTTATGCCAACAGAGAAAGCCATCACGGCTCAAAAGAAAAAGAGTTATGGGACTATTCTGACACTAAGTTTAAGTTATTTTATAAACCTATCCTGAATAAAATTGGCAAATTAACCGAAAAATCAAACCTCCTTGACATAGGCTGTTCCAATGGAGCTTTTATGAATGCGGCTGTAAAATGTGGATGGGATAGCTATGGCATCGAGCTTGAAAAAAAATCCTATGAGGTCGCACGAAGACATGGATTAACAGTCTATACAAGAGAATTACACAAAGAGAAATTTCAAGATAATTTTTTTCAGGTCATCACGATGTGGCAAGTTATTGAACATCTCCACAACCCTTATGAGATGCTTAAAGAAATTAAACGTATCTTAAAACCAGGGGGAATATTAGCCATAAGCACACCCAATATAAAAAGCATCGCCTGGTTGCTTTTAAAAGAACGCTGGAATTGCGTGGAACCCCAGGTTCATCTGCATTTATTTCAGCACTCAACGCTAGACCAATGCGCTAAAAATGCAGGATTACAACCTAAACTCACCGAAACATTAGATCTAAAACCATCAACCATTAAAGATTTTACAGCAGGATTTAAAGCAAAAAAATCTAACAAACGTGCTGCATCTGTGGCGAATATTGCCAATAGTTCTTCTAAGAATAAACTGAAACGATTATTTCTTATTAGAAATATGCTTAATTTACCTTTAAAGATGTTTGGTTTGGGGGAGGATATCTACGGGTATTATCAAAAACCGCATGAAAATAAATAGATTTAAAAATAACAAAAGTTGTGCGGAAAACTCAAAACAGAGTGAATAACGCTTAATTTAGCAAAAGCTAAACATATTAAAAAACTAAGCAGTAAAAAACTTAGTTGTTTTAAAAGAAGAATACGAAAAGTTAAAATTTTCTCATAAAACCGATATAGGGTTCCACAAGTTAAAACGATTAACATAGGCATAAAAGGCATGATATAACGCGACTGATAATTTTTCCATACAATAAAAAAAGCAATTATAAGTATCGCACTAAATCTTATAAGATACTGCACCTCATTATCCTCCTTAAATACAACAAACATTCCCAATAAACCGAAACTATAAATCATCGAAAAATTGACCAATTGTCTAAAATAAAAAAACGGACTTATATCTGCGGGAAACCCTGTTCCTGCCCAGGAATGCTGTGGGAGATAGGATATCTCTAAGCCATAGCGCAGAGGTTCCCACAAAATGACAATCAATAATGCGGTAAATATCATTTGTAAAGGTTTCTCTAAAGATAGTTTTTTAACTTCTTTGACCGTTATATTTTGGGGTGTCCTGTGCTTTTTCCTGGAAATGACATAAATACAATAAGAAATTAAAGCCATGGCAAAAAGTACAAAAGGGCCAAATATTTTGGCATTGTGATAAAAATGAGGGAACTGCTCAATAAGAAAATTTGAAAAGAAATCTAGGCCATAAACTTTATAATTCCAAAAAAACCAAGGCATTAACATCAAAAAAGGTAAAAATAAACTTCCTACAAAAAGTTTATTTTTAAACAAATCTCTTCTATAAACCAATGCATATCCAAGGACAACAAGAGTAGATAAAAAACCACTGTATTTTGTCAACGTACCCAACCCACTCACAAATCCACTTGCAAGATACCATTTGTCTTTGTCTTTTTTAAGACCATAGGAAAAAAGCAAAATAGATAATAATGCAAAAAAACCAAGAGGGGTATCCATCCATACTTTCTGGGAGCAAATAATACTAATAGGATCCAACCACATCAATACACTGCACATCAAACCAACCCGCCAATTATAGGCAAGAGTACCTAAAAAAAACATCAAAGGAATCATTAATGCCCCTAAAGCTACCGTCACATAGCCACCGGCGAGACCATTAACTCCAAAAATATGCATAGACCAAGACAGAATGAGAGCAAACAAAGGGGGGTGTTTAAATAGAGGTTGAAAAAAGTAGTTTGGAAGTTCTCTTCCTGTAGCCTGCAATTCCTCTCCGTAGGCAATAGAATTGTAATTATGGATATCATCCTTTATTTGTTTTGCTAAGCGCATATATACAACTTCATCAATTGATCTCGCTTGGCTATTTTTGTAATTTTCAAGCCGGACACAAAAAGCGGAGATTGTTAGCAAAGACAACAAAACAATAAGGATAATTTTTTTAAGCATCACACATTTTCCATTTTTTTAATACCATATAATGAATAAAAAGGCGCGAAACGAATGCCAAATTTAGGAAACACATAGATAGGGACATTTAAGGAATTGCCAATCAGACGTTTAAAAGGTTTACTAAACTCACCATAAAATCCGCTATTAACCTTCACATCAAAACCCGTATCTGCCAATGTTTTGGAAAGCTCATAAGGATCCATCAAATGCTCCGCCCAATTTCCATTATAGGGATCACAGGTATTGGTTGGATGTTTTGGCTCTGGAGGGATCATATCTGTTGAAAAAAACGCATCTAAACTTTTTTCAATATCTGGTTTAATCATACCACGTGTATTTCGAGAAAACGTCTCAAATAGATCCTTGGATAAATTTTTGTTATGAGTATTTAAATAATCTTGTATCATTTCTTTCCTCACAGAAAAGTGTGACTTTAAACAATCCGTCGGCTTAACACCCCATTTAGGTTTACGATCATGATATTCGCGATCAATTTGAACTTTTGTCAACAATCGATTTTGACGAGGGTTAAGCATATTGGCTCCTGATGACATAAATACATGTAAATGCTCTTTGGAGAGAAGGTGCAAACTTTTAAGAAAAGTATCCATATCATAGATGTGTTCAATAACATCATAAGAAGCTATGGCATGACAATTAAGAGAGGAATCTTTTAAGTATCGGATAACATCATTTAGTTCACCGTGGATGTAGGCATCAGCTTGATTACCTAAGCTTTGAGCAATCACTTTTGAGTCATGACAGGAGTCACTAAATATATCATTGTAACACACATGACCAACACCTAATTCTTTGGCAAAAATGGATAAGAGGCCTGATCCACCCCCGTAATCAACTAAAACAATATCCTTAAGAGAGTGGGGGATTTGATGCAAAACCCAGGCGAGAATATAACCACGTAATTGAAGTGAGGCCTTAAGGTCAAAAAGAATTCTTCCAAAATATCTTTTGTTGTAATCAGATATGTCTAAAGAATCCAGATCAAGGCTTTGTAATTTTGAATAAAGTCGTGTTGCAGCGTTGTTTATTTTGAGTAAAAAATCGGGATTGTCAGGATAACGGCCCCATTTAAATAAATATTTCATTCAGAATCCAAAAGTTTATCTTATAAAAACCTATCAACCTCGCCCTTAAGTTCTTCAAATTTAATGTCGGTCTGAACATGCTTGCGACCAAAACAAATACCCAAATGCTCATAAAACGTCACCATATCCATATCAACATAACGTTGTTTGATCGCCTCATGCGTGGGCAAATATTGAATAACACCATGATGAACGCCGGCTACTGTCACGCCTGATAGATTGTTATTCAACAAAACAACAGCTGAGGCGCCAACTTGTTTTCCAAAATTAACGTCATAAACAGAGGAGTGACCACAACGAACCAAATGACCTGGAGCGACCGCGCGAACCTCTGGGGTTTCATATAAATCTTTGATAAACATTTTTTCTTTTTTCATCAAATCAGCAACCGACTTATCCGCTTTTAATCGTTTGGTTAATTCATTAGTGACATATTTTCCAGCTCCGGCTAGCCGTTTATGGCCAAAAGCATCAAGGCCGGCCGCATCATCGACCAATTCTTCACCACTCGCATTTTTTAATCCCTCAGCAACTAATATAAGGTAGGTTCCTGCCTTCACATCACTGGCCGCCACACGATTAAAAAAGGTCCTTTTACAATGTTCATAAACAATATCAAAATCAGTAGGAATTTCTGGAATAAGGATAGTGTCTACTTCGGCAGCAACACCTGCTCGAAATGCCGTATGACCCGCATAACGACCAAACACCTCCATAACAATGATGCGATTGTGCGTTCGACCTGTTGTTTTGATATCCTCTGCAAAGCTGGCAATACGATTGACAGTTGAATCAAATCCTACAGAATAGGTTTGTAAATCTAAATCCATGGTCTTAGGTGCATGAACGCATTTAATCCCATGATTAGCCAAATCCACCATAACACTTCCCGTATCATCACCCCCACTAATCACAAGACCATCAATATTAAATTTCTTTAAACCTTTTTTAATACGATCATATTTTTGAGCATCATCAATCTTCTTAACCTTAACACGCGAATGTCCCGCCTCAGAACCAGCCACATTAGAATTAACAAAATCCACGCGATTAACGTCTAATTCGACCAAATGATCAAATTGAACCAAATTATAAAGACCAGCATAACCATTAGGAATAACGTAAGACTGCATTCCTAAATTTAACCCCATCTGAGCGGCCCCTTTAACAACCGCATTTAAACCACCGCAATCTCCACCACCTGTAATAATACCTAATTTCTTCATGACAATATCCTTACGTTATTAACAATTTTAAGAGGAAAAAATCACCTCATATCTAATTCTTAAATTTCTGCTGTATTTATTTGCAGCTAAGTTATCACATTCACTCCGAAAAATCAAATAAGAATGTGCAAAAAGGAAGGTGTGTTGCTACCTATTGGCATTAGCTAACAAATCGTGAGCGTGTTTGACTGATATCTGGCTTGTTTTTTCACCACTCATCATCGCGGCCAATTCTTTGACGCGTTGATCTTGATCCAAGGCAACAACTTCTGTTAAAGCACATTTATTCTTTACAGATTTCGAAACTTTAAAATGCGTGTCAGCAAATGAAGCAATTTGAGGGAGATGGGTGATTAGAATGACTTGACGAAATTTTGATATTTCACGTAATTTTTCACCCGTAACTGTTCCTAGGCGCCCACCAATTTGTGCATCAATTTCATCGAAAATAAGAACTGGGATCGGATCAACTTGAATCAAAGCCTTCTTTAAGGCCAACATCACTCGTGCCGCCTCACCTGAGGAGACGATGTCTGAAAGAGGTTTTAAATCAACCCCTGTATTAGGACTAATATAGAAGACAACCTCATCAAAGCCGCTTGTATGAAAATCTGATGTTTCAATCCGCGCTTCAAAAGAGACATGACTAAATCCCAATTCATACAACTCCTTTTCAATCGTCTTCTTTAAAGATTCAGCGCCTTTTTCCCTTAACTTTCTAATCACTTTAGCTTTTTTGGTTAAATCTTTTGTGAGTTTCTCTAATGATGTTTGTAAATGGGCATCATTATGTTCCATATTCGTTAAGAGGTCATACTTTTCACGAGCTTCATTATAAAAAGATTTTGCATCGAGAAGAGAGGGTCCATACTTTCTTAGAACAGAATCATAGGCATCGCACTGCTGGTGAATTTCCTGTGCTTTCTGGGGATCAAAGGAAAGGGTATGAGTATAATCTCTTAGTTCTAAAATAAGCTGTTCATTGGTTTCTTGTGTTTGAGTTAGCAAATCATTAAGGGAGGACGTATTTTGATCAATATCGTTTAAAGCGCGCATTGGAGTAAAGGCTTTCCGGATGAAATCACTAGCACCTTGACTGTCACCATCCAATAACTCAAGCAGTTGACTTAAATGGTCTTGCAAATTTTGAGCATTATCCAACTTAACTTGTTCCTGTTTGAGCTGCTCATAGTGAACCTCCTCTAAGGGAACTTGTTCCAACTCTTTAACCTGATGTCCTAACAAATCCAAATCACGTTCCCGCGATTGGCCCATATCTTTAAGTGTTTTTAGCTGCTTTTGCACATTTTTGTATTCACAAAATATTTTTTGATACTCGGATATACTCTGTTTAAAATCAATTAACTGATCAAGCATGCCTAAATGAGAATCGACGGA
This sequence comes from Candidatus Omnitrophota bacterium, assembly GCA_029261065.1. Lineage (GTDB taxonomy): Bacteria > Omnitrophota > Gorgyraeia > Zapsychrales > Zapsychraceae > JAJDCB01. The sequence goes on along the minus strand of JAJDCB010000012.1, from coordinate 10,103 downwards.
GAGTAACATTTGATGATCATGCGCCCCATGAAAATCGATGAGGTGATTACCTATGGATTTCAATTGGGTCACAGTGACCGTCAAACCATTAATTTTAATTCGATTTTTTCCATCAGGAAGGAACTGACGTTGAATAATAAGTTCAGATTCATCATCAGATAAGAAATCTTGCAATTCTTCTAAAGACCTTATTTTTTCATCTTCAATCTCAAAGATAGATTCTACGATACAAGGCTTTTGGGGATCCCTTAATTGTGAAGATTGGATACGACCACCTAACGTAATCCTTAAGGCATCAATCACTATAGATTTCCCAGCTCCGGTTTCACCTGTGAGGATATTAAGTTGATTATGGAAATCTAGCGATAATTGATCAATAAGGGCAAAGTTCTTTATTGTGATTTGTTTGAGCATAAGGTTATATTATATACAATCTGATTGGATGTTGGTATAATAATTTTTAATACTGTCATCCCCACGGAAGCGGGGACTTATTAATAATAACACATCGAGATTCCCGCTAGAGTTTACCCCATAGGATTCCCGCTTTCGCAGGAATGACATAAGGGGCGGGAATAACATTAGCATATGAATGTAACCTTTGTCGCCCTTGGATGGGAACAGCTTGGAATTAGCCTTTTATCCGCCATTGCCAAAAGAGAAGGCCATAATGTTTCTCTGGCTTTTAGTTCTGCATTATTCAACGATCGCTATAATTTAAGCATTCCATCAATTGCACCTTTTTTCGATGATCGTAAAGATGTGATTGATACCATCAAACAAAATCCACCAGATGTTCTTGCCTTCTCAGCTTTAACCGGAACCTACCAATGGATGTTGGGCATTGCGCGTGAAGCTAAACAGTTGTACCCAGATGTCAAAATTATCTTTGGAGGCGTTCATGTCTCAGCTGTCCCAGAGCGCGTACTAGCCAACGACTGCGTTGATGCGGTGATAGTAGGGGAGGGAGATATCGCCTTTCCACAATATCTAAAAGCGATCGAAGAAAACGCTCTAAATAAACCCATTCCCAACACCCGATTTAAATTAATGGATGGCACCGTCATTCGAGGCCCTCAAACAGGATTTATTCAAGATCTCAATTCCTTACCTATTTTTGATAAATTCATTTGGGAAGATTATATTCCCATCGGTGATTGGTATCTCACCATGGCCTCGCGTGGTTGTCCCTATCGATGCACATTTTGTTTTAACAATTTCTTCGCTCAACTTCCGGAACAAAAAAAAGGTAAGTATGTTCGTCAACGCAGTGTTGAACATATGATGTATGAATTGCGTATGGCCAAAAAACGTTACAAACTTAAATTTCTAGAATTTGAAGACGATGTTTTTACGGTTGATAAATCATGGGTAAAAGCTTTTCTTTATCAATATAAAAAAGAAATCAATGTCCCCTTTCAATGCTTAACGCATCCACGCTATTTAGATGATGATGTCGCGCGTTGGTTAGCTGATGCCGGATGCCAATATATCCAAATGGGCGTACAAACAATGGATGATGAATATAAGTTTGAAACAATTAAGCGTTACGAAAAGAAAGAACATGTTTATACGGCTATGGAATTAATGGCAAAATACAAGATTAAAGCAAAAGTCGATCACATGTTTGGATTACCTGATGAACCGATGCAAGCACAAGAGGAGGCACGAAAGTTGTACGCCACACATCAACCGTATCGTATTCAAACATTTTGGACAAATTTTCTTCCTGGAACAGAGATGGTTCATCAGGCTTTAGAAAAAGGATTGATTACTCTTGAAGAGGTTGAGAGGCTTAATGACGGATTAGAATTTGACTTCTATCGCAATAGCAATAAAATTGAAGATCCTCAAAAATTACGCACTTATAAATCATATGAAATATTGTTTAAACTCATTCCCATTTTACCCAAATCATTATTACCAAAGATTAACCCAAAAATCTTCTCATACATTCCGCCAAGCATCAGTTCATTTTTTACGTTTTTTATCGACGCTTTGGCTGGCCTCATTACGAGAAATCCCGATCATTTTGTTTATGCCAAATACTACCTTTTTCAAATGTATGTCTCGCTTTCTAAGAGGTTTACAAAAAAGCGTATACCAGCAACAAAAATATTCGATAAAGATCTCTTCGATCTAACCCCTCCAAAAGCCTCCAAAATTACCAATTTAGAGCAAAAAACTTCAACTTTGACATAATTCATTCACAGCATACCCACAAGTTGTTGATATTAATAACCTTACAATTATTTTACCCTAAGGCGCTACACCTTTTTTTTTACCCTTTCTATGGCATACTTTACTCATAACTTTTCTAAAACAAAAATCATGAAAACATACATTACACAACTCTTAGCCCTATTTGTATTGATGAGTGTTTGCTCTGCTTGCCAGACAACAGCTCAAAACAATACTTCAAACAAAGCTAGCATTATGAAATCGTATTTATCGAGTGTTTCCAAATATAATGGGATCGATGAAGAGGAGGCCATTTTATTGGCCCAAAGTGAACTTATTTTTAGAGGTCTAGATAATAAATACGATCTTAAAAACCCACACGTTACTTTCGAAAATAATAGCAAATGGGCTATTATTTTTCGTCCCATCAGCAAAACCTTCAACGAATTTACAAAACGTCAAAGCCTCTTAATGATGATCAGTAAAAAAAGTGGAGAAATTACACTTATGGCTGATATTGAACCGCAGGCGAGTTATCCAAATTTATTTCTTTAGTAAGTACAAGGGAAGAAAACAACCAAGATACAAGATAACAAGAAATCCCGGCCTTTGGCCGTGACCACGCGTCTCTAGACGCTGGGCAAAAAATAACCAATGATCAATGCCTGAAATATCAAACGTTTGGGCATTTCAGTCATTGGGTATTGTTACTTTTTTGCCCCGCCTTTTGCGGGGTCCCGCTGAAGGCGGGATACCTTGTATCTTGTTATCTTGGTTATTTTAAGAAAGCGGGCGATGAGAATCGAACTCACGTAACTAGCTTGGAAGGCTAGTGTTCTACCACTGAACTACGCCCGCAGAAAGGCTCTGCTACGTTCAAATGTTTTCACGTTTGAACTTCGCAGAAGTAAAGTAACTCTTCTTTATCAAGCTTTTTTCATATATGAACTTCGAAGAAGCCTAAAAGGACTTGTCTCTTCGAAGCTCAAACACGAAAGTATTTGAGCGAAGAAGGATGGGCAGAGTAGGATTCGAACCTACGAAGGGAAACCCAACAGATTTACAGTCTGTCCTCGTTGACCGCTTGAGTACCTGCCCTTAAGATTAAATTATAAAGTGGTAGAGTGATAAAGTGGTAACGCGTATTGAACCGGAAGTTAGTGATAAATCTCTATCTACCACCAATATGCGTTTAATCTGCTATATCACTTTATCACTCTACCACTTAAAATAAGCTGGCGAGAGGCTTCGAACCCCCGACCTACTGATTACAAGTCAGTTGCTCTACCAACTGAGCTACGCCAGCAAAAAAAATATCTTATTTAAGGATAGACCTTTCAAAAGAGTGTTAAATATACCAGATTTCTTTTTCTATGTAAAGCAGGAATTATGAATTTGACTAATAAAAATTTCACTTACGATTACCCTCATTTTTGGAAATATTAAACCAAATAATGCTTTGCAATCAGACCCAAGTCTGTATAATAACGTTTATAAGAAATTAAATTTTATGGGATAGATGAGTCGAGCAACCCGCTTCGTTAATATCTTACCCGCTAAAGTCCAATTATGAAAGTAACATTACTCGTTCCCACATTAAATGAAATCGACGGCATGAAAGAAATCATGCCAAAAGTCAAAAGGGAATGGGTTGATCAAATTCTTGTTGTTGATGGTCAGTCCACTGATGGCACCGCTGATTATGCCAAAGAACAAGGTTATGACGTTGTTATCCAAAAGAAAAAAGGGATGCGTCATGCCTATATGGAATCATTGCCCCATGTCAAAGGCGATGTCATTTTAACCTTCAGTCCTGATGGCAACTCCATTCCAGAATTGATACCAGAATGTATTAACAAAATGAAAGAAGATGATTATGATATGGTGATCGTCTCCCGTTACGCTGAAGGGGCCAAAAGTTACGATGATGATGCGATCACAAGTTTTGGCAACTGGCTTTTTACAACCTTTATAAGTCTCATTCACGGACACCGCTACACCGATGCGATGGTTATCTATCGCGCTTATCGAACAAGTCTTATCCAAGAGCTTGATCTTGATAAAGATGACAGTTATACAACAGCTGAAAAACTGTTTGGAACCGTCATCAGCTGGGAACCGTTATTATCCATTCGCGCCGCCAAACGAAAATTAAAATTAGTTGATATTCCTGGAGATGAACCAGCAAGAGAAGGAGGAGAAAGAAAACTCCAAGTGATCCGCTGGGGAGGCGCTTATATGTTTCAAGTTTTTCGCGAAATATTTTGTTGGAAATAATACCTTTTTTATTTTTAACGGTAACAGAATCAAAACACCTTCCACATGTTCCAATCAGCTAAACTTCAATCTATCATTAAAAACCCTTGGTTTATTGCGCTTATCCTTTGTGGTATTTTCCTTTTAGTAACAGAATATAAATATGGTTGGGATGATCAACATTTAGAAGTACCCCTTTTAAAACATCTGATTGATGACTCTTATTATGAGGGAGACTATTACATTGAAAGTCTTCAAAAAAACTTTTCTTCCTTTTTCTATCCCATTTTAGCGCGTCTAATTACAGTAGACCAAATTCCACAAGCCTATTTTCTTTTGTATCTCGTTTCTCGTTATTTTTTGTTTTACTGGATCTACAAACTTTGGCTTTACCTCTCCAAAGACCGATTTAAGGCCATCACCTGCACACTTGTCTTTATTCTTATGTCCCGTGTTGATGAGTTTCTCTATCGAACGTTTTCTCATCAAGAGTTTGCATTAGCCATCATATTTGCAGGTATCTATTATTTCTTCAAAGAACGCTTTTATCTGGCAGCCATCCTTCTTGGAATCACGACCAACCTTCATGCTCTATACAGCTTATTTCCGATGTTTTTTATGTGCCTGTACCTTCTTTGGCAATGGAGAAAACACAAATTTCGAACGCTTATTTATTGTTCTCTTATATATCTAACACTCGCCCTACCGTTTCTCTATTGGGCGATCACAAATCGTCTCGGAAGGGAGGCAGACCCCACAGGAACGTTCTATCAAAATTGGCTAGAACTTTTTATCAACTCGTGTCCTCAAAATTTCTTTTTTCCACAAGCTCCTCAAATCGATCTTTCAATCCTGACAAAAGAACTTAATATCTTTTATTATTTCACGCAAAGCTACATCCTGATCATCGTTTTATTTTTGTTTAATTTATTGCTAAATAAATCTTTTCGAAGCAATAAAAAAGCCCTTTGCTTTTCTCTAGGCGCACTTGCCTTACTTATCGTCAGCCTTATTTTTACTTACTTTAAGCCCAATCGTTTTGTAATAGACTTAAACTTAACACGTAACACTCAATTTCTAATGTTTCTCCTCATGGGGTATACAACCCTTTTTATCATTTCAATGGTTGATAAAGATAAACCCGTTTATGCTTTTATTGCAGCAATATCATTTACATTACTTAAGTATCACAATATTATTATGACCTTATCTGTCATTATTCTCTTTCTGACATGCCTTATCAAAAAGCTGCTAACGAAGAAGACCTCCATAATAAATATAATTTTTATTGCTTTATCCTCATTACTTTTAATTTTTTGTGCCTATCATCTGTACAAAAACTTTAACCTCACAACATTTCGCTTCATCATTCAATTAAATTTGTTTATTATCTTTGCACTTTTAAGTGCAACCTATTTCCTGCAAATTACATTTAACGCAAAGAATCAAAAACTTCTTCTTAAACGACTATTTATTATTATTCCTGTATCTATTTTTCTTTTTCAATATGGGTTTTACCGTCAAGTCAAATCGAAAGAAGAGCATTCGGGATCAGGATTTTGGGAGTTGCAAAGGAGTTGGGAGGACATGCAACGTTTTGTTCGAGATCATACCCAAAGGAAAGATATTATTCTTGTTCCCTATGATATGGAGATGGGGGGGTTTCGTATGATTTCAGAAAGAAAAATCGTGTGTTCTTATAGAGATTGTGGGATAATTGGTTTTGATTACAAGGCAGCCGCAGAGTGGCGAAGGCGTATTAAAGATATTGAACCATTTAAAACTCTTGTCACAACGTCCCTTAGCCCTGCGATTAAGACGGCTATTTCAAAATATAATGCCAATTACATTGTCTTTATGCGTTATGCTAGTCCCAAAAAAGATAACAGTGTGTTGCAACGCGTTTATACAAATTCAAAATTTATTTTATTTAAGGTTATTCCTAACTCAAACGAACCCCTATTATGACAAAATCAAAACATTCCAAACCGTGTAAAATATCAGTCATCGGAGACGGGGGCTGGGGAACAACTCTGGCTATTCATCTATCGGGCCTAAAATATGACGTCAGATTATGGGGGGCATTTCCGCCTTACATCAAAGAGATGAAAAAACGCGGAACAAATTTTAGATTTCTTCCCGGTATAAAATTACCCAAAGCCTTAACGCTTAGTGACGATTTAAAAGAGTCCCTTGAATTTTGTGACCTTATCGTATTTGCAGCCCCTTCAAAATACACACCCAGTGTCTTAAAACAAATTAAAGCCACAAACGTTAGACTATCCAACAAACTTTTCTTAAGTGTTACCAAAGGAATTGATACGTCCAGACTCATACGTATGTCTCAAATCATTGAACAAGAATTACCTAAACCTTTAAAACTAGCCGTACTCTCTGGACCAACCATTGCAAAAGAGGTGGCCTTAAAGGTCCCTTCAACAGCCGTTATCGCTTCAAAGAATAGGAACACAGCAAAAAAAATTCAATCCATTGTCAATTCCCCACATTTTCGTATTTATACCAATAACGATGTTGTAGGCGTTGAGGTGGGGGGGAGTATCAAAAATATCATTGCCATCGCCTGTGGCATCTGTGATGGCTTAAAACTCGGCACCAACACCAAAGCCGCGATCCTCACACGAGGCTTAGCTGAGATGGCAAGATTAGGAAAAGTCCTTGGCGCCAAACCACAAACCTTCGCCGGCTTAACCGGATTAGGCGATTTAGCCACCACTTGTTACAGTTTATCAAGCCGCAATCGATGTTTAGGCGAACAAATAGGCCAGGGAAAAAGTGCTAAAAAAATCCTCGCCTCCATGCACATGGTCGCCGAAGGCGCTGAAACCGTAAAAGCCGCCTACAAACTAAGCCTCAAACACAAGATTGATATGCCGATTACAGCTGAAATTTATAAGATTATCTATAAAAATAAAAAAGCGAAAAAAGCCGTTTTAGACTTAATGAATCGGAAGGTACGCTCGGAATAATTTTTCAATCCTTACGCTAACAGTTTTCTGTCAAACAAGGTAACCTATGAAGAGAGCAAGGCCGTTAGAAAATTTATTGTTAGCGGGTTCCTTGTATTTTCTTGCAGTATCATTTGTCCATTTATTCGGAATTAAAGTTCCGGTGCTTTTTATTTACTTTGATGTACCTTCAAACGTTTATCAAGATAGGATTATATCTGTTTTGAGTTTTGTTTTTTCCGTATTTCTATTTGCTGGAGCAAGGTTGTCGAGAGTCACTTTGAATATTGTAAAATATATTTTGATTGCTGGACTTGGTGCCATTTTAGGATTAATGTATAACAATTTTTTTACGAGTTTAGAACATAGAGGAAATTTAATTTATTGGTTAGAAATTGGCGGATTAACAATTTATCTTACAGGACTCTGGTTTTTATATAAGAGGGCGAAGTTGAGTAAAATAGAATAAAGTATTATCAGGCTAGATGTTTTCATCATTAATCATGTCAATATGAAAAACACAATTACGGCCATTATTTTTAGCATGGTATAAAGCTTTATCCGCTTGGCTAATTAATGTATGAAGATCATGCCCATCCTCAGGATAATTAGCAATCCCAACACTTAATGTCTGCTCGATAAGCCCTTCTTCGGTAATAATGGGAGTATCACCTATAGCCGCTCGTAGCCTTTCTGCAGTCAGCATCACTTTATGTATATCTGTATTTGGTAATAAAAGAATAAATTCTTCTCCACCATATCGTCCTAATAAATCTCCTGGTCGCAATGTCTGTGCCAGGCGTTTTGCAATTTCACACAAGATTTGATCACCGGTTAAGTGACCATATTGATCATTTTTCTTTTTAAAATCATCTAGATCCATGATGATAATACTACAGGAACGATTATAGATATACGCTGTTTTTAGAAATTCTTCAGCTTTTTTAAAAAACGTTCGACGAACCAGGAGGCCCGTTAATGAATCAGTAGAAGCGAGTGACTCTTGGACTAATACCTCGGCCTGTTTAAGTGTTAATTCTTTGGCAATAAATGCATTTTGCAAGGCCATAGCTGTTTGATTAATCAGGATGGATAATGTTTTTATTTCCGTCTTATTAAATGCTTCTTTGGCCCTGTTTGACCACAAAATTACGAATCCTAAGAGCATATCTTTGCTCTTGATGGGTAAAATAATATTTGCTTCAATATTTTCTAAAACACCACATAATTCATAAGATTCAACTGTTTGACTCGGCCCACTTCTAAGTTCCTCCAAAAGGTCATTAACAAACAAGATTTCATTTTTTTCTTTTAAATATTTGATAAGTGGATTGTCTTTTTCAAATGATAATTTTATAATATTTTTTGTATACTTGTGCCCCCCAACAATTTTAAAATCTTCACTGTCCGTAGTTTTCAGAAATAATGCTGCCTGATAGGACCTCGAGGCTTCCACAAAACTATTGATGATATCTCTTGTTAATGCTTTCAGACTTTTGCTTTTTCCGATCTCCTTTGATGCTTTTAAGATTGTTTCATGATATCGTTTGTGAAATCCAAAAAAACCTAAATCAAATTTCTTTTCTATCCAGATATAAGTCGGGACAGCTAACAGGCTTAATATGCCCATCAGGAGCACAGGAACAACCCACCAAAAATCATCACCTAATATCATGATAAGAGGTTCTTTTAAATGTAATCCTATGTAAAATGGCAAACTTAAAATGGAAGCCACTATTAATAAGAATATGATTAAACGGGTTAAAGCCACATTCACTCGTAAGGGTTGATTGCGCAAAATAGCGTAGGTCAAAATAATCGGATAAATTGTGCAGGCGTAATTTCCCACTGGATAGACATCCAACCCAAAGACCGGAAGAAAGCACAGCATCCCAAAAATAAAGGCAAAAAAGGTTGTCCAACAAATCCATTTAGCCTGAGTCCTTTTTTCTTTATTTTTGGTTGTCCGTATAAATCGTAAAAAATAGAAATGGGCCGTAAAAAAAGGAATGGGGAAAAAAAGAATGAAAAAGGGATAATAGGCCCACCCAGGGATTTCCCACCAGAATTGATTAAAAGCATAGCGCACATCATGAACAAGCCATGGAGAGCCAACAAGAGAGAGGAAAAAACATCCTATTAAATAGACAAAAATAATGCTTTTGGTTTTTCTTAACTCAGTAAATACACAGGCAAAGTGATAAAAGCTGACAGGGAGGAGTGTAATACCTACCATAGAAAATCTTACCCAATAAAGTCCTTCTTGATGCGTGGGCACAACCGCTATCATATAGGCAGAAAATTGCCAAAGCATTAAACTAATGCAAAATAGGGCCCAGAGCAAATGAGCCTGGCTCTTGCGATCAGTCAAATATATTAAAGTGGCTAATGAACCGCTTACAATCGATCCTATTATGCCCGAAATAGCAAATACGTTCATTGGAATCCTTTCCCTAATTAAGTATAATATAAAAGACAATAAGATGCTTCAAAAGATGGGATTTTAAAGGCAGAAGGAAAACGTTGTCAGGGTGTTCACAAAACCGTCTCTAAACCCCTTTTTATGGTCTATCAAGCCATAATCGATGTTTATAAGGCCAGGGGAAAAGTGCTAAAAAAGCCGTGTTGGACGTGATAAATCAAAAAGTACGCTCCGTGTAAATTATCGTTATTTGCTTATATATCAAACAATTTTTCGTT
>JAJDCB010000011.1 GCA_029261065.1 Candidatus Omnitrophota bacterium | reverse complement strand
GTTTAGGGCGCGTAGCTGAATCAATCAACCACCTACACCCCAACCCCTACACCCTATCCCCTATTTAATATTTTCTTTAAACCAATCAATCGTCGTTTGTAAACCAACTTTTAACTTAACCTTTGGCTTCCACTTCAAATGCTTTTTAGCCAACGTAATATCGGGTTTACGCTGTCTCGGATCATCGACAGGCAATGATCTGTAAACAAGTTTGCTTTTTGTGTCTGACAATTCAAGAACCATCTTTGCAAATTGTAAAATCGTAAATTCATCCGGATTTCCAATATTGATAGGACCCGACTGATTAGACTTCAATAAACGATAAATCCCTTCTACAAGATCTGAATAAAAACAAAACGAGCGCGTTTGGTTACCTTTTCCATAAATGGTTAAAGGCTTGTTGTGTAAGGCTTGATAAATAAAGTTGGGAACAACACGACCATCATTGATACGCATGCGTGGACCGTACGTATTAAAGATTCTTAAGATCTTAGCATCAACATTATGATAACGTCGATACGCCATGGTGATGGCTTCGGCAAAACGCTTGGCTTCATCGTAAACTCCACGTGGGCCAACAGGATTAACATGTCCCCAATAAGTTTCTTTTTGGGGATGAACTTCCGGATCCCCATAAACTTCTGAGGTGGAGGCTATCACATAACGTGCTTTTTTTAGTTTAGCTAAACCTAATGTATTGTGGGAACCCAACGATCCTACCTTTAATGTAGGAATGGGATATTTAAGATAATCAACGGGACTGGCGGGTGAGGCAAAGTGTAGGATGTAATCGACGCGGCCTTTAATAGAAATCGGTTTTGAAATATCGTGATTGATAAATTCGAAATCTTTATCTTTGGAGAGATGGCGGATATTTTTAAGGCTTCCTGTAATCAGGTTATCCACACAATAAACTTTACAACCTTCTTTGATAAATCGATCACTCAGATGGCTCCCTAAAAAACCAGCTCCACCGGTGATGACAACGTTTTTTTTCTTAGGCATAATGAAGGTATTCCCGTGGTAAACGCATTTACAGTTTTACGATTTTTTTGTCCTTCTTCCCTGCATAAATATTACGAACATCAAAGATGACCTTCGCATGTTTTAACACTTTATTGTAATTCACACGCGAATGATCTGTGGCAACGACGACACAATCATACTTCTTTAAATTTTTCTCATCTAACGTAATAGATGTCATATCAAGATCACCAATATTTAAAAACGGAATGATCGGATCATGATAATCAACAATCGCTTTCTTCTCTTTAAGAGCCTCAATCAACTTTAAAGGTGGACTCTTACGCAAATCCTTAACATCTTTTTTATACGTGCAACCAAGTACAAGAATTTTCGATTTTAACAGACGTTTCTTCTTTTGTCTAAGGATATCTTTAATTCGTGTGACCGCATAATCGATCATATTCGTATTCGTGTCCGCCGAAAGCTTGATATACTTCGAGCTAAACCCCATATTCTTAGCTTTCCAGTACAAATACAAAGGATCATCTGGAATACAATGCCCGCCCACACCCAACCCAGGATAAAAAGGCATAAAACCAAAAGGTTTTGTTTTAGCGGCTTCAATCACTTCCCACACATCAACATCCATCTTCTCACACATCATCGCCACTTCATTAATCCAACCAATATTGATAATTCGAAAAGAGTTTTCCAATAACTTTGTCATCTCAGCAGCCTTAGCCGTCGAAACCACATGAATATGTTTGATGACTTTATTATAAAGCAATTTCGTTAACTCACCGCAAGCAGGCGTCAATCCACCAACCACCTTCGGGATTGTCGTGACATTATAGGTTTCGTTACCGGGATCAATGCGTTCTGGAGAAAAGGAAAGATAAAAATCTCGACCGACCTTACCGCCACCCTTTTCTAACTCAGGTTTAATTAATTCTTCCGTTGTCCCTGGATACGTTGTACTTTCTAGGACGATCAAGGCCCCTTTCTTCTTAAATTTTCGAATGGTACGAACAGCACTTAAGATGTAGCTAATGTCAGGCGTGTATTTTCTTTTTAAAGGGGTAGGAACACAAATGATAATGACATCAGCCGTTTTAAGAACTTCAAATTCTGTGAAGGCCTCAAATTTTCCATTGTTGATGACCTTGGCCACATCTTTAGTGGATACGTCTAAAATATAACTGACCTTATTCTTAATTTTGTTAACACGATCTTGATCCATATCCAGACCAAAGACCTTGTATCCAACCTTGGCAAAATTAACAGCTAACGGCAAGCCCACATAACCTAATCCTATAACAGCAACCTTGGCGGTCTTATTAGAAATTTTTCGTTTTAAAGCAGCTAACATTCTCTTAACCCTTCCTCTCTGTTAAACTTCGACCAATACCATAATACTCAAAACCTAACGCTTCCATATCTTGATCGTGATAAAAATTACGCCCATCAAAGAGGATAGCTTGGCGCATAGCAGCCTTGATTTTTTTGAAATCTAGTTTGGCAAACTCATCCCACTCAGTTAATAGCAACAAACAATCGCATCCCTTGGCCAATGCGTAAGGATCTTTGCAATAGGTAAGACCTTTAAAAACTTTTTTGGCATTCGGCATTCCTTCTGGATCGTATGCCTTAATCTTAGCCCCTTCTAATTTCAAAGCGTTAATAATATCAATACTAGGCGCGTTTCTCATATCATCCGTATTTGATTTAAAGGCTAAACCCAATACGCCGATCGTCTTACCCTTTACAATCCACAACTTTTCTTCAATCAGTTTTAAGAAATTTTCTTTTTGCTCCTCATTAACAGCCCTAACTTCCTTTAGCATTCGAAAATTATATCCGCTTTTTTCACTTAATCGGATAAAAGCATCAACATCTTTTGGAAAACAACTTCCGCCATAACCGATTCCCGCATTTAAAAAAGCACGCCCAATACGTTTGTCATAACCCATTCCTTCAGCAACCATTTCAATATCAGCGCCGAGATGATCACAAATTTGAGAAACGGCATTAATAAATGATATTTTAGCGGCAAGAAAGGAATTGGAGGCGTGTTTGATTAATTCGGCGGAGTTGATGTTGGTGACAACCATTTTTGGTTTTAAGGGACGATAAATTTCGCGAAGAAGTTTCTCAGCTTTTTTGGATTCCACCCCAATCACAACACGATCAGGATTCATAAAATCTTCAATGGCGGAGCCTTCTCTTAAAAACTCTGGATTAGAGGCAACGTCAAAGTCGATACTATTCTTTGCCCCTTTACGATATTTCTTTTGGAGATTTAATTTAATGGTTCGCTCAATCTTTTTTCCGGTTTCAGCTGGGACGGTTGACTTTTCAATAATCAATTTATAATCATCCATACACAACGCAATCTCACGGGCAACATTTTCTACGTAAGTTAGATCCGCATCTCCATTTTTCTTTGATGGCGTTCCAACGGCTATAAAGATGGCAATTGATTTTTTGGTGGCTTCTTTAATAGAGGTTGTAAAGGTGAGTTTTTTATTCTTGAGGTACTTTTTTAATAAAACTTCTAGGCCCGGTTCATAGATAGGAACTTTTCCAGCCCTTAAATTTTTAACCTTTTCTTTATCAATATCGACACAAATCACATCGTGTCCTAAATGAGCAAAACATACCCCTGAAACGAGTCCGACATACCCGGACCCAACAATAGCAATATTCACGTCTTCCCCCTAAAAATGGTAAAACACTTAAATCAACTTGAGCCTTACTCGGAGCCGCTTCTTTGACGATTATAAGTTTTTCCGAAATCAAACCCTATATCAGGAAAGGCTTTGAGGCGAAAGATGAGAACAAACTCGGTTCCATCATTAAGTGTATCGTTAATATTAAAATCCATCTCCCAAGCGTGTAAATCACGCGTCAGGGTATATTCTTGTTCTTTTAAATTCCCTGAATCTATGTCAAAACGTTCAAATACTCGAAAGGCCCATATAGGATTGATCTTGTAGCGAAATTCAGTCGTAATCTGATCATCAACCTCACGATCAAAACGCTTTCCAACACCAAAAGTCCATTTCTCCGACCCATCAAGATATAAATCAAAATTAAAAGTGTCTAAATGATCCCTTCTTGTATCATATTCCGCGTCAAAAAACAAGCTAAAGTAGTCTGTAGGATGTATATCAAAATCGGCTGAGATGGCATCAAATCCACCTCCTGTGGGGTGTTCTTTTAAACGAAAATCTGTACCAATAACACCACGCATCAAATCAACAGACTTACCATCTCTTTTCGTTTGAAACTTATTTTCTAAGGAAAAATTAATGGAATGTATGTTATCTAAAGAATCTACCCCATCAAAGGTATCAAGCTGGGAAGCCGCAAGCGTCGGTTCACTATTAAACTCATAAAGAACAGATGGTGTGATGACATGCCTTAAACGATTAATTTCAGAGCCAAATGCGCTTGTATTTACATCAAAAATACGATAAAACTTGGTACTAAGACTCGCTCCTGTTTTAAATATACCCCGAACGGAATTATATTTTTCGGCATCTTTCGTTTTACTATAATAGGTATTTCTCCCCCCCACAAACGGTCTAAATTCAACAATACCAACTTTCATTGGATAAGACAATTCGCTATCGTTATCCACACGCATCGTATTTTGTCGAACCTCTGATGGGGATGCCGTTTTGCTTGTAAGATTTGAATACATTGAAGTGTTTTTTAAGAAAAACCCAGTCTCAGCGATCTCTTGAGTATTGTAATCAAAACGAAGCTCAGGAAGACGTTCCACTTTATCTTCAAAACGATTCACACGAGCATCTGTTCGGAAACTAAAAGTCCCTTGAGGCAAAGCCTTTGTTAACAAAAAGAACGTATCCGGGTTGCCATCTTCGTCATTTTCTCGTTCAAAGAAGTCTTTAAGAAAGGTTGAGTCGCTTATTTTATAATATTGGGCGATAGCATCTGTTGTGTCATTAATTTGCCACTTATGGCGCCATTCGGCTTTAAAGCGTTCGCGTTCAACAGCAGGAGACTCCGGCTCTTGAAACAATCCCCCCGTAGTGAATCGACGCTCATTGGTATAATATAATCGAACAATACCATCACCTGTATTTGGTGTCTTATATTCAACATCAACACCCGAAGCCAGATCAAGTCTTTCTCGATAATCAAGATGAACGGTTCCTTTAATATTTTCATTAAGATAATATCGCCATTTCGTTAATAAAAAGGCACCCCAATCACTATCATAACCAGGTGTCAGAAGAAGACGTGGTTTGGAATCAATTAAGCTATGAGAAAAACGGGGAAGATACAACAGCGGGACTTTTCCGAGTCGAAGATTAATGTTATGGGCCACTAACTTATCTCCAGTATAAACATTAATTTTCTTAGATGTGATTTTGTAATGAGGCTTATCATGATCGCAAGTTGTCATAAAGGCATTTTCCATAACAAGTTCATTGTCACTCACCTTCGTGACACGTTCGCCTGAACCAAAGTATGGGTCCGTAACTATTTTAGCCCCCTTAAAATCCCCACTTTTTGTGTCAAAATTATAGGTCATCCGACTTCCAGAAATCTCGCCATCATCTGTCACAAGGCGAACATGTCCTTCAGCATGAGCAATCTTTGTTTCACGAAAAAATTCTACTTTATCGCAGTATAATTTTGTATTGTTATAAACAATTTCAACATTACCTGAGGCAATAATGGCATTACTATCTGTCGAATATTCAATCACATCTCCATTTAATTCTGCAGAATCCACGTCATTAAAATTTTGGGGAAACACACATGTAGAAAATAAAAGAAAACAAATAGGAAGGATAAAATACGTAGATACAATTTTATATATGTTATGACTTAGCTTAAAGTCCAATAGAGATACCTTATTTAATGTTCTTTGCAACAAGCACCTGAGCGCCAATAATCCCCGCATCATCACCTAACTTCGCACGTGTCACCTTCACCATCTTAGCCTGAACTTTCATCGCTCGTTTTTGTACAATTTTATTTATCGTCTTAGACATATACTTATAATTATTGGATACTCCCCCTCCTATGATCACAAGACGAGGATTTAACAAATTGATCACACCAACCAAACCATTACCAATATGCGTTGCCGTTTCTTCCCAGAACTGAACAGCTCTTATATTGCCTTTACTAGCCAAATCATGAACATCTTCTAGGCGAATATTTTTATTCTTAAAAATTTTCCCCGCCTTCTCCATCAAATATTTATTCCCTACATAACGCTCCAAACATCCTGACCCTCCACAAGGACAATCCGGTCCCCTTTCGTTTATTGGCATATGCCCTAACTCTCCCGCGACAAATCCTTCCCCCTGATAAATCTCATTATTAAGAATAAGCCCAGCCCCCACGCCCGTACCTAAGGTCATACAGATCAAGTTTTTAACCCCTCGGCCTGCACCATATTTCCATTCACCTAAGGTGATAAGATTGACGTCATTCTCAATAAAAGTAGGAATTTTAAGTTTTTTCTGAAGGATGGTTTTAAAAGGAACGTTTTTCCAGCCAGGAATATTGGGCAGAAGATTAACAATCCCTGCCTTAGAATTAATTAAGCCAGGCAGCCCAACACCAATACCCAAAACATCTTTTGTCTTAATATTTTTTTCTGCAATCACATCCAATACACTTTGACTTAAAGCGTCTATGAGTTTGACCTTACTACGCAAATAACGTTTCGTATCCAAACGAAATCGGCTAACGATCTTTCCAGTGCTATTTATTACACCAAATTTAAGATTCGTACCACCAACATCTATACCAATAGTATATTTACTCATAGTATTACTAGTAATTTTAATTTATTAATGAAATATTTTTGGAAAGATATAATTGTCTATTACGTAATAACTTTCATCTCTGGATTGATGGAATCATTTTACATGATAAGTCGGTGGGATTCAATACCAAATTGTTTTATTGATTAAACTTAGAAGGGGATGCTTATTAAGGATTAAAATCTAGGACAAAAACGCCTTTAGGCCCATCGTAGGTAAATGTCCCTAAATCAAGAATATCCCGCCCGATAAGGCAATCGATATGATGATCTTGGAGGTTTGCTTCAAGAGCCCGCAGAATATCTAAATGAATCTTTCGGCTAAACAACAACGACACATCGTATTCATTACGCATTTCTGCTTTTTTACTGGATGTGTAGACTTTAACAGATCCACGGGACACTAATTTTAACTTTTTAGCAATTTTACGACTAATCGCGGTACTGGAGGCACCTGTATCGATTAAGGCTAGAACTTCTTGAGAGGGAACTTTCTTTTTTTCACTTTTAAGAATGTCAATTGTGGCAATAGAAGGCTTAATGGTCACCTTGCACAATGGACCGGACTTTCTTAAATCTGGGAGCTTTCGACGAAATGCTGAGGCCATAAGTGCTTATGAAATACCTTGTTGAAAGAAATGAACTTCCTCTTCCTTACAAACCATACGAATAAAGAAAGGAACATTTCCAAACCTGTCTAAACCGCACTTAAGCGCATCTTCATACGTTTTGCAGCAATCAACAATCTTTTCATCCTTAATGACAACATATTCATTAAGATGCTCTGTTAACAGCTGCCCTCGTCGATTAAGAAAGGTCTTATACTCCTTCTTAAGCTCACACCCCTTTAATGTTTCTCGTCTGGTAGGCATAAAAATATTATAGCATTAAAAAATAATCCGACAACCTAAATAAGAAGGTTCTTGAGGGTTTATGATTTTTGTTCTTCATCATAAACCCCAAAAGAAGTAATCCGATTTCGACCTTGTTTTTTGGAACGATATAAGGCCCAATCGGCTTTATCGATGAGTTCATTGACTTTATTACCATCATCGGGAAATGTTACAAGCCCTATGCTGACGGTGGCTTTTACCGAATGATCATACGCTTGGATTTTGCTCTTCTCTGCGGTTATTCGAATACGTTCCGCTGCTAATAAAGCCCCTTTTCTGTCTGTTTCAGGTAAAACGATACAAAACTCTTCCCCTCCATAGCGGCCTGCGATATCAATCTCACGAATGCTTTCTTTAATAATACCACCAATCCTTTTTAAGATTTGATCTCCTGTTAAATGACCATAAGTGTCATTAAATTTCTTAAAGAAATCGACATCCAACATTAAAAAGGACATCGACACCTTTCTTCTCTGTGAACGCTGAATTTCTTCTTCTAGACGATCGAGCACATAATGACGTGTATAAACCTCCGTTAGACCATCTGTAATAGCCGTTTTCTCTATCTCTTGATACAGCTTGACTCGTCTAAGGGCTAGAGCAAATTGGTGACCTAGAATCCTTATCTTTTCTTTATCTTCGTCCTTGATTCCCTCAGCAACAAGAAACCCTAATTTCTTTCTTTTCTCAATTAAAGGAAAAACAAAATATTCATCCATTTTCTTAAGATGTTTAATCTCTTCGGAATCCGCTGGTGATAAGTAACATT
Source organism: Candidatus Omnitrophota bacterium (assembly GCA_029261065.1). Taxonomy (GTDB): domain Bacteria; phylum Omnitrophota; class Gorgyraeia; order Zapsychrales; family Zapsychraceae; genus JAJDCB01. Next base: position 241,143 of record JAJDCB010000011.1, on the reverse strand, counting down.
TACTAAAAGACACATGTTCCGCTAATGTCTTTTTAAATATTTCAAAGGCAGACTCTTCATTCATCGTGCTTGTAATTTCTTTTGTGATTTCATAAAGTGTAAATATCTTTATCGCTTCTTCTTCCATTTGCATTTTCTGACGATAGGATTCATTACACTTCTTCTCCGCCCGAACTAATTTTCGTTCCACTATTTGCATTCGTCTTTTCGCATCATCTTCTAGAACCCAAATAATCCTTTTCATAGAAAACAATAGGATAAAAACATAACAACATGATATAAGCAGATAAATAATCATTTAATTACCACACACTTGGTTACGGCCTTTTTCTTTAGCCCGATACAACGCTTGATCAGCTTTTAAAATAAGAGTATCTTTGCCTTCAGCATCCTGCGGATAACAGGCAACACCAATCGAAACAGTTACCTGCGTCTTCTTCCGTCGAAGATTTATAGTTTGACTAGCAACATGCTCTCTAAAATTTTGCGCCATCTTTAACACTTTTGATTTAGAGGTATGCGGAATAAGAACACAAAACTCCTCCCCCCCATACCGACACACAAAATGTCCTGGTTCATTAAAAAAATCTAACATAACTTTTCCAAGCGTCTTTAAAACAATATCCCCTGCGACATGTCCGAATTGATCATTGTATTTTTTGAAATAATCAATATCGATAATCAAGAAACCTAATTGGTCGGCACCCTTTTTCCTGCGATTCATTTCTTCTGCTATACGTTCCATCAAATAACGCCTTAAAAACAAACCCGTCAAACTATCGCGAATGGCTAGGTTCTCCAATCGATCGTACAATTGAGCATTTTCAATGGCAACGGCACCAATATCTGCCACTGTTGTTAGGAAACGTAAATCTTGTGCCGAAAACTTTTGAGGATGCGGACTATCAAGACGAATAATTCCCAACGCCTTTGTTCCTATACACATTGGAACACTAATAAGAGAATTAATGGTTCTCGCATCTCGTGTTGTAATCTGATCAATATCAAAACGATAATCGCTTTTCACATTCTCGATCAACAACCCCTGCATCGTTTTAACAACCCAACGATCAAATTCATCTCCTTTTTTATTCTTTAAATTGATTTTCATCTGTCCCTTTTGCGAGGACTTCAAACCTAACTCGCCTGTTTTGCCATGAAACAAATAAAAGATCATAGTTACATCATCCCGAGGAAAAACTTCACTCACACTTGTTGTTAATGCTTTAGCGGTGTCTTCTAGTGTTAAACAAAGACTTAATTTTTCTGTGATATCTTTTAACTTAGAAGAAATAATTATTTTTTGTTTAAAAGACTTTAATGCTTCCTGTTCATGAATTTTTTCGTCTTCAAACAAATTAATTTTTTCATTAGTATCTTGGATATGAAGTAACAACGAGGATTGGTTTAACTGAAATTTCTTATTAAGAATAAGAGCGCCTATTATAGAAACTAGCAAAGCTGCGAATATATAAATATAAAATTGAGAGTCTATAAATAGGGCGTAAATAAAAAATCCAATGAGAGGAATAAGGGAAATGGACAGAAGAAAAAAAGAATTAGATAATAGTTTTTTCGGTATCTTTATCAAAAAAGTGCACCTTGCTCATATCGAGAACTAAGTCCATATCTCGATTTACATCTGGGCGGTTATGAGCACCTACGCGGGCAATAAAGGTGTGCTTGCCAGAGTTTAGATAAAGGTAAACTTCTGATCCTAAAGGTTCAACGACTTCGCAAGCCGCCCGAATGGTGTTCTCAGGAGTTGATTCAGACACAAAAAGTTTGTCATAAACATCTTCAGCACGAATACCAAAGAACACCTCTTTTCCTTCATAGGAGGCAATCTTTTTATGCATTTGTTCTACTATTTTAACCTGAAACTTACCTTCATCAAAATAATATTTTCTTTCCTTTTTAATAATGCGGCCATTCATAATATTAATTGGAGGGGATCCAATAAAACCAGCGACAAACTTATTGGCAGGCTTATCATAAATGGTCATAGGATCAGCACATTGCTGAATCTTACCATCCTTCATAACACAAATACGATCACCAAGCGTTAAGGCCTCCGTTTGATCGTGGGTGACATAAATAAAAGTTGTTTGCAACCGAACGCGTAATTTATGAATTTCAGTACGCATCTGAACACGCATCTTGGCATCTAGATTACTTAAAGGTTCATCGAATAAAAAGGCAGTTGGTTTTCGAACAATCGCACGCCCTAAAGCGACCCGCTGACGTTCTCCACCTGATAATTGGCGAGGCCTACGATTGATGAGATGTTTAATACCAAGAATTTCAGTCGCCTCACTCACACGTCTATTAATCTCACTTTTTGGAAATTTTCTTAACTTCAAACCAAACGACATATTCTCAGCTACTGTCATGTGCGGATAAAGAGCATAGTTCTGAAAAACCATAGCAATATCACGGTCTTTAGCCGGAACATTGTTAACCTCACGATCCCCTATGTGAACCGTTCCTTCAGAAATTTCTTCCAAGCCAGCAATCATACGTAGCGTCGTAGACTTTCCACATCCAGAAGGCCCAACTAAGACCATAAATTCTTTATTCTCAATACCTAAATTGATATTATCTACAGCTTTACTGCCGGTGGTATAGGTTTTTGAAATATTTTTTAAACTGATTTGAGCCATATTATTTTTCCCTCAAGATTAGTTCCATATTCTATATACAAACCCTTGATATTGCAACGAATATTTCTTATAGGATGCCTAAAAAACCTCAGCCCTTTTAACGCTGGCATTAATATGCGTATATTCGATAATATTTCCAATTCTATCTCGTAAGTCCTTGCGATCCACAATCATATCAATCAAGCCATGTGCTAATAAAAACTCAGAACGTTGAAACCCTTCCGGAAGTTTTTGACGAATCGTCTGCTCAATAACGCGAGGTCCAGCAAACCCTATTAGAGCCTTTGGTTCAGCCATAATCACATCTCCAACCCCTGCAAAAGATGCCATAATCCCAGCCATCGTTGGATTTGTCAGCAAAGAAATATGTAAATAACCTTCTCTCGCATGTTTAGATAAAGCCCCACATGTTTTGGCCATTTGCATGAGAGAAAACACCCCCTCATACATCCTTGCCCCTCCGCCGGAACCCGAAACAATCAAAACAGGAAGTTTATTTTCCGTTGCATATTCAATAGCTCGTGTAATTCTCTCTCCAACGACTGATCCCATGGAACCCATAATAAACCTTGAGTCTGTCACGGCAATAACAATACGCTTACCTTGTAATTTACCGTGCCCCGTAATCACAGCATCGCGCAAACCTGTCGCCCTTCTATCTGCATCTAATTTCTCTTTATACGTCTTAGGACCTTTAAATTGCAAAGGATCTGCCGATAAAAGATTAGCATCCATCTCTTGAAAAGTCCCGTGATCAATAAGTAAATCTATTCTCTCTTTAGAGTTAAGTGTGCAATGAAATTCACATTTTGGACAAATGTTTAAATTATTGGCGAGTTCTTTTTTATAGGTAGGTGCTTGGCACTCTGGACATTTCGTCCAAAGCCCTGCGGGCATTTCTTTTTTCTTATTATTGTTATTTGCAAGCTTATCTTTTTTTCGACCGAAAAGAGCCATAGAAGCATCACCCTCCAAAAATAAAAAATAATGTCATTCCCACGACAAGGACAATCCAAAAATAAATGATACAACTTTTGTTTCGGATATCCGCCTACGCGGAGATGACATTAGTAAAATTTCTTCCCGCCTTTTTGACTAAATGGGTGATGGCGGCTATCAGTCCATTTTATACACTGTCAAACCAGACAAAACTTTCGGATAAAAATATGTCGTCTTTGGAGGCATGCGTTCACCATTTAAGGCGATAGACTTAAGTTGCGAAATTTTTACCGGATTCATAATAAAACTCGCACTTGCCTGACCATCATCAACCATGCCCGTGGCTTCCTGAATATCTTTTGTATAAATAATATCATCCGATTTAACCCCGACCCGATCAAAAACAAAATACTTCAAAATAGTTGCATCCAAACTTTTATACTCTTTTGAGCCTTCTTTGATATGCTCATCAATCAACATTTTATTTTTTAATCTTAGTAATTTAATACCATCTTTCATGTATAAACCAAAAGCATGCTCATTTCTACCGGCTTTTGCTAACAATATAATCAAGTCTTCCTTATCTTTTACTTTATCAATTCGGAAAAAATCTTCTAAGAAATCTAATTCCACAGGTAAATTCTTGACAATTCTGTGCATAGGAAAAATCTGAAGATCTTTTGAATCCATGTTTGTAAAATATGTCATTACGAAATTATATGGTTCTTGGCCGTCTGAGTTTTGTTTGCGTTCCAAACGTGATTTACGGTATTCTGTGGCTACTTTATAACGATGATGTCCATCTGCGATAAAAAGATTCTGATTGGACAATGAATCCTTAATCTCTTTGATACGCTGAGAATCGGACATCCTCCAAATTCTATGACGCACCTGATCTTTATCAACCACATCTAAAAGAGGATCTTGAACATAAACATCTTTATTAAAAATTTTCTCTACCTTTTTCTGGCTATCTGAGTAACAGACGAAAATACAGCTTAAACCAGAATTAAGTGACTTAAGAAGCTTGTATCGATCTTCCACCGCATAAGCATGCGTATTCTCATGAGGATGGACTTTAGAATCCTCCTCATCTTCAAGCTCCATCAACGAAACAAACCCTAAACGGCTGTGCTTTTGGCCTTGAATTTTATACTCTTGCTTATAAAAATAAACACACGGCTCTTCATCTTGAACCATAATATTTTTCTTTAACCATTCTTCAAAAACTTTCTTAGCGCGCGTATATTTATTGTTATTTTTATCATCATTCGGTTTATCGCGACCATAATCAATATGTGTGAAATTACTTGAACTTAAATTATGTAGGAAGGATTGTTCTTCTTCAGAAATAACATCGTAAGGAGGCGAAACAACCTTGGTAAGATCTTCTACTTTTTTTGTATTGTAATAAACTGCTTTAAACGGCTTTATAGACACAATAAGTTCCTATTCTTTAATAGTTTTTGTTAAACATACATAGATAACCGCCCCCAACAAGCCACCAAAGGTGTCGAAAACAGCATCAATTGCATCAGCTGATCTTCCCATCACAAAAGATTGATGATACTCATCACTGATTCCATAGGCTAAAGAGCCAAGAAAGGCATATAAAACAATGAAATGTCTTAATTTCACAGTTAAAGCACGATCAAAAGCCCTTGCCATTAAATAGCCAAAAGGCATATACTCGAAAGTATGCAAAACTTTATCTAAATGAACAATTTCTCCACCTGCCTTTAAATTAGGCAGGGAAGACATATAAAAGATAATACCAGAATAAGCCAAAACTGGAAACCAAAATCTAAGAAAATTGTCAATTCGCATTCTTATGGCTACTTGACCTTATTGACCACTTGCCAAACTTGCAGACTACTCTTTTGCAGCTGGTTTACTTGCAGCCTTTTTGGTCGAATCTTTCTTTTTTCCAGGATTACTTGAAGACGCGCCCTGCTTTTTGGACCCTTTTTCTGCTTGGCTACTTTCCGACTTCTTCTTATAATCTGTTTCGTAAAACCCCGTTCCTTTAAAAATGACACCAGAACCAGCCCCGATAAGCCTTACAAGCTTATTTTTACTACACACAGGACATTTTTTAAGCCTTTTATCTAACATAGATTGAAGATGATCAAAACTATGTCCGCAGGCATCGCATTCGTATGTATATGTTGGCATTTTGTATCCTAAAATTAAAAATTTTTATAACGTCTACTTAAATACTTTCTTGATTTTTTCCTTAATAGAATCTCCTACATGCCCCACTTCTTCACCGCTTAATTTAGCGAAATCTTCTAATAGTTTTTTCTGCGGGGTTGATAACTTCTTTGGTACAGATAGCATAACTCTTACGTAGAGATCCCCTTTTGCTCCTGCTCTTAAGTCTGGCATCCCCTTACTTTTTAATCGAAATAACTTTCCACTTTGTGTTCCTGATGGAATCTTCATCGAAACGTTACCGTTTAATGTTGGAATCGAAACCTCTCCTCCCAAAGCAGCTTTCACAAAACTGACAGGTAATTGCATATGTAGATCGTTATGATCCCTCTGAAACGTATCGTGTGGAAGGACATGGATATAAATGTAGAGATCACCTGGTCCGGCGGCACCCACTTCTCCTTCATTACGAACCCTAAGCCTTGAACTATCATCAACGCCTGCTGGAATATTCACATCAATATTGCGCGTAACACGCTCTTGTCCTCTTCCATGACATTGGGGACAATATTCGGTAATGATTTTTCCTGAGCCCGAACACTCCGAACATGCTTGTTGCATTCTAAAAAATCCACTCTGCATAATGACTTGCCCTTGGCCCCCACAGGTGGTGCATGTTTTTGATTTACTGCCAGGCTTTGCCCCGCTTCCATCACATTTCTTACAGAATTCATTGCGAGGAACTTTAATCTTTTTCTCAACACCCGTGAATGCATCTGAAAGCTTAATATCAACTTCGTATTGAATATCACGGCCTCGTTGCTTTCTTTGAGAACCGCCTCCACCAAAAATGTCGGAGGCACCACCACCAAAAAAAGAACCAAAGATATCACCTAAACCGGAGTCTCCAAAAACACTGCTAAAATCAGCCCCTTTAAAGATATCATCAGAGGTAAAGTTTTGATCTATACCTGCATGACCATATTGATCATACATTTGACGCTTTTTAGGATCAGATAAAACCCCGTACGCCTCCGATATTTCTTTAAACGTTTCTTCTGATTCTGCTTTTTTTGATTCTTCAACGCGATCAGGGTGATGTTTTAACGCTAAAGAACGATAAGCTTTTTTTACCTGTTGAAGGTTTGATTCTTTTGGAACGCCCAGAATGTCGTAATAATCTTTTTTCATAAATTGTTAAGCTTTATCATCTTCTGCTTTAAAATCAGCATCAATAACATCTTCCTTTTTATCTTCTGGTTTTGCTTGAGCAGAATCTCCACCTGGTTGAGCTCCTTGAGCTCCTCCTTGGGCTGCTGGATCTCCTGCACCCTCAGCTCCGGCACCGGCACCTTGAGTAGCTTGTTGAGAAGCTGTTTCTTTATAAACTTCTTCAGCTAGCTTATGACTTACCTTTGAAAGCTCTTCCATTCCTTTTTTAATTCTATCTTGATCTTTAGATTCAATGGCTTCTTTAAGGCTTTTAAGTTCTTTCTCTATATTTGCCTTATCATCATCGGAAATCTTATCTCCATAATCTTTAACTGATTTTTCTGTACTAAATACAAGCGCATTCGCTTGATTAACAACTTCTGCTTGCTCTTTTGCTTTTTTGTCTTCTTCAGCAAACTTTTCAGCTTCCTTGACCATTGTCTCAATATCTTCATCAGAAAGCTTAGTAGAGCTTGTAATCTTGATGGATTGTTCTTTACCTGTTCCTTTATCCTTAGCCGAAACATGGATAATCCCGTCGGTATCAATATCAAAGGTTACTTCGATCTGAGGAACACCTCGAGGAGCTGGTGGTATACCATCTAATTGAAACAAACCTAATTGCGTATTGTCATTAGACATGGATCGCTCACCTTGTAACACACGAACGTCCACAGCAGGTTGATTATCCGCAGCTGTTGAAAATGTTTGACTCTTCTTAATAGGAATCGTTGTGTTGCGTTCGATAAGCTTTGTCATCACACCACCCATAGTTTCAATACCAAGAGTAAGAGGAGTTACATCAAGAAGTAGAACTTCTTTGGCGTCCCCCTTAATAATTCCCGCTTGAATCGATGCCCCAAGAGCCACACATTCCATAGGATCAATACCACGTTCAATTTTTTGCCCCACTTCTTTTTCAACAAAATCTTGAACGATTGGCATTCTCGTCGGACCACCAACTAAGATCACCTTATCAACATTGACGTCTTCTCCTAATTTTTCAGAAGCATCTTTCATCGCCTGCACAATCGGACCTCGGCAACGATCAACAATGGAAGAAACCATGGATTCTAATTTGGCTCTTTCTATAGTAAGATTTAAATGTTTGGGACCGCTTGCATCAGCGGTAATAAAGGGTAGGTTTATATCTGTGTTAACAGTACTTGATAATTCGACTTTGGCTTTCTCAGCCGCTTCTCTTAAACGTTGAAAAGCCATTTTATCATTTTTTAAATCAACACCAGATTCTTTCTTAAACTCATCAGTGATATAATCAATAAGTAGGTTATCCATATCCGTTCCACCTAAATGATTATCACCACTCGTCGATAAAACTTCAAAAGTAGCAGCCTTATGTTCTTCATCCCAACCCATCTCAAGAATCGTAACATCAAGGGTTCCGCCACCAAAATCAAAAACCATAATCTTTTGTTCTTTTCCTGCTTTATCTAAACCATAAGCTAAACACGCAGCTGTTGGTTCATTAATAATACGTAATACCTTAAGACCTGCAATTTCTCCAGCATCTTTAGTTGCTTGTCTTTGATTATCATTAAAATAAGCAGGTACCGTGATAACAGCTTCATCAACTGTATCACCTAAAAACTTCTCAGCATCAGCCTTTATTTTTTGTAAAATAAAAGCGCTAATTTGTTGAGGAGTAAACTCTTTATCAAAAACTTTAAATTTATCAGTTGTTCCCATTTTACGCTTTGCCGCATAAATGGTCCCTTCAGAATTTACTGGACCTTGTCGTCGAGCTGGCTCTCCAACAAGACGTTGTCCATCTTTCGTAAAAGCCACGAATGAAGGAAAAGCCTTGCCAGAAGCAACCCCGGCTCCTTCTGCTGAAGGAATAATTGTTGGGCGTCCACCTTCTAAAACAGATGCCGCTGAATTTGATGTTCCTAAATCAATACCAATTGCTTTACTCATTGAAAATACCTCCTAGAAAATTAATAACGTCATATTCGCTTCTCTAAACTTAATTTTAGAAATGCAATTTAATTTTTTTGTTTAGCTATTTTTACCTTTGCTGTTCTAACGACTTTTTCTCCTAATAAATATCCCTTTTGTAACTCTTCTAACACAAGCCCATCGTCATGTTCGCTAGTTTCTTCTTGAAGAAGAACTTCATGATTGTGAGGATCGAAAATGGTGCCTAATGCCTTAATCGGCTTAACACCGTATTTATTTAAAAACGCATGCATTTGCGTTACAACCATCTCAATACCTTTTAAAAACGCCTCTCCATCTTCACTGTCTTTTGCCTTAGCAGATTTAATGGATAACTCCAAACCATCAAGAATAGTTAATATCTCGACGATTAATTCTTCATTGGCATATTTAACGAAGTCTTGTTTTTCCCGATCCATACGTTTACGAGCATTGTCAAACTCCGCAAAAAGACGAAGATATTTATCCTTATATTCTTTGCCTTCCTCTACAATCTTGGCATATTCGGATTCTTTTATTTTTAACACCTTATCTTTTTTCTTCTTCTCAGCTTTACTCTCAACGTCTATAAGCTGTTCTTCAACTTGTTCTTCAACATCAGCATCATTCATATCTTTATTCTCTTTCATGTGTTTAATTCAGTTTTAAACGATTTCTTCCATCAGGTTTGAAAAATATTCAAGTGTGGAAATTACGCGATCATAATGCATGCGAGCAGGCCCTAAAATAGCAATACGTCCGCTGGGGCCTTGTTTTAACTTATAACTTGAAACGACTAATGAGCAGTGACTCATCTCTGAGAGGGCAATTTCTTGTCCTATGAAAATACCAACTTTACTTTCCAAATCACGATTAATAATCTCCAATAAACTCTTCTTTTCATCTAACGCTTCTAATATATTTTTAATTTTTTGCACATCTTGATAATCAGGATATTCAACAACATAACTGGTTCCCTGACAAAAAATCTTAGTTCCCCAACCATCAACCGAAACAATACTTGTATATCGCGTTAACGTAGATAGATCTTGTGATGTCTTCTCTAATAAGGACTCCAATTCTAAAGACTGCTTCTGGTATTCTGATTTAATCCGCTTTTTTTCTTCTTCTAAAAAAATAATCTCATTCATCAAATTATCCACAAAATAACGATAACCTTTATGTGTAGGCACACGACCAGCGGATGTGTGCGGATGAGTCAAATATCCCTCTTCCTCTAATTCAGCCAAAGTATTACGAATCGTGGCAGAACTTAAGTCTAGAGAAATCTCATCAGCAATTATTTTTGAACTTACAGGCGAAACAGTATCTATATATCTGTTAATGGCGATAGCTAAGATGCTATCCTTTCGCTCTTGTAATTCTTCATTTTTTGTTGGCATTGTTGACCTCTTCTAGAAAAGGGGTTAAACAGCTAGATAATGTTGATAAACTAAAAAATTAGAAACATATCTATTAGAGCCTTAAGTACTTATGTAATATAACTATATGGCCCCTGTATCTAAATCAATTTTAGCACTCCTATGCCTAGAATGCTAATTTAGGCATTATAACAAAAAACTTTTTTATGTCAATAAACAAATTTTTAAGAAATCACCATGCAAGAGAATAACTTATGGATGGAAGAAAAACGCCTTATTTAAGCGTTTTTCCCTTTATATTTGGCAACTAAAGTTGAAGATCCAGCCCCACAACTAATAATGGAACGCATGGCATCTTCTACAGAAACTGACACAGGATGCACATACTCGCTCTTTAAATGATAGATATTACCCGAAGTTGGATTTGGTCCCGTTGGGACAAAAACCGAAAAACGACCATCTTCATGTTCATCCGTTACAAAGGCCGTCACCATAGTTTCATTTCCAAAAATTTGTACCAAAGCAACTGAAGAAAAAGGTGATTTTTTGTTGCCTATTATTTGTAAAACGGTCTCCTTTATTAACGTATACCCCGGAGCAACCTTTAATAATTTTTCTTCAACCAATCGATGTAAAAATTTACCAAATCGCGTTTTTACCAAGATTCCAACAGCAAAACAAACACCAATAATAATAATAATAACAATGACATCAGCCAATAAACTGTGAATCTCAGACTTAGAAACTAATAAATTAGTTATAGGTGCAATCAGTTTTCTAACAAAATTAAACAGCCAAGAAAAAACAGATATCAAAATGACTGTTGGTAATATGACCGTAACACCCCCAAGAACAGATGTTAGAAAGAATGCTTTTATTTTATCCATAATTATCTCTTCATTTTCTTAATAGGACTTTCATCGTCGCGGTCCAAGGCATCAATTTTTTTCACCAATACACTCATTTTAGCCAATATTTTTTCAATTGAGGGTATATCTTTACGTAAAGCGACAATACTAGGTTTCATCATATCTGTTTCATAAAATTCAAGATGCACAACCCCCTCTTTTACAGATAATGGCATGAGAGGACTTCCACGCAAGTTAAAGTTTTTATATTCTGAAAAAATGTTAATAATTCTTGGATCTTGGAATAAACGATTTACCATTACTTTATCATTGGTATGAACCTCAAGATCTTGCAAATATTTTGGCATATTTATCTTAATGTCAGCTTGCCCCGGATTAGCCTCTAAATCAGAGGCTATAATCATTTTTGATCTTGTGCCTTGACCCGCAATTTTTTCAGAAAACGTCAAATTCAAACTACTAACCGTCTTGGCTTTCAAAAACCCTTTATTCACCTTATCGTTAAACCCCTGCACTTCTAAATCTTCAAAAGATAACGCAATACCTTCAAACGTAAAACTTAACCTAAAAGAATTCTCGATACCTTTAATTAATTCGAGCTTACCCTCAAGAAACTTTTCTAAATCCAGAAGAGATTCGTCCCTTGTCTTTCCTTTTCCAGAAAAAAAGATATTAAAAATAACATAAGCGACTATTAAACCACCAACAATTAAAGCTATTTTCATATTTTTTCTACTTGTTTAAAAGTTATCCGGATTACTTCTAAAGCAAACTATCGCTGTGCAAAATAATATTTCCGTAATCATCAAATTCACGAGATGAAACCTTTACACCTTTCTCAAAAACTTTCTCACTCTTTAGGTAGCCATTTGCGTGAAATACACGAAACACGCCATGCTGTTTATCATTTTGATACTGCCCACTTATCTTAATTTTCCCACTCGGGTAGTATTCTTTAAATTCTCCAACTCTAATTCCTTCAACAAGGTTAACCTCTCGCAACAATTCACCTGTCTTATAAAATTCTTTAACGTAAGTGTTTACAAACTCTCCCTTCTCAATTGTACTTTCACTTTTTAACTCACCCGTCTCATAATATTCTTTCACAACACCATGCGGAACACCGTCAAGCGCTTCAAACGCTCGTTTAAGACGTCCACTATATTCAAAATCACGAATAATACCTTTTTGTTGACCCTGCTCAAACTGAACCGTACGATCAACCGAACCTAAAGCAGAGATTTTTTTGGCCTCCCCCTCCTCCATGCCATTTCTAAATTCTTTTTCATATTCAAGCTTACCATTTCGCGCATAATCTTTTACCTTTCCATGCAATTTTCCATCAACATAATCGGATTCTCGTTTTACCGCACCATCGTCGAAATATTCAATAATTTTTCCATGCAACCGACCATACTTATAACGCGTTTCCATTTTAGTTAAACCATTTAAATAATAAGATCTCGCTCTTTTCTCAAGAGCTCCCTCAACATACAATCCTTCCCCCATTAACTTTCCACTTTTATAATATGTATTAAAAGGACCATTAGGCTTACCATCTTTATAAGTTAGTCGCTTACGCACCTCACCAGAATCATAAAGTTCTTTATAAATTCCATCTTCTATTGTTCGCTTTATGAACTGTGCGTAGACTAAGGATGGTAAAGAAAAAAATAATATAAAGCCAACTAGAAAAATATTTTTCATAATTTAATCATACAGCTGTTTTCAATTAAAGCATATTATATCACTTTTTCTTTAATGAAACATTAACGATTAGAACTATTTATCTTCAATAAAACACCCCCATTTTTGTCTGAATCTATTCTTATTCTATCCTTTTCTTTGACTTCACCGGTCAATAATTTCATAGCAATTTGATCTTGAAGAGCCCTTTGCATAACGCGTTTTAATGGTCTGGCCCCATAAAGCTCGTCAAAACCAGCGTGACTGAGTTTCAATTTGGCCGCATCCGTAAGCTCTAGATCAATATGTCTCTCTTTTAACCTATTTTTTATGATTCCATACTGAATCTCTACGATTTTCTCAATATCCTTTTCTTTAAGACGATTAAAAATAATGGTCTCATCGATCCGATTAAGAAACTCTGGCCTAAAACTGTTTCGTAGAGCTTCTTGAATGTTTTTCTCAATCGTCAATCTATCATCTGTTAAACCAATGGATTCTGTCCCAATATTTGACGTCATAATGATAATACAATTCTTAAAGTTGACCACACGCCCTTGACCATCTGTCAGACGACCGTCATCCAAAATTTGGAGTAACGTGTTAAAAACATCACTATGTGCCTTTTCAATCTCATCAAAAAGAATCACAGCAAAAGGACGACGTCGAACAGCCTCTGTCAGTTGACCACCCTCATCATAACCCACATATCCAGGAGGAGCTCCGATGAGTCTTGAGACACTATGCTTTTCCATATACTCACTCATGTCAATGCGAATCAGAGACGACTCATCGTCGAATAAAAACCAAGCCAATGATTTAGCAAGCTCGGTCTTCCCGACTCCCGTTGGTCCAACAAAAATGAAAGAACCAATAGGCCTATTAGGATCACTTAAACCTGTTCGTGATCGACGCAAACAATTAGAAATAAGATCAATGGCTTGATCTTGTCCAACCACACGTTTTTTTAAACTGGATTCAATATGAATCAGTTTTTCTGTTTCTCCCTCCATCAACTTCGTCATAGGAATTTTTGTCCATTTGGAGACCACCTCAGCAATGTCCTGATCATCAACTTCTTCTTTAAGCATGGAACCGCCTTCTTGAATTTTCATCAATAGCTTATTCTTTACCTCCAGTTCTTTTTCCAAGTTAACTAACAATCCATATCGAATCTCAGCAACCCTGTTAAGATCACCTTGTTTTTCAAATTGTTCAGATTCTAATTTTTTATCTTCAATACTAGATTTAATGGAACGGATTTGTTCTATCGCATCTTTCTCTTTCTCCCAACGAAGTCTCAATCTCTTATTTTCTTCCTTTGCGATTTGTAAATCGGACTCCAACTTCTTCAACCTTTCTTTTGACGCGTCATCCTTTTCTTTCTTTAAAGCCTGCTTTTCAATTTCTTGTTGACGAATTTTGCGTTCACTAATATCTAACTCCTGAGGCATACTGTCAATCTCTATACGCAGTCGACTTGCAGCCTCATCAATAAGATCAATTGCCTTATCTGGTAAAAAACGTTCTGTAATGTACCTATGAGACATAGCAACCGCGGCAATTAACGCAGAATCTTGAATACGCACCCCATGATGAATTTCATATTTTTCTTTTAAACCCCGCAAAATGGCAACTGCATCATCTACATTTGGCTCGTTAACCATAACCGGTTGAAAACGTCGCTCAAGTGCTGAATCTTTTTCTATATATTTTCTATATTCATCCAACGTTGTGGCGCCCACACAGCGTAATAATCCACGCGCTAACGCTGGTTTTAACATATTAGAAGCATCCATAGATCCTTCTGTTTTTCCAGCTCCAACGATGGTGTGAACCTCATCAATAAACAAAATGATACCACCCTGTTGATTTTCAATTTCCTTAACGACCGCTTTTAATCTATCTTCAAACTCTCCACGATACTTTGTCCCAGCTAAAAGCTGTCCCATATCAAGGGTCACAACTTTTTTATTTTTTAAACCTTCTGGAATATCGCCTGAAACAATACGTTGCGCTAAACCTTCTGCGATAGCTGTTTTTCCTACCCCCGGTTCACCAATTAAAACAGGGTTATTTTTTGTCCGCCTTGATAGCACCTGAATAATTCGCCTTATCTCCTCATCCCGACCAATCACAGGATCTAATTTGCCCTTTTCTGCCAATTCCGTAAGATCGCGCCCATATTTTTGTAATGCCTGATATTTATCTTCAGGATTCATATCTGTCACTTTTTGACCTCCTCGAATTTGACTTAAAACCTCTAAGATATCTTTTTGTGAAATTCCATTCTTCTTAAGCTCCGCCCCAACAAGAGTATTCGAATCTCGACCCATCACAAGAAAAATATGCTCCTGAGAAACATAATCATCTTTCATCTTTGACGCTTCTTTTTGAGACTGACGTAAAAGAACATCTAGTTTTGCATCTAATACAGGTTGTTTTGCCCCCTCAACCACAGGCTTTTTTTCTAGTTGTACATCTAACTGCGAAAGTACATTTTCTGTCTTAATCTGAAAACGATTTAATAATGAATTAAACAAGCCGTCTTCTTCCTTTAAATAGGCATATAAAAGATGATCGACGTCAATTTGTTGATGAGAAAGTTCATCAGCCAACTCAAACGCTTTCGCGATGGCTTCCTGATTTTTATGTGTGAATTTTTCTAAACGAATCATTTTATTCACCCCCTTTTTTAAATTATCAATGAAGGGAACATCTTAAGAGATGCCCCCTTTCATTGTTACTTTTCTTCAATAACAATATTAGAGGCGGTTGCCTTTTCTATTTTTGGAACAATCACCTCTAATACCCCATTTTTGTAGTTTGCTTTTACTTTTGTTTGATCAATGGGAAGATGCAAATCAACACTTCTTTCGAAGCGACCATAGCTTCTTTCTACTCTGTGATAATTTTTATCCTTTTCTTCTGTTTCCGTTTTTCTTTCTCCCTGAATGGTTAAAACGGAACCTTCTACCTTTAATGTGATGTCTTCCTTCTTTAACCCAGGAATGTCGGCTTTCACAATAGTATTAACTTTATCTTCGCTAACATCAATAGATGGCCAGGCACTTTCTCCTGATTTGAATCCTGGAAAAAGTGAGACCCCCCAAAAAGGGTGGTCAAGATCAAAGACATCAAATTGTGTAAAAGGATCTACTTGTTTGGGTTTACATTTAATTAAATTCATTTTTACTCCTCCTTTGTTTAACACGTTTTGCTTAATTTGTTAGCACTCTTCTTCATTGAGTGCTAATTGTTGGACAAAAAAAATGGCCCTAAATACTTCGATAACATCATTCATCTTGAACCTCCTTATTAATTTCAATTTCTAAAATATGTTTTATGCCGCTAATGTTGACTTTTTTAATTTCCATAAGATATCTAATATAGTGAAGTTTTTTTATTTGAACCTTTGAATAACATCTCGCCTTCTTCCCAATCCGCTCAGGCTTAACAACACCACAATCATCCAGCTTTCTTAACGTCCAAACAGGCATACTCACCATCTCACTAACGATACTGATGATAAAAAGCGGGGCCTCCGGATTTATGTTAAATTCAAACTCGATATAATCTTCAGGCGCCATAATCCTTCTCCTTAGTTCCAATAAGAGTATAACTTATCCTCATCATTTTGTCAATATTTTCTAATTATTTTAATTAGAAATTCTAACTACATATAAAAACGATTGGCCATTAAGGCAGGGATTGAAGCGCGGATATTGATTTTATCGTTATAGTATTTTATAGAATAAACCTCCCCCTCTTTATGAGCGAGATTCACAAGATCCATGCGATTAATAGGGATATCAACATGAATATCTACAAATTGTTCCGTTAACAGCCCCAGAATCTTATCAAGCAGCTGATCAATGTTGGTCCCCTTAAGAGCTGATATCAAAACGCAATCATCAAAATTTTTCTTAATGCTTTCTAAGCCGCTGTCATTATCCCATTTATCGATTTTGTTGAGGACCACAATAGTCGGCTTATCAAAAGCCTCAAGGTCTTTTAAAACATCACATACCGAATCATATAAATTACGAAAATTAGCATGACTAACATCTAAAACATGCAATAAATAATCAGCCTGCTTAACCTCTTCTAAAGTTGCTTTAAATGCCTCGATTAAACGATGCGGCAAGGCATGCATAAAACCAACGGTATCTGAGATAACGACTTTTTGGTGATTAGATAGTGTCAGTTGTCGTGATAAAGAATCGAGCGTTGTAAACAAACCATCTTTTGTTATTTGGGAAGATTGCGTTAATGCATTGAGTAAACTCGATTTTCCAGCATTGGTGTAACCAACCAAACAAATCGTAGCAACACCTCGATCCTTTCGCCTTTTTCGTTTTAACTGACGATTAGCCACAACGTCGTTAATACTCCTCTTTAATTTTGTAATTCTCTGAGCTATCCTTCGCCGATCAGCCTCTAACTTTGTTTCCCCTGGTCCTAAGGTTCCAATACCACCACCTAATCGAGACAACTCAACACCTTTTCCGACAAGTCGAGGCAAGAGATATTCTAATTGCGCTAATTCCACTTGCATCTTTCCTTCTTTACTTGTGGCATGTTTCGCAAAAATATCAAGAATCAATTGTGTACGATCAATGATTTTCACCTTTATTCTATCTTCTAAATTTCGTTGCTGACTCCCCTTAAGATCATGAGTGAAAATAACCGTATCGACTTCCTTAATTGTACAATAATCAATAATATCTGTTACTTTCCCTTCCGTAATAAAATATTTCGCTGTTGGCGTTCGAAGATGACAAACCATAGACTCAACAACCTCTCCTCCACAAGCCTTCACTAATTCTGTCATCTCATACTGAACATCATCAACACTCCAAGGATCATTTTTTATCTTCTCATCGACAATAACCAGAAGAACACGTTCTTTAGTTTCATCTTTGACGACTTTGGCTTCAGTCATTATTATCCTTTAGATCGTCATAAATACCATTTGCGATCTTTTCTGGTGCATCCTCTTTGTTTAAGTCAATCCACTTCAATCGACTCTCTTTTCTAAACCATGTTAACTGACGTTTTGCAAAATTGCGCGTTCTTTGCTTCATTTTTTCTTTTGCTTCCTCCAGAGAACATTCCTTATCCAAATAACGCTTTAAATCTTTAATGCCAATACTTGCCTGCGCCGTCAGGCTTAAATCCATATCATTTAATTTCTTTATCTCTCTCAATAAACCCTTTTCAAACATCTCATCAACACGCGTATTTATTCTTTGATAAAGCTCTTGGCGATCTCTATTTAAACAATATAAACGAATATCATATTCTCCCCAAAGCCCACGACGCTCAGGCTGCAATTGGGAAATTGGCTTTCCTTGTGAATGATAAACCTCCAAAGCACGTATAACTTTCTTAACATCATGCGGATGAATTTTTAAAGCGGATTGCGGATCTACCTCCTTTAATTGGTCATACAAGACCTGATCACCTTGGCTCCCTTCTTTAGCTATACGCCATAACTCTTCTCTATATTTGTCATCACGAGCCCCCTTTTGAAAAATACCATCTAGAAGAATCATCATATACATACCACTGCCCCCACATACAATTGGAACTTTTTCACGTTTAAGAATATCCTTAATCGTTTCAGTGGCTAACTTATAATATTGAGCCACATCAAAGGATTCCTCAACGCTTAATACATTTATCAAATGATGCGATACGGTATCTTGACTATCTTGACTCGGCTTATCAGAAACAATATCAACTTGGCTATAAACCTGCATAGAGTCACATGAAAGAATTTCTCCACCTAGTCGTTGCGCTAAATGAAAAGCAACGTTCGACTTACCTACGGCAGTAGGTCCGACTATAAATATAATGCTATTGGAATTCTTCATTTAAATTAAGGATAAATTTGGGCGGGGTAACCTAGTTTAGAAAACCTGGTTTTTAAAAGTTTTGCTTCACTTAACTCTGTCATTTGACCTACGCGAACGCGATAAAACTTGCGTTGCTGACGATCAACAGTTTCTACGATATAAGCATATTCATCCTGTTGTTTTAATTCCCTCGACAGTTGTTCTGCTCGCTTTTGTTCTAAAAAAGCTCCGACTTGTACTGCGTAAAAATGCTTTTCTCCTAAAAGCTGTTGCGCAATATGTGCCTCAAAACTATTGGGAAGTTCATTAACAATTTTATTAAGATATAACTGCGCATCATCCCATCTAGCTAACTTCAAATTGGCGCGAGCAACCTTTAGATAAATTAAACTTAAAAATTCTGACTTCCGCCTTTTTCTTCCCAGCTTTTTAACCGACTTTAAAGCTTCTTTATATTGTTCAAGAACATAATAAGAATCGAATAGAGCTAACTGAACTTTATCTTTTAAGGGCTGAGATAATTTCTCAGAGGATAGCGCTTTAAAAACATTTAAAGCATTTTTGTTTTCGCCTAAAGCCAGATGAACTAAGCCTAAATAATACTTAGCTTCAAAACGTTTTGCAGAGACCTTCTCACGACTTAGAACATCCTGAGCCATTTTCTTGGCACGACTATATTCTTTTTTAACAACAGCCGTCTCTAGATCAGCAAGGTTAACTGTCTTGTAGCCACTAAGAAACAATGCCACTAATAAAACAAAACTGTACGAAATTATATTTACTTTCATGATTTTTTCTATAAATGTTTTTCTAAACAGACTTAATCTTGCCTGTCTTTCCTTCTTTGTTTACGAAATTCCTTACGCTCTTCTGGCGTCATATTTTTCATCTTTTTACGTTTTTTCTTAAACTTTTGCTTATCTTCTTCTGACATATTTTTCCAACGCTCATGTTTCGTCTTTAACCTCTTTCGCTCTTGAGGATCTAAATCTTTGTACCGATTCCATTTCTCTTTAATTTCTTTCTTTTTCTCCGGCGGCAGATTTTTAAATTTTTCATGGCGTTTCTTAATCGTTTCCTTTTTTCCTTCATCCAATTGCTGCCACTTCTTCCAACGCCCTCTCATCCTTTTTTTATCATCTTCCGCCATATTCTCCCAACGATCTTGCAACTCAGGCCATCTTTCTTTATTGGCTTGAACAAACCTCTGAAACTCTTGAGACTCATAGGCAATATCATCTTGAGCAAACCCTACGTTTGCTAGAAAACATACCACAATAAGTGTTATAAAATTAACTTTATATAGTTGTTTCGTATTCATTTTTTTCTCCAATCTCTACATCGTATTTTTTATCTCTACACATGATACAATCTCTTTCTAATATTTTTTAATTCACTTTGTAAATTATCAGTTGTATCTAAGCTATCTATAATATCCAATTCTTCAATTAAATCAATATCTTCGATGATATCTAAATTTTCCACCAATTCAAGAGTACTCACCACATCATAATCTTCCTTAGATAATTCAAGAATTTGCTGATCCATATTGGCAGACTGATATCGTTGAAAAACAGTAAAACTCATAACAAAGAGAAAGCAACTTACAGCTAAAGCTGGAATCAGTTTGTTTGCGAATAGTCCTGTCCTGATATTATCTAGAATAGTTTCGTACCAAGGTTTTTCTTCAGACACCTTAGTCCAAAAACGTGACATATAATGGGGATCTGGTTCAATCTCCTGAAGGTGATCAAGCATATCCCAAGATTTTTGATATTGATTTAACTCTTTTTGGCAGGCAACACATTTAGAAGTATGATCTTTGACCATCGCTGTTTGTTCGTTATCCAGCTCTTGATCGAGATAGGTTGGAATGAGCTTCCTAATATTCTGGCAATCCATGTTTCCCCTCCTTCAAATAATTATTTCATAACTTCTATCTATTTTAACACTATTTAGGTAAAAAAGTTTCGTTAAGAATCTAGCCTTTTTGATTTGGATTTTCCTGCAAATCCCCTGATTTCTTAAAACTCGCTAACCTAACCTTCAAATTTTCCTTAGCCCTACTGAGCAAAGACTTTACAGCTTTCGCTGTGGTGTTCATGGTTTTCGCAATTTCATCATAGGATAAGTTTTCATATCGGCGTAATAACACAGCCATACGCTGATTTTCTGGCAGCTCTTCGATTGCGGCTTTAACCACTTGGGAGACTTCACTTTGTATCAAATCATCTGATGGATTTAAAGCATTTTTATCTTCAACTTGACGTATAAAACTCCCTTCACTAGATTTAATTGGAGCATCTAACGAAGCACCTTTTTTTTTATTTTTTCGTAACTCATTGAGACTTAAGTTCTTAGCTATCGTAAAAAGCCATGTATTGAATTTTGATTGTGGTCGATAGCTTTGGACAGATTTATACACACGCATAAATGCCTCCTGCGCAATATCTTCTGAAACCTCACGACTTGGGATAAACCGATAGATAAAATTCAGAATACGAGGATAATATTTAACCATCAGCTTCTCAAAGCTAGCCTTATCCCCAGCTTGAAATTCCAACATTAATTTCACATCCGGATCATCTTCGTAACTCTTTGCAGAGCTTAGGTTATCCATAATATCCCTATATTTTTCAAGGCAGAAGAAGGCCAAATTTTTGCCTTCAGGTATATCCTATGTTATACTTCAATTAGCTCTTAAGATCAACGCTATTTAAGTGATCTTATCGATCTTTTAATTTTGAAAGGTAAACTATCTCGAAAGAGTAGGGCCCAAGTATCCTTAAAGATACTTGGCTATGAACGCGAAAGCGCTCGTAGACAAAGTCGTGAGCCTACATTCTGGCCCCCCGGAATAAGGTTGTCTGACTGCCGTGATTCATTCATGAAAATGAATTCCGTCAATTTTGACCTTCGCCCTCTCTTTCGAGGGTATTTTTTTTGCCCCTTTTTTGGGGTAACTCAAAGAAAGAGAAGCGAAGATGAAAAAATTAATCCAAATCTGCATATTTGTAGTCGCCCTACAATTTGTTGCAACCTATGCGTTAGCAGCAAATACTCTGCAGCTATCCAAAAATGCCCTGAGTATTAAAGTCATTGACCATGACTCGATTACCCCCATCGATTACCTAATAATCAATCAAATAAAAGAACAATTACGTAATTCCAATTATCACAATGATTGGAAAAAATATTCAGATGAATTTTGGCTGGATGATAGAAGGCTGGAAATTTGTTTACTTGATATTGAAGGTCTTAAACCTTCAATCTTCCCAGCCCGCGGGTGGTCAAGACTGCCTTCGGGCTTCCCTCCATTGTCTCTCGATACATTCAATGGGGAGAGAGAAATAAGGAGACAGTAATGTCTCGATATCTTCACCTATGTTTAATCACACTTATCATAATAATTTTAAACACACCTCTTTTAATGGCATCATCTAGTGTTACGTATCGCATTAGTGTCACGATCCCTGCCATCGCTGGATTTAATACACCAGCTCTCTCTGAAAGATCTTTTGAAAAGGAAGATTTTGATCACATCTCAGAAGAACTTTGGAGAAATGATCAAAGAATTACCCTCATTACCATAGTCCCCAAATAAAATATTACTCCTATTTTTTCTCAAGCGGTACATGCAACGTGAAGGTTGTTCCCTCTTTTACTGAAAAAGTATTTTTAATTTTAATCATGGGAAGATATTTTAAAGGTAGGGAATTAACGTCCAAAACGAGGGTATGCTTTCCTGGGTTGATATTTTCAAAATAATATGTCCCATCAGCATTTGACTGCGTGGATTGCTTGCCATTAAGCGTTAGTTTAGCATTGGCTATCCTTTTATCTGATCGATCCAGCGCCTTATTCTTATTGTTATCAACAAAGACAACACCGTAAATACTTGTGCGAGCCATTAAGCCAAAATTAACGCTATATTTTTGAAGATGCTCAATTTCAACGCTTTTCTCTAAATCCGTAGATAGTAAAAACCCTTGTGGGATAGATCCTGTATTTATCGCTACTGCAATCTTTTTTGCTCGTATGCTTGAAGCATATTTCCCTTCTTTATTAGTTTTTGCCGATTTTCTCCCTACATTAATTAATATATCTGCTATGCCAGGCTCACCATTATTTTGAAGACCATTCCCATCTAAATCTTTAAACACAACGCCAGAAATCTTGGCTTTTGGATCCCATCGAAATAATAGATCCCACGAGGAACGTAACCCTAAACGCAAATCCGCATCATTAAAGGCAGCTTGATCTTCATTCTCACTCCAGACACTGCGAAAACTTCCATCCATAAAAACTTCCACATCGGGATTAGGTCGATAAGAGAGACCAAAGTTAGTTCGGATATCGTCTTGGCCTGAAAGAAAACTTAAGTCACTCTCTGCATTCTGTTCGTCTCTATAGAAGAAGCTTATTCTTCCGGATAGAAGATCATGAAAACGTTTGGAGTAGCTTAATCCTGTTAGAAAAACTGTAGGACTATTGGTGTCTCCTGTTTCCACTTCATCCACCCAAGAATATTCGTAATTTGCAAAATAAGATAAACCATCTAACAACGGAAGTCGGAATCCAGCACGTAGGCTATAACGATCAAACTCTGAAGAAGAGGAAAAATCAAAACGACTACGTTGATACGAGGCAGTAACAAATGTTGTTAAAGCCTTCTCTTGCCATATTCTAAAAGTATGGGATAAAGTATTATTCCATCTCAAATTATCACGCGGAGAAATTAACTGTGGGGTATGCACGAAGAAGAACGAACTACTTAGTTTTGTCGACTTAGAGAAAGATTTAGAAATAAACATCCCCAAATCAAGATTGACATCATTTGGGTTGTCTTCGTTTGGTATTTCACGATCACGATAAATATCTAAATTGGTTGAAAATTGAATATCTCGATCTTTAGGATCCCAATTAAAAATGATATTCCCTCCCACTTCGCCTGTAGCCGAGGAGCGCGAGGTAATCGTAAGAAAATTTTTATCAACATCTCGTAAATTTACTCTTAACGAATAATTTTCTCGCTCCAAACGCGTGCGAATAATACTTGCAAAAACATCTTCATCATAAGCTAACTCTGCCTGCGTAAATAAATTTTCGAATTTCGTTTGGGCTTCAATTGAATAAACTTTACTCTTTAAAAATGCTAATCGTTCATCTCCATAACCTCTGGCATAATTAAAGGAAAATTGAGTTTCTTGATCAGGGAATAAAATAACTTTAGCTCCCTCGATATATGAATTCCTCTCTTCGTTACTTCCTGGAGAAACAGTCAAAAACACGGCTCGATCTTGCCCTTTTAAAAGGGAATACTTTAAACGCCGCTGAAAAGCATACGCATCTAACAACACTCCTCGAAAAGAACGACCCGGCAATGATAACTCCGAAAACCTTTTCGTTGCATCATAACCACGAAGAGAGAAATCTTTAAAAGGCCCTATCTGCGCATCTGTTAAACCAAATGTCTGACCAACAAGCTCCGTTGATTCTTTAAATTTGAAATAGTTAACAGAACCGTCAAAATAGCCATAAGGTGTCGGCCCATAAATACCCAACCATTGCCTAAAGAACAAACTTTCTTGCTCTAAATTTTTGACACTATCACCTACATAAAAAGTATCCCAATTATTAGAATAACCAAACCTAAAATTCTCTGTATGTTCTTCAATCTGTTTTTCTTTCTCCGCCCTTTCATTAACAATCTTTTCAGGCAACGTGCCCACAATATTAAAAGTCCACCGCCCCCTATCATCCCACACATGAAAGAGTGTGGAGCCCCGTTTTAAACTTTGAATCTCTATACGATTACGATCAAGACGAGAAACCTCAATCATGCCCTGGGTAATAACTAAGTACCGTTCGATATTCTGACCTTCCAAGATAACAGAATGACCGATTTCGATCTCAATCGTTTTTGTTGATCGAGCGTCCCACAACTCATCGCTTAAGAGAAGTGTCTCAGCAACTTTCAAATCCTCATTTACACTAAATGTTATTTTACTCTTTATAAGAGGAGACGTTTTATCTTTTTGAAACTCTTTTTCAACTGTTTGAGATCTTGTTATCTCCTCTGCCCTAGACGATGGTGTCTTCTCTACTTCTTTGGGTTTACTATATGTCCTAACACTCTTTTTGGTATCCACAGAAGATTCCACACGAATTTCTTTCTTAGGTAGAATCGGAAAAGATTTAGTTTTTTGTACAATTTTTTTAGTTCGCTTTATGGGACGACTTCTTTTAACTATCTTCTTACGTTTCTTACCTTTTCTAGGAGAACGAAATAAACTTAAACGTTTAATGTTTTCCAAAGGCTCATAAGCTGAAGGATTGACGTTATGCGCAGCATCAAAATAAAGATACGCCAAATGAAAGCGGCTTGCATCTAAGGCGTCATAAGCTAATGCCATATAATGAGAATAAGAATATTGATAATCGGGGAAATTAGGAATTCGCTCTAAATACCGTTGCGCTTCAGGTCGCTTGGGGTCGGACATGTAAGCGGCTTGCATATAAAAATAAGCTTTTTCAAAGTTGTCATCTCTTAAAGCATATTTACCTAACTGAAGATAGAGCTGGTAGGTGCTTGGGTTTTGCGCCCAAACCAAAGTAGGCTGAAAAACCAATAATAAAATTAAAATTATATGAATAGGCCAAATATTTTTTTTCATAACGAAACAAATTACAACATACAGTTACTAATCTTAATTTTCCTTTGAGCATCAATTTGGTCCTTGAATAAAAATTATCATTACATTTCTTTATTTAGCTTAGGAAACAAATGCTCAAGCTTAATTTCTTACTTGATGAATATGAAGCGATCGATCCTGATTTATTAAAAAATCTATTTCACTAACAACACTATCCCCCTCATCTAAATCAAATGTCAGAACAAGCATATACTCACCTGGACGCTTAACGTCTGCTAAAGACACAGAAAAAGAAGTCTTCGCTGAAGGAGGCAAATAGATCTTACCAACCTCTCCTCGAGTAACAACCAAGCCATCTTTGTCCATCACGTAATAGACACCTTTCGGAATCATAAAAATATTACCTTGATTCAAAAACTTCCCAACAAATTCATCATCGTAAACTTTGATATCCTCGATCGTTGCTGACTTATCTTTATTTGTAGAATCAATATAAAACAAAGATCCCAATCTGGTAATAATGCTAACACCAACATTACTACCTGTTCCACCCGTTGGTATATCTTCAAAAAAAAGAACACCGTAATGACCTCCAACAGCATCGATAGGCACATTAATTGTAAAATCAATTTTTTTCTTAGATTTCGGGGGGATGGTAACTTCTATTGGGGCATAAGTAATCCAATCGCTCATAGAATATTGTGACGTTCCAGGTGGTAAAAAAGTCTTTTTTCCATTAAAGGGATGAATATATTCAAAATCTTCCCAGTAGATTTTAATAGATTTTGTGATTTCACCTGTATTATGGAGATTGATATGATCAACAACAGTTTCACCAGGTGCAACTGTCAAGTTAACCTTGCTTTTCTCCATTAAGATCTGAGCCTGTGCAAGATTTGCAATTCCACTTATCACTAAAATTAATAAAACTATAAAAATATTTTTTTTCATTATAAAAACTTAGGGGAGGCTCACGCCCCCCCCCTATACCTTTTATTATTAATCAAATGTCGTCGTTATTTTTAATTGACCATTATAAACACCATCTTTATCCAATGCTGTAAATGGTTGAGCCGTTCCTTCTTGTAAATTTGGATCTCCCGTAGCTGTTGAAACAGAAATCCGAGCAAAACCAGCTGCAAATTGTGTTTCATCGATGGAATCGCCATCAGCTTCGGCTAAACTTTCTCCCTTAATAACATTTACTTGATCAGGCTGATTGTTTGGTTGCGGAATAACTTCTGCAAAACTAATCGTTCCTCTTTGACCCAATGTTGCTATAGCACCCGCTGGAGCACCCGTGTCCAAATATTCAATATCAATATCCGGATTACCAGCACCATTTGGAGCAACATCAATCACCCAAAAAAATGATGGAAGAAAAATTCCCAAATTAGTATTTAACGTAAGCACACCAAAATCCAAATCCGTTGTATTTACACTTTGAAATTGATCTGGATTTCCAGGAGTAACCTTACTAACTGAAAAAGTCGCACCATTAGATGGTAAGATCTCCGCTTGAACAGTAAATGTTTCACTCGATTGTGCCGAGGCAATACTTGCCGTTAAGCCAAGAATCGCAAATAAAGCAAAAAGATTTAAACCTAATTTTTTCATCTCATACCCCCTTCTTTGTAACTGTTTAATTAAATGAATACCTTAGATTTCCCCTCAGCTCATATCACACTTCACTTAAAGAATAAATAACAGCTGTTTTATAATCTCCAGCCTTCATCTTTTGATAAGGCTTGATACGATAATGCACTTTAAATTGTGCCGATGATCCCTCTTTATCAGAATGAAATAAAGACGTTTCACCATCTTCAACAGGCACAAAATCCAGAATCTCAACCTCACCTGTTGTTGACCCTACTAACTCTACATTCTGCGTAAAATTCGTATTAACCAGTTCGCTTCCTTCCTCGTTTGTTAAAAGCCCACTGACATTTTGACCAACAACATAAGGCCGGCCGAGATTAGAACGAACACGAACAGAAATTTCTTTTGTTTGCGCCTCACCGTGTGGAACGAGCTCCCGAAAACTCATTCCCTCAGGAGGATAATCCACAACAAGTTCAAAAATCGGTGAAATAGAAATTTCTAGATCAACGTCAATCACTTCGTGAACTTGCGAACTCTCAACGCTAAACTTTATCTTCCCCCTATAATCCCCTTGAATTTGCTGATCAACCATATCCTTATTTAATTGAAAATAAACTATAACCTCATCCTCATCTGATCGCGATGAATACAACTGACGTAAACCAAAATCTAAATTTTCTGGTTCTTGAATCTTAACATCCGACTCTTGTTTTGCTTGAACAAAAAATGTAACAATCTCTTTTTGTATATCTTCATTCACATCATTGGCTGGATAAAGAAATATATCTTGATCAATACTTAACGAACCAGAATGATGCCCTGAGTAAGAAAACTTAACATACCCTTGAAAGGTCTGTTCACTTTCCGAATTTAATCTTACAAATTGACTGGCTGATGAGGTATCAACCGAGAACTTAAAATCATCTGCGGATTCAAAAAAAATATTTAACAACGATTCGTCCTGATTAGAACTTCCAACAGCACGAACGGTATAAATAACCTTTCCAAAAAAATTGCCGGACTGGGAAAACGTATCTTCATTAACTTGATAAACCAATGTAAACGCATCACTATCTCCATTGCCATCAGAGGTATAAATGAGCTGTTCCGAATAGCCTACTCTCTCCGCTTCTTGAACAAATACCGTTCCTGCCATGTTAGAACCTGTTAAGGCAGAGACAGTCATAACAGATCGATTCAAGCTCTCCCCTCGTTCATTGACAAAAGGTTCAACCAAACGTTGAAAAACTTGATACTGTTTATTATCGCTAGATGTAATTGTTAGGCGTACCTCTTGGTTGGATTTTGATGGAATATCAACACGCCCAAAGCGCAGGCTGTTGCCCCCATCAATCGGCCTTATGCTAAGCCTAAGCGAGGCAGTCGCTTTTGAAGGAAAGGAACAGATAAGTATCGTCGATAGTACAAGAAGACTCATCTTTTTTAATTTATGCAAATCGTTGTAATACATATTATGCCTTAATAATTCGTATTTTGATTATCTGACAATATTTATTTTAGTAAGAATAAGTATATTAGTCAACATGACAGTCCCGGACACCTAAATTTGCTGTAAAACACTGCTATTAAATAGGTTAAAATCCAAAAAATTACTATAAATTAAGGTGTGAAGGCTCTTTGAGAAAAGATATGGTGGCTTGAGTGGATTTCTCTACTTTTCGAAGAAGCTTTTTTCGAAACGTCATCGAGAATCCAATAAAAAAAATTAGGGCAAACACCCCCATTTTTAGTTTATTAAGCTTAATTCTAGAAAAAATGGATGGCAAACATTTCATGACGGTTAAGAGAAAAACCGCATAAGTTAAATCATAATAGACAAATTGCCTTTCGGCATAAAAAAAACCTTTTAATCGTGTGACCCAAAAAATCAATGGACCGATAAGAAATAATAAAAGAACACTTAATGGAGCTAATGCATGCTTTCGATTGTCTCTGCCAATAAAACATAAACCAATAGCAACTCCCATTAAAGGAATGGTTGTTGCTTTATGATTCCATAAATCCAAAAAATCATGAAACGTTCCTCCCGCCTCTACGATACTCCACTTATCTGCTTGTAAACAGTAATAGAAAGAAATCAAAAAAGGCAACACAAATATTTTCATCGTTTTTAAAATTGTTTGTTGAAATTTCTTTTCTTTTAAAAACTCAAAAATTCCAAACGCAATGGCCATCATTAATATTTGAAAAATAGAGGCTGTAGCCGACATGGCTAATAAACAAAGAGAAATGATTAGCAATCGCTTTGATTTTTGTTCAGACAAACTGACCACCAAAGAAAACATCCAAAGGACGTTCCATAAAGCATAGGGTCGAGCTTCAGCAGCATAATAATACACCATGCGACTAAACAAAAATGTAACGCATGCAAAAACAACAAGCGTCATTTGAATAGATTTTATTGAGATTGTACTTCTTGAGGAGTTGATGTCGCCTAGTAACAACAAAGCCATGATAAAACACATAACAACGGTTACCCCATTGGCCCATAAACGATAATAAACTTCATCAGATAAACCAAAGGTATCCACATGAATTTTCATGTCATCAAAAATTTTTAAAGCGAGATAATCTAAAGGGGCGGGACTTCCCTGACCTTGAGCGCCATGAAGAAGCATATGTCCGTAACTAAAGTACGCGACGGACGTCTCAATTCCATATTCCTCATCACCCCAGAATGGTTTGCTTTGTGCCTGATATAGTTGACCAATAAAACTCACCACGACCAACATCATCAATGCACATATAAACAAATAGACTATATTTTTCTGAAACACATTCTGAGGTGAATCATTCATTTAGAACTTTACATCTAAAGATGTGACAAGTCGCGTGTCATTCTTTTTGGCCGTTCCTTGAGGGTTTGAATCAAACTCTTCTAAGAAACTTAACTTCCAAAACATTTTCTCAGAAATTGGATTTTCCAAAATCGATTCTGCACGTAAACGAAATTCACCTGTTTCGCTTAATGAAGGATAAAGCGTAACATCTTCTTTAAACCTTAAATCACCAAACAACACTTTTTCAAAATAGCCACGAGGAACAAGAATGGCTTCATTATCGCTCTTTGTACCATCACGATAATTCGTATGCTCAAAACCAGCTGCAAGCTCGCCGCGTAGTTTAAAATCATCTTCATCATGTGCTTGATAACCAATACCATAGGTTGGTGTGAGCCGATAATGCACATTCGCAAATCGATCTTGACTCGCCTCCAACTTCGCAAAATGATCCCACTTCGGACTATCAGGAAGCTTACGCTTATACTGGGCTAAACCTGTAAACTTTTTTCCATCCATTTTTTTATCTGACGTTGAAAGATAACTATTGATTTTTCCTGTCCATTCATCTTGTTCTGTTTTTCGATTTACCGATACACCTCCAGAAAAACTACTCTTATCTGTATTTCCATTAGCCTGCGTATAACCAAGAGACAACGACCGATCCCACTGAGGCCCTTCTTTTTTTCTCTTAGCGGCCTCAATCTGAGCTTGCGTGACGTGATCTTTCACAAGTATTTTCTTAATAAAGATTTCCCCCATAGCTTTTGTCTCAACAGTCATCTCTGTCTGCGTTTCAGAAATCAATTTTCCTGTAATTTTATCCCCATTCGATAAATGAATTTCATCCGCCCATGAATAAGAAGTTAAACCGATAATACAAAGACATAACATTAAATTTTTAAAACCATTAAACATTGCTTCTCTCCCCTGATGTAGTTTTTATTTATTTTGTTTCACCTAACAGTGAAATGTCGCTTAGTATAAACGGCATCTCAAAATTTTGCAAGTTTTCATAAACATGAATCACAACTTTTCCAGATGCAGGAAATGCTTCGCCATCTTTTAGACGATAATTCAACGTTGAACTATCTTCCCATGTACTTGAACCGGCGGACTCAACAACCAGCTTCTGATTACTGCTGTCAAAAAACTCAATATCTTTTATTTTATATTTAGCTAAAGATAACTTTAACTCAATACTCTGTTTCCCTGGCGTCCATTGATCTTCTCCAATCTTAACGATCTCGGCATCAAATTCTCCCCCCTTGGCTCCAGTAGTAAACTGACTCAATTGCAAATCCACTTCTTTAAATCCTTGAGATGTAACAAATACAATATCACCTGAAACTTCTTTTAAGCCTTTTACATCTTTTGAAGGCAGCTTAAGATTAACATCAAAAATCACAGTCTGTTGATCTTCACCTAACGTAATAAAATTAATTTTACGGTCCCAGCCTTTCTCAGATAATAAATTTGTTCCATTATCAGCGATAGCAGATATGACCTTACCTTCTGTAGCCTTAAGTACCTTTTCTGGTAAAGCACCCATGATAGATAACGTATAACCTTCATCAAAATTAAAGGGGCGAATACCGTTATCCTGGTCAGAGAATGTAATCAATCTAACTCCCACCACTTTAAATTCACCAATATCTGAAGGTCTCACAGTAACCTTTTTCGGTAGATCTAATAAAGCAGACACCTTGGCATAGTTTTGCTTCGCCTCCTCAACTTCGGATGCATAATCAAACAACGGTGTCCTTGCATCCCAAAGTGTTGCCTGTACAGGGGCATTTTCCTCAAAAAATATTTCGTTAGATTGATATTCATTACCAAAACCATCTTTCATAACGTTACGACCTGATTTTATTTGACGAGCAATCAATTCTTCATCTTCCATAAGTTTATCCATGGCCTCAAGCATCTTTGTACCTTCCACAATATTTACCAACGCCCCATCATCTCTTCTCGTAAAATTATGCATAGATTCAACTTTTCCTGGAAGATGAAAAATTCTCTCATGCCTTAATGATGGAAGAACACCCGCCAACATCACTCTTGTTTTTTGATATTCCCTTTTATTCTCTTCAATTTTGGCGGCTAATTCTTCTTCTGTATAATTAACGGGCCCATCCTCTTGGCTCTTTTTCTTCTCTTCTTTATTTTTCAATTCTAAAAAAATTTCATCTCCCTTTATTTGATAATCAATATGGCCAACAAAAGAAATTGAAGCTCCTCCATTATGAATCTTAAGCTTATTAACATCTTTAAAATAAGCCGTTCCCTTAAATTTTACCTGATCATCCCCTACAGGTTCAAAAGAGACATCTTTCCAAGTCTCAATACCAATAGACTTCTCAATCTCAGCCTTCACCATTTTCTTTTGTTTACTCTCAGCAGACTCTTGTATTCCTATAGTAATATTCAACGACTGCAAGCTAGTTTCATGAATAACTTTTCCTGACCCATCCGGATTAAGAAAAAATTCTTGTTTGGTATCAATACAGCCTGCGGCACACAACGACAAAATGACAAGCAGACACATTTTTAATTGGTAACGCATACACCCTCCCTTTCTTAAAATCATTTACTCTTCTCTATCTTCTGAATTCCAATAA
Source organism: Candidatus Omnitrophota bacterium (assembly GCA_029261065.1). Lineage (GTDB taxonomy): Bacteria > Omnitrophota > Gorgyraeia > Zapsychrales > Zapsychraceae > JAJDCB01. The sequence goes on along the minus strand of JAJDCB010000011.1, from coordinate 208,759 downwards.
GACTTAAACATATAGTAAGTTTCTCGCAACCTTCTTTCAAAAGGACTGTGATCGCCGCTGCCCTGACCAACAATACCAAACCACTCCTCATGGTCATAACCGTCAAAAAAAGCTGCTGAAAATTGAGGTTTATGTTGTTGTTCAAAAACGGAATGACCTTGACTGTCTTTCCACCATTCATCCAAATATTCAAAAACAACACCACCAATCGCATTTCCTTCATAGAGTCCACCGGCTTGATTAAAAACAATATCCCGTAAATTTCCTAAATAATAATCGCGCTGACCTTCTTCATTAGGCGTCTGAAGATTTTCATCGTAAACATCAGCTCCGTATTCTGTGATTAAAACGGGGCGATCAAATTTTCTTTTCACATCCCCCCATAACGTACCAAAACCAGATTTACCCGGATAAGAATTGACCCCGAGAATATCTATCTCTGAGGCATATTGATCATAATATTCCATCAAACCCGTCCCAAGATTTCCCACCGCCACCGGATGATTCGGATCCAATTCATGAATCATGGCAGCAACCTCATTTAAAAATTGAGCATAACGTTCCGGATATAACTCGGCATTTGTTCGTGTCGCGTTAACCCCCAGATTATCCACAGGCATATTATTCTCATTACCCAGCAACCACATTAAAACAAAAGGCTCATCCTTTAGATCTAACACTTTTTGTCGAACAATTTCTTTCATAACAGCACGTTGCTTTTCATCTCTATAGTCTGTCCCCGTCAGCCAATCAGCGCCTGATCCAACAGTGTAGGCTCCTAAAAAATCACCAGCAATAATACTTATCCCATAACTGTTATATAAGTCTCTCAATAATTCTTTATTGATAAAACTTGGATCATATTCCGTAGACGTTTTATTGGGAATATACAATCGAATCGCATTAAGACCCATATCCTTCAAAATTTGAAAATCACCAATATTCGGTTCATCCTTATCCTGCTGACCATTTTTATTCTTATCCACCCAGGCCTCATAAGGAGCATCTATTTTTTTATTCTGATTTTTATCTCTAAACATCCAACGCTGATCAAAATTAAAATCATTTTGCGGGCCAATTCCTATCTCCGTGGGGCCATAAGTCATACCTTTAACAATAAAGGGTTTATCATCAACACGCATCTGCCAATGACCATTGGCGTACTTAATGAGTTGAACCCTTCCCGTCCCCCTTCGATCAACAACTTTTTGACTATCTAGCTGTGGCAAATCATTTAACTTTTCATCATAATCTTTTTTAATAAAACGTCCTGGGTTAAGAGTGATTATATCATTGCTAAGATCCGTATCACCTCCATTCTCAACGTCAAACATGGCATCAACGTATTCCAAATTTAACTCTGGATAATCCCGACAGAGACGCTTAATTTGACCAATGGCCGCAGGGGCAATGTACCAAACAAAACTTTGATCCTGGCCCCAGCCGACAGATTTTGGAAAATGAACTACAGCCGAGTAATAAGACTTTATGGCTTGTACCATATGCCCCGACTCCTCCAATATCCTTGCTGTAAAAAAAGCTTTAACCCCAGGCTCTTCATTCGTCATCGCCCATGTATAAAAAGCCTGCTGCTTATTTTTCGATGTTAATATCTTCCAATGGTGCTCGTTTAAAAGACCTTGTTCAAACATAACCTTAAAGTTCGGCTCCTGTTGAACACCTTCATAGTTTGGGAAAATACCGACACCCAGATCTTCATTTAATTTCTTCTCATTCGTTATCTCGTACTGATACCCTTTTTCTCCTAGGTTAACAAATGTCCCATACTCCGTATAATCAAGAACATCCTCTTTTCCTGTATCATTAATAACAAATTCTTTTTCAGGCAAAGAGAAGCCTTTGAGTATTTGTAACATTGTTGGGTCTTGTTTTATGTTTTGAGGAGAAAGGCTTTGGCAAGATAAAGAAAGAAAAGGAATTAGAAATACGAATACAACAAAGACATATTTTTTATCCAACATGTTTGATCTTTTTTCTAGAAAATATTTTTTTAAAGAATTTAAACATCTTTTTTAAAAACCAAATTGAGAAAATGATAAAAATAATAACTAAAACTGACATCACAACAGGATGTTTGATAATGAGATATAACGCACCTAAAACGGAAATATCTTCCGTCACACTTGCGACGGAATTGGTAATAGGTTCAGGGGATGTATTAATCGCCGCTCTTGCGGTGGCTTTTGTAAGATGGGCATCTAAAGCGATAGATCCAGCAACCAACGACAATGACGTCTGAAAAGCAGGGTTCACATCATTGAGCGCCATATAACTTAACGCCGTTGCGCCAATCGGTCGAATAAAGGTGTGCACACTATCCCAAGCGGAATCGACATATGGAATTTTATCAGCGAAGAATTCAATCGCGTACAACGTAATCGCAACTCCGATGACTAATGGATGCGCTAACACATCAAGTTCGCCGGGAAGAACAATCAATTCCATGCGATGAGCAATGCCCAAGCCCGCTGTTGTTAAATAAAAATTAATGCCTGAAGCCCAGGAGCCGCCGAATAATAGGCCGAGTGAATTGAGTATTTCGATCATATCATTTCCTCAAAATAGAAATCATGTCATTCCCGTGGAAGCGGGGATCAAGTAATAGTAATTATGGCGCACGAATCCCCGCCTACGCGGGGACGACACGATTTCTATTTCGTAACACCACGGTGCCAAGTAAAAATAATATTGTCATCCCCGCGAAAGCGGGGACCCACCAATAGTGATCACACATTGCGTACAAAAACAAACCCCTTCCTGCGGGACGCCCCCAATTCCTTCATCACCGATGTCATCTTCCCACGCTCTTCATCACCACACTCATCTTCATACTTCACCACCAACTTCCACGTCGGCTTCGATCGATTATAAACCTTTGATATCGGCTCCTGCCCCAAATAACATCCTTTCGTAAACGAAACAAACTCGGTCGTCGAAACATTAAGCAACATTTCATCTTTAAAATCTATACCATGCACCGGGATGTTGTTATCTAAACGAAATAACGTAAAGGTCTCTTCACTCACATTAGTTTCCAAGGGTTCCTCGGAAATAATAATACGGCCTTTCTTTTGAGGAATTATCCAACAGCTAAGCAAACATGAACCTGGTTGTTCTTCAACTGGATCAATATCAAAATAGACATGTCTGTCTAATTGTTCTATCTCAGCTCCACTTAACATGCGATAACGTTCTAAATGAGTTAAAAGCCCCTCAACATATGGCTTTTCAACAAGGATAATGAATTGATTTTCATTAATCTTTAACTGATCAAAGGTCGCAAGTATCCGCCCATTAATAGTTAAAAAGGCATTATTCGATTTATCCAGCTCATTGGACGTTAAACCATTTAAAAACTTCTCAGGAGAATTTTTTATGGAAAGAACAATCTTGTTTAACTTATAATTTTTCATATCAATTCAAAGACCTAACACCTACACCCTAAACTACCAATCAAATACTTTTCTATCCCTGAAAAACTGACCTGATGGCCCGTCATCCGGAAGTGTGGCTAGAAATATCGCGGTATCAGCGCCTTCTTCTAAGGGACGCGTAGCGTTTGGCCCACCCATATCCGTCTTGACCCAACCGGGACACATACTATTAACAAGGATATTGGTTTCTTTTAATTCTTCGGCGAGAATACGCGTTAAGGCATTAATACTTGTTTTTGAAATACGGTACGACGGACAAAATCCGTTCATGTTCGTCAATTGTCCCATGCCACTTGATAAATTAACAATGCGCCCATAATTATTTTTTTTCATAAGCGGAATAAAGGCCTGAGATAATAACACAGGACCATACACATTTGTTTCCATCCCTTTGCGCATCGTCTCAATCGATGTTTCTAAAACACTAGGCCAACTATTGTCACTGGCATTTCCCGAATCTGGAAAAATGCCTGCATTATTAACAAGAATATCGCAGCGACCAAATTCCTTTGTAACAAAATCTTTAAGTTTATCTATACTTGCCGCATGCGTTACATCTAATTGATAATAACGAACGGGAAGTTCTTGCGTGTGTAAATCTTCACAAACTTTTAATCCCTTGGCTTCATCTCGGCTCGTTAAGACAACATGCATCCCTAATTTAGATAGTTGTCTTACGATTTCTAATCCTATGCCACGATTGGATCCTGTTACAACAGCTACTCTCTCATTATCATTCATATTTTACGCTCCTACCAACGTTGCTTCCCATTCAAGTTTAATTTCAACATCCTCTCCTAACAACTTCTTCTTTCCTGGCAACTTTTGATTAAACTTGATTCCAAAATCATTCCGATTAAAAGAACCATTAGCAAATAAACTAAATTTAACCATCCCCTTTGGATCTTTACCAATCGCACCAAACTTAAGATCAAAAATAACTTCTCTAGTTTTCCCCTTAATCGTCAAATCACAAATCAACTTCTTATCTTTTATCGTTTTCCCAACAAGCTTTGCTTCAGGAAATTTATCTGTATCAAAAAATAATTCTGAACGCAACAACGCATCGCGCTCAAGGCTTTTGGTATAGATGCTTGTGACATCAACGCTTGCCATAACACTATCAATCTGATCATTTGTATCATTAAGAGTGATGTAGCCTCCAAAACTTCGAAAGGCGCCAATGTTATAACCATTTAAATGATCAATCTTAAAGATAATATTGGAGTATGCTGGATCAATAACAAATGTAGCGGCTGTAACGTTGGCAGAACTCATAACGATCGCAACTAATGCCACAGAACCTAAAAAATATTTAAATATCTTCATCACGTTTTTCTCCTCTTAATTAAGAGTTATGATAGATTTTGCTGTTTTTGTTGTTCCATCTTTGTGTAACGCATTTAAACGAATGGTCCAATTTTTATTCCCTTTTAAATCCTTTGCATCAATGCGAGCCACCCAACTATTATCTGCATGAACTTTAAAAGGACCTGCTACCGTCTTAAATTTCTTAGCGATCTTTTTCTTACCCGCCTCAACACTAAACTCCTCAATATTTCCTTGCACGGTGGCAAACACATCAACATTCAGAAGCTTTCCCTTTTCGTTTTTATTAATTTTAATCTTATTAAACTTCACATGAAGAATCTCATCCTGATTAAATTGTAGTGCTGCTGCAGCATTCAATAAACCAGCCCCATTCTTATCATCCCAACCTTCTTCTCCCATATCTACGGATGTACTCACAATAATATCTTCAAGCTGTCCACTTGTTAGATGAGGATATTTCGTTAACAACAATGATGCTGTTGCAGCAACCATGGGTGCCGAATAAGATGTTCCGGATTGAGAATAAATCCCCGCTTTACGTAATGATGGCAAAATCTTTTTCGCATCCTTTGAAGCCAGTGAAAAAATTTCTTCACCTGGAGCTAATAAAGCATTATTCGGTCCCCAACTTGAAATAACACTATGCGTTCCGCCATAATCAACAGCCCCAATTGCCATAACGTGTTGTGCTCCACCAGGCCCATAATCCTCAAGAGACTCACCTTCATTTCCACTAGCAACAACAACTAACACATTTTTACGATGCGCATAATTAAAAGCGAGCTGTAAAATTTTTGATAACTCTTTGCCTGCGATAGAAATATTGATGATCTTCGCACCATTATCAACAGCATACTTCACAGCACGAAAAATATTAATGCTATTGCTTAAACCCTCATCATCCGTAACCTTAAGCGGCATAATGACAGCGCCTGGATTTATTCCTGCAATCCCAATACCATTGTTACGTTTAGCGGCAACGATACCGGTGGTAAACGTCCCATGGCCTCTATAGTCGGTTAGATCATTATTATTATCCAAAAAATTCCAACCATTAACATCATCGATATAACCGTTGTTATCATCATCAATGCCATTGCCTGGAATTTCCCCTTCGTTTTTCCAAATATATTTGGGTCCATCCGGATGTTCCATATCAAGACCGGAATCAATCATGGCGATGGTTACATTGCGTTTTTCTGAATCCACTAAATTCCAAGCAGAATTAGGATCTGTTGTTGGTAAAAACCCAACATCACGGATTCCCCATTGATCTTTAATATTTGATTTTTTCTTAGAGATGCTGCTCCCTGCCCCAAGTACCGACTTCCCGATTTTCATATTACTACCAATACTAATCTTAGGCTTTTTATTACTTCCAATAATACCAAGCAACTTCTTTTTCTTTTTAACTTCAGTAAAGTAATACGGATCATTCGGCGTTTTGTCTGTGGCCTTTCTATCTTTATCAGCCACAATGTAGACCTTTCCATCTTCCGTCACATAAATATAAACCTCACACTTTACTAATACGTCAAAACAATTTGGCCCATAGCCGGAAGAGCGACAACTGAGCGTACTGTTAAGAATGCCGGCTAAATGTGCTGTGTCTCCTGGAGAATTTCCAAGACGTGTTACTGCCATAGCAGATGGATTAAACGTGTCGCTGACTGGAGGATATTGACTAGCGCTATCGGTGAAGGTATTATTGTTTGCAAAAGGGTTAAACGGTTCAAGGGTTGATCCCCTTTGAAATTGACCAAAAGACGCATCGTTTCCAGGAGCGTAACCCGACGGTATATGTTGCTGTAAACGATCTGTGCCTGTAAATGAGGTGTCAAAATTTAACTGCGATCTTGAAGAAGGAGAACCCGCACTCGCATTTGGAAATCCATATACGCTTTCTCCATCTAATCTTGTTGTTGGACTAAACGGCCCCTCGTACGCCAAAGGTGGTGCTGGCTGAGAACTTAAATTTGTTTCAGAAGGTGTTGGTGTCGTATTATTTTGTCCCTGCAATTCCGTCAGACGTGCTTCTGCATTCGCTAAACTATCTTTGAGAGTATCATACATAGCATTCGCTAAACTGTCTCCTCCTGCGGGTGCCGCATCTAGACCTTTTTTCATACCTTTAATTTGATCCTTCAAACTTGCAATTTCTGCAGCATTATCCGGCGCTGTTGGAGTTGGAGCTGGAGCTGAATTTGTATCATTACTCGAATTATTATTACTTGGCGCTGTTGATCCCCCACTTGGTGAATCTGACCACGCAGAAGTATCCCCCGATTCAAACCCATCGGCAAAGATAGCATCAGGAGAAACATTATTTTCTGTTGATGTATTGCCTCTTGGCGTTGTTGATCCGCTTCCTGCTGAATCTGTCCATGCGGATGTATCACCTGATTCAAATCCATCGGCAAAAATAGGATCAATATTCGAATCGCCAAAAACATCATCACCAAAATAATCACGGCTGCGTGTCTCGGCGAGATTTAATAAATTGGTTGTACGATAGGGATCTGCAGATAATTCATCGGCCGTAACACTTCCCACCGTCGCACCAGACGCATCATAGACAACCAAGGTGCATTCGTTATTCACGCGTCCACACCCAATCATCGGACCATGAATCCCGTTGGTCTCACCTGGTAATCCTGGCGTGCCAAAAGGACTACCTGTTAAAGATGGTGGAAACGGCGTTCCAAAACCACCTATTTGATTCCCACCTGTCGTTGGCGCACCAGATGGATCATCAAATCGTGTTCCCGTATTAAAAGACCATTTATCATTTAACTGCCATGTATCATTGACATAAAATGAATCTGGCGTACCGGTTGTTGCCCCAGGTGGCTGTGTACCAAAACCACTAATAGGTGAAATTCCAGAAGATCCTCCTGGCGGAAACAACTCTCCCCCAGGATTACCAAAAGCCCCTGACTGGGGAACAAACTCATTAAATAACGGATTGGAAGTTCTGATTAAATTATTATTACCGTCAAATAGCATCGGCGAATTGTAACGCAAACCATTATCTGTAAAAGGATTATCCGGAGTAACAAAATGTAAACCCGTAGGAACATGATCAATTGTAAAAGCACTAGAATTAGGATTTGTAGCAAAGGCCCGTTGTTCAATAGGTGTTAATGCTCCGCCTCGCGTCGCATTAAAAGAACGTCCAAAATCATACTGAAAGGCATTTATTTGATTATCAATAAAAATGGTATCTTGATTGATAGCATTTAGATGACTTGATGTCGCTGTAGAAGAAACCATATCCTTGTGATGGGATAAACCATTCTGCTCTGTCAGTAAATATTCAAAATCAATGCGCGCATCTAAAAAAGAGTCTGGTCGATACTCAAAAGATGGCATTGATACTAGATTATCCGTTGTATCATCTTGTTTATCTTCGACAGGGGCCTTGGGGGCTTTATAATTGAGATTGATGTTTTCCCAGTTGACGCTGTCGGGGTCGGCGAGGGAAGTTGAGGTTAGCGCAAAAAATGAAAATACGGCACAAAGAAGAAATCTTATTAGCATTTTTTTCTCCTACTGGATCCCCGCTTTCGCGGGGACGACATTATTTAAAAAGCACAGGGAGACAGCGTAATCGTGTCATCCCCGAATGCTTTAATCGGGGACCCGTGCGACTTTATTTATAAATACTATCCAAAATCATCGTATACAACTTCACTTTAGAAAACACAACAAAAAATTTCCTCTCATCACGGTCCAACTTTTCTAAATAATGATTACCCTTCTTAACAGACTTACGGCTTTTAGAAAGAAGCTTTTTATATTTAGCCTCCCATTTCTTATAAACACCACCCAAATCATTTTTGATGTCTTTCCATGTGCTGTTAAATGTTCCATCTTTTTTTACAAACTGATGCGTGTGGGCATATACACTTTGTAAATACGCCTGATCCATGCCGGTCTCTTTGTTGACCGTCGGTCGACCGGCTTTAATCTGTTGAGTTAAACCAGCAAGTTGAGCCCGTGTAAACTCGGCTGTTGATTGATTTGTTTTAGCAATCTTCATTGAGACAGCATTCTTAACTAAATTTTCAACATCAAATGTAAAGTTGATCAAAGAAGATTTCACTGTTTGAAATCGTCTCATGGCATTTGCTGTCTGAACCCTCTGTTCTTCTATACTTAAAGACTTCTGCGCGTGAGCTTCCGGCAGAGTAACAATATTCTTTAAGCCGCTCAAAGCACTTTGCCAGTTTAAGACAAGTTGATAAAAATTTTGTTTTCTCTTAAAAGCACCCGTGTTACTCCCGCCGGCTGCATTTGTAAGATCTTCCTTGGCTTTCTTTTTAACCAATCGCACATTGCCCCACAAGTTCTCATTTAATTGTGCAATTTGTTCAGGCGTCTGAGATCCACCCGTTTCTTCTACCTCAGTCGCTATTTTATTTTCTCCATCCATTTCATCGAACCCATCTAAGACCGACCAATACAACCATTGCAAAAGCGTTTCTCGTTCGGTTTCTATAGGAAGACCTGTGGGTGGTATTAAACCAAATTTATAAAGATCATCTAAGTAATCTTCAAGGAACTCTGTTAACGCAATATCAACAAATACTTCTGAGGAAAAACCCATAGTGTTAAGTTCTTCCCATAAATGATCCAAGATGTCATCATATTGCGCATCAATATCTGTTTGCTGATCTTGTTCAAGCTCTTCAAGTATTTGTTTAATTTGGTCTGGTGTAACTCCAAAAAATGGTAAGGCATCAACCAAAAGGCCGCCCAATTTATCTCCATATTCTTCTTTTAAATCATCTAAATTTCCAAACAACGAATCAAGTCCATGGTCTTTCCAAAAACTTCCAGAGGATGGAGTTAAATTTAAACCTGAAAAAAGATCTGAAAAATCAGGAAGACCTGGGAGACTTATATCACTTGTTGTCGAAGCTGGTGGCGGGTGAAGAGTTGAATCCATGCAAACGCCATGGACTGGGAAATTAACAGTCTCACCTGGATTAACCGTTCCTCTAATACCCTCAGTAACAGACATCCGCTGAACGGTGTTGTCTCCTGTACTTAAAACACTTCCTGCTGGCACAGTAAATGTCATTGGCTTTCCAGTAAGATTTGTTACAGCTATAGATCCAATATCCCCTGTAGGATTATTAGCACCCGTAAAATCAATTAAGGCTGATCCACTATCTGTCAACCAATCTAAAGGTAATGCATAATCGCCAGCGACGGTATCTTCAAAACATTCGTCTTTCCCCTTTTTACAACAATCGCCAATCTTTTTAACAATGCTCGGATCAAACTTCCAAAGATCTTGAAAACCTTTTTGTAAATTTTTCATCGCATCTTTTGCAACGCGTTGGGCGTCTTCACTATAACTTAACACAACCGCCATAGCCCCGTTTCTTGCTAAACCATTATTCTTTTTTAAATCAGGCAATTTATTCTCAAGAAAATCTTTAGCTGTCTGCGCGCGATCTGAAAGAAACCGTTCACACAAGACACCTCCACAACATTCTAAAACTTCAGCCCAACAAGGACAGTTTTTTAACTTGTCAATATCTGCAATAATATCTTGGGCCATCTGCTCCATGTCATCTAAGGAGTCATCAATGTCATTATGATCCTCTGTAATACTAGCTTCCTTGTCCTTAAATTTTTCTGCAATATCTCTATAATCGGAATGACCTTGACGCGATGTATCTCTATCAGAACTTTGCGATCGATTAACCGCATCTTGACGTACCGTGTGATTTTGCCTTACCTTTTTAAAATCATAGTTTTCTTCTGTATATTTCTTCATGTCATCAATATATTCATTGAAATCTTCCATATTGTTTTTTAAATTTGGAATAATATCATCACAGCATGGACACGCTGATGGACATTCAACAGAATCTTCTGGAGTCATGACAACGTCCATGGCATGGACTGGGGATGTAAATAGAATAAACATTGATAATGCTGTGAAAATTTTGCGCATGAGTATCTCCCGTTTTTTTAAATTAATAGTGTCATCCCCGCCCCATGGATTCCCGCTTTCGCGGGAATGACAAATGGAGCGAGGACGACACTTTTTCTATTTCGCTGCACCCTATAAGAAAACAATATTGTCATCCCCGCGAAAGCGGGGATCTCAACATAATCATATTAATTATATATTTTTTCCAAAACCAACCAATACAACTTCACCCTCGAAAACACCTTAAAAAACTCAGCCTCATCTCGATTGAAATCAGCCAAATAATCTTTTCCTTCTCGTTTAGATTGCTCACTTCTCTCAAGCAATTTTAAATACGCGTCATCCCACTTTGCATAATTTTTTTCCAATCGAGATTCAACGCTTCTCCAGTATTTATCAAACGCCCCGCCCTTCACATAAAGATGGCCATTGATGTCTCGAACCTCAAGAAAGTTCTTATCAGTTAATTTCTTTGTTTTATCAAACTTAGCTTTTGATGTGTGCATAAAAAGCTGCAACTCTCCTAACTCGGTACGTATCTGTTTTAATACTTTCTTTTTTAACTTTGATTTTTTCTTAGCATACGGAGTCTCAGCAATTTTTTCTAAATCAAACGTTAGATGTTGAAGCTTCGTATAAACATATAAGGCTTTATCAATCGCTCGAAAAGCTTGCGCTCGTGCTTCATCTAGCGAAAGAACAATATCGCCATCAGCAAAAGCAGGATTTGTTAGTGTGATCGCATCAACAAGCATTTCAAAAAATTCAAAAACACGAAAACTCGTCTTATCTTTACATTTATCCTTTTTCCTTTCTTCTTCAATTTGCTTAGTTAAATCATCAATCGCTTGATTAATCTCATCTAGAAAACCCTTTGTCGTCCCAATATCTCGACGTAACCCGCTTTTTGAATACTTACTTGTCTTTTCATCATAATCCGGATCGCTATTAATTTCTTCTAACCAGCCTTTCATTCTCTCTAAAGAATCTTCAACCAAACCTTTTTCCCGCATTTTTTGTTTTAACTCTCGTTCCAACATTTGCTCACGAAATGACTTTGGACATTCTTCCTTAGGTTTATCGGCTATCTTAGGCGCTGTTGCTACAACATTCTCTTTTAACTTTTTGTTAACCAAACGAATATTACCCCATATGTTTTCATTCAACTCTTGAATTTGTTCAGATGTCTGCGATCCTCCCGACTGTTCTACTTGATCTTCTATCTTTTTCTCACCACTTTGAATATCAAAATTGTCTCTAAACAACCACGTGCTCCATTGAATGGTAGTGTCTCTATTCATTTGACTAGGCAAGCCCGTTGGTTTGATCTCATTATTCTGAATCATCGTATCTACAATGTTAGACAGATCTGGTAACGTGGCTAATTCCGTTAAATAATCCGTAGAAATGCCAGGCACTTTTGCAATAACATAATCTTCGTTAAAAAGGTTTATGGCATCGGCCGTAATATAAAAATCTTTAGAAGGATCAATACCGCTTTGCAAAACGGCCCAACGCGTAAGATCAACTTTTGGCGTAGAACTATCGTCTGAAATCGTTGTAGAACTCTGTGCATTGGGGGTTGTTAAAGAAAGGGGTTGTGAAAAAGTAGCAGGCGGAGGAAAAGAGCTGTGATCGTTACAAAATCCATTTAAAGGAGTAGTAAATGTTGAACCAGGAAAAATAGGACCACCAAAATTACCACTCGTTGACATCCTTTGAACGGATGGATCATTGGGGATAAGATTGGTCCCATTAGGCATCGTCCCAAAGAAAAGATCGCCTGTATTATTATGCAAATTGAGATCCCCAATATATCCTGTAGGATTATCCCGGCCAGTAAATTGTAAATCGACAAAACCACCTTGTAGAAGGCTGCTGATTGGGGCCTGCGTCATACCACTGCTGGGACTCGTTGAAAAATTTCCAAAAAACCACAATTTGTCTTTTATCAGCGGACCACCTAGGGTTGAACCTAACTGTGGATTAAAAGATTCACCAACAGCGCCTTCTCTTCTAATAACAACATTAGCATATCCAGACCCTTGCCCAACCGTATCATCTACATGAACATTTGGTGTCATATTCGCAAAATCGGAAAAATTGCGGCCTGGGTTAGGTAAATTTTCTATTTCTTGGGGTGTGATTTGTGTGACTAGAGAAGGGGAAATCAGAGGTTCTTCTCGATGAGAAGAAGCTAACAGGGATGTTGAAAAGATAAGAACAGCGCAAAGGGCTAATAGCCCAGCCAAGGATTTTCTAATCATTTCTACCTTTATTAGGTGTTGCATTAAGATCGAAGAGATTAGATTACCCTAAAATGACTTCTTGGTCAATAATAAATTTTACACAACTCCTTTATTTGGAAGGGAATTCATTCGAAAAAAATAAATTCTTATCTCTGATTTAAATAATCTTGAATAACGGATTTGTGGTCAAAAGCGTAGGTTTGAATGAGAAGTTCAGCGTAGGGAACAACTTTTAGCCCCTTTGCATCATCGCCAAATTGAGGGGTTCCCTCGCCCTTAGCAATAAAAACGGTGGAAATGGTGTGAAATCGGGGATCACGATTGGGATCTGAGTAGGTATGAAACTGTCTCAAATTTTTAAGATCCATATTCGTCTCTTCTTTGGCCTCCCGACACGCTGCTTGTTCAAGACTTTCCCCACGATCGAGAAAACCACCAGGTAAAGCATATCCATAAGGAGGATTGGATCTTTCGATAATAACAAGCCCCTCTTCTAATTCGATGATAATATCGACTGTGACATAAGGCCCAGGACCAAGCTCTTCTTGGATATGAGTTATGTAACCGCGCACCTGCTTATCGAATATCTCAAATGTTTCTTGATCATTTAAGCAAAATATAATTTCAGTCAGCGCGACATCGTCTTTTCGACAAAACTTTAATATTTCCTGAACCATAATCTTAGCTGATCCCACAAAAGGAAATCCACCAGCACCACATCCTATAGCAGGTAACGCTAATCGAGCGACCTTTAACTCTTGGGCACACTCAAGGGCCGAACGAACAGCTGCACGCACTTGATGTTCATTTATTTTGGAACTCTCATCAACGGTAACCGCATGAATCACAAAATTAGCATTAAGTTGTCCTGCGTTTGTAAAAACTGATGCTCCCACATCAACGGGCCCCTTCTCTGCGGCCTCATCGGCGACAATTTTACCAGCCTTACCTTTGATGACACCTGCAAGACCAGCGTCCATCACAAGGGAGGGTTGCGCGGGATTAACGATGGCATCAACGTGTAGGTCGGTGATGTCGCCTTGGATAATTTCAATTTTGGTGTTTTTTATTTTCATATCGCACGGTTCCCCGCTTTTGCGGGGATGACAAATAGGTGTAGAAATAACAAGTAATCGTGTCATTTCAGCGGGGACGACATGATTACTTCTTTATGATTCCCTCCGCCACCTCAAGAGCCTCTTTCTTCGTCGTAATCTTCCCCAAAACTTGAGCCTCTTCCAACTCAGTTAAAATTTTACCAACAAGCGGCGAAGGCTTAAGCTTCAACTTCTTCATTATATAATTTCCATCCACCAACGGAACAAAAGGTTTCTCTTTTTTCTTTTCAAAATATCGATCCACCAACTGCAAACAAATCTTTTCATGATGTTTTTGATCTTCTTGACTCGTTAATGGCCCTCGTGTTGCGCGTTGATCGGCCAATGATAATAATAGAACACTCGCCGTTTCATCTTTAGCATCTCTGAAATAACGAAAAATCATTCGTTCACTTGGCTTTTTAAAATTAGATAAATAACCAGGCCTTAAATGAAGCTGAACCATATCTTCTATGGCATGACGTTCTTTGGTTGATATCTTTAACATCAAAGCAATCGCTTTAACAATATGTTTGCCAACATTCTCATGCCCGTGAAAGGAAAGCTTATTGCCTTCTTTTTTTCGCGTATCAGGTTTTCCAATATCATGTAACAGTGTTGCCAATTTAATCAAACTCCGCCGAGAATGATCACCAGCAATGATTTCATTTAAATAGCCATCCACATCAGGATTATCTTTTTGTTGTCTAAAAACTTTCTCTAATTGACGAACAGCTTCCAATGAATGCGGCCAAACATCCAAGTGATGATATCCTCCTTGCTTACATTTAAACATCACATGAAGTTGCGGTATCACATGTTCAAGCAAACCAGAGCGATCCATGGTATTTAAAACATCAAATGTTTTCTCAGACTCAAGAACCTTAAACAACTCCTCACGAATACGCTCATACGAAACATTTTTGATTAACTCTTTTTCCTTACGAATTTGATTTAAAGTCTTTAACTCAATTTTAAATCCATAATTAGCCTTTAGACTAAACGCTCGCATCATCCGTAAAGGATCATCACGGAAAGCTCTTATAGAAACTCTTTTGATGCGCTTATCCTTGATATCCTTCATCGCGCGAGTATGATCCACTATCGCCTCAGACAAAATTGTTTGGGCGTTTGCTTCAGACAAATTTAAAGACAAGGTATTAACAGTAAAATCTCGATCTTTTAGATCTTCCAAAAACGTTTTGGCTCGATAGTCGGAGAAGTCATACGAATAAATACGACCTTCCTTCTTTTTGACAACGCGAGCACAACCACGCTGTTCATCTAAAACGATATAAGCACCCTTAATTTTGTCAGCAAACACTTGGGCAAGCTTCAAAGCCCTTTTCTCGACAGCAAAGTCAAAATCACATCCTTCACGCTCTAAGACAAAATCACGCAAAAAACCACCAACAAGATGCACTTTAACCTTTGATTGCTTGGCTAAAGATTGAATAATTTCTAAATTGGGATATTGTTTAAATAATGTCATAGCGTTACAAATAAAAATGACTTGTCTTTGGTTTTAGTATTTCATAAACAAATCATATGAAATAAATCGGCCTAACAAGTCAAATTTATTAACTTTTAAATATTTCTGCCTGATTTAAGACTTCTTCTTCTACAAATATTAAAGCATCTTCTGTTCTTACCGCCAACGCAAGTCCATCAGAAGGCCGCGCATCAATCACAATCGAACGCCCGCGCTTTGTTTTAAGTTCCAATTTGGCATGAAACGTATTATCAACCATCTTATCGATAATTAAACGATCTAGCTTTGCACCAAACTCTTTAATGGTTACCATCAGCAAATCATGTGTCATAGGACGTGGTGGTTTAACACCAGAAAGTTTTAACTTAATGCTGGATGCTTCTAAAAAACCGATCACAATAGGAAACTGACGATCACCTTTCTTCTCTTTTAACACAATGATCTGATCTTGCCTTTTCTCATCAATAATAATTTTACTAAGTTCAACTTGTATTAAATTTGCCATGAGTTTATTGTCCTTTAAGAATCCTCTACGTCTTACTTTTTTCCTTATCTAACATCCCTTTTAGTTCACTCATAAACTGATTCACGTCTCGAAACTGACGATAAACGGAAGCGAAGCGCACATAAGCAACTTCATCAATGCCTGCTAACTTCTCCATAATCAACTCACCCACATCCTTCGATTCAACTTCCCGATCAAATTTCTTTTGAATATTTCGCTCGACCTCACTTGTCACTTCTTCCATTTTATCAATACTAACTGGACGTTTCTCGCAAGCCTTTATTAGACCAGAAATTATTTTCTTACGATCAAAAGGTTGCCGACGCCCATCGCGTTTTACGATCATTAAAGGTACTTGCTCAACATATTCGTATGTTGTAAAACGCTTTTGACACTTTAAACACTCTCGTCTTCGTCTAACAGATGTTCCATCTGTATTTAGACGAGAATCAATAACCTTTGTTTCATTATAGCTACATGCGGGGCATTTCATACGAATGTGGAGCCCTTTAATTAATAAGCAATATCAGAATAAATAGGAAATTGCTGTGTCAGTGCTTCAACACTTGACTTAACTTTCTTTAACGCTTCATCATCATCCCTTTGAACAATCGCTTGATCACACAATTGGGCAATCTCTTTCATTTGTTCTTCCTTCATACCTCGTGTAGTAACAGCTGGCGTTCCTATACGAATACCGCTTGCCACAGCAGGAACTTCCGGATCATAAGGTATAAGATTTTTATTAACTGTTATCGCCACCTTATCAAGTGTACTTGCTGCATCTTTGCCACTGACATTTTTCGAGCGCAAATCAACCATGAATAAATGATTTTCTGTTCCTCCGGCAACAATTCGATATCCACAAGATGCCATCTCATCTGAAAAAGCTTTAGCATTTTTAACCACTTGTTTTTGATACTCATTAAATTCGTCACTTAACGCTTCTTTAAAAGCCACGGCTTTAGCGGCAATCACATGCATCAATGGACCACCTTGGATGCCAGGAAAAATTCTTGAGTTAATCTTTTTAGCATACTTCTCATGACAGAGAACCATACCCCCGCGTGGGCCACGCAATGTTTTATGTGTTGTTGTTGTAACAAATTCGGCATATTCAACAGGATTAGGATGTAAACCAGCTGCAACTAGCCCCGCAATATGTGCCATGTCGACAAATAATAAAGCTCCAACTTCATCACAAATTTCTCTAAACTTTCCAAAATCAATAATTCTAGAATAAGCTGAGGCCCCTGCGACAATCATTTTCGGTTTGTGTTCACGCGCCTTTGCAGCAATATCATCATAATCTAATTGCTCTGTTTCTTTATCTACTCCATAAGCAACAAAGTTATAGGACTTACCGGAGAAGTTTAGCTTCATACCATGCGTTAAATGACCTCCACAAGCAAGATCCATAGCAAGAACAGTATCACCATACTCTAAGGCTGCCATATAGACAGCCATGTTGGCTTGCGATCCAGAATGAGCTTGAACGTTTACGTGTTCCGCTTTAAAAAGTTGTTTAGCTCGATTAATCGCCAAGGTTTCTGCAACATCCACATACTCACATCCATCATACCAACGAGCCGCTGGATAACCTTCAGCGTATTTATTAGTTAAAACACTTCCCTGCGCTTCAAGGACCGCTTTTGAAACAATATTTTCTGAAGCTATAAGTTCTAAATTATTTTGTTGGCGCTTAAGTTCATCTACTATCGCACCGTAAATTTCAGGATCATTCTTTTGTAAATCGGACATCTGACTCCCTTTCTCTGCTAATAATGAATCTGACATTTTAATTTAAAGCTTTTCCCTGCTCTATGTCTTTAATTTGATTAAATCGGCGTTCATGGCGACCTCCTTCAAATGAAGTCTTAAGCCAAACATCGAGGATCTTTTCTAACTCATCGGATTGAACAAATTTAGCACTTAGTACTAGTACGTTTGCATTATTATGTTCTCGAGAGAGCTGTGCAGCCTCCGCATTATAACATAAGGCTGCATAGACACCATCGACTTTGTTAGCTGCAATCGATTGACCAATGCCTGACATACAAACTAAAAGCCCTCGGCTATCCGCTTCTTTGGCAACATGTGTGCCTACCTTATAAGCGATTAACGGATAATCACAACTTTCTTGATCATCTTGTGTACCACAATCAACAACCTCATGCCCTAAAGATTTTAGGATATCAATAATTTTTTTCTTAAATTGAAAACCTCTGTGGTCTGCACCAATATATATTTGCAAAGTATAACTCCAATATTGAATTACTTTTTTAAACTAAACTAACAATTTTTTGTATAGCATCTTTGATGACATTTTTACATTCTTTATAAGCTGCATGCGAGCTTCCGATTGGATCTGGAATATCAATGTCACCTTCAAAATTAGGTGGCATATTCGCAAACTCTCTTAACATATAGACTCGTTTCTCAACAGTTGGAACACGCTCCAAGACTTGTTGGCGATGCCCTTTTGTCATAACAAAAATTAAATCTGCTTTTTTTAATAAGATACTGCTTACAGGTTGTGATGTGTGCATCGTTGCATCAATACCTTCTTCACGCAATACATTAATCGTCTCAGCACTCGCCGCTGACTGAATAAACACACTTGTTCCTGCTGATTGAATGAGCACATCGTCACGATCACCCAAAGCATGTCTTAATAAATACTCCGCCATGACAGAGCGACAACTATTTCCGGTACAAACAAAAAGAACATTTTTACGCCCAGAAATTTTATTAACTTCATCAAGAGAAACAACCCCTTCTCTTAACATCTTTGGATGTTCTTGTGTTAAATCAACAACCGACGAACCTTGCCCCATCATTGCCCGCCCACCATCAATAGCGAGATCAACCAATCCATCCATGTCTCTTAAAGCTTCTTCACACGTCCTTGGCGGAGGATTTCCTTCAAAATTCGCCGAAGGAGCAACAATCGTACAGTGAGATTCCTGTACAAGTCTTAGCGCAATCATATGATCAGGCATACGCACACCAACTGTTTTTTCTTCATCTTCACTTGAAGGAACAACAACTGTTAAAGGTCCAGGCCAACACGCATCAATAAGTTTAAAAAGAGCAGGATTTTTAAGCGATGAGTAATTTGTTATTAAACCTTTTTGAGAAATCAAAATCGAAAATGGTTTATCTTCCGAACGTTTCTTAACTTCCCTCAATCTCTTCATGGCTACAGGATTTGAAAAATCAGCAGCAATACCGTATACAGTTTCGGTAGGAAAAACAACAAGGCCTCCGTCACGAATGATTTTAGCACAATTTGTTATCTGCTGAAGTTCGGGAAACTCTGGATGGATTTCGACGACTTTTGTTTTCAATGTATTAAATAATCCACAAACCCTTATATCTCAATGCTAAGAATTTTCTTTTTTTGCTCTTCTCGAAAATTGTCTAGCTTCTCCTCAAGCGAAGAATCTGACAAACTTAATATACGAATCGCTAACAAAGCTGCATTCTTCGCACCCGCCTTACCAATAGCGACAGCACCAACAGGAACTCCAGGTGGCATTTGTACTGTTGATAATAAAGCGTCCATACCATTTAGAGAAGAGGCATCTATTGGAACGCCAATAACGGGTAACGTTGTGTGTGCAGCGACTACACCTGAAAGGGCTGCAGAAACACCTGCGCCACATATAAAAACCTTACCACCATCTTTTCTAAAACTTTCAGCATACGCACAACATTCTTTAGGTGTACGATGCGCAGACAAAACCTTTAACTCATTGGAAACCCCAAATTCATTTAACACCTTGGATGATTCTTCCATAATGGAAAGGTCCGATTTACTTCCCATCATAATTGCTACTGTTATGTTAGCCATAATCTCCCTTCTTTCTAGTCTTTATCTATGTCCTGCCGCTTGCGAACGATGACCGATAATTAAGGCTTTCGCCCCTATATCTCGTCTAAAGAAGCATCGTTCAAATTTAATTTTCTCTATTTTTTTATAAACATCCTCAATGGCTTTTTCCATTGTTTTTCCAAAACATGTCATAGCCAATACGCGTCCGCCTGCTGTAACAACTTTATCCCCTTCACTTTTGGTCCCTGCATGAAATATAATCGTATTTTCATCTTTCTTAAATTGATCAAGCCCCTTAATTTCTTTACCGGATTCATATTCCCCTGGGTATCCACCCGAACTCATGACAACCGTCACACAAGCTCTTTTATCCCAAATTAATTGAATGTCATTAAGACGCTCTTCACAACTAGCAAACATCAATTCAACTAAATCATTTTTCAATCTTGGTAAAACCACTTGAGATTCCGGATCGCCAAAACGAACATTAAATTCTAATGTCATGGGGCCTTCTTCTGTCATCATTAAGCCTGCATACAAGACACCTTTAAACGGCATTCCTTCTCGACGCATGCCTCGAATAGCTGGTTCAATCACACGCGCTTCAATTTTCTTAAGGCTAACTTCATCAAGCAAAGGTGTTGGACAATACGCTCCCATTCCGCCCGTGTTAGGACCAAGATCATCATCAAAAATGCGTTTATGATCTTGAGAAGGTTGCAAGATAACATAATTTTCTCCATCACTTATCGCCAAGATAGAAACCTCTTCACCAACAAGGCATTCTTCAATAATGATTTTTTCACCCGCTTCTTTAAAAACTTTTTCTTCCATAATACGAGAAATTGCTGCATCAGCTTCTTTAATATCTTTACAAACAATGACGCCCTTTCCGGCAGCTAAACCATCAGCTTTAATAACTAAAGGAAAATGAGCTTTTTGAATAAATTCGCGCGCCTTACTTGGATCTTCAAAGGCTCGAAATTGAGCGGTAGGAATATTACAGCGCTGCATAAACTCTTTGGCAAAAACTTTACTTCCTTCCAAGCGTGCAGCCGCTTGACTAGGACCAAAGACCATAAGTTTTTCTTTTTCAAATCGATCAACAATACCGTCGACCAACGGTGCCTCAGGACCAACAATTGTAAGATTAATTTTATTTTTCTTAGCAAACTTAACCAACCCTTCAATATCATTCGCTTCAATATCAACACACTCAGCAATTTCGGAAATACCAGCATTTCCTGGCGCACAATACAACTTTTCGATAAGAGGGCTCTTTTTAACTTTCCAAGCAAGAACATGTTCACGTCCGCCGGAACCAATAATTAAGATATTCATGAATCTCTCCTGTTTCACCCCGCGTAGCGAGGTCTAAATGGTGTATACAATATCAATAAAAAATTAATCACTAAACACAATTTTCTTTTTTTGATTTAAGGCAACTTCCCCAATGCGGTAATATTTAATCTTTCTACGCTTTAAAAACGATTCTATTTTATTTTGATCAACCTTGCTAACGACAACGGCTAATCCGATACCCATATTAAACGTTCGATACATCTCAATGTCACTTATTCTACCTTTTTTCTGTAAAATAGAAAAGACTTTTGGTATGGGCCAACTTCCTCTATTTATATGGAAACATTTGCCTTTTGGCAAGATCTTTGTCAGTTTTTCATACCAAGCACCACCTGTTATATGAGCGATCCCCTTTAATTGAAAATTTTCTATTAATGGGAGCACTTCTTTCGCATAAATTTTTGTTGGTGCTAACAATTCCTTGTCCCACTTTTTCTGCTCTTGCTTTGATAACACTTTACGCACCAGCGAATAACCATTGGAATGAATACCACTCGATGGAAAACCAATAACGCAGTCGCCCTTCACAATCTTTGAACCATCTAACATTTTTTTCTTTTCAACAACACCTACCGTAAACCCAGCCAAATCATACTCATCACCCTTATACATATCAGGCATCTCAGCGGTCTCCCCACCAATCAAACTACACCCTGATTGCACACAACCCCGCGAAATGCCTTTAACAACATCTTTCAAAATTTTAGGTTTCAACTTGCCACACGCAATATAATCAAGAAAAAATAATGGTTTCGCGCCCACACACAAAATATCATTAATATTCATCGCAACCAAATCAATCCCAACTGTATCATGTTTATTTAACGTTTGCGCCAACAATAACTTCGTCCCCACACCATCTGTGGATGAAACAAGAATAGGCTCTTTATATTTCTTAACATCTAAAGCAAACAACCCCCCAAAAGCCCCTTTACGTAATAATGTCCCTGGCTGAATCGTTTTAGCCACGTCCTTTTTAATCGCATCAACAAAGACATTCGCTTTATCGATATCAACACCACTAGACTTATAAGTAAATTCTTTTTTCATTGTTAATAGGTATAACTACTAAAAGTTTTTCTTAACATATGTAACGCCGTTCTCAAAAATCTTGGCGCCTTCTCCAAACTTAGTTCTGTTTTTCTTTCTTGTCCATCTTGGATGATGATGAAAAAGAAAATGACGTTCGGGATGAGGCATCATGCCTAGGATGCGGCCGGTGGTGTCTGTAATGCCGGCGATGTCTTCTGATGAACCATTGGGGTTCATGGGATATGTGGGGCGCGCGCCGGTTCGAGTTGAGTATCGAAAGGCAACTTGGCCATTACTCTCCAATTGATTTAAAGCATTATTGTCTTTCACTAAAAACTTACCTTCCGCATGAGCTACCGGTATGTAAACAACATCTTCCATATCCTTAGTCCAGACACTTTTATTGTTGACTTTAAGATACGTCCACCGCGCTTCAAATTTTCCTGAATCGTTATGTGTTAATGTCATTTTTTGAGAATGATCCTGCGCTAACTCTTCAACTTCCGTTAAAGGACCCGGCAAAATTCCGGCCTTAACTAACACCTGAAAACCATTACATATACCAATGACAATTTTGCCATCAGCAATAAATTGATTTAACTCCAAACCCAAAAATAAACAAAGTTCATTGGCAAGCACTCGCCCTGACTCAATGTCATCACCATACGTAAAGCCACCTGGAATAGCGAGGATATGATAATCATTTAACTTAACACGTTTATTGATCAATTGATTAATATGCACACAATCAACTTTAGCCCCAAAAGACTTAAAGGCAAAAGCGGTCTCTTGATCACAATTCGTTCCTGCGGTACGTAAGACAATAACTTTTGGTTGTTTTGCAGCCATAACTTTTATTTGGTTTTATAATAATCTTTAATAACTTTAATAACGGCTTCCGGAGAATCAACGACTGTAAATAAATGCATATCATCAGCATCAATATTTCTTACCTTTAGAACCTCTTTTTTAATCCAATCTATGAGCCCACCCCAAAATTTACTATCATACATAATGACTGGAAACTTCTCCGTACGATGTGTTTGAATAAGAGTCAGACTTTCAAACAATTCATCAAGCGTTCCAAACCCTCCTGGAAAAATAACAAAAGCTTTGGCGTATTTTACAAACATAACTTTTCGACAAAAGAAATAATGAAAATTAATTAAATGGTTCACATAACGATTTGGTTTTTGTTCAAAAGGCAAATCGATATTTAAACCAATAGACTGTCCCTTGGCTTTAGCCGCCCCTTTATTACCAGCTTCCATAGCACCAGGACCACCTCCGGTAATAACAGAATAACCTTCTTTAACAAGTAACTGAGCAGTGCGTTCCGCTTGTTTGTACCAGCGATGCGTTTTTTTCGTCCGCGCTGAACCAAAAATACTAACCGCGTTGTTAACATCTTTCATCTCATGAAACCCTTCAACAAATTCGGCCATGATACGAAAAACGCGCCAAGGGTCTTCCAGCTTCAAATCTTCCATTTCTAAAATTTTTTCTTTTGCGTTCTTTTTGATACGTGCTTTATTTCCCATATGGCCTCACCTTTTATTATTCCGTTAAAAACGTAATGGCGCTTTCCACGCTTCCTTTAAATCTTTTAGATACACATTCAGGCATACATCTTGTTTAACCCCATAAACAATAAACTCAGGCGTCTTCTCTGTTGTGCCGATGCAACGATGTGGAACTGAACCCATTTGCTTCTCAAACTTTTTCTGATTCTTCGGATCCACCTCGACTAAAAATCTCGAATTGGATTCGGAAAACAAAATATTGTCATTGCGCTTTGTCTTTCCTTTATAAGGAACATGATCTAATCGAACACTTACTCCAAACCCACCGCTAAACGCCATCTCACTTAAGGCAACCGCCAACCCCCCTTCAGAACAATCGTGCATCGAAGCAATCAATCTCTTTTTAACAGCACCCGTTAACGCCTGAAATGTTTTAAGCCCCTGTTTAAAATTAACAATCGGCACATTCTTTCCCAACGACCCACACGTATCTAAATAAATCGAACCGCCCAACTCATCATATGTTTGCCCTACACAATAAATAAGATTATCGTGCCCTTTAAAATCCATGGTAATCGTTTTACTAACATCTTCGATAATACCAAGAGCCGAGATTAAGATCGTGCCGGGGATAGCAATTGATTTTTTCCCCTGGGTGTATTCATTGTACAAGCTATCTTTTCCGGAAATAAAAGGTGTTTGATAAGCGACGGCCGCTTTATAACACCCAAGTGACGCGCGCACCATAGAGCCTAATCGGTCCGGCTTATCAGGATTGCCCCAACAAAAATTATCGAGTATAGCAATTTTACTAACATCGCCACCCACGGACACAATTTGACGTAGCGCTTCATCAATACAAGAGGCTGCCATCCAAAAAGGGTCAATCATACCGAAACGAACATTAATACCATTGGAGATAGCGAGCCCTTTATTTGAATCTAATTTAGGTGTAATAACAGCAGCATCTGAAGGCCCATCATTTTTACGTCCCACAAAAGGTTTGATAACACTTCCCCCCTGAACTTCATGATCATATTGACGCACAACCCATTCTTTGGAACAAACGTTATAATGAGACAAGGCTTCAAGTAATTTGACATTTAAATCAGTCTTCAAAGGAATTTTTGGCTCGCTTAACCTAGGCGTTTTCCAAACAGCCTCTTTCGTAATTCGTGGCGTCCCTTCAAATAGAAATTCCATACTTAAATCACACACCTGACAGCCATGAAAAAATAGGCCAAGCTGTTTTGAATCGACAAACTCTCCGATCACTGTTGCCTCAACATTTTCATCAGCAAAAACTTGTAAAAATTTATCTACATTCTTTGGACTTACTGACATAACAAGACGTTCCTGAGACTCTGAAATCCAAATTTCCATGTAACGCAAGCCATCATATTTTAAAGGAACCTTATCCAAGTCAATGCGTGCCCCTAACTCTTGTCCCATTTCTCCAATAGCACTTGAAAGACCGCCCGCACCACAATCTGTAATAGAGGTATAAAGATTTTTGTCTCGAGCTTTTAATAACGCATCTAGAACCTTCTTCTCTTGAATAGGATCACCAATCTGAACAGCACCCGAGGAAACAACCTCTGACTCATCCGTTAATTCTCCCGAAGAAAATGTCGCCCCATGAATCCCATCACGGCCTGTCTTTCCACCGACAACCACAACTAAATCACCTTTAAAAACTTTCTTTTTAACTTTATCTTTCGGCAAAATTCCAACACTACCACAATAAACTAAAGGATTACCCACAAATTTTTCATCAAATAAAATGGAACCATTGACTGTCGGAATACCCATTTTATTTCCATAATCACGTACACCGCTAACAACACCTTTCATCACACGTTTTGGATGCAAAGAACCAGGAGGGACATCTTTAAATTCCATATCTGGAGAAGCAAAACAAAAGACATCCGTGTTACAAATAGGTTTTGCGCCAAGCCCCGTTCCTAATATATCGCGAATGACCCCACCTATACCTGTATTAGCCCCACCAAAAGGCTCGAGGGCTGATGGGTGGTTATGCGTTTCTACCTTAATGCACACATGAGAATCTTTATCAAACTTTATTACACCCGCATTATCATCAAAGACAGAAACACACCACGATTTATTAATCTCTTTGGTTGCCTTAACAATTGTTGATTTAAGCAAATTACGAATTAAAGTTGTTTTCTTTTTCCCACCTTCTACAGACTGATAACGGATGTTACCTCTAAATGTTTTGTGAAAACAATGCTCACTCCAAGTCTGCGCGATCGTCTCAAGCTCGACATCCGTTGGGTTACGCTTTAATTTCTTATAATGTTTTTGTATTGTTTTCATCTCATCAAGATTTAAAAACAACTGACCCTCTTGACTAATTTTTTTAAGTTTAGAGTCATTTGCTTTAAGCAATTCGACTAGAAGCAATTCAAATTTATTATCCGTTGCAACAGGCATAAAGTTTTTTTCAATCTGCTTATAATCAACAACATGCTGAATCAGCTTATTAGATAATACTTTATTGATAATAAGATCTAACTTTTGCTTCGAAACCTTTCCTTTAAGATAATATTTTTGTGCCGTACGCACGGATGTAACACCCTGACATCCCAAGTCTCGAATCCCTTTAACGGTTGAGGCTTCAACAGGATCCATAACACCAGGGTTATAGGAAATTTCTATAGCTTTCCATTCTTTATCGTTTGTATTGTTAAGAGATATGAAGTTAGATGTGTAGGTGTAGTCTTGTGTAATTTTATCGACCAACAATTCATCAGCAATTTTTTGAACGAGAGTTTCGTTTAAATCGCCATGAAGATAAAAAATACGATCAACAATAACGTCAGTAATAGAAGTTAAACCAAGCTCTTCGATGGATTTTTGTATACTATCACGGTGGGGATCAAACACGCCATTCTTCTGTTTTATTTCAATGCGCCAGATCATGTATTTGTTAGTAGAGGTTATGATTGTGCAGGGTATGGTTTAAAAATTTTGTGTTATGATTTGGTAAAATTTTCAGTACACAAAATTTGTAAGGATCAAAATTTATTTACTTACGCGACTTAGAACTTCTTGATAAGCTTCTTCAATATTTCCTAAATCATGACGAAATCGATCTTTATCAAGTCTTTTGCCTGTTCCAACTTCCCAAATGCGGCAAGTGTCTGGTGAAATTTCATCGGCCAGAATAATTTTGCCTTTATGACGTCCAAATTCTAATTTAAAATCAATAAGTTCTAACTGAAGATTTGCAAAGAATTTACTCATTAACTTATTTACTTTAAATGTGTAATCTCGAATCGCTGCTATTTCTTCTGGGGTCGCCAAGTTTAAGGCATGAATATGATATTCATTAATCAACGGATCGCCTAAATCATCGCGCTTATAACAAAACTCTAAAATGGGTTCAGATAACTCTCGACCTTCTTCAATGCCAAGCAAACGGCATAGTGACCCAGCAGCGCGATTACGAATGATCACCTCTACCAAAACAATATCAACTTTTTTGACCAACATTTCTCTATCACTGAGAATTTTGACTAAATGTGTTGGAATACCTTCTGAAGCTAAAAACTCAAAAATCTTTGTCGAGATCTTGTTATTCATGATCCCTTTTGATTCAACAGTTCCTTTTTTGGCCGCATTAAATGCGGTTGCATCATCTTTGAAATACTGAATTACAAGATCAGGATCGTCTGTTGCATAAAGAATCTTTGCTTTTCCTTCATATAGTTTTTCTTTTTTTTCCATGAGCTGTTCCATTTTATGTTTTTTAGTTTATCTTAAACCCACTCTTTTAAAAATTTTATCTGTATGTCGAGTATAATATTTAATATCAAAACAAGCATCAATATCGCTTGGCTTTAGATATTTTCTTACCTTTCGATCACGATTTAAAATATCTTTAAAATCAGACGTATCTTGCCAAACCTGCATAGCACAACGCTGAATAATTTCATAAGCAGCTTCTCTTGTTAAACCCTTTTTCATTAACTCAAGAAGAACACGTTGAGAGTAAATAAGACCTTTCGTCTTCGATAAACTATCAATCATATGCTTAGGATAAACTAATAACCCATCTAAGATTGGAATTATTGTATGAAACATGTAGTTAAGTGCGATCGCACTGTCTGGAAGGATAACACGTTCGACAGACGAATGACTAATGTCTCTTTCATGCCATAGAGAAATATTTTCAAACGATGCTTGAGCATTCGATCTTAAAAGACGAGAAAGACCCGATACTCGTTCGCAGGCAACGGGATTTCTTTTATGAGGCATCGCCGAGGATCCGATTTGACCTTTAAAAAAAGGTTCTTCTACTTCAAGCACCTCTGTTTTCTGAAGCAAACGAATTTCTGTCGAAATTTTATTTAATGTTGAACCGATCAAGGCTAACGTCGTAACAAATTGACAATGATGATCACGTTGTATAATCTGAGTGGCAATATTAGCGGGCTTAAGCTCTAACTTTTCACAAACATATTCTTCAACATAAGGATCAATGTTAGCATACGTTCCCACAGCCCCTGAAAGTTTTCCAAAACGCATCATTTCTTTAGCTTGTTCCATACGATCAGCATTTCGCTTCATTTCGTCGTACCAAACAGCTAATTTTAAACCAAATGTGGTAGGTTCCGCATGAACACCATGTGTTCGTGCAATACAAGGGGTGTCTTTATATTTTTTTGCTTTTTGTTTTAACACATTGAGCATCTTCTTGATGTCTGCCAAAAGAAGCTCACTTGACTCAACGCATTGAACGGAAAGGGATGTATCCAAAAGATCTGATGATGTTAACCCCATATGCAAGTATCGGGAATCAGCGCCTATATAAGCTCCAACATTATTGATAAAAGCAACAATATCATGCTTTGTCTTTTCTTCTAATTTTTTTACTTCATCAATATCAAATTTTGCGTTCTTTTTAATCTTTTCTAAAGATTTCTTGGGAATCTGGCCTAATTTACACATCGCTTCACAAGCCAAAACCTCAATTTTAAGCATAATTTCCATCTTATGCTTCTCCGACCAGATATTACCCATTTTTGATAGTGTATAACGCTCAATCATGCTTTAGCTCCTTTTTCGAATTTTGAACTTCACTAATATAACAAAGAAAATTTTTAAGGTCAAACAAAAAGAAAATATTTAGCACTATTTTTTATACGTACTTTTATAAACCATTGAAACAAATATACTTACAGCCTAAAATAAAAGCTGTCAATTACTGGAATTTAAACTTTTTTCCAGCCATTATTTAATAATATTTGAATCTTATCATAATGACATAAACTAACTTACGAAGAATTTACAAAAGTGTAATTGATGGACGAGGATAATTTAGGTAGGATTGGCTTTAAAAATTTGATTTTATAGCACAAATTTACGTTTTTCCTGAAAGTACTCTATGACCACTTGGGCTGTTCTCTCATAGATTTGAGGCATAGAATCCTTAAATTTCTTTCCGGTAGGGCTTGCAAAAAAGTTAACCATCGCGGTTAAATCTTCCTCAGTAAATAAATCATGATAAACAGGCACCAATTTTTCGATAATTTCACTTAATACAAACAAATCCTTAATTTCCTTTCTCCTGTCATTTGGTGCTGCTAATATCGCTTGCTCCAATGCAATTTGCATCTGACCATAAGCCCCATTGACAACCATAAATTTGACGATAAGATCGACTTTTTCCTCAGGAATCACGAGAAATTTAGATCTATCAAACTTAATGGATTGAATCTGGACATCCTTAATAAAATCGTCGACGTCAAAATTTTCTAAAGGAGCAGGCTCATCTTCTATACTCTCAATTTCATTTAGAAATATTTTATCAACAGCCCCTCCCTTATCAATAACAATATAATATGAAGATCTTTCCGTAATTCGTCCAATAACTGTATTCCCACTTTTTAAATGGACAATCTCTGCTCCCAATTCTGGAACACAACAAATCATCATAAAAAACAAACTCCATAATATTCTTTTCATCAATAACTCCCGAGATTTCCATCATCTTTTATTTAAAAAATGATGTGGCTCATCTTAAGTGATGCCTGCCTGATTAACGACCTTTATTCTACAAACACTTCTCTAAGTTCTTCTCTATATATAGTAAAGTATACCATTTTAATACCGTTTGAAAAGACATTCGACAATGAAATATATTGAATGGAAAACTCTTCTGTGATACGATGTGCCTCATGGTTTCAGAAATTCGAGCAAAAATTGAAGAAAGCTTAGAAGCTTTCATGGATAAGATCAAAGTTGATTACAAACTCCATCTTGTTAATCCCATCCTATATGAGAGCATTCGCGAATTTTCCCTTCGCAAAGGCAAACGCTTACGCCCCCTCCTCTTAATTCTAAGCTATAAGGGATACAGCCCAAACAAAAAAACATCAAAAAGTTTATATAACGCATCCACCTGTATCGAACTCCTACATAACTTCATGCTCATACATGATGATATTATTGATCGTTCTAATCTAAGGCGAGGAAAACCAACGCTCCACAAAGTTCTAGGACGCATCATCAAAACCGAAGATCGTGATAAGTTAGGATATGATTTAGGAATTATTGCAGGAGACATCGTCTACGCTTTTGCTATCGATGCTTTTCTTTCTATTAAAGAAACACCCAAACGTAAGGAGCGGGCTTTAAAATATTTTATTCAAACGGCAGCGTTCACGGCGATGGGAGAATTTATTGATACACTTCATGGCGTTGAAAAACTAAGCAAAGTTAAAGAAAGCGATGTATTTTTAAATTACACGCTAAAAACAGCTCGCTATACATTTGATTGTCCTCTTGTCACAGGTGCCATTTTGGCAGGCGCTGATGATAAAGATATCAAAAAACTTTCGGAACTTGGGATTCTTGTTGGACAAGCCTTTCAAATCCAAGATGATATCATTGGTATATTTGATTCTCAAAAAAATATCGGAAAATCAATTTTAAGTGATCTTGCCGAATCAAAGAAAACTCTACTTGTTTGCCATGCCTACAACAAACTTTCCGCTCAAAAACGCAAACAGTTTACTCAAATTTTTAATAAGGAAACTAAAAATTATCAAGATCTCGTAACTATTAGAAAAATTTTTGTTGCCGCAGGCAGTTTTGACTATTGCCTTAACGCCGTTCAAGAAAGAATCGATAAAACAAACAAAATCCTAAATAGTTTAAAAATGCATAAAAAATATAAAACAATCATCGCAGATGCCATCCACCAGCTTTTTCAACATAGTTACCGCTTAAGAGAACTGCACACCACTAAGAAATCAATCTAACACTTATCTCATCTAAAACTAACTTTCCCTTCAGAGTCGTTTGTAATCGCTCATCGCTTTTGACTAAAAACCCTTCTTTGATAAAACTTTCTATTTGTTGCGTTGTATTTTGATCAACACTACAATCGTAACGTCTTTCTATCGCTTTGATATCAACACCTTGATTCATCCTTAATCCAAACAAAATCGTTTCCATCATTTGAGTATGTACTGCTAATTCCTCACCCTCCTCAACAACAGGCAATCCATCTTCTATGCATTTGATGTATTGCGTCAATTGAGAAAGGTTCCAAAAACGCTTACCGTCTTTATGAGAATGCGCTCCAATACCTACGCCTCTATAATTGCCTCCATGCCAATAATTCAAATTATGTTTTGATTCTTTTCCTGGTTTTGCAAAATTGCTAATTTCATATTGCTGGTACCCATTAGCTTCTAATCGTTTGAGAATGGTTGTATAAAACTCGGCTTGCAGATGACTATCTGGAAGAATCGTATTTTTGACAAAAAACCGACTTCTTTCTTCAATCGTTAATCCATAAAGAGATATATGATCACTCTCTAAAGTCATCATCGCATCTAAATCTTCATTTAATTGCTCCAATGTTTGTTGTGGAAAAGAAAACATAAGATCACAATTAATGTTATCAAAGGAGTGTTCTCTTAAAAGCTTAAAGGCTTCATAAGCTTTTAAAGAATTATGATTTCGGCCCAAGTATTTTAAAAAATTATTATTTAAAGATTGCACCCCCAAACTTAAACGGGTGACACCATATTTTTTTATGATATCTAATTTCAAAGGCGTCAACCCTTCTGGGTTGGCTTCCATTGTTATTTCACAATTAGAAGAAATTTGGAAGTTTTGGTGAATAGCCTTTAACAAGTATTCGATTTGATTTTCCTTTAGGTACGTTGGCGTCCCCCCACCAATATAAACTGTATCTAAGCTTTCATCTTTATACTGTCTCATTTCTTTTTCTAAACAATGACAATACGATTCCATGCGTTGTTCTTGTGCGATAGAAACCACAAATGAACAATAAAAACACTTTCGCTGACAAAAGGGAATATGTACGTATAAAGATGACATAATTTTATTTTTGTATTAATTTATAACTTTTTTGACATTTTATTTTATTTTTTATTCCGCTAACATTCTATCAGTTTTAATGCTTATTGTAACATTAAAACTCTCGTCGTCATTTTTATATTTTCAATTCAAAAATAAAATAAAAATGAATTTTAAAAACATTTTTTTTCTAAAAAAAGTTAAATTATTTTTGCATAAAAAAAACTTCATGCTAATATAAAACTATAACAAGGCGAACAAATCTCTTAATAAAGGAGGAAGAATATGGCCGTAAAAAGAAAAGCAACAAGAAAGAAAGCAGCACCAAAAAGAAAAGCAACAAAGAAAAAAGCAGCTAAGAAAAAAGCAACAAGAAAAAAAGCAACAAAGAAAAAAGCAACAAAGAGAAAAGCTGCAAAGAAAAAAGTAACAAGAAAAAAAGCAACAAAGAAAAAAGCAACAAAGAAAAAAGCAGCGAAGAAGAAAACAACAAAGAGAAAAGCAGCGAAGAAAAAAGCAACAAAGAGAAAATAATTGGGCTGCCAATAGAAATAAAAAACCCTCTGATCACTCAGAGGGTTTTTTATTTGTCAAAAATTTTATCTTTTGGAAACTTTTTTAGGAGCCTTTTTCTTCTTTCGAACCAACTTTGCATATTTTTCAGGTTGATTATATTTCATCCAACCTGTCGAATATAATCTCAACCATTCATCCGTAGCCCGCTCAATTCCGATACTGTAGCCCGCCTTTTGACTCTCAATCCAAAGATGTTTATTAATTTCTTCTATGACACGCTTATCCTTTAACAATTCTCTCAAATCCATAATGTTCATAGATCCTCCTTGATCCTTTTGGGTGATATTCTTAAAAAATTGTCCTGTGCCATAACAAATTTTGTTAGGAAAAATAATGCAAACCATTGAAATGGGGAGCTTTGCGTTGGAATTGCCACTAAAAATTCTTCGATCATTAATATGCCTTTCTTATTGAAAGTATACCCTGCTTCATAGCTTTAAGCAAAATAATTTACAAATCCTTTTCCTCACTCCTGCTCAGTGTACTTCGTCACAATTAAGGAAACGAACATTTGTGGGGTGTTCAATAATCTGTCATTCCCGAGGCATCGAGAATCTACTTAGTTTTAGGACCTTATAAACAACAAATTTTTGGATCAGGACGACAAGCTTTATTTTGTTACCCTAATCATGACGATGTACACCAGCCTCTTTTGGCTGACAAATATGCTCTTGGCATAAACACTCAAAATCCCCCTCTTTTTGGGTATAAAGCTGAGAATATATAAAATTTTGACACAGCTTCTCTCCCTCAGCCAAACTCCCCATGCAATCATAATCCTCCAGGCAATAAAACGGGCTTTCAAAATACGGCTTTTCAGGAAATTTAGATATGATTTGTCCTGTAATATCATTGACAACAATCGTGACACTCAAACGCCCATCGTGCTTAACAGGACACATCTCCCCTACATTTATGGCCACCACCCAAGCATCTTCAATACAAGTTACCCACGAACTTTCACATGGTCGTTTGACAGATTTCTCGATACAATTTGTAAGCTCTCCATTCCTCAACCCATACAGCGCCGCCACTTCTCCTGTTTGTTCCGCAACTATGAGAGCCTCTTTTCTGCGTAAACGTTTTTCATTTGCACACACGACACCGGCTGCAAAAGACAACAAAAAAACAACAATAAAATAACTACGCCACAGCACTTTCATGACTCGAATCCTTTATATATAAAACAGATGTTTTGATTTGATTTGTTACTTCATAAATTGGTTCAATGTTAGTTTCTTGCGCCATACCAAAAATATTAATATCCGCTTGTGGTGCATTTTTAAGCTTATCCATAAATGTACCAACAAGAACATCAATCGTCACATGACTAGGCATACGGCTTATGTCTTTTAATTTCTCCAAATGTTTTATAGAAGAATCCCTTTCACTGCTATCTTCAACAACCTGTAAAATACGCACATGTCCATCCCAATTACGTTGTAATTGTAATGCAATTAAAATTGCAAGATTCACATTCGGACTATTTTGCCTAATCCAAAGATTAATACGCTTTTCACCTCCAAATCCTATTCGATCATAATTTAAGACAATGATTCCCATCCCCTCTTCCGAAGCTAATTTTATTATGTCCTTAGCATCCGGATCTCTTTGTTTTGTTTCATTAAGCATATAAAATAACGTGTTGGGCGTAAAGACCATCCCTCGCATCGTTTGAATAACAGTCTTCAATTCCGTTTTTTTGTGTTCAGAATCCACAACAATCGTCTCAACGAATATCCCACTTGAGGTTAAACTCTCAACAGACAGTTTAAGCTCATCACGAGCAACTTTCTTCTCCAACTTTTTCTTCTCCAAATCAACGAGATGTACAAAACTTGTTCGACCGGCAGGAGCAACGATGTGCTGGATGAATGTTGCTAAATACGTTAAGCTGGCGACATTATCAAATGGAATAATTAAGTTGGGTTTCCAAATCTTTGGATAATAGGGCAGTCTATGCGCAGCATTTGCAAATCGTTCTGCCAAAAATACAAGCATACCACTTCTTACATCCGGAGAATAAATGTTAGCTTCTCTTTTAATTAAAATCATATAAATAACGATAATCGCAACAATAGCAATGATACTAAATCTTGCATCAATCAAAAACATGACAACGAGACAACCCAAGCCTCCTAAAAAAGGAACAAACTTAGACACCCGAAAACTTGGTCGAAAACTTACTATCCCAATAGTCTGTTCTATAAAAACGCTAACGTTAATCATGCCGTATGTAATTAGAAAAAACATTGTGAGCAATCCAGCAATTTGATTTAGATTTCCTAACAACACGGTAGCTAAAGAAATTAGCGCTGTTAGTAAAATAGCATTCGTTGGTTCACCCTTTTTATTCGATTGATAAAATGATGAAGAAAATGGCACTAAAGAATGTTTTCCCAAAGCAAATAAAACACGTGGGGCCCCAATAAACATGGCTAATCCTGAAGATAATGTCGCGCCCATAATGCCTGCAATAACAATACCTTTCCACCGGCCCATATCAATAGCAAGAAAAACATTTGAACTTAAGGCTTCAGCTGAAGCCTGGGTAGCAAAACAATATGTCAAAATGACATAAATTAAGAATGACACCACTATAGCCCACAATGTCCCCTGTGGTATATTCTTTTTTGGCTCAATGAGCTCTCCAGACATAGAAGCTCCTGCTAAAACGCCTGTCACAGCGGGAAAGAAAATAGCAAACACATGCCAAAAGTTAACTGTTGAGAAAAAAGTAACTCCAAGACTTTCTCCTCCATCAACATTTTTACCAAAAATGATAGAAACAATAGATAAACCAATAATTCCCATAACGACATGTTGAAGCCTAAATCCAAACTCAGCGCTTAGATAACTTATAATAAAAAGAATAAACCATACAAGAAGGGAAACAAAAAGAGGAACATGATGAGGAAAAACATAACTCCAACACTCACTAAAACCCGTGATATAAAAGGCTACAGAGATGGCTTGAGAAATATAAAGTGGAACACCGATTGCTCCAGCGGCTTCTAACCCTAAAGACTTCGCTATAATAGAGTAAGCCCCGCCCGCCCCAATACGAATGTTCGTAACAATACTCGACATCGAAAGAGCTGTAGCCAATGTTATAAGATTGGCAAGAAAAATAATACCCAAAGTTCCTGCAAACCCCACTTGGCCAACAACCCAACCGAGCCTTAAATACATAATAACACCCAAAATACTTAAAAGGCAGGGTGTAAAGACGCCATCAAATGTGGAAAAACGCTTTTGTTGCATAACACCTATTTTATGTATTTTTAAGTATTCTTTGAATAAGTCCAGCGCGACACCAAAATTCCAATCTCATATAATATAATCAAAGGAGCAGCCATAATCAATTGCGTAATGACATCCGGAGGTGTAATGATAGCGCACAGAACAAGAATCAATACAACCGCATACCTTCTTTTTTGCTGCAAAAATGCTGGTGTAGCAATGCCAATCTTGGTAAGAAAAAAAAGAACTAACGGTAATTCAAAAACAATACCTAAACCTAGAACGAGAGTACCAATAAAAGAAAGATAACTTTTGATTGTTATCATAGGAAGCATGGAAGGCGTTGAAAACCCTAGAAGAAATTTAATCGAGATTGGTAAAGCAATAAAATATGCAAATGCACCTCCCAAGAAAAAAAGTAAAGAAGAAATGGGGGCAAGTAACATAATATACTTCATTTCGTTCTCTTTTAAACCGACAGCAACAAATTGCCAGATTTGGAAAAACAAAAAGGGTATCGAAATTAATATTCCACACAAAATGGTAAGAGTCATATGGGCGATAAACCCTTCAGCGGGAGAAGTAAAGACGATCTTTCCTACCGGTTTTATGATAAAGGCGAGAACACGGTCTATAAATGGATAGACGCAAAAGCAGCACAACATCGCAACTAAAGCAATTTTAATCGCTCTTGATCGAAACTCATCTAAATGATCAAGAAAAGAAAGCGCATTAGGATTTTGATTCATCTTTCGTCTCTTGACTAATTTTCTTATCACCGTCCAAATCTTCTCGGCCTGCTTTACGAAACTCTTTTATCGCCTTTCCCATAGCATTGGCAATTTCTGGCAACTTCTTAGCGCCAAATAAAAGAATAACGACCAACGCAATAATAATCATTTCCGGAACACCTAATCGACCCATAATCCACCTCCCTCTATAATCCCATTTCTTCTTTAACCTTCAACTTCGATTCAATAAAATCTTGATGATCCAGCTTTAGCAATGTCGATATTTGACGAATGGTTTCATGCTCCGTTTCATCCAAGTCACGATCGACAAACGCCACTCGAAACAAATGCATCACAATATCAACCTTACAGTCCCGATCCATAGATTCATTGACCTCTTTGGTAAACGAAAATAAGTCAATGCGACTTGTAGCCGCCTCCTCGATTGTTCTTAAAACAATCGACATATCTTCATCTGAAACATCATCATACTTCTTAAGCACTTCTGTAATTTGCTCTTTCTCTTGTGCTAAAAACTTACCGTCAGCCTCCGCCACAGCCCACAACAAAACACCTAAAGCGATATAATTATCAACACAAGAACTTCTTTCTTGCGTTAATTCTTTTTGAACATTTACACCTATTATTTTCTCGCGAAGCTTTCCAAGAAGACCTAACATTTAATATTTAAACTCCTTTATATCCACATCGTCATCTGACGGCACTATCGGTTCTTCCTTAATAGCCGTTGCATAAATAAGCTTGAGATTGTTTAACGTTTGATCAATTGTTTTGACATCTAAAATCTGAAATAAAACGGTATATTCTTTCCCGATCTTAAAAATACTCGTATCATCCACAAATATCAAAATTTCGCTACTGTCTAATAACGACTTATCCAAAAGCTTCTTCTTCTCTGATAATATAATATAATTCGACACACATGGCGAACATTCTTCTTCCTTTTCACATACTGGGCATTGATAGATATCAACGACATAACCCTTGGTATGAAATGCTCCCAAACTTGGTTTTTGAATATTTAATGAGGAAATCTCAAAAAAATTCATCACAGGTCTATTTGCGTTCGTTCCATAATATTTAGGATATTCAAAAAGGTTCTCTTCTGTTAAATACTCTTCATTAAACGCTTCTTCATCAAATGCTTCTTGATTTTCTACGTTGAAATCCTCCTGCTCATATGCCTGGCATAAACCATTGCCAGCTGAAAAAAGAAGTCCCGCAAGAGACAACGTAATTACAATAAACTCTTTACACATAATGCCTTTATTTTTTAAGATTTAGTATTAAGATTATGCTGCTTAACAACAAACAACCAACACAGCTTGCGACCAGAATGGATGATTTTAAACCCAATCCATATATAATCCAAAAACAAAAAGCCACAATAAAGAAACCAGCGGATCTAACCCCTCTACCCTGCATTTCATCATTATTTATTTCAAATATTTGAAATAAAAAGCCAAATATCAAACATATGCCGCCCAACCACCCGATCATCTTAAGATAAGCAAGCTCCGTTGGCAAATTACTTTTTCTTGGTTCTAGCCCCTTCGTTTTTACGGTCTTTTTCTGCTGTTGAACCACCTCCATCGCCGTGGGGCTTTCTTGACGCCTCTCTATTTCAGAACGATTTAAACCTTCTATTGATAATTTTGTACTTACTTTCTGACTTGATTCACTCATCCTTTTAGGTTTTAAAACCTTTGTATCTGAACTTTTATAAAACCCTTTATGAAAACCACCATTTAATTGCCGACCAAAGAATAAAAGAACAACAAAACAAATCACCACGACCGCAAAGGAAAAGCCGATTCTTCTGCCCCCCAGAGGCTTCATCTCATCAGTCAAATCCGATGTTTGATGATACTGACCAATGACACTTTGTACAAAAGTAACATCAAAAACAATTAACCCTAAAAAAGCAAACAATTTGACTAACGAAAACACCTCAAGAAAATGGCTGACATAACCTTGTTCTTTCCAACTTTCAAATAATGAAAACGCTAAACCAAAATGAATGATGAGAATGAATAGCCAACCAAAAAATAACCATGGTCTGACCCACTTCTGCATACTTGCTATGCCAATACCAGATACAATATGAAAAATACTACGAAATAATACAGCCAAAGACATTAACGCTACAAAATCTTCATCCAAAACAAACAATAATGCACCACTTGGATACTTAATAATAAAATCCAACATATAAAAAGCAAACAGTAACCCAACAAACTGAGCAACACCAACACTCATCCGCAGAAGACCATAAACTTCTAAGGCTAATTTTTTCTCTTTCATCTAAAAAATCTCTCCTCTTTCTAACGAGTATTGTATGAAAAAGTCCTTCTGCCCACAAGAGAAAAGAAAAACAATCATGAAAAAAGGTGCTTTAAGGTATTTAAATAAATTTTACTCAATCTCAACGCGATAATAGTCTTGATCAAGCAAGGGTAGGGAGTTTGTTTGAGGGACAACGTAAGAAATAACATCAAAAGAGGTATCCACTTGAACCTCTCCTATCTTATCTTCTCCACTATATACAGAAAGAACGCTTCCAGGATAAATGCCATTCACAGCGCCTAAAGTGACAACATATTTCGAAGATTTACGATCGATCCACATAAAACCGTCACTTTTTTCAAAATCGATACCAGGATGATAAGCTTCCGCTTCTTTAACTAAAGAGGTTAAACTCACCGACTCCTCTTCAATCACATCTTTTAG
This sequence comes from Candidatus Omnitrophota bacterium, assembly GCA_029261065.1. Classification (GTDB taxonomy): domain Bacteria; phylum Omnitrophota; class Gorgyraeia; order Zapsychrales; family Zapsychraceae; genus JAJDCB01. The sequence goes on along the minus strand of JAJDCB010000011.1, from coordinate 169,262 downwards.
AATTTTACGGTCAATTTTATTGGTATGATTGACGTCACCTTTGGATAAATTGCCTTCGATAAGGGATAATTGATGATTTTTATCAAAAATAAGATAGGCGCTTACAAGACATATCAATGCCATGCCAATAAATGTAAGCCCAAAAAGGGAGGTTTTAACGTTTTTATTATTCATAATAAAATTGGTAGGATAATTACCTCATTAACAATAATTTATTTTTAACACATAAAAATATAATTGTCAATGTGTTATATTCCAGCTCTAAAGGGATTGCGAATGTATCTGTCAAACGGTGCGACCTGTCATTCCGGCCGAAGAGTCGAAATGGCAAAATTACGACAAGATTCAATAAGGCGATTCAATCTGTCTTAACATGTGATAAAAGTTTAAGGTGGGCTTCTTTGAAATAATATTAACTTCTTTGGAAGGATCATGAAGATCTTTAACGCCATGGCGTTGAACACTCAAAGATCCTTTTGTTGTCACCATAAACGTGGTGGCATTGGTTCTATTTTTATCGACAGGTGCAGCCGTAAAAAGATAAGATTTATCCCCTAATTTACAGGAAAATTCATAACCATTCTCTGTTGTATCGCAATAATTTCTAGCGATATAAACTTTTTCAGAATCTGTTAATAAAGCAATATCATCGGGATATATACCACCTTGATCTTGAGCATAAAATTCCGCTGCCATAGATAACATGCGTAACACCTCAATTGCCCAAGCATTCGTATCTTGTGGATTTGATGTATTTACTAGTTCATCGGCATGAACTTCTCCATGAACATGATTAAAATCACCCAATAAACCTTCTTCTTTATCCTTTTTAAGATAAACCCCACGACGCTCTTCAACAACAAAGTCTTTTAGATCTTGTTCTTCAACCACATCAGGAACAATTTCTGGAACAATTACAGGATCTGGCTCTATGGATTCGATACTTTCTCTATAATAGGTTAAAGGAATACCCCATCGATTCTCAACTTGAATATAATCATCATGTTCTTTAGAAATGGCACCATGGATGACTTCTCCTGATTTAAGAGAAATAATCTCCGCCTGGGTAGGATGACACAAAAAAAGCGCTATAAGGATAAGAAAACATGTCTTCATGCAAAGATTTATTTTTTTCCAAGAAGGGCAAACATCTTTTTCTTGTAGGCCTCGACTCCTGGTTGATTAAAGGGATTGACTCCCAATAAATAACCCGAAATGGCAACGGCCCGTTCATAAAAGTAATAGAGCTGACCTAAGTGAAAGGCATCTGCTTGACAAAGTGTTAATGTCATGTTGGGAACACCACCCTCAAAATGAGCGGATGCGGTTGCTTTGTACGCTTGGGTGTTAACATAATCAAGATCTTTGCCCGCAACAATATTAAATTCATCAAGATCCTCATCATCTTTTGGCACAAGGATACTATGATTAGGTCGTTCGATATCAATAAAGGTCTCAAAAACATTGCGCGCGCCTTCCTGCATAAGCTGGCCCATGGAATGAAGATCCGTGGACATAATGAGAGACGCTGGAAAAATTCCTTTACCATCTTTGGCTTCACTTTCCCCATAAAGTTGTTTCCACCACTCGAGCACATAATACAAGTTGTCATAAAAAGATGCGGTCACCTCAATATGCTTTCCCTTCTTTGAAAGAAGGTATCGTGTCGCGGCATATTGATACGCAATGTTATTTTCTAAATCAAATTTAGAATATTCTTCTTCCCCTTTTCTCGCCCCATCCACCAAACTTTTGATATCCACCCCTGCAATCGCTAAAGGAACTAATCCAACAGGAGTAAGAATTGAAAATCGCCCCCCCACATCATCTGGAATCACAAAAGATCGATAGCCATTAGTATCGGCAATGTGCCGAAGAGCACCTTTTTCGCCATCCGTCACACAAATAATTCTTTTCTTTAACTCCTCTTCACTATATTTCTCTTTTAACATCTGCTTAACAATACGAAAAGCGATAGCCGGTTCCGTGGTTGCTCCGGATTTAGAGATAACAACCACACTCACACTCTTATCTTTGACAGATTCTAACAAATGATGCAAATAATCTACGCTCATATTGTTTCCAGCATAATGAATAGGAATCTTATATTCACGTAAAAATTCGACTGATGAACGAATACCCAAATAAGATCCACCAATCCCAATACTAATCACACAATCCGAATACGAACGAACCTCTTCGCCCAACTTGACTAACTCGTCAATAAAATTATTCTCTATCCTAGAAGGCAAATCTTTCCAGCCCGTTATCTCGCCACCAGATCCTGTCCCCTGCTCCAAATCATTATGCGCTTTTTCGATACGAGAAGAAATTTTGTTAATATCTTTTTGTTCAATAAATCCCTTAAGATGTTCCCGATTAAAAATGATGCTCATGATCTATCCTTCCTTCGTATAAGTTGTTTGTTGTTCGCGTTTCTCACGAATATCTAACCACTGATTTTCATCATAATATTGATACCATTTTCTTGAGGGCATATAGATATTATCAGGTAAAAAAGGACGACAACGGACGGAGGTCATGCATTCTTTGCTGCAACATCCCTGAAATTCTATCGCTGCCTCTTTGGAGCAGATAAACAATTGATTGCAATCCATGTTATGACAATTGATATAGGTATCACAGGGAACGCCTGAAATCGCACACTTGCCTAATGGCTCTTTTTGATTTTTTTCAACTTCAACCGCTAAACGATCATCAAAGACAAAACATTTTCCTTTAAAATGCGCGCCATCTTCTTGTTGCGCATAGTTAATGATACCACCTTGAAGTTGATAAACATCTTTAAATCCTTTTTTTTCCATAAGAACAGAAAATTTCTCACAACGAATCCCACCGGTGCAATACATAAGAACTTTTTTATTCTTATCCAACTCTGAACGGTCCACCCAACCTTCAAAATCATAAAAATTTTTAATGTCCGGCTTCACAGCCCCTTTAAAATGTCCAATTTCAGATTCATAATTATTACGCACATCAATAAGCAAAATGTCTTCTTCGTTTTCTAAATGTTCGCGCCATTCTAAGGGAGAAAGGTGTTTGCCTTTTTCTTCAGTTGAATCAATAGACACCTTAGATTTAAGAGTCACAATTTCTTTACGTGTCTTAACAACTAATTTAACAAACGGAACATGATCGATGCGTTCTTCTTTAAATTCTGTTTGCGCAAATCCATCTAACGAACGCAAATAATTCTTATATTCTTCAATCTGCTCAACACCCCCAGATAATGTTCCATTAATCCCTTCACTCGCAATATAAATACGACCAAATAGATTTAATTCTTGGCATTTACGTTTATGTTCACGACAAAATTCATCGGGGTCAGTAATACGTGCGAAGTAGTAATATAAAATGACCGCATACATTACAAAGACACCTCTTGTGTCGCCTCCAAGGCAATTGGCTTCTCAATAATCGCGCCGGATAAAACCACATCATCGCGATAAAATACGGCTGATTGTCCTGGAGTAACAGATTTTTGGGGTTGGGCGAATTCTAGTTTGATTTGGCCTTCACCTAAATAGGTTAAGTAGGCGAGGACTTCTGGGGAGTTGTAACGAATCCGTGCATAGACTTCGATCGTTTCTTTAGGGATGTCCATGCTGACAGGATTAAATTGTGTCGCATAAAGGCCTTTGGAATATAAGCATTCTTTGGGGCCAACATAAACAGTATTGGAATCTTTATCGATTTTATAAACATAGACAGGAAAACCTAAGGCCAACCCTAATTTATCACGTTGACCGATTGTATAATTGGCAATGCCTTTATGTTCGCCCACAACATCTCCCTTTTCATTAACAAAAGGTCCCGGGATAAATACAGATTTCCCCACACGGTCTTCAATAAACTTTTTATAACCTGAGTCCGGCACAAAACAGATATCTTGGCTTTCGGGTTTGTTGGCTGTATTTAATTTATACTTCTCAGCTAACTCCCGGACTTCATTCTTTGTCATACCCCCTAACGGAAATAATACTTTCTTAAGCGTCTCTTTATTCATGCTGTAAAGAAAATATGATTGATCTTTGCGATCATCTACCGCTTTTTTCATCTCGAAATTATCATCTGTTTCATTAAAATGAATTTTAGCATAATGGCCCGTCGCTAAAAAATCAGCGCCGAGGCTCATGACTTGGCTATATAGTGTTCCAAATTTTAAATGTTGATTACAACGCACACACGGATTGGGTGTGCGACCGTTAAGATATTCGCTGGTGAAATTATCAATGATATGCTCATTGATATCTTTCGCGAAATCTAAAACATAATGAGGAATGTCTAGAATTTGCGCGGCGCGCTTAGCATCTTGAATCCCATCAACCCCGCAACAGGATGGTTTCTTGCTTTCGGGGTGTGTGATGCTAAAACACATCGTCACCCCAACAACATCGTAACCTTGCTCTTTCATGAGGGCCGCAACAACGGATGAGTCCACGCCACCGCTCATTGCGACAAAAACTTTTTTATTTGTGTTGTTCTTAATCATAATATTAATCGTGTCATCCCCGAATGTTTTTATCGGGGACCTCTTGAAGCCATCCACTATTAATGGTTCCCCGTTTTCACAGGGATGACAGGTGCGTTACCTCTTCAACCGCATCATACGTCGCATCCAAAAGCCGCTTTAACTCTGTTTGCGAAATAACCAACGGCGGCATAATCACAATAACATTCCCTAAGGGGCGCAAAATAATACCCTTTTCCCTCAATCGCTGACAAACCCGAACGCCAATCTTCTCTTCCCAAGGATACGGTTCTTTCGTATTTTTATCCTTAACGAGCTCAATGCCAACCATAAAACCCATCTGTCGAATATCACCAACAGAGGCCAAATTATAGAACATTTTCAGTCTTTTGTCCAAAAACTTTATCTTCGGAGCTAATTTCTGTAACGTCTTCTCTTTTTTGAAGATATTGATATTTTCAAGGGCTACCGCGCAACATAATGGATTTCCGGTATAGGTATGACCGTGAAAAAAAGTCTTTAAATCTTGATAAGGCCCACAAAATCCCTCATAGATTTTATCTGTTGTAAGTGTAACTGCCAGAGGCAGATAGCCCCCTGTGATTCCTTTAGATAAGCACATAATATCAGGAGAAACATCCTCATGTTCACAGGCAAACATCTTACCCGTTCGCCCAAAACCGGTCGCCACCTCATCGCATATCAGAAAAACATCATATTTACGACAAAGTTGAGCTATCTTCTTTAATATTCCTTTTGGCCAAACAATCATACCAGCAGCCCCTTGCACAATGGGCTCAACAACTAACGCGGCGATGGATTCATGATTCTTTTCTAGCAGCTTCTCAAACTTATCCAAACACTCAAAAGCATAAGAAGGATACTCTTTATCTATAGGAGCACGATAGCAATCTGGGAAATCAATTTTAATCGTTTTAAAAATTAAATCGCGATACACCTTATGAAATAAATCAATGCCGCCAATACTAACACTTCCTAATGTGTCGCCATGATAGGAATTAGCTAGATGCGCAATTTGCTTTTTCTTTGCCTTACCCATATTTTGCCAATACTGATAAGCCATCTTGATGCCGATTTCAACAGAAGTTGATCCATTGTCAGAATAAAATACTTTGTTTAATCCCTTAGGTGTTATATCAACAAGAGCTTTAGATAATTCTATAGAAGGCGTGTTTGATAAACCAAGCAGTGTTGAGTGAGAAACCCGATTAAGCTGCGAGGTGATGGCGACATCTAACTCTTTCTTTCGATGCCCATGCACATTAACCCACAAACTTGAAACACCATCAATATACTTTTTTCCTTTTGTATCGATCAGATAACAACCATCTGCTTGATCAATGACGAGAGGCTCCTGCTCTTGCCAATCTTTCATTTGAGTAAAAGGGTGCCACATGTATTTCTTATCTAAGGCAGCAAGCTTCTTTGTTTTGGTATCTCTTAATGAAGATGTTAACTTAGTGATATTCAAATCACAACGATTGACAATTTCTTTACGTGATTTTGTTTTTAAAAATGGAACTGTACCCAAAACAGGAACACCACCAAACTTTTCAATAGCTTCTGGATTCGTTTGTTCCGCGACACCTTTCTTGATGCGAGTCGTCTCACAAAAAACAACACCACATACTTTTAATCCATAGCTTTGCGCTTGGCTAATGGTTAATAACGTATGGTTGATTGTTCCCAATCCTAGGCGCGCAACAATAATGATTGGAGCATTCATAGCACGAATCAGATCCGCGACTAAACAATCTTTTCCCAATGGCACCATCAAACCACCGGCGCCCTCGATAAGAGTAAGATCATGCTTTTGTTTAATGGCTTGATAAATATTTATAATACGAGAAGAATTAATTTTTTTCTTTGCACGGGAGAAAGCAAGATGAGGTGATAAAGGTTCATTTGCAAAGTAGGGATTGATGTCATCTAACGGGTCATCGATATTTAGTTTTTCTTTTAAAAAAAGTGCATCATCCCCCGCACATTGTACGGGTTTCATGACACCTATATCGATTCCTTTGCTCTGCAAAAGAACACCAAGGGCATAAGTTGCTATTGTCTTACCAACTCCGGTGTCCGTGCCGGTGATAAAAATTGCGTTATTCTTTTTCATATAACAAACCGGTTACTTACACCCCTTAACCCAAATAACCTCAAATGTTGCATAAACCCCTAAACGATCTTTATAAACATGATTGTAATGTTCGCTCGCTCTTTTTAATAAATCTTTGCCTACAAAAAAATCACGCGTTAGGGCATTCGCCCCTATCTCCTTAATCCACTTAATCAAACTCAACATATCATGAAACCGCACTTTTATCTGTTCGCATTCAACACTAACCTCTTTAAAACCAACTTCGTTTAAAGTCGATCGAACATCTTGCCATCGGGCTAATCGCACAATGGGCAACTGATCTTCTTTTCGTGGAGAAACCTCTTCTAAAGTTTGAAACAATTCCTTAAACGTTTCATGACCAAACATCGTTAAACACAACAACCCTTCATCCGCTAACTTATCAAAACACTCCTTAAAACCTTCTCTTAAATTACCAATCCATTGGTAAGCTAAATTAGATGTGATGATATCAAAAGTATCCGCTTTAAAAGGCAACTTATTTGCATTTGCCTCAACAAATGTTAAACCTTCATATTTTTCTTTTGCTTGCTTTATCATCCCCGGAGCATGATCAAGACCAACAACTTTGGCATCAGCGAAAACATTCGACATCCTGTTCGTCATCCACCCGGTACCTGAACCAACATCTAACAGAGCCTTGCATGGTTTTTCTGTAACCAGTCTTTTAGTTAATTCACGACCAATTTCACGATGCAACGATGACAAGACGTCATATTGAATGGCCGCATCAGAAAACGCCTCGCGAACCTTAGCATCAATCAATTTTAAGGGAGAAACTATTTTCATGTTTTTGATTCCAGGATAAACTGATCTAATACTTCATTAAATTCGTAAGCCTTGCTAAGAAAAGGGAAATGACCACACTTCTCAAAATAATGATAATGGGCTTGTGGTAATAACGTTTTGATAAACTCAACCGCATCAAAGGTACAAATCTGATCTTCACGGCCATTCATAAATTGCGCGGGAACTGCAATTGTTGGTAAAACATTTCTTAAATCTTCTTGTTCTAAAATATCAAGATATTCAATTAAGGATGCCTGCATAGGGGCATCGGTGGTACGTCGAAACTTTTGCATCCATTTAAAACGTCGGGACTCTCTTTCTTCTCGTGTAAAAAGCGAACGAAAAAAGACATCGACAATCGCTGGATAAGCATCCTCAACCTGATCGCCTAACTTTCTCATTTTAGGAACATCAAGTCCGAAAGGATAATCTTCTGATTTAGAAAACTTCGGCATAGATCCCACAAAGATCATTCGGGAAACGTCTTTCGGGAACGCTTCATAATATTTAAGCATAACCAAACCACCAAGTGAGCTCCCAACAAAATTTACCTTCTTTATCTCTAGCGCCTCAAGCAACTTCTTAATGTCCATCACCATTGTTTTTAAATCAACTTTTTGCCAACTGCTCTTACCATGACCCGGTAAATCTAGAGAAATCACCTGAAACTTTTCTGAAAAATGTTTTATCTGCTGACGCCATATGCGACCATCCATACCCCAACCATGAATAAAAACGAGAGCTTCGCCCGTTCCTTCGTGAATAAAATTCCAGGTGATACCGGATTGTGTTTTAAATTCTGGCAATGTTGCGAACCTTTCGGGCAATGTAACTTGGAAATTACTTCCCTTTTATTAATTAATAATTTTCAATTCTCCACCAACTTTTTTCAACACCTCAACAACTTTTTCACAATCATCTTTAGTATGCTTCGCCGTAATCGACAAACGCATGCGTGCAGTATTATTTGGAACCGTCGGAGGCCGTATGGCGCTTATAAAAACGCCTTCTTTCACTAATCTCTTTGAAAACTCTAAAGCAAGATCGGAGTCTTTAACAACAATAGGAATAATAGGTGTTTGAGAATATTGCGTGTCAAATCCCGCACTTGTTAACTCTCCTCGAATGAAGTAAGTATTATCCCACAATTTCTTTCTTAACGCTTCTTCTTGTTGAATAATATCAATCCCCTTAGACGACGCGGCACAAACTGCTGGAGGTAAGCCCGTTGTATAGATAAAGCTTCTCGCTTTATTAATTAATTCATCCATCAATTCCTTTTTGCCACAACAATAAGCTCCAAAAGATCCAACAGCTTTTGAGAAAGTACCCATCTGAATATCAATATCTTTCTCAACATCAAAATGCTCAGCTAACCCTCTTCCATTTTTTCCAATCACGCCTAAGGCATGCGCCTCATCAATCATCACTAAACTTTTATATTTCTTAGCAAGCCTGACAATCTCATCAAGTGGGGCAATATCGCCATCCATACTAAAAATACTATCCGTAATAATTACTTTTCGTTTGATCTCCTTAAATTCTTTAAGCATTTTCTCAAGCGCCTTCATATCAGAGTGAGGATAACGTTTAAATTTCGCACCGCTTAACTTAATACCATCAACTATCGAGGCATGATTAAGACGATCTGAGAAAATAATGTCGTCTTTAGAAAACAACGCTGAGATAATGCCGATATTGGCCATGTAGCCACTACTAAAGACAAGGCACCCTTCGCTTTTTTTAAACTGACACATCTTCTCCTCAAGTTCCTGATGAGCAGCCATATTACCACAAACCAATCTTGAAGCTCCAGCTCCGAAACCTTCCGTTTTCATACTTTCTTGCGCTGCTTTTAAAAGACGTTTGTCATTTGCTAATCCTAAATAATTATTCGAACAAAAATTAAGAAGCTCTTTTCCTTCAAGAACGATAGTACGATCCTGAGCTCCCTTAACCTTTCGCAACGTTCGTTTTAAATTTTCTTTTTTCATAAATCAATTCTAAAGTTGAATGACTTCACCCGACATTTTTTTAACCCTTATTCCTGAATGATCCTCAATAATCAAACCTCCATACTCATCAACATCAATAGCCTTACCACGAACCTTTCCATTTTGATCAACAAATTCAATTTGATGACCAATCGTTAAAGACAATTCTTTCCATCTTTTCATGATTAAATCAAAGCCATGTTCTAAAACATGTTCATACCAATTTTCAACATACCTTAAGACCTCTTGTGTTAAAGCAATCCGATTAATCGCATCCCCCTTCTCGCATTTAAGAGATGTTGCATTTTCAGGCAATTGTTGCAGTGATGCATTAACATTAATCCCAATACCAATAACAACAAACCGCACTTGATCAAGCTCAGCATGCAATTCTGTTAGAATTCCAGAAACTTTTTTCTGATTCATTAATATATCATTGGGCCATTTAATAAACCCGGATAAACGTGTTTGTTTAGTGATAGCTTCACATAGAGCAACGGCTGTTAAAAGTGTTAACTTAGAAACATCTTGAAGACTAAGAGATGGTCGTAAAATGATTGAAAGGTAAATGCCCTTTCTTTTTGGAGAGTTCCATACACGACCTAAACGCCCTTTCCCTTTGGTTTGCCCTTCTGCGCACACAACTGTGCCTTCTTGGGCGCCTTCTAAGCCTAGTTTGAAGGCTAGACTCATGGTGGATTCTAAAGAATCATGCCATACAAAATTTTTTCCAACAAACTTAGTTTGAAGTTGATCTTGAATTTCATGGGCGAGAAGTTTATCAGGAATGGATTTAAGGGTGTAACCTAAATGTGGTGTGGCCTCGATGAGATAACCGTCTTTACGAAGTTCTTCAATATTTTTCCAGATCGCACTACGGCTAATCTTAAGCTGTTTACTTATCTGTTCACCGGAGATGTGGGTGGAGGTATTTTTGAGATGTTGAAGAATTTTTATTTTCATGATTAAGTGATCCCCGCTTTCGCGGGAATGACAGAAAGCCTTGTCATCCCCACGAAAGCGGGGATCCGTGCGATAACTTACAAACGTAAACTTCCCACCAATTGCGGCAACTGCTCTAGTAAAAAATCAATATTCTCATCCGTTGTCCATCGCCCCAGCGTAATCCGTAACGATCCATAAGCAAGAGCATCATCTAATCCCATAGCCCGTAACACATGCGATGGTTCCATCGCACCGGATGTGCATGCTGATCCCATTGAGGCACAAATACCTTGCATATCCAAACTCATTAATAAGGATTCGCCCTCAAGATTTTCAAAAGAAAAATGTGCGTTGTTCGCTAAACGGTTTTTCAAATCGCCATTAACCTTAACCCCATCAATCCGTTTTGGTATTTCTTCAATAAGCCTGTCACGCATTTTTTCTTCTCGTGCATACTCTGTTAACAACTCATCTTTACAAAGCTCGATGGCCTTTGCCATCCCAACTATGGCCGAAATATTTTGTGTAGAGGCCCGCCGATCTCTTTCTTGATCACCTCCCAACAAAAATGAAGAAACCTTAATACCTTCTCTTATATATATTGCGCCAACACCCTTAGGCCCATAAAATTTATGTGCCGAAAAAGTTAATAGATCGCAACCCAATTCATTAACATCCAAAGACAAATGACCCACGCTCTGACAAGCATCAACTAAGAAAGGAATATTTCTTTCTTTGGCAATGACGCTTATCTCTTTAATAGGTTGAATACTACCCACTTCATTGTTGGCATGCATGACAGCAATCAAGATAGTTTGATCATTTATAGCCGCTTTGACCGATGCAGGATCAACAAGCCCATTTGAATCAACGGGCAAATACGTGACTTTAAAACCATCCCGTTGTAATTGTTCGATTGGTACGAGTACAGAATGATGTTCTGCTGAACACACAACAATATGATTTCCCCGATCCATCGCATGGTAAACAATCCCACTAATCGCATGATTATTACCTTCCGTGGCCCCAGAATTAAAAACGATATCATTAGGATTAGCTCCCACAAATTGAGAAACAACCCCTCTAGCATCTTCCAAGGCCTTTTGAGATTCCCGCCCAATAGAGTGGGGACTTGAAGCGTTCCCAAAGTGTTCAAAAAAATAGGGTTGCATCGCCTTAATCACTTCGGGGTCGGTTGGCGTGGTGGCCGCATAATCAAAATATATTTTTTCCATAGACTATTCCTTAATTAAAATCGACTCAATTTTAACGTGTACCAATTTCATTGTCAACCAAATTCAAATAACAGGTTGACTGTAATGACACGCGCAACATACCGCCCTTTTGTGAGCTCACGGTGCCAGCGAGGCACAATATTCCAAGCTCAAACAACTCCCCCGCCTTTCTATGGCGGGGTCGTAACTCGCCTGGAATACTGTGCCTCGCTGGCACCGTGAGCTCACAAGATTAGCATATCACCACCACCCCTGATAAAGTTGACAAGAACTAGCGGCGATGATATATTGATCCATCATTCGGATATATGCTGCAAAAAAAAAGACTTTATTTGGGCCCGTAGCTCAGTTGGGAGAGTGCTACAATGGCATTGTAGAAGTCAGGGGTTCGAACCCCCTCGGGTCCATTCTTCTACGCTCAAATACTTCCGTGTTTGAGCTTCGAAGAAACAAGTCCTTCTAATTTAGTAATTTGAGCGTAGAGAATGCTTCTTCGTAGTTCCAACACGAAAGTATTGGAACGTAGAAGAACTCTTGCGAATATTAAGGTTACGCATTGCACGCATATGTTTCAGCTTCGAAGAAACAAGTCCTTCTAATTTAGTAATTTGAGCGTAGAGAATGCTTCTTCGTAGTTCCAACACGAAAGTATTGGAACGTAGAAGAGCTCTTGCGAATATTAAGGTTACGCATTGCACGCATATGTTTCAGCTTCGAAGAAACAAGTCCTTCTAATTTAATAATTTGAGCGTAGAGAATGCTTCTTCGTAGTTCCAACACGAAAGTATTGGAACGTAGAAGAGCTCTTGCTCTATTTGAACAAAAATAAGCTAGTTGCTCTATCAAAAATTACGCGTATTACATTGCCCCTTTACAAATTACATCAAAAAGGCAAAAATGTACTACGTTTACATTCTAAAAAGCTTAAAACAAACCGGACAAATTTATATTGGATTCACTCAAGATTTAGAAAAACGTATAAAAGAACACAACAGTAATAAAGTAATTTTTAGCAAACGCTACTCTCCCTGGGAGATTGAAACGTATATTGCTCTTAAGAATAAAAAATTAGCAGCTGATTTGGAAAGATATTTGAAATCTGGTTCTGGGTTTGCATTTCTTAAAAAGAGGTTGTTGCATCCTTTACAATAATGTAGCTTATAGATTGCTCGTTCTTCGAAGCTCAAACACGAAAGTATTTAAGTGTAGCAAAATTGCAAACTTTACAATAATGTAATATATAGGTTGCTGGATCCTACTTCGCTCAAATACTTTCGTGTTTGAGCTTCGAAGGATTCCAGCGATTTGCAAGAAATAGAGTATTATCGCTGGAGTGGTGAAATTGGTAGACGCACTGGATTCAAAATCCAGCGGTCGCAAGGCCATGAGGGTTCGATTCCCTCCTCCAGCACCATTTCTTAGATTAGGTATCAATGACATCACTTAAAAAATATACGATTCCATTTATTCTATTTTTTTTAAGCCTCCTACTCCGCCTTCATCTCATAAGTAAAGGCCCCTTCCATCTTGACTGTCTCAATTTAGCCATTAATGCCGAGAAAACATTAGACACCTTTCAACTTCACTATCTTTTCGGACCTGGTTACCCTTTAACCGTTATTCTCGGTTCATTTTTTATTTTTCTAACACGTCTTTTTTCTATTGATGACCCTGTCTTTAGTGTAAATCTTATGAGTGTCGTTTTAAGCGCCTTAAGTATTCCTCTTTTTTATTTCATCGCCAAAAAACTATCAGACCCCTTTTCTGCTCTCCTTGGCGCTGTCACATTCTCTATCTCACCCATCTTTCTTGGATTATCCGTTTACGGAAAAAGCCATACACCCAGTTTGTTTTTGCTTTTTTTGTGCATCCTTTGTTTGATTTATTACTTTGAAAATAGAAACAAACGTCTTCTGCTTTGGGGTAGTATTTTTTTCGGTTTAATGGGGGCGGCTCGCGTACAAGATATGATTTTGATGATCATTCCGTTAGCCTCACTTTTCTTGCTTCTTAAAAAAGACAAAATACATTGGAAACATCTCCTGCAATTCTTTGCCATCGCTTTTGTTATTGCTGCTCTATTTCATGCCCCCTATCTTTTAACTAAATCGCGAAACTTGTTCTACGGACAATTCTCTACATTTTGGGAATCAGGATTGAAACAAAACTTTATGGGCTTCTTATCACCTATTTTATTCATCTCACTAACCTATTTAACTGAGACGACAACTCTTGTTGGATTAATCTTTTCATGTCTTGGATTTATCATTCTTTTTAAAACCAATTATAAATTATCTCTATTCTTATTGCTTTGGACAATCGTTCCCCTTCTCTTTTATGGAAACCTTATCACCTCTGCCCCCCGTTTCTTAGCTATCATTCTCCCCCCCTTGTTCATAGCACAAGGAATGTTTTACAAAAAAATGACTGAATTTTCTTTTTTTACAAAGTTACCTGCCTACGTATGTTACCTTGCCATTTTCTTATATCTCTTTTCAAGCGCGCATCCTATTTTGTATATTCGTAACCAAAATGCTATTCTTCCAGAATTTGTCCGTTGGGTAACTGACTCAACTGAAGAAAATGCTAAAATAATCATAACGGACAATTCTAAATTCTATAGTTATTATGGTAACCGTGCTGTCCTTGGCCGTCCTCTTGCATATACTATAAAGGAGCATATGCTTGATGACTTTAAAAAAAGTGTTGATGAAAACCTTGAGTCAAACATACCTGTATATATCACGGCACTCAGTTTAAGTTCTTATGATCTCGAACACAAATTTTCCAATTTTGTTAAAGAACACTACAATCTGAATTATGTCGGAGAACAAATCTCAGAAGGATGGTACAAAGGGGCATATCATAATCTTATATATACCAACAACCTTTACCGACTAACCAAGAAATAGACATATTTAGCTCCCCTGGCATTGACGCCAATGGTGTTATAAAGTACACTTATACTATGAAAATTAGAACACCCTTTCTCATACTTTCACTCATCCTAATCCTAGGCAACCCAGCCTATGCCGAGACGCAAAAAACGATCACCCTTAAAGACGGTACAGTCATCAAGGGAGAGGTCGTTGGATTTGGAAATGGTCAATATACGATTAAAACAAAAAATTTAGGAGAACTCTCCGTTGATGATTCCAACATTGTCAGCATTAATGTCACAAATAGTGCAGCATCCTCATTATCTGGTAGTAATAGCTCTCTTTTAAGTGGATTTGGCGGACTAAGTGCCTTAGGAGGGGCTGGGGGTAATTCTGAATTTGAATCACAGATTCAGCAATTGCAGGGATCCATCTTAAGCAACCCTCAATTCATGGATCAAATTCAAACCCTGCTTAGCGATCCTGAAATTGCGGCTCTTCTAGCTGATCAAGAACTCATGAGCGATTTACTAAGTTACGATCCCTCACGTTTGGAAGGCAATGCTAAGGTTCAAAAACTCATGCAAAATCCAAAGCTTAAACAACTCATGAACCAAATCCAAGCGACCATGCAGTAGTAAATAACTTACCCCAAACTCAACTTCAAACGGTCACTTCTTTTTTATTATTATCTAACCAAAATTTTAACGTAGATAATATCACCTTCGGTCCATGTTTTAAAATCTTAAATGTAGAATATTTTTGAGAAAATGATTGGGCTGCCACCTCCATTACTTGAAATTTTCTATCACTAGCTTTAACAAAAATTTCTGTATGGATGTCAAATCCATCTCGACTGAGATTCAATCCCTTAAGAACATCTGATCGAAAGGCCACCGTACCAGAACCGATGTCTTTAACCGTAATAGCAAACAAACATTTCATTAGAAAATAATACATGCGACTACACCTTTGTCGAATCCATGAGACTTCAGGCCCAATAGACTGATACCTTGAAGCCACAACAATATCAGCTAAAGGTATTTTAGCTATCAGTTTTTCAATACCTTCAATCCCAAAAGGCAAATCACAATCACAGTAGATGACTATCTCACCTTGCGCTTTGTCAAACAACTTTCTTAATGTGAAACCTAATCCTCTATTTCGATCATTACGACCAAAAAAAACAGATTTAGATAATTTTGATATCTCCGCTAACTTCTTTACTGACTCATCACGACTTCCATCATCCCAAAAAATGATTTCATAGTCTTGATCTAACGTATCAGCAAACGTTTTTATCTGACGATAAGTATTATTTAAAAGGGATTCGGCATTGTAGACAGGAAAGAGAAAAGAATACTTCATAATGGATTCCAGCCTATTGTTTTTCTATCATTTCTTGAATTAAACCTTCCATTAACTCTTTGTTAAGCTCGGGGTAAAAATAATTTAAGAAAACGGCTAGATACTCCGTTGCCTCTTGATCGCGCCCTTGGGTGTGATACAAATTCATGGATGTATTAATTGCAGCCATAGCTTTGTCCTCCTCTTCGCTCATGGCATACAAACCAGCTAAATTATAATAGGCATCCGCATAATCTGGATTTAACTCAATCGCCTTTAATAAAGCTTCGCGTGCTTTATCATGATCATTTAACTGAATATATGGCTCTGACATTAAAAAATAAATGTCAGCATCGTCCTGACGAATTTTAAGAGCTTCATGAAAACTATTCAAGGCTTTTTGGTTCTGTTCGAAACGTGTATAAACCACCCCTAAATCTGTGCGCATAAGAGCACTTTTGGGGTTAGCTTTTACAACCGTTTCAAAAAGGGTGATCTCATCTTTAAAATCTGCACTGCGCATCCATGTTCTGCCCGAATAAAAAATAACGCAAAAAATAAAAAACAACACAGATAACGTCTTAATAGACTTATTCGCTTGCTCCAAACCCTTAGATAAACATAAGGCTAACAGTAAACAAAATGTCATGGATCCAGGATATAAATATCTTTCAGCAAACAAAACGGCGCTAGGGACAAGTTGTAAAACCGGAAGTAAACATATATAAAACCACCCAATAGAAAACGTGATAAGAGGATTTTTCTTCCAAGATTTGATCGCCCAATACAACAGGCCAATCAAAAGACATATGGATAATATAACCTTCCATTCAAAAAAAGACTGTGATAAGACGGATGCTTTATCGAAATCATCGAATGAAAACGAATAAATACCTGGTGAAATGACATGATTATGCGTTAACTTGAAAGGAAAAAAACAAATCATCACATATTTCCACAACGCCTTAATAATAACAAGTTGCGTTAATATAAAATTATCATAAAGATACCCGCCTCTTAATATTGTTCCGAAATTTAAAAACTTGGCGATTACATATGTGCCAACGATTAAGAAAAATGGTGCCACGCGAATCGCACATTCAGTTACCGATTTTCTATATCTCTTAAAACACAAGTCATACCAAAAAATGACCAATGGCAATGTGATAACAAGTTCATGCGTATAGACAGCTAAAAAAGCAAACACGATTGACTTCCAATAACTTTTTTCTTTAAAAGCAGAGGTATCTGCGCTTGTTTGCATATAGTAATAAAAAGCAATAAACATAAATGCCATACCAGCAGCATCAACACTGCCAGTTAAGTTTGTGATGACGCCAGCATGGACAGGATGCAATCCAAAAAATAATGCACTTAAAAAGGAAACTAAATTGTTCTTTGTTAAAAGGGAAATTATTTTGTAAGCAAATACCGTCCCGAGAAGGTGAATTGCAATCGCAATAACATGATATCCAAAAGGATTTTCTTTAAATAAATTGTAATTAATGGCATGAATTAATGTCTTAAGAGGAGAATAAACGCCTTCTTGTCCAACAGGTGGGGTGTATCCAATAAAAAATTTTGGAATATTTCGAAGATCGCGAATGAGAGGCCAGTTAACGATAAAGTCGATATCATCTAAAACAAAATCGTTAAAATAAATATTACCAAAGGCACAAAGTGTCAAAAATACGATAACCCCTATACTTTTAGCGGGACTATCCGATATCCTTTTTAACTTATCTAAAAATATATTAATGATGAATACCTCGATAATTACTGTCTAAGTCGCAATTGCCCACAAGCGCCTGAAATGTCGCGCCCTCTTGGCATGCGCACAGTGGCATGCACACCAAACTTTTCCAATTGATCTTTAAACTGATAAATTTCTTGCCGCGTAGGTGTCTGATGATCAAACTCTTTTACAGGGTTGTAAGGAATTAAGTTCATTTTACAAATCATCCCCTGAAAGGCCTTCTTTAATGACTGAACGGCTTCATTCGAACAGGTCACATCCTTGATCAAGATATATTCGAAGGTAATTTGTCGTTTAGTAGATTTTATGTACTCACGACAAGCCTTCATCAATTCATTAAAAGGATACTTTTTATTGACGGGCATTAAAACATTTCGTGAATCATTATCAAATCCGTGTAAAGATATGGCGAGTTCAATTTGCAATCCTTGTTTTCCTAAATCATGAATCTTAGGAATAACACCACATGTCGAGACTGTTATCCGTCTTGCACCAATATTTAATGCCTTTTTATTATTAATCATTCTAATCGCTTTCATTAAATAATCAAAATTATCAAGCGGCTCACCAACCCCCATAAATACTACATGCGATAATGGCTTTTTATGTTTAAGGGACTCTTCTTTGACATGCAATATCTGGGCTAAAATTTCCGCTGTTGCTAAATTACGCGTCCACCCTCCAATTCCACTCGCACAAAACTTACATCCAAACTTACACCCTGCTTGGGTTGAGACGCACACTGTTGTTCTCGTCTTCGCTGGAATCAAAACCGTTTCGACACGTTGCCCATCATCTAAATTAAATAAAAACTTTGTTGTTCCATCTTCCGACACCTCTTTTTTCTCGATATCTAATGGTTTAAAAACAAAGTCTTTATTTAATTGATTTTTTAACGTTTCTGATAAATTTCTCATCTCATCAAAAGAACTAGTACTCTTTTGATAGATCCATTCAAAAATTTGAGTAGCACGGTAATCAGGCTCATTGATGGATAAACAATAGTCCACTAGCTCAGGATAAGATAATTCTCTAATATCTTTTATGGTCGTCATAATTTCGTTTTTTATTTATGCTTCTTCGATATATTCGCCTACTTTTCGAAACTTCTGGTAACGCTGTTCTAACAATTCTTCTTTTGGTAATTTCGAAAGTTCTTGAATATTTTTAAGAATAACATCTTTTAACTGATGGGATAAAGAGACTGGATCATGGTGAACGCCACCGAGAGGTTCTTTAATGATTGCTTCAACGATACCAAATTTTAATAAATGTTCTGAGGTAATTTTTAAGACTTCAGCTGCTTCAGGAGCCTTAACAGCATTTCGCCAAAGAATGGATGCGCAGCCCTCGGGAGAAATGACTGAATAATACGCATGTTCTAAAATAAAAACACGGTCTGCAATGCCAATACCTAATGCACCACCGCTTCCTCCCTCACCAATTACTGTTGCAACGATTGGGACACTAATGTTCGCCATGTCTTTTAAATTTTCTGCGATCGCTTGTGCCTGACCTCGCTCCTCCGCCCCCATCCCTGGATAGGCGCCTGGTGTATCGATAAATATAACAACCGGAAGTTGAAACTTTTCAGCCAACTGCATTAGCCGAATCGCCTTGCGATAACCTTCAGGATGAGCACAACCGAAATTGCGCACTAAAGATTCTTTGGTATCACGCCCCTTTTGCTGACCAATAACAAGAACCTTCGTATCACCCAACTTAGCAAAGCCAGCAACCATAGCATGATCATCAGCAAATTGCCGATCGCCATGCAATTCCACAAAATCTGTCATAATCAAACGGACATAATCTAGTGTATAAGGCCTATCAGGATGACGTGCAATTTGCACACGTTGCCACGTAGAAAGATTGGAATAAATCTCTCTCTTCATTTTTTCCAATTTTTCTTCAAGCTTCTTTATTTCCGGATCCAATTTAATATTTTTATCAGATCCAAAATTCCTAAGCTCTTCAATCTTAACTTCTAATTCATATATGGGTTTTTCAAATTCTAACATCACAACAACCACCCCATTATTTGTCATTTCCTTATATTAAAGAAAATGTCAATAAGAGCAAAAACTTAGAAAATAATGTTATTGAAAGCATCATACTCTAAGCTCATAACTCTTTGTTAATCTGTAATAACAACTTTAGTTTTAAGAGGGATAATACTATATAATTCCTCGACATCCTCGTTCTTCATTCTGACACATCCCGCCGTTACTTGCTGACCGATTGTACCAGGTTCTACCGTACCGTGAATGCCATATCCAGGTATATCAAAACCTAACCAACGCGTTCCTAATACATTTTGTGGGCTTTCGGCAGGAACAACAGCGCCTTGATTAAACCAAACAGGATCAATAAGCCTTGTCGTAATCTTAAATTCTCCAACTGGCGTACTATTATTTTTTCCCGTTGATACATCATAAACCTTAACAACACTATCTTCATCTTTTAAAATAAGGATATTCTGCGATTTATCAACGTAGATATTAAATGTCCCTGTCCAAATTCTTAATTTTGCACCTAAACGTATGACATCACTTTTAAGATGATTACTAATTTTAATTAACTCAATTGTTGTTCCATATTTCTTAGCCAACTTACCTAAAGTATCCCCAGAAACAACTTCATGTACAATTCCTTTTTCCGTGGGCGTATTAGAGAAAATAATTTTCATATTAATTTTCGCTAATTCTTTTTCTATATATTCAATATTTTCAAAATCAGGATAATCATTTGAAATTTCTTGGAAATGTGTTCTGGCCTCTACAAGATTATTATCACGCTTTAGGCTTTCTGCTTTCTCAAACAGTTGTTGTGCTGTGGAGTCAACTTGGCTAGAAGAAGTTGAATCATCTGCTGAAACCGTTACGACATTCTCCGATCCTTTATTACGTCCCACACCAACTAAAATAACAACAACTAATACAATGCCAACAGCCCCGATGATAATATTTCTTAAATTAAACACGTATCGCCCTCCTGGCTAAGTTTGTAATTATGATCACAGGGTAACCCCGTTTTCGTATTGATCCTCTTTAACTTTGTTGAAAAAACTAAATAATAGACTTCAAAATTCTTATTACAAAAAATTTATTACCAAACTTGAAAAAAATATGCCGCCAAGACAACACCTAAAACACCTCCAGCAATAACCTGAAGAGGAGAATGTCCTATCAATTCAAACAAACGTTCTGCTTCAATCTTGCCTTTCCAATACATATCATCTAATATTTGATTTAAGATGACGGCTTGCTGACCAGCTGAACGCCTAACCCCTTGAGCATCAAACATTGTAACAAGAGCAAAAACTGTTGATAACGCAAAAGCTACAGATCCAAACCCTTCATGAAGCCCACAACTCGTTGCCAACGCCGTCGCACCAGCCGCATGACTGGAAGGCATCCCGCCAGTCCCGATAAACCATTTAAAATTAAACCGTTTTTCCCTAAATACCCCCAATACCACCTTTAGGGTCTGTGCAATAGCCCAAACAGCTAAGGTAGTTATCAAAATTTTGTTATTCAGCAAATCGCTCAATTTGGGGACATTTCGTGTATTTGGTATTGATTAGTATCGATAAGTTGCCATCCGTAAATGTTTTATTTTATGGTATTTTTTGTTGTAAACGTAATGTTTTCAACACTCAAAACCTCAAAACAAATGACCCACAGATAGCCTCCAAGGACGTAATAGTAATCTACATTATAAACTTGAGCTTCAAAAATGCAAGGGCTTTTGCAGGCTGAAAAAAGCACAAATTTTTACGGCATTCATAACCTCACCCTCCAGAAACTCCAAAGTCAAACTTATCCCATCCTTGACCAAAAATCTATTGTGTGCTATCTTTAGTCAATTCGGAATACCCCTACCCCAAAAAAATTTCCCCAAATTATAAATACTTCCCAAAAAACTAGACAAATTCTCATAGAAATTCATTTTGCCTAAATTTTTAAAAACAACTATACCTTGTGGACTTCGTGTTCCAATTGTCACAAGGAGAAACTTAAAATTTAAGTTTACAGACTTGAAGTGCCATTTTGGCACATCAAGTTGGGATGGTACTCGAAAACTACCCTTGGCCTTTACGGAGCATGGTATTTTAATGCTTTCTAGTGTCTTAAATAGCACACAAGCCATTCAGGTCAATATCCAAATTATGCGAACGTTCACTAAACTTCGAGAATTAATGACGACGCACAAAGACTTAAGACGCAAAATCAAAACGATGGAGAAAAAATACGGCCATCAATTACGAATTGTTTTTAATGCAATCAAACGATTAATTGATCCTCCCTCTAAACAAAAAAATCCTATTGGATTTACACCTAACAAGAAAAAGGATAAATCATGCTAGCCAAAACATATTCATATGGAATTTCTGGATTAGATGCCTTTAAGGTTGTCATTGAAGTCGACGTCTCGCGTGGCTTGCCAGGAATTATTATTGTCGGTTTACCAGATAGTGCGATTCGAGAAAGTAAGGAGCGCGTGCGTTCAGCCATTAAGAATACAGGATTTAAACTTCCAACACGGCGAATAACAATCAACTTATCTCCCGCTGATACCAAAAAAGAAGGCCCGTCTTTTGATTTAGCGATTGCTTTAGGAGTGCTTGCGGCAACGGAGCAAATCAATCCACAGGCCTTGGGACAATATGTTTATCTTGGCGAACTTTCTCTTGATGGACGCATTCAACCGATTAACGGGGCTTTATCTGTGGCGCTTAATATGCCCAAAGATAAATTTCAAGGTCTTATCCTTCCAGATAAAAATGCTCAAGAAGCAGCGATCGTTGATCACACCCATATTTATCCTGTTAAAACACTTAACGATGTCGTCTACTTTTTAGATAACTCCGATTCTATAAAACCCGTTGATGTTGATACGGCAAGTTATCTTATAAAGAAACAATCCCTAGACATTGATTTTAGTGAAGTCAAAGGGCAAAGCCATGTCAAACGTGGTTTAGAGATTGCAGCGGCGGGCGCGCACAACTGCTTGCTCATCGGTCCTCCTGGAAGTGGCAAAAGCATGCTCGCTAAACGTATCCCCTCTATCTTGCCGGATATGAATTTAGAAGAGGCGCTTGAAACAACCAAAATTCATTCCGTCATGGGATTACTCAATAGGGGGGAATCATTGCTCACCCACAGACCTTTTCGCTCGCCTCATCACACCACCTCAGATGTTGCTATCGTTGGTGGTCGATCCAATCCTAAACCAGGTGAGGTCACTTTAAGTCACAACGGTGTTCTTTTTCTTGATGAACTTCCCGAGTTTAATCGCAACGTCTTAGAAGCCTTACGTCAACCGCTCGAAGATCACTATGTCACCATATCCCGTGCCACAAAGACTGTTCGCTTTCCCTCACATTTTATGTTGATCTGTGCGATGAATCCTTGTCCGTGTGGTTGGTACACCGACCCTAAAAAAAAGTGCCAATGTCATCCGCAACAAATTCAAAAATATATGTCTAAAATTTCAGGGCCACTCCTTGATAGAATTGATATCCATCTAGAAGTCCCTTCTCTTCCATCGCTTCAAATCATGTCACAACAAAAATCTGAAAGTTCAAAAGAAATCAAACAACGCACAACACAAACCCGCGAGATACAACATCAACGATTTTTAGGATCAACGATTCATGCCAACTCGTATATGACACATCGTCAAATCAAAACCTCCTGCCCTCTTAGCCAGGATTGCAAAGAGCTTCTTAAAAAAGCAATCGACGAACTTGGGCTATCCGCGCGCTCTTACGATAAAATCCTAAAAGTTTCACGGACCATTGCTGATATGGAACATAAAACCAACATCGAACCGCATCACATGGCCGAGGCGATTCAATATCGATGTTTGGATCGGGGGTGGTGGGGATGAAAAATACTCACCCTAAGGGTTTTTTTGATTGTCGTGGAATTTTTGTAATTCTTGGCTGAAATATGTATTTTGTTTTTCTTCTAAGGGATCCTCGATGCCCAGGACTTGGTTGGTGATTCTTAATACAGCATGGGGGATCGCGACGTTGATATTATTGGGGTCAGAATAAAAATCATCCAGCGTTTGGATGAGCATATCGCGACTAACGGCGGCGCCAAAACTCGGTAAAGACTTAACAGCGCGATTACGTTCATCCCATGATAATTTGTAATAGGCAGCCACATTCAATGCGCCATCCTCAAGTCCAAAAAGATAAGTTTTTTTCTCCTTCTCACTCCACTCTTGCCAAGCGCCTCCATGAAACATCGAACTCTGCATTTTTTCTAAATACGTTTCACGTAACGACTCATCTCCCGCAATTTTTAATTTTGTTTCACGCAGAAGAACAGCAAATAACACCATACAAATAATTAGACCGATTGTGACAAACATACTGTTCGTTTTAGCCATATCTTCCCCCTTTTTAAATCATACAAACTTATTTCACAATATCTTTAAATACATGGTTTGAAACAATACCCTCAGCCACTGTTTGATATCCTTTAGGTGTCATATGCCCATCCCAATTATAGAAATATATTTGTCCTTCACTAATCGGAAATTTGTCGACGGTATTTATAAAGGCAATTCCTTCTTTTTTTGCAAAACTTGCAACCAATTCAAATGGATAATAATCCGTATAACGTTTTCCCAATTCAAAACCCCATGTCTCGCGACCCTTTTCCCACTCATCGGCTCCGACATAAATTCCATGAGGATAAGTTACTAGAATCATAGGAATGTTGCGCTCATCCAACATCCCTTTAATCTTTTTTAAATAACCAGCGCTGCGTACCCAATGTTTTTCAATTAAATCTTTTTTTTCCTTCCCTCGCATCATCAATAATCCATCATACTCAATCTGTGCTTCTTGAGAGATATTTTTCTTTGTATTAATAATGACAGCCTTGGCTCTCTTTCCTTCAACAACCGCTTTAAAATAATTTTTAAATCCCAGCTCTCCTATTTTTTTAAATGTACGCACAACTTTATTCTGAATATATTTACAAAAGGCACTATGATGAATAGCTGTAATCCACCAATCCCTTTTACCATTAATAAACATCGGATCAAAACGAACAATATCACCATCTCTGTCATAAACAGCATTACGCTCCGTATGCCAATCATCCCAAAGGTCTGTTAAATCCAACAAAAGAATCACAACATCTGGTTTTAATTTTAAATGGTTATCACGTAGATTCACATAATGAGTTATCGGAGAGGCATGACCAATACCTGCATTAATCATCTCAACAGCAACGCCTTGATTCATCAGTCTTTGTTGAATAACCGTAGCAATCGTTTCATTATCTTCTGCCCCAACACCAAACGTGAAGGAATCACCAACGGTCATAATACGCAGCTTACCCGGTGTTTTCTCAAGCGCTATCTTATCTCCACGAAATCCAAAATTATTAATACGTGCTGTATAACTAAACTCCCCTTCTTTAGATGAAGATTTTTCCATAACAGTATTAGGTTGAAAAAGGAAAGAAGAATGTTTTTGGGTAATCTCTGAAAGAGGGTTGGGTGGGCCGCGAAAAATACGAAAAGCAATTTCGGCGATAATAAAAATAAATAGCGCAAACATAAAAAATGCTGCGACGGTAAATATAAATTTTTTAAGAGGATGATATGTTTTCATAAATTAATCGTAATGTCATCCCCGCGAAAGCGGGGACCCGTGCACGATAACAACTATTACTTGCTCCCCGCTTCCACGGGGATGACACGATTACTTTTTATACGTCCAATAAACTGCAAATACTTCTGATATTCCTCATCCCCAATCGCACCCTTCTCACGCAAAATATCTAAATATTCTTTAGCCTGCCTTAGACGCCCTTCTTCCATCGCAAGCTTTGCCAAATTAAGATAAGCACCCGCATTTTTGGGATTTAGTTCAACAGCCTTTTGCCAAAGCTCTTTCGACTTTTGTTTCGGACCATTAAAGTAATAGAGCAGACCTAAATTGTAGTATACATTATCATAAGTTGGATTTATGTTAATTTCTAAATTATATTCCCTCTCAGCATCCTTGTATCGTTTTTGTTGCACATAAATCAATCCCAAATTATTATGCGCCATTCGTTCTTTAGGATTAAGCTCAAGCGCCTTTTGAAAATGTTTCTCAGCCTGCATTAAATCCCCTTCTAAATATAACATGGCCCCTAAGTTACGCTGGGCCAAAGGAGAATGAGGGGAATGTTTAACAGCATTATTCCAAAACGCAAATCTGTCTTTGTAGTGTTGACTATGTGTAAGTGTGACCCCAGCAAAACAAACAACAATAATCACACAAATCAATCGAGCCACCGTTTTACGTTGACTCGAATCCTCTACGGTGTTATCAAAACGAAATAAATCCATTTCCAAAAAAATAAGAAGCAAACCAAACAAAGGTATATACACCCTATATTCATGCTTCAAGAAACTAAGCACTAAGGATGGGGCTAAAAAAATCAGAAACCATAAAAATCCATAGAGGACATTGGACGTTCGTCTACGTTTGGAGACACTTAAACCCCAGACGCAAATAGCAAAAGCCATAAAACCGTATGTTAACGTTAAATCTTTTAATATAGGAAGCACTGAGACATTGACGGGCAGAAAAGCTTTTCCAAAATAAGAGATCATGGCAGGGGCATTGGACAGCATTGACGAAAAAGCAACGGCCACATTGACACCACTAGAATCTTTAAGAATCACAGCTCTAATAATGAGAAAAGTTACGATAACAAGAGCCCAACAACAATAGAGCCACACATAGGGCTTTTGTTTAATGTTATCTTTTGAAAAAAAAGCAATATACAAAAATGACATTACAGGAATCGCAACAGCGGTTTCTTTTGTTAATAAAGCTAAAATAAAACATAATATGTGCCATATTAAAAAATGAAAACGATTCGAGCTGTGATACTTCAAAAAAGATAAAAATGACAATAATACAAAGAACGCCAAAAAAGCATCTGTCCGACCGGGAATCCATACAACAGCTGAGGTTAATAGCGGATGCACACAAAAAATAAGTGTTGCCCAAAAGCAAGCCTCTAAAGAATACTTCATAGCTTTTAAAATTAAAAATATAAAACAAATGTTAAAGGAATGAACAACCATATTCGATATTCGAAAAGCAGCCACGTTTTGTCCCGTGCTCCACGAATTAAGCATAAAAGAAAGGTTTTGAATGGGGCGATAAAAAACGCCTGACAAAAAATCAGGACTGGTGAATAATGCGGGAACGTTTTTAATGTCTTTTAAATACCAATGATAATCAAGAATCCAAACGTTATCATCTAGATAAGTTAATTTGAAATCACGCGTATGAAAATACAATAAAAACGCTGAAAAGATTAATACTAAAAGGGCGAGAATAGATTTTAGATTCCAATGAAACGTAATCCGAGAATTGGCCTTTGGGTTCATGTGAAACAGCCTTCTCCTAATTTATGATTTCTCACAAATGAAAAACAGTTAAACTCGGGATAACGTCTCGGCATTGTAGAGGATAACAATTACTTAATCAAAGTTATGAACCCCAAAACAAACTACAGGGTTATTAAACCAACCTGAAATTTCGTTAAAGCTTCGAAATTACCTGATAAACATAACGAAAATTAAATTCATGAGAAAAGCTAGACCAAGAAAAATAACAATGACTTTTACCATACTCATAGAAAACTCATCTTCTTCTTTGCGATAGCCAGAAACGGTGATTTCTTTCCCTTCATCTTTGTCATCACCCTCATCTTCCTGACCTTCTTGAGAATAAGAGTAGTCGTCATCTAAGGAGCTTAAACCTTTTTCAAAGGCCTCTTCCTTGCTCATTTCTTCTAATTCAACAACGCATCGTGTGCAATGTGTTGCTGTATCTTTAAACTCACCTTCACATATAGGACATTTTTTCATAGAAAAAAATAAAACCATTCCCTCATAAGGGGGAATGGTAAAGTTGAATAATTTATGGTAAATAAATTATAGCATGAGTAGAACGATTAGCCAGAATTTCTTATTCTAACATTTCTCTCTTCTCGCGCTGCTCATCCAAGAGGATTTGAATATAATGATCCGCCCCTTGTATTTCTTCTTGTAAATCATTAATCTCCTTATTGCGATCCAAGATCATATCTTTACTAATCATCAGATCATCATGAAGATCATCAATACGATTTCGTTTTTGATCCACATCATCATGTAAGTCAATAAGCTCATTTAATTTGGCTAAAACCATACTGTCCGCCTGAGTCAAATCAACGTGCTTATATAACGCCTCATCCAAAGCATCGTCTAAACTTGCTTCACGAAGCTTAAGATAATCTTCTAATACATGAATCAGTTTATCTTGATGAACATACTGATCAGAAATTTGACTGTTTAAGGAATGATATTTATCGGAAAGGCTTAATAACTCCTCTTCTAAATACGCAGAATACTCAATACTCTTATCGAATTTATCGTGATATGCTTCATAATTTTGCTTCAATTTTCTATGATTAGCAAGCGGTGCTAATGCAGCTTCCTTTTCTTGGTTCATCGCCTCCTGCATATCAAGCAGACTTTCACGATGATATTCGTTTGCCTGATCCATTTGACCGACCTTGCCTTCATAAATACCCTTATTATGATTGGCTGTCTTTTGGATCGCGGTGATTGTGGTTTTGAGCTTTGAAATCTCTAGGTCTTTATTTTTATTTTCTCTGATAATTGAAAAATGCTCAACCTGTAATCGTGCAAATTGATTTTTAAGGTCAGCCTTTTGACGCTCTAAATCTTCTAGTTTGGCGCGGTAAGAGCGGATATGATCACCCATATCGGAAATGCGGCTTAAATGCGTCTTTTGCTTAGTATACAGCCCATCTTCAATGCCAAATTGGACTAAAAGCTGCTTGGCTTCCTTATGATGAGGGTCCATCATAAGGGCCTTACTAAACTCATGAATGGCCTGCTGGATATTCCCCTTTTGAAGGTCAGTTTTGCCCACCTCCACAAGAAAATCCGCTGGGGTCCTACGATTTTCCTCTAAAGCTGATACATCGTAAGTACTTGAAAACAAAAATGTTGCAACAAATATATAAACAGTGATATTTAAAATTTTCATCATATTGCTCCCATTTATTTTGGAAGATTATTGCCTAAATTTAACGTCTGATGGAAGTATACCATTAATATATAGGGGTGCAAGGGGGGGGATGTCCGAGTACTGGGGGTAAAACTGGCAGGAATAACCAAGATACAAGATACAAGAAATCCGGCCTTTGGCCGGACCTCGGCCCGCCTTGGCGGGGCCGGGCAAAAAAGAAACAATACCCAATTCCAAATATTCAAACGTTTGGTTGATTGATCATTCTCTGGTTATTTTAAAATTGATTATTGGTTATTTTTTGCCCCGCTTTTCGCGGGGCCCCGCTAAAAGCGGAGTATCTTGCCTTGGTCCCGCCAAAGGCGGGATATCTTGTATCTTGGTTATTCCTGCCTCACTTTCTAATTTTTACTCGCCACCCCTGCCCCATTATGCTATCATCTTCCCTATGAACGTGCCCAGCTCCACCGTGCCCTCAAAAACGTCCTCTGAAGCATCAACAACTCCCATGCTTCGCCAGTATCAAGCCCTCAAAGCCAAACATCCAGGTAGTATTCTTTTTTATCGACTAGGTGATTTCTATGAAATGTTTTTTGAAGATGCCAAGATCGGTTCGAAGGTCCTCGATCTTGTTTTGACAGCTCGTGGAAAAGGAAGTGCAAATCGTGTGCCGATGTGCGGAGTTCCTCATCATTCGGCTGAAAATTATATTGCGCGTCTCATTAAAGCAGGACACAAAGTCGCTATCTGCGAACAAGTTGAAGATCCGGCTACCGCTCAAGGCATTGTCAAACGAGATGTCATTCGCACCATTACATCAGGAACCTACCTCGATGAAAACTCAACAGCCTCCCGTTATATTTTTGCGCTTAGCCCTGATTCCAAACACATGGGAATTTCTTTTATTGATCCAGCGATCGGTCAAGTCCAAACAAATCAATTTCCCTTAAATCAACATCGACTTATCGAACTTCTAACCAAACTTCCTGTTTATGAATGTATTTATCCAGAATCTAAAGAAGAAATCATACAAGAAATTTTTAAAAACCCCCTTCTTCAATCCAAAACTATCACATTAAGCCCATGCGACGATTGGACCTTTAGTCTTGATATGGCTAAACAAACTTTGCTGAATCATTTTCATGTTAAAAATTTAAACGGTTTTGGAATCGAGGATCGAAACTCTGCTATATCTAGTACGGGTGCATTAATCGAGTATCTAAAGGCGATGAACAAACAACCCTTACAACATGTGGATAAACTTTCCCTTTATACAAGCGAAAATTTTGTTTACATCTCTCCTGCCGCTTATCACGGACTAGAATTACACACGCTTATCAAAACCCTTGATGAAACATTAACGCCCTTAGGACGACGATTATTTTCCTATTGGTACCTACATCCTTTGAAAAAAGAAAATTCAATCAAACAACGTCAAGAAGCAACCAAACATCTTAAAGATCACACTGAAATTCAACAGCAGCTAAAAGAATGTCTTGATCAAATTCCTGATATCGAAAAAAACATTTCACGACTAAGCTGCGGCTATACTCATGCAAAAGATCTCCTGGCTATTCGAAACACATTAAACCTATTACCAAAAATCAATGACGTTATCAAACCTCTTAAAGGTAGCAATAGTTTATTTCAATTAGATGATATCCCCGAACTTCGTAAATTTTTACTAGAGACGATTAATGAAGACATTCCTTTATCCAAACCCGAAGGCAAAGTGATTAAAAAGGGATATGATAAAGAATTAGATGAGTTGCGTGCGATCCAAGAAACAGGACAAGGTTGGCTTAAAAGTTTGCAAGCGGAAGAAATCAAACGCAGCGGTATTAATTCGCTTAAAATTGGATTTAACAGAGTCTTTGGCTATTACATCGAAGTGACAAAGCTACATTCCAAAAACGTTCCAGCCGATTTTATTCGCAAACAAACACTCGTTAACGCCGAGCGTTACATCACACCAAAACTCAAAGAATACGAAGAAAAAATTCTTACTGCCCAAGATAAAATTTTAAAGATCGAACATCGCATCATCCAAGAAATTCAAAAACGTATTCTTGATCACTCCATCGAATTACACAAATTCTGTCACAACATCGCAACCATTGATTGTATTTATTCCTTCACTGTTTTAGCGCAATCACATAATTATGTGTGCCCACACATTCACGAAGACGCGCTTCTTGATATTAAAGCGGGACGGCATCCCTTTGTGGAACGGACGACAACGGAGACTTTTGTCGCTAATGACACCTTACTTGATTCCAACGACGACCATCTTGTTATTCTTACTGGACCTAACATGGCCGGTAAATCGACTTATATCCGCCAGACAGCAATTCTTACCATCATGGCTCAAGTAGGCAGTTTTATTCCTGCCCAAAGCGCTCATATTGGTATCGTGGATAAAATTTTTACACGCATTGGTGCGCATGATGATATTAGTAAAGGACAAAGCACGTTTATGGTTGAGATGAATGAGACCGCCGACATCCTCAATAATTTTACAGATCGCAGCTTAATTATTCTTGATGAAATTGGTCGTGGGACAAGCACTTATGATGGATTAAGTTTGGCTTGGGCTTTAGCGGAACATTTTTCTCATACAAAAGCACGAACATTATTTGCCACCCATTTTCACGAACTAACCGTCTTAGCTGAGAAGCATCCTGGTGTAAAAAATTATAATGTTGCCGTTAAAGAATGGAAAGATGAAATAATCTTCCTTCATAAAATTGTGCCTGGTAGTACAGATGATAGCTATGGTATTTATGTTGCAAAACTCGCTGGTATTCCTCATAATATCATCAATCGCGCTAAAGAAATTTTGACACAATTAGAATTAAAGAGTGATGTTAAGAATCAAATTGATACAAAACCATCAAGTGAAGATCAATTAAATTTGTTTTCACCTGCACCAGACCCTGTAGCTGCCAAGATGCGTGAGGCGATTGAGGCGTTAGATGTTAATGAGATGACGCCGGTTGAGGTGGTTAATTGGGTGGTGACGTGGCAGAAAGAAATAAATAAAAACAGATAGCTTATTTACTAAAACTCGCAAGAATAACCAAGTTACAAGGTACAAGTTATCCCGCCTTTGGCGGGACCCCGCAAAAAGCGGGGCAAAAAATAACCAACAATCAATTACAAAATAACCAGAAAATAACCAAATTACCAAATGTTTGATTATTTGGAATTGGGTATTGTTTCTTTTTTGCCCACAGTGGTCCGGCCGTAGGCCGGATATCTTGTACCTTGTAACTTGGTTATTCCTTGCAGCATTATTTAAAACCATGAAAAATAAAGTCCACATATTACCCCCCGACATCATCAGCAAAATCGCCGCCGGTGAAATCATCGAGCGTCCGGCATCCGTCGTTAAAGAATTAATGGAAAACTCCATTGATGCCGAATCAACATCTATCGAACTACACCTTAAAGATGCAGGTAAGTCTCTTATCCATATTAAAGATAATGGTTCTGGTATCGGTAAAGATGATCTTGAGACAATTTTTTTACGTCATGCGACTAGTAAGATTCAATCGCTTGATGATTTATTCAACATCATGTCTTTGGGTTTTCGTGGTGAGGCGTTATATAGTGTAGCTGCTATTTCTGATATTATTTTACGTTCAAAAACAGATGCTCAAGAATCTGGCTGGGAAATTTATTTACGGGGTTCTGAGAAGCAACATATTAAACCTTGCGCCTTTAACACCAAAGGAACAGAAATTGAGATTAAAGAACTTTTCTTTAATACACCTGCGCGTAAAAATTTCTTAAAAACAAATTCTACAGAAATTCATCAAGTTCTCGATACTTTTATCCCCTACACACTCTATCATAAAGACATTCGTTTTCTTTTAACGCATCAAGGTAAAACGCTTGTTGATGTTATGCCACAAGAAAATCTTGTCACCCGTATTTCTGAGGCTCTTAATTTTGATTCTAAACATCTCCTTGAAGCCGAAGAAGACATTCCGGATCGCGGCTGTAAGGTCAAAGTTGTTTTAGGAGATATGAATATTCGGCGCCCCAGACGTGACATGCAATTTGTTTTTATCAATGGCCGCCCAGTCTTTAACAAAAGTATTTCTTTTCACTTAAACCAAGTGTTCCGTCTAATTTTGCCGCCAGATTTCTTTCCCTTTTTTATGATCGACCTCACCATTCCCGCTGATGAGGTGGATGTTAATATTCACCCCACCAAGCGTGAGGTTAAAATTAAAGATGAACGTGGGTTATGTTCGTTATTACGAATCTTATGTCAGAACACGTTAATGTCAAAAGGTCAAAGTAAACAAGCGGTTGTCGCTGATGATGATGACGATGCCACCGGTAACAACACTATTTCGCGCGCGCTTTCGGCAAGCAACCCTTATGAGCGACAACCAGACAGCCCCCCCGAACGATTATTTGATTCCTCTTCTTCCAGCGCGTCTCCAAGAAGAGAAGTTGCGTTAGAAGAATACGCTTATCCCCGTGGCGGACAAACTCAAGAGATGTTTATTCCCGATGATGCTTTAAACGCACAAAGTCAGGATAGTTTGCAATTAAAATTAGAACAAGCGCGATACATCGGATCCTTTATCAATAAATTCATCTTGTTTGAATCGGGTCATTCCCTTTTAGTTGTCGACCAACATGCCGCTGCCGAACGCATCACCTACGAACAATTAATTCGCCAAATGCAAAACAACAACTTAGAAGTGCAACATCTTCTTGCCCCTGTATCAATAAAACTTACTCCTCAAGAAATTTTGGTGTGGGAAGAATCGAAAGAAAAACTAAAAGAAATGGGATTAGAAAGTACACAATGGGATGATGACACAATAGCCATTCACACCTACCCACAACTCATCAAAGATGTCGAGAAAGCCGTCCGCCATCTCTTGGCTGGTGAAAACATCTCCAAATGCGACCATGACACGATCGCCCGCCGAGCCTGCCGCTCATCCATCATGGCTGGAGATAAACTCAATCAACAACAAGCCGAATATCAACGCGAACAATTACTTCAATGTTTAGATCCCTTTACCTGCCCTCATGGAAGGCCGACGGTTATTGAGATGAGTGAGGGGTTTTTGGATAAGCAATTCTTGCGCACGTAATAGTAATCATGTCATTCCCGCGCAAGCGGGAATCCGTGAGCCAAAACAACTACTACTTGTCCTCCATTTACGCGGGAATGACATGTTTATAGCTCATTTGGATATTTTCCTAAATATATGCTATATTAACATCATGCATTCAAAAATATTACAACAAGACCAAGACGACCTTATCCGTATCAGCAAAAGCATGACCCCCGAAGAACGTCTTGAAGCCTTCTACAACCATTCTCAATTAATGACGCAAGTCTACCTTGCAGGATCAAAATTCCGCAACCAAGCTTCAAGATCTAACAAATGAGAACAACCACCCCTGGACAATCACCACTCTTACTTCTTGATGTCATCGAAATCTTATCCAAAATAAACGTCTCCTACGCCATTATTGGAGCATTTGCAGCATCCTTTTACGGTGTCGTTAGAGCTAGTATGGATACTGACGCCATTATTTATTTCGATGATTCCAAGCACGGATTACAAAACACTGTCAAAGCTCTTACTGAAGCAGGTCTTCAGGTAAATCATAGAACAGGAGACTTCGATGATCCCATTGCAGCGGTCATCAATGTTGAAGATACGTTTAAAAATCGTGTTGATCTTTTATTCGGTATTAAAGGCATGAAAGAAGATGCCTTAACACGAACAAACCAAGCAAACTTCCAGAACTCTTCGATTAAAATCATTAGTATGGAAGATCTCATCGCCATGAAAATTTTTGCTGGAAGCTCTAAAGACATCAACGATGCGATTGGAATTATAAAAATTTCCGCAGATAAAATTAACTTATCCCTACTTAAAGAACTAACAGCCAATTACGGCAAAGATGTTCACAAAGAATTCGAAGACCTATGGAAACAGTATGGGATGTAAAAAGTTTCCAAACAAGCCGTCCATATCATCCCCAACCAAACATTAATCGTCTTAATCGATAAAACCATTCACGAATATGTAATAATTGATACATCCAATCTAGTAATTGCAATCTAAAAACATTTAATTCAATAAATATCTCATCTATCCAATGAATAATAAATTCCTTCGAGAAAAGCCCCCTATTTTTTTCATAACGCACTTTTATCCATTCTTTTAATTTCGTACCCAACGTTCGCATAGGCGAAGATGATTCATTGTATCGAATGGCTTCTGAAACTTGCCATTTGTCTTTTTCTATTTGATCTTTCAACTGTGAGGTAACTACACCACTATTTAAAAGAATATTGAAATAATATTGAGTCCGTTTTAAATTTTTTATTGGACTTTCCCTTAATGTCATAAAATTTAGTCTGTCATAAGTACGATCTTCAAATACACCGCGTAGTGCGTTAATATATATTGTTGCTTGTACACGTAGCAATATTTTATTTAACTCTGCTTGTGTCAAGGATACTTCTAAATGTAGATTTCGGTGTAGAAGTTCGTTAATGTTCTCTTGAATAAGTTCAAATTTATCTAACTTAAAACTATTTCTACTTGTCGAATTATCTATCTCATATACGCCAGTTGACATTTTAACAAAAACACTATCTAAAGACTCTCTAAACATATTCACAGGATCAGCAATAATTTGTGCATGGATAGCTACCTTCTCAGCATCCCTTTGACTGAATTCATCTTCAAGTCTTTTATAAGCTAGATTATGATCACTCTTAGCTATCCTATAAACTCTACGATCTACTATTTCCCGACTCACTATTACACCAGATATAAACCCCAATATATAATCGCCACTCCTTACCGATAGATTTAAAATTTTATTTCTAAGTAGAAAAACTCTCGTCTCAAGACGCCTTAATAATACATCGCGCACCTTAACATAATCCGCATAATGTTGACCTTGAAACTCTTTATTTACAAATTTCCAAACAGCCATATCAACTTCACCTTCTTCAACAAGCTTTAAAATTTCTTCAAGTCTAAGGGATGAAGATGATTGTGGAAGGGAAGAATTTTTGAGTTGACGAACACTAACTTCTCGTGCCAACTTCTTACTCCGTCGAAGGGTTGTTTGACCTGATGCATATTTTTCAACACTTAAAGATCCTGCAACATTTAAAGTGGTAGTAGTATCAAAAGATGATTTTGAGCGCCCCTTTTCAAAAATAGAATTTTTAATAGAAAGCACAACATAAGATGTCACAGGATATATCTTGGATGGAACAACTTTGATTTCATATTTATTAAGAGCATTTGGAATATAACTTTCCAGTGACCTTAGTGGATTACGCATATAAAACGTGGCATAAATAACAGTTATTCCGTTCTCTAGATCAACATTAATTCTCTTCATGAGACTCTCTAATGACTGCGCATCTTCTGCTTGTTCATAGACAAACGGTAACGTTGAATAATAAACTATGTCGTATTTGGTGTCTCGTGGGACAGAAATAATATTTGATTCGACCAATTTGATGCGATCAACTTTTCCTTCTAGGTTCTGTCTTCGCTCTTTGTTTACAATAAATCCATAAGCTTGTTCAAAGCTCTTAAGTATTATCCGCTCTTGTACCTCGGACAATCCTTGCCTACGGATAATCCCTCTAAGATCTTCCATTAATTCTTCCGTCGATTGCTTTTTAATGGCTGTTTGTAGTATGCGAAGGAACCATATTTGTTCTGGCGCATGATCAACGACATCCACGGTGTTCGCATGCTCGAGAAAATAGTAAGGTGTGACCGCGCCACCAATACTGAGAATATTATGATGGGAAGAGATTTTCTTAAGCGCAACAATCTCATCTGGAACTTCAAGCACTGGGAACAGCAAGAAACCAAGCATTCCTGAAATGTGCGCTTTGATATTGCTAATTTCTAAACGTGAAACGCTTTTCTTTAATGCAGAAGATACAAAAGAACGCTGAAAGGCAATAGCGCGATCTATGCTTTGAACTAACTTTTGTACTCCATCTCCTCGACCATAATTAAACTCACCTAGTTTAAACATTCTAACTATTTGCAAAGCGGCATGTTTGGCAATCTCGAGCTGTGTTCTTTGAATGTTGTTATCAAAAGGAGTAACGGTTCGTTCTGTTTCCTTATTTATTACAGACTTGACGTTTTTTAAAATGACGACAGATTTCAAGTACATGGCTGCAAGAATTTCAGATCGGTATTGTCTTAAACTCATTTGATTCCGCCAGATTATTATTTCTTCTTCTGATAACCGTTCATGCAGGGATGGGAAAATAACTATTTCAAAATTTTCATTCAAATCTTCTACGGAACGAATGCCTAAGCTTAATAAAAACTGATTAAACTCTTTAACGGCTGGCCCAAATCGCCCATTCTCGATGGTTACTAAATGCCATTCTAAGGCTCTACGATCTAGTTCTAAATCATGGATGTCTCTCTCGATATGAAGACCCGAAATGCCAAAGGAAGAAAACACTTTATCTCGAGGCAATTGATAGACAGGGTCAATTTGTTCAATTTCGTCAAATATCCAAGCGGCCACCTCTATTGTATGCTCCAGTAAAACCCTCTCTTCTACGAGTAAATCTTCTGATACAACTCTACTCGTTGTATTAATGCGTTCTACAAATTGTCTGGTTATAACATGCGCTTGTCTTTGATGATCAAGTGCTCCAAGAATCGCATGGCCTGCCCTTTCAGGCAATTTTATATTAAGCGCCATCATGATTGTCTTAAAATCAAAATCATATGATGATTGTGGTGGTTTTCTGTGAAAAGCTTTTAGGGCTACATCTAGTTCGCCGGCTAGAAGAAATTCGATGATGAAATCAATGCGGTTAAGCGGGGAAGAACCTCTGAGTGTCATTAGACTTGATACTTCTTCCTCCAATTTAACTAGTCTAAAGCGTCCGTCTTCGATGGAATGATATTTATCTTTCCCGAACATTTCTGTAAACTTCTGCCACTTACTATCGTGCAACGATCTTAATTTGATCATCCGTTTCTTGCGGAATTCGGGCATTTTTTGAATGACTTCTTTATTTTGATGTGTAAATGAAGGTCCTAAGTTGTGCGGTAAGGCCGTTGATTCAAAACCCTTGGCATGGGCAACTTGTTCAACCTGTTTTAATAATTCTCTAATTTGTTGCTCGACAATAATCTGTGGGGTTCCAATGGTGTCCATGGCCATCACTTTTCTTCTTCCATTTAAACTTTGAGCTTCATGCAAACCAATATAACCTTTCAGATTTTGACCCGAAGCAAAATCAAATGCCGTTAAACCATGCTCATTAGTCTTTAACCTTTCAGTAACTTTTCTATTTAGATCTCTATTACCCTCATAAACAAAATAGTTTATGGCATCCTGACTCATAAATCGGCTAAAAGGATCGCCAGCGGATCCACAATTAAAGGAACAATCACCAAGGCCCGCCTTTCCTCGAGCTAAACCTAAAAATCCAACAGGGACTAACCAGAAACCACCATCAATATCTTCATACTCATCAACATGAGCGGCATTCATTTCCTCAAATATTGGATTTCTAAATTCATTTATGCTCTCCTCTAATTTCTTAAATTGGCTGATTGAGAAATTGAGTTGGTTGGGTAAATGATTGATGGCGTCATTGAAAAAGGCATAAAAGGAAGCAAATTGATCATCCGGATTCTCAGAATCGTTAAATTTCATATGCCATTCTTTATTAAATTCATAAGAAAACAATATCAGCCGAGCCAATCTTGCAAATTGGCCGCTCTTATCATTTGTAAAAAAATTACTCATCCACAATGTCACTTTAAACATGGCCTTTCTAAACCTTTTTTGAAACTCTTCATCTGATCTTCTTTCAAATATAATATCCTGAATATTCTCCAATTCTGGATGATGAAAAAGAAACAGATCTAACTTTCTTGTATTCATTATTCCAATACGATCAGCTAATGAGGAATCCTTATGTAACTGCTCTTCAATCAACACGTAAGCGTAACTTCTTCTAAAAAACCGATCCCTTGTCTTCTCATCTAAAATAGGCATACGCTTTCCTTCTGCGAAGCCATCCATAACAACGTCATCCGTTTTTCCGTGAAGCAAATGATATTGCATATGATAAATCGGACGCCAATGAGCCCAGAGCTTACCCCATTTCACCTCATCGGCTCTAACTTTTCTACGAAGCGATTTTATAAACAAAATGGGATATCCACGATCATTAAATGCACGTGCAAATGAACCAGGATTATTATTTTCAAAATGTTGAATTTTGTCCCAACGGTCCTCGAGCTCTTTTAATTCTATCGTCTTAATTCCAGCAAACCGTATTCCCATAAAGACAAGGATTTGTGTTCTTCTAGAAGATTCCAATGGAAATCCATTCAAAATAAGATCCTGAGATTGTTTTTGAAAAGCTTGGTCAAACTCAGCTAAGGTTTCGTATTGCTTAAATTCGGGATAGAATAGATACATAAAACCAATGTCATCTTTATAGTGCTGAATCCAATTCGATGCATTGTGCACCTCCTTGCTAAATAACTGTTCATTTTCTGAATTGATTGGAAACTTTCCAGAAATATCAATCATTAATTTAAAAGCAGCGTTAATCCCTAAACTCATACCCCTTTCAATATGCTGATATAATCCACCTAATTCCCTCAAAGGCCTATCATGTTCAGGCAAGGTCACTAACAACGCCTGTTTAATAATTTGGCTGATACGAGCCACCCATACATTGTCAATTTTTCTTAATTGACGAATTTCTCTAAAAATAATATTAGCTATTTGTTTAGCTTTATTGAGATAGCCTGACTCAACTAATTTTACAAAAAGATATGTATAAAGGATTAAACGAACACCTACTCGACGAATTTTTTCATTCATACGTTTCTTTATCTCTCTAATTAATAAATCTGCTTTTCTTTCATTTCTTGACATTAACAGATAACTTGCCATGAAGATTTCCAGGACAATTTTATTATGAATCAATTTTATCTCACCTATCGTCTCCATAGCTTGATCTAATTGTCCTAATCGAATTTGATCCAAGGCAAAATAAGCCCTATTTATCTCTTGGTATTTATTTTTTGATCTTGTTACCTTTAAGAGAATTTTCAAAACTAAACGTTCTAGTTCCAATGATTTAATTGAATCAGGAGGAAAACTCACTTCTTTTGCAAATCTGGTTGCTTCTTTCATCATCAGATGAGCAGCATCGATGCGTTGTGCCGCATTAAGCTTTTGAGTCGCATGAATTAATAAGTTATACATATGAAATGATCCGTTACTAATATAAGGTCCTTCCCTTATCAAATTATTTAAAATCGGAAGTGTTGATTTAATCATTTGATCAAATTGACCATGATCAACTTCTCTCCTGGCCATATGCAAATAAAAGTTAAATTGATCTTCTGCTCCCATAGGCTGAACAATTTTTAAAGCATGGAACCCATAGCCGGAATCTAAATAATTTAAAGCCACAGTCAATTCAAATGATTTTTCTATTTTCCCATCAGACATTATTCTCCGTAATATTCGCCTCCCTGTAGCAATTCTGCCTAACAATAAATGTTGATGAGCAATATAAACATATAAACGAAAAGCATCATTTATTTCTAAAGTATGTTTTTGTGCTTGTCTCATTGCAGATATAAACAATCTTTTTGCATTTACTGTATCTCCGGACTTATAAAGATGAAATGCGACACGTGCCCTTAAAATAGTTGGCAAGTATCTATACCGATTTAATTTAAAATATTCAACAACCTTAAATATATTATTTTTATTTTTTATATGGGCCATAACTTCATCAACACTTTCAAGGAAAATCCTATTATCTTCATTTATATTTGGACCTAAAACACTTTTATGTCCAATAACAATCCATGCAGCTAGTTTAAGAATATCCGTAACAGCCTTTTCTTCGTCCGCCTCATTTAATGTGTGCGCGTCATACTTATAATTGTCCAATAAAATTTTGAGTTCCACCTGCTTCCGTCTAGGATAACCATATTCCGGATGAACGTCCCAGGCCTCATAAGTACTAGCCCGATCTACAGAATCAATGAGATTTTCAGGAATAATTGATTTTAGTTTATTTAAAAACTGATATAAA
This sequence comes from Candidatus Omnitrophota bacterium, assembly GCA_029261065.1. Taxonomy (GTDB): domain Bacteria; phylum Omnitrophota; class Gorgyraeia; order Zapsychrales; family Zapsychraceae; genus JAJDCB01. The sequence goes on along the minus strand of JAJDCB010000011.1, from coordinate 128,454 downwards.
ACCGTCTCTTTTTCCTTTGGAAATATTTTAAGAACTTTGGATTTTAATGGCGAAGAACTTGTTGCGGATCTAGCATCAAATTTCACTAACGGGCTGGAGGTGCTGTCAGAAATAAATGGTGTCAATTCTCGATAACTTATTGATTGAATAAGACTTAATGCTGATGATGTCTTGGCTTTCAACAATGCAAAACCTTTCTGGTCTCGCCATTGTCTAAGACCTTTAATAAAGGCTGGTTGAAAAACAATTTGATTTGGGTCTTCGATGATGGTTTCTTGGACTTGTATATACGTTTCGTATACCGTTTCTTTTAGTATTTTTTCTGCAGCACGCGTCACATTCTCTGCATCACGGCCCAATAAAAATTCACCCAAATCCTGTAACGTGAGTACTCCTTGTGAAACGTGCCATTTTAATCCTGGCTCAGCTACTCTTTTATAAATAAACTGCTCTTGAAACCTTGATGGTACATATCCATCATCGTAGTCTTTACCTATAAAGAAACCCGTTAAATTTCTTTTAGCAAAAGATTGCTCAACGTTTGCTCCAATTCCTAAAATAACACCAATGGCACGACCCAAATGAATGGCGGATTTGTTTAATATGCTAATTATTTGAGACATATTGTACTTCTTGATCAAAGAACGATATTGATTCGGGTCACCCGCTTCAAGAGGTTTAACGAAATCTTCATTATGAAGACGAAAAAGTTCTTCAAATAATACCTCTAAACCCTTTGATGTCGCAATGTCTGTTATCGCGGATCGCATATCTGTTGGCAACCATGAACGTAGCTGCGCCACACCGTATGTTGATAAAAAATATTTTATGTCTTCTTGAATAGATTTTGTGTTGGTCACTTTTTCAGATTTACCTGCATTAAATTGTGCAAAATAGTTTCTGGCTTGGGGATGCTGCTCAATATAGTTTATAAAATAATCTTCTAACGAAATAATACTTCCATTAAATGGAATGTATTGTGTCGAAATAATATCAAAAGGCGTAGAAATCATGATCGGTTCACCTAATGCTTCTAGGGCAACTTCTTGTAAACGTAATGCCACTAATGCTTCTCCTCTTGCTAACCATCGTAAGTTACCAAATTCTAAAAATCTTGAGTTGAAACCTTTTAAAGGATCGTTGAGAAGAAATGGATAGATGCCATCGTCTCCAGTTCCTTTAATGTCTATATTATTCACCATTGCTGATCTGTGCAGCCCAAGTAAACCTAAATCACCGACACCGAACCGTCGAAAAACAATATTCTGTCTTGATTTCATGTTGAAATCATCTCTCGGTGAAGGTGTATTCGAATTGATATAATAAAACCCGTTTGAAAGAAGCTCCGATGTTTGCATAAACATTTGACCCATTAAATTTTGTAATGAACGCCTCACCTCCATTAAGATTGGATCATAATCTCTTAAGAAGATATCCATCTCGTTTTGTCCAGCAACACGAGTAAATTGACCATCTATGGCTCTTTGTGTTTCTTCGCTTTGCTTACCGGAGAATTGACGAGTGGAATTGCTTAAGCTATCGTAGAATATTTTTACTAGTGGTGAAGAAACTGGCTTGCTGTTTACATAAATAGTTCTTGTAACTTCTTGAATATGCCCAACCTTTATTCCGTCTTTAATGACGTCACCTGAAGGGAAGGTAACTACTACCCTATCTCCATCAATTAAAAATTCCGTTCCTAAAAATGACTCATCAATCGTGTGCGCCTGGTATTCGTTTTCTCCTAGCGCTATTAATGAAAATAATTTTATTTTTCTACTCATATTCTGTATATACAGCGCCCTAAAATTTTCCTCTCCGAAAAACCTTCCATCCATTTTTACTTTTTCTAAATTTTGCCTTCTACTGTGTCCTATTTTTATCGATTGAAGTAAGCCATTACCCCGCGCACTATTGATTAGATAGCTTCTAACAGCTCTATAATTTTCTGTTCCTGAATTATAAAAACCGTGATATTGTGATTTAATGGCCGTCGTAAAATACTCCCAAATGAGGGTATCCACGCCTGTTCCACCATACGGATTAACCATATCGCTTTTCGAACCAAGTGGATAAAACCGCTCCAATTGCCAACCATCATCTTTTTTGTACAATCTAACAAATTGTCCAAATTCCTCTATAAATTCATCATTGTCGACCTTTATCTCCTTGGAAGAAAACATAAGTTTAAAGTTTGACTCGCTATCGCCATGAGCCCCTCTTCTTTTTGTTTCTCGAACATAGACGAATCGTTTTTTCGATGTTTTATCCGTACTACCTTCCTCACGTAATTGTATTTCCCCTAAATAAAAGTCTTGGCTTTGATCAGGCTTATTCGCCCATTCTATGATTAGACTTTTGTAAGGATCTGCTATTAGTATTGGTATTCGACCACCGTCGATTAGCGATGAAGAAGAATAAAGATTAGAGATCCGCGCCCTAATTCCTTTTGTCCTATTCCCCTGTGTTTGAAATAGGGTGCTGCCCCCTTTTCTTACCCACATAAGAACAGTTGGCTTTGTGGGATTGAAGGCATTAGTTAAAGGGCTTGAAGTTAAAGATATTGATGGCATTTCTATTCGCCCCGTATCCTTCTCTATAAAAATTAATTGAGCATTTGGTAACATTCCTTGGCCCAAATCGATCCAACCATCTTGGTCGACAATTTCCTTGTCTCCCAATAGAGCTCTCGCGACCTGGATCATGACACCATGAGAAACTAGAGTGGTCATTGTTTGATGAGAGCTTGTATTAATTGTGTTAAGCAGTTCATAAGCTTGATCAAACAACCTTAAAAAATTGTACCCTTGTGGATAGGGCAATAAATAATTTCTATCCACCCATATCCGTTCATACATCCGAGTTTCATATGGAGTTATTTCAGAAAATGCCTTTCCCTCCAAAGTTCCAAAGTTCATTTCATTGGCCAAATGACTTTCAGACGTCTCAATTCTTTCTCGGTATAACGGCCTTAATTGTTCTGCAATCAATTCTCGCGTTTGGATGGCTCTTGAAATTTCACTTGAAACCATCACTAACCTTTTCTCTAAAGCGTATCGTTCATAATAATTGTATAAATTTGAAATTAAATGCGTGTGAATGGTCTTTATTCCAGGGGGCGATAAATTTCCAAGAGGTCCAAAATATTTTAGGCCTTGATTTATCTTTTTTATATTTGCGAAGGTGAGTCCATGACGAACCATGATGAAGTGAAACATCATTTTCACTGATTGAATAAGCCTAAATCTTCCTGTTTTGTAATCTATTTCAATATGCTCTTTTAATCTATCTATTCGTTTGAGATCTATTTTTGTAAGAGGAGAAGAGCTGCCTAATGGTTGATCAAATACTTTTCTGATGAAATGACTAATAATTTTTGTTGAACCATATAATACGGGAAGACTTATCCATGACAAAATACTCTCATACTGCTCCAGTGTACTTGGCGCGTAAAAATCCAGCGCTCCTATAAAGCCTGCGTTGATCAATAATAGAATTGTAAACACCCTATTTTCTATTTTATGACCAAACATTTTATTTAAGCCCCACATATACAACTTCCAGAAAACAACAATAGGAAAAATTATACCACCTACTACCACCATAAAATCCGCAGGACTAAACCCGAGAGTAAATTTTAAGGGAATAAAATCTATCACGGGTAACCCTCTGGCAGAAAATCTTTGTGGTATGCCAGCAAAGATCAGAGCAAGGGATATCATCGCGACTTGAATACTTTTTACTGTGAACATCTTGTATTTGTTTGCTAATAACGTTATTGAGATAACCCCTAATGCAAATTCAAATGTCTGTTGAATGACAATCGTAACGCTTTGAAATCGTAATACGTAATGTAAAGTAATATCTCCTAATGTTTCTAGAAATATAGTTACAGCTAAAAATTTCGCTAAATGATCAAAAGCGATTGCCAAAATAGTCACTGAAAAAATAAATTTAAGGATATCTTTCGCGCTATAAACCTTCTTTTTTTCTTTTGTCTTATTCTTTATGTAAGTAAAAATTATTTTCGCAGATAATATCAACGAAATTAATAATACACTCATAAAGGCAATCTCTTCTGTCGGTGTAAATCCAGGAATAATAAACCCTTCTTGTGTATAAATATTTACCCGTTTTGTATGCTCCATAATTATCGGCAACCCAGGAAATTCTATCGCCCCGTATTCGTTGTTTTCCAAATTGGCACTATCCCCTGTCTGTGCATGGGCTACGCCAGATATCAATAAGGTCGTGCCAAAAGTTAGTAATTGGAGGAATTTTGTTATATGTTTATTTTCTTCAATACCTTTTCTTTTTTCGTGTATCGCAATAAATGGGGAAGACGTTGGTGTCCTTCTGTACTCTGAAGACATAATGGCACTTGATGAAGAAGAATGCCCTATAGCTAATAACAATTTATCCTTATTGCGATAATCGCCATGAATAACAATATGTGCACGAGCTTCCCGAAATTCCTGAGCCGTTTGTTTATCCTTTGCGATACCGATACCTACAAAGCCAGCTTCAACAAGCTTCTCCGGATTATTTTTTTGCATAGAGCTGGAATTAGATAACCTTGACCTCTTTGAATGGAGCGGGTTTGAGCTTTTCATTTTCGAATCAGATCCAAAGACAATCGCATAAAAACCTAACTCTCCCGTTTGAGAAGGAACCAAATTGACCTTCCAACCAAATTTTCTTAACCTATCAATCGTTACTGCAGTGCCAAAACCTATTGAACCATCATAGCCTCCCAAAATAGATAAATCGAAAGTTAAACGGGATTGATTTACAAAACTATCTATCAACATGTCATGAACTACATAAAACTCGCCGATATTTCCAATATACAGAGGTACATCAGTGCCCATAATTTGTTGACGCTCTTTGGCATTCAGCGTCAACCATCTCTCAATATTATCGTGTATTAATAAATTTTCTTGCATATTTACATTCTTCAAATTATCCAAACCAAGAATAAGTTTTACAGGATATTTCAATCCTCGAAACAATTGAACAGATCTTTCTAGTTCTTCGATATTGTTATCAATTCCTATCACCCGCTTAGCACCCAATTTAAGCGCCTCGTGAATCAGGAGTCCACGGCCAGAACCAAATTCAAAGACAACAGAATCTTTAATTGCGTCACGATGATGTACCATAGCGGCAATGATTGGAATAACAAATGATCTCCATTTAATATTTAAATCTGTAACTGTCATTGAAATATGCTGTTGATACAAATTTGAAATACTTTGCGTTAAATGCTCTCTATTTATAATAACAACCGGCCCCACACGCAAATAACCACCTAACGGATCAGTAGCTATGCTGTATACATCCTTGCCTATACCTATCGTGTATTTCTTTAAGTATAAATTATTCGTTTTTTCTATTGTTTCATCTAGTTGTGTATACAAATCGACAGTTGAAGACTGTTGCACCTCACTCGTTATTATTTGTGACGAATGATTTCTTTCATCTCTATTTTTTCTTGTTTTATGAGGAGAAGAATTTTGTCTTAACGATGGATGTTTAAGATTGGAAATATTAGCCTTAAAAGGCGAACCGCTCCTGCCAAATGCACCGCTCTCACTCAAATAATCCTGAAATGTGCCCAAAGGAATTCTTAAATCATGCAGTCTAAAAAGTCGCTTGATAAATTTATCTTTTTCTAAAGATAGATTAAAAACAAAGTCCAGATTGCGTTGGGTTAATTGGGACATGGCATCGGCAATAAAAATTTTAGTATCAAAGATTCCACCTAACTCATCAACAATGTGACGAGGTTCTGTTATAAGTTGCTCTCCACTCATCGATACAATAGGAATTTGAGGCTTTTGAAATTGAATGCCATCATCTTTTATGGATTGTTCAAACAATCTTCGTTTGTCAATTAATCCAGTAGAATGTGTGATCGTGTTTGCTACCATATCTAGGGAAACTTGAACATCTTTTCCATATCTAGTAAACAGATAATCTTTCAGCTGACCGAGCTGCCTACTCAAAATACGTCCATTAATCATATCTGGAGATAAATATTGAATGGTTTCAAATAATGGAAAAACATGCTGTAACCTAAATACAAGATTATTATTTGCGCCCACATCTTCCCCTTCAATAATGATACCCACCCGCTCTTCTTCGTTAGATGGATTCTTTGTGTCATAGTTGTAACTATTAATTAACAATTTAACAAAATCCTCAACGGATAAAGATCCTGCCGAGAAAGCCGCAGCATATAATCCTTGGCTGTATCCTATAAAAGTATTAATATCAATGGCCCATTGATTTTGCTTAATCAAATGTCTCAACTTAAAGTACTCTGCCACCTGAAGAATGCTAAAAAGAACATAGAAAGCTCTTGGATCGTTTTCCTTAGTCACATTGAAAACTCTTTCAAGCCCGTTTTCTTCTTGCTGAGGATCAAGTGTATCCAAGGCCACCGCAACTTTCTTAAACAGTTCGACCGTCTCCGGTAGACCTGATTCATAAAGCACGCGTGCATGCCCCGTATAAAGCTTCATAACAGGACGCCCCATAAACATCACGGCAGTATTGATAGGGCTTGAGTGAAAAGTATCACGGGATGTTGGAAATTTATCCGATGTAAGTCTATTATTTATCGATGAGAGTATTCCGAAATCATATAAATTCTTGGATACCTCATTTTGTTCATAAACTATTCTCCATTTATTAGTGATTTGATTATAAATAGCTAAATGTATTTCTCGATCACGGGTGAATCTTAGAACATAACTTGTCAATCCCTTAGCCAAATAATCCGACGCAATGGCTGTATCTTTATCGGAAAGAACAAATTTAAATTCAAAATGATGCGTATGTCCGGAAAATAGTGTGAAGTGAGTAAACTTTTGTGGCGCATTATATTCTTGCCCGACGGACAAAAGCAACACATTTTTCTTTGACGAAAGCGGATGCGTTGACAGGCTTATTTCAACTGATCCTATCATATTCTGCAATTCCCACAAATCATGAATATAGTCAAATGGATCAACCACAGCCGAAACACCCATCCTAAATTTAGGATAAACTGAATCAATGGAGGTTTTATATTTGTTCAATTCAATTGCAATCCGCCTTAATAAGGCTCTTTGCCGCAACATATTTTCATCCATTAATAATAATTCTTTTAAATAATGCTGAGTTTTATATATATTGTCCGTTACATCAACTTGTGAATCATAATGCATCGATGGAAATGCCACAGTCATTGAGATAAGCATGTCAATCACTCTGCTTTTGTGCTTCTCTGGTGGATTAAGTAAAAATTGCCTGTGGTTGCGGATCAAATCATTAAATTGATCATAAGCGCTGCGATGAAGAGCATTATGCTCCTTTAATGTGTAACTCTTTGCTCGTATTGCTTTCCTGGAATAGACCATTAATCTATTAACTTTGCGCATCAGATGGTTCTCTAGTGGTGAGGAGTTTCTTTCTCCTTCGGCACTGATTCTTGGCGTTCGATCAGAGATGCCAGGAGACTGGGGTTCCTTGCTTGATACCTTTTCTTTTTCCTCAATAATAACTCTACTTCCTTCTGGAACCAATTGACTCAAACTTTCCCTACCATCTATCTTTATAATTTGATCATTAACTGTTATGATCGCTTTTCCTTTAAGAACTTTTTCATAAATAACCATGCCGGTTGTTGAATCATGATAAATAGCAACTACACTTAAAACATCATATAAGTTTCTAACAGGTATTGTCCTCTCATCCCCTCTATAGATAACCTGACTAGGATCAATAAATCCATTAATAGCCGTTGTGCTTTTTTCTTCCTCTTCTAATAGTATCTCCTCATTCTCTACAACTATATTCAATCCTTTAAGATCAAATTTCGCTGAAACTTGAATTAATCGTTCCTTACCTGCTTCCATATGTCCGGATACCCCATACCGGCCATTGAAATCTTCCAGATCAAGCAGCAATCCTCTTAAAGGATTTTCATAAATAGTTTCCCAGAAAATAAAATCTAGTGCTTGTAGTACTTTATCTTCGGTTTTACTGAATTCAGCTTGTAGCTTCTCTATCAATTTATTATTCAACTGATAAAGAACACCTTTTTCAAGATATACGGGTTCATGATCTTTCTTTTCAACTCTTCCTAATCTAGGCTCCTGACCTTCACCAGAAACCGGTACAATCGTAAAATACTTCTCCCTTTGTATTGGTGTAAGTCCATTCAAATAATCCTTAATATTTTTCTTCAAGGTCTGTTTGAATCTTTTCATATGTGCTTTAGCTGTTAATTGTATTCTATTAATAGATTCGTTCCCTAACATGCAACAACTAAATACTTCCCCATAAGGCATTACATAAAATACTTTACTTAAATTAGGTGCAATACCCAACAGCTTAACGTCGTTGAAACCATCAAAAATACCCTTCTGGGCATTATGTATTAGTTGAACAGAAGGTAAATATAGATATATCTGTTCATTGGATACCTTCCCACGAAGTAATCCATCCCCCCACACAAGAGAGTCCTTTTCGCCAGATTCATTAACTTCCAATATTAATGTTGGCGCAATTCCAAGCTTATTCGCCATTTTCTCAATGCTAAATTCTTTACGTTCAAAAACAAACCCATAAGATGCTGTTAATATTCCCGGCTCTAGAGTTAACGGAACAAAACCACGATTGGTAACTTGCCGATGTTCGGCATGATTAAATAGATAGCCCGTAATTATTCCCTTATTTCGAGCTTCAAATAATGGTGTGTGCAATAGATCTCCTGAATGCATAAAGGCCAAAATAACGGCAAGCCCCATATAATCTTGATTTACAGCATTTGTCTTATCTTTATTTCGATTCCATATTTTTTTGAATGCTTCACTAAAGGGGTGAACATTTGAATAGGAACCTGGACCACGATTTAATATGTGAACTGTCATTAAATCAGGAATGTGTTTCACATCTCCAATGGAACCCAATGCATGTGCAGCTTCCTCCCCTACCCTTTCAGGCGTGTTTCTCAAAATATCAATCAGCTCTGATAAGACGTCCTCCCTCATATTTTTCCCAAGGCCAACAACAGCGTCGTACACTAAACCTTGACGTCTTTCTTTAATAATATTGAAAAGAATTTGATTTACTTGCGAACCTTCTTTTTTGCCTAAAAGTTGAACGGCACTTTTTGCTGTCCTCTTTCCTGAACCTTTAATTGCTTTCTCTAGTGTAGAAATTCCTTCTGTAGGTCCAGTTATTTTCCCTAATACACCTACTAATTCCTCCATATCATATCTATCATCCTTTGAAGAAATAATATCGTCAATCATCTGCACCGCTTCATCTCCACCGATAGTTTTTAATTCTTGAATAATACCCGTTTTAATATTTGCTATTTCAGTAAGCTCATAAGCCCACCTGAAAAGATTGATTACCTCATTCCGTATAAACTCACGTTGTATCGGATCTATATATTCACTGGCTGCCAAGGAAGCATAATTTTTAATCCATTGTTCATGCTGCGTCCAATTTGCTTCATCACTTCCCTCACCTTTTTCATTTTCAATAAATAATTGATTTCTCAATTCATTTATTCCATTGTTTATAGCCAATTCAAATTTTTCTGGAACTAATGTCTCTAAGTAATCTCTATATAGATCCGTATTATAACGAAAATAGCGAAACCCCATATTATTCCAGTTATCTTTATAAGTTAAAATACGTTTCGGATTAAAGGTTAGGGTATACCCAACAAACCCTTTTAATAAAGTAAATCCAATAATTCCTGTAAAAAGCCCGCTTATAAGTAAAACAATAGTCGCTATTAAAAATCCAAACGGACCTATTTTTTCAAAATCAGGCTGTTCCGAAGGGAAATCTAGAAAAGATCCTGAGACAATTACAAAAACCAATCCTCCAACGAAATGTAAAATCCCAATGATGAAATCGTCTACATATGTATTGAATACACGATGACGTAATCGCGTCTTCCAGAACCAAGCACTTAATATCACTACTGCTCCAACAACGAAGGCAGGATCAATGAACAATGAAATCAAACTTATTGTTTCCGTACCTACCGGGCTTGAACTATGCGGATAATCTTTTTCCTGCTTTTGATATTTACTTTGCAACCATGGTTGATTTAATTTTGCTTCAAAAAAATCTAAAAATTCTACTATTATTACTGACGGAATAACGATGATTGGGCGAACTTTTAAACCTTCTAAAGTATCAACCGTTACACCAGCCTCTTCGCTTTTATCCCATTCGATCGAAATAGCGCCTACTTCTTTCATATTCTTCCATGGAATTTTCGAGACAAACAAAGTAACGGAAGCTTTATCGCTTGTTTGCAGGTGCGCTGGTGGCAATCTAATGTCTCGTGTTGCATCATGGGCATCGTGTAAAATGATGTTAATCGTTCCTTCTTCTATATACTTAAAGTGAATCGTTAATGATTTCGTTCGCCTAACTTGAATCGGCTCAGGAAAAGCTTGTTTCGTTCTAGCCTTCTGTGCTTTAATTTGTCTTTGTTCAAAATTCAATAACAAATCAAGGGGCATGCCACTAAAATAATTCATAACCCACTTGTTATTTTCATCGTGCAGTTCTATTGGTGTGGACCAAGGAACAATTCTTTTATTTTTATTGTCATGAACCAAATGAATATTTGGATGGATTGGATTAAAAGATTCTTGTGCTTGTAATGCTGCGGGGGATGTTAAAAACATTAAGGCTGATAAGATAGTTAAAAGAACAAATGTGCTAAACCCTGTTGGAGGAGCGCGAGTGCTTAACATCAATTTTAATCGTTCGGTTAGAGTAAAAGTTGCACTGCTTGGTGCTAAAGTTGCAACTCCAGCTTCTACATTCTGAGGCATGATGAGTGATGATTTATTATATGTACCCGTCTTTCCTTGATCTTCTAAAGATAATGGTGAGCTTGTTAGTTGTACAACTGTTACTTTGCGTTTCCTCTCTTCTAGTGTGTTATAGGTTACTATCACAAAACCTTCATATGATGATTCAAAAAAGCGGACTTCAATATTAGGATGAACTTCTTTTCCTAAACGCTCCGATAGCTGCCTTTTGATTCCAGCTCCTGTAAACATATCTTCAATCAATTTGGAATCTATCATATTAACTATTTTAATACGTACCGGTGGATTTACAGGATCATAATTAAAATCGAATATAGCTGCTATGCCACTCTCTGTTAAATTAAACCGAACGTCGGTCACTCCACGAACGAAATCAAAAGGAGTGAACATCTCAAACGGTGGCGCGTCTTTAAGTTTCACGGCTAAAGATACCAATCCTTTTTCATTGATATAGGTAACAGCGGCTGATCTTTTGCTGTAGCTATAAAATTTAACAATTTCTGAGTCAAATTCAGGCATGTAATTAGAAACTATCTCTTCACGTCTTCCACTTTTATAAACTATTTCAGCATCTTTATCGGTTGGATCAAAAACGATGTCTTCGATGACATTGCCGTCATGCGGTAGGAATAATGACTCCATCGGTGAAGATTGTCTCTTCGATGGATCTATCTTTCCATTATCTTCCGAGGATAATAACGATGTGTAAAAAGTTGTATGCCTTTGAGCTAATTTTTCTAATGAGAATTTGTTAACAGTGTTTGCCCGGCCTACAGCACCAAATTCTGTACGGATAACCTGACTTGAGAGCAACACCTTTAATCTAAAGAAGATGTCAGGAACATCTTCCTTTTCTACTATATAACCGGAATCCCCATCTAGAATAACATTTGCCGTTCCTCCAACATTTGTTGCAATAACGGGCAGACCCATTGCCTGCATTTCGATAACTGATCTAGGCGTCCCTTCACTATGTGATGCTAATAATCCTATATCCGAATCTCGATAACCTTCTAATAACCGATGCCCCTTAAGATTTCCAACAAATAAAAATCTATACTGCAATTTCTGCAACTTTATAAACCTCTTCATTTCTGTTAAAAAATTCTGATCATCATCTAAGCCCGCAAACACAAAGGTAACATCCTTAAATTGACCCTGTTTTTGCAGTAATAAAGCAACCTGCAGTATATCCATATGACCTTTTTCTCTAACTAACCTTGCCGGAGCAAAAACAATAAGCTGATTTTCAGAAACAGCATATTCCTTTCTAAAACGTCCTTTCGTTACATCAGCTGGATTAAAATAGACAACATCAACGCCATTGCCTAATTCAACAGTCGATTCAGGTAATATGTCCTCCAATCCTAATACCGTTACGCTAGCTGAAGGAACGTTGCTTGTTAATTGATAAAGAAGGTCGTGTTCAACATAGCCTCTGCCCCAATGATACTCAATCGACTGACGAATATCCGGATACTGAGCTACCTCTTGATCAAATACAAGGGAAGCCGGTTTACCCGGATCATGATTAACATAAATGATGGGTTGCTTAAAGGCTCCCTCCTGATGTCTGCTGTAAAGGGAACGTAAACGATCTCTTAGAGCCTTTTGAAAATTAAACAATTCCTCAGGGTGACCTTCTAAATTCGGTAACGGGATATAAACTAGAGTTCCCTTTCCTATTTTCAGTTCAGTATAGCCTTGCACTTTTTCATCACCGTGAAAAAGATAAAATTGATGTATTGTCAGTTCAAACTCCTGCAACAACTCCCAATTAAGAGATTCTAAATGATCACTAACGCCATAGCCTGGAGAATATATACTGGAAAATCTAATTAATGCCGTATCATCTAAAGTTGTATTTTGTGCGCTTTGTCTTATTCTGTCCAAAGAATATAATGCATTCATTCTAAAATAATTCCGTATAGATACCGGCACATGACTGTCCCCAAACCCTCCTCTTAGATCTGTTGATCTAAAATGTGTCGCCTGAAGTCCTACGATCGCATGAATTTCATATGGTCTTCTATAATATTGTGTGAGTTGCCTGAATTTGGATTGATCAAAGGGAATCTCATGTACAGAGCCACCTTCCAATGTAGAATTAAAACGCGCATCAATCATAACAATCCTAAATGTTACGTTTTCAAATTCACCATGTCTTTCTCCTAGCATGTAATGCAAGGCCTTTCGATTTCTAACAAAATTGTCTGCACCAGAGCCTAAGTAAAAACTTACAGGTTTAGGAGAACCCATTGTTTGATAACGATTCAAATCAATCAGTCTTAAGCTACTTTCTTGATAGTAATGCGATTGAAGGTATCCTAAATCGGCACCTGCAAAATTGATTAAAGGAAAAAATATGTCCGTTAATTGCTTGGCCATGGCTTCTCTGTGATAGGCTTTTGATTTAAACGGTTTATAACCTATTTCCTCATCATCGAATAAATTATTTTTTAAAAATCCTATAAATGTCACCCGCCTTCCTTTCTCATTTTGCATTGCAAATAGCATAGCCTGTAACAAAGCAATAATATGATTAAAATGAGGTGGATCAAATGTGCCTGGAACCGCAACAATAACCAAATGATCTGGAATATTCTCCAATGGTGGTATTGCCTGCTTCATGGAAGTCCTTAATCGATCTGAAATAACAACCTCCCCTGATGCGATTCTCAGTAATATTGCAAACAGGTAGTGATTTATAATTGCTTGAAGATCAACCGTATGTAAATATTTAGGAATTTCTACAGATTGACGAATAAGAAGAGACTCTTGATTGAATCTTACAATGATATTCTGCAATAATTTTATCGAAGGCTGATCAGCAGAATCTTTTTTTGTTTGATTAACGATTCCACTTTCAACTAATCCCTCATAGAATCCGTTATCTAAAATAAAATCAAACTTTAAAGCACTATTTTCAGAATGAGATTGTCCGTGAAGGCTGCCAACCAAATTTATCAAAGTAAAAATTAACTCAAGCGGATTTTGAAGAATAACGTTATCTAAGTAAATACCTTTTTCTACACCTGCATGCCCATGAACATATGTCCGGTCTTCTTTAATAGTTCCATAAATACGATCAAATGGGGCTGCTCTTATCAAACCAAGATCCACCATCTTCTTTAATTTTTCAAAAGCAACAAGAAGATCTACGCGTTCTCTTCCTAAATAATATTGAACTAATTTAAGAGCGCTCTCCAAATACACTATCTGCTCTTTAGTAATAATTCTTCCATCGTAGTTTTCCAATATATCAATATCAATCTCATGTTCTGTTAAAAGCAGACCGCTTTTCGTTCTTGCAAAACCAATCATGGGTGAATTACTTTTCTCTTTTAAAGAACTAGATGTCTTGTTTGTTAACTGCTCAGCACGATTATAGTAACGACTGGCCAAAGCATATTTTTGAAGATCAATATAAATATTTCCTAGGCAAATACAGACGTCAGGATCCATTGGATTAATTTTAGCGGATTGCTTAAAGTATTTAAGCGCCTCTTGAAGTTGACCTGTTTTTTGGAATGCTAAACCTAAGGTATAAAGCATTTCGGAATTGTTAGGATTATAAGAAAGGCCCAAATTCAATTGCTCCATAGCCTCTTGGTATCTATCAGACTCCATGTGATGAAGTGCAATATTATGGTTCACAATTTCATAAATACTGTGAATCTCCTCAAGAGTTACGTGATCAACTTTAACAGATGCGCTATAGTCTGAAAGTACGTGGCGAAAAAACCTTTCCTTCTTTTCATCACGAAGTCTCCATATCTGCCCATACTTTTGATAGTATTCATCTATATAAAATGCCTGACTAACTGATTCAGCAGCCGTATCAACAAACATTAACTTTCCTTTGTAGATTACGGCTAGGACTATATGCTCATTTATCATATAATATTTAAAGTTTCTATACCCAATAGAATATAACAATACATGTAAAATAAACGGATCGCAGATACATTCCCTCATGGCAAGACTCTCCATAAGGGCATATAATTCATCAGTTACTGCATTCTTATATTTAAAGGCATATTCAATCTCACGCGTTAAATCAAATGGTAAAAATAGATATTTGCCTATTTTTGTATTATCTTGAACTCTAAATGTAAATATTCCATTTTCATAACTTGCGAGTGATTCAATAAAATCTTTTAACTTATTAAAAAATATTGTTCTCTTTGCTAATGACTGATGATTTATTTCAAATTTTACTAAATCAACCCCTTTCTTATCAAAAACTTCTAATAAAACTTTGGATATTCGCCTACGATACCTTTCGGGGAAATTTAGATGCTTTAGAGTACTGATAACAATTTGCGCGTTCTTATCTTTCTTGTTTAAGGGGCTGGATCCGCTTGTTTCAGTGTCTTTACTTTTTCTTAAATTTATTGTAATCTTCTCAAAAAATTTACGACTTCCTTCTGGATAAGCTTTAAAAATGAACAACTCCGATAAAGCAAGACTTATACCAAACGCAATGTAGTCACTATAATAAAAATATCCAAGAAAAAGATCAATGAAAGGAGATCCCCTTTGGAATGTTTCTATAAACAATTCGGTAATCAAGTAACTATATGTAGTAGCTCTCAACATCACTTGGACATCAAAACTTTTTATACCCTCCACTAATCTGACTATATTTATAAAAATATTAATAATTATTGTCACCGTTATCACAGCAAGTAAATCATTAAACCATCTTTTGTTAATTATTTGAATGACGCTATCCTCAATAACAACAGCATCAGCAAACAGCAGCCTGTAAACAACTAATCCCAATAAAAATATTGTCATAAAAAATACTTTTACATCCGTTCTATCAACCCCTTTTTCTTTAGATGCGTGCAGAATTTTTTGATCATTTTCTTCACCGACATGTTTGTAAATTAAATGTGCAAATACTACTACCAGAACGAAAGGCATCAAAAGTGATAAAATTAGCATCGCAGTTTCCAATGTCAAAACTGAGCTTGAGCTTTGTGGAGGCGTTTGAGCGAAATCTCTCATGTGATCCCAGATGAAATCTTTTGTTGTCCCTTCTGTAACTTTCTCTTCTTTTAAAATTCGATCAACGGCCTCTTTTGCAAAAACCACTTGAGTATAATAAGCTATGGCTTCTTCATTAATTGTGTCTCTTCTAAAAAATTTGTATATTAAGCTTTGAGCTTCATAAATAAGAGGCTCGACCGTGACCATGATATCTTCTACAAGTTTTTTACCCTCTTCTTCTAATTGTATGGCCTGTGCTTCTAAATATTCTAATTCTTTTGATAACATCTGATGTTTTTCTTGAAAATGTACAACAATTGCCTTCCCGTTCATCGTTCTACTTAAATTAATCATATACTGATATAGCTCGTAATGTTCTTGCCATATGTGCTTCATAACCATAATTTTTTCTATTTGTGAGTCGCTTAAAGCGTCCCATTCCAAAGAAGGCCTTAGTTCCATAAAATTAACTAATTGAACTCCAAGAGCCAATAAGTTGTATGTTTGATAAAAATCAATAACCGCAATAAAACCTCTAGCTGTGTTAGCCGTAATTTTGTAATTTTTTAAATCTTCTCCTTTAGTATTCAACAAACGCCTGACAGCAATCTCGGTAAAAGAATATTCAAATGAAGTTGATAAACGAGCCAGACTACTAAAACTGGCTTCTTGTGTATCAATTATTGCTCTAAGCTGGTTATAAAAGGTTTCTAAGGAGATACCATCATCCCCAACACTTCTTTTCTCAATCTCTACCATAAGGAGTTCCAGAGCCTTTAAGTTATTTTCTTCGGGAACAACTATTTTCTTTTTTGAAAATTTTACTATTTGGGAATCTGTTATTGCATAATCAAGATGAATACTAATCTCTTGTAATTCATCCTGCGACCATATATTTTCATCAAGAATCTTTACATATTTTCCTCGCAATATTTCTATGTTTTCTCTCTTTTGAATTACACTCTCCACGTTGGAAAGAATATATTTCGCAACCTCGACAAGCTGTAAAAGTTTAGCAACTCGATATTTTGCGTCTGGACTTTGATAAAAACGCTCTATAACGTCGCGACCAGGGGCCTGTTCAAGCTTTGAAAGTGAAAGAATCGTAATAAGATGGAACTCAGATACCGTTTTAATCAATCGATGAATGACTCTTCTCTCTCTACTATTCACTTGCACGAGGTTTGTTTCTAAATCCGACCCATTAAGCAACGAAAGTGCTCTAGCCGAACTTCCCAATTTTTTTCTGATTAACTCTCCATCAAAGTCTGCTGTTAATGCTTTTTTCTTCTTTTGCACCTTAGATTTTTTTCGCACTTTCAAAGGAGATGACAACGCAACATCTTTTATCAGACCTACCTGGTAATTATCTTTAGAATTGGCTGGAAGTTCTTGAAGCAACTTCTTAGTAAAAGGACTTGAGGATTTATGCTTAACTCGTGACGTTCTCCTTTTATCAATCTTCTTTAATAAATAGTAAATTCGTCTGGCCTGGTAGCGAACGATATGATTATGAGCTCTTTTTACTGGTGGATTTCCGGTAGTATTGTTTTTCGTCAAAATGCTATAAATTTGATTGTAGCTCGCTATTTTTAAACCAGGCGTTGGCAATAAACTTCTTAGCTCCTCTGCCCGTTCTTTAGAAGAGACGGCTCTCCAACCATTAATGATGGCTTTTAACTCATCTCGATCACTGTAGGACTTATGAACTACGTTGTTTTTACTATCCATATGCCATTGGTTTGTATATGTGACACCTAAATTTATATCAAAGGCTAATTCTTGTTTTCCTTCCCAGAAAAGAAATTCAACAATATTTAACAACCCTTCTGCTCCAGGAGTAATACTCAGCCCTATTGTAAATTTACCCGACTTTTCTTTTCTTTTTCTAATCAAACCTTCCATTTCCTTTTTATACATCTTACGATTTAATAATGCCTTCACCTTTTTCTTAATCAAAGATTGAACACTTCTCGGTGCGACTCCTTTAAGAGGAGTAAATAAAGACACAGCATTTTTATCCATAAATTTTTCATTCGTTTCTACCCAAGGCATTCCCACATCAATTTTCCTTTTAGATATCGAGACTGGAATTAAAATACCAATTCGCGGCTTTGCTATCTCCAAATGAACCCAGACAACCCCAGCAAGTGTAAAGAAAACAACATAAATAAACTCGTTCGAATCAAAATAAAAGCTGATAACTTTTATCTTTTCAGGTGTTGATAATTGCCTATCCAGACTATCCTGAATAAAAGTATTAACGTTGCGTCGTCTAGCGATTCTTTGTTGAGCAACGGTATTTAATACGATTAATTCAGGTGACCGATCGGATCTTACAATAGCCATTGGCGAAGATGTAAAGCGGTCATCTGTTTTCGATGCACTCATGTCATCATTAATCATTTTTACAAAATTCAATTTCGGCTTAAAAAATTCACGTATATCACCCGGTATTATTTGCGTTCCTGTATCTAATTCTAATTTTCTTACCCACTGAAAGAATAACTGTAAAATTTTCTTCGACCGATCCCCTTGGGCATCCTGAAGCTGTTCCTCCATTAAGGTTTGAGACAGCTTTTCTAATTCTTTTATGATGTCGGTCTGATTGATCATTTCTCTACTCATCTCCAACGCTTTTCCATTACTTGCATATTCTGATAAACCGTTTTCCTCCATTATGGTCGCAAAAATAGTATAAGGAAATACCATGGCCATCCATTTATCCTTGTTGGCTAATTCCTTGTCGTAAGTCCCATGATGAACAACTACTTCCGTTGGATGTGCGCCTTCTTTAAAACCCGGATCAACTTCAATATGGTTATATTGGGCTGAAGAATGATGCCTATCAACGGTAGCCATTATTGGTTGAAGCGTTGTATTGCTTAAAATAGTTAGGTCCGTATTTGGATATTCCTTTAATAGATACTCTATGTGTTCTCTAGACCTTTTTCTTCGTTTCTTCTCTATCGTTATCGCTTTATCTATGTAAACTTGAAGAATTTCTATATATTGAGTAAAATTGCCTTCAATAAAGAACTCTATGGCCTGCGCATGCAATTTCTTCTCTGCGATACTTAGTTGCGTTGATTCATATGGAACTTGTTCAATAATGACGCGTGATACGCCTTGATTTAAGAAGTAAGATAACGGATAGCCCGTTAAAAACTCTGTCGTCACTGCAATCTTAGACTCGTCATTCATTCCATCTCCTCTAAAATAACCATCGATAAGTTTTTGTTGTAAGAATATAAATAGATTATGCTCCTCCAAACCTTCCGCAATTATCTGTGTTTTGCTCTCAATATATATAAAATGATTTCTCCATCTTTCCTGAGTATGTAATACAGATTGTCTTAGGTAACGGTGAGCAAGCATTTTGCTCATTGTTTCGGATTTAGAAAGCTGGATTGACTTAACCTGTTGAGGTAAATCAAATAGGTAGGATACTCCTTTGGCCATATTGACATAGAAAATGAAACTAATAAAAAAGCTTAGGCCAAAAAATATTGTTGATCTAAAGAATGATATTTTTTCTCGAGGAGGCGCTCGAGATAATTTAAATTGTTCCCCAGTGTTATAGAAGCTGGTTGAAAGTTCATCCCATAGGATTCTTAAAAACTTCATATACATGATAGCTAAGGCTATTATCCCTATATCCATTGCCAAAGTGGCTCCTGTCGCTCCATGCGATTCAAAAACATAGGCTACCCAAATCACACCTAAAACACCGGCTACAAACAAATCAACTTTTTGTAAATTAACTATCACGACGTCGATAAGACCTAATTTTAATTTATCCATACGTGCCGTTTGCGGATGTGGCACAGCAAAAACAGAAAATGCACCTTTGCTAGACTTAAGACCCAACGTCTTTCTCTTCCTCCAAGGAAATCGGCTTGCCTTTTTACTATAAAAATTAATAGCTTTTGTATGGCCAAAGCCCGTTGTATGCGGATAAGGATACTTAAAAGTTTTTCGTCTAAATAATTTAAAGAAACGTTTTGAAATTTCATGTCTTTGTTCATATCTAAAACCAAATTCTTCTGCCATTAAGTAGAAAATCTTTCGGGTTAAGACCGACATAAAAATGACCACTAGATAAATAACTGAACCGGCTAATAACATTAATAAATGATCTTTTAATGAGTACGTACTAGGAGATACAAAATGAGAATTACCTTCAAAACTATCTGCACCGATCAGAAGCGAATTTTTTAATTCTAATATCTGTGCTGCCGTATCGCCAGTTAGAATGAAAACAAAGACAGACAAACTCAATGTGATTGTAAGAGCTGTCCCTTTTGAAACTCCACTCATCAATCTATTTGTATAACGAACATCCGCTTGAAGGCCTAATTCTTTTTTAAATGGCGAAGATCCTCGCAACTTCTTTCTTAGGATAGGATTATCCCGATCTTGCACTTGAAGAATATATTCGAATCTTCCTTGCTTTAACTGTAGGTACTTTCTCAATTTCGGATTAATAAATATATAGGAACCTATAAAAGCGAAAAACTTGTAGAAATTGAATTGCTTGATTTCCCTATCTCGGAAGGATTTACGCATAAGGGGATAGGTTCCTTTAAGGAGTATATTTCTTGTTGCCGCTAACTCAGCATAGAGACTTTCATAATCAATGCCATCCAAAATAAGGATACCATTTCTCTTTAATCGTAATTCTTTAGGTGCTTGGGGAACAGGACTATTAAAAGGGATGATGACTTCATCAAAGTTCTCGGAAAGTTTTCTGATTCCATTAATCACATCCCCTATTTGTTTTTGATTAAAAGATACTTTGTACAACATTTTTAATATTCTTAAGGCGGACAACCCTGGAAAATAAAATAATACTCCAACAAAGAAAACAGAAAACCATTCAAAAGGATTCTTCCAAATAAGCTTTAAATTTCTAAAATCACGTCTTCCAAACCAATCACTTTCTATATAAAGCGCGGCAACGCCTTGTTCTTTCAAATATCTTTCAAACGCCCGGGCAGTCGTTGACTTACCTAACCCCGGAAGACCCGAAATACTAAGAATCGCATAACCATTTGTTTGGGCCTTATCAAGAAGATCCTTCATTAAAGTTGGAAAGATGCGGTTGTTGTAGCTTTCTGATAGAACAACAGGGGAAGAACTTGATTCTCCGCTAGGGGATTTTTGTTCAAGAAAGAGTTCCATCTCCGGCGAAAGTTGTCTGTTTGTCGCCCTAAAAAACTGAACAAATTGGTCCATAACAAAGGCAGTTGCTCTTTCTATACCTCGCTCACCCTCTCCGTTTGCCACGTAGACTACAGCGATCATAGATTCAAATAGATCTGCATAATGGTGATCATTAAATCCTTTGATGTCACATGGGCATAAGGTTAAAATATTCCGCATCATCTCATTAAGTAAAACATTCTTTTCAAGGACGATTGAAAGCTCAGAAAAAGTTTTATGATTACGCGTAAACTTTAATTTTTTCCATAAATTAACTTTTACAATATACGTGAGAACAGCATCCCCTAATATGGAATAACGTTTGTCTAAAATAAAATAATATTCTTCTCCCTGCGATTCAGTGCCATCTAAAACACCTGGATAAATAACATGACTTATTGTCTGTTCCATATCCTTTTTCTGGCTATTGGCAGGAATAAATGGGGCCATAACTTTTCTTAAATGACTCACAAAAGAACTGTGGTAATTATTATGCGTTAATCCCGTTGGATATAAAACTAATGGCGATCTTTTAGGTTTTATATCGCAAGTAGCACAATCAAGATTTTCTCTAAAGAATGCGTCAAGGATTGGCTTAACCTCACCTAGTCCTCCTTGGATAAATAAAACCCCGAGAACATAAGAGATAAACTTAACATTTTCTAAATGTTTTATTCCATATGCGAGAGGATAATCGTAATATATTTGATAATATTCCGGAGGAAGAACCTTTTTTTGTTTAATTTTTGAAATCAAACTGTTTAATTTAGGTAAACTGACAAATGGGTTATGACTCATGATATACGTGACCAACTGAAATTTGAATATCGCAGCTCCTAATAAACGCACAATACGATGAATATCAGTTCTAGAATCTAGTAAAGCAACTAGATACTTATATTCAAAGTTTAATAAACGTAACCGAGCCAACGGATCTATTTGATCAGATTGCTGAGAATTGCTGTCTCTATTTGAGACATCTTTGCTATTATCCAACGGACTAGCAACTCGATTTCTGGAATTATTGGTGTCAAGAAACGCTGACATATTTGACATTAACAAGCTATCGAAAGAATCGTTCACCCTGATTTCTTCTCTAAGCCTAGAAATACCAATCACTTTGCTAAAGCGTCTGCTTTTACTTCTAAAGCGTCTGCTTTTACTTTTAGGAGAGATGGGAGAAGAATTACTGGCATCTTTCTCGTTGTCTTTTCCTTCTACTACCGGTGGTGCTCGTGGTTGTATGACAGCAATATATGTCCCCAACGGTCTTTCTTCAGGATAAAAGTGGGCCGTATAAGATTCAGGTCTTGGTTCAGCAATCCGATAGGATGGTATTGTTACATTCTGATAAGTTTTTACATCAGCACTTGTGCCAAGAAGAATGGCATCTCTTAAATTTTGTTCGATCAATATATTTACAAACTGATCAATCGTAATATTCTCAAAGACAGCGACACGAACCAAAGCTCCTGCTTGATTATATCCAATGGCCGACATTGCCATTGCCACATCTCTTCTCCAAATTAATTGTTGTCCCGTACGTATTGGTTTTGTACCAAATTCAATCGTATCAACGTAAGTTACACCATCACGAATAATAGCTGGACCATAAATGGCATTATTAA
Organism: Candidatus Omnitrophota bacterium; assembly: GCA_029261065.1. Classification (GTDB taxonomy): domain Bacteria; phylum Omnitrophota; class Gorgyraeia; order Zapsychrales; family Zapsychraceae; genus JAJDCB01. The sequence continues at coordinate 105,764 of JAJDCB010000011.1, read as the reverse complement.
ATGTTGTCTCACCAGATATTTGACCATTCTTAATAACAATTTCGGAAACACTCTTATTTGTTGAATCAAAACTAATAAACCAAAATTTACCATCAACTGCAGCATTTTCCTTTTGGAATAAACCGCGCGCGCCATATTCCTTTTTCATTAATTTGCCATTAACAATCGCTAAGAATGATCCTTCCCAATTAGGCTGGACACCATTAAATGCAACAATGACTCTTTGATCTCCTGTTTTGAATTCAACAAACTCCTCGATCGTTATACCCATATTTTTAATCGGTTCAAAAGGAGGCTCTGTTATAAAATCCCTATTTAAGACCTTTGGATCTACAAATAATTCGACATTAACCTTACTTACGTCCATTGTAATAATCTCAGCATTGACATTTCTTGAAGGGGTCAAGTAGATAGATTTCTCATTAATAGTTACAGAGGAATTGACAGGTGAAGAAATTTTAACCGGTGGCGCTCGTGGTTGGATTATTTCAATGATAGCGGAAGCAATACGATTATTATCTCCTAACATATGTAACTTATCGGCTTTGCTGGTTTGGAGATAGACGTAATTGGGGGATTCAAAGATGTTTCCTTTTATAGGACTGGAGGCGCCATGATCATTGATTGGAAATAATGTATGAATCCAATCATTATAATCTTTGGAAATTTCATCTCCCACGAGATCCTCATATACAAGATCAAATTTTCCCTGACTGTCATCTCTTGCTTTATATTGTATAAATCTATAGTCATCCGCATTAGCGCCTTCTGGAAGGCTTTGGGCAAATACATCAACATACGGAATGTTCTCAGTTGACTCTGCTGATAAATACCTTATTAAACTATCAAAGGCATTTTGACCAACCCTTCTAATTAACAACGATGTAAGTTGATTCTGCACAGCTTCTTTACGATTAACAACATCAAATGAATTTGTTTCAATAATGCGCTCCATCTCATCATTGAGTTGTTCTTCACTTAATGGCAACATTAAACTTAATAAATTTCGCCTTTGGCTGTAATAGATATTAGAATTTGTAGTTTGCATCAATGTGTTGAAAATATGTTGTATAGATTCTGTCTGATCAAAATAATTAAAATTAACATAATCTTTGACATCATCTTCTACCCTCAATTGGAAATGGCCTTCTAATAAAATATCTTTAACAACATTACGCAACGAGGCCAAACTTACCTTTTCATTTATATTAATCTTGCTGATTTGACTAATCATCATGACTATCTGCTCTTCTGTAAGAATTTGATCTTTCAATAAGACATGGATATAATTGGCAATCAGAAAATCTGGATCTGAATTGCCAAATACGTTTAAGAGTACATTCCATTGAGAAGTATTCTTCTTTCCTTGCGTAAACTCATCTAAATTTGTTTTTACATCAGACAATATTTGATTCTTCTCCGAGTCAATCTTTTCGGCGAGGTAATAACTCTTACTCCATACAAGCTTGTTAATCACCCAGTAATAAAATTCAAAGTTTAATTTTCGATTCAGTAAGGCTTTAATAACGCCAACCTTAAAATACGCATTCTCATTAGAGATTGATTTCTCTTTCAGAAATTCATAATCAGGTAATAATAACGCAACAATCATTTCATAGAAACTTTGACTCATCCCAATCGGTTCAACCTTTCCAGGCTCATAAACAATATCATTTCCTAACGTCAAAACAACCCTAGGCTCTGGCTCCTCTGTCTTTATTAAACGTGTGGGTCCATTCACATTTATTTGAATAAGGCCTTCTATACCTAAGCGATTAAGATATTCTTTAATCTGTGCGGGAATATCTTTATACAAATGTTGCACTTCATTAAACACAGCCAAGAGTGACGCCTTTTGGTCTTGATAACCATTGATCTGAATAACTCCTTCCTGGAAATTAATATCAATGGACTCATTTTTATTATCAGTTGAAATTTGTTCTTTCATCTCTTGCGAACCTCTCAACATGTCACTTAAACTGGAAAGAGCAGTATCTTTTGTCACCATTTGACTTTCAGGAATTTCAATGACATAAACGTCATCATAAGAATAACTAGAAGATAAATCAACGCTCTTACTTAATTTAGCCTTCCTTAAAAACCCCTGCGCATATAACTCATTAACCATCTTAGCCTCTGGTCCTTGAGAATTTTGATGACGAATAACACCTGCTATCGGTATAACAGCACCCTGCATTCCGGCGGCTTTAGCTAATCGTTGAGCATATTCCAATACCAATAAGGTACCTTGTCTCTTACCTATGCCATTGGCTTCGATACCATCAAGCATATTAATTCCAGGCATAGCAAGAACCTTCCATCCTTTGGCACTCTCTTTCTCAGGTCTATCAGTGATTGACTCACGCACAAGCTGTACTTGTGACCATCCTAAAACGCGTCCGCCTTCTTGAATTCCTGGTTCCTTAATTGCCATTTTCATAAAATGATACCGAGTATCTTCAATTTGCTTATCACGCTCACACGCCGTACAGACACCTGTACTTAAACCTCCCATTTCATGCATAGCATCATCAAAGACACCAATAACAACAGATTTACTCTTACTTGAAACTGTAACAATTTCCAATTTACTAGATTCATCTAAGACGTGATTAAGAATAGGTAAAAACAGGTCATTAAGTTTTCTTGTAAGAATATTTTCCATAAATTGTACATTTGGTTGATCGGCCTTCTTCTGCTGAGCCCCTAAACCTAGTCTTCCCAATATTGATCCTTTTTTAGACCGTTTATCTAATTCATCACGCATCATGAGTTTAACTCCCTCACTAATATCCGATCGTACAACCAACCATTCATCAGAGTTAGCAACAATTTCTCTAGCCTGACTGACATGATTAATCGCCCTCTCAACTAACTTATTCCTCCATAATTCACTTCTTAACCTCTCAAAGCTTTCATCATCCCATAAGGAGAGATTAATACCTTTCGATAAACTTTGACTAATCTGAGCAGGAACAAGTTCTAAATCTAAGTTTTTAAATACTTTTTTAAGTGCTTTTCGTGGTAGCTTTTCAAACATCATAACTCTACTTGCCTCAGTCGTTTCACTTGCCACGATTTTAACTAAAGAGCTCCAACCCTCTCTATCTTGATTATGTTCTTTAGCATCATGAATCCACGTATCTTCAAATAACTTTTGAATTTCATCTATTGCTTGCTGATACTTTGCGACATCTTCATCCCATATTTTACCGTTATTGGACATCAATAATTTACGCATTTTATCAAATCGCCCTCTTAAATCTAAGTTTTCCATCATCCAAAGAAGGGCTGCCGTCTGAATATTTTCTATTGGCCATTGTTTAGTACTGATATATTGCTCAAGTAATTGTTTTAAATCTAGCTGATCCTTATTATCTTGATTTAATAATCTTAAAACCCCATCTATCCATGTTGAATCTATAACCTCTCCTTCCTTTATTTGCCAAACATTCTGTTCACCTGCAACAACAAGGACATTATCACGGATTGAATGATCAACTTCATCCTGCCACTGTTGTCCACGCGCATGAATGGCTTGAACAACCCGCTTATAAAGATTACCAGACTCCAAGGCTCCAACATTTTTTATAGGCAGATACTTTTTCAATAAAATAATTTCATCTTCCATTTTAAAATCGTATCTTTGGTTGAATTCCTTACTAAATCCATTAAACCCACCCCAGGCAATGTTAAACAACTCTCTTTCGACATCTTCTCTTAATTGTTCAATCAATCTTGGTTCATGACGATGTCTCTCGAAGTACTGAAATAATTTATGATGAATAACACCAACATGATGGAAATACTCCTTAATTATTTTTTCAAAACTCTCCCAATCAGCTGAAACATAATTCTTAACCAAAGATTCACGACTGGAAAGTACGATAAAAACTCCTTCAATATCAACAACAGCATGTTGCCTTTTGTCCTTAACAATATTAAAAACAATCTGACTGAAATTGGTTAATTGCCCTTCATCTCTTAATTTCTGTACAAAACTAACATAATCTTCTCCAAAAAACCGGATAATTCGGGTAAAAGCATTATTAGAATGTAAAATTTCGACAAGAGGTTCAATTTCTTCTAAATATATTGCTTTAGAATTTAACATTTTCAATATAAGCTCACTGTTAGCCTGCGTTATAGAAATGATTGATTTTAAAAGTTTTAACTTATCTAAACTAATAATAGTTTCATCATTTGTGATATATCGTCGGAATTCTTTTTCAATTCTTTCTGCAAATGGATTATCAATCCTTCTAATTCTTTTTAATATTCCATCCTTACCTACAATCACATCCATCATCTGTTGATATTCCTCAATGGTTTCAGACACCATTAATACTTCTGGAACAATATCCTTAAAATAACCTGTTATGTCTTTTTCTTCGCCTATATAATTATTTGCATTATCAAGAATGTCCGGTATAAGCTTTATATATTTATTATCTTTTAGAATCAGTGCTTCATGACTAAGTACCATTTCAAATACTCTTTTAATATCAACCTCTGCCTCTTGCTTTTTGCTCTTAGCAACATTCAAAATAAGTGACAAAAACGTATTCAAACGTCCTGCCTCTCTAAACTTCATAATAAGTTTAGAATTCACGCCAAATAATCCAACAATATGCGCTAAGACATTTTTATAAGGTAAAATTTTAATAAAAGGTTCAATCTCTTCTAAAGTCACAACTTTCTTATTTAAAACTTTTAGGATAAGCCCACTTTTTTCCGAGGTTATAACAATAATAGATTTTAAAAGCTGCAATTTCTCTAAACTAAGCACATAATTCTTGTCTGAAATATAAACTTGAAGTTCTTTTGCAATAGTTTCATCAAAAAGATTATGACGAGCTTCAGCTTGCTCTAATATTCCATCCGAACCGATGATGAGCTCCATTTTCTCTTGATACTCTTGAAATGTTTCCGATGATGCTAAAACTGCTGGAACAATACCCGTAAGTAATACTTCAACACTTCTTCCTTTATTTGAATATTGATAAACTGTTTCAAGAATTGTCGGTCTCAATTGAGAACGATCTTCGTATGTATATTTTAAGAGTCGTTGTTCAATGCCCTTCATAATTTCTTTTCCTTGTTGAAACTGCAACCGTCTGTACATAAAGAATTGCTCTGGTTTTGTAAATCCAGAGAAAATATAATTCCAAAGAAATTTCAAATAAACAACAGGAAAAGAGATGATACGCACAATTTTCCTTAATGCGCGTAATACAGGCTTCAAATTAAGTGAGAACCATGTCATTAATAACGAGCTCGTTACCGCAATCAACTGAAAATATGTTGTAATGACTTCGACAATAAAGACTCCATAAAAGATAATGAATGCTGTTACAAATATCATAATCAATGTGGCGTATTCCAATCGAGGTATGCCGAATCTGACAATCCGGGTAACGATGTCTTGATTGGTATCCTCGAACTCCTGCAAGGAAACAAATTCCTTCAACGTTTGAAAATAAGGTAACCGTTTTGATTTAATAGATGTTATAAAAGACAAAAATAATCCCATAGTGGATACAATGATATGGTACAGGGCCGTGACTCCCATTCCAAAACCAACCGCATAAAAATATTTTCGATAATCAATCTTTGCTAATTCTTCCATTAATGTCGGAGCTCTTACCTTCTCCCATTCCTCCGCGCTTACTTTAGAGCGTATAATCTCTAAAGACTTTTCAGCGTACGTTCTAATCTCGCGCGAATATTTAAATTGATTAGACACCAATGAATTTAAAAAAGGCACCCATTGAATATTATTTATATCTCCAATCATTCCAATGATAGCCAAATGAACTTTGTTATTTGTCGTTTGATTAAACAATATTAGTAAATCCTTTTTATTGGAGGTAACTTTAACTATTTCTACTATAAGCTCAGTTCTTTTTCTGGTGACCAATTCATTTATGCGCTCAACCAAGCTATTTAAATCATCCAGTTTGATTAAAGCTTTAGCAATCTCCTTAACCATTTCTGTTCTAAAATGAGATATCTCCCAGTTATTTAAGATACGGTCAACAACCGCCTCATCGCCAATTATTCCTAATGCTCTGATTGATGTCAGCTCCTCCTTGTTTGTACCTTCTTCAAGAACTTGAATTAATGCAGGAATGATCGATGACCCGATACCTGCAAGCGACTTCCAATCCGCCTTTAATAAATAAAATTCAAATTTTTGTTTTTGTGTTTTTGGTTTCCATGACAGAATCTGTTCTAATAAGATTATTACACGTTGCCTAATGGCACGATCTTTGTACTCCATATATTTTAATAATTCTCTTTCAATTTCAGACTCATACCCATTAAGAGATTTTAAAGAAAATTTAAATGATTGCCGAGGAAAAGAATGCTTCTCCTCTACAAGCGCCTTCACTAAAATAGGAATTGCTTTCGCAGCATTCAACTTTATGAGTAACTTGGAGGCTGTTTCTCTAGAGTGTGCATGATAGTCAGATAATTCTAGAAGCTTAATTAACACTGGAACAACCGGCTGCCCTATTTGCAAAATTATTACATAACTATTCAGATTGTCATTTTTCAACACATAAGAAATGAAATCAGCAAACTCTTTCTCAGCAGTTCTTCCCTTTTGCGCCAACAACAAACCTATTTTAATAAAAACTTTGTATCTAACCTCCGAATTCAGATTATAGGTATTTTTGTTGAAAAATTTAACTAAATCAAAAAGAGCATCTAAATTCTCTAACTCAACCAAGCCCTCAACTGCAGCATTTCTGACTTCTCCGCGTAAATTGATATTTCGTACAATCTCAGCGAGTATTTTTATAGCCTCCTGTCCTCCAATTTTTCCTAAGACCATCACTGGGAAAACATCTCCTTTCCTATATTCGTGCATCTTAATTATATAGGGAATCGATGCTTGCCCAATTTTTACTAATTCTTTCAAATCCCTTCTAAGTAAAGAATATAAAATTTTATCTTCTTGTGAATCTGGCTGCCACCCTGATTTCTCAAATTCTTGTAATACCTTTCTCATCACATATTCATTTTCATTCAATAATAATTTTTCATATAGTTTTGAAGAAAACGTTAGACTACCCAAGGCATCAGCCATCGCTTCTCTTCCTTTACCCCTCTCTCGAACAAACTTAATAAGAGTTTCTACAGCCTCCATTCCTCCAATCTTTCCTAATACCATCACTTCAAAAGCACTAAAGTTTCTATTTCTCTCCCCATTAACCTTAAGAATATAGGAGACCACCGGTTGCCTAATTTTAATTAATTCATCCAAACCTTCTTTAACAAAGAAATATATAATTTTCTCCTCTTGAGATACAGGTTGCCATCCTAATTTTTCCAAGATCGTAACAACATTTTTCCTAACATATCCTTTCCTATCAGATACAAATTCAACCAAAACAGGAATAGCCTTTGGATCCCCTAAACTACCCAAACCTTCTACGGCCGCGCTTTTAACTCTTCTAAAACGCCCTTTTCGAACAACCTCAGTAAATGCCTGTATAGCCCCCTTTCCTCCCATGCCACCTATCTTAATTAATGCTTCGGAAGCACTCATAACTATTGAACCATGATTAGTACTTAACGCTTTAACAAGTAACGGAATGGCAGCCTCTCCTTCGGCAGCAGCATCTAAAGATTGACCTTTAACAATAAAATAAATAACCTTTTCTCGCTGTGTCTTTGGCTTCCAATTACGATCTTCTAGTTCATTTATAACATTAATATTTTCTATCCAATCCTCATCAGAAAGAGATTTTTCTAATTCTGCTACATCCATTGAACGAAGATTTATTTCCTGCGAATGTCCTCCAAATCTTTTTTGCACTTCTTTTAACGAGTCGCTACGTCTTGTTTCAATTTGTTTAGCCTGAGCTTCTAAACTTTGAGAAAAGTTGAATATGGAAATCACTATGCTAAAAACAATTATTGTGCTGTAAGAAAACACTTTCTTTGCAATATTCAGAATCTTTATTTTAAGATATATTTTTTTGTTTTTATAATATCTCATAAATTTCCTGCGCAACCCTCTCTTCTTACCTTCCTCCGATGATCCATATCTATTGATTGGAATAAGGGGGGAAGAGGTTTTAGATGGAGAGCTTGACGAAGTAAATTTCTTTATTATCGAAATTAATTTTTTGCGTTTAATATTTTTTATTGCTTGTCTATTTAGATATATAGCAAATATCAAACTTAGCTGCCTATTGACGGTAACTTTCCTAAATTTTTGATACGAAAGTTTAAAACGTTGATAACGTTCACCTATACTCATTTTTTCTTTTACTATCTTAGTTTCCTCTTGATTCTCCTGTGCAACAACTCCAAAAACCCTTTGTTTAATAACTAGATATCCTAATCGGGCATAAAGATACATTAATGGCAGAATAAATCCTATTGCTCCTAGAACCCATATCACCCATGTCAATCCGTCATAGAAATGTGATTTGGGAAAATTTTTGGCATCGTCCTTTGCCGTAATCCTACTTTTCGTTGCACTTCTCTTCTTATATTTTTTAATTTCTGGCAATAAATTTTCTCCTAAAACTTTAACCGCGCGATAACTACTTGCCGTGCTTCCGTTGTTAGGATTCCAAACAGTGATGGTCCCAACAATATTATTACCAAAATAAAACGGAAAGACCCCCGCTTTAGAACTAGCATCGGTCCCTGTTTTTCCACCCATTTCAAACCCTTGGCTAAGACTCTTAAGAAATCTTGCTGTTCCTTTGGGATGATTAACGACATTTTGAAGAAGCTCTAAAGCTTGACGTCGTACAGGCAATGAGATAAACCCTTTACCGGTCTGCTTACCTGACTCTGTCATATTAACTTCAAATGGCGCTCCTGGACCCATCGTTATTTGTTCAATTCTCGTTATAGATTGATCATAAGGGTCTTGATCTTTTTGATGGTTATCTCGTAGCATTACCATCAATTTGGTCAAGGAATACGCTGATTCTGGAACGCCCAGAGCAACACCCAAATTAGGCCGCAATCGAATGTCTGCCCCCTTACCATTCCAATAAATACTCCGCTCACCAAACCCAAAGACACGCCATCGTAATTCTATCGTTTCAAATGCTTTCTCTTCAAGAAAATGAAAATAAGCTCCTTTTCGTTTTGAAAAAGGAATATGGTTATATTCTGTTTTAAATTGTGTTTGAAGAGATTTCTGTGAATTATTTAAAACGACTCTTGCAATCTCAACATTTCGAATCTCTTCCATAAGGCTCACAAAGATAATATTGTTCGATCGAGCAAAGGCGTCTTTAAGCGTCATCGTCTTCCCTGATCCTGGATATTGATTTAACTGCTTTACTGGTTCAAACTTCGTATCATTTTCTGAATAAAATGTTTTTTGGGCACCAGAAAAAGATCTTTCAAGGGATCCGCGCAAAACATCTTCCATAGATGCTTGTGGATGCGCTGCTCGATATTTTGCTAACCACCATAACAAGGACTCCTCCATTTCTACCGACGTTTGCGAACTTAGGTTCTTGTAAGTTCTTTTTTCGATGTTAAACGTTTTATTCTTTTGATATAACTGACTATAAATGTTTTTTAATAAGTTAACCTGTTCTGGATCTTTATAAAACTCTTCGATAAGTTGTAAATAATCAACAATTATTCTTACCTTTGCCGTTGAACCACCTGCCAACATTCCATTTTCGTTATAATCATCCGTTGAATCATATTCGGCAATAAGCCTGTTTTTATCTAACCCTAACTCTACTAAATAAACACTATATTCAAATTTAGGATTTTCTTTCCTGAGCTGTGCCATTTGTTGATTTACCGCTGCCTGTAGATCAGAATCAGTCGTCGTGCGAATAACATAATTAACCGTATCACTTGTTCCTTTAAAATTCTTACCCTCTTTGTTATCTAATTGGATACTCTTCGCTTCTAGTTGTTTTTTATTTACATAGTTACGCACATTAATTGTATTCTGCCCTTCCTTAATAAATTTAGAGGGCTTTCTTATCTCAAAAGTCCTTTTTGGATCAGGGTCAAAATTAAAACGGATATCTTCAGACCTTTCTCCAAAACGAAGGGCTATAACCTGATCATATAACTGCTGACTTATTTTTCCGTTCAGTAACATTAGGTTTAAGATATCTATATTAAGTCTTCCGGATGTTTCCTTTTCCTTAAGCTCCCCTTCCTCTATCACTTCTAAATTTCCACCTTCCATACTACTTAAAGCATTCATTCTATTTCTGTAATACGTTATAGAGTCCTCTGCTTTTGTTTCTTTGGCACGCTTTAAATTTTCTTCAATAACCTCCTCATAAGAACGCCCTTTTATTAGGAAGTCTGGTAATTTTCTAAACAATTGCGTTCGACTGTCTTTCGTTGGAGCTTTAATAAATAAAACTAATGTGGCCACTTTCTTAAGAGCCCTGGCTTTTCGATCGATATTTTCCACTGTGTCTTCGGAAAGATTTAAATCTTTATTTAAATCTTCGACTGTAATCCCGAAATACGTATCAAGGGCATCAATAAAACCCTGAGCTCCAAAACCATAATAAGCATAATTAACATATTCTAAGAAAATCTGTTCCAAAGCTCTTCTCGTTTTCAATCCATCCATATACATATTTGAATTTGGATTATAATAACTGTCTAACAACCCACCGACAGCTTGTCTTATTTTCTCGCTTAACCCATAATCCGAATTTGAATTTGGCGAATCTTTTAGTTTTCTTGTCTGTAAAGTAACCGTACTTCCAGCGCCAACCTTCTTTTTTGTGTCTAAAAGATATTTATTTATATGTTTCAATATCATTAAAAATACTCGACGTTCAACGACATTGTTATAGATTTCTGAATTGTAGTCAGGATTTCCAAAATGCATTTTTGATTCCGAGGCAAGAAAAGCCTCTTGAATGAGCGGATGGAAGCGTTGATCATTATAATTTCTAAATACGTCCGAACTATAAAGATAACGGTAATTTATTTTCATATCTGAATCCAGAATGACTATTCCCTGATTAAGAAAAGCCTTATGCATATCTGCCAATGTATATTCTTCTCTATGGCTATCCATCATAAATTGTTTATACGGCGCTGTTATTCCCCAATTATTTAAAAATCTGACAGGATAATTTTGATGCACCATATGCGTAACCTCCATATGATCGTTTTCAAAAACTTCAACCATTTCGGAAATGATGCTATTTCCACGCTGATTGTTGAATCCCGGACCAGGACCTCTCCTGTCTCGATTTAAGGCATCTACATAATCTGTTGTCTTACCTTGTTTTACCGGCGCTTCCAAATTAATCACGGCCCCTCGCGAGGTGAAGGCCTGCATGACAGACGTTCCAAACTCAAGAGAAACTAGAGCCCCCGCAAAAATTAAAGTGATCATTATTTGGCCAACTGTTTTTAATATATTTTTCTTGTTGAACTTATTCTTAACACTCTCTCGAGACCTCTGAAAAGCTTCTTTAAAGGTAAGGATACGTTCGAGCTTTATTTTCTTTCGAGCCATAAGCCGCTTCAACGGATAAATTATTAACAGGGAAATATATAGTAATAGGACTAGCCCAATTAAAGTAAAATCAGATGGTTTCCTCTCTAACCTATCTACTTTTGAAGTATCTGGTTTGGAAGGTGAAATATCTTTAATAAGTTCTGAGATATCATCAATGAGTGAAGGCTCGCCCTTGAGTTGTTGCTCTAAGCGATTCTGAAAGCTTAACAATTCTTCAGAATGATTGGGGCTCAAATTAGCCTCTGTAAGCTTTTGTTCTAAAATCTCAATAAGAGCAACAGTATCATAATTTTCTTCAAGAATATTTTTGACTTTTTCCCTAACAACAGGATTAGTATCCCCCAAGGCTTCGATAAGCCATTCCTGGTTTTGATTTAGATTTTTTAAAATGATTTTTTGAGCTTCATCCACCACTTGTTCATCATCACTCTTTAAAAACTGAATAATTTCCGGCATCGTCCTATTTTTCCCACGATTAAATGAAACGGCATCGGTTTGGTCTACAGCTACCTTTATTAATGCTCTTGCAATTTCTCTTTTTGTAATCATATTACTTTCTACTCTAAACGCTTGGCGTAAATCGTTTCTTGCTTCAAAGGCTTCTGAGTTAAGAAGTTTCAGGGTGTCAGCTGCATAATAACGAATTTGAGAATTCGGACTTCTTAAACTCTTTTGCATATATGGAACAACGACCCTGCCCATATCCTTCAAATCATACGCAGCTTGTTGACGGACAAAATAATCATTGTTTGTAAATAATTTTATTAAACGTAAAATTTCTTGTACTTTTGCCGCTTGCTCTTGAATAATCTGCTGCTCTTCTTTTTCTTGATCCTCAGCTTCGATCGAAACTTGAGCCAACTCGTTTAAAATTTTATCTATTGTTTCTTTAATCGTTGCTTCTGCATTGTTATAACTTTCTGCAATAACCTCTCCTGCTGTACCCATATTTTCAAACAATATTTCTTCCATTTTTTGTTTACCAACCTCATATCCAAACTCCAATGCGTCTTGTAATTCTTTGGTTTGCTGAGCCACATTATCAATTGTTCTATCGATAACAGATTCGCCAGTTGTCTTCTTGCTCTTTTCAATTGGACGTCTCGGTGGGACATATTTTGATATATTGAAAGTTTTATTTATACTTACTTTGATGTCCTTTATCTTTTGATTTAAATGCTGAAGCTCTTCTTTGAAACCCCTTGTATAGTCCTCTTTGGAAACTTCAAATATCTCTTTTATCCTTTTTTCTAAAAATTCAATTTCTTTATTGGCCTCCTCATATATCTTTTCATCCGTTATTTGCACCTCAATACTTTTATATATTTCAGCACCTCTTTTTCTCATTTTATTAATGTTTTCCGTCCATGACATAAGAGTTCTTAAAACTTTTTCTTTCCAACTGACTTCCTTAACTGGTTTAAGCTTTTCTTGTTTTGTTAAATCTTCTTTTTCTTTAGATATTTCTACAACTTGCTCTTCCTCAATAGGGGCTTTTTCAATTGCTGTTTTATCAAAAGAATCATTCCATTTCTTAATCATGACGTCGGCTAATTCTTTAACCTTATAATTTTCATCACTCTCTCTTTTTTGTTTAAGATTATCTAAAACCTCGCTATCTACCGCCTTAAGCTGATTTAATGTCGTAATCACCCAATACCGAATGTATCCAGATGGATCGTCTAATCGCCCTTTAAGAACATCAACCGCTGACTGTCCAAAAGCAGTTATTTGATTTACTAATTGCACGCGTTGAGCCTCACTATCTTGATCTTTAAATTGATTAATTAATAAATTCACAGCTTGTTCTGGTTCAATATCTTCATCCACCAGAGGGTCTTCTTCGACAGCACTAACATCTTCTTTTTTCTCTGTTATTTCTTCAGCTTGTGTCAATTTTGAAGCAAATCCTGGATGAGTATTAACAATTTCCATAGCCTGATTCCTCACAGCCCCATTATAATCTTTGACTAATGTTTCATTAATATAGACAAATGCAGGTTCATCAATCCATTTCATTAAATTTAAGGTATACAATGACCATAGACGTATGTAACCGCTGCCAGATTTTAAACCGTTTGTCAAAGGCTTGATAGCTGGGGGCCCAATCATCTTTAAAGCATTAACCAACTTCATACGCTCATTTGTATTAACGGCATAAGGAAAAGCCTGTATAATTTTTTCTGGATTATAATCTTTTAATTGTTCTGCATTTGCTGATTTAACTTTCTGAATCAACTTTGTCATTTGTGCGTTGATTAGTTCTTCTGAAACAGTAGGATCATTGGACTGGGAGAAGGCGGAGGGTAAAAGAACGGCTAAACCTGAAAGCTGCGTTAAAGATATGCTCACTACCAAGGCAAAACTTATAAGCCTTGTAAATATTAATGTCGGTCCACGGATTGAACTGGAAGAACGACTTACTGATCGACCCACTTTAGCAATCCCCTGATAAGAAGAATTTGATAAAATGTTATCAATTTCTGTTGCTTCAAGTGGGCTTGAAGAACTATTAGGCTTTCTTAAATCCTCTAGAGTAACAATACTTAAAATCCCCATTTCTTCTTTAAATTTATCAATAGGTGCTTCAAATTCTCCTATACTTTTAGAAAATTTCGCCACTATTCTTCCTGTAATTATTTTCTTTGAGCGACTAGTAAGGAATCTTTCTCTTAAATCTTCAAACAACACATCAACAATGCCTTTTCCTTTGAAACGTTTATCAACACCAATTGTCCTCAAACTTTTCCAGGGTTCATCAAAGATATAAAATCCCACAACATTATTGTTTTCTTTAATTAATATTCGATTTTTGGCATCGGATAAAACTCTCTCAATAGTTCCTCTTTGTAGAAGATTATATATCCTAATAAAAGGAAGAGATCGTTTAAATAAATCTATAAACTGTTTTATATGTTGTTCTTTCGTTCTGCTTGATAAAAATTCAACCTCCAACATAAGATCAGATGGCTTATTCCCCGTTCTTATAGCCTGCCACTTATCTTGCGACAATCGTTTAAGATGAATTTCATAAGGAGATCTCAAAGACTTTAAAATAAACAGAAGTGTCCCAAAAGATGCCAAAGCACCTGCCACTATCACGTAAATATTAATAGGGAGAAACTGGATATCTATTGGCATACTAAACACGTTGTTTAACACGGGGCTTAAAACGGCATTAACAAATCCGTTAGCATCACCTTGTCCAAAACGTGAGAGCAGAGGCATCCAAAAGAGGCTGGCAACTAAAACAAACTTGATACGATTCTGTGGTGTCACTGTATTTAAATTAAGTGTTTGGGCTGGAATCCAGAATAACCAATTAACAATCAAGGCACTAAGAATTGTAGTTTCTAACGTTTCTACAACATTAAACCATGTCCCCATCAAGACACTCATAAGTGCAAAGTTTAAAAGATGAAATGGTGGCGTAAAAAGAAGTTGATCAACAAGAATCTTTTTCGTTTTAACAAATCCAACCGTAAATCTCGCATCCAAATATTTCCAATAAATATGAATTAACGCTCCGTAAAACGCACCAACACCAAACATGATTGAAAGTTCATAACTATCGTATGCCATCTGCACGCCATAAACGATCTTAACCGACTGCGCTATAAAATTTCCAAGAGGCAGCAGGACAAAAGATAGTGCTACATCGAGAAGCAGATCTGGTTTTGTGTTGACGATTAAAGGTGAAGAAATAGCATCAAATGGTAACGTAATCTTAAATACTGTGCCTTGACCCACCTCACTCTCAACACTGATTGAACCTTGCATATTTTCGATAATTGTCTTAACAGTGAATAACCCCAATCCTGTTCCCTGCTTACCCTTAGTTGTGAAATACTCATCAAAGATGTGTCGCAGGTCCTCTTTTGAAATACCCTTACCCGTATCACTAACATAAATCTCAACTGCTCTATTATTAAATTGCGTTTTAATACCTAATGTTTGTTTGGATTTTTCAATCTCATTCATGCTGTCTAAAGCATTAATAACTAAATTTAATATGACTTGCATAAAATCAGCAACTTTAAGGCTCACATTCGGAATACTTTTATCATATTTTATATTAGTTCTTATATGTTCTTTTCCTCGAGAGGCAAGAGAAACATTTCTCGTTTCTTCAATAATTTCATTAATGTTAATTACTTCTCTTTCTTGTAAAACTGTACTGTTGTTCAGACTTTGTGAAATTATTCCGCGCACAAGCATTGAGGTATCGTTAAGAGTTTTATCTTCGTATCTCTTAATAGACTCTAAAAGGTTTAATACCCGAAACGTTACTTCCTCAACCATCATAGAAAAGACAATAAGCTGATCACGATCAATTTCTGAGATGTCTCGGCCTCTAATTTGATTATGTATTTCAATAGATTCATATGCTTTTTTCTTGATTCCCTCAAGTCGCCTTCTATCTAATAATACAGATTTTCTTTCTAATTCACTGCTCGCTTTATTAGTCTTAAGTTCAAGGTTTAATCTAAATGCCCCAATAGAATGTCCTAAATTGTGAAGAATAGGGGGCCATAAACGAATAAGATCTTCCATGTAAATTTGGCCAATGGGTTTATAGACAATTTTTTGTTCTTTTCTAAAGTACTGTAAAATTTTTCTAAAAATTTGACTGCTTTGAAAGATAATAGTCTTGAGAGTTGAGAGAGGATTACTCACCCGAGTCTCTTCTCCAAGTCTAGAAATACGAACCACTTTGCTAAAGCGTCTGCTTTTACTTTTTAATGGCGAACTGGTATATATATCAAGAACAATTGTGAACTTCGTTTGACCATTTTCACTAACAATTTGGAGATCCTCTTTCCATTTTGTCATCATACTATTAATAAATGGTACGCCTTGGCCCCCTCTTCTTTCTTTGCTTATGCTCCATGGATCGGCTCTAATTTCTTTTTCCGTACCGAGATAATCGATATAAAGCAATGCTTCATTTGACATGGCCTCCACTTCTTCTTGTTCTAACTTTCTGTCAAAAAGCCTATAACCATCATCTATAAACATTTGTCCTCGAGCAGAGACAACACTTGAATTCATAGCCATTTGTCTTAATTGCAACCAATCAATTTCGCCTTTATTCCGTACACTAAGCGAGACCCTATTATCTTGAACCCTTTGTTCTACATAAACATCATCCTCCATCGAAGCTTCTAATGCATTTTCAAATAATGCACGAATCACATTAAAAAGTGTAATTTCATGAATTGCTGGAGACACATAAACATCTTGATCAGTTAAATTCGTAAATAATATTTGACTCTCCAATTTCTCGCCAAAGAAGGATTTAGTTCGTCGAACAGTTTTTGTAAAATTTGTCGGGATAATTATAAACGGCGATGAAGATTGCTTTGTATGCGTATGATCTGAAATCTTTAAGAGTTCTTCCGGCGGAACTATGTTTGATAAACCTTGTTGGATGATATGATCGGCGTGAGCCTCTAAAGACCTTTTATACCAATATATTAGCCCAAGACCGATCGCAAGAACCAATAGATCAATTTCCATGATGGGACTAACCCACTTAACTGAAACGGTGTTATAAAGAAGTCCGAGCCAACCGATAAGATATCCTAAAAATCCTAATAGTCCAAATAATGGACCGACAATAATACTGGCTAAGCCATCGCTTCCTTTTGACATCTTTGAAAAGCCAAATCCAATGGTAAACATGATAAGAATCCAAATCATATCCGGAGATTCTATAAGCCAAAATGCAATGCTGCTCAAAGCAAGTCCTGTTCCTAAAGGTCGTAGAACACTAGCCCTTCCCGGATTATACATAAAGGTAAGTCCAAAAAATTGTTGCAAGACCTCACCAAAAAACTCTCCCATGATTTCACCAAAAAACTTAATAACAATACCCGTAAGAAATAGAGGCAACCATATATTGTCCACAAATAGACTTCCGACTACGACCCCAGATAATCCAAGTCCGATTAAAAGAGATGGCACATACCGTATACCCCAATGCGAATCCAACTCGATGCCGACCTTTTGCTTAACAACTTCACGCATTTGATAAGTGAACTCTTTTTTCGTTTCCTTTCTAAAAACTTGCTCAAATTGATCCACAATTTTCTTTTTAGATCGAGTTACCCAAGCTCTGACAATAAAATCGCCATAAATAATACTGGCACCAACAAATATCGCAACGGTCGATATAAAAGCCCCTAAACTTAATCCAGCCTGAACATAAGACCATACGCCTATAGCAATTAAAGCACCGATAGGTTGAGCTATTCTCTTTATATAAGCTGTCAAAATAGATAACTTTCTAAACACTCCTTTTCCATCGGTGGACATCGGGCTGGATGATGTAGGTAGAGCATGGTCCATTTCCTGACCTTCATCCTCTTTCGCAACTATTCTCTGCTCATTATTTAAAGCTATAAAATCAATGACATTTGCACCAATGTGTTGATCGACAAATTGCGTTTTTTGAGTTTTTAAAACATTGTACATATCATAATTATCAATAATCAGCACAAACCTCACCTTTTTGTCATATCTAAAATACATCTCTTGAAATATCTCTAGAGCTTCTCTTCTAATAAGGTGACCGCTTAAAACGACAGGGATAATGATTCCTCCTGCATGGACATTTAGCTCTGTCTCAATTTTAGTTCTAATTATTTCAAGAAAACTCGCATCGCTACTAGTATTCCATTTGAAAGTGGACGTGATCTTATCAGTAGAAGCTTTTTCAAGTTGCGATGTGATGAAATAGGGAGAAGATTTAGAGAATGTTTGGGCAAATTCTTCTGGTGATGAGTGTATCGCTAAGACACTATGAGGCAAATCTTGATGTTCCCTTTTTAATAGCGCGTGCTTTAAAAAATTGGATTGTTCAATATGTTCCGTTTCAATTAAATTACGTTTAATAATTTGATTTCGATCCTCCAAATAGTTTTCTATATATTTAAACTTCTTATACAACTTGATAAGATAATAACCGGCAATTACAACAGACATATGTTTGACATATCCGATGTTTATGCCCTCCCCTACTTCTAGGAATTCTGTTGCATAAAAAACTATGCTGAATACTACCAACAATGTACTCAATCCTGCTTTAAATATACTTCCCCGGATGGCCATAATAATATCTGGGGACATCTGGCCATCATAATATGGCATTTGTTTGGCTTTTAACCTTTCACCGATCGTTTTATAGATATAACCAAATCCCTTAAGAGGTATAAGTACAGTTAGCCCGATAAGAATGGCTATAATGTCTCCATGAAGAGGGGATGAGCTACCGCGCGTTGATTCTTTTGTCATGATAATTATGGAAGGCTTAGTCATGTTTGGTAATTCACTCGATGTACGAACAATGGATTTAAGACCCGCTTCTATTTCATCTATAATAATTTCGCTAAAGGTTTCTGGAATTAAACCAAGTTTCAATAATTCCCTAAAAATTATAATTCGCTTTAATGGTTGTTCGGTTGCAATAAACAATTTCCCATTATTAGAAAGAAGTCGCTCTAGCACCTTTGCAAATTCATACGGGTTAATCATATTTGGAACCGTCCAGACATGAGGTAGATATGTGATTGATCCAGGCCAAGGAGCAATGACATAAATCTCATCAAAAGTTATACCCTTCATGTCCTTAACATTTGAATGGATTAAGATAACATCTTCAGCGTTTTTACTGAGATTTTCTCTGGCGCCTCGGAGCGCAGATTCAAAATTGTAGAATACATCTACCCCAAAGATTATACTTGTCTCTCCTTTTTCCTTCATGATTTGATAAGCCCGAACCATTTCATCAGCTTGCCATGTACCAACAAAAAGAATACGGTGAATTTTTTGTTTTTGTGTAATGGCTTTTATAACACCATCTGAGAGGTGTTGAAAAACAATTCGACCATAAGCTTCTTGTTCAAAATTCCATTCTAGAAAACTCATTTCATATTCATTGTCAGGTTGTAAATTTTTATCTAGCGGTGAAGATGCAATCACTTTGGCCCTTCTCGCGTTAATTACTAAAGATACACCCGTTATCGGATGCTTCGCTTGGATAATATCATCCTGCGTGTCATGGTTGATCGTGTGATGTAAAGCTTCTTTACTTGATAAAATATGCAATGCCACCTCTTTAGGCAATAACGATAAGTCGAGCCCAAACTGATCACCATATTCCGTTATATCCCTTTGCCAATTCCTTAAACCATAAGAATTGTGATATTCCGTGTAAATTTCTTTTTTCTTATTCTCTAAAACTACAGTTAAAGCCTCTGTAATATCTTTCGGTGTATGTGTTTTATCAGAGATGGCCAAGACAAAAGCGTTTAACATATAGGACAACTGGTAAATATTTTCATAAAGTTTCTTAGAAATCTGATGCATAAACACCTCACCCCAGGAATCGTCTTGCGAAGAGATATTAAAAACATGATCCTCTTTATCTTTTACTTTTACCGCGATTTGCTTTAACAATTCATACGGATGTGTTTTAGACATTAATATCCTATGATTGTTATTCTCAAACCAACCCACCCTTGCTCCCTCAAGAACAACATAAATAATTTTTCCTTCTAAAGTCTCATAAGCAAGTTTACGAATATAAGTTTCTTTATTAACACCACCCATCATCCGACCGATGATAAACAATTGGTATTCCCTAATATCTCGGTTAAAAACAACATCTAGTTTTGTACCTACGGGATAAATTTCAGTTGCTAGTTGACCATCACCATTCACCACACCATCTTCTATGATTTCAGTAATTTCATCATCCACAGTCCGTAATCGCGCCTTGCTGCCGCTAATATTAAATTCTCTAATTAATCGCCTTGCCACCGTTGAGGTCACTTTTTCTCCATGCGAGAAAATAGAAACAGCCTGCATCTCTTCTTTCGTTAAGGCCCTTGTATAAAGATCCTGCATGTAGGAGGTAAAGACACCACCGAAATTCACCGTCGTTCCTACCAGACCGACAATACTCGGATGCGCTTGGGCCAACGGCCTTTCAAAATCAATAAAGGAATTGTTCGCCCCTTCAATAACCGCTTTGATACCCGAATCTTTTACTCTTTGGATGGTGTCCTTGTTAATAACATAACCAACAGCCGCCGGTGCTAGGACGTCTGATTGAATATCCAGGATAGACGTTTTATCTGCAATAAAAACACCTGTAATATGCCCTGCACGATGAAATTCCTGAAGATTTCTCAACAACGGATCCAAATTTTGTAATCTTTGCAATTCACTCTGTTTAAAACCTTCTGCGTTGTACACCATTCCATAATAATCTGAAAGTGCTATGACCTTATATCCACGCATTGTAAGAAATAAAGCTAAAGATCCCCCCACATCTCCCGCTCCCATGACAGAAATTTTCATGGTAGATGGCTCAACATCTAAGCGCTCTCTAAACTTTTCAATAGCAATGAATGTTCCCCAACCCGTCACAGCAAGTGTCGTATGTGCCAACGCTCCTTCTGACTGCAAACCTCCTGTCACACCGGCACCAATGACTTTATAAATATCATTGATTAACTCTTCTGAAAAATTCCAAAGCGTTAAATCTTGTCGTTTTCTAATATCATCAACAACCACTCTACGCAATAATTGCATCGTCCAATCATTTGAATATGAAAACTGGGCAAGCTTTCTGTTAAGCCTGTCCACGGCTTGAATGGAATCTTGGGCTTCCACTAAATAATTAAAATGTCCCGATGCCTTAACAGAATTAAATTCTTCGGTAAGTCGTTCCAAATAACGAACTCGTATCGTATCCGCTATCATCTGCATGTCTGCTGGAACCATATTCATATCAGGGCCTGCAACATATTTTGCAGCCATGCCACTATCAACTAATATCTCAGCCCACCTGCGTAACGCGAGTGTCTTGTTGGCATCATCACGCGTTAATAAAATAATGCTTTTTCCTCCTCCATAAGGAAGTCCCGCAATAATATTTTTATTCCGCTGCGCTTGGGCCAGATCAACAACCTCCTTGAATACTTCTAGAATAAGACTGTTGCGTTCACCCCTTTTACGAATCACTTTGTACCTTAATCCACCTTTAGTAAATATCGGCAGACTGCTCACTTGGCTGTGCACTGTTATAACTAAGAAGCTCGCTGGGTCATAAACAAAATCGACTTCTGTTATCTTTGGATCTTTAAAGAGAAGGCCTAATTGATCTGTGCCAAAAGTTATGTGGGTAGGATGATCTACGCGGTAATATTCTTTATTAAGGTTAGTGGATTTAATCGTTTTTATTAATTTAAAAATAAAAATAAATATAGAATCTTTAAAATCGCTTTCGCGAAACATCCGGGCCTCTCGATCTACTTTTATTAAACCAGCCTTAAGACGCATGTATCTAATTAACATAACCAGTTGGTTTTCATGATTCGCGTTAAGGATGTGTTTCCTGGCTTTATCAGATGAATATTCACCGAATAACCCATAAGACATGTTAACAAGCCCTAAAAATTCCGTTACAACCAACAACAACTCAATATCTTTGACATCTATGCCAAGCCCTCTATCCAACAAACGATTCAAACCATCACGGTTTTCTATTTGCCGACGAATGCTATCATCATAATTCTGATCTTCAATGACAGCGCTGGATGAAAGGTTATCGACTTCTAATTGTTTCTTACTACCTTCTAATGCTTCGAAAATCGCTGAAGATTGTGTCACAGGAAAATTAATTCTAAAAATAGATCCCTGACCTTCCGGATTATTCAAAGCATGTAACGTTCCTTTTAGTGTTCCTTCAATAAAATGTCGACTCAGAGTTAAGCCTTCTCCACTTCTATGTGTTTGATCATAAGTAAGAGTTCTTCTCCCCCCACTAGGATCCTGAGGCATAAAGCCTCTCGTTGTTTCATTACGTTTAAACATCCGATCCACATCTAAATCAGCAATCCCTACGCCATCATCTTTAAAATCTATGCCAAGATCGTTATCATTCATATAAAAACTCACCTCAATTGTTCCTGGCTCTCTCTTTGCCTCTAAAATGGATTGATACGCGTTGCTTAATAATTCTTCAAACACTGTAACCATACGACTCTGAGAAATGTGCGGTGCCAATTTTTTCCAAATAGCATTTCGTTGGGCGTCTTGATATGGCATATTTATAAACTCCTCATATTGAGGATTTTTACCAGCCGAAAAAGCCATAAATCTTGGTCTAAAAATTCGACTCTCTCTCCTATCACCTTGCTTTTCAAGAACAATATTCACAAAGCTCGCATCCACAGAATATGTCATCGTTCCAAATGAACGCACCATTGGGCTGGATGTTTTGCGAGAATATTGTCGATTTGTCCTGCCAGGGGTTGCGTCTAGAGTGTTTTCTTTCTTTATTGGTGAAGAGCCATAATTACCCTTGCTAATACGTTTCTCTAAAGAATAAAGACTAAATTCTTCTAATTCTCTTTCTAAATCCTCCTTGCGCATAGACATCGCTCTTAACTCTTCAAAATACTTCAAAAGATTTTCTTCACTCTTTTCAAAATACTCTCCAATAAAATAAACAAATAATTTGTTTTGAAACTCAACAACATATTGAACAACTGAATCCCTATATTGCTGGCGATATTGTCGTAAACGAATCACTCTTTGAAAATGTTTGAATCCTTTTTGTCTTTCATAGACCAAACTTCCTAAATCAATATCAAGGCTTTCATAAGCAGCATAGAGAACTTTATAATCAACATTTTGTATCCCCTCATGATTAACATAAAAAACTTGATGTAATCGAACGGGTTGATCAAATTGAACGTATCGCAATTGATCATGCTCAAACACGAGCGCGGAATACAACAATAAAGCAACATCTTCTTTGTCACTGTCAAATCTAAGCTTAGACATTCTAAAAGCATAAACAAACTGCGCGCCCTGGCCTTGGATATGTTCCACTTGTCTAAACGCATCATACGCATTGGCTGGACCTATAAGACCAACAATGTTT
Organism: Candidatus Omnitrophota bacterium; assembly: GCA_029261065.1. Lineage (GTDB taxonomy): Bacteria > Omnitrophota > Gorgyraeia > Zapsychrales > Zapsychraceae > JAJDCB01. Next base: position 82,302 of record JAJDCB010000011.1, on the reverse strand, counting down.
TCTTGCTGCAATCTATGAGCCAAATGATCATTGGCCTCTTGTGTCATCGGCGCGGCCTTACTAGCCAATGTATGGACAACTTGATTAGCCGTATGAGCGACCACAGGACTTTCATTATTTAAAAACTTAACCAAAACCGGTAAAATTTTCGTGATAATAACGTCATCCTTGGCCGAGAGCCCAAACTTTCCAATATATTCAAGAGCTGTAGCGATCATAAACCGAGAGATAGGTCGCACATTTTTCTTTGTTTCCCATTCGATCTGTGTTTTCTCAATGATCTTAAGAAATTCCTCAATCGCATTAGGCCCAATTTCCTGAAGAACCTGAATACTTGCTCCATGAATACCATAATGATATCTATAAAAGAATACTGTTTTATCCAAAACCTCAGCATATGAACTTGAAAAATGATCCTTAATATACGGCACAATCATCTCTAACAAAACTTCAACAGCCATAGGATGAGCAAGTGTACCAAGAGCTGTCACTGCCCTGACACTTTTTTCGTTCCTAACTTGATCAATAAAATGCTTCACCGTCGTTTCATCTTGATCTTTAAATTTAATAAGCATTTCTTCCACGCTCTCTCGAAACTTATCATCTGAATCCTTTAATAAAAGACGCAGAGCTGGCAAAGCTTTTTCTCCTATAGCTTTTACTTGTTTCCACTGCCCCGCATACGCATATACATAAACCATATTTTCATCGGATAATGTGACACCTAAGGTCATTAATCCTTTAGCTGAGGAGGAAGCACTCCGCAATTGAACCGAGAAGATATTGGTATCAGAAGACGCTAACATATGTGACATCAACAAGATAAGCTTTAATTCAGATTGCTTCACTAAATTAATGTGTAAAATTATAGGTACCAACGTGATACCGACTTCTAACACCATTTTTTCCCTGGAATCAGTTTGACTTAATAAGGAATTGGTGTTATATCTAGAATATCTTACAAAAAGGAGATAGCTGATATGGTTAAAATTGAAATAAACTATGCCCAACTCAAAAGAGCGATTAATCAACTTTCGATAGTTGAAAGAACTAAGTTGGTTAGAGAACTTGAAAAAGATACTCTCAAACCTCGACTCTGCAAAATTTTTAAAGATATTGATAACAAACGTAAGGCTAAAAAGATTTCGATAAAAGACATCTCTAAAGAGATTGATATGGCCCGCAAGGAATTTTATGAGGGTCGTCGTTGACACAAATATTATTGTTTCTGGACTATTAGGTAGTTCAACCTGCCGCAAAATTCTACTAGCCCTTGAAGCTTCACTTTTTGAATTATGCCTATCTGAAACACTCTTCGAAGAATATTGTTGTGTTATTAGACGCAAGAAATTCAAGTCCCTCATCTCCACTGATACCATTGAAACCATCACCCATCTTCTTCTATCCCACGCGACATTTGTTAAAACGAAATCCAAAATAAATATCTGCCGTGATCCCAAAGACAATGAAATTCTAGAAACCGCAATAATCAGCAAAGCCAATATCATTGTAACCGGTGACCAGGACCTGCTTGTCCTCAATCCATACAAAGATATTCCCATCATAAAAGCAAATACATTCCTTACATATTTGGATAATAACAAACGCTTTAAATAAACTGATGTCCGACTATCTTTTACAGGGGATGCTTGGTGGGAAGAAATTAATTTTATCCGGCTATTGGGAGCATTGGGATAAATCGTAAATTTTTGTGCGATTGCTCTATCCAAGTTTCCATCAAATATACTAAGCTCACGCGAATGGTGATCATTTTGTTGGGCTCTTTCAATGATTGGGTTAGAGACTTGAACGAAATTTTCTATTTTTTGTTCAAATTTTCTGATCCCATAATCTCTTCCATCCTGACCTTGAACAATTTTAAAATTTACTATATAGTTATTTCTGTAGAAAGTGAAATCGTTCTGCCCTTTTCCTGCCCCTATCATTTTCGTCCAAATAACATCATTAACCCTAATAACAGTCAAAATCTTACCCAATAACCTTGCCCAACTTGACATCTTTTGTATATACATATATACTTTTAGGGAAGGAAAGATCCTTTGAGATTCACGCATTTTTATTGGGATGCCCAAAATATTTCCCATATTGCCAAGCATGGAATTACCTTGGATGAAGTCGAAGTGGCTTGTTTTACTCAACCTCTTCTTCTTAAAGGCCCACGGGGTCGATATTACATTTTGGGCCAAACTCGTAGCGGCCGCTATTTGATGGTGGTTGTCATTCCTAGAGGACGCACCTTTGCCCGTGTTATAACGGCTCGCGATATGGATCAACGAGAACGGCAAAGATACTTGAGGAGATAGATCATGAAAAAGAAAAGTAAACGTATTCCTAAATTCCGGACGGAAGCGCAAGAAGTTCGTTTCTGGGAAACGCACTCGTTGATTGAATACGAAGGCACTCTTAAAGAAGTTAAAAACATCAAATTCCCCAAACCCAAAAAACGCCTCGTCTCGATGCGACTTGAAGAAGATCACATTCAACGCCTTAAAATCATCGCTCATCGCAAAGGCATCGGCTATCTGACCATGATTCGGATGTGGTTGATGGAAAGAATGCTGGATGAATCTAAATAGGGCAATTGGACTAGATTCCCGCCCTGCCACAAAAGCATTTTTGTTTATGATATCTGCAATCAAGAAAGACCTAGGATCAGGTCGGGACAGTGTACGTTGGTGTTTAACTTTTGTATATTCGCTAAGACTAACGCCCAGATTTGTTTTTATCGGAGAAGAAGTACTTTCTAATTCAGCTTTGTAAACATTGGCTCTTCTTGCTGCGGTTGCAACAAAATCACGAACGGATGCGCCAATCAAATTATCTGAAGTTGATGAAACTCTTAGTTCATCGGTCTTAATATGCTCATCAAGATCCCCCATTCCAATTCCTCCGCTACCTTGAATTTCCATCGCATATGGTTCCAATTCTAAAGTCTCATCACCTTCTTTAAATATGTCATCTAACCCAAAAAGATCTGCAAATCTTTGTCCTGGTTTCGAAGATTCGTTCTCTTTAAAATACTTATCAAATAAAAGATATGTCTTAACAGCCGCTCTTTGAACATGATCGAATAAATTATCCATTGTTTCTGAAGATAAATTTAACCAATAGGCTAATTCATCAAATAATAAAACTTTTGCACCCTTACCAATATTGATCGCTCCACCAGACTTACCATAACGAACAACAACACCCTCTCGTCTTACAACAGGCTCATCATTTTTATCTAACACAACAAACACCCTTAAATTCCAATTATTCTTCTCTCCATCTTTTATGATAAATGGTGGTATGATTCGTTCTTGAATTAGAAACGCTTCCTTTCTTTCTTTAATCATGTCAGATATTATTTCAATTGCCTCATGATCCCCAAGCATTTTTTCATTAATAATATTTACATCTCGCCCATTATCTCCAAGATCTGGTTTGATTACAATTTGCCGACTATAACTTTCTGAAATCTGTTGATATAATCTACCTAAAAATAATTCCATATCAGAATTTTCGCTTTCATCAACTCTATACAATGAAGAATGCGGCACAAATAATCCATTTTTCTTTATAAATGACAGCGAATTAAATTTACCTGTAATAGGGCTATCAATATATGGAATAGACGGCGTTGGAACAACTGTGCCTTGTATAGATTTAGTAGGTCGATACACATAATGCACGGTTACAGGTTCTTTGAAATTTATAAATGATGCCTGTCTATGATGAAGCATTAAACCATTTGAAATTGTTAGAATACGACGATCATTGTATGCTCCATTATCGATTCGTTTAGCAAGTATAAAATTAACACCTTTAATTTTTGATCCCTCTTCAAGTACTGTTAAATAATCATTACTTGTAGACCCGAATATACTGACGTTAGCCTTATTTTCTATATCCACAAAATCGCCGTGTTCACTAGAAGATATTTTTGTATACCCAAGACTTATTAAATTAAAAATCTCATATAATGTTTCCATATTTGTGTCTATTATTCGATCATCATACGATCTAAAATTAATAACCTCATCTGTTAAGTTCCTCTTTGCCTTTAAATAATTTTTTAAAATTGTACTAACGACTTTTCTATTTGCTCCTAATTCGCGTTTCCCTTCTCTAGTTTGCAATCCCAATAAAATTTTAGTTCTAATTATTGCCTTATAACCCCAGAGTAGTAGCCTCTTTAATTTTAATAGCGTAGAAGGTTTATTAAGAATTAAAGATTCATATTCTGCGACCAAATCAGAAACTTCCTTTTTAAATATCTCTTCACTAAGCTTTGATATGTTATATGTACCTTCTGTATAGAATACATTTCTATGTTCCTTTAAAAGGGTTACAATTTTTTTTGCTTCCCGACTATTAATATTGCCCCCATTTATATTTTTATATGCTTCTGTAACAATTACTGTAACAGCACGGATTGTTGTTAGATTAATTAAGGCTCGCACACTATGCACTATCGCATGACCAAATACGTTTTTTAGAAGACCTTTATTAATATTTTCTATTTCGTTTTCTATAATTAAACGTTCTCTTTGTAATATTACAATTGCCTTTGTTAGCAAATCTGAATCTTTTGTTTCAAGGGCTTTTTTAAATAATTTAATAACTTGATTTAAACTATTTTTCATTCGTTTACTGTAGGAATAAGTGAAAAACCTATTTTGATCTAAGAAGGAAGTTAGAAGTTTAACAACAATCACAATAATGAACGTCCACTCAACAAGCGCTCTAGTTGGATCTAAAATAAATAAATATAATAAATTAAAAGGAACGGCATAAAGTACTAAATGAAACGAATAATCTAGATATTCTCGCAACGCATCATTCGCTGATAATTTCTTTCCTGACAATAACATCTGGGTTATTGAAGTAGTTTTCTTAAAAATATCCCCTAAGTAGTAACTAGCCGCAATGATTAGCATTCCTAAAAAGAATACAAAATTTGCAATCAAATCTACCTGTATTGCCGTTGGATAAAATGCCCACAAGAATCCTGTTGTTATTAAACCCATACCTACAATAAAGATTGTCACTTTTTGAAATGATTTCGAGAAAATCAAAGTAAAGAAAGAATCCATTTCTTCATTCAAATCATCTTGATTGACTTCATTTTGATTTTGAACATTTGATATTGGACTAGAAGTATTTTGTAGAACAGACCTAGGGTCAGGTTGAGATACTGTCAATGTTTTAAGGGGTGAAGAGTTTATCTTTAACGTGGAATTTTGAGGAAGAGGAAAACCGTTCGTTGACAGATAATCAATAAATAATTCCTTACTCGAATCGGGAAACAGGCTAATTAAATCTTTCGTTGCTGCCAGAATACGTGCTCCTTTTCCACTCAGAACAAAAAACTGTTGTTCTTTGTTTGTTAACTCCATGTCTTCCTGATCAAAGTAATACATCTCTGTCATTAACCAAACAAGGAGCTCTTCAATAACTTCAAACTTCAAATATACATAATCAGGTTTTTCAGAAAAATAAGAAATCGAAATTTCTTCCATTACCACCATAAACTTCTCTAACACCTCTGGATAATTTCTTAAACTTGCATGTAAAAGTGTATAACTACGAATATCCGGAATTCGACGCCTAAGTTCATAAAGCCGAATGACGTGAAGAAGCTCATGCGTTAAATAACTATTTTGATCTAGCCCACCTTTATATATGGCCAACACTTTTAATTTTAAATCAACAAACCCAGCCACCTCTCTGTCCTCTATCTTGTATTTTTCTAAGACAAGCTCCCAATCTTCCAAAGATGTTGCGATAACTATTTTGTAAGACAATGGGAAGAAGTGCAGTAAAGCTTTGTTAATATCATTAGGTTCATACGCGGATTTATAACCTTTAATCATAGAGAGGGCTCTGTAGTATTTTAGTTTTGAGAACAAGAAAGATAGAGGTCGTTTTAAAATATTATTATCCAAGTCATGAATAGGTGAAGATGGCTTTAAATGTTTTAGGTTCTGTATTAAGGTAGGTTCTCTGTAACGAATAGCCTTCAATAACATCTTTTGTTTAGATTTTGAAAACTGATTAATTGTTATTAATTGTGTTTTAGGATATTCGCGCTGAGTATGTAAATAATCAATCGCTCTTCTCACACTATGAGATGAAACACCTGAATAATGTCTGAAACTCTCTGTAAGGATTCGTTCATAAACTTCATCGTGACTTACTTCTTTGACTGGGCTGGAAGTAGGTTTATATAAATTCACAGCCCAGCCAAATATTTTTCCTTCCATATAAAGAACTTCTCTACGGGTTGCCACAAATCCTGATTGTGAAAGTAACTCTGTTAGTTCTTTGACTTGAGATGGAATTTTCTTTGCCGCATCAAGGGTTAAATTAGATCTTATCAAGTCTATATTAAATCCCTTCTCTTTAATTAATAACACATCCAATAAATCTTCTCGTGTTTCCTGTATCATTAATGGACCTTCTACCAACGCTCTAAAATAATCTAAAGAACCATCTAATCGCTTACCTGCAATTTTATTATAAGCTCCAATTAAATTCTTTTTGTTTTTAGTGCTAGGTGTATTTATATACTTTCTTGCATGTCCAAAAATATTGTTGCGATGCATACGTTCAACCCTGATTCGAAGTAACTCTGAATATTCCACAACTTCTGATAGAGGATGATGTAGATATAATTGCACCTCAGCTCCAGGAACTGCGACTCTGTAAGACTCCTGAAGAGCCTTTGGTATGTCCATATATTCCAAAGCAAACGCACTAACTAAATACCTAAAGGTGTTCTGCTTAAATGCTAAGGCTTCTGCGGACATACGGTAAAAGTACGCTGGAAATAGTTGAGAATAATTATCAGGGTTAACTTCTGCATAATCAATGCCATGTATTCTAAACCGTCTATAAACCTGTAAAGCCACCTCAATAACTTTTCCTGCTCCCGTCCCTACATCTAGAATTAATGATTGACGATTACTTAACCTAATTGATTCAAAAAAAGTATTTAAATCATGAGTAATAAGCTTTGCTAAATTCAAACTATCGTCACCCCAAATTGACCTAGGCCCGCCCTTCCATTGTAGAGACCATATATCAATATCAGAAGTTTGTTCTGTTGACACAGCTGAAGTGTAATAATCCGTAACAGGCACCCCTTTATTTCGATTCCCGCTCATGGGTGAGCTTAATTGGTGCCTGTCACTTTTTATTATTGCTGAACTTGCATCATTTTGTATTCCAAGCCTTTCCTTTAATTCCTTCAGCGGCTCAATTAACTCTTGAGTGCGTTCAAATCCCGCATAAACTGTCCAGATGTACTTACCTTGTCCCGTTTTCGGATCAACAAAATTGAGAACGTTATCGCTATACGGCTGATTCAGAGTAAATATTTCCCTTTGTGTCCCTGAAACAGATATGAGGTGATTAAAACTTAATGTGTTGGTAAGGGAACCCATTGATTTAATGGTTTGCAATGCAGGTTCCCGAGCCAGCCTTTCAAGCATAGTCAGGGCATCTTGTAATGTCGCTAAATATAGAACGATCTTTGATGTTGATGAATCTTGGTACATTAGGTGCGACGCATCCACTTCCATTATATTTTGTGATGGAACAATATATTTAAACTTTGTTCTCGCACTACCAAAAGTACTAATGACGTCTCGAATGATTTTAATGGTTTGAATAATACCTGATGGTCTTGGATTTATATATATACGATAATTACCTTTAAAGTCTGAACGCTTAAATCTTTTTTCCTTACTGAGCTCTCTGTTAAAATAACTTATTTGACTATCTGTTAATGGAATATTAGCTTCCCACACCCAGAATACCCCAGCCTCCCTATCGGGTTTATATTTAGATAGTTCAGGTAGCTTTTTATAAATTTTATTTTCGATGGGGGAGCTTGGTCGATTGGTCTTAGGACTCGAATCATTATCTTTTTTAGATTTTTCTGAAATGCGTGGTGGCGCTCGTAGTGGCTTAATGAGGGCTAGATTAAGAAGATAAATATACACAGCTCCTGTAAACACCTTAGTTGGTACTGAAAAAATCATCCAAATAGAAAACATCGTCGCAAAAATTTCCGATAAAGGCGTCAGACCAAACATGGCACCCCGCATTATATCCTGACCGATCAACATATAAAGAACTAATCCTATAGCCAGGATGAATGATCTTGGTAAATTTGCCAAAGGCGATGAAGGCCCTTTGGAAACTTTTTTAGGTGGCCCTCGTAATGGCTTAATGAAGGCCTGATTAAGAAGATAAACATACACAGCTCCTGTTACCACCTTAGTTGGTAATGAAAAGAGTATCCAAATAGAAAACATCGCCGCAAAGATGTCCGGTAAAGACGTCAAACCAAACATGGCATCCCGCATCATATCCTGACCGGCCAACATATAAGAAACTAATCCTATAGCCAAGATGGCGGAGCTTGCTTGATTACCTATCAAAGTTAAGACCCCCTGGTTGACAATAATCTTTGGAACTGTTATCTTAAGAGCAATTCGGTAAGGGAATATATTTAAACTTGAGATAAAATAAAATATTTTATGAACATTGAAAACCTCAGAACCTGCATTATTCATGAACGATATGAAATCAGTCTTCATGCGCAAAAAGAAAGACTTAATGAAAACATTAGTCTGAAGGCCATCGAAACTGCCATTATTAAAGGTAAAATTATTGAGCGCTACCCTGAAGATAAACGTGGGAAAAGTTGTCTTGTCTTTGGAAAATCGAGAGGCAAATCTATTCACATCGTATGTAGCATTCTTTCGAATAAATGGCTGCGAATTATAACGGTTTATATTCCCAAACGTCCTAAATGGATAAATCCTGAACAAAGGAGAAAATAAATGCCTAATAAACATAAATATAGTGATTGTTCTTTTTGCGGAGGCGCTGTTAAAGAAGCTAAGGTAACGGTTGATCTTAGATCCAACGGCAAACTTTATATTTTTCGTGGAGTTCCTGCTGGCGTCTGCCAACAATGCGGCGAACAATATTTTACGGCTAAAGTTGCTAAACGGATGGAAAGTTCTGTAAAAAAGAATCAATTTAAAAAATTTGTTGAAGTTCCCGTCAGCTCCTATACTCGACCTATCCCTTCCTAAAAACTTGGATAAATAGGGATGAACCCTAATGCTTTGCTTTCCAAAAGCAGAATCCATCCTACCCATTGCAATATCTTGATTTGCCAAAGAAATACGAGAAGAATTGTGCGGAAAGGTAACAATATTATTTATTGAATGTTTGAAACTTTCTACTGCACTCGACGCATTATATTTTCTTATCGTATAAACATTCCCCATCATATCCTGACCAGCCAATATATAAGGAACTAATCCTATAGCCTGGATGGGGGAGCTTGGTCGTTTGGTCTTAGGACTTAAATTGTTATCTTTTTCAGATTTTTCTGAAATGCGCGGTGGCGCTCGTAGTGGCTTAATGAGGGCCTGATTAAGAAGATAAATATACACAGCTCCTGTAAACACCTTAGTTGGTACTGAAAAGATCATCCAAATAGAAAACATCGTCGCAAAAATTTCCGATAACGGTGTCAGACTAAACATGGCACCCCGCATCATATCCTGACCGGCCAACATAGAAAGAACTAATCCTATAACCAGGATGAGCGAGCTTAAATAATCCGTGACAGGCACCCCTTTATCTCGATCCCCACTCATCGGCGAGCTTAATTGGTGCCTGTCACTTTTTATTCGGATTTCTTCTGTAACCCTAAACATACCAAGTGCTTTGTTAAAGCGTCTGCTATCTTCTGAATTACTCATCCTTGATTCTTTAAAATTTTCAATAAACGGTGAAGAAACTGGATTAATATAGTCGCTATCTGATTCCTCAATTTCATCATCTGTATTTTCACCATTCTTAACCTTTTTAAATAGTCTATCTGCTTTGGCAATTTTTTGTGTTACTTGAGCGTAGGTACTCAAATAAGGAAAGGCGTAAGCTATCAATCCAACGCCGACACCACCTATCAATGAATCTAAATCGTCAAGACGAAAATCGCCTGCTAAAAGAAGTAAAGCAAAATTATAATAAACAACCGATATGAAAAGACTGCTGCCTATCGTCGTTGCAAACATATTCCCTTTAATATTTAAAGCACCTTCCTTCACATCCCAATTTTTCGTATTATGCTTCTTCCAGATTATGTTTATAACCAGATCATTCGTGATATCGTGTTCATATGCCGCGTTCATGACCGCCTTTTGAAACTTATTTGCTTGATCAACACTGAAATCGAAATATATCTTGCTAGCAAACAATGATATAAATACACCGCCTCCGTAAGCCGGGTATGTAAATGCCAGAACACCTGCAATTGATAAAACAATCGTGACAAACACATTGCGTTTTTGAGATTTGCTTAAGAAAGGAGACGATGACCTCAAGGCGCGCTTCATCTCGCGAACTTGATCGATTGTTGTAAGAACGGCGACTTTCATAATCTCAAATTGCGCTTCTTTAATCATTCTTTGTAGCTCTACATGAAAGTCAGGGACTGTCATAATCACGTCACGGCCAGCTTGAAGAAACTCTAATGTTTGCTCATTTACAAGCTGATCCGTAACATTCAGATATTCAAACGTATCGGAGTGACCAATTAAAACTGTTTGGGCTAAAGGAACATCCCCCGGTGTCAATCCAGGCGTTGCCTGCAGGGCGAGTTTGAGAGGGCTTGATGAACCACTTGCTCTTATTGATGATTCTCCTTGAGTTATATTTTCCCAAGGAACCTGATAGAATTCAGAATGATTTTTAGACTCAAGTACCCTTTCCATAAATGCTACCTGTTCTGCAGTAACAATTGTATCAACAACAAGTTTTTGACCACTTTCCAACCACTTTTTTCTGTCTCGTGAAATATGTGAAATGACTTCAATACCTAACTTCCCTGCTTCTTCCTCTAAACGCAATTTATCCAACGAGTCATCTGTATTAAGGATCAACTGAATATTACGAAATCTATTTTTCTTCTCTGTTAAAAACTTAAGCACCAGTAAATATTTTAGATACGCTCGTGCCGCACCAAAAGAATACTGCGGATGATAATAAAGATGATGATGCCCAATAACAATATTGTTATCCCGCATAGCTCTGAAGGTGCAAGATTGGCAAGTTAAATGCCCACTAGAGTACAACACCGTATTTTCATTAGAACGAAGTTCATAAAAAACAAATTCTTTCTCTTCCACACTAAGGACTCTTTCAAATACCTGCGAATACATTTGATCAATATCGTCAAAAGCCTGTGGCCTTAATTCATCTGAAAGTGAATCATACCGCCACAATTCAAATCTCTGACCTTGTTCTGGCAACCCTATTGATGCATTTTTGAAATCTAACCCATCAACACCTGATGTAAACAGTTGAATAATATTTGAATCATCTAAAGGTGATCGTTTTGCTGGTGATGAGCCATTCTTGTCCTTTCCTTTATTCGATTCTTTATCATTACCAAAAAACACATCCTTTAGAAAAGGCTTAATATTTTTGGGCTGAATAATAATGGATGGCGTCTTCCCTTTATAGTCAAAATATACTTCTGCTTCTTCTTGTTCCGACTTGATGGCACTTTTTCTTAGTTCTTCAAATTTTTCCTCTAATGCGTTATCATCTGTAAATATCTTTATAATGAATATAAGTATTAATCCCCAAGATATGCTGTTAACAAACACATTCTCTAGTCCTAAAAAGCTTGCAAACATAATGAAGTAGCCTAAATACATGGGATGACGAAGATACGGATATAAATTTTGGTTATATATCATATCTCCTCTAAAAATTTGTTTGATTGATCTTTGCCCCATAGATCTAGAAATAATTAAAGCACCAAAAATTCCTATTGGTGCGGCCCATATGAAATAAGACGCAAGGCCAAAGTAACTCCATAAGAATCCAACCCCATGAACAGCAACCGCAAAAGAAATAAAACTAGCACCAACATTATGTTTACCATGTTCATCTTTGTCTGAAAAAGATAATGATGGTTCGCTAAGCTCTTGAATTTCCAAGTCTTTATTACCCTCTGATTCTTTTCTTATGCGTTTATGATTCAATAACGCATCTCTCTCTTTCTTCAGTTTTGTAATATTATGTGTTGTTTTTTCGTTAGCAACGGTTAAGATTCCAAATAAAAGAGTAAAACTAATAAGACCAAGCCCATAAAATATGGTTTTAACCAAAACTATTTCTATAAGATACCCCGCAATCAAAAATCCCGCCAAAACAGGTAAGCCTATGGTTAAATAAATTAAAGTCTGGAACCATTCATAGCCCTTTCTATTTTCAGCCAGCAATATGTTGTCATTCAAACGCTGCAGTTCTTCTGCATCACTCTTTCTCTCATGCAACGTTCTATTCTCAATAATGGGTTCGCTATGATGAATAATCATCTGAGCGGAAGTTTTTAAATATATCGTTAAAATCAGCGCCAAAAGGGAAAGGCTAAACATATAATAATATTCAAAACCCTTAATAAACGAATCAAAACCTAACCAAATAAAAATCACGCCAGCAGAACCTGTCAACAGTGATAATGTTCCTTTAATCCAAGCCCGATCGAACATCTTAATCACACTTAAGAAATCTGTCTGACTCTCCACTTTTCTTTTATAATATTTAGAAACCGGGTTAAGAATAAAATCAAGAATTCTCATCAAGCCCGTGGTATAAAGTATCCACCCTAAATTCTCATGAAAACTAACAAGCCAAGCCGATTCTCCTCGTTCAATCCTGTGTTGAATCCTACGCCTCATCTCGGCTCTATTTATTGGACCGCGACTCTCTTTTCCTCCGAGCGGTGAAGATGTACCTTCAGTCCTATATTTGGCATTGTACTCAACCATAACCCATGGAAAGTTTCTGGCGAATTTGAGTTTCAACATCATGCGATCCAAGGACAATAATCTTTCTTCTGCTGTCCCTTGAACGGGATGCTCAGGCTCGGCCAATATAATCTTTTTCGTAAAATTTGGATCAAAGTAATCATTTGAAAAGAATAAGGGCTGCCTGACATTTACTTCCTTTCTCTCTGCATTCGAATCAATAAACGTTTTGGCTATAATAAATGGAATATTAAAATCTTCTACTTGATGATAAGCACTGCCATGGTCCATAAAGACCATGCTGGGATGAGGATATTCTTGTTGATTCCAGTTGATGGAATATATTTGGGCAATAAACTGTTCAATAACTTTTTGAGGGACATATCCATTTCCATCTAATCGACGAATTTTTGTCAAAAGACCAAGCGTCCCCGTCACCCCCCAATAATATGGCATAGAATCCACCCGGCCATTGGGCCATAAATCATTCGATTGTTGTTTATATTGATCGACTTCATTCTGAACAATGCGCATATCAAAGATTCTAAATTCTGTAAAAATCTGAGCAAACCAATTAAGTAATATTATGAATTTTTTATCTATGACAGTGTTACTACCCTGGTTTAATCGGATAGCCATTAATTGAGACAAGTAATAGCGCACAGTAATTTTGTAAATATCCCAGTCCAGAGGTCTGCGATGGTTGGGATAATGCGCCCCGTATGTAATAAGATGCGTAAATAAGAGAAAACCAAAGGCCAGCGTTCCAACAATCTTTTGTTTTTGATCACCGCCATCCAGGATAATGATCACATTTTTCGCAAATCGTTCAAAACGTTCTGCTGAATAGATATAGTAATCGTATACAAGCCCTGCAAGAATATTAAAGGCAAACCTCTTCTCATAACCTTTTTTCAACCAATAGCCACGAATCGTTTCAGTTAGAACTGCCAATTCTTGATCATTCAAAATATTTAAGTGAGCTGAAATATTAAATAATTTTCTGGTGCGTTCTAGCCGATTGTAAAATTTTAACTTTTTATTATTCCCTTCTATCGTCATATTACTCATGTGCTCATAATCCGTTTGCTCTATAGCGGCAATATAAAATAGGAAGTCTCTGGTTTTCTCCTGCACGCTAACAAATTGATTTTCGTTTTCCATCACGGCCGCGTAATGTTCATACCATTGACCCACCTCATATGCCCTCACTTCACCTGTGCCGTAAAATCTTGCCTCGTCCCTTGTCACACCTATGTCCTGTATTAAACGTTTATATTCATCAATAAATCTTAACGCTAAGGGTGAACTATTTGTGCCGGGATCTAATCTGACATTTGCTGGCTTTACTTTCAAACGAGCTTTAGTAAAAAATCTGCCCCTTATTATCCCACTCACATCATCCCCAGAATCAAAAGCCGGCAAGGATCCTTTCGGCCGGACAACTAAGGCTGTATAGCTAATTCCAAAATTGTAATTTACTTCTTCCACATGCCATTGACTTCTCCCTCTCCGTAATTGATTTGCTGTGTTCTTATGGCCGAACCTATCGAAGCCTCTGTAATAATCATCATTTGAAAATCCACCAAGGATCGATAATTTTTGTCTCAAATTGTGTTCCCCAAATTGATTTGATAAAATTTGTTCATGAATGTCATAAGAATGTCCCATGTTAACAATATAGACTAGCTCATCTGAGCCGAGAATTTGATTGCGACTGTCCTGATCATATTTAAACCATTCATTAATATTGTCATTAATAAGAATATATTTCCCATCAAAGAGTTGTGTATGATCAAAAAAGGTTGTTAAATTTTCAAATATACGCCCTTCATAAAACGAATTATCTAATAATTCCTTTGCTTTTTCATGGTCATGACGTCGAGAATCTATACCAACAACCCGCTTTGCCCCAAGGCCTAGAGCCACCAGTAAAAGCAAACCTTGACCTGAACCATACTCAAATACCGTCTTGTCTTTAATCAGATCCCTATGGTCGAACATAGATACAATGATTGGAACGACAAATGATAAAAACTCAACCGGGCCATTGGTATACAATACGGCATCGTTACTCTGATAAATTTTTGAATCTTCCGACACTACAAGTTGTCTCGTCAAAATGATCAAAGAATCCACTCTCAAATAACGGCCCTGGATATCAACAACAACTTCATGATCATTTCCATCTACAGATACCGTTCTTTTAAGCAATGCCAGATGATTATCCTCAGCGATTGATTCGTCAATATTCTGAAATAAAGTTAACGGCAAGAATGCCCCAGAAATTTCGTGGTCAAGTCTCGAATTGACTACAGATGAACGAATTGAGCTGCTTGAGTAAAAGGTGTCGGTAAGTCGAGACTTGACCCCAAGCTCTGTCAATCGACTTCCTTTGATAATCTCAAATTCTAAATGATATTCATTGTCTTGATAAGTCAGATCCACACCAATGAGTTCATCAGAATAACTTATTGCGCCTACATTTCCTACAGTCAATAACGAGACAGGCCCTGTTTGAATCATAGTTTTTAACTGACTAATCAATAGAGCCTTGTTAGAATCGAACTCCTTTTCAACAAATAAAGCCTGATCTAAACCAAGCGCGGTTACCCTTAAAAGAACCGGCTTAATGATGCTTGGGGCAACAAATTCTTGATAAATCCACTGCAAAGGATTAGGCGAGCTCATCATCTGTGCATGAAGATCTGTTCCTTTCTCAAGAATTAGAACATCCTCCTGATAAAGGGGTGATGAAGTAGAGATGGTGTCGGAGCCTTGAGAATTGCCCCTTGGTTGTTCTTGCCGCCTAAATTCCATATTTTCCAAATAAATAAAAGCTTTATGCATAACAACACCGCCAATACGATAAGTAATATCACCTTCGTCTTTCGCCCAACTAGGTAGTGTTGCCCTAAAGAAACCCACTGCTTTTCCCTCATTTAAATCGAGTATAACTTTCTTAAATCCTCTAATTTTAAGCCAGTCAAGCATCAACATTAACACATCTCTAGAATGGCGCTTACGTATATTGTCACCTGAATTAAATTCAACCGAAAGCCATGTTATCGATACCGGTCTTAAAAAAGCAGGCCAAGGACGTCTAACAAAAATTTTAATCTCTCCTTCCTTCGTAATAATTTTTACATCTAAAGCATACGGATTATTTTCTTCAATCAAAACCTCTGTTACGATTTGCTGGAGGAAAGTTCCTTTAAGCACGGAATTCTCTCCAAACCATTGATTAAATAATATTTCTTGAGGATCAGTGCCATCTATTAATAGTGTTTTGCTAAATGGGGAACTGACCCTTTTTGCTTTTGCCTTTTGAATTAGGTTAAACTCTTTTAATTCAGATAGGCTTAAGGTAAATGATTTTACTTTCTTAGGAATTTTAATAACGAAGTTCCCTGTATTTTCTTTGGTTGGAATCTCTTGGATAATCCCGCTTACCGATTTTCGCTCACTAATAATACGGTCCACTCTATATTCGATTTGAACCGTCAAGCCGTCGCTTACACCCAATCTAAAAAACGCGCCTCTTACTTGTTGCCAATTCTCTGTCTTCTCTTCTCCGCGTGTAGTTATCACTCGCCTTACATCGTGACTATTCAGTGTCCTTCCTTTGTCCATTTCTATTAAGGAGTCATCTTGGAAAGCATCAATGACACGCCCGCTGGTCATAACGAGTTTCTCCCCTTCACTGGAAACAAAATAGATCAGCTCAACTTGATCGCCTATAGATAAAGTGTTCCATCCCGCAGCAACTGGCAATTGCCAAGGCCCTCTTTGTTCTGTTACGGCATTCGTCGTCTGAATTGTTCCTAATATAGAATTGTTAGATACATCCGCAAATGTTCCGAGATAGGACTTTTTAAATGGATTAAATGCATGAAGAATCACGCCAGAATGAGAAGGCCGAATATTAAGGGATTCCGTAGGTATATTCACCTGCTTGACAGCAATATCATGATTAAGTTTCTTGAAGCCCGGGTCCTCTTTTTCAGCGACACGAACATATCCGGCGTTTACTGAAATTAGTCTTGTTAAATAAGAAAAAACAGCAAATGAATGAGTTCCCCAACCACCTCCTCCTCCCGCATTTTTGCCTTTGAATCCTATTCCACCTTTACTGTATGAGTAATCATCAAATATTTTTCCTAAGTCTGAAACGGGCTCTCCAAGAGGATTTAAGATACCAGGCCCATAATCAAATAAAATAATTTCAAACCCTTCATCACTTTCACGCCATAGATAAAGAGCGTAGTCATTGGTATGCTGACGAATATTTTCAAACAGATTAATTAATAAGTGGCTATCAAAATACCTTGCATAAGGAGGATCTATATCATGGTATTTATTTCCTTTTATTGATTTAAGAATACCCTCTTGATATAAAATTGCCGTAAAATTTAATTTTCTCGCCTCAAAAATAAGCTCGTTGATGCTCTTTGCTCCTTTGGTCCATATTTCAAACAACCTATTGACAGATCCATCATTGTAATAATCAGTGACAGGCACGAATTGATTTTGATTGTCATGCATTGAGGACGAACTTCTAACTTCAAGGCGATATGAATGAGGAATGATGTCTTTAAATGTTGCTTTTTCCATTTGTAGTGATGTGCTCTCTTCTTCTAATGATAGTGAAAATCCTAGGTAGGTTAAACTAGAATGAATTACTTCTTCTGCGATGATTTGATTGGTATCTACATCTATTAGTGAAATTGGCACACCTGGTATATCTAACGTTGGGAAAATGGATAATCTGACATCGAAATACCATGGGTAGTGGTCACTTACATTATTTGCTATGCTGAGTTCACCTAAATGTTTTGAAAACATCTCATTGACCTTTATCGGTCCTACAAGCTGTAATAATCTGTCGAACTTTTCATACCTACCTGATTCACGAGCAAGTTGTTTTCTGCGTTCAGCCAGGTCGAGATACACTTCAGGGTTTAGTTCTATATTTTGTAAACGATTTTCGATAATTTCCAGAAGTTCTTTTGCCCGTTTAATTGGATCTACACTCTCGGTCATGACAAGAGTTTGATAAGCTATATCGGTTGATGAAACGAGACCACTATAATTTATTATTAAATTTAATATGGTAATGGCATCGCTAAGGGTTGTTTTGGCTCTTTGAATGTTTCCATTATTTAACTCTATTTCTGATCGTTCGATTAGACCTATTACTCTTCGAATAGGTTGATTAACAATAAACTTTTCTTCATATTTAGAAAAGGCATCGGATAGTGAATGAACCACTGTTTCTAAGCGCAGTTGGGATTCAACAAAATGTTCTACCTCTTTTAGCACAATACGAAGACCGATATTTTTTGGATCATTAAATTGCTCAGGTGTTAACCGATGGACATAGATCGCACCCGTATTAAATGTCGCTTCAAGAACCTCATCGATGATCGACTGTTTCAGTTTATCCTGATTTGCACCAGCAACACCTTCACCATCAAACATGGGTTTTGTATACCTGAATGTAACAACGACATCAGGATTATGTAGGAGATGATCTCGTGTTTTGTTAAGATCTGTCATAAGTCCAAGCTTGCCTGTTTCATCGTAGATTAAGACTCCTGTTAATTTAGCAGGATAATGCCGTATCAATTCTTTTTGGTATTGCATCATGTGGTTTAATGCTTGAATCGAAGTTTCATTAGCTTGTGCAATACGTTGCGTTGTTTGACCCATAGGCTTTTCATTGTCAGCCATCATTAATACTTCTTCTTTGAAATCCATATAATCACGGATGTACTCCTCAACATCTCCTCCGATACTAGCAAAAGTTGATATAACATGGCCCAGTTCACGTAAAGTACTTTGCATGGCCTGAATGGTTTCGTGATAATCCATAAATATTAAGTTGTCTATGGTAATTGATTTATGATTTTCCAGACTATCTTTAATCCTTTGTAAAAAGACCTCACCATTACCATCATCTGAATCCAGCTCCACAATAATTTTTAACATATCTTGAAAACTTCCTCGTGCCCCATCAATACCGAGATTCATTAACTGCTCGTTAAAAAGCTCGAAGAGTGCATGGAATCGTTCTACTTTATTCATTGGACTACTTCCTTGATCCATCATCATTATAGTTGGTATAATACGAACCTCCCTTTCCTTACTTTTTGGAACAAGATTCATTAAACAACCCAGGCAGCCCTGATGGGAGGCTACATGAACAATGGCTTCTTCTGGATCCTTAATCATCATGTGCATATTTTTCTTTAACTGTAATCCTTGTATGGTTTCGGGGCTATAATTAAAAACCAGTTGTCTTTGTGGTGTAACACCAAAATTCGCAGGATTATATTGTATTTCTGTTAGGGCAATGGTGTGTGTGATTACTTTTTGTTCTGATAAGAATCGCTGATACTCACTGTGATTGGAAACTTCGGCTTGATAAAGTGGGTCAATGAGTAGAATGTTTCTGTCTTGCTCCGTTACTTCTTTAGAAATAAATCCAATGACCGTATCAATATGCGTGTTGGCAATCAAAAACTTTTCTTTCTCATACGATAAAGTGATCCATCCACTTGGAAAAGTATAAACCTTAAGATCTTTATACGAAGGAACATGTTTGATTAAATAATTTTTGATCATAGAAATCTTACCTTCACGAATGGAATTCGAGAAGATAATAAATGGTGTTTGCGCGACTCCTGTAACCACTGATCCACCCTCCAATGCATATTCTTGCATCTGTGCTACAAGTAAAGATTCTTGTAAATAATAATAAGGCTCTCCTTCTAAATGAGGGAGATATAGCCTACGATCTTTCGCCCATCCATAACCATTGGTCCTTTTAATATTGAATCCGGATCCTGTTAACAACCCAATCAAATTTTTAATTTCCGATTCCGGATTGAAAACCCGCTCCATCCCTTCAATACCCATAGATATCATTTTTATAATTGTTTGTTTGGAAATATACTCCGAAATAAAATTGTTTCTTACGACCTCTGTTTCCCATCTCAGACGTACCTGCTCTGCAGCACTAGGTAACCACATAAGATGATCTTTTTTAAACTTGGCTGAAAGGAACTGAAGCAATAAATTATAAATCTCCATTACAAATACATATTCGTTGGATTCACTTTCTTTTTGATGAGAATGTTTAATTTCATCGGAACTAAAGAAACTACTTATCAAACTCTCAGAATTTTCTTCTTTAGTTAAAGAAGCAACCATTTCATTCAACCCACCCTTCTCGGCTCTCACTTGTAATTCTCTTGAAAGTTTCAACAGTTGAATAAATCGACCCAATTGGTATCCAAGATTGACACCATTGCTACTTAATCTAAGATCAGATATCTCGATTTCAAATTGTGTATCTGGAGCTAACTCAAACAAATTAATTTCCGTTTGCGTATCAAAAGGATTAATCCTCATTGGGCTAGACGCCTTTGTCGGAGAAGATTGCCCTTCCAACGACCCCTGCCAATCAAACACATGAAAAGCCTCCGGGTCAATTGCAGGAACAATAGCCACACCATACTTTGTTGCATACATATCTCTTCTAATGAATCTCCTATTTGGTGTTGTCAAGATTGTTACTTTTACATCGTCTCCTAGTTCCCCAATAATTTCTTCTGGATCAGAAGGAAAGGTAAAAAAATCTGGAGTCCAAATAGACTGTTGAAGATTCTCTCGCCAATAAGCAGCTCTATAATCAATCGAAGCAATCACCTCAATATGACGAACACCTAACCCCCTTAAAAAATCAACATCCTCTTTAATCCTAAGAAATTGATTAACTCCAATGCGGTCAGTTATTCCAGCCATAATATGTCCTTGCATGATTATTTGTTCACCGGCCTCTGGTATAACACCAAAATATGAAACAGGAGCACAGGACGAACAACCAAATGTAGCTAAAACAACTTCTTGTGAAGCCATAAAAGTCGTACTCACACGCTCTTCTTGCTCAATACGATAAGCACGAAACGGCCTGTAATTGCTAATTATCGAGACGTCATCAAATCTAAATGACCAATAATCAACAGGATAAATACCTTCGTACACATCCATTGTTTCACTACTCCGCAAAGACTTCTTTAAAAGTACACCCGATTTCTTAGATAGTTTACGATATCCATCAATAATAATACGCGCGTAACTTTTGTCAAAACGGAATCCTTGGTTATGGGATACTATAATGGCCTCTGGTGGGTTATAAT
Organism: Candidatus Omnitrophota bacterium; assembly: GCA_029261065.1. Taxonomy (GTDB): domain Bacteria; phylum Omnitrophota; class Gorgyraeia; order Zapsychrales; family Zapsychraceae; genus JAJDCB01. The sequence goes on along the minus strand of JAJDCB010000011.1, from coordinate 61,244 downwards.
TTATAGGCGAGCTGGAAATTGAACCAAACGTCCTTAACACCTCATATGTCCTATCTAAATCAATAAGCTCTCTACCAAAAACACCCAGCCCCCATGTCTCAATGCTGAATATATTGTGAAAAGCTTGTGCTTTTAATGGATCTTGTGTGGATTCTAATAGTGACTCAAAAATGAAATTATGGGTTCTTAGGCTTTCATCCTTTTTTAGAAATTTGTTGCGAATCATGGCCTCAAATAAAATGTCGGGAGACAAGACTTCGTTGTACAGCGGTGCATATTTTTTACCTTCTACATTAAAATCTTGCATGTCCTTTAACAATGCATTCGCATTGTCGTGAATTAAATAAAAGTAGTAGTCTGTGACAATATGGTTATTTTTCACCAAAATCTGCGTGAATAAAGCACTTAATGTTTCCGGCTCTCTTAATCCTAAAAAGGGTTCCTTGTCCGTCTCAAATATCATTTGAACGGCTTCTGTGATCTTTTCAACGGTTACGGTTTGATGTTGTTGTTTTAAATTTTTATAGTGTTGTAATAAAACAATCACTCCGTGCACAGCAAGATAGAAATCCATTCGATTTTCTTTTCTAAACATATCGGCTACACGTGATTTAAAGCGAATCAAGCTCGCTAAGTGTTGAGCGTTAAATTTAACAAGGGCAAGCATAAGTTCTAACTGCTGATTCTCATTAAGAAGATATGTCTTATTAATAAAATCCGCAAATTTACGATAATATTGCTCTTCATCATTAGCATTAACAGTAGCTGAAACAGCTAAAGCTAAAAGCGTTGTGGCCTGTGTGACGAATAACGTATCCTGTCGTTTCTGCCCCTGACTGGTAAAATGATTTAAATCATCAACTAATGTTTGTAATGCCATTAAATTATTAATCGGATCATCCCAAATTCTTAGAGAAACCAATTGGAGTAATCGAACAATATAAATATTAAAAAGCTTATTAAGAGTTAACCTTATTTTTGCTTCCTCTACCCCTTTAGAGAAATTACTAAGAATTTCTTCCCTTAAATTATGGTCCATGTACAAAGTCAAACGGTTATCTATGTGAAGATCTAAGAACCCATCTGATTGGGCGCGCACAAAGATACGATCAAGAGTGGCCTCTTGTTGTTGATCACTTATCAAAATTTGATAACTCATTACAGCATCCATAAACGCCGCCGCATCATTAACCAAAGCTTCTCGAGCCAAATTTAAACCTATCCCCTTTGTTCTTTCAGAATAAGCTCTTATAACATCTTCCAAGTCTTGATCATATTTCACCATCCCTCGACGAATAATTTTTATAGCGCCATCAAATAATTGCTGATTTGTCATCTGTTGTATTTTTAAGAACTGCTGACGCGCAAACTCAATCCTGTCTGTAGCGGCTTGTGTGTGTTCGACGATGAAGGCTTGGAAATAATCCGCGGCAGGCCGATCCCCGCTCATTGACGAGCTTAATTGGTGCCTGTCACTTTTTATTATCATAATTTCTTGAGATAAATTTTCTGACTTTTCTTGAGTGCTAGCTATCAAAGAACTAGGGTCAGGTCGGAACATGGCGACACGTTTATAATCTGGCATCCAGTCATAAATATCATTATGTCCCGACCTACCCCATATTTGTTCTCCATCCACATATGCTGTAATGCGATTGCTAAAGCGTCTGCCGTTTTTAACCTGGCGAAGGGCCTCTTTCACGCGACGACGCTCCGATTTCCAGTTAATCTGATTAAATTTATATTTATATAGATCTTTCTTACTGCTAAGCGGAGATGAGCTTGCTTGCGGGATAATGATGTCTTCGCTCACGCTTACTAAAGAACGCCTAAAGCCAAGTCCACGACTTTCCGCAACCGCAACTTGACCTAAAGAATTATCTATGTTACTTTTAAATATATTAATCAAGCGCTGGAACTTCTTTTTATGAATAATTATAAAAATTATATAACTATCAATCCAAAAATCTGCCACGGTAAACCCTGCTTTAAAGGTACTCGCATAATGGTTTACCTGGTACTTGAACTTCTCCAAGCGGGTGTTAGCCCATCGGAGATTTTTACCCGTTACTATCCTCAATTGACCAAACAGCACATTAAAGCGGCCCTTTCCTTTGCCAGTGACCTTATGAAACGCGGCGAATCCGTAGCGTTTAGGTAAACTATTAAAAAATTGAATAATGCGTATTATTTGTGATGAAAATATACCGAGAGAAATATCACTCAAACTCCGTGAAAAAGGCTTTGATGTCCGCCTCGCTCGTCCAGCTTCCTCTGATCGTCTCATTGCTAAATTGGCAAAAACAGGAATAAATAGGGTCAATTCTCGAGAACCTATTCTCTCGCTGGAGGTTAACTCTAAATTGCTTCTAAAGCCGTCTAAGCTTATTAATGAATTAAACTGTAAACTATTAACTAAATAATCCGTGACAGGCACCCTTTTATTTCGATTCCCGCTCATGGGCGAGCTTAATTGGTGCCTGTCACTTGTTATTTTTCTTACCTTCTTATCATTGGCTTTCACACTCATTGCAGAACTCGACTCAGCACTCATTTTTAATGCTTTTTCTAGAGAATACTTTTTATTTAATAGAAATACCGTCTGGAAGGCTCGTTTATCGTTGTATTGGGAGAGATGATAGATGACTTGTGCAAGTTGATGAGCGTAATCATATTCCCATATGGAAGGATAGATGAATTTAAGAATAATATAAGAGTAAATGCCTGTTGGTTTTTTGGCTCTGGCTTTAAGAACTTCTTGAACCTTTTTGAGATCACCAGGAAACTCCTCGACGACTTTGACAACATCAGGATTCATATGTTGATGTCCTCCTGCTAGAAGACGTAAACGAGCAAAGGCTTCAACAACGATTTCTTTCTTAAGAAAATCATGCGCTAACTCATGAGCGACACGCTCTCTTAATTTTGATTCATTATCCGTAGCTTTAATTCTGATTTTTACCGAGTTTGTTTTCTCTAAATAATACCCTTGATCCGTTATAACATCCCAAATCTCATACCCGATAGTTAATAAAATTGATACGATACTAAGGACTAACGTCATCCAATTTAAAACCAAGAAGTCTTCGTCAAAAACTATCCCTCTTAACGCAACTAACATAATAATAAAGCTAAGCAAATGACTAGAAAATTTAATTTTTCTAATATGTTTATACGTCTTATAAGATTTTAAATTTTTGCTATACCAAAGGGCGTCTTTTAAAATTTTATTTTGTTGTTTTTTACTAAGCTCCTCAAAATTAGCAAACCATCGTTTAAGCCACTTAAGGCTACTGACAAGTTCATCCGCGATAATTTCAGATTGTCTTTGGCTAAAACCATTTTGGTTTAATTGTTGAACAACCCTTTCAATACCCTCTTTCTTTATATCTGATGGATTTAATGGGCTTGAAATTGATGTCATATTTAATACAATTTGTTTATAACCATATCCTTCTCCTTGCTCTTTAAGAGCTGATGAAGGGTCTTCTTTAACCTCTCCTTCTTTATCTGTCGTAAATTCTGCATCAATGCTATCTTCAACATGCACGTCATTCACTTGTGCCTTACGACGAAATTTCCAATAATTTCTAATAAAAAAATAATCCGTGACAGGCACCCTTTTATTTCGATTCCCGCTCATGGGCGAGCTTAATTGGTGCCTGTCACTTTCTATTAGGTAAAGAGGACTTGAGCCAGTCTTGACGTCTCCTAATAGGGCGTTGGCAATATATAATCTGGCAAGCAACTGTTCTGTTGGTATGATAATGTTATCGAAGTATTCATTAGATTTACGAAGAGCTCCTTGCTTTTGAGTTGGATTATTTAACGCGTCTTGTAAGTCTATAAAAAATGTTGGTACACGGATTTGTTTGACGGCATTAAACTTTTTGGCTATTTTTAAAATTAACGCGTTATTGATCCACTCATTTTTGTTACCAAAATGGAATGTAAAGACTTCATTTGTCATAGACTCATTCATATTTTGATCTGGTCCTATAATACTTACATCTGCGATTGCATATAAATCTTTCAATTCACCTTGGGTCGTTAAAATAACAACATCTAAGTCTTTAAATGGTATGTTTTGTGCTGTTAAATAGGGATCAACGGATCTACGTGTGGCAACGCTTATATCATCTCTAAAGGAAAGATTTTCTTTCGTCATTTGATTATCGTTCCTCATCGCAAAAATCAATAACGGCCTTTGAGTGGGTTCAAATTGATTATAAATATCGACAAGAAAATCAACATTCTCTCTATTTACGGACCCAACAACAACTACCTTTCGTCTCGAATCTAAATGCGTGTGATTTCTTTTTTGTATTATCTTCTGTTGACTTCTTTTGTTCAAAATATACTTGTACGGTGCATTAGGCATAAATAGTGTATGAAAAACAAAGCTAAATTGTGTCATATCTAAGTTTTCAATTCGAACTCCGTTTTTATAGCCACCCCAACCCATCATTTGATACGTATCAAAAAGATGCAACATCCATGGAGCCCCATTGGATTTAATTCTTATATGTTTCGAATCAACTCCAAGCACTTTCATTACGCCTTCAAACATATTTAGGTCAACTACTTCGTATATTCCAAAAATTAAATTTTTATCTAGATCAATTAAAACCTGATTTAGGTTCACATCTCCGTCACGATCAATGTATTTTAAAAGTGTGTAACTTCGTTTATCCAACGTTGCAACAAAACTAATGAATCTAAATGGCGAATAATAAGCAGCCCGTATAAATTTCCAAATCCCTTTTAAGGATAATTTAAATAGCAACAACGACGTTAAATGAAGAATATTCCAGACTTTATAGATGGTTTTTATTCCTTTGAATGGCGATGATCCTTCTCCATAAATAATATCAATCACCATAGATTTAATATTTCTAATTTTAGGTAGAATAATAGGCGTTTTATTTTTGTATTCAAAGTATGCGGCAACTTCCGCAATCCCCTGTGGATTATCGGTTGTTTCTGCCATTGCACTAAATTTATTTTTCAATGCGATATCTTCGTCTATAATTCCTAGTAAAAACACTACCAATAACACTAAAGAAAACATTTCTATCGCAAATAAATCTGTGGCCAAGTATAAACTTATAAATATATTACTATACCCAAGATAAATGGGGTGACGGATATACTGATATAGCCGTCGATCATAGATCATTGTCCCACTAAAGACTTGCTCTATCGTTCGTCCGCCATAACTTCGATCAACGATTAATCCTCCAAGAACGCTTAATACTATAAATAAACCGTTATAAGATAAATTAACCAATAGTGAAACGATAAATAAAAGAGCATGAATAAGTACAAATACACGAGTAACCTGAAAATTCGGAATTCCTTCTTGCCTTGATTCTGATGGGGGGGGCATCGGGCTGGAAACTAAAATAAATTTCTTCACACTCGGGCTTAAATGCTGGAGATCCGCCAGATATATAGTGGGTGGCGTTATTGTATTAATAGGTAAACCTTGCCAATAAAGCTGATCACCGTGTAAAGTGATAACTGTATTATCCTCTGGGATAATTAATTGAATTGATTTATCAGATACCCGTTGGACAAAAAATAATAACTCTTGTGACGATCGCGCTGTCTGTCTTTGAATAAAATACAAATGAACTAATTTTGTCTCTACAACAAAATAACGATCTGAAATCTGGTAATCTTTAGAAGTATAAATATTTAGCATCTCTACAGTAAAGTCAAAACGATCAACTCTTGCTCCAACAGACTCTGCATTAAGCCTTAGTGATTTCTTAGTCGCTTCACTGATGTTGGGCATCATGCCCCATCTCCTAAATTCAACATCCAACTTAACCATAAGCTCTGGATATTGTTTTTGAATTGTTGTGTTGCTTTGTATCCGATCAATAATTTTTAGAATCGATTCTTTTTCTTCTGAAAACATTTTTGAATCTTGCAACATTTCAAAAAATTCCTGCCCTTCAGGTCGATTAAAAATATACTTCTTTAGAGACGGCAATAAATCAATGGCTACCTGTAATTTTGTTGTATGAAGGGCCGTTTCTATATTATGTAAGGCCTTATCTCTATTTCCTTTATAAACATAAATCTCACCAAGTCTTAGGTGAGCATCCCTTCGCATCTTGATCTCATCGCTTCTCCGAGATTTGGCTTTGATTGTTACGTTGAGATTTTGAATCGCTTCGTCATAATTTTCTAACTCCGCCTGAACATCTCCGAGATAATAGTGTAACGTTTGCGAATCTCCTCTATACGCTGTAATACTTTGTCGATAGGCTGTTTGTGCGCCCTCATAATCTCTTCGATCATTACGCAACTGACCCAATCTCGTATAAGCTCTTGAACTATTACTTAATGTTGCCGCTTCTTGAAAAGACTGTTCTGCTTGTTCATACCGATGCATCTCCTCAAAGGTAACTCCTTTTTCAAAATGAACAGCCTCCCAATCTGGCAACATTTCTTCAATTTCTTCAAATAATTTTAACGCCCCTTCATTATCATTATCTTTGTCTCTTATAGAGATGGCTTGAGTAAACTTGCTCCACTGCTCACCGATAGCTCTTAGGCGGCTTAATACTTCTTTTGCCTTTTCTTGAACCATTAAATTTTTATCTTTTTGACTAACCTCCGACAAGACAGCCATAACAAAATCAATCGGTAAGGAAAGGAGTCTTAATCTCGTTATCAATTGCGTCTTAATGGCAACATCGCTAAATACCTTTGGCTCTTGCATTAAGTCTTCTGGATTTTTTATGAGGGCAACAATTCTCTTTGCAATCTTTCGCTCAGCTTTCGCTATTTGATAATATGGACTTGTAAAAAATCCCATTTCGGAATTATAAACTTTTTGTAACAACTGATCCCGTGTTTGAGCAGCAAACCATTCTCTAAGTTGGGTAAGTCGATGATCATTTGATACATAATGGGCTGCAAAATGGAAAAGGAAAACTAAAATAGCTAAAGGTACTAACACTAACATCCAGGACAATACTGTTGGGTCAAGGACTGGGTTTAAACTAACGTCAATTGTATTAATTGTGAGGGTTTGAAGTGGACTGGAGGTGGCGGTCTTTTTAAATGACGCATTAGCTTTCGGCGGAGCTTGAGACAAAGGATTCAAATGATCCCAGTTAAATTTTTCTTTGTCTATTAGCTCTATCATTGGGGACATTGAAGATCTCTTTTCTCTAAATAACTTTTGTTTTCTTCTATTAGCATCTAAACTAGAAACATTCGGCAACCTTATTGTTGTGCGCACCCAATTTTCTTCTGATGAACTTCTATAATCTTCAATTCTAATTGTCCCCCCATGTAACTCCACAAAGAGACGTGACAAAGCTAAACCAAAACCATCACCCGTTACCGCGATATCAAGTTTCTTACCAGCAAAGCTACGATAAAAATTGAATAATTTATCTTCATCAACACCTAAACGACCTTTATTTTCTATTTCAATAACCACATATTTCCTATTTCGTTCCAAACGTGTTTTAATAATTATGTTATCGCTGCCATAAAAAATCGCATTTAATAAAACTTCCATAAAAACAAAAGTAATACTCTCAAAATATAAATTTTTAAGATTTGATATTTTTCCATGAGAATGATTAAATTCATCTAAAATACTTCTTTCATTTAATGATTCCATTAGACTCTCTACGTAATAAGGATCAAAACCAATTATCATCTTTGCCCAATCTATGTTTACTCCTAAATGAACATCTTTTATAAGTCCTTCTTGAGGTGCATCATGCAACCAATCTAAAGTACTAATGATATGGATGACGTCTAGAATATACTTATGAAGCTCCTTAATATTTTCTTGAACATCTTCCTGCTCTAAAAACTCATTACTTTTCTTACTAAAATATTTAATAAGAGCTTGAAAAAGATTATGAAAAACATCTCCATCCACAAATTTATAAATGTTCTGAAAAACTTTGTTTCTTGAATTCTTTCGATAATATTGACTTAGAATTTTTTGAACCTTTTTAAGACTCCTAATGAATGTTTTTAACGCTCTCAAACGCATCCCCTTATCATAAAAATGCTGTTGCAGTAATGATAGGTTATCAATAACATTTGGAAAAATGGTATCAATTAATAAAGCTTTTAAATCTTCTCTGTGCGTGGGTGCTAATTTCTCGATACGCATAAAAAATTCAAGACTTAGATGCTTCTCTTTGGCCAATTTCTTAAGTTTCTTCATAGGTGAACTCAACTGAATTTCACTTTGGAGGTGTAAACCGATGTTCTCATCCAAAGTAAAATCTGTTATTGGCGATGAAGAGTGAATATTAGAATCTTCACCATCAGATTTGTCATTTTCATTAATTATAGGACTTGAAGCAATCTGATTTGAACGAAGAATACCGGTAACTTTCTCTGTTACATTCTCATCAAGATCAATGATGGTGTAATAACTTCTGACCACCTTGCTGATAAGCCCTTGATCAATCGCCTGTTGAACCCATTGATCAACCGGTTTCCAGAACTCTGAATCAACGAGGATTAATGGTCGTTTGTGTTGTTTGTCTTTATCTAACTTTTCTGTCTGCAGTAAACTTAACATTCGACTAAAGATTAACATCGTGCCAACACCGCCTGGGAAGAAGATGATGCCTTCTTTAGCCGCCAGTTCCATCGCCGCATCACGGCTAAAACGTTGAGAGAATCTAATATCTTTGAATTTTTTGGGCGATATACCATCGATAAATTCATCTCTTAACTTATCTCCTCCGTTTAATCCGACACGGATTAATCTTTCTTCACTTAAACCCTGCTTCTCAAGGACCTCATGAGCTGATTGCGTAATTAAACCGCCTCTTGTAAGAAGGGTATAACCTTCCTTAAATAACCCTTGTGTTAATCCTAACAATCGTAAATAAGTGTATAGATGATTTTCTTTTGTCATGTAACTTGATCCAACAATCGCTACCGATTTTTTAACATGAGCAAAATCCTTCTTTGCTTGTCTAAAGTCTTTAATAATATCCGTTATCTTAAAATCAACTTTTTGCTTTCTTCTTAGTTCAATTTGGGCCAATAATTTATTACGTTGTTTTCTTAAATACTCTGAAGCATCGTTCGCCGAATCAACAATATAAATAAGCTCATCAGAAATATGACGGACATAACCAAGGTCCTTCATCTTCTCTAATATGACCTGAATCAATCCAAAAAATGATTTGTCCACTAAGATAACCTCGGCATCCGTATCTCCTTTATCTTTTAAGACCAAAATTTCAAACACTTCATGCAGGGTCCCCGCTCCTCCCTTAAAAGCTGTAAAGACATGACTTAACTGCAAAAAGGTCAAAATCCTGGTGAAGAAATATTTAAAAGTTATGTTCTTATCTAAAAATGTATTTGAATACTGCTCAAAAGGTAACGCAATAGATAACCCAATAGAATGACCTTTGAACTTAGGATCGGCCAATCTCTGCCCCTTATTTCCCGCTTCCATAATCGCAGGGCCTCCACCTGTCACTACTGTTGTTTTAATTTCTATCTTTTCTCCGATCTGACTCGCAAAGTCTTCAGCATCTTTTAATGGCTGAGTTAAACTCGGCGTCTTTACTCTTGCCGATCCCCAGACAGATACTACAAGTTCGCCTGTCCTTCTGACCTTCTTAATCAATGCTTTACTAAGGCTAAGTTCCCTTGTTATTAATGCCGATGATGAGCTATGCCTTCGATTAGGTTTGTTTGAACGTTTTAATGAATCCTCAACTCGTTTTCTTGTTTCTAGAGCTTCTTGAATTCGCTCTTTTTTCTTTTCATGATGAATCATATTTGTCTCATCTGTATCAGAAGGACCTTCTATCATCTGTAACCACTGTTGCGTAATACCAACAATATTAAGTAATACAACGTAGTCCAGTTGCTGAACATATCTCTTATTCCGCGAAACAAAAGAATGCATAAAAACTTCAATCTTCTCTAACTCCACCGCCAAGGCTATAACATGATTTGACCGCGCCCAACTTTCCGTTGATTTAAACTTCTCAAACGCTGCTTCTATGTATTCTGTCATTAAAACAATTTTGTCATGCGGATCACGCCTTACCGTTCTATTCTCAAAAAATTCTCGAATCCGACTAACCCTATTAAGAACTCCAAAAATTCCTCCTTCAGCCTTTATTCTTCGGGCAGGGCTTGAGGCAAAAATCTTGACGGATATATTGATCAATGTTATATTTGAAACATACCGGATCCCCCAATACGTTGTTTCCCCGATAAGATCCATTCGTAATAATCTGTTTAAAGAAAGGGGAACGGTATGGGAATTGTGATAAACATTCCAAAAATCCTTCGTGATAAACTCACGGAAGAAGGAGCTGAGGCGTTGGTTAACATGCTTGATAGAATTGAACATCGATCTAGAGAAAATCTGCTTGAGTATCTGGAGGAAAGATATGAACGCAAACTCGCTCAATTTGAATCCAGAATAACTCGTTCGATGTTTATCTTCTGGGTTGGCCAAATTGGCGTCATGTCGGGCATCTTCTTTACCTTCCTGAAATAACTTTGCGCTATTAGAATATATAAGAACAGATCCTTTGTCTCTCACCAAGACACTGGATCTGTTTTTGTTTATTCCAATATTTCTTGATATATAACTTATCTGAAGCGGTGAAGAAGATTTAGAAGGAATGTTTAAAACTAAAATACTTTGATTGTTGTGCATCGAGACACGGATCTCTCCCTTTAAAGCGTCGAATAGATCAAAAAACATTTCCTTTTGCCATCGCCTAATGGAGATTAACTCCCTTTTATTAAGTAATCTCGAATGGCTGATTGTTCCTGTAAGTCTTACGCCATTGCGTGTGCCGATGACAGTTAAGATTATTTCTTGTTTTTTCTTATTACCTTTGTTTAGACTAATGACTTTTTGAATATACGTAATTAACATACGAGAAGCCCTATTATCTCCTTGGATATATAATGGCGTGTCGATGATTAGATTATTTAATTTACTTGGTACCACTATAATTTTTAGACGCCCTTGAAGGATTTCGTTGTTGTATCGTTCTAAAAATGACGAAATAGAATGGGTAGGTTTGTTGTTTTGTGTTGTTATTCTATTTTTCTGGCTGGCTTTTCTTGGTCCGCGAGGAGCATTAAGGGAAGCACTAGGTAAGGTTTTCTTAGGTCGATCTTTAACTTCTGGAGGTCCCTGCGATCCCTTTCCAGATTTTAAAGGCATAACTTTCTTATTTACACCCTGATTTTCTGAAACGACTTCCTCTTCTTTTATTTTAGTTTTTTGAACTAATCTTTCTACAAAATCAATCGTGTCATCCTCATGAGAATCTTTTAACGCTTTAAACGCAATGACATATAGAGGTATCCCAAGAGTCGTAAGCAGAATTAAAATACCAGTCCAAAAATTAAAACCAACTTTGAGAAACTCCAGAACAAAACGAAACGCACCTGTTACACTAATAAAAACTTCCAAAACACCAATTAACTGAGCAGAAAATAATATTTCATCGACAAGATTCTTAAATGTATAATTATTTTTAGAGAGTGAATAAATTCTTTCAATATTGGCTAATTTTATTTTTCTATATTTATTAAGCTGGTAAACGGCACCTATTGCAAATGTTAATGCAATCGTTACAAAAACAATATTTAGCTGTCCTGCAAAGTTATATATGAACATACCTAAAATTGTCATAACCAAAATATAAACTCTATCCATATCTTGCAATTGAGCATCAGGTGGTTGCTTGAGTGGCGAAGAACTCCAAGGTATCGTACTTGCTTCTTCCATTAAGCTCTCAGCATCTTTCAACTTCTGTAGGGCTATAGGCAATTTTTGTTTTGTTTTTGGTTTGCCTTTAACTGAGGCTTTTGAATTTTTTCTTTCTTTTTTTGGTTTTATCGTTTTTGATTTATGTTTTCCTACTTTGGGCTTACGCTTTTCTTTACGCTGTACTTTGGCTCGTCTCATTCCTTCTTTCTTCTGCTCTCTGTTTAATCTTCTTTGATTTCTTATCTCTGTTCGTGCTTGTGTCAATAAACGCTCTTTTTCTAATTTTTGGTATTTTCTAGTTTTTATAATTATTTGTATTCTTTCTTCCTTCTCTAATTGTTCTTCTTCATTCATAACAAGTACAGCCCTCGAACCTAACACTAAAACAACGAATTGCTTTTGTTCCTCATTTAATTGAATAATTGATTCATTCGTTTGGCTTACAAAGATCATTTGATTAACAAGCTCCAGCCTCCTTTTAAGTTCTTGCGTTTGTACCGTCTTAATTTCTTGTTCCATTTGTGAGCGTGCGTTGTATAGACCTACTACCAACATTAAACCTCTAATGGTTTTTGCCGCTGGCTCATGACCGTACATAAAACGTCTCAATTGAGGCATCGTAAAAGAATCTTCAAAGTGTTGTGATAAACGAGCTAAACTGAGCTCTGTTGTTTGGCCATCTTCCATTAACTGACTTAATTGCGCTTGAAGATCCCCTGTCTCGTAATCATGAATATCTCTACGTTTAATGTCTTGCATAATAACCCATAGGGCATCTAAGTTATCAGGGGTGGGCATTACATGAAAACCTGTAGAGAAATTAATGATGGCTGTTGGTTCCATCTTTACGATTGTTACCATCTCAGAAATTTCAAAAATGTTTTGATCAAGCGCATACTTCGTATCTTTTCTTAATCTTTCTACTTCGTCTACTTTTTCTACTCTTTCCAGATTCTTTTGAATGAGATAACTTATAGCCAAGTTATCGTCTAGAAGGTCTTCGACAATGTAAGCTATTGTTAATAAAACTGATTTGTTAAAATTATTATTTGGATTCTCTATAAATCTTTCCACAGTTGTTCTATGGATTGGCCTTGGGGCGACAATACTGGATATACGGGCTAAATTAGAATAAGAAAACAGCTTACTGTCATAGGCATATTCAATGACTGAATGTAAATAAGCACGTTCTTCGTCAGTAAAACTAGTTCGTCTTTTTTCTAATCTTAGGATATCTATGGTTAGTGGACTTGAACTTACACCAACACTTAAAAAAGAGTCAACGTAAGAATCAACTTTCAGAAGATCCACTAAGTTTATTACAGGAATATTGTTTTGTGTATGATAGGGAATGGGAGAATTTACTGCGTCATAGATTTGTCCGGGACCTATCTCATAAATATTTTTGGCATCATGAATATACAAGACTTTGCTACTGTTACTTTGGTAGTATCCAACTAATAACACTTGATCGGTAGATTTATCATGGATTTTAACTACCGTATTGCCCTCATGAAGCGACTGAACATATTCGAAAGAACTTGTTTTCGGTAATTTTAAAATAACCCGTTGTCGCTTATTGTGATTGACGATTGAAATTTGTGCATCATAAACTTGATGTATAATTTTCTCTTCACGTTCATTTAAAGCTTCAAGGTTTGCTTGCCAAGCTTTAATTTGTTCTATTCCTGTTCTCCAAGCGTTAATTATTTGATCATATGTTGCAGAATTAGTAATTACCATTTCCTCCTTAATAAAATCAAACTTATCATGAGCATACCCAATGGCAAAAAGCCTTCTTATGTCTTCATGCGCTAAATCTAGTTGATCGAGTTTTGTATGTGTATAGATACGATATATCAGGGCCGTCGGATGAGAAGGAATAAAATCAATATAGGCATTTAAAACAAATAGGGCACGTCTCCATTGTTCTAATTGAATAAACAGAGCTGCTTGCCAGAGATAAAAATCTCGACGATCAAATTGAGCTACCGTTAGGTGTGAAAATATTTGATCCGCGGCATGAAACTGTCCTTGAAAGTATAATGAACGCCCTAAATACATTTTCGCTTCACGATTATCACTTCCTAAAGATAAAGCCATTCGAAAATCCATTTCAGCAAATTTATATTCTTTAAGCTCCAAATAGACCTTTCCTCGTCCCAAATAAGGCTCATCCCACTTGTTATCCGATTGTTTGATGGCTTTGGTAAATTGGATGATGGATTGATTGTAATTCCCATGCACAAAGGATCGAGTGGCTCCTCTTAAAGATTGAGTCGCATTATTGATCAATGTAAACCTTGGCATCAATCGCTTGGCTAGATTTCGATTTTCTAATTTAGGATCTTTCATGGACATCCTTCGTATCTTTTTAAGAGATACTTTTCGATCCATCAGACCCAAAAGTTGTAGAGTTGTGTATCGTTCTTGTGGATTAGAAGAATTAAGCAAAGAACGCAATAACCAATGGGTTGTTCCTTCATCTTGTCGGCTTAATTCTTTAAGTCGCGTTGTTATATCATTTTTTGAGGTTGCCCCTTTAAGATGTTCGATAAATAAACGCGCACTCCGCTCTCTAAGTTTATCGATAATTAATATGACCAATATAACTAAAGTAGATATTAAGCCAATATCAAACAAGAAACCCTCAATAAATTCCACTGTCATTAATAGTTCAAGCGTGTTGCGTGATGACAATGAGGTTAAAAACGGTGAAGAGCCGGAACGAAATACATCGACCATGTCTCCAAGATCATAATCGATTGAATTTTCGATACTTAAGTCAATTTTAGTTGTTTCAAGCAATTGGGCTAAGACCTCATTGTGAGATCTTGCTTCATCGTAACTAAAAACTCTAACAACAATGCCTGCCTGTTGGCTAAATTTCCATGAATAAACGCCATGAGCAATGACCAATTTTTTCTCTTCAACATATGGAATTGCTTTTTTTGCATACTCATCATAAATATGCTTAACAATATTTCCTGTTGTAGGATCTATTGTTATAATTTTATGACCATCAATCTCCATTAGCGCTACATCTTCATGCGTCAGTTGGAAAATATCTAACCCTTGATAAATGATATTAGCAATCGTTTCCGTACCAGAGTGTAGTCTGCCAAATAGATAAACAATGTTGGGTTCATTTGGTGACAATTGACCAATTAATTCACGTATGGCTATCAAACCTTCTGGTAAGCCCAATACGGGTGCATCTCCGCCTTTTCGGGAAGGGAACGACGACATTGGCGATGAAGTAGACTCAAATACACTTAATGTATACGTCCCTGGTGGTAACTTAAACCTTACAACGTACACATTTGTCTCTTTAGAAAAGAAGGCCGTTTTAACAAGTTGAATTTCTTGCTTTTGTGTTTTAACATTTGTAAGGGCGATTGGCAATCCAAGAGGAATTATGTAATTTCGTGACGGAATCGTGATAGCAATAGAAACATGATAGTTGCTCCAATCTGGGCCTTGGCCAAGATAAGTTGAAAGCGTTATGCCAACATCACCCTGCGTAATAATGTGATCTTCATCAACATCGATGATTTTAATCGTATTGTTTTTTGCAAAGGCTTGTTTTAATAATTGGCGAGCTTCACGATTTTCTGGAACGGATTGATAATATATTTGTGGCTTATCAATCAGCGTTTCTTCAAGATCCTGCGCTCGTGTCAATAAATCGCTGGCATTAATCTGAACAATTTCATTTAAATTAGAATCAAGCAAATTTGTTAGTTCTTCTATCACCAATCGAACTTTACTAAGCGCTGTTTCGATATTGCGATCAATACTAAAGATATCCGTAATCGCTTTTATTGACTCACTAATTGAATAAAATCGAGATTTATAGCCAAGTAAAGTGTATGTATATTCTTCATCAAGTGTTTCTTTTGACTGACCTAATGCCGCTAATGGATAACCTTCACGTTCAAACTTTAATACAACGGCTTCTAAATGAGCAACCTCTTTTAGAACGGCCTTAAGCCCATTCCCCAACACACTAACCCATTCGTCTCTAGAGACTTTATGTACAAAAATATCTTTAATTACCCTAAACGACTCAACGAGCGCCTCAACAGATTCTACGCTGATTGCTTCTGTCAATTCTTCATCGTCCTCCCAATGTAAAGTAGGATACATAGATTCGTCCGCCTCCAACTCTGAAAGCTTTGTGATATCCTGCACAAGACCCTCAAATAATCCAATATCTTTAAGTAATCTGTTTACTCCTTCAGATTGTTTCGTTAAATCATCCTCTTCAACATCTCTTTCAATACCAATCGGCTCGATAAAATCAAAATTCAGCGCTATGACAACATCAAAACGACTGTTGAAATAGGCTTGAATCTGATGGATGTCTGGCTGTGTATCTAACGCATCTGTTTGATCAGAAAAATTAATTCTCCTAGCCAACCCTAAATCTTGCATCTCAATTAAATAATTTAAAACAGCGCGTGAAAGTAAATTGGCGCTTAGGATTTCAACTTCAGCATCAAAAAGGGTTTGATCCTCAACATTGAGTGTCGTTCGTAAATTTTGCACGAACGGATCCAGAGCATTCCTTGCATCAGATAATGTCTCTTGCCTTAACTTTCTGTGCATAAATTTGTGAAGCAGGCTAACAGCCTCAGGTAATTTTTTCATTGCTGAAGAACCACTATCTATTTTTTCTTTGTCAGCTGCTATATAAATGACCTGCCCCTCTTTTGCTACATTTTCATAAAGAACGTCAGCAAAGTTTAGTCTGTTTTGATCATTGAAACGATACATTAGTCTTAGCAACCAGTATAAATGGTTGATTCGTTGATGAACTTTCATCATGTTTTCATGAGCAGAGAAGTCTCCATAACCTTCATATTTGTCTCGATTAACTCCTTTTGCCACATCATGCCACTCTCGGATTTTTTCAATCGCATCCCTTTCTCCTAATGCCGCCCTAGACAATAGAGACCTTAAAAGGGCAATGGCCGCTCGATTAACTTCTGGATTCACCCACTTCAATTGTTTCGTTTCCAATGTTGTACGCACTAATTTCAATAAAGGTTCTCTTGATACAAGTGTCGCTGTGTTTGTCAAATCTTTTAGGAAAGTGTCTAAGGTGTCAAAGGGCTGTCTGCTTATCACAGTTGTAATGATACGCATTTGAACATCTTGGGTTGTTTTATTTTTAGTAAACTTTAAGATACGAAGCCAGTCAAGACCGTCTGAGGTATTGTTGATATAATTTAATTGAATCTCTGGGGTGTTGATAATATTCTGCGATTGAGTATCAAATGGGCTGGATGATGTATCTCTTTTTAGCAAACCGATTTCTTGTAGTCTTTTTGTTATTGTGTCTACGTCATCTTGCTCTATTACCCACCTGGACTGTTGAGAATCGAAAACAGCAAGCTCGTATGGTGCAATAGCCTTGGTTGTTAGTGTTAATTTAATTTTTCTAAGACCAAAGTGCGCACTTTCTTCCTCGAGGGATCTAGAAACAAAACTAGTGTCGTAAAAATTCAAACGACCACTATGTTGCATGTATGAATGATACCTTGGAGTGCCTATGGAATTCGATAAAACAACTAGCGGCTGATCTTGATTTTCTTCGCTTGGTATTTGATGAGACTTAATAATGGAGAATCCAAACTGTGGCATTACAAAATATTTTTTTCTTTTTGCAACTATTTCTATAGAATCATGATGGTAACTTTTTAAATCATTTAATGTGTTAAACGGTTTGATTATCGTTAGCACGTCAGCTTGAATGTTTTTAATTAATTCGACATTTAGCGGCCCTTCATTCTCTCTAATTTTTCTTAGAAGATGTGACTCTAAAATAACATTTCCTTCGACCATACCCACTGCAAGCTGCATCGCAATACGGGCAATAGAATAGCGGAAATAATTTTCTTCCAGATACGAGACTTGTACCTGGCCAAAGGTAAAATTAAACGAGATGTCAACAAAGATGCCAAGTATTCTCTTACTTAAAAGTAAATTTTCAGGAACGGCAAGATGGTATGGAGGTTTTGATAGTAAAACTATACTCATTTCTACAAATTCTTTGAATATAGGCGTAATTTGAACTTGAACGTCGATGTTGGAACTATTAAAACCAGCCAATTTTTTCTCCTTCGCCATTTCAATACCATTTTCTAGCTCGGAGATAAGTGACTCTAGTCTTTCCCACTGGACAAATGGTGATGAAACTCGGTCGGTCTTAGAAGTTGCTGGTGGCCCCGTTGGGGGATGACGTTTTTGAATACCACGGCTTACTTCTCTGATAAAATTGGACTTTTCAACCGTAATTGGTTTCGGTGATACTTGGCTGTTTGGAGAACCGCTATTGTGTAGAACGTCGTTGGACTTGTGATAAAGTTTAATCCATACGGTGCCCACTATAATCACTAGGCTTAATAACCCTGCTAGCCAAAGATTGAAAATTGATCTAAATACTGTGCCCATTAGAAACTCAATTAGTGGGTATGTCGGAATAATGATGTACACGCGAAGAAGAAACTTCATGCGCTTGATGTTACCAATTAAAAATCTAATAACATCCGATTCTGGCAGGCTCTTCTCGCCTTTTGTGTTATCAGGTTTCGCATAAACAAGTTCAGTCTGCCAACGAGCCTTATGTGCCGCACGAATATTTTCTAATTTATCTTCAAAAAAGATTACAACTTCTTCTAATGTGACATCCGGCCATCGTTGCTTTATCAACTCAAAGGCTTTAGGGTAGGCTGCGACCTCTGTCTTTTCATGGTTAATATCCGTTGCTGAAACAATAAACATATTTTCAAAATATTTAAACTGACGTAAAATTCGGATGGCTCTTTGTATTTCAATATCGGTAAAGACCATGAGATGGTAGCCTTTTTCAAGGGCAAGAATCATCTCTTTTATTCCAGGGATTTCTAAATAGGATGAGATGATGTAATAATCAATAATATCGCGCTTCGTTTGAATATCATTACCCGTTAATTTAATAAATTTCTCTCCTTCCTCCGTTCGCTCTTCTAAACTTTTTGACATTAAATATTCCCCTAGAGATTTTGCAATATTATCATAGAACACACTTTCCGATATCTTATGATATTTAAATTCTTGCGCCATCTCGCCGGTCTTAAGCCAACCTTTAACTTTCTCATGCAATTCTTCTCTATTGTCCTCACCCTTAACAAACGCCTCTGCAATTCTTTGATAAGCATTCACTAGTCCACCAAATAGTAACGTCATCGTCAAATCAAAAGCTATGACCTTGATCTTTTTTAACCGATCCTGCCTCTTCTTCGAAAGTTTCATTGGAGAATTTGCCATATTATTATGGTTTGGCGTTTGATTAAACTGTATGGACACAATTAATTTTCCATCTTCAATAATAGCTTCTACTAATAGTTGTTCACGTAACTGAAATTCGCCTTTTTGTTGAGGTATGTCTTCTCTAATTAAGCTTGGAAATATTTCATGTCCCGCGCTTGTAATGATTAACCTTACATCTGTGCTGGCTTCGTTATCTGGATCAAAATGATATAAAGCTTTGCTCAGTTCAATTAACACCTTATGAATATTTTCTTCTGCATCTTCTCGGATCCCTTTTTGATTAATTTGATACCGAGGCATATCAAAAATAACAGTGTTTAATTTAACTAAATTATGTAATGTTACTTTTAAAGCAATACTCAAAAAAAGCGGAGTTACGTATGGAAAGATAAACTGATTAATTTTAATGCTGTGACTTTTAAGGTCAACGCTAAATTTTGAGAAATCGGGAATATCGATGAATATTCTTCCTTCAAAGCGACTCACACTAAAATTGTCTCCCAAATAACTACCAGAGTATTGCAATGGATCCCATTTCTTTAAATCCTCTTTAAGATTCATTAAGACCTCATTTCTAAACTCCCGTGAATAACGAATAAAGCCTAAGAATCCTAAAGAGGAAATAATAAAAAATACAATTTCTATTCCAAATCTTTCCCACCAACCTAACTTTATATATTGAGAAATAATTAGTATTTCTAATATCACAAGACTAGCGGCACCAAAAACAAACAACCCAAGTAACGATCTACGTAATACCTCTTGATTCATCTCTTCTACATATTTCATCACCCCACCCGCCTTACTCTTTCTAAGCGGAGAAGAACCCGCGGCTTGATCATCATTTCCACCAAAAAGGGCTTCTTCGATATCATTAGTAACGGAATCAACAACCTGACCAACACCTTCAGAGATGTCCGAACGCCTTTTGCTATTCCAATTAAGAGATAAAGACTTATGTTTGTCTACGAATTCGATTAACATTTTCTTGCGTTCATGCTTAGGATAAGAACCAATAATAAGGAGTTCGATAAACAATTCGTCATGACCAACGAGTTTTGGATCAATGGCCCTTTGTACATCTAACTTAAACGTCTCTTGAAGTGGGATGGTTTGAAGATACTGCGTGGTTCTTTTAATAATGCGTTGATCAAGATGAGCAAGTGTATCCTTTAATGATTCCTGTTCTCTCTGAGTAAAACTATTCATATGGCTACGCTTTTTATCCATTGATGTCCTTTGAAGTTTCATGGCCATCACTGAAGGTTGAGCCTCTCTTAAATCTAGCCCAAATGTCGGAACATCCTTTTGATCACTATAACGTTCAAAATCTGGAAGAAGGTATTCACTCCATTGTGTTACCCAACTAAGCGCTTCTTCTCTTGCCATTTCTTTGTATGTACCAAATCCCAAATCGAAGAACCGATAAGTTAACCCTCTCATAAGCCCTGCCATAGCAATTTCAACATTAGTTATTTGAACAGGGGCGAAGGTTGAGAGAATTATGTCATTTGTACTTTCTTCTACAAATTTAACTTTGTCGGAGAGCATCAATTCATAAGCGATGAGACCAGACAAATATTTTAATATCTCACCACGAGATACTTGCTTTAGAAGCGAACGCATAGTGGTCATCTTAATCGAAGGATGACCAAATTCATTTAAAACGACCGTGCCAGTGCTATCTCTAACAGACATAAAATCCCCATTATTAACCAATACATTTGTTGGAAATACAATTGTTCCATCATCATTAGGGATGAAATGATAGACTAACGCTGCAACAATTTCTATAAGCGTCTCTCGTCGTTCATCAGCGTTCATTGCTATAACATTCTTTGGATAAATTTTGCTATGATCCAACCATCTCATTTGACCATCAGCAAAATTCAATGTAAAGCCTTCGAGAATTTCTGTTACGACAACAGGTATTTCTTTTTTGGTACTTTCATCCTTTATCGTCCTAAAAATAATAACTCGCGGAAGAAAACGCTTTAATCCCAAACTATAATAATAATTAAAATTCTCTGCATTGCTACGAACAGTATCTCGAATAGATTTTTTACCTCCCATAGGATCATCGTCAAATTGTGGAACCTCGATGACAAAGGAGCGTTCTTGAGCCTCCCCAGCTAAAGCAAAATCAGGAGTAAATTTTAAAAGATAAAGGCTTGAATAGGAACCTCCCGCTAGAAATTCAAAAACAATATTCTTGGCACCATCTATATTTGTTGTTTGACGTATAACGATTCGAGCGGCTTGATAAGCAACATCCCCTTGACTATCTACACTGATCATAAGATTTTTCTCAGACAATTCACGTGCATTATTAAAAGCTTGTGATGTAGCAGGAGTAATAAGATGTTGTGGAATTAATGGAGAGGATACTGGAGGCGACGCTGACCCTTGAGCTGGAATTTTGTATGGCACATATAATTTGAGTGATGCCTTAAAAGCCATGGCGTTATTTATAAAGTGATTGCTGTTAAAAATAGGCGGCCCACGCACACTTATTTCATTGTTCCATTGATCAATAAAAACTTGTATATCTATGGCATAAAATTGTAAGGCATAATAGATGGCTATGGCAAAACCTGTAAAAAGGATGAGGTCAGAATGAATTTTGCCTGTTTGATTGTTTAATGTATTTCCGAGTGTTTGTTTAAGCAGGCTTGAAGAAGAAACATACTTATCGGATAGTTCATCAACTAAAATTTCCATTGTGATCAAAAGATCTTTTGAAAACTGCTTATTTCTTGAGTCCATAAATTGCTCAATCTCTTTTGCGTTAACCCGACGAATCAAATACCCCTGCTGCTTTAAGTCAGACACTACCTTTGATGTCATAGTCGAAAGCTTAATTTGTCTTTGTAATCGTCTAATTTCACTTTGAAGGAATTGTGTATAAAGCATTCCAAAGGGATCATTAACAAATCTGGTTAAAATTGCTTGAGAAATTTTACTATCTGAAGAATATACTTTTGAGACCCTCGCTATAAAATGGCGAGAAAAATAAACCCAGTCATCTTTATAAGAGTAGGCGGTTGTAAAAAGCTTTGTAAGCTTCAAATAAAGCAGACCTCTAAGATGGGTGGCGTTTAAGTCTTCTAAGTATTCTTCGTCATCTAAATGGGCTGCTAATTGTTTTACTAATGGAGTGGAATGAACACGTGTCGGCTTATACTCAAACAACTCCTCTGTTTTGCCTCTGTCAGAATATTTAACTTTGACTGGAATGATACCGCCATAATGTATAAGTTTTCTCTGGGCTTGGGGTGGGAATTTCGCAAATGATCGAGAAACCTTAAACTTATCTTCAACAACAGACACCAATGTGGAGATGAATGTTGTGTATTTATAACCACGCTTACTGTTAAACGTGTCTAAAGACGATGACGTTGTGCTTCCTATTCTTGTCATGATAATTTGCGTTCCGCTTGTTATCCCTTCAGGAACAGATTCAAGCAATGTCTCTAACTCATCACCTTTTTCCCAATAGTAAGCTTGAGGAACACCTGTAGCTTTATCGACAGCTACAATAGACATCTCCGTGCTAAATATGACTTCTAGGGCTAAATCTACTCCGGCATTACCACCGTATCCAAAAGAATATTCTCGACCCCGTAAGACAGCCAAATGAATAGGGACATGATGCACATTAGCTAAATCTCTGTTACTTATAAACCCATCACCTCGATCAAGAACTACAGAAGTTATCCTCATTTGCCCTGTTGTTGTCTTTTCAGTCCATTTTAAAATAAGACCATAATTATTTGCATGTTGACGAATATTTACAATCGCCGCCTCCAATGCGGTATTCGCCTCATCATAAATTTTTTGTAATCCCGTTATTCCCCGGTTACTAATTCTTAACGTTGAATCATTACCGACTGCATAGGCGTAACTCAAAATCTCCATGCTTTCTTTATTGGATATTAGCTTCAACGAACTTGCCAGATCATAAAGACTAGCCGTATCTCGCCACTCTATTACTTGCCATAACTGATGAATCACTTGTTTTGTCTGCGGGGTAAACAGACGATCGCTTAATGGTGAGTTTGCCGACTTGTGTATTCCTGTCGTTTTCCTATAAAGCTGCGTGAGTATGGCGTCCATTTGATTTTGATGGGCCGTTAGCTCTTTAAAGATTAGTTTTACCTGTGGATGCGTGAGGACTTGACCTATTGCAACAAAGGCACTGATGCCATTAGGAAGTTTGTATCGTTTTAAAAGTTTGGTGAATGTGGTTTCATCTGGATGGTCTTGTTCAGCTAAGAGCGAACTAGATGATGCCGTGCTGTTTCGAACAACAAGATAATCCCGTTCGGATGTTCTAAAACTAGTGGCAACATCTTCTTTGGCCAAGCTTGTTTCTTCCTCGAAGGTTAGACCCAAAGAATCTAAATAGTCACGAAGTTCTTTATTACTTTTTACACCACTCACTGGAGCAACAGGGCCTTCGAAACCAACGCCAGCCATATTAACAATTATCAATCTTCCTTCGGATTTTAAATAATTCAAGCTATCTAAGATGACTTGGCGGAAGTCTACATAATTAAGGACATCAAAATAGAGAACGGTATCAAAGCGAACCTGTTTATCAACAACGACGTCTTTCAAAAATTGACTTACCAATGTTTTCTTAAAAACAGACGCTAAGTCCTGTGCATCTCCATTAACAACCATAATCTCCGATTCATAGTCTCTAAAAATGATTTCGTTCTCAAAAATCGTTGCATCAACTCCCAAAATAACACGCCCCTCTTTGTTGGCAAGATTGAGCGATATTGGCAAATCATTAGAACCCACATCTAACACAAAACGCCCTATCTTTCCTTCTTGATCCAACGCAGTTAACCAATGCCTTGTTTCCCCATTTTTTATTTGCGGCGCATACTGAGTGACACCACGAGCGTAGCGTATTCGTTTCCATATATTTATAGATTCAGTGGATATGCGACTTAATGACGAACTTGATTGGCCGCCCATCTTAATTTTGTCCACTGATAAAAATACTAACCTAGACTCATCTGAATAAATAGGTAATTGGCCCCATATATTTGTTATGGTGAGTCCTATAGCTTTAAGGTCTTTTCTCAAGGCAAGTTCTTGCATGGTTGTCAGCCGAACGATGATGTGTTTGGGTAATTCGTTTGATTTGATAAAGGTTTGCACCGCTGATTGATTCAAGTGGCCTTCTAATTGAGTGAAGGTTCCCTTCGTGGCTAAAGCAAGATTTCCTGATGTTTCTCTATAAACACTCTTTGATTCTTGAAATTCTTCTGTTCTCTGATTTAATTCTGTGGCGTTGAACCCTAAAGCCGTTAAGAAATTACCAAACGGATTATCTACGAATAATATTGAATCAAATTGTTCTATTTTCATTTTATAAAACAACTCTAAGAAGGCCTCAACAAATTTGATTACTGCTTTATTATTGCGGACTAGGTGCTTTAAATAACCTCGTTTGGAGATGTGATATGTCAAATCCAGAACGCTAAAGGCTAAGGTTTTGTGCAATCCTAAAAATTCTGGATCCAATGGATCAACGTCTCTCTTATCATCACCTAAACTTGAAAGAAAATATTGTATTGGTACTGGCTCAAAGATGCTTACGTTCTCAACATTATTAATTAAATCCTCTAGACCAATTGCAAGGAATCGCACATCACCTCTGCGTGTTAGATTTATAATATTTGCTATCTCGTTTGTAAGGGTGCTTTGATAGAGATGCCCACCACGTAGCGGCAAATAAAATTCTTCTTCAAGAACACCAATAACATAGGCCATATTAGGCAGATCAAAGTACATATGTGGCGCATAAGATAAAACACCCTGATATCCTGAGAGATGATTTTTCAAATTATCAACATTCTTAGCTAATGCATTAGGGTCTTCTATGGCAAACAACTTTTTCTCAATTCTATGTAGTCCAAGTTCCTTCATATTCTTTTCTTGTACCGTATGTTTTCCTAAATTTCTTTTCTCAATGAATGTCGATTTGTTAAGAATGTCAATCGTTAAGTCTGCGTATTGTTTCACTAACGCATAAAGTTTCCAAAGTTGTGCATTCGTTAGGATGGTCTTTCGTTGTTGATATTGCATATGATTGAGCATATTCATTACATTTAGGAAGATTGCTTTTATCTCTCCATCAATTTGTAAACCTTGCGGAAGATTTTCAAATAGACCTGCGACATCCTCTGCTAATTCATCCAAATATCTTTCTGAGATAAATATTGGTAAGTTTAGAAAATGTTTATAAGCCTGGTGTTTTTGGGCATCAAGGGACAGTGGTGAAGCGGTCTGCTCCTTTGTATCAAGGAGATAAAATCCAGCCGGAAGGTTTTTAAATTGGGCGATCACTAAGTTATCTTCGTCGATATCAAATTTAAGCTGTGCAAAATGGTTCTTGTTGCCGGGTTTAGCATGCCCTAGTTCATCGACCTCTTTTAACAACAACCATTGTCCAACAAATTCTTCTATTCTTTGTGTGCGAATTAATAATTCGACGTCAAAGTTCCAAGGAGATTCGTTTCTTAAATCTATACTAGCCATAAATTTCGTATCAAAGCCTGATTCGACGTCTTCAAATAAATCTTCAGGAAACGGAATATTCATATTGTCTCCAACAAGGAATGTTATCCTTCCATTACCCATCCATTGTTTCAGTTTTATGGATTGCGTTCGATCGATTGTTACATTTATCGCTTGGCCGATATATCTTTGATTGACGATATCGAGCATATAATCTGTTACTTCCATAGAAAATATTGTTTGAAATTGTAAAAGTTGTGCTGAGAGGTAACTTGGCTCTAAATCTTCTAAAGAAACGAGTATTTGATTTATTTTTGTAAGCTCAATAAGAGTCTCATCCAAATTTCCTATGCGTTCATAATTTTTCTTAAGCCCGGTAAATCTTTTCTTGAGTATCGGCAGAGTACTTGAATGGCGGACAACCTCTAGACGTTGCTTTCCGGTAACAGCACCAAACTGAGCAAACAGTTCTGGATCAATGAAAATATCTTCCATTCCCGTTTTCTCTCTTTCTTGTTCCACATATGAATTGTTTGCCTCCTCTTGTGTTGGTTTCAGCCACGCCAAACCTCGGTCTTCACCTATGTCTAAAAATTGCTCATATAATATTCCAACCTCTCCTAGGACATGCATTAAACCAAAAAACTTAATATCTTCTAAAATCTGCGGACTTAACCTTTCAATCGATATCGTTTTAATCTTCCTAAGCCTTGATCTAAATAAATACCTGTTAAACATGTCATTTTTATATTCCAACTCCGGATCAAAATTTTTAAATCGGAAGGCTATCACGCTCTCTGCGTTATTGTCCAATAGCTCTTCCACTTGACCTAATGAAATTAATTCTGATGCTCCATCTAATTCATTAAAAATAAGAACATCCTTATTCATAAGACCATAATCCAATAGTTCTTCCATGACAATCCATGTTGCCATCGACACATTATGAAAATATTCAATTGTTTCACTTTGCGTCATTTCTCCTCGCTGCTCAGAATATTCGTCATCCTCCTTACTCCATTCAAAAGGAGAAGAAGTCTGCGCAAACGCCTCTTCCACGGATTCACGACTGATTCCGTGATTATTTAATAATGAATGGGCCATAGCTAAAACGTGGTTGAGATTATTACGGTTTACGTATTCTTGACCCATTATTGTCTTAATTGGTTTCCTTGTTTGGATTTTGAATCGATCAAGGTTATCTGTTGATGGATGTTTATAGGCAAGAGAATAAACAGATAATTCTCGTGATGTGTTTTCTATTGTGGCATTAAATATTTCATCGGTTAATATTGTTTCTAAGTATCGGTAATCGTATCCTTTACCGCCTTCGGTATGTTCTTGTGCTTCGATGAGAAAATCCGCTTCGCGGGCGAAGGCAATAATTGCGTCTAGATCGTCTCTTTTACTTGAATCACGTAAATCAAGTGTTCCTTTGAATGTCATTGGACCAAGAGCTCTCTTGGCCTCTTCTATTTCAGCTGTTAAAGTTTCATTACCAAACAACATAATATTAGCTCCCCGTGAAGCTAGGGCAACGGATTGAATAACACCTGTGCCTAACGGTGGGAATATAAGACCTTTTCTTCCTTGTATACCATTTTCAAAATCATGACTCATAACCTGCTCTAAGCTTGTCGCATTATTGACCTTTCCAAAAAGTTGTCCATTATCTATCACAATAGGATCAATCCCAAATTTTGCGGCGGCATCGATACGATCTTCAAACAACGTTTGGAGTATTGGATCATTAACCAAAGCTAACTTCATTTCTGATGGTGGAATAATTCCTATGATACGCCCTGATTCAGCTGCTTCTTTAAGGAATTTGTAGATAACGGGAATATCAAGTTTCTCACCTTTAAAAATATTGATCGCATATGGAAGTGCTACAACATCAGCAAATCCAACGCCCTCTATATGGCCAATGGCACGATTTATAATCTTTGCCGTACTTCCCTTGGCTAGAAGTTCACCTAATGCAGATTCTTCTACACCCTGACGATCTGCTAAACGAATAATTAACTGAGCACTCTCTGGTATCGAACCGATAGTTGTTGGAAGACCCAATGTTGGCCAGCCACCTTTAATCAGCGTCGCATGATGGGTTATTTCATTAATTCTCTTTAAAGGCGAGTCCACAGGAGTATCTTGGAACTCCAAAAATAGTCTTCTTATAAACTCTCTTTTCTCTAATAGTCCAGGACGCTGTGCTACTAGCTCATCGAATCTTTCTGGGTCTAAAACGTACATCATAAACGTCTCAGCAAAGTCTTCCATCGAATCTGTCATCGCATAAGCACTAACAAATGGAACTTTTGTATATTTCCATCTAAGGCCTAAAATCCCCTTATACAACAAGTCAAATATGTTACCGGCAAGAAGAGGTGCAAAAATGACCAAAAATATTCCTTCTATACTTTTTGTCTCAGCTACAAAGGTTGTTAAACCTGTTACATAGAAGTAGAACGTTATCACGACACCAGGAATAATCCATATCAAAATACGTAACGCTGTTCTACTAGCTGAGAAAAGACTTGTCTGTTTAAAGAAAGCTCTAATCTGTTTGTCTTCACTAGATTGAATCAAATGACCAATTTCATGAACAACTGTCTCTGTAAGAGACTCAATGGATTGTTCTTTTGTAACAGTTATCTTAATTACGCCATTATTCCATACCGGAGCTTTTCCTGAACGTGTCGCACTACTTTCAATAATAAATTTCTTAACTGTATCTGCAAAACGAATTGGTATTCGATGAGTTAATGCTCGAAGCACTCCCTTAAGCTTCTCTCTTATTTCCTCAGCCCCACCTTCTATGAGCACGTCATCAAATGGATAACTTCTGCGTGACAGCGGACTTGAAACACGCTTGGATTGAAGAATTTTATTCGAACGATTGAAAAGGTTATCAAAGTCGATATCTCCGATATCTTGTGTGATTCGGAAAGGTTGCCTTTCACCCAGAGCCTCAAGGGCATATACGGCTGTAAAAAGTTGGGATAATTTTACTAAGGCTGGTGGAATAAGTTTTTCAAAAACCTCCATTCTGCGAGACATTGATTCAAACTTTTCTAGTCTTTCAACAAAGGAATAAATTGGACCTAGGGTGGCTGCTGCTTTGGCATTAAGGGAGGTAAAATAGAATAGTTCGTACTGACTATCGAAATCTTTATTGTCTGTCGTTGATCGCATGTCTCGCCATTGAATGATTGTTGCGCGCAT
The DNA here is from genome assembly GCA_029261065.1 of Candidatus Omnitrophota bacterium. Classification (GTDB taxonomy): domain Bacteria; phylum Omnitrophota; class Gorgyraeia; order Zapsychrales; family Zapsychraceae; genus JAJDCB01. Next base: position 32,401 of record JAJDCB010000011.1, on the reverse strand, counting down.
GCTAATCATATTTCTTTGCAACTCATTGATTTCTTCCGCTACTATTTCCAATTGCAATGCACTACGGACTTTATTTAATAAAAGTTTATTTCTTTCATGTTGATTGACAAAGTCTGTCCATTGAGATGATTGAACAAATCGGGTTATTTCTTGTTTCATGCGGGGATTAACGAAGAATTTGAACGGTGAAGAAGTTTGTTTCTTTGGGCTCCCGCGTATTGGCGATGACATTTTCGTTACCAGCTCCCGCGCTTTTTGACGAACAATAGGTTGAACATCAGCTCTGCTTACATAATTTAATAAAGCGAGAATATCCTCTTTTTCTATATCCGTCATGTTTTCTTGAAATTCTTCTAAATTTGCGATTAATATTTGCTTACTCTGAGCATGACCAGAATAAAGCATCATTAAATAAATGATATTAAATTGGTTGGAAGGTAACATATTTATTGTCTGCAGATTATACTCATCTTTCTTTTGCATACTTTCAAGCGCGTAATTTATTAAACTATCTCCATGCCCTTTCTTTTGTATATATTTAAAAGTCCTTTTTCTTAACACATGCATGATCCCATCAGAATTACTTATCCCCATCTTTTTAACCCACCGAAGTATCATAGACACAACCCTTAGCATCTTTGATCTCAATACTATTGGCAACCCATGAGGGATAAGAGAAATGCTATAAATTAGTTCCAACTTACTTTGCAGACTCTCTTGCATTTGACCATGTAATTCATCAGCTTCTTCAGCCATCTGCTCAATTGATTTTGTTTTGCCGATAAAATTAATTATGACTTCCGTCGAATAAACCTTACCTTCAATTCTTTCCATACCGCCATTAAATAAATATGCAAGAGAATCAATCTTATGCTGATCCGTCAAATCTTTTACCATTTTTCGATACAATTTCTCACCTATAAATAAATACCTATGATGGGGATCGACATAGCCAAACATGAAATCAGCAAACCCTTCTTCATTTCCTAAATAAAAGACGGCCATAGCATCTCTGATTAAAACAACTTCTATTTTTTCTAAGATAGGATTAAGTCGACCATTTAAATATCTCCTTGCTCCTGTTATCATTGGCTCAATATGCAAATCAAATGGGATTCCTAATCTACTCCTTATAGGATATGTGAACCGATCTTCAAATAATTGATTAAACAATTTATCGAGACTTTCTTCCCTTTTATTCATCGGGCTGCTGCTTGGTCTTGGGGAAATAACAAATGGAGATGATACTTTTGCTAATAGTTCTCGCGCCTTTTCTTTAACCATTGGTTGTATATCCGTTTTACTTAAATGATCTAGCAACGCTCGTACATCCGCTTTCTCAAGATCACTCATTTTCTTGAAAAATCCATCCAATTTTTCCAATAAATGCATCCTTTGATTGCCATCTTGGAAATAGAGCAACATTAAAAATGTTCTATTAACAATATTTGGAATAGAAACATTTATTAACTGAAAATGGGAATCCATACCCTGATGTAAACTCTCAATCGCATAACTTACTAAGTTATCAATGTCCCCCGTCTTTTTGATAAACGCAAGATTCCTTTTTCTTAAAAAGTGCATCATTCCTTCGGAATTAACTATACCCGCCTTTTTAACTAACCGCAGTACACTTAACAGTACGTGTATAAGCCTTGACCTTATTACTATCGGCAACCAATGAGGAATAAGAGAGAGACTGAAAATTACTTCCAAATTTCTTTGCAAACTCATTTGCATTCTATTTATTAAATGACTTAATTCATTTGAAATGTCCTGAGGTGATTTTGTTTCCATAACAAAGTCGAGGATAGCCTGCCTCCAATTATGAACATCGTCAAATGTTGCAACACTCATCATAAACAATATTGTAAAATAGTCTTTTTGCTGTTCTTCATCTAGTTCCCGTATTATGCTTCGATACAAATTCTCACCTATAATGAAATACTTTCGTTTTGAGTCAACAAGAGTTAATTGGGTATTGTTTGATTCTGAAGAGAAAAGTATAGCCGTTGTATTCTTAACTAAGACTATTTCTATGCTATTCAAAATAGACTTAAGTCTTGCGTCGCCCAATTGCTTATCATAATATTGCTTTGCCCCTTCAACCATGTGTGCAATATGTTCATCTTTGGTATTGCCAAATTTATCTTTTAATACAACGATAAACTGATCTTTAAATAACCCCTTAAATAATTGATCAATACTTTCTTCTCTTTCCACAAACGGGCTGCTGCTTGATAGAACTTCTCTTTGTAAAACGGAAATTTTTGCCGTGGCTTTATGAGACTTTCTCGCTCTTGGATGAAGTAAAATACGTTTCCTTGGATCTGGCTCGAGTTCTTCGAGGCTTATTTTAAATATCTTACTTTTTGCCCACAATAATGATTCTTTTGTGCGACCTTTTTGATCTATAAGTTTAGAAAGTTGAGTACGATATTGTGCCTCTGTCATACCTTTAGCCGCTATGAGGATGTCGACTCTTTGATCTAAATCTAATTTTCGTAACACTCGTGCTCGAATGAATCCTACTAACAACTCAAATACATCCATATCATAAATTTGCGCCAATAGTGGCCAAACTCTATTGTCTTGAAGCGTTTTTCTTGTAGCCATCATTTTTTTATTAGTTTCTAATCGAAGAATCATTTGCCTATAAGTATTAATGACTCTTGTATCATCCGTTTGATCAAGGGCTTGTGCGAGAATTCTCGCTAATGCGATACGACTTAAACCAGCTATTCTTCTGGCCTGTGAAGCTCTTTGACCTATATTTAATTCTGAGACTACTTCTAAATAAGCGTCCCTTGCGTCCCTCCTGCTCTCATATGTTCTTAAGAAAATTGGTTCAAAACCAAAAACAGGTGACCACTCCTCTAACAACTTCTCATGCGCTGCATCTGTGTTTCCTTGGTGTCCACTTGATAAACGTCTTTCAGATATAGCATCATTTAGCTGACTTTTAATAGTATGTATGGATTTACCCATAACTGGTTTTATGTCTTCTAATGTTAATCCATAGATCGGCATAATATCTTCTTTAACACGTTGCGCTGTAATTCTTCGCGACTCTCCTTGAATACGCGATGGCCATTGATCCGGACTAATAATATTATTACTTTCAGCGATCAAACCTCGTACAACCCAAACATTTCTCCAATGCCCATCAACCTTTCTAAACTCTCTTCGCATCGGGAATCCCTTTAACTCTAACCAGCGCATGGCTTGATCGAGAATATGTTCCTCCGTTATTACGCTTCTGCTCGTAGTTAAACGACTATTTGCTTTGATTAAATCCGTTGATATCAAATACCTGTTTTGACTATTGGCTTCCCTTAACAACAGATAGATCTGCAATGTCTCATGAACAGCTGATTCTAATAGGTAAGGACTTACATTTCTTAATCCTGTAAATAATTGATAATCCTTTTCAAATTCACCATAACGTGCCCCCAAAATATATGTTGCGATAGATACACCACGATGCATGAAAAACGAAGGCAAGTCAGCGAGATTTCTGTAGTCCGTGTTGTTCCAAGAAGTGTTTTCTCTTATTCGATGTGTGGGTGTCAACGGTGACGCAGATGTATGTGGTTTTTCGTTTTCATCTGACGACTCCGATGTCTTATCTGATTGCTTTTCTGAATTCTCTGAATCAACTAAGTCGGCTTTAACTTCGCCTTTGATCTTCCAATATATTGATATAAAGACAATAAGACCAACGGCGAATTCAATCGTGTCTAATGTCATGATCCGCTTCCAGTTGAAGATAAAATCTAGAAGGATCAAGAATTGAAGGCCTACGAGTGTTGAGATGGTGCCAACAACCTCTAAAAATATGCGAAGTTTTCTTTGAACTTTTTTAAGTGTCAGTCCCCACTGTGTTAATCCGATATCAAGAATCATAAATAAAAAGTAAGCAAGGACTTGTATTCCTGGTTTGTCTAATTCCCAAATAATCATATCTGCAATGATGATGATATTACCAAGCCACCGAACACCTGGACCAAAACGTTGGATCTTCTCAACATTAAGATTAACTTTAAAACCTGGTAAAATATTTCGCATCACAAGCTCACCAATCTCACTGTGCATAAGCCGTCCCGTTAAACGAAGCAGAACTCCAGCAACTGAAATAGGCAAGTAATACCATGTGGAGGCCGCCCCTCCAACAATAACGCCAGCAATCCCAATTGACATTAACACCACAGCCCAAAATCCCTTCATCGCCTCTAATCTAATATGAGCTTTGGCTTGGTTACGAATATTCTCTTTAATTGTTTCATTTTCTTGACCATCAACAACATATACATTTTTGTAACGCTTAAGCATACGATCAACAGAAGCCGTCAAAAGTGTTAATAACGATCCCCCTAAATATACAGTTGAGATAAGAACTAAGATGCCCAATTGAACAGTATCATCTAAGGTGCGTGTGTGATGAAAGATGGAGAATGGTGTAGCCATAATTGAAGTGAGGAGTAAGGCTTGCGTGGTAAGTGTTAGCTTCCATTTAGATTTGTTTCTCTCGCCCTCATCCAGTGGCGAACTTGAATGCTTTATGTCACCTGTTATTTTATCGAGAGTTGTTATAAACTTTTTCTCCTGTGGAAGATATTCGTATCCGATTTGACCAGGCGGAACATGAACGAAGACTCCCTTTAATGTACCAGGCGGAATACCCGTAACTTCACTCGTGGCTTGATGATAATTGGCAAAGCCGTAATACGTATTTGCACTTGGGATTTGGGTCGTTTCAAAAGTGGCTGCTCCCTTGATGACTACAGCAGTGGCGCTCTCCAAACTACGCGATGATTTTTCACTAATAAATCGAGGATCCGGGGCTAAAAGAGCCGTATTCGTTTGGTAAATAGAGACCCGATTATCATATAGAGATTGTTTAAGCTTTAAGAAATAAGAATCATCCAGTACACGTAATAATTCCGCGGTCCACATATTATTCTCAACCGCAAACCGATTAACCCAAATAGTGACCTTCAGCCTAGGATGCTGAAGCAGCAATGTTTGAATAAACAGCAAATCAAAAATGGCTTCTCCAACATCATCAAGGAGAAATATAATTCGTGGACTTTTAGCACTTTCAATATCTGCAATGAGCTCATATAAATGATTAATGGCAAGATAACTTCTTGTGTCGATACTTGGATTGTTGGCAACAGTAATAAATTCATTTGGCGGGACAAAGGCCCTTCCGCCTCTATTTTGAGGGAAAGCTACCCCTGCAATAAGTTGTAACGTCAACATCCTATCCGTTGTTTCCTCAATGCCAAGAGGAAGAATCCTCTTTAACTCAACAAGGGCAGCGTCATTTTTCGCCATAAGGTCTGGAATCATGACACGTTTTTTATATTCTTCATATCGCTTTTGCCCGACTAACAATTGGATAACACGATCCTGAAGATATACGACTAACATATTATTGACATATCTAATCATCGAATAATCGTTAGATTTAAGTAAGTACGTGAGAATTCGATGCGCCCTTTCGGCTAATGCAGGAACGTCTTCTTTAGCCACCAAGCGAGCAGCACTAATATCTTGTAAAATGATTTTGATGCGGGTATCGACATGGCCTAATGAATAAAGGATTCGCTCACTTTGAAGCTCCTCCCAAGAAAATGGAAACACCCTTTCCGAATCAAACAACAGATGTTCTTGGCCCTTTAAAAATGGGAAGAATAGATGAATTAACTTATTTAAAGGTTCATACTCTCTTAGCTCATCCTTAGATGCAGCCATTGATACTGGTTTTCGTCTTAAAAACCGGCTAATTTCTTCATTTCCTTCACGCTGAAACTCTTTTGCGATTAATTCAACAGTTTGTTCTGGAGAATCCATCGCTGATTGTGAAGCCCAAATCGAAAGCATATGATGATGATACACAAATTTGTCAGTATCCGGTTTACGCCCTTTAACCGGAACAGGTCTATTTAAGATATGATCAATTATTTTCCCCACATCGACCTTTGGTAAATGAGGTAATACTTGGTACATTTTTTGACTAAGTGTATTAATCCGGCTATCATCTGCATCCATAGAAGAAAGTGAAGATGATGTTGATGCTACCTTCTCTTCTTTGAAAAGTTCTGTGATAATTTCCGAATAAAGCGCTGGATCGTTAACGCCTTGTTTGAGAACTTGAGATCGGCCTCCAGATATTGGTTGTGTTTTTCTGTAATAGTATTGAGCGTCGGAGTCTAGACCTGGGTATTTTTGTTTATCCACTTGTTCGGCGACGGTAAACCAAAGCTTTTTTTGTTGATTATTTATATCAAAATTCTGTTCATTCAAATCAACAAACATGACTCTTTCAAATGTTAAGGCCTTTAACTTACTTAGAAACAAAGAATTTTTAACGTCATCTAAATTTGTCATATCGTAGTGATCGTGCTCAACCGCAGTCATAAACATTGTTCGTAATGTTCTTAATGGGAAGAAATATTGTTCACGCATAAGGGAGTAATGTAAATTTTCTGGATTAAGTTTAAGCATGTCTTCCCTTAAACCTTTGATCAATTTATTCTTAAGAGTATAGTATTGCTTTATGGCTTTGACGTGTTCTTCTTGATCAGCCTTTTTAAATAAATTTTCTAATAATGGTGCCCCACTCTCATATAAAAATAGCTCTCGATCAGCTGCAAAAGTATATAGAAAGACTTCTGCCATTCTATGTTTTTGTAATTGTTGATAGGAGCTGATAGATGCCCCTAAATCATTTAAATGTTCCAATTGTTCCAACAAGAGAATTAAATTATCGATCAAAACTGGATAATCATAATAATTTCTTGTTCGAATATACTGCTCATCACTCTCATCCGTATCAAGAAGACCAATTTTTTGGAAAAGCAAATGACTTACTATGGATACAACATTAGCCAAGGCAAAGTCAATTTGCTGTGTTGGGCTAAGTAAGCGGATGTTTTTGTTTAACATCTTATAAACATCAAAATTTTCTGTAAAAGCTGAACTTATGAGGACTAACAGCGTTGAACTTCTCTCGACAAACAACCAACCGCTTGATCCTAGATCTGGATTGTGTATATCATCTATTAATTCTTGAATGACTTCTAAATTTTCTTGTGGATTTTGCCAGATCCTTGTCGTCAATAGAGATGTCACTTCCATCAAATAAGCATCAAGAACAACTTTTAGCTTTTCTCTAATCTGAGCATGCTCACTTCTTTCATTCGATGACCGAAAACGATCATAAATTTTATTAGTCATATACTTTAGAACAGCACGAAGATTATCCTGAGGAACTGAACTTGCAATAACCCCTTCTGGATCAAGAGATATGGTATATCCTTTACCCCTATTATTTGCACGATGGAATAATTCCATCAAAATAAGGCGAGCCTCTGGATAGGCCTCTTGTTTAAAGTGTCCAATCTCCCAACCTCCAAAATTTAAAGAATTTTCAAAAGCATAGAGACTTCGAATAAAATCACCACCATCCTTTAATTCTCCATTTCCAAGGATTCTATCTAAAATCTGCTCTCTCCCTCTAATGGCACCTCTTATAACCTGTGCACCCATGTTAAATAGCGTTTGATCTTCTATTCTTCTATAGTTAAAAGGTGAAGCTGACATTTCAGCTTGATCTCGATCTTCTTTAAAAAGCTCTTTGATAATTTCTGAATAAAGGGCTGGATCGTTAATGCCTTCTTTAAGAACTTGGATTTGGCTTTCAGGTTCTGTTTTAGCAACTCTATTGCGATCTCGATTTTTTGGATCTAGTTTTGGATATTGTTGTTGGTCTACTTGTTCGGCAACGGTAAACCAGAGCTTCTTTTGATGGTTGTTTATTGTAAAATTCTGTTCATGTGGATCAACAAACATAACTCTTTCAAAAGAAAGGTTTTTCAGTTTGTCTAGCAATAAAGGTTTTTTAGCATCATCTACAGTTGACCCATCGTTGGCATCATATTCAATAGCCGTCATAAACATTGTTCTAAGTGTACGTAGCGGGAAGAAATATTGTTCGCGCATTAAAGAGTAATGTAGGTTGGCTGGATCGAGTTTGGCTATGTCATCTCTTAATCCTTTAATTAATTTTTTCTTAAGGGCAAAATAACGATCTATTATTGGGATATCTTCTTCCTGATTGGCCTTTTCAAATATTGGTTTTAGAAATCTTGCTCCGATATCATATAGGAACAGCTCTCGGTCAGCGGCAAAAATGTAAAGGAAAGCTTCCGCAATTCTTTGCTTTTGCAATTGATGCTTTAGACTGAGACTCGCACCAAAATCATTTATCTTTTCTAGTTCTTCTAACAAGATGATCAAATTTTTAATCAAAATGGGGTAATCTGAATAGTTTTCTATTCGAATAAAATTCTCTTCCGTATTAGCAAAATCAAGAATAACTCCTCTCTTTTGGAAAAGCAGATGACTTGCGGTACCTACGACATTGATTGTGACAAAATCAATTCTCTCTGTTGGATTTAATAATCGCATATTGTCGTTTAACGATTTATAAATTTCGAACTTATCGGTAAACGCTGAGCTTAGTAAAAATAATAATGTTGATGCACGTTCAACAAACAACCAACCGCTTGAACCTAAATCTGGATTGTGTATATCATCTATTAATTTTTGAACCCCTTCTAGATTCGCTTGTGGATTATTCCAAATTCTTGGAGTCAAAAGAGATGTCACTTCCATCAAATAAGCATCAAGGACAATTTTTAGCTTTTCCCTAATCTCATCATACTCACCTCTTTCAATTGACGGAGCGAAACGATTAAGTAAACTTACGACCAGATAATTTAATACAGCATTAAGGTTATCTTGAGAAACCGTACTAATTACCATAGTTCGATCGTGAGATATAGTGTATCCATCCCCCATATGACCTGCACGACGGTATAGTTCGGTGATCACATTGCGGGCCTCTGGTTGATCATCCTGCTTAAATGAACCATACTCCCAACCGCTAAGATTTAATGAATCTTGGAAGTCTATAATTCTTTCAGTAACTTCCTTTGGTGTTCTTGGATTTCCATTTGTAAAGATTGTATTTATAATCTCTTCTCGACTTCTAACAGCTTCCCTTATTAAAGCTGCACCCAGATTAAATATAGTTTGGTTGTCTAATACTCCAAGATTTAATGGGGATGATGCTACAAAAGTTGAATGTGGGATAACCTCAATCTCAACGGCGTGTCCGATCCTTGATTCTATTTCTGAAATGTGATCCGCACCTGCAAATAAAAGCACACTTCCTTCCAAAGCGAGTAAACGATCCGCCATGAGATCACCTCGGTGCTTAGATAAATTTAAAAACCTTTCCTTAGTCTGCGAAGCTGCTTTTAATATTTTCTCAGCTTGTGGATGTCCAATTTTATTGGCTAAAAGACCGATTTCAAAGTCTTGAAATATATAATGAGCATCAAACAACACCTTTAATTCTGCTTTAAACAATCTTGTCTTTTCTTCTCCGATAAACATTTTAAATTGATAATCAAGAGCATCTAACCTTTTTAATACGACATCAGTTGCGTATCTTAGTTCAAAGCTGTCTACGCCTTCAAATGTAAGCCCTTTAACAGCAGGATCCTTTTCTAGATATAAAAATCTATCAGGTTCAACAGCTGATAAAACAAGATCTTTCATTATTCGTTTTGAAACACCAGTTTTTCTAGTGTAACCCAAGGCATTGCTGTATATCTCATCGTAAGTTCCTATAAAACGTTCCGCCTCTTCTTGACTCATTTCCCATGCCATGGTATCAATCTCCTTAAGCGATCTAACGAAATCCATCTCACGCCTAAATTCTTCTAATCGATTTTGTCCTATAACTAAAATTCCTTTTACCTTTTCCAAAACATCTTGGTCTTTGGCCATTTGAACTGAAAAACCCTCTATTAAAGACGTAACAAAATTTTTAGATTCAAGCGACATATGGGCGTGTAGATGTTCGACTAAATAAAGTTTTCTTATCTTGTTTGTTTGAACTAAAGGCGAAGCGCCACTATTACCCGGCCCCGTATGATCTCGATCATTTTTAAACTTTTTGATTTCTCTTGAGAGTGCAAATTCGATAAGTTTTTTGATCGGTCCTTTTAGCCTGTTGACTAATCCGAGATTTATTTCTTCAATCGTTTTAATAATGTCTTCAATGATGTCATCTAATTGTACGCTTTGATTTTGCGAAAGTTTGTTAACGGCAATTAAAAATGCTAGATCTTCTTCATCTGTTCGTTTCCTCTTGGCTAATTTTTTGATTCCACGGCGTAGAATGTTAATGTGTTGGTCATTTAAATTCTGAGCGGAAATTTTTTCTAGAGTCTTTGTCAGCTCAATGAACTGTGTAAATGTAAACCTTTTATTTCGAATTAAGGCTACTAAACTGGTAGATTTATCTAAAATGGCGCCAACCTTATCTGTTCCTTTATCATAAAGTGTTGACAATCCTTCTCCTGTAATATCGACTAAGGATTCTTTGCCTAGACCTTTGAAACGATTAAAAATATGTCTTAGCCTCCAAAGCTGACTTTGCGAGAATTTAATTAAACGATATATTTCTAAAACGGAATAACTTAACATGATTAAACCAATCGCACCCCCCGTAAGAGCGTTGTCTGTTAATCTTTTGAGTAGCTGATCATTTTTATTCTCTTGTTTAAATGGAGAACTGCTACCCTTTTGAATTGATCTTAAAACGTCCTTACTTTCAATGCCTTGTGAACCGTCAAAACGTGTACGTTTCTGATAGTCTAAATTCAACCTAAGAAGTGGATTGATCGTGTTTCCGAGACGGTCATAAGTTTTGTATGAATATTCTATGCGGAAAAATATGCGAGTAACATCTATGACGGCCTGACTTGGTTCATGTGGCATAAAACCATCCACTAAATAAATGCCATAAGGTGCTAATATTTGCACCTCGGAGTGTTCATTAATAGCGGCGGCAACCGCATGCTGAATATTATCTTTGTTTGGATTTAAATGCTCTAAGTATAACGGCTGAATATAGAATCTAGATCCTAAGACATTTGTCACAAAAAATGCATATTCTGAAGGAAACTTGATCGGATATCTTGGCCCTTGAATACCATCCACATGAGCACCCGCGGTTCTTTGTGTTGCTCCTGCGAGTACCTTCGATATGTGTAGTGTCAAATAAGCTGTTCGCCAAATGGCGTTTGGATCAATGGCATGAGCATTGTTAATAATTTTTTGGATAGTCTTTTTGAATTGAAGTAATTCGATTGGAATAAAATAGTTTTGTCCAATAAATTTAATTGGCATGTCTTGCACCATTGCTATTGGTAGAATGTTTGAAAACTTTTGTCTATCAGCAACTTCATCAACTAGCTTCGCTCTTCGGTCTGCTTCAGCAAAATGCTTTAAATGCCACGGTAGATTCATCGTGCGATATGTTGGAGAATTGTCTGTTACAAAATTAATGTTTTCAGGCGTCAGAATAAATACCTCTCCCGAAAAATTTGGTTGATTAATGTATTGTTCTCTTAAACTATAATCAAGCGGACTAGCAGACTGGGTTTGTTGAGCAGGTACTGTATTGTTTTCTCGTATCATGTTTATTTCGTCTAATAAAGCTGGAATGCTATCAGCTGCACGATAGAGTTGAATGCCAATGCCCATATCAACGACTAAAGTATTTTCATTGCTAAAGAACCATATATTTTCTATCAACTTTTCTCTATTTGAAATAACGTGTGACATGACATTAGATGTAAAGACCACTGAGGCTTTTGACTTAAATTGGTCTAAACGTTTTGGATCTTCTAATTCCCAGTTTCCGTATTGAGCAAATACCTTTTTCTCAAGCCATAGGGAGCGCATATGTTGATAGTTCTCTTCAGATGATAACCAAGATGATTTAGAAAACTCCTCTGCTTTAATCATAGGCTCTAAATAACTTCGTAAATAACTCAAAATAAACCCTCGTCCATTCCTTCGCGTTGATTGCCACATCTGTTGAGCTTTAGGATAAGCTTCTTTGGAGAACGCCTCTTCGATCATCAACCATACATCTTGAAAGAACTTATCGTTAAACATTTGTTCTCTGACAAAATAATCATTAATCGTTTCCATACTGCTTTGTTGTAACCGATCAACGGTATAGGCATCAACAGGAACACCCGCATAACGCGATATAAATTCAATCCGATTGGAAGACAATAATGTTAGAGCTCCGTTTATAGGCATGCGAACCAATGGGATCCATGGATTATCATCTAACTCTAAGAGCTGCTCCGCTTTCATAACAGTAGCCACACTTTCCGTTTGTCCACCCCACCCACTTGCAATTAATAAACCACCTCTGTTTGCAATATGATCTTCAGCAGCGTAATAAGGATCTGTTGTGATCATAAAATCAAATGGAGATCTATTGGTTTGCTTTCTTGGCTTGGAATACTGTTGAATAAAATCGTAGTAGTATCGGAAGTGCTCTTTTAGAGATACAACTGGTTTTAGTGGACTGCCTGCTGTTTTCCTTCCTATAACATCTTCTTGACCAATTTTTAAATCTGCGATATAGTCACGTTTTAAGAAAGTGAAATATCCCCGCTTTTCTCCTGCCCTCTTCATTTTCGTCAAATCAATCTTTTTAACCCTAAAAGCTGTCAAAATCTTACCAAACATCACAGCCCTTCTTGACATCTTTTGTATATACATATATACTTTCAAGGAAGGAGTCATCCTTTGAGATTCACTCATTTTTATTGGGATGAGCAAAGATACTGGAGGAGATAGACTATGCAAAAGAAAAGTAAACACATTCCTAAGTTCCGTACTGAGATGGAAGAGGCTCGCTTCTGGGAGACTCACTCGCTTGTCGAGTACGATGAAGCTCTTAAAGAAGTCAAAAACGTCAAATTCCCTAAGCCCAAAAAACGCCTCATCTCCATGCGTCTCGAAGAGGATCAAATTCAACGCCTTAAAATTATTGCGCAACGCAAGGGCATCGGCTACCTTACCATGATCCGTATGTGGTTGATGGAGAGGATGACCGAGGAGTCTAAATAATAGAGCACCCAGACGGTTTTCTCTATTGGCATTAGTTGGACTGGAAGAATGCTTACGCTCCTCTTCTATTTGATTCACCTGTCTAATCTGAGAACTTTCGGGGGCTAGGGAAGACACTGGTCTTAGAGGACTGCCTGCCGTTTCAAAATTCATATCATCTATTTCTGCTAAAAACTTACGTTGCATTTGTTGTGTTGTAATGACCTGAACCTGTGCATCACTTATTTGATAAGGAAATTCATCCTGTAAAATTTCTGCAGCGACACTACGATAATAGCTCTCTATTTGATCATCTTTAAATTGATGCATATCCCCTATCAAGAAAACTTTTTGCTTTGTTAGCGTGTGCATAGGAGAGGACGTATATTGTTCTTTAAGAATTTGACTCTGTATCTTCCGGGCTTTTCGATTTAGGGCTTTTACGTTTTCTATATCAATGGCTAAATCTGGACGAGATCCTATAATCCAATCTCGTTGTATTTCTAATAAATCAAAAAATACACTAATGCCTAAATCAAAGTGTTCCTTGTAATCTATTGGATCAAGACCTGCTACCCGTTCAGCCAAAATTCTAATAATGTCTACGCCTAATCTTAAATCGATACCTTGCAATTGAAGTCTTCGGCGTTGTTCTTTGCGAGTATCTGTCGCGCCAGCAGCAAACGTTTCATTGTCCACGATATTGGCACTTTCCGTGACATTAACTGCTTGTACGGCACTAATAGCATTACGCCTTATAATTCTGGATGTAAAAGTTCCATTATAGTAGTGATGCATGGATCCTATTTGGAATGCTAATCTTTTAACAGCCTTAACTAAAATAATTGGATAATGACTGGCAACCTGAAATATACCATAAGAGGCTAACGTTGCATGAAGCTCCAAAAGGCTCCGGTCTATTAATCCTTCTCCCTCCAATCTTGTGTTAACTCCTCCTACGATCGCATAAAACGAAACGACCTGTTGTTCCTCTAAATCTTGTGAGACTCCAAACTTCTTAAACATCGTATGCGCATCAACAGATAAAAGCTGATCTTTAGTTTTATTAAGGAGAACTCCTTTGACATACTGAACATCCATAAGAGGAACTAAAAACGGTTCCCACCCTTTATCCAGTAATAATGTTAAAGGATCCTTGGCTTCTCGTGCTGTCACAACTATATCTCTTAAAACTTTTCCAATATAACCATTATGTATTGCGACCTCATCAAGTTCCCCGCCAAAAAGTCTTAATGTCAACTTACTTCTTTTATCAGATCGCCAACGTGGGTTTTTGGATAGCCCTGCTCCCTTTGCTGCATAAGAAATTGCTCTTTGATGCTCAAAGTCTTCTCTACTCGCTAAAGATCCCATTGATCGTCCATGTAATGTTTCATATGTTACACCTTGATGTCTTATGGCCGGCATCAAATACGTACGACTTGTTCTTAAGAAATTGCGATCCGTTAGATCTAATGGACGTATACTTTGCAGATCCCAAACCAAACCTTGTACTAAGGATAAATCACGTGTATGAATTCGTTTAATCCTTACCTCGGTTAAGGTTGCATCTCTAAACAATGGTTGATGTCTTTGAAGTGTTTTCTCAAGCAATATTCCTACTCTATATCGTGTCGTTAAATCGTCCGTACGATCTAAAATTTCTTTTAAGTTAGGACTTACGGGAATAATCTTTTCTAAATTTAGGGCATCAAGTATATACGCTGATTGTGATTGAACATTATAATCTGGATCTTCCAACCCTGCTATAAGGGTATGAACTGGAATGTTATACCTTTCATCATTATTCCAGAGATTTGCATATATATATATTTGCGATTTAGCCCTTGGAACAAACGCGCCATCGCTGCCTCTTAAAGATTCAACCATAAATTCATAAACATCCCTGCCGTATTTACTTGGATCAGGTTCTCTAAATACTCTTTGCCATATCTCATTGCTTAATTTGTCATATGCTAAACCATCTGCTTCTCGAGCATAAAAGGCAAGTCTTAGAAGGCTCCACAACATTGCTCTATCGCTACTCTTCTTTGAATAAAGCAGCCTTTTCAACGCACCAAACAATGGCGTTTGAAGTTTCCCATCCTCTAGCTTGTATTCTAGATGCTGAAAATACATTCGAGCATATCTAACGCGTCCGGCTTTATTGTCTTTCGCCAAATGCATTTCTCTAAAAAATGTCCAAAGTTTTTGCCAAATTTTCTTTCTGATTCTTTCTTGAGGATGCTCCAAAAGTTCCGCAACAATTCCCCAATTTTCTCCCTGGACAGTAAAATCAGAACTATGGATAATACCATTTAACTGCCTCCAACCTCTTGGTAAGTCTTGATCTAACTCATCACGCATCTGCTCAATATCAGGTACGTTATATTGAGGACCAGATTCTAGCTGTGTGTCATAGTCTTGTTTTTCAAAATCAAATACATCAGCAAACGATTCAAAAGGTATCTCTGAATTATCAGCTTCTGTTCTTCTTAAAGAAGAAGAGACTGTTGCTTCTTCGTTCAATAGCGTTTGTCTAAGTAGGACGCTTGTACCAACGTTACCACGACTCTTTAAAAGAGGACTCGATTGTTTTCTAGGACGCCCCGTTCTCTTTAATGACTTCTCGCTTTTAAATATTTCCATTCGAGATGATTTGAGCAATTTGACAAGATTATCGCGATACTTCAATTGAGGCATTACATTGTCGTTAATCCATATCAACGCGTTAGATCGGGTAATACCTAAAATAATTTCTAGATCATCTAAACTAAAACCTTGGGCTAACATAAGAAGGTCAATATTTTGCCCAGACGAACCTTGCTTCATCGCTTGAGTCCGTTCTAAATTATTTGAAAGTAATACAAATGGATCGACATCTAATAAACTAGCCGCATTTTTCCAGAAAGCTGGATCCCAAACATATTTAACAGATGTTTTCTGAGGAATATGACCTTCTTCTATCCTATATAATGAGTTTGGAGTTATACCTAAATACTTAGCGGCACCGGGACGTTTTATTTCTTGGTATTCTCGTAACCGACGAAGCTTTTCATACGATGTTAAATCCGTTAATTCAAAATAAGTTTCCGGTGTATACGATTTTCGATTACCAACAGGCTTTTGTTGGTTACGTTCTTGAAGTCGTTCACTACTTTTCTGGTTTTTCCATCTGTTAGGATCACGAAGAACATGATCAACTGTCGATTGAAAAGCATTTAAGGTAACGATTTTAAAATTATAATAATGTCCTTTAATCAAGCTTCGGATTTGCCTTTTCTCTAACCCCGAAATCTGGACCAATAAATCTAGAGAATAATAACGCTTCTTCGTAAGGGCTCTAAAAAATGTTTGATAAAACTTTAGATCTTCAATGCTATATGGGGCAGGGATACTTCTTTTCTTCTCTTGATCAAGTTCAAGCTTATGGCCACCTGCTGTAAACCCTCTCATAGAGTCTATTGAAAGCGCTCTATTTGAAGCCGCGATAAAATGTCTTTGATGGTACTGACCTACTTCTATTAAAAAAGTGGTTTCTAGAAATAACAAATTGATATAATCAATATCGTAATTTGATTGCGTAGAATATTTACCCCTTCTCCCCTCTCTTGCCTTAAGAAGATCCGTCACTGACTGAACTATAGCCTCAATACCAACGATGGACTCTGCGGCAGGTACACGCCTTGGATTTCGTATAAAAGCACCCAACAGTTCTCGACTAATAGGATGACTTTCTAAAGAGTGTTGTCTAATCAACTTTCTTATATTAAATGTTGAAACCTGCTGTCTATAAGAAGCATGGGTAATGTTTAAGATGTACTCTAATTCCGCTCTTAAAAGACTTAGATAGACTCTCAAATTTTCTTCTTTCAACTCTTTCTTGAACGGATCAATGACATCACTTAAATTATTTAGAAATCGTCTTGCTCCATTACCATTCGTATTCTCCTGATTATGAGAAGTCACCGTCTGATTTTTTGACTCTCGCGCTTGCCCCACGTAGGCCGCCAACAACGTCTCATGATCAAACTGAAAATTAACGCCAATTTTTTCATAACTGTTTTGAGTTTTCTGATAAACAGCTCTCCAGGTTCGATGAACTACTTGCCCTCCTCGCGCTAAAAACTGTCTTCTGTCTCTATTTCTAAAAAATGTATCACGTAAAGCATCAATTTTTTCTATTTCGCTATCTAAAGCGTTTTCCTCTAAGCTTATAATTTCGGCTTGGACCACTAAAGGAATCAAATGAAATTCTATCCAAGCGCCTAGTTGTATCAACTGCTCTTCTGTAAGTGTAACAACCAGATTTCTTAAAGTACTATCCAAACGATTCTCTGTTTGGGATAAGTGACCTTTGTGTAAAGCACGCTCTTTTCTAGAAATGGTTATACCCACCAAAAACAGTTGGTTAGCTTGCTGCTTTAGTACTTGCTCAGCCCAGTTATGCACGGAGTTATCTTGTCTTAAAATACGTTCAATTATTTCATTAGAACGATCGGCCAAAACCCTTTTAATAGTTTCAAACTCGCGTTCAAAACGTGAAGCCATTTCTAATTTAGTCGAACTAAATAAAGCAGATGATACTTTTTCAGCGAGGATATCCATACTACTAGTATCAAATGTAACCCTTTGTTTTGCGTTAATAAATGGGCTTGAGCCTTCTGCGTTTAAGCGTGGTATAAGTATTGTAATGGTTGCTCCATTAAATTCCTCAATGACAGCAAGATAACTATTGGCTTGTCCCTCTATGACAGTAATGGTTCCAAATGGTCTTTCCAATAGTTCATTGATATGCACTTCAATCTCTTGATTGATCTCAAAGTCAGCATTGGCAGAAAAAGCGTCCTCTTCTGAATCTGCATACGCCACATAAGAAACAATACCGTTCTCAATGGTAATACTGATATCAAGATTGAAGATACTAATATTTAATTGGTAATCAAATCTAACATGCACCCCAAATGGGTTGAGATTTGTATCTATAGAAACCTTCTGAATACTCACATCATAACGATTTGAACTATCATCCGGAGGCGAAAATGGAGAAGACGTCTTAGATTTCCATCGGCCATATTTGTAAACCAACTTCCCTGCGTAAACTAATTTAGCTTTCTCGACAAATTGGGATTCAATAGGATTTTCTGAAAAATAACTTTCCAAAGCGTGTTGCGTATTGTTATCTGCAAATTTTATTGTAGGAACTTTATAGCTACCAACTTGGGTTAAATCATAAGTGCGCGTTTCACTAAATTCATCCGTATTTAACGTTTGAAATATTGCCTTGTCGTAAACACTTGGCCCCATCCTGTTATTTACTATATACACTTCAAATGTTTTCGACCCTAATTCTCTGGCCTTTTGGAGCGAAAGATTCAATAGTATCTGCCCAATATTTCTTGATCGATAAAGCAGGTTAACAGTTAATGCTACACCGAATAGTTTTCCAGGTAACGACATATCCATTACGCTTTTACTTCCTATAGTTCTAAATCCTGCGTACCCAATGGGTGGAAGTGGATGGGGTGATTGAATATATCCATGAACAGAAGTATCTATCCCTCTGACAGTTTGGCGATTAGCGTGTACAAAAATAAATTTCTCAATTGGACCTACTGGAATAATAATATGTTGTTCGCCAGAATTTGGCCCATCATGCCAGTTCAACTCATGATAGGAATTTTGTATGATACCTGATGAATCAACATCATCTTTCGCTGGAGAAGAACTACGCCTTTGCTTTCCTTTCAAATGGACACGACTTCTACCCTTTGGATGCTCACTATTTTTACCAGATGATTTCAAGAAATTACTTAACTTCACAATAACTTGTTTGGCCGGTGGCATTCTGTTGTGTCTTTCGACGTACCTTGTAAACCTTTTAATGTAAAGTACGTAAATATATTTAATACCGTTTTGGTATTCTTTTCCACGGATACCGGCAATAAATCTAGCGATGAGTTTAATAGCTTTCGGGGAATCGACTAACAATATGGGTGTTTCTGTTTCTAGATAATGTAGAAGCGTTTCTTCGTTAAGCCTTGAACTTTCAACTTTGAGTATTCCTTCATGCGTAAAAGGATTTCGAAAACTAAGAGTTAGGTCGACAATCGCATGCGCTAGGTCTTTGATGGATAATGCCTTCTTTTGCGTTCCTTCGTGCGTAAAGAGATTTCGATTGCTATGTATCAGTTCTTTGATTGCTGCGACTTTTCTTGGTATTCCTTCGCGCATATAAGGATTTCGGAAACTATGAATTATATCGATGACTGAATAAATTATTTCTTTAACAAATGCAGCCTTCTTTGAAATTCCCTTAGTCATAAATTCGGTCGATGTGTACTGAAAATGAAGAATCATGTTGGCTATATCTACAGAATAAGGGAACAGTTCAATATTCTTTTCTTCCATGGATAAATAAGACTCTTCTATACTTTCTTCGAGCTTTGCATTGACTTTCCTAGCCTTCCATAATCGATGAATAGTATAATCTTCTCCACCCATGAGATAAAAAACCTGATAAGGGATACTTATTGGGCCACCAACTTTTGGTATCCATACAAATAATAAGGCTACAAATATTGGGAGACTTGGATGTCGTAATTTAAATAATATTAGTATGATGTATCTAGGGATAATTCCTAATCCTGGAACGAATGCGGTTGTCACAAAAATAAATAGAAAAGTTCGTACTAATACAGAGTAAATCTTTGCCTGCTTTGGTGTAATAGCTCCTTTATTCAATGCAACCCTCATCGTAGTTTCCCACATCCGCCATATTAAATAGCCTTTTTGGGCATGTGCTCTGGATGCGATGCGATCTACAGTGTCATCATCTTTAATTCCTTTTATAAATCGAACTATAAGATTCTCATAGAAAGCATTGAATACAAAAAATATGTTTAATTCAAAAAGGCCGGGATGAATAAAAAACGCATATGGGGAAAGCTTTGGATCGGGGCGAGCTTTTCGATTTGTTGCATGAAGGTTTACAAGACCTTTGTTGTCTCTCCCTAATCGATCAGGATCTGTGGTTATGATTATAGTGATATGTGTTGGAGCTCTAGGATTAACTTCAGAATCAAATGCTGATAATTTTCCATCTTCTAAAGAAGGATCTGGACGTGTCACAAACTCAACTATTTCGTCTAATTGTTTTTGAATTATTTCTATATGTTCAGGCTTGTACTCAATTTTTTTCGGCAATTCGTATCGCCCATTCACCAACTTCGCATCAATTGTAACAATATCCTTTTCTCCATAATTAGCGACAGCCTTATCATGAGCCGGCTTAGAAACAGCCCGTGGATAATAAATATTAAGATGTGCACTCTTAACAGCAAACTTAAACCTCGTCCCGACCCGCTGAGTTGTTTGAAGAACAATATCCCTTATTGTTTGTGGATTAAAATCGTATGTATGAACAAATCGAACAATGATATACAACAACAGCGAAACAGCTGAAATAAGAGCATGATAAACCCGTTGCCGAACCCGTGAGCTTAATAGAGAAGAAGAAGTGCTAATATCGCTTATGGCTAACACCTTACGAAACTCTATGCCCAAATGTATTAATCTTTGAGTATCTTCTGAGTATGTTTTCTCTTCTAAAAGTTTCTTTAACAGATCTGATATATCAGAAGATCTTGATGCTAATGCCCCAAGATTTTCTTTTGAATAAAGATGTGTAATAATAAATCGAAGAACTTGTGAGATGTAGTCTCTTATGATTAGATTTTGAGGAATTTTTCTTTCTAATTCGATTAATACTTTCAGAAGTTCGTTAATATTCATTAATGTGCGTTCCGTCAGTTCATGAATCTCTTGATCTTTCAATTTCCATACTTCTTTTATTCGTTTTAATGTTTTGTTTAGTAAGTCCGATATGTCTTCTTCAATGTCCTCCTCCGTCTTGATTATTGAAAAATAACGAATTGTATCTTCAATGATTTTCAATTTCGTGTTTGCTGAACCCAGGGCTGCATTTATTCTGTCTCGTTGGGTAGAGGATTTAATTTTTTCGGTTTCTTCTCTGATCTCTAGACTTTCCTTACGTATTTTAGACATTTCTTCTTCGTGAAGATGGCGATGCCAGAAAAATAAAATAATTGCACCGATTGCAAGTAACGTAATACCTACAAATTCGATAAGCGGTGAATTGGCAAAGTTGGAATATTCTTCCTTTTCTAATTCTATTTCAATTTCTTCCACCTTCTGAAGTGTTCTTCTTAATTTTTTGGTTTTATATAATCCTGCTAGATTATGCATTTTTAATTTTATTAAGGTTATGTCGTGTAATATCTCTCGGATGGCTTTCTCTTTAAAGAACTTTGAATGTTTATAATCCATTACCTGTCTGCTATATCGCAATAGGATTTGCGTGTAATTAATGCCGCTGTTAACTTTTCGTTTTTCCTGGTATAGAGGGGCGGCAAATACTCCAAATACTAGTATGAGCACTGCAGCTATCGCGCTGATGATTTTCCATACATGTGTATCGGTAGCAATATTTGCGCCGGCATAGAGTACAACAGCCGTACCTATGAGAGACATTACAACTTGGATGGGAAGGTGCATCCTAATTATTAAACTATCAGGATAGGATATGTTATAAGCCACAAACCTGAACCAATTAGTATCAGCCATTAAACCAATTTTATTGGTGAGCAGAAATTCGATATGGGCATCTTTGTTTTCAGACATAGGTAGATACGTATTGAGAATGGATGTAAGTTGGTCTCCGGGTGCGTCAGTCAGAAAACGGAAAAGGTAGTCAAAAAATATTCGTATTTGATCAGCGGGTGGCCCTCTTTGGGACGTATCGAAAATGATAGGATGGACAAATAATCTTCCATACCTAATTTCCGCTAAAGTCGTTAAGCTCGGGCTTATCCATAATTCGGATATTTCTATATCGTAAATGTCTAACAGCATTCTTCCTCCAAGTAAATCCACAACAACCTCAGTCTGCCTCTCGCTAGGCATTTCATCTTTCTTATTTGGCGCGTGAGCTGGTAGGGTTACTGGGGTGCGAATGACTTTAGATGTAAAATTAAAGATAGGTGAACTTGACAGAACATCAGTAGATGAGGACGATGGTAAATGTAGATTTTTCTTAATTTGTGCTCGAGTTTTAGCTATTGTTACGTTAGTTGTATCTATCCATAAGTCAATTGGGTATTTGTCATGTGAGGGAGATATCTCTGCATTAATCAAAAGTAATAAGTCTTCTTCATTAATATATTGGTTTGTTCTATCAAATTCTTGACCCTTTCGGAAGAATCGTATGTTACCCTCAGCTCCTAAAACAACATAGACATCCGTCCGATCCATATCTTCTGGCATACGTGCGACTGCTTCACGAATTAAAACATCTGGAGAGCTCTTTTGTTTCGATAAAATAGTATCACTCGTGACATCCTTATAATCGTCAAGCTCATTGAAGAGAGTCGCTTTAAGACCTTGACCCTCTATGTGTTCTTTAAGAATACGGCTTAACGTTGTCTTTCCGGAACCTGACTCTCCTATCATAAGCACAATAAATGCACGTTTAGTTCCATCCTTTTTATGTTGTGCATATTTTTCAGATATAATCTGGGCTAATTGTTTAAATTGCTGAGCGGCTACTGCTTTCTTAGAGAAAAGCTGAAACTGCCAATACACTGTCCACAACACTACGATTGAAACCGCAAAAATAAGAACTATCCATGTTCCTGAAAGATACTCCAAACCAAAATTTAATAATCCACTTCCTGGACTATACATCCCCTTAATCAAACCACCCAAAGGAAAATCATTGAACAAAATTTTATAGAATATAACATTCATATTTATTTGATTTAACGGAGAGGACATCGTTGCAGCTAATGTCTTCACAAGAAGTGAGACAAATACTGGGGAAGAAGATATACGAATATTTTCAGATGAAAGATTTTCCGCAAGATCATAGGCGAGTGTCGATAACTTTTGTTTTAATTCATTAATGTTTCCTTCAGGAGGAGCATTGCCCATATGTGTTTGATAGATTGTTAATTGTTTTTTGACTTTGGAAGTTTCAGCTAAGTTTTTTATGATATTTGGGTAATTTTTCTCGTAGTATCGAACAGCCTTCTTAATATCTATATTTTTCCTGGAGACTGGTTCGTCCGTTGGAATAATGGCGGTAAAAGCTTCAATGGATAAAAGGATTTTAGCTAATTCTAGAATATCAATTTGTTGGTATTCGGCGTCATTGGCGATATCTTTAAGACCTAAGAAATTAAGGATATTATAGATCAGTCGTCTGTCCTCCCGTTTGACTCCTTCTTTTAACGTTTCAATAGTCTCAATGTAGAGTTCGACCTTATATTTATCACTTAACAATTCGTAGACAATGTGTTTGAAGAAGGTGTATCTATCTTCGATCGTTACAAGTACGTGAAGTATATTTTTAATGCGTCGTCTGTGGATACTTAAGAAAATGGCAACGACAATGGCTCGTAAGATAAAAGGAACTGCTTTGGCGGCAACTATTCCTTTGATAGCTGTTATGCCAACAGCAAAACTAAGAGCAACGTAAATTTTCATCTTTGTCGGAAGCGGAACATAACTTTTGGAGATAAAACGTTTTACGATATGTCTAAACCCTCCAATCCTTTTAATCTCGCGATAAATTTTTGGAATATCCATTCCCATTTGACTAAACGTTTCTTCAAAGGATTGTTGTATACGACTAATAAACTTCCTATCAAGTCGCGTAAAAAATCGCGTATTGATTTTATGAGGTTGTAAACGTCGATATTGTGTTGTTGATATTTCTATATAATGTTTAAACTCGCTTATAGGACTCATTTGAATTAAAACTTTAGCCATAACGATTGTGATAAGAATAGATGTATAAATGACAAGTGATATTTGCCCAACCCCCTCAAATCCAAAGTAAATAAACAAAAATGGAATCGAAAGAATAATTACCTCTTTAAAGACCGCATCTGGATTTTGGTAATAGTAATTAAATAATCGATCAATGAAGTTCACAGCTCGTTTGGCCATCATAATGACTCTTTGTTCGATATGAGAATCTCTATCGGCTAAAGATTCATCTCGTTTTAAATGTCCGAATGTTAATAGAGCCGTAAGAACAATAAAACTTGCCGTGGCATAGGATACAAGATCTGTTAGCTCAGTTGAAAGTAAATAGATACCGAATGTAACTATAGCAATTGATATGCCAAGCAGTGATACTTGTATATATAAATTATCCGTTAGACGCTCCATTCTTTCTGTAATTGGACTTGATTGCCGTCTGGTAAGGTTACGATCTGACGTCAGAGCTGAAGATCCAGACATGCCCGTTACTTTTTTACTTATACTAATCGATGAAGATACTTCTTTAATAAGATAATCCGCTAAGAAAACCATCTTCTCATCACTAATGCCTATGACCACATCTATCGATGTAATGTCATCTTTGACAAATCCTCTGTGATATTGATCTACTAGATTAGACATCGCATCATATTGATTCCGTTGTGGATTAAATTTTTTACCTTTAAACCTTTTCGGATTATCATACACTCGTTTGTGATTCCTCATGTATTGATTTGCGTCCAATTCCTCTAAATTTAATCTTTTGGCCCTGGTGATTACTCTTTTTTGGCCTTCTTGAATAGCCTTAAAATACCATTGATTCAATTGGATAAAAGCAGGATGATTATCGTCAGCTACTTCTCCATCTTTAAAAGGAACATTTTTAATCTCATTGAGCAATATTTTAAAGGCTCCTGTCAAACCCTCTGGATCTGTAATTTGAATATCTCCAGTTAACAACAACCGCTTAACTCTTCTTACAAGAGTATTTGCAGAAACCGCTGTTTTTCGAATTCTACGTAAATGCCTATCCATTCTTAATAAAAATGCTCGATAATCTTTATCAAATTCACCATTTTCTCTTTCATTAATAATATACATCGCATCGGCATATCCAAAATCAGCCCGATAAAAATCAAGCAATAGACCCTCGTTTAGTAATCTAAACTGTAAAGCTTTCGGATTGCGGATCACTGTCTTGTATTTTTCTACGGGTTGAGATAAGGCTTTCTCTTTGTATCGTTTTGACTTAACAGAAGACGATCGTTTCGAAACATGTTTTAATTTTTTATTGGCCAACTTATATAGATATCTAACAAAGTCTATAGCCTTTTCTCGTCCGAAGCTTCTTACGAATAATGTTTCCCTAAGGCCTTCTAACTCTGGATGGTTACTGGTTAAATGACTAGCCACACGTTGACTATACGCAGCCCATGAAATAGGAACATATTGTTTACTTTGCTCTATTCTCAAGTCTTCTACCCACCTACTGATCGTTTGCTCTGCATGTTCGGCCACGGATGGATTCTCGTCTTCGGTTAGATCTAATTGTTCACTCAACATCCTTAAGGGATGCCTTCTAACACTTGGATCAATCAAAGTATGTTTTTGAAATTTAAGTAAATTAACAGACCGTCGTGAATTAGAAAGCAAATTAGCCCTCATATCAAAATCATATACACTCTTAAATGGCCCCTCTCTTTGTGCCCTAAGAATTTTCTCAATGGTATAAACAGTAAGCCCCAATTCCGCCAACGAAATTCCATCGGTGTCAGTCATATATCTATGAAAATGTTTAACAGAATAAGAAAGCGTTTTTATCCGACTAGATGTCTTCTTTTTACTTAACGGAGAACTGCTAGACCGTTTATCTTCAAACGGATTTGATTTGATATAACCTAGTTGATGAAAGACTTCTATAAATTCTTTTCCTTTTTCTTCACTTGAAACATTTATACTACGTGCAATTTTTGTAGAATGAGTGAATAGAAGAATTGATTTGAATAATCTTTGGAGATAATCTCCTTGAGCAGTGGCAACCCATGTTTCGACTAATTCAATATGGATTAAATGTCTTACGTGTTCTGGCAATTTATTTCTTAGATGTTCAACCAAGGTGTCAATGGCTGAAGATGACGTACTCATTCGTGATTGGCTAAGACCTCGATAACTTGTTTCTTGTTCAGGTTCTATGACTCGATGGCCCAACCTGCTCTTTTTGCGTGATTGTTTTTTAGATGCAAGTCGATCAAACCTAGAGCTTCTATCTCTCGTTGTCTTAATTTTCTCATTCTTGGCTTTCATCTCCATAAGCATGATAAGTACTTCGACAGCCTGAACACCTACAGCTTCCGCATCTTCCGTGAACGTGTTTCCTTCCAATATCATTGCTAATTTTTCAGCAAGGTTAAAGGTTGCGTTATTAATTTCGACTTGTTCCTTCGTTCCTTTATTAACCAAATTATCTAAATTGTGTTTCTTTGTTGAAAAAAGAATGTTTATAAATCTTCCTAAATTTGATAAAACAATTCGTTTCTTTGATCTTTGTTGCTTTTGTATATATTCTGCCAAACTATCTAATAAATACATTTTTCTTTCAAGAAGCGGCGGAGTTTTTGCCTCATTTTCCTCAAAATAATTTCTTACATAAGAAAGGAAACCTTTGGCTATGGGTGCAATTGAAACAATAGGAGAAGAGTTGCTCACATCACGATTCCAAAGCTTTTTAAACTCCTCATCACTTAACTGCGCCTCTTTCGACCAATTAATAATAAAATCAATATCATTAAAATTACCGTGATCAAGAGTTACGGCCAAGAGATCCTCTTGAGTCGACATATCTACTAAATATATGCTTAATCGAGATAACCAAGATAAATTAGCCAGCATTTTATTATCATTTCGATACTTCTGCGTTCTCAAATAATTTTCTCTTTGTTCAACATGTATGATAAAAGATTTTTTACCCATATCTCTTCGTAAATATTCAAATTCATTCCCATCAACCACTATTCTCGCCCGTCCTTCTACTTCTACATCGTTAATTAATAAATTTTGAAGCAACGACAACATGAATCTATTTATATCAACATTCTCACCGGAACGTTCGATCAACGTATCAATCATATGACTATCCAAATTCGCACTTCTATTTACATAGGAAGCTTTTCGCTTATGATCTCGTCGTCTCATCTCATCGTCGATCAACTGATAAAATCTTTGCTTAATTTTATGAATTCCTTGTGCAGGTGTGAGGATAGTTAGCGGGCTTGCGCTATGCATAAATTTAATACTGAAGTTTGATGGCCCGGCGCGGATTGGAGAAGAACCTTTTCTTCGAGCTTTATCCTCCTCAGTTATTTGAATTCCTGCTAAATCCTTTACTTTCCCAGTCTTCAATTTTTCTTTAACAAGATTTAAAGTGTCTCTTGAAAATGAATCTTGTTTTGATACACCGGTAGACTCAAACAACATAGATTGAATGGCTTTCAACTCTGTCTTAGCATCTATAGAAAGTACTATTGGTTCACCATATACTATTTTTTCAATAAACGAAGGCTCTGCTTTATCCTCAACCCCTTTCATTGTATAAAAGGCAAGATCAACTAAATTATGTAAATCGACAATAGGAAGATCAAGATTATTTAAAAGGGTCTGTTGGTAGTACCTACTTGCCAAGACTAATATTCCGAAAATCTCAGATGTTGGAAAATCAGTAAAACTCTTATATTCTCTCCTCTTTTCAAAGATGTCATCGATTTTATCTATCATCTGGTTAACAGCCTCCGTTTGCATAATCTTAAGCGCCAAATCATCACTATCACTAAGAACATCGCCCCTTTCGGTAACAGTAACAATTTTTATACTTAAAGGATAACTTTTGCCAGTTTTTTCTAAGCCAATCATCAAATGCGTGTAGTGAATTCTTTCATCTTCTAATTTCTTCAAAGCTACTACCGCCACATCGGTCAAGTCGAGAGATAACTCTTTTACTTCTGACTCAACAAATTCCACTAATACATCTTGGACTGATGTATACTTTGCCCCATCAGCTACAATTTTCATCTTTTCATCAAAGGCTTCATTAGATAAATTATCATCACCTAATAAAGATTCTAACTCCGTAAGAGCAACTATAAATTGATCCATAGCTGTTTGGAATTTAATGACCTTTGTTGAATCGCCAGAATAATCAACAAAGAGCGCTCCCTGTACCCATTGAAATAATGCAGATGCAAATTTGATGACATGTCTAACCTGTGGCAAAATAATGTCTTTCTTCATTTTTTGTATATCCAAAGCAAGACCTCCAGCTTCGCGAATCAGCGCTCGGATTTGATGCCTTTGTCTTCTTACTAAAGCTACATGAGAATCTAGGCGCCCAAGATCTAGTTGGGATGATTCCAAAGTATTTATTAAGTCGTCCGCTTCTGTAGTTATATTTCTTAATTCTTGCGTTTTTTCTGTATACTCTACGGTTGGGTTCTCCATAAATTGCCTGTTACCTTGATAAAAATAAATATTTGCACCCATTTCTTTTCTCAAAGCAGCAACTCCTTCTCTTAAATTAATAGACAATCGTATATTTTTAGCAAATCTCGCAAGCTTTTCAATTGTGCTCATTACATCTTCTTCGAATGAATCTCCTATTTCTTGTTCAAGTAATGAATTACTAAACTCTTTTACCTTCGAGTGTATTTGGTCAGGTGTAATGTCGTCAAATTTTGCTATAAAACTTGGTATCAATTTATTAATTTGATCGTGAAGAACAAGGATGTTCTGTATTTTAGTAAGAAGATTTAAGAGACCCTTAAATTTATCTTCTATATCTACTAATTTATGTTCAAAGTTTCCTTGTTGTTTGGCTGCATTTTTTAAATCCTCCTTAAGATTTAAAAAGGAATCATCAAGTGATTCTATTAGCTTGCCTTTAAACACTCCCTTGATAATAGTTAATAGGCGTTCAACCTCATTTACAATGATCATAAGGCTGTCTAAACTTTTCATATATTTTGTAATAAACTGTGTTTCTTCAAAGTCATCTTTACCTTCTCTCTGCAATGATGCGAATTGTGCGGTCGACAAATAATGAGGATGTTTAGAACTAAGTAAATTCTTTAGCTGAGGCTTTAAATCCGCTAAGCTAGATTCTATGCGAGCCAATTCTGCTAAAGGATATCTCAATCTGTAACTCTGTACCGTTTGTATATACCCATCAATCACCCTTTCGGATCCCTTTACCTGCTCTTCGATAGCTGCTAAAGCACGATCCAATCGGGCTTCCATTTTTAGAATCAAAGCTGTAAATCCCATTTTCTTTTTTGCTCTTGACCCTTCTTTGAACAATCTATATATTTCTTGATTTTTAGTTTCCTCTGTGTGATTGCTCGCCCCTGCTTTAAATGTCTTAGCAATAGTCTCGAATTCATCCAACATTAAAACGGCCCTAACTCTTTCTCGCCTTAAATTCCTCATCTCAGCTGAATCTGACCATGGATATACGTCAGAAGCGAGTTTCACAATCGCCTCTAGACTCTTTTTATCCTTATCTATATCCTTTTGTACATCTCTGGTTCTGTATGCTCTTCTACTGGATGCAGGAAGCTTTTCTTCATCTTGGTCTTTGCCGTTGTTTGAAGCTTGATCACTACGGTTGCTTTGATTTTGGCTTTGGTTTGGTTGTGCCTCTTCTTTAACGCCAACGTCTTCTACTTTTTCTGTATATACAATTGTTGTCTGTATTCCTCTTAATTGATAATAGTTACTCGTCAGACGGTCCGTTAACTCTTTCCATAGTTGTTGTTCTCGACTTGCTCCATTTTCATCATTACTTTTAAGAGAAGAGTTCGCTTTCGATTGCCCTTCATTCTTAGCACGAACTTTTTCTTCATTTTCAATAATTTCGGAGATAGCTATTTCTAGAATGCTCTCAACAGTTCTTTCGTGTGGTTCTAAAACATACTGCCACTTTAAGACAACTAAGTCCTCAGGTGTTAAATCTAAATCCGCTAAAATCACTCTATCAAATATATGCAATCGATTGTCATCTGGCCTTTCATCTAATTGACTAATAACATAATTACGTAATCGTCTAAGAAACTTAACCACTGAATGATCATATGATTGAAAAAGTTGATTCGAAAATAAGGCTTTATTAATTCCTTGGTTTTTTAAGACTGTTACCTCTTGATGATCGCGCAAATATTGTTCTCTTCTCTGTAGGACATCAACCAACTTCTTCAAAACCTCTTTCTTAGGTCCAGTTATCATTCGCATTAAATGTTTACTAATATGAATAATGTTTGTCATATCTCCTAAATTATTAATATCAATATAAACCTGATAGTTGATTAAAATTCTGTCAATATCTTTTAAGGCTTGAAGCAAGCCATCGTTCTTTTCTCCTTGATTAATTCCACGCAAATCAATTCTTCGAAGAACTTGATAGATAAGCGCAGTTATTTTGATATTTAATTCGATGTCTTTATCTCTTCCCGGCTTAATTTCTTCTTGTAAGGCTTTCAATGAATAACGGAAAGCATTGGTTGAGTGTATTAATGCATCAAGGGCAAAATCTTCACCTTCATCACGTCTTAGGTTTGGTTGCATTTCTGCATTGTATAAAATTCTTGCTTTTAATCTCTCAGCCTCGGATAACGCTCTACTAATATTTCTAACTCTTGAATCTATTTTTTCATTTGTTTCATGGGTATCATTTATTCCATTACCTCTATTGGTTCCATTCTTGCCTCCGTTAGGTTTGTTTTTGCTAATTTTCTGGGTCTGACTTAATACAAATAATAAATTATCAATCGACTTATCTAATATATCTAAGGCTTGTTGTATACTTTCATAACCGCGGCTCGTCTCATCATCTTTAAAGAAATCTATTCCTATAGCAAATAGATCACTGGCAATAGACATATCAAGATCTGCTTCAACGAGATGATCCCGCACACCCTTCACCTTCTTTAATGCTTGAATGCTTCTTGATTCGTTTATTTGTCTAAAAAACGCATAGGCCTCTGCCAATCGAGTCAATAGATCTTCGTCATCAGGTGTCATTCTTCGTGCTGCCTCTAGCAATACAATTTCACGACGTCTGATTCGATCCCGTTTGATAGCATTTCTTTTCGTTTCAAATGATTCCTTCTTTTTATACTTATAAGCAACTCTAAGAGCTTCAAAGAAAAACTGCGTTGTTATCCCATCGCGACTCCCTATAAGAGAAGCAACCTCAGCTAAACTGTCTTCTGATAATTCAAGAACGGTATGAGCATCAAGTGCTTGTTTAACATCATATATAGATTCAAACCGTTCTCGATACTCATCTTCCGCCAAAGCTCTTCGCATAATATTTTCTGCTATCATACTTATAAATTCGTAATCTTCTTGCGTATAATCTCTATCCTTCTTCTCTCCAAGTTCACTTAACTTTGTGGACATAATATGTATGTCGTCCTCACCTGGTTCATAGGACAGCGGACTTGCAGCGCTTAAAACCTTTTCTTGACCTAACCCGCCGGGTAAAGTGGCGTATCTTTTCGCGATTTCTGGTGTAAATACGATTGAATGGTCATAGATACTAGCATCTAGGTCTTTTATCAATTTTTTAGTTTCGCTTAAACTCTTAAGAGATGACGAGGTTGTTTGCCTAAACGGTCCCGTTTCAAAATTTTCACCATACCTTACACTATAAACAGATTTGTAAAAATTTGGATCCACTAGAAAGTTATTTTGGATAAAGAACCCTTTCAGCTTTCTTTGAGTACGCGTAGGATCTTTGTTGATGTTATATCCTGACCAATAATTAAATTCATGGGCAAATATATCACTGAGATACTCAAGTAAGTCATCGCCTATGGATGGATTAACTTTGATGACATCAAAAATGTTGAAGTTATTTCCAAAAACTGGATAAATTTCCGTTTCAATTTTAAACTTCCCTAAGGAATCATCTGTGTCAGGTATACTCTTTACAAGGTCTAAGAATCTTTGCCAAATTTCTGGATGTGTAATGAAGATATAATGAGCAAATTCATGCACCAAATGTTGGGCCTTATACGACTCGCTCATAATCCATTTTCTTTCGGCAGAAATACGATATGGTGCTCCACCTCTAATCATTTCTCGAATAGTCTCCATGAAGTACTTCTTCATCTCTTCAAAAAACGCCGACTGATGATGAGTCTCTTCATTCTGTATCAAAAGCCCAGTACCCGAAAGCACCCACCTAGGGTTAATATTTATCTGCGGAGCCAAATGCTGTACAACATCAACACCACTGCTAATAGCCCCGTGAATGATAGGGCTTGCATCTTCAATGAGTTTAAGTGGTGAGGCGGTTCGCTCTTCTTCATCGGTTATTCCTAAAGCTAACTTCATTAGTTGTTCTCTTTTTGCTAAACTAGCTTCTTTTGTTTCTTTAATTTCTTCACGTCTATTTGCTTCATTTTCTTCTGCGGATATTGGTGTACCGTCCTCCTCCTTAGTTTCTATGAGATCTTTCATAATAAATGAAAGTATATCAGCACCACCACCACCTACTCTCTGA
>JAJDCB010000002.1 GCA_029261065.1 Candidatus Omnitrophota bacterium | reverse complement strand
CCCGCCAAAGGCGGGGTAACTTGTACCTTGGTTATTCTATCATGCGCCCAATACACTCTGTTGCAAAGGAGCATCATCATGAAACACCTATCAATTCTACTAACAACATTCATTTTCCTAAGCACCACCGCCATAACCCCCGCGCACGCAGCCGCGGGAAATCCATTATCTCAGTTTTGCGCACTCGCAGCCGAAGTCGATCCGCAATCGGGAAGTGCGAATTATTCTATACCGATTGACGTGCCCTCTGGGCGTGCTGGTATTCAACCTAATATTGCGCTTCAATACAATTCCAGCATCACCAACGGACCTTTAGGTGTCGGCTGGTCTCTGGAATTGGGCTCGATTCAGCGATCTAACAAGAGAGGTGTGCCTCATTATGACAATACAGATACGTTTATTATAAGACAATCTGGATCGAATCAAGAGTTGGTTGCGATTGGTAATAATCTATATCGCCCTAAAAATGAAGGTGCGTTTATGCGCATTGAGTTTGTTAATGGGAGTTATTGGAAGGTTACGGATAAAAACGGAACAGATTATATATTTGGAGAAACACCAACTTCCCAAGAATACGATCCAAATGTGACGACACGTGTCGCAAAATGGTGTCTTAATAAAGTAGAAGATGTGCATGGCAATTACATGACGATTAGTTATTTACAAGATAAGTATACTGATCAAGTCTATCCTTCCATGAACCAGCATCGCATTTACCCTTTAAGTATTGATTACACAGGGCATACTCAAAGTTCTTTAGCTCCTTATGCGAACGTAAGTTTTGTTTATGCGGGGCGTGATGATGATATGATTAATTTTATTAATGGATATTATCAGCGCACGGAAAAGATTATGAAAGAAATTCACGTGAGTGTTGAAGGGGCGTTACAAAAAAAATATCTTTTAGGTCATTCTGTGAGTAATGCCACGGATCGAAATTTATTAACATCTGTCACTCTGCAATCCCAAGACCCTACGGTGCCAGCCTTACCACCTTTAACATTTGCTTATCAAGAACAAAAAGGATTTGTCCTAGACAGCGGGTGGAGTGCCTCTTCTTCTTTAATGTTTGCCAAACAAGAATTTTCACGTGATTCCGATATGGGGATTCGGTTTGTGGATATTAATGCTGATGCTTATCCTGATATTATCCGTGCGATTGAATCTTACGGGGGAAATCCTGAATATAGAGAATTTTATATTAACGATAAGACGAACAATTTTAATCAGGATACCAGTCTTGTTTTTCCTGGAGCGATCTGGGACTTTACCAAACCTCAAACAAATTTTGATTCTGATTTTGGAGTGCGTGTCGCTGATGTCAATGGTGATGGTTACAATGATATGGTTCAGCGTTTAGATGAACAGAATCAAAACAACAAAAAAAATGAAGTGTATCTTTATAATCCGCAAACGGGTTATGTCAGAGACAATCAATGGACTTTACCGTTGGATGAACCTATTGTTGATCAAACATCAGGAACAGAAATATTTAACGGAACGGTTTTAGCCGATGTAAACGCGGATGGTTTTGCCGATTATGTCCACTCCTATGATGGGCAGGTAGGGAATAAGACATTTATTAATAGAGGCGTGAATAATCAACCGGGCTGGAGTTTGGATACGAGTTGGAACATTCCAGATTCTGATTATGTGTCTCTCGCGGGTGGCGCACTTTTGGTGGATCTTAATGGAGACAATCTTCCAGACATATTTCATAAAAATAACGGTGATACTAGGGTCATATTAAATGATGGACACAACTGGCCTTTAACAGGTCAATCTCAACCATGGTATTTTACGTTAGGTTATGGCAGTTTTGGAGATGGATCAACGCAAGTTACGGATATAAATGGAGACGGCTTAAATGATTTCATTGTGGCCTCAGCGAGTGAGAAGGTTACTTTTATTAATACGGGCAATGGCTGGAAGAGAGACACGGCGTGGGATTTGCCAGCGGAGGCGAATTTTGTTAATAAGGGAACCAAACTTGTGGATATCAATGCGGATGGATTGTTAGATGTTCTCATCCATTACAACGGACAGACGCCCAAGCTCTATCTTAATGACGGTAATGGCGCAGACATGTTAAAGACGATTGATAACGGCGTAGGTGGAATTACATCGATAGTGTATGGATCATCTGCTCACACAAATAATACTTTTATGCCCTTTGTTATTGGTGTTGTTAAATCTATTACAGCACAAAATAGTTTAGGTGATGCTTACACAACAGAATATGCGTACGCTAATGGATTATGGAAACAAGATGAACGTGAGTTTCGTGGTTTTGGGTATGTGAAGATTAAAGATCCGGAAAATAATTATACTGAGTCTCATTATCATCAAGATGATTTATTAAAAGGGCGCATTGAAAGGCAAGAGACGTTTGATGCGTTGGGTAATCGTTATTCCAAAACGGAAACCACGTGGAGCTCTGAGTTAGTGGAGGGGGTTTCTGATTTTGTGTATTTATCACGCAAAGATAATTTTGTTTTTGATGGGGATGGTTCTGGCAAGCGTACAGCAGAAGAATTCTTTTATGAAGAAACGCCTCAATTGGGTAACCTGACGAAGGCTGTACAATTAGGAGAAGTTGATTTAACGAGCGGAGCGGATACCGGTGTGGACACTCGCACGGTTGAGAGTTTTTATGTCAATAACACCTCATCGAATAATTACGTTGCTAGTTTACCGCGTTTAACGGTTGTCAAGAATCATAATAACAATGAGATGAGAAAGACATGGTTTTATTATGATAATCAATCAAACACCGCCAATCCGCTTAAGGGATTATTAACGAAAAAGGAAGATTGGGGTGGCGCGCAGACACCAACAATAACGTATACTTACGATACTTATGGCAATTTGTTAAGCACAACGGATCCACGCAACAAAACAACATCTATCACCTACGATACAACGTATCATCTCTATCCGTTAAGCACACAAAATGCGATCGCACACAGTGTGGTTAATGAGTATTACGGAGTCAATGGTGTGTTGCAAGATAGTGGGGATGGGTTTAAGGGATTGTGGGGTCAGTTAAAATCAACAACCGATCCAAACGATCAAGAAGGGATGCGTTCTTATGATGATTTTGGACGGCTGGTTAAAACCATTTCGCCGTTAGATTCTATTTCCTTTCCTACTCTAATAACAGAGTACGAATTCTTTCCTACCTATGCACAAGTAAGAACAAAACGTCGGGTTAAACACGGAGAAGCTCAGACGATTGATACGATTGGTTTTGTTGATGGCATGGGCCGCACGATTCAATCCAAATCTTCTAGCGGAGAGACGGGGCGTTTTGTGTTGGGTGGACAGACAGAATTTAATTCGCGCGGGTTAGCGATTAAACAGTACATACCTTATTTTAGTACAGCACCAATGAATG
This sequence comes from Candidatus Omnitrophota bacterium, assembly GCA_029261065.1. Lineage (GTDB taxonomy): Bacteria > Omnitrophota > Gorgyraeia > Zapsychrales > Zapsychraceae > JAJDCB01. The sequence continues at coordinate 34,468 of JAJDCB010000002.1, read as the reverse complement.
ATGTTATCGCCATCGATACGAGTAAGGTTCACTCAACCGTTGAGTATGACGCGATGGGGCGAGCCGTTAAGAGTATCAATCCTGATGGTAGTTTTGCGAGTGTGGCGTATGACGATTGGACGACGATTTCTATAAATGAGAATGGTCATAAACAAGAATCAGATTTTGATGCCTATGGTCGGTTAATTCGCAAACGCGAATATACAGGTGCCGATGGCCGATCAATTCATTATCCAATAAGTAATTATACCCTTTACGCCCAGACACAATATCAATACGATTCGGAAGGGAATTTATCGAAAACGATTGATGCTCACAATAACGAAACCCTTATCACCTATGACACCTTGGGACGAAAGATTAGTATGGATGATCCGGATATGGGGGTGTGGAGTTATGAATATGATGTCAGCGGGAATTTAATCAAACAAACCGATGCCAAAAATCAAATCATTAATTTTGTTTACGATGACTTAAACCGTTTAACCAATAAAAATGATGGCGGTACCCTTGACGTGTCCTACGTTTACGACAATCCTTTAGATTTAAATTCGAAAGGTCGTCTTACACAAGCCGTTTATGATAATGGTGTCACGGATTTTAAATACGATCAATTGGGTCGTGAGATTCAATCGATTAAAGACATCAACAATATTCCTAATCAGGTGGAACGTAGTTATGGGGGGCTTAATGAATTATTAGATGTGACTTATCCTAATGGGACAAAGGTGTTTTATGAATACGATGATGCTGGGCAGATTAAGGCGATATCGAATGATGAGGGTTTGTTGCCTAAGGGGGTGGGGACGCAATCGTTTCTTAGGGGAGTTGAAGAAGCGTATCCTGTCGTTTCCGAAGGAACTGTCGTTCCCGAGACATCGGGAACCCGTGCGCTCGCAAGTAATAAGATTCCCGCTTCCGCGGGAATGACAAAGCGAACAGGAATCCACACGCTCTTAAGCAAAATAAAATCCACCACCACCCACATCTTCACCGCCTGGATCGAACCCTATATCCTTGGCGTGGGATCTGCTTCCGCACAAAGTACCGGCGACGGTTTAAAAGCGGAATATTTTAACGGAGAAAACTTTGAAACGTTAATGGCTACACGTATTGATCCCGTTATCAATTTTGACTGGGGTGCAGGCGCGCCGCATGCTTTATTAAATAATGATGCCGTAACCATACGCTGGACAGGAAAGGTTACGCCAAAATTTACAGGATGGAATCATCTTTATATTTCGGCGGATGAAGGTTACCGGATGTGGCTTAATGATATTTTAGTTGTGGATCAATGGTCTTCGACAGTTCCATCAACATCCGTAGGAACGGCCAATCTTGTTGCAGACTTAGAATATAACATTAAGATTGAATATGTTGATCATACAGGTGATGCGTCCGCAACATTAGAATGGGTGCATCCGTATGTTCCTCGAGAACTAGTACCGCAAGAATATTTATTTAGTTTATACGCACCAACCTCGAACCAGGCGCCAAGTGTGAATGCGGGGGGTGATGACATGATAACATTGCCTGCAACAGCCATATTAAACGCAACGGTTAGTGATGATGGTTTGCCCAATCCACCTGCAAGCGTAACACAAACATGGAGTAAGGTCAGTGGTCCTGGAACTGTCACGTTCGGTAATGCGAGTGCAGAAGATACAACAGCGAGTTTTAGTGTGGATGGAACTTATGTTCTTCGTTTAACGGCGGATGATGGAGCGTTATCAATTTCAGATGATGTGTCTGTCGTGGTTAATCCTGTTGCCTCACCACAAAGTTGGCTAAGCACAGATGTAGGGAATGCTCTAGGTTTTGATGGAAGTTATACGGAGAGTGCTGGGAATATAACCGTTAATGGTGCCGGTCATGATATTTGGGGACATGATGATGCGTTTCATTATGTGTATCAATCTTTATCCGGAGATGGGGAGATTGTCGCTCGAGTGAGTTCCATAGAAAATACAAATGCATGGGCCAAAGTAGGGGTCATGATAAGAGAAAGCTTTGCATCAAACTCTAAACATGCTTTTATGGCGCAGACCGTCTCAAATGGCATTGCTTGGCAACACCGGCACACACAAGGGGATCGATCTTATCATACGGCAGGTCCAAATTCGAGTGCGCCGCGTTGGGTAAGGTTAGTGCGCAGTGGAAATAGTTTTACAGGATATGAATCAAGTGATGGAACCAATTGGACGCAAGTGGGAGGCGTTCTAAATATTGTGATGGGAACGGATGTTTATATTGGTCTTGCGGTGACATCTCATGATGCTGCGCAAATCAATACAACTGTTTTTGATAACGTGAGTGGTAGTTTCTCAAATTTGCCGCCAGTTAATCAAGTTCCAACTGTTAATGCTGGCACAGATGCAACGATAACATTACTTGCATCAGCGACATTAGAGGGAACGGTTAGCGACGATGGTTTACCTAATCCACCAGCGAGTGTCACACAAACATGGAGTAAGGTTAGTGGTCCTGGAGATGTGACGTTTGGTAATGCGAATGCGGAAGGTACAACGGCGAGTTTTAGTGTTGCTGGAATTTATGTTCTTCGTTTAACGGCGGATGATGGAGAAGAGAGTGCTTCAGCCATGGTTACGATTACAGTGAATGATAATAGTAGCCCTCAGGGAACCGGAACGATTCTTTATGAAAGATTTGATGGCATTCCAGGGCTTGCCATTAGTGATTTAACATCTCATTCTAGTTATCCAGATAATCCAACGGTGAGTTCAGAGATTACAATTCTTGAGGGACCTGTTGATTATGGTAGTGAATATGGAACGCGCATTCGTGGTTATATTCATCCACCGGTCAGTGGGGATTATCACTTTTCTATTTCAGGGGATGATTTTAGTGAGGTGTATTTAAGCACAGATGAAAATCCTTCTAATATCGGTGCCTCGCCGATCGCGCATGTGCCTGGTTGGACATTCTCACGAGAGTGGAACAAATATCCTTTAGAGCAAAAATCAGATTCTATCCATTTAGTGGCGGGCAATAAATATTACATCGAAGTCTTGCATAAAGAACGCGTAGGTGGAGATAGTATTGCCGTTGCATGGGAATCAGCAAGTGGCGTTCCTTTTGAGGTCATTCCTGGAGCGTATCTGTCACCTTTTGATCCGACGCCCTTTGAACCCACGGTTGAACAGCCAACATTATTTGTTTCCGATGTCAAGTATAATGCCGTCGGACAAATTGAGCGCATCGAACTAGGCAATGGCACGGTGACAACGTATACCTACGATATCAATCAACGTCTCACGCGGATTTATACGGTGGATTCTTCAGATGTCGCGATACAGGATTTGAATTATACGTATGATTCGGTGGGTAATATATTATCGATCATCGATAATGTTCATAGTGCGGATCAGAGTTTTGTGTATGACGATTTAAGTCGTTTAACGCAAGCAACGGGTCAGACATATGGGACGAAGGATTATGTGTATGATGAGATTGGTAATATATTAGAGAAGGATGGGCGAAGTTATGCTTATGGTTCACGGAATGTAGCTGGGCAGTTGGATGCTGGCCCACATGCCGTGATATCAACAACACTGGGCGCGGATGTGCGTAGTTATAGTTATGATGATAACGGCAACATGCTTACCAAGATCAAAGATGGAGATACAACAGATTACATCTATGATAACGAAAACCGTTTGGTGGAAGTTAAGACAAACGCGCAGTTGCTCGCGCGATTTGAATACGATGGTGATGGTGGGCGTACAAAGAAGATCGATTACTCGGAAACTTCAGGAGAGACGTGTTTTTTAGCCGGCACGGAAATCCTTTTGAGCGACGGCAGTGCCCGGGCTATCGAGAAGTTGCAAGTCGGTGATGAGGTTTTAAGTTTTGATGAGAATCTTGGTAAGACTGTGAGTGCAACAATCACACAAGTTTTTCAATCAGAGACAACGAATGAATATTACAATATCAACGACCGCGTTAAGGTAACGGGAAGTCATCCCTTTTACACCAATGGTAATTGGAAGGAGATATCAACATTCACAGAGGGTGAGACCATCGTTAATCTTAACCTGGAAGCTGTGAAGATCAAAAAGCAAGAAAAAATCACAAGCGCAAATTCCATCCCTGTGTATAATATAGAAGTTGACTCCACCCACAATTACTTCGCTGGTGGATATTTAGTCCACAACAAAATTTCCTACGGAGAAGGTGGCGGCACCCCAAAAGAAACCACTTACGTAGGCTCGCTCTTTGAAACCGATAACAACCGCGATATCAAACACATTTTTCTAGGCAACACCCGCGTAGCCTCCGTCACGGGTGGCGAAACAATTTATTTCCACCAGGATCACCTAGGTGGAGCGAATGTAACGACAGATAAAGACGGCGTTAAGAAAGAATTGACAGAGTACACCCCTTTTGGAAGCTTAGCCAAATGCGAACGCTACGGCAGCACTCACGAAATTGCGAAATATTATTTTACGGGGAAGGAATTGGATGAAGGGGTAGGATTATATTATTTTGAAGCGAGATATTATGATGCTGATTTAGGAAGGTTTATTCAAGCCGATACTATTGTGCCAAGTGTTTTCAATCCTCAAGCATTAAATCGCTACTCTTATGTTATAAATAATCCTATAAATCTTGTTGATCCGGATGGACATGGATTTTTCTCTAAACTTTTTAAGGCTTTTCAGGATAGTTTTGGTGCTTTTGTTGGTGGGGTTTTAGGTAGTACGGCAGGAGCGTTTGCAGGAGGGGTTGCTTGTGGCGCTGGTTGTGCTTTAGTCGGCGCATTTGTAGGTGGTGTTGCAGGTTCAGCTGCTGGAACTACTATTCAACATGGAGGGAGTTTTGGTGCAAATCTTTCAAATGCCTTTATCGGAAGTTTACCTGCTGTTGTCGGAGCAGGTGTCGGATTTGCAACCGGAGGACCCGGCGGAGCTATTACAGGAGCCATAGGCGGTATGATAGGTGGCAACGCAGCAATAGCTTTAATAAATGGGGGGTCTTTTGAAGATGCAGCTATTGCAGGTATTGTTACTGCTGCATATATAGTAGCTGGTGGAGCTTACTATAAATCTGTAGGTTCGAAAGTAGTACAAAAAGGCGTAGACATTCATAATGCTCGACAAGCAGGATCGGTAGTTCCGATTGGAGCAAAAAGTAAAACGTCAAGCAATGCGGCTCTTAATCTTGATAGAGGAAGTGAAGCTAGTAGTAAGCAGGCAATAAATATTGTTAAGAAAGGGGAGTTTGGGTTAGAAAATTCCGATTTCATTGTTGATGGGAAGAACTTTTCTGTAAATAACTTAATAAAATCTGCAAAAGCTCCAGATAGAAATAATTTGTCCATGGCAGGAAGAGCATTACAAAAACATGGAAGTCGTCAAGGAAGTTCTTTTCCAAATTTAAAAGGAGGTCAGGCTAGGCTAAATCTAGCAGGTGAAAGTTTTGTTGAATCTACTTTGAAGAATACGACGTCTTTATATAAATCAAATCGTTTAGGTGGCATCGATGTAAGAAATCAAAATGGAACTGGGGTTAGGTTTAGAGCCGATGGATCATTTTATTCTTTTTTAGAACCCTAATTATTGTGGAGAAACTTTATGGAAAATTTAGAAAAATTATGGATATCATGTAAAGATTGGTTGATCGAATTTGATGGAAGTGCAAGTGAAGCTTATTTATGCAATATTCAACCAGATAATTGTGAAAAAGCTTTAGAGGCAATCAAAATGAATTGTCAAAATTTTAACGTTGAACTTTGCTGGAAGGAAGAAAAATCAGAAGAAAACACCACGGATGAATTAAAAGATATTATATCAAATTTAGAGAATGGAAAATTAACGAATTTTGTTATTAATTTAACAACAACTTTTGAAAAAGATAAAATACCTTTTACTCTTATTGTGGATAGAATTAATTTGGAAGATACATTTTTTGATATTAATATAGTTTGGTGGTCTGATCAAATATTTAAAAATCAGAAAAGTCAATATGGGCGATTTAAAATATTGATGAACTATTTGTTTCAATTGAAAGAGCAATTTCAAGCTCAAGAATTATATGTTGCACCGGAAAATTCAAGTCGTCCGACGCAAAATAAATATGATGATTGGAAAAAAATAGAAGGAATAAATGGAAAAGATAGCAGACGCTTTAGCTAACCAACAGCAGCACAAAGATTAATGAAACAAATACTAGAGCATAGGTGACAGTCACCTAAAAGGGGACATACAAGGGAGGCGAGGATGAACAGATGGCAAGAAAGGCTAGATCGGAAATATTATATGACGGATGTTATTCACATGTATTCTCCCGCAGTATAGAAAAGCGAAAGATATTTAAAGACAAGGACGACTTCGGCTATTTTTTACAATTGTTAAAGAAGGAAAAGCAAAGTAAAGAATTTAAAATTTATCATTATTGTCTGATGCACACGCATTTTCATTTGGTAGTAGGCATTGAAAGGTTACAATTATTTTCACAAGCTTTACAGCAAATAAAATGGAAATATACACGCCAATATAATGGAAAATATCAACGATGGGGGCCGTTATGGCGTGAGAGGTTCAAAAGTATGTTGATTGAAGATGAGCGTTATATGCACGCGTGCGGTCAATATGTAGAACAGAATCCTTTAAAAGCTGGAATCGTTGAGCAGGAAAGAGATTGGGAGTATAGTTCCGCACGGCATTACGCAGGTACGGACAAAGATGAGTTGATTGATTATTATGAATATCAGGGGATGCCCGAAGATGAAGACATTGAAGAAGAAGATTTTACGCGAGGTTGGTTAATTGGATCAGGCTGGTTTAAATATAGACATTTGAAAGGAATAGCATGAGTGTCCCCATAAAAGTGACTGTCACCTTTTTTTATCATCTCGTTAGAAAAGACCAAAGTGCCATGCACTTTGAATGACTCTTATAAAGGCTTCTTCTTATACTGAAAGGCATGGTGGTATTATAGGTATGCAGGATAGTGCTTACATGAAAAGGTCATTTAGTGATAAAAAAGAAATTGTTGAAGAAATATATCAATATAAACCACTAAGTTTAGCGGGAATCATTGAAAAATAACGTATTATTTTTAATTTTTGTCGTTTTAATACTTAGTGTTCATGTGAATGCTGAATCTGAATACTCTTTTCGATTTGTTCGTAATAAAATTTTTCGTAATTCTTATTTTCTTCATATAAAAAATATGAGTAATAAAACTTTAATGTTTGGAGGGTATGGTACTGATTATTATTATGCTGAGATGAATAATGGATCAAGAATAAGCCTTGATACGAAAGCATTTAATGAACATTACTTTAAAGGTGCGATGTGGATTTCAAAGGATCAGAAGGCATATCTTCCATTTAAAATAAAGAAAAAAATTATTAATAATGCAAAAAATCTTGTCTTTATCGGAGAGGTTGCTGTTAAAGAGCGTTCAGGATCATTTGTGAATTATAAAGATAGAAATGAATTTATAATTACAACGGACTTAATTAATAACACTACTACTTATAAGGTTGGGAAAAAACTAGATGATCAACCTAATGTTGATACGATTTTTAATAATGATGGAGAAAATACTAATATTAAATTGAATGATTTGGATCATGATTCTGGGGATGATTATCGATTGAAGATAGATGATCGTATTACAGGTCCAGATGATGGTTTTAAATTTGGATATTAGTTTAATTCAGGCGGGATAAGGGAATAAGGAGGTAAGGGGTCAAGTCTCCTCTTGGATAGTTCTTTTCAGACTTGCAAGTGGATTTCCAATTCAATTACAAAATCACTAGAATATGAAAAATAATTTTGTTTTGATAACTACGTTGTGTTGTTTTTTGTCAGGATGTTCAACGCTCAACATGTTTGCGACGGAAGTTCATGTGGCCCCAGAAATTGTTGAGGTAATGCGTGAGGCTCAAACCTTTATGGGCAAAACAAAGCAAGATGTCCTGAATCGGTATGGTAAACCCGGTGATATTCGTTATAATGTGGGGCGAAATTATCCAGGACGAGAAAACAGTGAATATGATGAAGCTTGGTACTATAAGTATGACGCCGGGATTCCCTTGGTTGCTCCAAATCAATATAGTATTGAGTTTTATTTTATTGGAGACATAGTAAAACTTGTAACTGGATAAATGGACCTGGCACGTTGGTCTTTTATGAGGGATAGCTAAAGCGTATGCTATCTTAGACGATAAAATAAAGGTCAGATCAATTAGGAATAAGAGGATAAAAGTGAGAAAATTTACAGGATTATTATTGCTAATTTGTTGTATCGTCGTATCAGGTTGTGCAACAACGTTAGATTATTCGGTTAATAAAGATGCTTATCAAATAGAAAATATTATTTCTAAAAATATTGCTATTGGGACATTTATTGATAATCGCCCATCTGATGAAAGAAATAAGAGACCAAGACACGGTAAAGATTATTTTTATACTTATGATAAAAGCTTTAAAGGTAATTTTGGATTGTTGGTGGCACAGTCATTGGCAACACATATGATAAAAGGTGAAATTTTTACACAAGTCGAAGTTGTTGATATTTCTCTTGATCTTGAAAATAATGAAGATGCAATGAATACATTAAGAAATCAAGGATATGATTATGCTATTATAGGGGGAGTTGCTCATTGTTATGGATTTCAGTTAATTAAAGGTCAAAGTGTGGGAAATTTAGGAGCTGTGGGTGCGATTGCAGATGCTTTTATAAATAAAAGAATTATTGGATGGCATGTTGAATATGATCAAATTAAAGTAGTTGATTTAAAAAATAAGACGGTTTTATTTAGTGATAGATTTGAAGATCAGCATAAAAAACCTATAGTAATGTATTCTGATCCAACGAAATATGCGAAGCAGGGAATGAGAGAATTGAATAATAAGTTTATTAAGGTCTTTGTTGAGAAACTACAATAAATAGTGTCGTTTTGGACTTGCCAGGTTGGTCATTTTTGGGGACTATTTTTAGGAAAAAAAGAAATAAAGAGAAAATTAGCAGACGTTATATTCGATTAACGCAAAGACATCTTTAAGTCTTAACTTGCCCTTAAAAAAAGGAAAAACGTATGAAATCAAAAATGATTATTGTGGTCCTTCTTGTATGTTTTATGTCAGGATGTGCATCGGTTCCTAAACAGCCTGAGTTAAAAGAAGGTATTGTTGTTGAGAAAAATTTAACTGACGCCAAGGCTTCAGCGTTGGATGCACTTGTTGTCAATGGTTTTGAAGTCCAAAAGGATACTGAAACTTATGTTCAGGGTAAAAGGCCAAATAAAATTGGTTTGTTTGTTGGTTCGGGAGGAGAAACTGTTGGGATTTGGTTGGAAGTAATGGATGATAATAAAACACGGGTTTTAATCCAGAATAAAAAATCTCTTGTAGGTTATATTGGACAGCAAAATTGGGAGCGTGAAATTCGTAAAGAAATGTTAGGTGTTAATAAATAACAAGGATGGGCGTTTAATTGTGAAGAGAATAATTTTTTATATAAATCTTTTTGTTTTATCTGTCATCTTAACATCATGTTCGACCTCACAAAGTCGATATGTGTTATTAAATGAAAGGCATACGGCATTAGCGGAAGATGTTGAAATTGAAGTTTTTAAAGATTCTTTGCCAGAGAGGCCTTTTGAGCGAATCTCCAGATTAGATGTGCATTTAGAGAAAAGTCATTTTGTTTCCTCAGATTTTGACAATGCTTTGCCGCTTTTGAAAAAAGAGGCCAGGATGTCGGGCGCTGATGGAATCATTGAAGTTAAAGAGCGTAGCTCTTCTGTGCTTGAGACAAAAGTCTATCATGTCACTGCGATAGGAATTAGGTTTAAAGACTAAAGCCTTGATTCTGTGAAAAGAGATGAGACGTTAAATAATCTAATGAATGAAGGGTAAATTATGTGTTTGGGAAGAAAAAGCAACTTACGCGTCGTGCTTCTATTATTAATTTTTTGTTTCTCAAATGTGGGTTGTTCTGTTTTTATGGCAGCTAAACAGGAGACAAAAAAAGATTTAAGTGTTTTAGAAGTTGGTACGGATCGTTCATACCTTATTGGCGAATTCGGCGCGCCAGAATGGAGTGGCGAAAAGGATGGGAAAAAAGTAGATATTTATAAATTTGTTCAAGGTTATTCTAAAGGAGCAAAGGTTGGGCGAGCTTTTTTCCATGGCACTGCGGACATTTTTTCATTAGGATTATGGGAGGTTATCGGCACGCCAACGGAGATGATTGCTGATGGTAAAGAGCTTAAGATTGAGGTTACATACGATGCTAATAATTTTGTTGAGGATGTCCGTTATTTAGAAGCGTCGAAGAAAAACAATAAATAGGATGATTGTTTTTAAGATTATTTAGATTCCCGTTTTCACGGGAATGACAGCTTTACACGAGAATGACAGCGTTACACGAGAATGACAGCTTTACACGAGAATGACAGCTTTACACGAGAATGACAGCGTTACACGTGAATGACAGATTTACACGGAAATAATAGGGTTCTACATTCCACAGGAATGACAGATGTCAACGAGAATAAAAGCATTAAATCAACAAAAGAAAGGAAGTCATATGAAACGCCTTCAGTTACACCTCGGATTAACTCAACAAAAAATGCAAACAGCATTTTTAAGTGTTTTATTAACAATTTTTATCTCGGCTAGTGCCGTTCAATCTCTTGAGGCCTTTGATGAAAAAAATGGTCAGTGGGATATGGGGACGACGATCTCTTATATTCGGTATGAAGAGCCTGACTTTATTGAAGAGAAGGGGGCGATGTTTGGGATTTTTGGGCGATATACGTATCGTTCGGATGAGAATGCAGAGCTTAATTCGATTACGGATGTTCTTGATTTTTATGCTGAGAATAAGATGTTTGCCTTGGATTCCAATTTGGCATTTGGGAGTGTTGATTATGAATCGGTTTCAACAGGAACCGTGGATAATATTTTTGATTTGCTTTTTGAAATCCGTGGATTAGCCGGAATTGATATGCCCGTGGGTGATGACACTGTGCTTACGCCTTATTTAGGTTTTGGATTTCGTTATTTGTTTGATGGGCTTGGTGGTAAGACAACAACGACAGGTCATGTTGGATTTGATCGAGAGTCGCGTTATTATTATCTTCCCTTTGGTATTGAGACTCTCACACAGTTAGATGATGTTTGGTCGTTTGGTCTAAATGTTGAATACGATTTATTTTTAAGCGGAAAACAAGAAAGCCATTTGGAAGATGTGGCTGCTGGTTTAAGTACTTTAGAAAATGATCAAGACAACGGTTTTGGGGTTCGTGGTTCAGTTAAATTAATTCGAGAAGGTGAGAAATATAATCTGCTCCTTGAACCTTTTGTCCGTTATTGGCAAATTGATGAATCGAACATCGCCACCATTACCTGCGGAGGTACGCCTTGTGCTGCTGGGGTGGAGCCTAAGAATAATTCGTTTGAGGTTGGGGCGAGGGTGGGTGTGCGGTTTTAAGATTTTAAGTTAAGAGTTTTGATCCCCTCTTGAGTTTATTCCGTAGGATTCCCGCTTGCGCGGGAATGACATAGGGGTGGGGACGACATGTCTATTGTCACTTTGTTAATAAATTAATACAATTTTTTTCATCCCCGCGCAAGCGGGGATCTACTCATAGTAAACATTTGTAACAAAATTATTTCCCTTATCTTGCCCTAAATCCATTCCCAACAAAACACAAATTACTTATTTAAACCCGTGCCCTTAGATCCTTTGCCTCTTGCGCCAAAAATTTTATGTTTCATTCAAAATGAGGAGGCTTTATGACACGGTTATTTTCTGTTGTGGTTTTGTTCTGTGTGTTTTTCGCTAATCCAGTGGGCGCTGAGAATTTTACGTATGATGCGATGAATCGTTTGATCCAAGCGTCATCAACACATTATGGGGTTAAAAATTATGTGTATGATGAGATTGGTAATTTATTAGAGAAGGATGGGCGTAGCTACAGTTATGGGACGCGTAATCTTAAGGATCAAGATGATGCGGGGCCGCATGCCGTTGTTTCAACAACAGATGGTGTCAAGCGTTACGATTACGCTTATGATGACAATGGGAATCTTATTACAAAAATCAAAAATGGCAACACAACAGAATTTCGTTATTCTATTGAAAATCGTTTAACAGATGTAACACGTAATGGGCAGTTAACTACACATTATGAATATGATGGCGATGCTGGACGCACAAAACGTGTCGATTACACTCAGACGGCAAATAATACCTGTTTTCTTGCTGGTACAGAAATCCTCATGGCGGATGGCAGTGCCAAGGCTATTGAGCAGATTCAGATAGGCGATCGCGTTTTAAGTTACAACGAAACAACAGGAGAGACGGTTTCTTCTTTTGTCTCCCAATTGTTTCAAACGGAGGCCACAAAGGAATATTTCAACATCAATGATCGCGTCCGTGTGACAGGTAATCATCCCTTTTACACAAATGGGGAGTGGAAGGAGATTGAGGGTTTTTCAATAGGGGATACCATTTTTGATGTTCATTTGGATGCTGTAACAATAAAAAAACAAGAAAAAATCACGCTCACAGAATCAGTGCCTGTGTATAATATAGAAGTTGATACGCATCACAATTATTTTGCCGGTGGGTATTTGGTTCATAATAAAATAAGTTTTGAGCAACCGCAAGTAACTAATAACGCTCATGAAACATCTTTTGTTGGTTCGCTCTTTGAGAACAATAATGGGCGAGATATTTCGCACATCTTTTTAGGAGCAACACGCATCGCCTCAGTGAATAATGGCGAGGCACTTTATTTTCATCAGAACCATTTAGGTTCAACGCATGTGACGACGAATAAAGACGGTGTTAAAACAGAACTTATCGAATATCTTCCCTATGGGGCGTTGGCCAGATACGAACGCTACGGAAGTTCTTCTGAGGTGGCGCATTATTATTTTACCGGTAAGCCTTTTGATCAGGGCTCTGGATTATATTTTTTGGGAGCTAGGTATTATGATCCGGAACTTGGAAGATTTATTCAGGCAGATACGATCGTGCAAGATCCTAATAATTCTGTTACCTTTAATAGGTATCATTATTCGGGTAATAATCCTGTTAATTATATTGACCCTGATGGTCATGGATTTTGGAAAAGCATTTGGGGTGGGATTAAAACAGCAGTTCGCGCCTTTTTTAATTTTCAGGTTCCCGGTTTGGGTGATGGTTTAACGGGGGGCAGTTTTAACGCCTTTTCTAATGAAGCCGCTGGTATTGCTATATCTGCTTTATTTTCTTGGGGGAATCCTTTAGCGATTGCCGCCTCATTTATTGCAATGAGAATTCTGGATACTCCTCCAGGTAAAAAAGGAGTGAATTGGGTATCCGAACAAATATTTGACGATGCTCTTGGTTTTACGCCAAAAACAGCTCAACTATTAGGAAATATGATTAGTCAGGCTGTTGTTAGCTCGGCTGTGTATCTTGTTGTTACACCGGAGACTTATTCTGGAGTAGACCTTAGAGATCCTAAAAATCAAAGTGATTCTTTTAATAAATATGGAGCAGGTTCTGATGTAAAAAGTAACGGAGGGACTACAACTAATCAAATTGTTGAGACTGCTGGAAAATATACAGATATAAAGCAAGGAAGGATTGCTTCGCAGAATGGTTGGCCTAATACAGCGATAGGAAAAGTAACAGAAGCTCTTAATATTAATCATACGGCCGTTCTTGTTAAGACGTCAGATGGCTTTTTCGATTCAGCCTTAGATTCAGATTTATTAAATCCTTTTAAGAGTGGTGATCTTTGGGGTTCGCCATGGACGGGAACTTGCCAGCAGGTTTGTTTTACAACCTTAGTTGAGAAAGGTGGCATGAGCGGTGTCCAAGCTTTTACAGCCGTTGGTGGCAGTGCTGGTTGGAGCTTTTACGCATCATCAGCCATTTATGGAGTGCGAGCGGATTTTGGGGGAGTGGGTTTGGTAAATGGTGCCATAAACGGAAATTATGATAATTAAGAAAACAAAGAGGAATGTAATATGCCCAAATTATGGCCTTTTTTAATTTTTGTTGGATTGATTTTTGCTACGAACTGTTATAGTAAAGATGTTTATCATGGAAAGTCCGACCAAGAATTGCTGGATGTATATTTAGAGGACCCTAAAGTTGGGCATAATCCGTTGGATGTTAAGTATATTTATACTGAGCTTTATATTGGAATGGAAGAACAGGAGTTTCTTGCTTTATATGAGAGAAAAGAAAGTATTAAAACTTCTGATTTAAGGCCGATTATAAAGGAATATAAAAAAGATCAGTATTATTTAAAGTCTGTTAATAATGTTAATTATCGAATTAGTTTTAAGGGTGGGAAGTTAGCAAATTTTGAAGTCTTAAAGCGCGAAAAGCCTCCATTTGTTTTTTTGGTCTATTCAAATTATTCCTATATGTTAAAAGGTTACGAATTTGCTGAAGGTTTGTATCGATGGATGCCGGAAGAAGAGTTTTTAAGAAAAAAACAATTTCAAATAATAGAAAAGGTTCGAGAAAACTATTATTATGTTAAATCAAAGGATGGATTTTATTATACAGTTTCTTTTCTAAATGGTAACCTAGACGGTGTTTATAAGCAGGGACTAGAAAGAGCAGAAGTGTTAGGTTAGACTGGAAGTGTCCATACTGTAGTAATATAGTTATGTTGGGGTTCCCGCTTACGCGGGAATGACATGATTGGTATTAGATTTTTTAATGCGAGAGATGTTAAACATGTCGTCCTCACGAAAGTGGGGATCTAGTAGTAGTATGATTATGTTGAGGTTCCCGTTTTCGTGGGAATGACATGATTACTTTTAATTTTTTTCTTAATGAAGGAGTAAATCTTGATCGAAAAAATTTTAGACGTAGGATGCGGCATAAATAAAATTCCTGGTTCCACAGGGATCGATATTGATGAGAAATCGCATGCAGATATTAAGCATGATTTTAATGTTTATCCGTTTCCGATAGAAGATAATAGTTTTGATAAAATTTATGCTAAACATATCATTGAACATTTGGATGATCCGCAAGGGTTTATTAATGAGTTAACGCGTATTTTAAAACCAGGGGGTACGTTATTTATGGAGACCCCGCATTTTTCAAGTTACGTGGCTTACTCAGAAGTTCAACATAAGTTTTTCTTTTCCTATTTTTTATTTATCAATCTCATTCGACCGCTTCCATTAGAAATTGTTAATTACGAAATCACTTTTTACAAAACGTATCGTATGCTTGGTATTAAGGCCTTGGCCAATTGGCGGCCGCGGACGTATGAACGGTTTTGGACGTTTATGTTTCCGGCGGAAAACTTAAAGATTTTTTTGAAAAAAGTTGATAATAATATGTAAACTTTGTTAGTTATTAGAGCAAGAATAACCAAGGTACAAGAAATCGGCCTACGGCCGACTCTGCGCGTCTAGACGACGCTAGGGTAAGAAATCCCGCCTATGGCGGGAACCCGCCATAGGCGGGTCAAAAAAGAGACAATGACAAAAACAAAATACCCAAACAATTTGATTATTTAGTTATTGGTTATTGATAATTTTTTGCCAAAGCGTCAAGAGACGCTGGTTCGGCCAAAGGCCGAATATCTTGTAACTTGTACCTTGGTTATTCTTGCTCTTAATATACGTTGCCCTTGCCCCACATAAGTCGTCTTCCTCAAATCAAAACGACATTCCCCCTTATAAAATCGTTATTAAATCATTTACATTCAAGGAGAAACTATGTTTCAAATAAAAAATTGGGGAATAACTATAGCTTTAGGGGTGATGATGTTTACTTGTCAGCCTGCGAGCGCCGTTATTATTATTAATGAATTTTTGGCTGATCCACCGTCAGGTGTCGCAGGGGATGCGAATCAAGATGGGGTGACGTCTTCGAGTCGTGATGAATTTGTGGAGCTGCTTAATATTGGTGATCAAGAGATCGATATTTCAAGTTGGATCCTTCGTGATGGCATAAGCGCGAGACATGTGTTTGAGGCGAATACGATTGTTGAGCCTCTTAAATTTATTGTGGTTTTTGGAGGAGGGACGCCCAACTTGCCAGGAGTGAATTGGCAGATTTCATCTTCGGGGTCATTGAGTTTAAATAATTCGGGAGATACCATTTCTCTTCTCGATACAAGTGATGCCTTAATGGATCAAGTTGTCTATGGATCTGAGGCTGGGAATAATCAATCGTTAACCCGTTTTCCTGAAGGGGAGGCCAGTGCTTTTACATTACATGCCGCGTTACTTGAATCTCAAAATACATCTTTTTCTCCAGGAGCATCGTTAACAGGGGAACCTTTAGAATTGAGCACAAATACCTCAACCCCCACAGTGCCTGAACCTGCGACTTGGTTGTATGTGATGTTTGGAATGCTTGGGTTTGTTATTCAGAGAAAGTTATCGTTTGCCTAAGAAGGGGCTGGTCGATTAATAATCATTTCATCCTAGTATCAGTATTTGTCTGACGCGAGGATGAGATGATTATTGATGTTTTATGAAGAAATAATTTTGAAAGCATTTGTAAGGTGTAAAGCCAGGCTTTACATCTAAACATATCGTGGTATACTATGATCAAAAGTTTTAAACATCGTGGTTTGAAAAAACTGTTTTTAAATGGTGATCGTAGCGGCGTTCCACCAAGATTAGTGTTGAAGTTAGAATTAATGTTAAGCCGTTTAGATGCTGCAGATAGTATTCAAGGTATGGACATGCCTGGTTATAAGCTTCATCCGTTGAAAGGAAATTTAAAGAATTTTTGGAGTACATCCATTAGTGGAAATATGCGTTTGACTTTTTGTTTTGATTCTGTAAACAAAGAAGCTTACGATGTGAACTTAATAGATTATCATTAAGAGGTAACATTATGCCCATGAAAAATCCAAAGCATCCAGGACTATCAATCAAAGTTGAATGTTTAATCCCTTTAGAATTAACAATCACAGCAGCGGCCAAAGTTCTTGGGGTTAGTCGTCCGATGTTGTCACAAATCATTAATAAAAAATCTAGCATTACTCCAGAAATGGCTATTCGTTTATCAAAAGCTTTCGGTAGCACACCAGAAACCTGGCTACAAATGCAACTCAATTACGATTTAGCTAAAGCGCGAAAGAATGCTAAGAAAATTAAAGTTAAAAGATATGTCCCCGCTAGGGCATAAGAGTCGAGGAATCATCCAACTATGAGATTGCGCAACTGTTTACTCATCCTTATCTGTCTTGTAACCACCGGCTGCGCCTCGACACTCGCCCAATCCCCGCAGTATTTCCAAACCATCAAATCCGTTAAAACCATTGCTGTTATGCCCCCAGAGATTGAAGTGAATCAGGTTTCTGCTGGAGGGGTGACGGAGTTGATGGATGAACTATCGGATGAGACGAAAGCGCGTGTTTCAAGTTCCTTAAAAAAACATCTGGCCAAGCGTTATGGGTATGAGATTGTGTTTGTGGATGAAGCTAATCTGAAAGCGACTAAAAAAAAGCAATGGATTAGAAATAGAGCGTTGTATGAGGCGGTGGCTTATAGTATTTTTACGCATGGCATGTCGAATGTCGCTATTTCCAATTATCCTTTTCCCACCAAAAAAGAAAATTTTGATTACACTTTAGGTTCTGAAATAAGTGCTTTAAATGAAGGGATTAATGCGGATCTATTGCTTTTTATTAATGGGTACGACTATTATCAAACAGCAGGACAAGCAACGATTTCTTTTATTAATAGTCTTTTGTTGGGCGCTTACACGAGTTTTCCAAAATTGATGACCATGAGTTTGGTTTCAGCTAAGAGCGGGGATGTGATTTGGTTTAAACATTTTCCGTTAGAGGGAAATCTTAATTTACGCAATGAAAAAAAAGTGGATGATATCATCGAATGGTTTACACGCGATCTCTTACAAGAAAAATAAAAAATTTATGTTTGCTTATTCTCATGTTCATCTTCGCTGGCTGTGCGAGCATCGATGTGCCAAACGTTAATGAAGAGGGCTTTAATTTAGAAGAAGATGAGCAGCGCATTTTAAATCGTTCCAAAGAGGCCGTCGAGCTTTTAGAGATTAATGGTCATCTTTATGAGAATCAAGAGCTTGAAGCGTATTTAAACAGCGTTTTGCAAAAGCTCATTCCTGAAAATGTTTTAGGGCACGATCATCTTGATTTTCATATCGAGGTCATTGAAGATCCTTATCTCAATGCCTTTACCTTGCACGATGGTCACATCTATATTCACACAGGGATGTTAGCTTTAATCGAGAATGAATCACAACTAGCGATTATTTTAGCGCATGAGATGACGCATGTGATTAATCGACATGTCTTAAAATCCTTTCGATCGTTAAAAAACAAAACAACCTTTTTTACAGCAACCTTAGGCGCTTTTGGTCCCTTTGCAACGTTGGGTGCGATTTCATCCATTACCGGATATTCGCGTGCTCTTGAAACAGAGGCTGATGAACAAGGCTTTGAGGTATTATTAAACGCCGGTTATGATGTTTACGAGGCCCCCAAAGTCTTTGATCGGATGAAAGATTTCTCAAAAGACGAAGAGATTAAAGTTCCTTTTTTCTTTTCCACCCATCCCCAGCTTGTCGGCCGCGTTGAAAATTTAAATAGGCTGATAAAAGAGAATGATGGTAGAATAAAACCATCGTTTGAGTCAAGAGATGCTCGTTTTGAGGCCTTAATGCGTCCTGTGTATTTGGATGGTATGCGTTTGTGGTTAAAAAACGGGATTTTTAAATCGAGTGAAAAATATATCGACTCTTATATCGAGCGTTTTAATGATGATCCGAACGGATATTATCTGAAAGGCGAATTATTTCGTCAACGGCAAGATGGCCCTAAAAAGAAGAAAATAAGAGATAAGACACCTGATTATCCAAAAGCTATAGCGGCTTATAATAAGGCGCTTGAGAGAGATAACAATTTTGCTCAAAGCTATCGGGGAATGGGGCGTGTTTATCAGCTCCAAGATATGAAAGAGAAGGCTCGGCAAGCGTATAAGAAATATTTGGAACTTAATCCAAGGGCTGCGGATCGAGGATATATCGAAAAATATATTAATTCAAAATAAGAGGTCACCCCATATGAGAAAAAAAATATTATTGGTTATATTACCCTTCCTGCTTGTGTTTTCAGGTTGTGCGGCGTGGACGCAGTTAAAGGCGGGGGAGTACAAGGATAAAAAAAGAAAATTTAGCAGTCAAGTCCCTGAGGCTTGGATGCGTCAAAATTTATATCCTTATTTTATTGTCACCCGCAACGGTTTTGTTTTGGATCATGTGATTGTTGGGCGTTATCCTTTAAAAAGAGAATTAGATCATACCAAAAAGAAGTTTAGCTCCTCTATGAGTCCGCAGGATTTAGCTGAGGTGGAACTAGATGATATTCAGTCCAGTGAAAATGTCGGTAATTTCCAATTAATCAGCAACGAACCAGCCAACATTGATGGGCGCGAAGCCTTTCGTATCGAATATGAGTATACCGCCAAGGGTGGCTTGGAAATTAAAGGTATTCGTTACGGTTTTTTAGAAGGCGAGAAGATCTTCCGAATCCGCTATGAAGCTTCCAAACAGCATTATTTCAACCAATTACTCCCCGATTTTCAAGATTTCATCAAGCATTTTACTGTTTTATAATTTGATGTGATTAATCTTGAAGCTCAGAAACCTTGCCACACGCAGTTCCGCAAATTGATGCTCAAGCCATATGATCATTCGCTCAGACAGTCCTCGCGGCGCATTTTTCTAAAAATTGCTTGCTGCGGAACTCGCTCAATGATCACATGGCTTGAGCATCAATAGAAAAAGTAAGCTAGCGAGGGCTGTCTGAGCTTTACAAGACTTCTTAGCCTCAAGAGTACTCTAGGAATACTTCAAAGAGTTTGTAACATTTATTGCAACATATTACACGCCATAGGATATTCGTTAAGACCTTAAAAATAGCAGGCAAATGAAGGTTTATGGGTGGGGGAAAAATGTTAGATTTCTGTATAGGAAAAGGTTGATTATATAGAGGAAAATAGGTAGAATACCCGATATGTTTGGCAAAGATCAGAAAACTGAAGAAGCACGGACAATCCTCATTGTTGATGACTCCGAAGTGGATAGGACGATTGCAAAAAAGATTATCGAATCCATGGGGCATAACACTCTT
Source organism: Candidatus Omnitrophota bacterium (assembly GCA_029261065.1). GTDB lineage: Bacteria > Omnitrophota > Gorgyraeia > Zapsychrales > Zapsychraceae > JAJDCB01. The sequence goes on along the minus strand of JAJDCB010000002.1, from coordinate 14,325 downwards.
ATCGCTGAAAATGGGCAGGCGGGACTGGATGTAGTTAAAGGGGAGAAGCCAGATTTAATTTTGCTCGATTGTGAAATGCCCATTTTAGGGGGCGTCGAGATGTGTCGAATTCTTAAAAATAATGAAGATACAGAAGATATTCCGGTGATTTTTTTAACAAGTGTTGATACCCCGCGTAACATTATTGACTGTTTCGAACTAGATGCTGAAAATTTTCTTTCCAAACCCATCAATTCCAAAGTCCTCATCAATCAAGTTTCAATGATCTTAAAGGAATTTTTCCCTTCCTAAGATTTCAATAAAAAGGTAAGCGTTATGTTTGATATCAAATTGATCCGCGAGAATAAAGAAGCTGTTGTTAAAGGCTTGGCTGCTAAGAATTTAGATGTGAATTTAGATGATGTGTTAGAAAAGGACGCCGCACGGCGCAAAATTTTACAAGAGCTTGACGATTTACGTAATCAAAAAAATCTTGCCAATGATGAAATTAGTAAGCTTTTAAAAGAAAAAAAAGACCCTCAAGAAAAAATAGCCTCCATGAAGGCTATCTCCCAACAAATCAGCAGCTTAGAACCACAAGTCAAAACCATTGAAAGTGACATAAATAATATCCTTTTAGGATTCCCCAATTTAGCCCACGAATCTGTTCCTGTTGGCGGCGAAGATAATAATGAAATCGTGCGTCATTGGTCGGAGGCAAAACAGTTTGATTTTAAACCGAAAGATCATGTTGAAATAGCTGAGCGATTAGATATCATTGATTTTAAACGAGCCACTAAGATTACAGGATCCCATTTTATTCTTTTTAAGAATGAAGGGGCTTTGATGGAGCGGGCTTTATACAATTTTATGCTAGATGTTCATACAACAGAACATGGCTATAGCGAGGTCTCACCACCATTTCTTGTTAATCGCGATTCGATGACAGGTACCGGACAATTACCTAAGATGGAAGATGATATGTATAAGCTGGAGGGTGATGATTTATTTCTTATTCCAACAGCTGAGGTGCCGGTGACGAATATCCATCGTGATGAGATCTTAAAAGAAGAAGATTTACCGATTTTATACACAGCGTATACCCCATGCTTTAGGCGAGAGGCTGGAGGCTATGGAAAAGATACAAAAGGATTGATAAGGGTTCATCAATTTGATAAGGTGGAACTAGTCAAATTTGTAAAGCCAGAGCACTCTTATGACGAATTAGAGAAGCTTTTGATTAATGCTGAAACCATTTTTAAGAAGCTTAATTTGCCTTATCGTGTTTTACTTTTAGCGAGCGGCGATATCAGTTTTGCAGCGGCGAAATGTTATGATATTGAAGCTTTTTCTCCTGGCGTTGATCGATGGCTTGAGGTCTCAAGTTGTTCAAATTTTGAAAGTTTTCAAGCCAGACGTTCTAATATCCGCTATAAAGGAAAAGATACCAAAAAAGCAACACATGTTCACACGCTTAACGGATCAGGTTTAGCTTTGGCACGAACAATGGTTGCCATTTTAGAGAACTATCAAACCCCGGAAGGTGATGTTATGATTCCGGAAGTTTTGCAGCCTTATATGCGTGGAATGAGTATCATTAAAAAATAATAGAGGGGGGGAATTTTGGGAAATGCAATTGCATCAGCGATAAAGTTAGTTTTGGCGATTTTACTATTGCCTTTTGTTATTGCCTCTGCCAATAATCTTCGCATCCATTTGATCGATTATCCTGGCGCTGATCACACTTTTTTCTACTGGGGAGCTTTTGCTTTTTTAATGACGTTTTTGTTTCTTTATCAGTTTTGGGGTGTGTTTGATTTTGGCCATAAAATTGTGTTGAGTCTTTTTAAATTGTTCTCACCATTTGATCGTTTGATCGCTTATAGTCTCCCTTTTTATTTGATTCTTGTTATGGTTTTGTTTTATGTGTTAGGTTCATTTTTTGGAATCACAAATATTAATCATTATTTGATGTTCTTCGCCGGTTTTTCATTGGCTATGCATACCTTATTGGTGGCACAAGATTTAAGAGAACAAGAGAGAAATTTAGTTAAACCAGCTTATTTATTATCGTTACACATTGTTTTTTTAGCTAACGTTTCTCTAACCGTTTTGTTATTTGATTTAAATTACCAAACGTTTACCTTTCCTGAGTTTTTTAGCAATGTCCTTGATGAGGCCAGACAGTTTTTCTTGATGGTGTTTGGAAAGAATGTGTTCTGGTAAGAGGAGATCATCGACCAAGGAAAATTTGACAATAAAAGGTTAAGGTGGTAATCTTTTTTGTCGCGAGATCAAGGACTCGCAAGAATTTATCATTCGTGTTGGGAGAGGTGGCAGAGTGGTCGAATGCGGCGGTCTTGAAAACCGTTGTGGGGAGACCTACCCAGGGTTCGAATCCCTGCCTCTCCGTATTTCTTGCTTTTGTAGAAATTACGAGATTCGGCAAATTGACGGTTGATCGTAGAATAAGTCCCAATTTCCAAAATAGTTTATAATCGTTAACCGCTTTTTAAATCTTGTGTTTGTTTGTTCAACTTGACCCATTACCTAGCGGCAGTTAACATGAAAACTTATATCAGCTCATCACTTTCCTTTTTAATTCTTACCTCAATTATTGTTTCTTTTACTACATCATTATTTGCCGCCCCTTTAAAAGAGGGGGTTGTTGATGAGTTTTATGAATCAGGTGCACTTAAGGCAAAACGAAATTTTAAAAATAATGAACTCAATGGTAGTAGCCAAGTTTTTTATGAAACTGGCAAGTTGATGAGTAATGCAGAATATAAAAATGATCTACTCCATGGTGTTTATAAATCGTATTATATTGATGGTCAGCTGTATTTTGAGAAGTCTTACAAAAATGATGTCTTGCAAGGAGAGGCTAAAGAGTATTATGAGTCCGGCCAGATGAAAAGCTTAGAGCGTTTTAAAGATGATCAGCTTCAAGGAGAGGCTCAATATTTTTATGAAAACGGTAATATCAAATACACGATGTATTTTGATGAAGGAAAACTTAATGGGACATCTCGAGAATATTATGAGGACGGCTTAATTAAAAGTGAAGTGCAATATAAGGATGATCAGTGGGAAGGCGTTATTAAAGAGTATGATAGAGATTCGCAACTTGAAACAGAATGGAGTTATGTCAATGGGTTAAGAGATGGAACCGCGCGTATTTACTATCCTAATGGTCAATTAAAATGGGAAGCCAATTTTAAAGATGATGACATGCAGGGGTTAAGTTATGCCTATAACGAAAATGGAAAAATTATCACAGAAGCCAACTTTGTCGATGGAAAATTAAACGGGACGAGTCGCGATTTTTATAATAATGGTAACCCTCGTGGAGTAACAGAGTATGTCGATGATTTAAAGCATGGATTAAACATTGAATATTTTGAAAGTGGAACATTAAGTTTAGAGCGCACCTTTAAAAAGGGAGGAGAAGTTGGCATCTCCAAAGAGTATTATGAAGATGGTCAGCTTTGGATTGCTCGAACGTATACCAGTGAGGAACGTGATGGCACGTTACAAGAATATTATCCAACAGGTGAGCTTAAGCAGGAATGGGTTATTGCAAAAGGACTTTTAACTGGGGCGAGCAAAGCTTTTTATAAGACAGGTGAAGTTATGAGTGAAGAGCACTATGAAGATGGTAAAAAACAGGGAGTAGCTAAATTGTATAATCAAGATGGCACGTTGGCTTTTGAAGATACTTTTATGGATGGTGCTCGGATTAAACGGATGAATGCGTTTGTTTCTGAAAGTGAAGGACAATAATAATGCCCGATAAAAAGAAGATGCCTGTTGTATTTAAGTTTGTTATTTTTGTATTCATTATTCTCGCCCCCGTTATTTTCATTATGGTTGTCATGGGCCCTTTGGCTGCTAAAAAGACAAACGACGATCTTCTTAAACGTTATGCTTTACCAGTCGATTTTTCGAAAACCGAATTTAAATCCCTTGTAACGTTATTAAAAAATGATGCGGAATTTAAATTTTATTTCTTTGCTATGGATGAAAAAAAAGTCGAACAAGCCATCGATGAAGTATACCAATTATTAGTCTCCCAACATACGCAAAAAGGTTGGCAGCAATATTTAGAAGACATAAAAACAAAAGTCAATGCGCACTCCGTTCACTTTATGCATATGGCCATCCCAGAAGATTTTTATGAGGATTCAGAGCTATACCCCACCATCGTTAAAGTTATGGATCAATTTTTATATGAAGAATTTAAACTGACTCTTGTAGGCCTTTCTTATAAATCTGTGTATGATAATGAATTTAGCTTCCAATGGGATGAAGCCACCCGCCTAGCCGCTCAAAAACTCCAAAGCACCATCATCAAAATAAAAGTTGCCGCCAAAAAAGAAATGATTTAGTTTTTTTTATTTTCAGTTGTCCTGAAGAAAACGAGACTTAGAAAGACTTCCCTGACTTGTCTGCAATAGTCTTGGATAACATATTTTTCAAGTTTTAAAAAAAATGAGAATTTCTTACCCTATATTGAATTTATGTAATATATTAGTACTATTAGACTTAATAATTTAAAAGGTAAAAAGTGAAGACTGTAAAAAAGAAAAAAGTATTTATCGCCTCCATTGAGGATGCCTCAATCTTAAGTAAATTTACGACGTTATATATCTTAATGTCGTTATTGCCGCTTAGTGTTTTATATTATCTCTATACCTTAAAAAGAGATTTGGGCGCCGTTAATCTTAGTGAGAAAGAATTGAGTTTTACCATCATGTTTGTCGCCGCAGGCTGTCTTATTGGATATTGGTCGATGCGCAGGGTTTTAAAATCTTTAATCGATCTAACCGTTGCCAACCGTAAGGCCCTACAAGATGTATTAAGTCCTGAGAAAATTGATGAATTAAGTCAAAATGAAAATGAAATAGCCGTTCTTGCCAGCTCTTTTAAAGTCATTACAGAAAGTTTAGAAGAAAATGTCCGCAATCTTGCTTTAGCGAAAAAGACGTTACAGTCCATTATGAAAAAAGTTGGAGAAGGGATCTCCAGCATGCAAAACATTGATAGGTTTTTAGAACTTATTTTGGAAACAGCTTCAGAGGCCTTGCATGGAAAATCAGCCGTCCTTTTGCTTTATCATGAGGAGACTAACAATTTATCTATTAAAGCGGTTTATGGTCTAGATTATACATATTCAGATGACGATCGTATCAAACTCGATAAAGGAACAAAACTTGATTCTGTCATTTTTTCTAAAAAATCTTTAGTCCTACCTAAGCGTAACATTCAGTTTGTGAGTCCCCAAAAACACAGTCAATTATTCCAAGCCCCATTGGTGGCTGCTCCGTTAGTTGTACAAGATGTGTTAAGAGGGGTTATGGTTATAAATGGTAAGGGACATGAAGGTAAGATGGCGCGCGATGACATTGGTTTATTAATGAACATAGCCTCTCAAATGGCGGTTGCGATTGAAAATTCTATATTAAGTGAGGATATGGAATCTACCTATTTTGAAACCATCTCCGCGTTGGCCTTGGCTGTTGATGCTAAAGATAGTTATTCACGTGGACATCTAGATCGAGTAGCTGAATATTGTGTGCGCATGGGGATAAAGCTAGGTCTGGAAGAATCGGACATAAAAATTTTAAGAGATTCTGCTCGTCTTCACGATTTAGGAAAGATTGGAATTCCAGATGAAGTTTTAAATAAAAAAGGTCCCCTCAATACCCAAGAGTGGGCCATGATGAAAAAACATCCTGAAATCGGTGAAAGTATTGTGAAACCTATTCGCTCCCTTAGACCTTTGTGTGATTTGATTCGTCATCATCATGAAAAACTTGATGGGACTGGTTACCCAGATCGTCTTAAAGGCGATGAAATCTCACCCCTTGTTCGTATTCTTACCATCGCAGATATTTATGACGCCTTAACAACAGACCGTCCTTATCGAAATAGCTTCACAAAAGATCGTGCTTGCAAAGAGTTAAGAGACATGGATAATAGTATCGATCAAGATATTGTTGAGGTCTTTATTGAGACGTTAGAAAGTTAATCTCGCCACTATGAGTTCCTAGAAAAAAACTAATTAAATAGACACCATTGGTATCATTTATGGCTCGAATCATTAAAATTAATGATGAATATTATGTTGAGTACTTTGGTAATGGTTTGCGTTTTCAAAAAAAAGCTGGATCTACAAAAAAAGACGCCGAGCAATTACTCGAAAAAATTACGGAATCTCTTAAAAAAGAGGGGACCGATATCTTTACCGTCAACATAAAGGATTGGGCTGAATTTATGGATGAGTACTTAAAGGTTACTTCTCATAAATTTACCGTCAAATCCAAGGAGCGATTAAATGCGAGTTTACATCATTTCAATTGTTTTCTTCATGATCATTATCCAACAATTAAAAATATGCCAGATATTACCCCTAAAGTGATTGAAGCTTACAAAGCTCATTTGATTGCTTCTATTGTTACTGGAGAAAAGAGAAAGAATAATCGTTTAATTAATTTTACGATTTTTTGTTTAAGAGAAGTTTTAGATTTCTCCGTCGCTCGAGGTTATCTTAATGACAATCCAACGCTACATGTTAAGATGCAAAAATACGAAAACGATGGTCTATGTAAAGTATTTAGCGATGATGAGAGGCTGGCCTTTTTAGAGGCGAGCGATGAGAATTTTCAATTTGTGTTTGAATTGATGTTGTTTACGGGACTAAAGGTCCAAGAGGTGATTAATCTGCGAAAAGAACATATTGATCTAAAGACACGTATGATAGTCTTAAATCGTGAGATTCCACTAGAGATTAATATTTTTGAGAAACTTTCTCAAAATATAGGTGACCTTCAAAATAAGCAACTTATCTTTAGAGATAAGAATAATCAACCCCACTCTCAAGCAATTATTTATTCGGAATTTCACAAAGTCTGTGCGCGTTTAAATAGGAACCAACATCTCCATTTTTGCTGCCTTCGTGACTCTTTTGCAGCTTTTTTACTTAAAAGAGGAGTTAATCTCTTTGGTTTGCAAAAGTTGATGGGGTTAAAAGATATTGCCGCCACCATGCGTTATGCTCATTTATTGGGCTAATCGTAGTCCTTGTATAAAATCACAAATTTATAGGTTTTGAAAGTAAAGGTAAGGTGGCGTACTCTGTCATATTGACGGAATAGGCATTTTTTGATAATTTAAGAGTTCCGATCAAATGAATCATAAGGATCTTAGATGAACCAATTTCACCGACAAATCATAAGTTGTTTAATCATAGTATTTTGTGTTGCTGGCTGTGAACAAGATGGAGGCTCTGCTCGTATCGTTGAGGGGTTTCATCCTGATGGTAAGGTTAAAAGCCAAACGAGCTTTAAAGGGGGTGCGAAAAATGGTGATTATAAAGATTTCTATGCCTCCGGCAAGCTTCGCGTTGAATATAATTTTGTGAATGATAAAAGGGAGGGAGATTTTAAAGAATATTTTAAGAGTGGCCAATTAATGTCAAATGGTCATTATAAGAATGATGTCTTTGAAGGTGCTTTTGAAACGTTTTATAATAATGGTCAACTTAATACTGCCTGTCAATATCTTAAAGGTCGCAAAGAGGGGCAATATATAGAATATTATGAAAGTGGCGAAATTAAATTATCAGGACAGTATCTTCTGGGGCGTAAAGATGGTCTTTTTAGCGAGTATTATTTGGGCGGACAGCTCAAAGAAGAAAAGCCCTATGTCAATGGAAGCCTTGAAGGTATCTCTAAGCAGTATTATAAGGACGGTATTCTTAAATTAGTTGAAGGCTATAGTAAGGGCAACCGACATGGCGTTTATAAACACTATGTTAAAAGTGGAGAGTTAGAGTTTTTATGGCAGTATCAGGATGGATTAAAAGAAGGCAAGGGACGCGAGTATTATCCTGATGGAACGTGGAAGAAAGAATATACGTATAAACAAGGCGTGTTAAATGGTGCTGTTAAAGAATATTATGCAACAGGGATTGTTAAGCTAAAAGAATTTTATGTTAATGGATTAAAGGCGGGGAAGGTTCAATCTTTTTACGAGGATGGATCTTTAAAAGGTGAGGGGGCATTTCTGTATAATGTCTTAAATGGAAAAAGTTCAGTTTATGATAAAGAAAATGGACATCTCGTCTTAGAAGCTAATTTGGAAAATGAAAAACTTGAAGGGTTACTTAAAGAATATTATGCAGATGGAACGCTTAAGAAGATGTCAAATTACAAAAATAATAAGAAAAATGGAATAACCTTGCATTATGATCGCGAAGGAGAGGTTAGACTCGAATTATTGTACAAAGACGATAAACTCGTTGATAAAATTGTTTATCGAGAAGGTGTTAATCCTAGATAATTTTAATAATACTTACGTAGTTTCTATATAAAAACCTTAATTAAACCTCTTATTGTTAGGCTTTTGCTGTATAATTCATTTATATGAGTCACAAAACCCTTGTTCAACCACCCTCTTTATTTAAAAATAGTTTTTTTCTAATTTTTACTATCCTAGCGCTCGTTTTTCTTAGCTATTCCTATAGCATTCAGAATCAATTTATCACTTGGGATGATCCCACACATGTGACGCGTACTGAATTAACGCGTTCTCTTGATTTCCAAAATATCACAAAGATGTTTAGTTCTTATGTGGGGCGAACTTATATTCCTCTAACTTTGTTGTCTTTTGCTGTTGAGCATCATTTTGTTGGTTTTGATCCCTTCTTCTATCATCTTAATAATCTTTTATTACATCTGTTTAATGTTTCTTTGGTGTTTATTTTAGCTAGGATGATGAGAATGTCTTTGTTGGCTGCATATTGTGGAGCCTTAATTTTTGGACTTCATCCTATGCATGTTGAAAATGTTGCTTGGGTGACGGCACGCAAAGATTTATTGTATGGCGCTTTTTATCTTTTGGCGTTGTTAAGTTATTGGAAGTTTCTTTCGAACGGGAAGCTGAAATTTTATTTGCTATGTTTACTTTTTGGTCTTTTAAGCATTAGTTCTAAACCAATGGCATTAAGTCTTCCGTTAGTTTTATGTTTATTTGATTGGTTTAAAGAGGGGAGGTTCTCTTATAAAAGACTGCTAGAGAAATTGCCTTTTTTTGTCATTATTTCTGCCATAGCTTGGTTAACCTACAGACTCAATGCCAGGATTATCGATAGTGATGGGTTTCACAATGCATTGCTTTTTATCTGGAGTTCAACATTTTATATTAAGAAATTTTTTATGCCCTTTATCCTCATACCTTTATATGAGGTTCCAAAACCAATTTCCATATTTAATTTTTCATATATATCTGGCGCTATCATTTTTGTTGGTTTAATTGGTTTGCTTATAAAGTGGAGATCAAAAAAGTGGTTCGTTTTTGCGATATGCTATTACGTACTATCTAATTTTTTTCTTTTTCGGTATGACCAAAAAATGGATATAACTTTTGTCGCCGATCGATATATGTATGTATCGAGTTTGGGGCTATCATTGTTTATAGGCGTCATCTTTGAGCGTTTGATATCTTTGAACCGGGGTCTCGGGCGTAGAGTTATGTGCTTATTGGTCAGCTTAGTGTTTTTGGGGATGGGTGTTAAGTGTTATCAGATGACAAAGGTTTGGGAAAACGACTTTAGTTTGTGGAGTTATATTATTGAGAAAAATCCTCATGAAGATATTGCTTACCTTAATCGAGGTAATTTTTATAAGGACCAAAAGGAGTATCATTTAGCTATCAAAGATTTTGATAGGTCCATTGCGCTTAATCCTACTAAGGCCGAAGTTTTTATTAATCGAGGTAATGCCTATTCTTTTATAACTCAGTTTGATGCCGCGTTGGCTGACTATGACAAAGCCATTGCAATGGATCCATCATTTGATGGAGGTTATGCCAATCGAGGTATTATTTATGCTCAACAAGGAGATTATGAAGCGGCGTTATTAGATTTTTCAAAATCGTTGAAATATTACCCCAATGATGCCGTTGTATTGATGAATCGAGGGAATATATATATTAATTTTGAAAGAATGGATGACGCCTTACAGGATTATAATAAAGCATTATTGATTAATTCAAACTTACCATTAGTTTATTATAACCGTTCTAGACTTTATCTTAAAGAAGGTGAACTTAAAAAAGCCCTGAGGGATGCGATTCACCCCAGTTTAACGCACTACCCAGGAATAAATGCCTATATTCAAGATATTCAAAAACGTATTCAGCTTAAGAATAATACCTGATTCTCAGAGAAGATTTTCTTGTGTTTTGAATGATTGAATATCACTTTAATCTCTGATATAATTCTCTCAATAATTCATCTTATCCTTTTTGTGTCTTAAGATTCTCCCAGACCAAAACCTCAAACACTTCACCACGGAGGAAGAACATGTGTTTCGATAGTGCCAGTAGTAAATTTAAGACGTTATTCTTTATCATATTGATGTTTTGTATTTGCAGCGGATGTAGTACCAATGGCAATGGCTCAAATTCAAAGTTTCTTAAAGATTATCCTAAAATGATTAATGAACAGGATAAAAATGGAGCGTTAGTATATAAAACGCCTAACAAGAGACTGCATAGTTATAAAAAATTACTATTTGAACCAATAGAAATACATTTTCATTCGGATCATAAACGCATGGCGTTATCTCAAGAGGATATAAAGAAGATGAAAGTAAAGTTTTATGTAGCTTTAAAAGATGCTCTTGAAGGCAAGTACCCTCTCGTTAATCAACCCGGTCCTGATGTCCTACGTGTCAGGGCTGCTATCACTAATTTAAAGCCTAGCAATAGTGCTGCTAAAAATTCTTCACAATCTTTAAAGTTGCCATTGTTTGTCGGTCAAGCGTCTGTTGAGGCCGAATTTTTAGACTCCCGATCACAAGAGCAATTAGCCGTTTTTATAGATTCCCAGGCTGGAGAGAAGTGGGGTTTTTCTGGTGTGGTTAATAAGTGGTCAGATATAGATGATGCTTTTAAATATTGGTCTTATTTGCTGCGGGATGCTCTTGATCGAGCACAAAACAATGGTACAGAAGGTAAGGACGAAAAAGAAAGTAAGGTCGAGGCTCTCCAACATCAACCCACATTCTACTAGGTTAAAAGTTTAAGTGAATTCACTCAAAAGTACACGTATTTTTATCACAGGAGGAGCCGGTTTTGTCGGTTCTTTTGTGGTGGAACAATTACTTCAACAGGACGTCAAAGAGATTGTCATTGTTGATAATCTGATTCGTGGATCAAGAGAGAATATTTTTAAGGCGCTTGGAACGACTCGTGTTACATTAGTCGATGGAGATATTCGTGATCGCGATTTAGTCAATCAATTAAGCGCTGGCATGGATTATTGTTTTCATTTGGCTGCTCTTCGCATCACGCATTGTGTGGCCGAACCTCGCCATGCCTTGGAGGTTATGTATGATGGGACGTTTAATGTTTTAGAAGCGTGTGTGAAAAATAATATTAAAAGACTTATTTTTTCTTCTTCAGCATCTATCTATGGACAGGCCGATGAATTTCCTACCGCTGAGAACCATCACCCTTATAATAATTTTACGCTTTATGGAGCTGCGAAAATGGCCAATGAATTAATGTGCCGTTCGTTTCAGGAGATGTATGGTTTAAAGTTTAATGCTCTTCGTTATTTTAATATTTATGGTCCGCGTATGGATACGCATGGGAAGTATACAGAGGTTTTGGTGCGTTGGTACAATCTTATCAAAGCAGGCAAGCCGCCATTAATTTATGGGGATGGTAAGCAGACGATGGATTTTATTTATGTTGATGAAATTGCGCGGGCGACTATTGAAGCGTTAAAAACGGATATTACAGGAGAAGTTTTTAATGTTGCTAGTCATGTGGAGACATCATTAGAAGAGTTATGTTATGCTCTTCTTGAAGTTATGGAATCGGATTTAAAGCCAACATTTATTCCTCTACCCGAATCTCGAAAAAAGGTAGAAGTTATGCGTCGTCTGGCAGATGTCTCTAAGGCATCACAGTTAATGGGGTTTGAATCTCAAGTGTCATTAAAAGAGGGTTTAACAAGATTAGTCCATTGGCTCAATCAACACACAGAAAACATGAGCGTCGCTTAATTCCTATCGCCAAACCATTAATTGGCGAGGAGGAGGCTGCGGCCGCTGCGGATGTTATCCGTTCCGGGTGGGTCACTCAAGGGCCAAAGGTGAAAGCCTTTGAAGAATCATTTGCCCAATATGTAGGCTCGTCTTTCGCGTGTGCAACCTCCAGTTGTACGAGTGCTCTTCATCTAGCCCTTAAAACACTTGATATTAAACCAGGCAATGTCGTAGTGACCGTTAGCCATTCCTTTATTGCAACAGCCAATAGCATTCGTTATCTCTTAGCGGAACCCGTTTTTGTTGATATCAATCCTCGCACGGTTAATATAGATGTAGCTCACCTCACGAAAATTTTGACTCAACAATGTCAGCAAAGAGAAGAAATCGGAATATTTTTTAATGATTTTGAAAAGATATTAACAGAAGGGTCTCCCTTAAAGTCTTCTTCTCTAATTAATGGTATAAAGCCAGAGGAGAGGGGCCGCGTGGCCGCGATTTTGGTTGTTCATCAAATGGGAATGCCTTGTGATATGGCTTCCATTTTACCTTTAGCTAAACGTTTTAATCTGCCAGTCGTTGAAGATGCTGCGTGTGCAGCGGGTTCTGAAATTTCTTTAGATCAGGGCTCGAGTTGGCTAAAGGTAGGCTCAGGCGTTAGTGACATGGCCTGTTTTTCTTTTCATCCAAGAAAATTGATTACAACAGGTGAAGGGGGAATAGTTACAACCAATGATGAGGCGTATTCTAAACGGTTACATTTTCTGCGTCATCAGGGTATGAGCATTTCAGATTTAGAGCGTCATCAATCCTCATCTGTTATGGTAGAAGAATATCCTGAGGTTGGTTACAATTATCGTATGACGGATATTCAAGCGGCAATGGGCATGGTTCAGTTAAAGAAATTGGATGGAATTGTTGCTCGCAGAAGGGAATTGGCTGCTCAATATAAATCTTTATTTCAAACGGTTTCCTGGGCGGATGTGGCTTTTGAAGAATCTTTTGCAAAAAGCAATTGGCAGAGTTTCCCTATTATTTTATCAGAGGATGTTAAAAAGACGAGAGATACGATTATGCAATTGTGTTTAGATGAAGGTGTTACCACTCGTCCTGGTATTATGAATTCTCATCAAGAACGCCCTTATCGCTCTTCCTATTGGACACTAGCCTCTTCTGAGGATATTCGTGCAAGAAGTTTGATATTGCCTCTTTATTATCAGATGAGTGAAGATGATATTCGTTATGTTTTTCAAACCTTAAGTCAAGCCGTTGAATCATAAATGAACCGTCACACATGATTACGCAAACTTCAAATTCTCGTTTCAAAGAAAAAATTAATCAAAGTATATCTCAGTTGGAATTAGACCTTAAGGGTAAGGTTGTTTTAACGGAAGCTGCTAGTGGCCCTTATTGTGTCACACCTATTATTGCTGCTGTAGCGGGGGCTCAAGTTTATGCTTATGCCAAAGATACGAAATATGGAAGGGTAGTCGACATTTTTCAATATCATCATGAGCAGTTAAAAAATTTTCCAGAAATCAAGATTGAATATATAGAGGAGCTTACGCCCAGCGTTCTCCAAGAGATTGATATTATCACGAACTCTGGTCATTTAAGACCGCTTGATGAAGAGAAATTAAAGTTTTTGAATAAGGGTGCCGTCATCTCTCTTATGTATGAGAAGTGGGAGTTTAGATCCTCTGATGTTGATATAGAATATGCTCGCGTGCATAACATTCCTATTGGGGCTGTTAATGAACGCCACGCGCAAGTTGGTGTTTTTGAGTATTTAGGCGACATGGCGATACGTCTGATTTTGGATGCGGGATTGTGTTTAGAAAACAATAAGTTTATTTTGATCTGCAACAATGACTTCGGCCCCTTTATTGCCCAGAAAATAACACCGTTATGTAAAGAGTTAGGTGTGATTGATCTAAGGAGAAATCAAAAAAATTATCGAAAAGATATGAAGTGGTTATCTGAATTTCCAAATGTTGAAATCTCAAAAGATTTTTTAGATTGTGATGGGATAATTTTAGCCACTTATCCCTTTGAGGAAAAATGGTTAGCACAAAATGCTCAACTTAATCTCGCCGACATTCAACAGAAATGCAATGACCCTGTTATCTTAAGATTTTGTGGAGATGTCGATACAGCCTTTTTAGATCAACAGTGTTCTCGGTATTATCCCGCTAATGTCAGCTCAGGGCATATGGGTGTTATCCCCTCAGATGTAGGTTATGATCCGGTTATTCGTTTGCAAACAGGGGGGCTTAAGGTGGGGGGG
>JAJDCB010000001.1 GCA_029261065.1 Candidatus Omnitrophota bacterium | reverse complement strand
CAAATAAACAGCGTCACAGCTCTTTTTTTGAGTACTCAAATAAACAGCGTCACAGCTCTTTTTTTGAGTACTCAAATAAACAGCGTCACAGCTCTTTTTTTGAGTACTCAAATAAACAGCGTCACAGCTCTTTTTTTGAGTACTCAAATAAACAGCGTCACAGTTTTAAAAGTTATAGTTTTATTACCGCCGCAGCAAAAAACACATACGAGACAATTACTTCGGCTGGCACAATAAGGTCCCCGTGCTCAAACAACTTCGCTTTGCTCAGAACTGCGCGCGGGGACCTTATTGCGTCAGCTCTACGTAATTGTCTCGTATGTGTTTTTATAGAAAGTAGGAGTGTTGTCCGCCCCATCTGTCATTCCCGCGAAAACGGGATTCCATGGGGTGAACTCCAGCGGGGATCAAGTAATAGTCGCACGGGGATGACACGATTATTATTACTATTTGATAACAAGAACGCTACTCGGAATTCTTTCCGTCATTTGATCTTCAAGGTTCAAAAGCGAAGCCCCTTCAAACTCAGTATAATTGTAGGCGTTAACCGTGGCTTTAATGATGTCGGTGAGTTCTTTGATAGAATCACTGCTGGGTTTAAAATCGCTTTTACCATATTTGAAAAAAGTGCGATTAACAATTTGTTTGGCAAGAAAATCTCCCCAGATTATATCGGTGTAATCAAGATGTTTTCCATTTAGATCACCAATGATAGCTGTTTTACCTTCAATACTATTGATATAACGTTTTGAATATTCATCATGAGGTATCCTAGGCGGGTTGGAATTGACATGTTCGAAATCACTGTAGTTCATGATCGCTGTTAGCTTCATGCCGATCTTGATGTCTGCAACAATCAAAACAATAAATTTTGGTGGTCGTTGTTCACGAGCTGTTGTTGGTAAATTTTCTAAATCAAAAAAGGAACGTTTGATAGCATCTAGAAGAAGACGTTGGTTGCTTTTTAGCTCCTCAGAATAATCAGATCCATATCCAGCACTTTGCGGATAGCCTTTGGCAAGTCCAATATCGTATTCTACAAAAAATTGATTGTCTTTATAAACAGCATCTAAATACTTAATCGAAATTTTTTCTTTTCCTTGATTGGATTTCGTAGGCCCTTTTTTAGTAACCTTATATTTAAAGAGAGGATGTTCCATAGGATGATAGATCCATAATGTTTCGCCAATTAAACGGGTCTTTACATCCAATTGATATTCGTCTTTAAAAAGAGATATTAGTTTTTTGTAAGCTTCACTTTGGGTTTTAGAAGTGGGAGGGAGTTTAATGCATCCGGAGATAAGAAGGAGGCAGCATAAAAAACCAATAGTAGCTATTTGGTTAAATTTTTGCATTTAATCTTGTTCGTTTTCATCCTGTGTTATTTTTACGGCAGGCTTTAATCCATAGTGGTCGAAGATGGCTTGAACTTCATCGTATTCGAGATCGCCTTTTTTGATCAGTTCTAAAGAAAAGTGATCAAGGAGTTTTCTGTTTTTTACAAGTTCTTCCGTTGTTTCTTTAAGAGCTGTGTTAATAATTTCTTGCACATCCTTATCGAGAACTTCTTTAGTTTTGTCAGAGATGTGCGCATTATCAATGGCTGTGTAATCTCCAATTAATCCAGAAGGTCCCATCCCCCAACACCAAACCATTCTAAAAGCTATCTGCATGACACTTTTGAAATCTCCAGACACACCAGCCCCTGATGATTGAGAAATAATTTTCTCAGCTGCATATCCCGCTAAGGCAACTTTTATCTGACTGATTAAATGTTCTTTGGAAGGCGCTCCTACTTGTAGCTCCTCGATGGTACGATAGTAAACAAAACCTAAAGCATTACTACGCGGTCGAATGGTAGCTTTAATAATTTCATCTGTGGGGTGAACGATATAAGTTAAGATGGCATGACCAGCTTCATGGTAAGCTGTTATTTTTGTCTCTTTTTTGCTGTAACGTTCATTTGACAATGCACCAATAGTCAAGCGATCATAGGCTTCGGAAAGATCTTTATGGCGGATTTTATTGCGATCTTCTCGTAAAGCAATGAGTCCAGCCTCACGAATCATGTTGTCGATGTCAGAAGGAGTAAAGGCGACGGTGGTCCGTGCTAGTATTTCTGAATCGATATTATCTTCGATAGAAACTTTTTTTAGATAAAAATCAAAAATCTCTTTGCGTTCTTGAACATTAGGTTTTGTGACATGAATTTTACGTTCCAAACGTCCTGCTCTCATTACAGCTGGATCAAGTTCGTTCTCTTTAACGTTCGTGGCGCCTAATACAAAAATGTTATTGTCAGTACTTTTTAACCCATCTAATTCTGTAAGAAATTGATTAATGGTTGCATTATGATCTGTGCCGGCTGATCCTTGAGGGGTTGATCTTGGGCGGGCAAAGGAATCGATTTCATCAATGAAGATAATGCACCCTCCTTCAGCCTTGGCCATATCACGTGCTTCTTTAAATATGGCTTTTATTTTTTTACTTCCTTGTCCCATATACATACCAACAAATTCACTACCAACGGCTGATATAAAAGGAAATCCAGATTCTGATGCCATCGCTTTAGCTAAATAAGTTTTTCCACAACCAGGAGGCCCGAACATAACTAATCCTTTAACAATTTTCCCACCAACGGCTTTCAGTAGATTTCTATCTTTTAGAAGTTTAACAATCTCCCAGGCTTCCATTTTCGCATCTTTCATCCCGATGACTTCACTCCATTTAACTTTGACTTTTCCTCCAAGGATTTTATTTTCACCCATGCTTTCTACAGAGGCCATTACACGTTCAAGAGCCGCTAGAAGATCTTTCATGTTAATAATTTTTCTATCTTCTCGTAAAGCGAGTATACCGGATTCACGTATTAAGTTATTAATATCCGCTGCAGAGAACCATTTAGACTTCTCAGCCAGCAAAGGAACGTCGACGTCTTTTTCGTAATCTATTTTAGATAAATAAAAATTAATAAGAGCTTCGCGTTCCTTAGAATTTGGTTTTGAGAAGTGAATTTTTCGATCGAATCTTCCTGAACGGACAACAGCTTCATCAAGGTTTTCTATCGGCATATTGGTAGCTGCAAGGACCACAACATGTCCATCATCTGCATTGTTTAAACCATCAAGTTCAGTAAGAAATTGATTGATTGTAGAATTGTAATGACGGTTACTGCTGGCGTCATCATCGTTTCGTGGT
The DNA here is from genome assembly GCA_029261065.1 of Candidatus Omnitrophota bacterium. GTDB lineage: Bacteria > Omnitrophota > Gorgyraeia > Zapsychrales > Zapsychraceae > JAJDCB01. The sequence goes on along the minus strand of JAJDCB010000001.1, from coordinate 15,557 downwards.
TGGACAAAGGCATCAATTTCATCAATAAAGATAATACAGCCACCTTCAGCTTTCGCAATTTTTCGAGCTTCATTGAAAGTGCTTTTTAATTTCATAATCCCTGTTCCAGCCCATTTTTGATTGATAAAATCAGCGCCCGTTGTGTTGAGCATAGGGAATCCTGATTCTGTAGCAATCGCTTTAGCAAGGTATGTTTTACCGCATCCAGGAGGACCTGTCATAATGATACCTTTTACAATATTACCTCCAACGACTTTTAAACGAGACCTATCGCGTAACAACTCAACGATTTCCCAGGCCTCTTTTTTAGTTTCATCCATGCCTACAACAGAATCCCATTTGACATTTATTTTGTCACCAAGGATTTTGTTTCCTCCCATTTTTTCTATAGCTGATAAAACACGGTGCAATCCTTTATTTAAATCTTCCATAGAAATGACTTTTCGTTTTTCTCTTAGAGCAAAAATACCAGCTTCACGTACTAAATTGTCTATATCAGCTGCAGCAAACCATTTGGCCTTGTCTGCCAATTTTTTGACATCAATGTTTTCCTCGCAGGAGACTCTTGATAAATAAAAAGTTAGTAAGGCTGCTCTATCTTTAACTGAGGGTTTAAAAAATTCGATTTTACGATCAAATCGTCCTGATCTCATGAGAGCTGAGTCTAAGTCGTCAGGTTCCGCATTGGTGGCCGCTAGGACAATAATATTCCCATCTCCCTGATCAAGTCCATCCATGTCAGTTAACAATTGGTTTACAGTGGCATTCATTCCAAAACTGCCACCAAAGCCTTTATCGGTTTGTCTAGGACGTGCAATGGAATCAATTTCATCAATAAAGACAATACATCCGCCTTCAGTTTTGGCCATGGCACGAGCTTCTTGAAAAAGTTCGCGAAGTTTTCTTGCACCTTCTCCAATATATTTATCCACAAACTCACTTCCGACAGCCGAGATAAAGGGATAACCGACTTCTGTTGCAATCGCTTTAGCTAAATATGTTTTCCCACATCCAGGAGGTCCAAACATCAGGATGCCTTTGATTATTTTTCCGCCTACGACTTTTAATTTGCTGCGATCTTTTAATAGTTCGATAATTTCCCAGGTTTCATTTTTTGTTTCATCCATGCCAATCACGGAATCCCAAGGGATGTTAACTTTTGAACTTAAGACGGTATTGCTGGCCATTTTTTCAATAGACATTAGTACGCGCCTTAGTCCTTGAGTCAAATCTTTCATCGATAGGATTTCACGATTTTCTCTTAAAGCAAATATGCCGGCTTCTCTAACTAAATTGTCTACGTCGGCTGCAGCAAATCCTTTTGATTTATCGGCTAATAGTTCAATGTCAATGTTATTTTCATGGTTAATTTTAGATAAATAAAATTTAAGTAATTCTTCTCTATCTTTGATTGAAGGTTTCTGAAATTCGATTTTACGATCAAAACGCCCTGAGCGCATTAACGCAGGATCTAAGTTGTCGGGTTCTATATTGGTGGCTGCCATGATGATAATATTTCCATCTTCTGCTTGATCCAAGCCATCCATATCAGTTAACAATTGATTAACAGTTGCATTCTTTGTTAGGTTGCTATTCATTTCGTTACCAGATTGTCTGGGGCCAGCGATCGAATCGATTTCATCAATGAAGACAATACATCCACCTTCGGCTTTGGCCATAGCACGCGCTTCTTGAAAAAGTTCGCGAAGTTTTCTAGCGCCTTCACCAACATATTTATCAACAAACTCACTACCAACTGCTGATATAAAGGGAAATCCTGTTTCAGTTGCGATAGCTTTGGCTAAATATGTTTTCCCGCACCCAGGAGGGCCAAACATCAATATGCCTTTGATTAATTTTCCGCCTACAACTTTTAATTTATTGCGATCTTTTAAAAGTTCAATAATTTCCCAAGCTTCTTTTTTTGTTTCATCCATACCAACAACAGAATCCCAAGGGACGTTGACTTTCGAGCTTAAAATTTTATTATTATCCATCTTCTCAATGGAGGTAATAATACGTTTTAATGAGAGAAGTAAATCTTGCATGCCTACTTTGTTGCGGTTATCGCGTCTTGCCATAACGCCAGCATCACGAATCATGTTTTCTAAATCTGATGGTACAAAACATAAAGTTTTAGCAGCTAGTTCTGTGGTGTCAACATCTTCTTTTGTATGCATCTTGGATAAAAAATGTTCAATGATTAATTTTCTTTGAGGTGATTTTGGTTTCGTTAATTCTATTTTACGATCAAAACGGCCAGCTCTTAAAAGACCAGGATCAAGATCTTCAATCGACATGTTGGTCGCAGCTATGATGATAATGTTGATATCATTCTGGCGGAGTTCATCTAACTCTTTAATAAATTGATCAAGGACAGGATTAACAACACGTCCCCATTGTGAAATGCGTGTTTGAGCAAAGGCATCAATTTCATCAATGAAAATAAGACAAGCATCCTCAGCACTGGCGAGAGTGCGTGCTTCACCAAATAAGGCTTTCATCTTTTTAGTACCTTGTTGCATGTACACATCATTAAATTCACTTCCCATTGTAGAAAGAAAAGGGACGCCAGCCTCGGTGGCAATAGCCTTGGCCAGAAATGTTTTTCCTACACCTGGTGCGCCTTGCAGAAGCGTACATCTAATATTTTTACTTCCGACTTCTTCAAGAAGATGGCGGTCTTTTAAAAGAGACACTATTTCCCACGCGTCTTGTTTGGCCTCATCTAATCCAATCAACTCATCCCACTTTACGTGATCTTTAGATTTGATGATTTGGCTGTGACCGGATTTAGAAATACTTAGGTGTGTCCGTTCAAATGCGTTCCATAAGTCATCCATGGTGATGGTTTCTGTGTTGCGGCGTGAGGCGTTGATGCCAGCCTCGCGAACGACATTTTCTAAGTCAGCATTTGAAAACGTTAAAGTTTTTTCAGCGAGTTTATCAATATTTAAATTAGGTTCTGTTTTAACACGACTTAAATAAAAACGAAGAATAGCATCTCTGTTTTTAAAGTTTGGTTTTACAACTTGGATTTTGCGATCAAAACGACCAGAGCGCATGAGAGCTGGATCAAGTTGTTCGACAGCTACGTTTGTGGCAGCGAAGATAATGATGTTATTTTCATTTTTACGTAAGCCATCCATCTCAGTGAGCAATTGATTAATGGTCGCGTTGTGCGCAATGGCACCACCGCCACCTGCGCCAATATCAGAAATACGATGACGGGCGATCGTATCAATTTCATCAATAAAAATTATGCAGCCGCCTTCCATTTCAGCTAAGGCACGGGCTTCTTGAAACAGAGACTTAATCCGTTCTGCCCCATGGGCTACGAGGATTCCAGTAAAATCACTTCCTACAGCTGATAAAAAGGGGAAGCCGGCTTCTGTGGCGATGGCCTTGGCGAGATGAGTCTTTCCGCAACCAGGAGGGCCTACAAATAGGGTTCCTTTGATAATTTTGCCGCCAATAGATTTAAGAAGATCGCGGTTTTGGAGTAATTTGAGTAATTCAGAGGCATCTTCCTTAGCCTTCTCCATCCCAATAACGTCTCGCCAACGGACGTCCACATCAGAGGCTTTAATACGTTTTTGCCCTACTTTTGCCATCCCCCCACCCATAACGAAATACATGTTAAAGAGTCCCATGAGAACGGCTTGAAAAACGCCGCCCAAGAGCATAATCAGTAAAAAGAAGGAAAGTTGGGCCAAAATGGGTTTGCGGGCAAACAATTCCATGGATAAATAGCTTCTCATGCCAAAGAAGAGCATGAGCACTATGCATAGAAAGGAGACGATGAGAAACGTGCTGATAAGGATCTTGGTGCGGTAATGCTTAAATAATATGCCAATTTTATTTGGCATAAGGAGCCTCGATTCGGGTGTGTATACGACTTTACTATTAGTAAAATTTATATCTTATGGTAAAGGATAACATATAGGGAAGAGGGAAGTCAATCAGGATGATCAAGTAGAGGAAAGCGCTTTCTGGGGAAGATGGCAGGGAATAACCAAGGGACAAGAGACAAGATATCCTCCCTTTGGTCGGCCCCTGTGTCTCTGGACACTGGGCAAAAAATAATCAATAACCAATCACAGAATAACCAATTTTTGTGTTATTGGTTATTATTTGGTTCTTGATTTTTGCCTCTTGGTTATTTTTTGTATCTTGCCCGGCGTCCAGAGACGCCGGGGCCACGGCCATAGGCCGGGGATATCTTGTCCCTTGGTTATTCCTGCTCCGTTTACTACTTAATTCTTGACTGCCAATTCAAACTATGTTATCTTGACCATGCTTTTCAGCAAAAATAAATCGGAAAAATAACACTTTAAGGAAAACACATGTCAAAAATATCGAAAATTAAGGGAAGACAAATTATAGACTCACGCGGGAATCCAACTGTAGAGGTTGATGTTACGTTAGATTCTGGTGTCATGGGACGCGCGGCGGTACCTTCTGGAGCGTCTACAGGTGAGCATGAAGCGGTAGAATTACGAGACGGTGACAAAACGCGGTTTATGGGTCGTGGGGTTAGCAAGGCGGTTGAGAATGTTAATACGGTAATGGCGGATGCGTTGGTTGGAAAAGATTCCGAGTTTAAAGATACAGACAAAATTTTATTAGATTTAGATGGGACAGAGAATAAGGGAAAGCTAGGCGCCAACGCAATTCTTGGTGTATCACTTGCGGTTGCACAAGCCGCGGCCCTCGAGCAGAAAACACCGCTTTATAAATATCTTGGAGGAGAAGATGCCAAGATTCTTCCTGTTCCTTTAATGAACATCATTAACGGTGGCGCTCACGCCGACAACAATTTGGATGTTCAAGAATTTATGATCGCTCCTCTTGGAGCTCCTACCTTTAGCGAAGCCCTTCGCATGGCATGCGAAGTTTTTCACAGTTTAAAATCAATTCTTTCTTCACGCGGACTTGCCACATCTGTCGGCGATGAGGGTGGATTTGCTCCTAACCTTTCTAGTAATGAAGAAGGTATCAAAGTTATTATCGAAGCGATTGAAAAAGCCGGTTACAAACCAGATCAAGATATTTTTATAGCACTCGATGCAGCATCATCTGAATTTTATAAAGACGGCAAGTACAGCTACAATGGAAACGATTTGAATGCGGCACAGTTAATTGATGTTTATAAAGAAATGTTAGATACCTCACCATTGATTTCCATTGAAGATGGTTTGGATGAAAACGATTGGGCTGGCTGGCAAGATATGACAAGCAAAATTGGTGGCAGTGTTCAGCTTGTTGGCGACGATTTATTTGTGACGAATGTGAAGCGTTTGCAAGATGGGATCGAGAAGAAGGCGGCGAACTCAATATTAGTGAAGGTTAATCAGATTGGAAGTTTATCGGAAACATTAGATGCGATTAATTTAGCTAAAGAAAACAAATACACATCCATCATCTCTCATCGCTCCGGCGAAACAGAAGATACAACCATCGCTCATCTAGCGGTAGCGACCGGTGTTGGCCAAATCAAAACAGGATCCTTATCACGAACGGATCGTTTGTGTAAATATAATGAATTGTTGCGCATTGAAGAAGAGCTAGGTGAAAAGGCTGTTTACGCTGGACCGCTTTGGGGTAAGATTTGGTAAGATTATAGGGTTTAGGGGTTAGGGTGTAGGTGTTGATCTATTCTGAGATCTCTAAAAGTTTTTTAAAATTTTAATTACCTAAACCCTATCCCCTAATATGATAAGAAACGCACTCTGGATATTTGTCATTACAATCGTCATTCTTGTCATCTTTATCCCATCGTACTCAAAGATGCAAGATAAGAAACAGATCAACTTAGAATACCAGCAACAAATCGATCAGCTTAAAGAAAAAAACGAAGAGCTCATCGAAGAAAAACGCAAACTCGAAGAAGATCCAGCATATTTAGAGAAGGTTGCACGCGAGAAGATGCATTTGATGAAAGAAGGCGAGGTTATGTATAAGATCACGCCGATGAATTCACAACCATAAATTTTAAGATGCGCGGGGTGGAGCAGTCAGGTAGCTCGTCAGGCTCAACATGGGTCCCTGGTTTGGAAACAAATCAGTGAAAATCCGTCAAATTCGGGGAAGCCTCTGATCGAAAGATCGTGGTAATCCCGAGCCAAGCGAAGGTAAGCTCGATAGAGGTTACTGGAGAAGGTGTAGAGACTAGTTGGCGGACACCCGAAAGGGTGAAGGGATAGTCCAGACCACAAATAAGTGACAAGTTAAAAGTTTGTCACCTAGCGACGAAAGTCGTAGTCGGTATGCATAACCTGAAGGTCACAAGTTCAAATCTTGTCCCCGCAACCAATAAAAAAGCCCAGCACAGATGTGTTGGGCTTTTTTATGGAAATGTCAAAATGTTGCGATGCTTTTACGCAACTTTTTGATATTTCAATATTTTAAATTAACCAATAAAAAAGCCCGGCTCAGATAAGTCGGGCTTTTTGATGGAAAACACAAAACGTTTCGACGCGTTAACGAAATTTTTTGAGTTTTCATGATTTCAGCAACCAAGTAGCCCGTCTTCTTTAACTCATGCCCGTCGGAATTAAGGAAGGCGGGCTTTTTTGTGTTTTCATGATTCCAAAATCTTCCCCGTTTCAAAAAACTACAAAAAACTCATTAATATTTTTTGGAGGTTCCATTGGACACAAAACTAAAATCCGATATTGCAGAACTAACAGTCGCCAAAGAACTTTTAAGTAGAAAGTGTAATGTCTTAACCCCAATCGGCGACCGGCTAGCTTATGATTTGGCTATTGATGTTGAAGGAAAGTTAATTCGTTTACAAATAAAAGCTGCTTGGTATAACAAAAGCAAAAAGATGTATTTGGTAGACAACAGACGAACACGAACGAATCGTAGAGAAATGAAACGAAAAAAATATACGTCATGCGACTTTGACTTTGCGATCATTGCCATTTTAGAGCTGAATATCTTTTACATCATGCCAGTAGATATCTTTACAAGCTATGCCAGCAGTATTGCTTTGGTCGAAGACAAAAAACGCCAAAGGGCTCCACGTTCGGTAGAGTATCGGGAGATGTGGAGTTTGTTAAAATAACTTTTAGATAAGAACCTGAAGGTCAGAAAAGGGTCAAGTCCCCTAGTTTGAGAGGTTGGATAAGCTAGTATTTGGAGGGGTGAAAGAAGAGTCCCTTAAATATTCCATAAATAAATTTGAATATTTAGAGAAGTAGAAATAGTTGATGTTATAATAACCGATATTAAAGAATTTTCAGGCAAAAAAATAAACACAATTCTTATTTTGGGAGAGCGTGCCAAGATACAAAGGGGGAGAAATGTTTAAGACATTAATTATTTCTACCATTGCACTTGCAATGATCGTTGGAACTTCAGCATTAAGTTTTGCTGATGATGCGGACAAAGCTCGTATAGCAGAGCTTGAACGGAAGGTCGAAGAATTAACTGATCTTGTTCATCAGTTTATGGATGATCGGCCTCTTACCAACACAACTGCAGCTATGAAAGCTCCTGAAGGTATAGAAGATCGTGTTGCTGTGTTAGAGGATAAGGTCAAAAAAGGTTCAAAATGGTTAGAGAAACTTAAATTAAAAGGTGACTTTCGTTTTAGACATGAACAAAAATTTAAACCTCAAGGTGAGGATATTAATCGTCAAAGAATTCGTCTTAGATATGGTTTAACTGCAGAAGTTAATGATAAAACAGAAGTAGGTTTTGGACTAGCAACAGGAAGTAGTGATGCCCCAGTCTCTACGTTTCAAACTTTAGAAAAAGAGTTTCAATCAAAGGCAATTTGGTTGGATTATGCCTATGGTAAGTATAAGCATAATAAAAATTTAACATTTCTAGTTGGTAAATTTAAATCTCCGTTTTTGCACACTGATATGTTGTGGGATGCGGATATAAGGTTTGATGGCGTTGCTCTTCAGGGTAATATCGATGTTCCTGAAAATATCTTAGCTAATACAAATCTTTATGCAACGATAGGTTATTTCCCTATTGATGATTCTGCTGCTGGTGAATCTGATTTCTTTATGATAGGCAATGCGGTTGGCTTGAAAAGTAAAATAACGGATAGGGTATCTTTAAATACAGCCGTTAATTTTTGGGATTTTCGTAACCTTGAAGGTCGTTTAACATCAACTTTTGCAGAGTCTAAGAGTACAAATAGTTCATCTGGAGGTGTCGTTTCTTCTGGATTTCGAATTGTAAACCCAATAGTTAAACTTACATTCAAAGAACTTTTGGGTAATGATGTCATTCCTCCATTAACTGTTTTTTATGAGTACGCAAAAAATGTTGATGATGCTGCTATGTCTGATGATAGTGCTTGGCGAACAGGAATTGATCTTAAGAAAGGTAAGAGAAAAAAAGGTGACTGGCGATTAATTGGTCAATATTCTAGAATTGAAACGGATGCTTTCCCTGATGCATTTCCTGATGCCGCCTTTAATAGTGGTGGAACGAATGCAAAAGGTTGGGAAGGAATTATTGAATATTACATGATGAACAATATGAGCATTGACCTTGATTATTACAATACGAAAGCAGTAACAGGTAGTGAATTGAACGAAGAAGTTGTTCAAGTAAATTTAACTTATTATTTCTAATTTAGTTTGATAGAGGAGGAGAGATATCATTATGAAAATTAAACAAATTTTATCACTCATTTTAGGTTTGATTTTTGTATTTGGAGGAAATGGTTATGCTCAAGAGCAAGATGCTAAAACAATGCTAACACCAGAAACAAAAACATTAGTTTGGAAGGGCTGTGGAATTACACGAAAAGCATTTATGTCTGAAGCTGCAGCTAGATTTAAAGAAAAAACTGGAATAGAATTTAAGATTGTTGGAGGTGGTGCAACTTTAGGAATCCGTACAGCCATAGCTGGAAGTGTGGATATTGGAGGTACGTGTCGACATACTTTGCCTGGTATATTTTCTGAAGAAAATGGTGGGTATTTAACACATGTAGCATGGGATGCTATTGTCTTTATTACGCATCCAGATAACCCTATTGAAAGTATAACAGAGGCTCAGGCCAAAGATATATTTACTGGCAAGATAACTAATTGGAAAGAGCTCGGCGGTGAGGATCAAGTTATTGAATTAGTCTATCGTGATCAAACAGAAAAAGGAAACTACTCTGGAGTTGGACACATGCTTAGGATGATGATGTTTGAAAATCCAGAAGCATTATTTAAGGAAAAGGCTCTTAGTTTTCGTGACTCAGGCAAAGTTGAGAAGCACGTTGAAAAAAGCCTTTGGTCATTTGCCGCAACAGGGATTTCAAGTGCAAAGAAAAGAAATGTCAATGTTCTAGCTTTAAATGGGAGGGCTCCTTCAAAAGAAAATATTGGCAGTGGTGAATATGGGTATTACCGACCTTTATTTTTGGTTACTCAAGAAATACCTAAAGATGAAGTTAAAGTATTTATGGAATGGCTTTTAAGTCCTGAGGGTCAAGAGGTTATTAGCAAACAAGGAACTGTTAATTTAGCCGAAGGAAAAATCTTAAAAGAAAAGTATACGTTCTGGAATATGAGCAAAGACCTTGTTTTAAACTTCTAATTTTATGAAACTAACACATAAATTTCTAATTGCGATTTTTGTTCCAATCATTGTTATTTTTTTAGCGATTGGTTTAGTGCTATATTCTTTTAGTGTAAAATCTCTCCACGAAGAAGTGGAAGCTCGCATTCTTTCATCTTCTTTAAGCCTAAAGAACTCTATTGATGGGAAAATTAGAAATATTCAGTCTAATCTATCTGATATTTTAACTGATGGTGGATTGAAAGAATATTTTATGTATTCCGATGTTGATGATTTTGATACATCAGAGGATCTTCGTGCAACATTAGAAGAAAAACTCTTGGATTTTTCTAGGCATCATCCAGACTTGGAAAAAATTGAAATGTTGACAGCTACTGGTGAGGGCATATTTTCTATTCGGAACAAGAAGATTAGTTATAATTATTCAAAGATTGACCAACCTTGGGTTAAAAAAACACTAACGCTTAATAATCGAGAGTTTTATAGTTTTAATTCTTACGATAAAGAAAGAAAAAGTTCCGAATTAATTATCAGTACCCCCTATTACTATAAAAATAAATTACGAGGGCTTATATGCATTGGTATTAATGTTAAAGAATATTTTGGAAAAATCTTTGATGATTCAAATATTTCAAATGAGATAATTACTCTGATAAATATGGAAGGAGAAATATTAGCCCATAGTAGAAATTCTAAACTAGGGGAAGATACTAAAAGTGTATCTAGTATATATAAAAGTTTTTTAAAAAAACAAGGGCATGTATTTGAAGAAGAGGTAAATAATGAAGTTTTTTTAAATACGTCATTACTTCTTGAAGAATTTGAAGCAGCTTTAATAATTTCACAACCAGTAGCTTTGTTTCTTGTACAAGCAATACAGTTAAGGGACATCTTTATTGCAGGCACATTGATTGGGTTAATGGTTTTATTAATCATGATAGGCTTCGCTAATAAGAAAATAGTGATTAATCCTCTTTTGAAGATCATTGAAGGAACGAAGGTCATTGCTGGAGGAAATTTTGCCTTTAGAGTTAAAGCCATTTCAAACGATGAATTTGGGACTTTAACTAGGGCTTTCAATGCAATGGTTGAAAATTTACAGGAGACAACAGTTTCCAGGGATGACCTTGAACTCAAGAGTAATGCCCTTCAACAAAAAACGGATGAATTACGAAAAGAACGTGAGCTGGCTGAACGTTTGCAAAAAGAAGCTGAAGGAGCGGCTAAAGCTAAGGCTTCATTTTTAGCTAACATGAGTCATGAAATCAGAACGCCAATGAATGCAATACTGGGATTTAGTGACCTACTTAAAAAAACAGATTTAGATAATAAACAAAAAGGTTATCTTGATACTGTAACTTCGAGTGGAGATTTATTAGTTGGGATCATTAATGATATATTGGATTTCTCAAAAATAGAATCTGGGAAAATTTCATTAGAATCTATAGACTTTGATTTAAAAACTCTTATAAGTGATGTCTTTGCTATGATTGTCACTCGCATGAAAGATCAACCATTTGATACATATATTGAAATAGACAAAGCCGTGCCTCGATTTGTAAAATCAGATCCTACTCGTTTAAAACAAGTGCTCGTTAATTTGTTGGGAAATGCGATTAAGTTTACAAAAGAAGGTCAGATTGGTGTCATCGTGAAACCTGAAAAACTAGACGATTTACAAAAGGATGAATTAGCCCTTCGTTTTATCATCAAGGATAGTGGAATAGGTATTCCAAAGGATAAATTGAGCGCTGTCTTTAATCTTTTTACTCAGGCTGATGAATCAACAACGAGAAAATTTGGAGGAACAGGATTAGGTTTGTCTATTTCAAAATCTATTGTAGAGGCCATGGGGGGAAGAATTTGGGTTGAGTCAGAAATGGGGAAGGGAAGTGAATTTATCTTTATTGTAAAACTAAAAGAAGGGCAATCTACTGAAGACCATGAAGGGGAGCCAACAACGCATTGTGAATTAGTAGATAAAAAGGTATTTATTGTAGATGATAATGAAGTATCAAGAAAGATTCTTAATAAATGTATAGAGACCATGGGGTTAAAAGTTTTTGGAATTGCTGATTCTCCTCAGGCAACATTACATAAATTGGATAATTTAGAGAACGAAAGGGGTATTATTCCTGATTTAATTATTTGCGATATTATGATGGATGGAATGAATGGCTATGAACTTATTAAGAAAATTCAATCTAACAAGAAATTTGAATCAACGAAATATATAGCGGTTACATCAGATATAAATGCTTACTTATCTGAGAATGAAGGTGAGCGTGGCTTTGATGACATCATAGCGAAGCCAGTCACTATGGAGAAGTTAATACATGCTATTACAACTGTTGTCCTTGGGAAGCAAAAGGACGCAGAAAATATAGCGGGAGATGAAGAAATTAGTTGCAAAGGCATTAAAGTCTTAGTTGTCGAAGATACCGTAGCAAATCAAATGTTAATCCAGGCTTATTTTGCTGAATTGGGTTGTGATGGAGATTATGCTAACAATGGACAAGAGGGCGTGGACAAGTTGAAAGCTTCAGATGAATATGATTTGATATTGATGGATATGCAAATGCCAGTGATGGGAGGCTTAGAGGCAACTAAGGTTATTCGAGAAGAAATAAAATCAGACATACCAATAGTAGCTTTAACGGCAGCTGTCATGGAAGAAGATCGCAAAAAGGCAGACGATGCGGGGATGGATGGTTTTCTTGCTAAACCTGTTGATATTGTGAAGTTGAAAGAATGTATTTTGAAGCATGGAAGAAATAGGAGTAGTTAATGATTTTGGGGTAACATTATACCAACAAAACAGTCCACAACACCCAATACAATAGGACTAGAAGTGTCAGATCTCATAACTAATTAAGGGCTAAGCACCTATCTATCATTTTCTTCTTATTTGGACGCCCACACATGCGTTTATGGACTAAGCGTTCTTTGATCTGTTCATTAAATTCATCCAATATGTTATGTTTATTTTTCTTGCGCTATCATGTGCTATTTCATAATGCCACTTATCTCATCTTTTTTCAGCACGTTATGAGATCTGACACTTCTAGTCTCCCATTTCCCTCTTCTTATTTAATTAATTTGGTAGTTTTATGGTTTAACAATATACCAGTTGGCATAGTATTACTATGTTAATATAAAAATCATTAAACCTTGATTTGGTTTATAAAATATGTTATAAACATAGTATAGCTATGTTTATATACAAATTAATAAACTGGACTTGGAGGTGAATAAATTGAGAGTAGAACAAGTTTCTGAGGGTATAGTTGTTGATCGTGCCTGGTTAAAAACTAAAGGTATAAGTGCGTCACTTGTTGATTATTATATAAAAACAGGGTACTTGGAACCTGTGGCACGAGGTGTTTATCGAAGACCGGGAGGAACACTTAAGTGGCAACATTTAGTCTACTCATTGCAAATGCTTGGTTTTTCACTTCACGTTGGAGGGCGGTCTGCTTTGGAGTTAAAGGGACGCGCACATTATTTGCCATTAGGTAAAAAAGAAAGAGTGCATCTTTATTATCATAAGAAATTGCCTAGATGGTTGTTTAAAGCGGACGTTAATGTTGAATTTATAGAGCACTCTAGGGCTATCTTTCGAGGTAAGAGCAAGTTGGGTGTAAGTAATGTTTTATTTGGAAGTTGGGATTGGAAGATAAATGTTTCATCTCCTGAACGCGCGCTTTTTGAAATGATGGCTGATGTTCCAAAGAAAGAGACTTTTCATATGGTTGATGTTGTCATAGAGGGGGCAGCAACTTTACGGGCTGACTTAATAAACTCCTTGTTAGTTGATTGTAAGAATATAAAAGTTAAGAGGTTGTTTTTATGGTTTGCACAGAAGTATAATCATCAGTGGTTTGAAAAGTTGCAACTTGATCAAGTTGATTTAGGAAAAGGTAAGCGTGTCGTTCAAGAAAATGGTAAACTAGATTCTAAATATTTAATAACAGTACCAAGGGATAATGATGATCGAGGCGAACAATCCATATTTTAAACAAGTACAACTTCTTGTAGAGGTTTTACCTCTGGTTGCAAAATACAAGTGTTTTGCTTTAAAGGGTGGCACAGCTATTAATTTGTTTGTTCAAGATATGCCCCGTTTTTCTGTGGACATTGATTTGACTTATTTGCCAATAGAAGATAGAGATACATCTTTAATGAATATTGAAGCTACCCTTAAGCAGATGGCACAGGATATTAAAAAATATATTGTTGGCAGTTTTGTTGAGGAAATTTCTATTCGTAATCCTTCAATGGTGAGTAAGTTAAAAATTATAAGAAATGAGAGTGAAATTAAGATTGAACCAAATTTAGTGATAAGAGGATCTGTCTTTTCTTGTGAAGAGTGTGAATTATTAGTTAAAGCTCAAGAAGCATTTGAAATGACAACGAAAATGAACATTGTGTCATTGGCAGATTTGTATGGAGGGAAAATATGTGCGGCTTTGGATCGCCAGCATCCACGGGATTTTTTTGATGTTAAGTTTTTATTAGAGGGTGAAGGGATTACGGAAAATATTCGTAAAGGATTTTTAGTTTATTTAATTAGTCATGATCGACCTATTCATGAATCACTTAATCCTATTATGAAAGAATTTAAAACTGTTTATGAGGCTGAGTTTCAAGGGATGACTAATAAAGAAGTTTCATATGAAGATCTTGTTGAGGTTCGAAATAGGTTAGTTAATACTATAAGCCAATCGCTTACATCACATGAGAAAAGCTTTTTGGTGTCTTTTAAAAAGGTGAACCGGATTGGAGTTTATTAGATCTTAAGGGTGTTGAAAGTTTACCAGCAGTTCGTTGGAAATTGTTTAATATTCAGAAAATGGATGTAGTAAAAAGAGAAGAGTATGTTTTGAATTTGGAAAAAGTTCTTCAGTAAAATGCGATAACGTATGTGTAACAAAACAGGCGTAATAAAATTGAACACACTTTTGTTTCGATGTGTCTTTGCCGTTAAGTTGGTCGCATTATCGTTATTTGTCTCAGATTGATTCGAAAGTAGAGCGCAGAAAGTGGCGGATTCAGGGTTATGTCTGAATCAAGAATTGATTAATCGAGGGTTGGCTAAGATTTGGAGGCCTTGATGCGTTTTATTTATGCAATTTTTATAAGTTTTACATTTGTGGGCTTAGCTTTTGCTCATGGGGTTACTGATGCTGATAAGATGAGTTTAGTCAGCGGTGGAAACATGGATTACATCTATTTAGGGGCAAAGCATATGATCACAGGGTATGATCATCTTTTGTTCTTATTTGGAGTTATTTTCTTTTTAAGCAAATTTAGAGACATTGTAAAGTTCATTACGGCGTTTACGATTGGTCATAGTATTACGCTTATCTTTGCGACATTTTATGAAATCACAGCAAGTTATTATTTGATTGATGCTGTGATTGCTTTAAGTGTTTGTTACAAAGGGTTTGAAAATATCGGGGGATTTAAAAAATATTTAAAAGTAAAATCTCCTAATTTACAGTTTGTGGTATTTCTGTTTGGCCTCATTCATGGTTTTGGATTATCAACACGATTACAGCAATTACCTTTGGGGGATGATGGATTAATATGGAAAATACTCTCCTTTAATGTTGGAGTAGAATTTGGGCAAATTATTGCCTTATCCATAATGTTAGTCTTGCTTACTCAATGGCGTAAAAGAGAATCATTTGTAAAATTCAGCATGGCTTCCAATAGAGGTTTGATTTTGGTTGGGTTAGCCTTATTTGTCTTCCAAATGTCCGGATATTTTAATGACAGAAAAGAAAAGGCGCAAATTAGTCCTGATCAAACATCAAGTCAAATGCATCGCCATGGTGGAGGTAAAATGCATGTTGATCCAATAAAAGAGCCTGATAAGAAAACAACGAGTGAAGTTGAAAACCGTGGTCACCAGCATGGTGGGCAGGGACATAATCATTAAAAGTTTTAAAAATCATTGAGGGGGATCAACTTTTCAGAGTCAGCCTCAAAAACTCATGTAGTATTTG